>NZ_JBIVPH010000001.1:0-1404026 GCF_044754545.1 Streptomyces sp. NPDC093071 | reverse complement strand
GAAGCCCTGTAAGGGGTGGAGCTGACCGGTACTAATAGGCCGAGGGCTTGTCCTCAGTTGCTCGCGTCCACTGTGTCAGTTCTGAAGCAACGAACTCCCGTGCCGGTTGAGTTCGTGAACTTCATAGAGTTTCGGTGGTCATAGCGTTAGGGAAACGCCCGGTTACATTCCGAACCCGGAAGCTAAGCCTTTCAGCGCCGATGGTACTGCAGGGGGGACCCTGTGGGAGAGTAGGACACCGCCGAACACCTGCCCTTTTAGCTCAGTCGGTAGAGCGTCTCCATGGTAAGGAGAAGGTCAACGGTTCGATTCCGTTAAAGGGCTCCAAAGAAAAAGGCCCCGGCCTCATGGCGGGGGCCTTTTTGCGTTCCCCGGAACCCCGGAAGAGAGAAGGACATGCGTAAGGCGCCTTCCCGCGCGGGGAAGGCGCCTTACACACGTCAGCGGTCGTCCGGCTCGCGCAGGCGCATCGCCAGGATGGCCATGTCGTCGGAGGCCGGGGCCTGGGCGAAGCGTTCGACCGCGCGCAGGACGCGGGCGGCGACCGCGCCGGCCGTCAGGCCCGTACACGTCTTGAGGACGTCGGCGAGGCCGTCGTCGCCCAACATGCGGGAGCCCTCGCGGCGTTCCGTCACGCCGTCCGTGACGCACAGGAGGACGTCGCCCGGGTCGAGCGTGACCGTCTCCTCGTACAGCTCCAGGTCGTCCATGACGCCCAGGAGGGGCTGCGGTTCGGCCGCGGGGCGGACCGTGCCGTCCGGGCTGAGGCGCAGGGGCAGCGGGTGGCCGGCGCAGACGACCTTGAGGATCGCGGAGCCGTCCTCCTGCGGGCGCATCTCGCCGTAGAGGAGGGTGAGGAAGCGGCTGCGGGCGCCCTCGTCGAGGATCGCCGCGTTCAGGCGCTCCAGGACGGCCGGGCCGCCCAGGCCCTCGCGGGCGAGCAGGCGCAGGGCGTGGCGGGCCAGGCCGGTGACGGCGGCCGCCTCCGGGCCCGTACCGCAGACGTCGCCGATGGCGAATCCGTACGCGCCGTCGCTGATCGGGAAGAGGTCGTAGAAGTCGCCGCCGACCTCGTTGCCCTCGCCGGCCGCGCGGTAGATGACGTCCACCTCGACCCCCGGGATGTCGGGGAGGCCGGGCGGCAGGAGGCTGCGCTGGAGGGACTGGCTGATCGCCACGCGCTCCGAGTAGAGGCGGGCGTTGTCCAGGGCCAGGGCGGCCCGGCGGGACAGGTCCTCGGCGAGCTCCAGGATCTCCTGGCGGAAGTGGTCCTCGGAGGGCCTGCCGAGCGTCAACATGCCGATGACCCGGTTCCGGGCCACCAGGGGCAGGACGACCGTCTCGCCGGCGACCGTGCTCGCCGTGGCCAGCGTGCTGTCGATGCCCGGCGAGAGCGGGCTCGACGGGTGGTCCATGGCCTGCACCGAGGCGGCGAGCGCGGCCCGGTGGGCGGCGTCGCCCGGCGCGGTCCAGACCCGGGCACCCGGCGTCGGCACCGGGTCGGGCGGCGTGATCGAGGAGAGCAGCTCCTTGAGGCCGTCGATGCGGTCCTCGTCCTCGTGGAGCACGTACGAGAGGTACGGGTCGGAGGACTGGTCGGCGATCGTGTAGACCGCGCACCAGGTCGCGAGGGTGGGGACCGTCATCTGGGCCATCAGGGCCAGGGTCTGGTCGCGGTCGAGGGTGCCGGCCAGGAGGTCGGAGGCCTCGACGAGGAAGCTGAGGGAGCCGCGGCGCAGGCGCTCCAGCTCGCCGAGGCGGGCGGACTCCACGGCCAGGGCGATGCGGTCGGCGGCGAACTGGAGGCGGAGGGCCTCCTCGTTCGAGTAGCGGTTCGCGGCCTCGGCGGCCACGCCCAGGGAGCCGGTGAGGCGGCCCTCGACCTTGAGGGGGACGGTGACCACCGAGCGCATCCCGGTGTCCTCCAGGAGCGGGACGGCTCCGGGGACGGCGGCCAGGTCCTCGTGGACGGCGGGCATCCGGGCGGAGCCGTACCGGCTGGCGCCGGTTTCGACGGGTACGCGCGCGAAGCGCTGGCGGGCGGCCGGGAGACCGGTGGTCGCCCGTACCTCCAGCTCCGTCTCGTCGTCCGTGGCGAGCAGGAGGAAGGCGGCGTCGCCGTCGAGCATGTCGCGGGCGCGCTCGACCGTGCGCTGGAGCAGGCCGTCGAGGTCGTCGGGGGCCGGGGAGCCGATGAAGACCTCGAAGGGGTCGGTGGCGCGGCTCTCGGCGCCGGGCTCGGCCGCGGGGCGCTGCGGGGTCTGGAGGACCGCCCGCTCGTGCTCGCGGACCAGGAGGCAGACGGTGGAGGGCTCGCCCTGGGAGTCGCGGACCCGCAGGTGCGCGGCGTAGACGGGGACGACCCGGCCGTCGGCGCAGCGGATGCCGTAGCTGCCCTCCCAGCGGGAGAGACGCAGGGCCTCGGCGAGGCCGGTGCCGATGCCGGGAGTGTGGGGCCAGGCGGCGAAGTCGCCCAGGGGCTTGCCGGTGACCTGCTCGGGGCCGTACCCGAAGAGTTCCCCCGCGTCCTCGTTCCAGGCGGTGATCGCGCCGGTCCGGTCGATCTGGACGACGGCGACGCGGACGCGGCTGTCGGCGACCGGGAGGAGGGCGTCGGGGAGGACCGGGCCGGCGGAGCGGGTGCCGACGGGGCGCTGCGGGAGGTCGAGGTGGAACCAGACGTGCTTGCGCGTGGGGGAGTAGTCGACGCCCCAGCGGTGGGCGAGGGCGGCGCAGAGCAGCAGGCCGCGGCCGTTCTCGCGGTCCGGGGAGGCGAGGGTGCGGCCGCTCTGGACCGGGATCTCGCGCTCGGGGTAGCGGTCGGAGACCTCGACGCGGATGCTGTCGTCGGAGCGCAGGCAGAGCACGTCGGCGGCGGTGCCGGCGTGGATGACGGCGTTGGTGACGAGTTCGCTGGTGAGGACGACGGCGTCGTCCACCAGCTCCGGGTGCCCCCAGCCCTGGAGGGTGTCCCGGACGAAGGCCCGTGCGGCCGCGACGGACCGCCCGACGGGCTCGAAGCTGGCAGTCGCCCGCGCGGTGATCACAGCACTCCTCGTACGCGTCTCGACGCCCGGCTCTGCCATGCTCGGTCTTGTCCTTCCCGCTGCCCGGTGGTCGTGCGCGCACCACACCGTCCCCGCCGGGCGGACCGGGGCGGCTGGACAGCCGGATGCCAGGTTACTTACCTTCGCTGTCCGAGCGGATGCCGGTCACCGCTGATTCCGTCCCTCGGGGGTAGGGACGCCGTCGAAGCTGCCGAACTGTTATCGCCTGGTTCGGTCACGGTGAAACACTGGGCAGGCTACCGGCAGAGCCGGAGCGGTACGGTCGACCCCTTTCGGGAGGGACACGGTGGAGTCTGGCACGGCGGCGCGTCGCGGCGGAGGCAGCGGTACGCGCACGAGGGGCGGGCGTTCCCGTGGGGGGACGGTCCAGGTGGACGCCGCGGCGCTGGAGCGGTTGCTCTCCGCGCTGGTGTCGATGCGGGACGGGAACTTCCGCAGGCGGCTCACGGTGTCCGGCGACGGGGTCATGGCGGAGATCTCCGCCGTGTTCAACGAGGTCGCGGACCGGCAGCTGCACGTGACCGGGGAGCTGTCGCGGGTCCGGCGGGTCGTCGGGCGCGAGGGCAAGCTGTCCGAGCGCCTGGAGGCCGGGGCCAGCGAGGGGGCGTGGGCGGCGGCGATCGAGGCCGCGAACGCGCTCGTCGACGACCTGGCCAGGCCGGTGTCCGAGGTGGGCCGGGTGCTGTCGGCGGTGGCCGAGGGCGATCTGGAGCAGCGGATGGACCTGCGGTCGGAGGGGTCCGACGGGACGGTCCGGCCGCTGCGGGGCGAGTTCCTGAAGGTCGCGCGTACCGCCAACAACCTCGTCGACCAGCTGTCGGTGTTCGCCTCCGAGGTGACCCGGGTCGCCGTCGAGGTGGGGACCGACGGCAAGCTGGGCGGTCAGGCGCAGGTGCGCGGGGTGTCCGGTTCGTGGAAGGACCTCACGGACTCGGTCAACACCATGGCGAACCGGCTGACGGCCCAGGTGCGGGACATCGCCCTGGTGACGACGGCGGTCGCCAACGGCGACCTGTCCCAGAAGGTCACGGCGAACGTGGCCGGCGAGATGCTGGAACTGAAGAACACCGTCAACCGGATGGTGGACCAGCTGTCGTCGTTCTCCTCCGAGGTGACCCGGGTCGCGCGCGAGGTGGGCACCGAGGGCGAGCTGGGCGGTCAGGCCGAGGTGGCCGGGGTCGCCGGCGTGTGGAAGGACCTCACCGATTCCGTCAACACGATGGCGGGCAACCTCACCAATCAGGTGAGGGGGATCGCCGAGGTGACGACCGCCGTCGCCAACGGCGACCTGTCGCAGAAGGTGCGGGTCTCGGCGCGCGGCGAGATCGCGCAGCTCGCGGACACGATCAACCAGATGACCAAGACGCTGCGGACGTTCGCCGACGAGGTGACCCGCGTCTCGGGCGAGGTCGGCGCGCAGGGGCTGCTCGGCGGCCAGGCGCAGGTGCCGGGCGCGGCGGGGACGTGGAAGGACCTCACGGACTCCGTCAACACGGTCTTCCGGAACATCACCACTCAGGTGCGGGACATCGCGCAGGTGACGACGGCCGTGGCCAACGGCGATCTGTCCCAGAAGGTCACGGTCGACGTGGCCGGCGAGATGCTGGAGCTGAAGAACACCGTCAACACGATGGTGGACCAGCTCTCCGCCTTCGGTTCCGAGGTGACCCGGGTGGCCCGGGAGGTCGGCGTCGAGGGCCTGCTCGGCGGCCAGGCCGAGGTGCCGGGCGCGGCGGGCACGTGGAAGGACCTCACCGATTCGGTGAACACGGCCTTCCGCAACCTGACCGGTCAGGTGCGGGACATCGCGCAGGTGACGACGGCGGTCGCCAACGGCGACTTGTCGCAGAAGGTCACGGTCGACGTCGCCGGGGAGATGCTGGAGCTGAAGAACACCGTCAACACGATGGTGTCGCAGCTGTCGTCGTTCGCGGACCAGGTGACCCGGATGGCCCGGGACGTGGGCACCGAGGGCCGGCTCGGCGGCCAGGCGCGCGTGGACGGGGTCTCCGGGCGCTGGCGGGAGCTCACCGACTCGGTGAACTTCATGGCCGGCAATCTGACCTCGCAGGTGCGGCAGATCGCGCAGGTGACGACGGCCGTGGCGCGTGGTGACCTGTCGCAGAAGATCGACGTGGACGCGCGCGGCGAGATCCTGGAGCTGAAGAACACCATCAACACGATGGTCGACCAGCTCTCCGCGTTCGCCGACCAGGTGACGCGGGTGGCCCGCGAGGTGGGCACCGACGGGCGGCTCGGCGGTCAGGCGCAGGTGCCCGGCGTGGCCGGTGTGTGGCGGGACCTGACCGACTCGGTGAACGGCATGGCCGGCAACCTCACCACCCAGGTCCGCAACATCGCCCAGGTCGCCACGGCGGTCGCGCGCGGTGACCTGTCGCAGAAGATCGACGTGGACGCGCGCGGCGAGATCCTGGAGCTGAAGAACACCCTCAACACGATGGTGGATCAGCTCTCGAACTTCGCCGAGCAGGTGACCCGAGTGGCCCGCGAGGTGGGCACCGAGGGAATGCTGGGCGGCCAGGCCGAGGTGCAGGGCGTCTCGGGCACCTGGAAGGACCTCACCCAGTCGGTGAACTTCATGGCGAACAACCTCACCATCCAGGTGCGGAACATCGCCGAGGTCACGACCGCGGTCGCCATGGGCGACCTGTCGAAGAAGATCACGGTCGACGCCCGGGGCGAGATCCTGGAGCTGGTGACGACCGTCAACACGATGGTCGACCAGCTGTCGAACTTCGCGGACGAGGTCACACGCGTGGCGCGCGAGGTGGGTACGGAGGGCATCCTCGGCGGCCAGGCGCGCGTGCGCGGGGTCACCGGCACCTGGAAGGACCTCAGTGACAACGTCAACCTGATGGCCAACAACCTGACCAGTCAGGTGCGGAACATCTCCCGGGTGTCGGCGGCCGTCGCCAACGGCGACCTGACGAAGAAGGTGACGGTCGAGGCGCGCGGCGAGGTCGCCGAACTCGCCGAGACCGTCAACACGATGGTGACGACCCTGTCGTCGTTCGCGGACGAGGTCACGCGCGTGGCCCGCGAGGTGGGTACCGAGGGCGAGCTGGGCGGCCAGGCCCGGGTGCCGGGAGTCTCCGGCACCTGGAAGGACCTGACCGAGTCGGTGAACTCGATGGCCTCCAACCTGACCGGCCAGGTGCGCCAGATCGCGGCCGTCACGACCGCCATCGCCAAGGGCGACCTGACCAAGAAGATCGACATCGACGCGCGCGGCGAGATCCAGGAGCTGAAGAACACCATCAACACGATGGTCGACCAGCTGTCGAACTTCGCCGAGGAGGTCACCCGTGTGGCCCGTGAGGTGGGTACGGAGGGCATCCTCGGCGGCCAGGCGCGCGTCCGGGACGTCGACGGCACCTGGCGCGACCTGACCGAGTCCGTGAACGAGATGGCCGGGAACCTGACCCGCCAGGTGCGGGCCATCGCGGCCGTCGCCACGGCGGTCACCCGGGGCGACCTCAACCTCAAGATCGACGGCGTGGACGCGGCGGGCGAGATCCAGGCGCTCCAGGACAACATCAACACGATGATCACCAACCTGCGCGACACCACCCTCGCCAACGAGGAGCAGGACTGGCTGAAGGGCAACCTGGCCCGGATCTCCGGCCTCATGCAGGGCCGACGGGACCTGGACGACGTGGCCTCGCTCATCATGAGCGAGCTGACGCCGGTGGTGTCGGCCCAGCACGGCGCCTTCTTCGTGGCCATGCCGACCGGCTCCGCGCACGGCGACGCCGAACTCGTCGGCGAGGGGGACGGCTCGTACGAGCTGCGGATGCGCGGGAGTTACGGGTACTCCGCCGGTTCCATGCCGACCTCGTTCCGTCCCGGCGAGACCCTCATCGGGACGGCGGCCGAGGAGAAGCGGACCATCCAGGTCAACGTGCCGCCGGGCTACCTGAAGATCTCCTCCGGGCTCGGCGAGGCCTCGCCCGCGCACGTGATCGTGCTGCCGGTCCTCTTCGAGGGCAAGGTCCTCGGCGTGATCGAGCTGGCCTCCTTCCAGCCGTTCACCCAGATCCAGCGCGACTTCCTCAACCAGCTCGCGGAGCTGATCGCCACCACCGTCAACACCATCAGCGTCAACACCAAGACGGAGGTGCTGCTCCAGCAGTCGCAGGAGCTCACCGAGCAGCTCAAGGAGCGCTCGGCCGAGCTGGAGCACCGGCAGAAGGAGCTCCAGGGCTCCAACCTGGAGCTGGAGGAGAAGGCCGAGCTGCTCGCCCGGCAGAACCGCGACATCGAGGTGAAGAACACCGAGATCGAGGAGGCCCGGCAGGTCCTGGAGGAGCGGGCCGAACAGCTCGCGGTCTCCATGCGGTACAAGTCCGAGTTCCTGGCGAACATGTCGCACGAGCTGCGCACCCCGCTCAACTCGCTGCTGATTCTGGCCAAGTTGCTCGCGGACAACGCCGAGACGAACCTGACGCCGAAGCAGGTCGAGTTCGCCGAGACCATCCACGGGGCCGGTTCGGACCTGCTCCAGCTGATCAACGACATCCTCGACCTGTCCAAGGTCGAGGCGGGCAAGATGGACGTCTCGCCGACCCGGATCGCGCTCGTGCAGCTCGTCGACTACGTGGAGGCGACCTTCCGGCCGCTCACGGCGGAGAAGGGGCTCGACTTCTCGGTGCGGGTCTCGCCGGAGCTGCCGGCCACGCTCCACACCGACGAGCAGCGCCTCCTCCAGGTGCTGCGCAACCTCCTGTCCAACGCGGTGAAGTTCACCGACACGGGCGCGGTGGAGCTGGTGATCCGGCCGGCCGGCACGGACGTGCCGCAGTCGATCCGCGAGCAGCTCCTGGAGGCCGGTTCGCTGCGCGACCCGGAGGCCGAGCTGATCGCGTTCTCGGTCACCGACACCGGGATCGGGATCGCGGCGAGCAAGATGCGGGTCATCTTCGAGGCCTTCAAACAGGCCGACGGCACGACCAGCCGGAAGTACGGCGGTACGGGCCTGGGGCTCTCGATCAGCCGGGAGATCGCGCGGCTGCTCGGCGGCGAGATCTTCGCCGCGAGCGAGCCGGGCCGCGGCTCGACGTTCACGCTGTACCTGCCGCTGAACCCGACCGAGCTGCCCGCGCAGGGCTACGGCCAGGGCGTGCAGGACGGCGAGGACCCGCAGCAGGGCGCCGAGGAGGGGGCGGCCGGGGCCGTCCACCCGGTCCCGCACTTCCCGCCGGCGCCCGTACGGACGGAGTCGCGCTCGGGGGCCGGGGCATTGTTCCGGCACCGGCGGAAGGCGGCCGCGGAGGCGACCGGGGGGCGGAGCGCGGTGCCGGGGCAGCTCGGACAGCAGCCCGCGCCCGAGCGGGAGGAGCAGGAGGCGGCGCCGCGCCGCACCTTCGGCTTCTCCGGCGAGAAGGTGCTCATCGTGGACGACGACATCCGCAACGTCTTCGCGCTCACCAGCGTCCTGGAGCAGCACGGGCTCGCGGTGCTGTACGCGGAGAACGGGCGGGAGGGCATCGAGGTCCTGGAGCAGCACGACGACGCGGCGGTCGTCCTGATGGACATCATGATGCCGGAGATGGACGGGTACGCGACGACGACCGCGATCCGGCGGATGCCGCAGTTCGCCGGTCTTCCGATCATCGCCCTGACGGCGAAGGCGATGAAGGGCGACCGGGAGAAGGCGATCGAGTCGGGCGCCTCGGACTACGTGACCAAGCCGGTCGACCCCGACCACCTGCTGTCGGTCATGGAGCAGTGGATGCGGGGGGAGTGACCCGGGCCGGGGCCGCGCGGAGCGCCGCGCGGCCCCGGGTCTGCGCCGACGGGTCCCGGAAAGATCTCCGGCGGGGTGTCGCCACGGGCGTGTGAGAGGGCGGGATACGGGGAACCTTCTGGTCTCCCACCGCGTTTTTCCTCCGTGCACAGTGACATCGCGGTGACAGGGTGTGGCGACGGGCGGGGTGCGGCTACGATGACCGGCACAAGGACGGACGGCGCTAGGGAGTCGTCTTCTGGGGCGGCGCCCGGTGCCTCCCCCGGTTCGGGGGACCGGGCGGAGCCGTCGCCGGGACGAGGAGGACGGGGCATGGTGCAGAAGGCCAAGATCCTCCTGGTCGATGACCGGCCGGAGAATCTGCTGGCGCTGGAGGCCATTCTCTCCGCGCTCGATCAGACGCTGGTGCGGGCATCGTCCGGGGAGGAAGCGCTCAAGGCGCTGTTGACGGACGACTTCGCGGTCATTCTGCTCGACGTCCAGATGCCGGGAATGGACGGTTTCGAGACCGCCGCCCACATCAAGCGGCGCGAGCGGACCCGGGACATCCCGATCATCTTCCTCACCGCCATCAACCACGGTCCCCACCACACCTTCCGGGGATACGCGGCGGGAGCGGTCGACTACATCTCGAAGCCCTTCGACCCGTGGGTGCTGCGCGCCAAGGTCTCCGTCTTCGTCGAGCTCTACATGAAGAACTGCAAGCTGCGCGAGCAGGCCGCCCTGCTGCGGCTCCAGTTGGAGGGCGGCGAGAGCGGTCACGGCAAGGAGTCCGCCGGTCTGCTCGCCGAGCTCTCCGCCCGCCTCGCGGCCGTCGAGGAGCAGGCGGAGGCGCTGTCGAAGCAGCTCGACGACGACTCGGCCGACGCGGCCGCCGTCGCCACCGCCGCCCACCTGGAGCGCAAGCTCACCGGGCTGCGGCGGGCCCTGGACGCCCTGGAGCCGGGCGCCGGCGCCGCGCCGACCCTGCCCAGCCAGAGCTGACGAACCGTCACGAAGCGCCCCGGCCCGTCGAGGTCCGGGGCGCTTCGTCGTGATGCGGCGTCAGCATCGCGCCTCCGCGCGGACGACACGAACGGGTGAGGCGGACAGCCGGTTCCCACACGGGTAACCTCGGCATCATGGCTTCACGTACGTCCGGCAAGACCCAGGGCACGGCGGGCACCGCAAAGCCGCGCGCCGGCCGTACGGCGGGCGCCGCGAAGAAGGCGGCCCCCGCGAAGTCCCCCGCCAAGCCGCCCGCGAAGAACGCGAGGAACGCGCCGGCGAAGAAGGCCACGGCCAAGAAGGCCGCGCCCGCCAAGCGCGCGCCCGCGCGGAAGCCCGCGGCGAAGAAGGCCCCGCCCCGCCCGGCGCCGTCCCCGACCGGGGGCGTCTACCGGCTCGTGCGCGGCGCCTGGCTCGGCCTCGCCCACGCGGTGGGGGCGGTCTTCCGGGGCATAGGACGCGGGGCCAAGGGGCTCGACCCCGTCCACCGCAAGGACGGGACCGCGCTGCTCCTCCTCGGCCTCGCGCTGATCGTCGCCGTGGGCACCTGGTCCAATCTGCGCGGCCCGGTCGGCGACCTCGTCGAGCTCCTCGTCACCGGGGCCTTCGGACGGCTCGACCTCCTGGTGCCGCTGCTGCTCGCCGGGATCGGCGTGCGCCTGATCCTCTATCCGGAGCGGCCCGAGGCCAACGGCCGGATCGTCATCGGACTCTCCGCCCTCGCCCTAGGCGTCCTGGGCCAGGTGCACATCGCGTGCGGCTCGCCGGGCCGCGGCGACGGCGCCGACGCCGTGCAGGACGCGGGCGGCCTCATCGGCTGGGCCGCGTCCCAGCCCCTCGTCTTCATGATGGGCGAGGTCCTCGCCGTACCGATGCTGGTGCTGCTCACCGTCTTCGGCCTGCTCGTCGTCACCGCCACCCCGGTCAACGCGATCCCGCAGCGCCTGCGCGCCCTCGGCGTCCGGCTCGGCATCGTGGAACCGCCCTACGACCCGGCGGAGGCAGGGGAGTACGCGCCCGAGGGGTACGACGAGGAGTGGCGGGACGCGGAGCCGGGGCCCGCGCGGCCCGTCCGGCGGCGCGCCACCGGCCCGGCGGAGCCGTACGACGTGGAACGTGCCGAGGAGGAGATGCTGGAGCGGCGCGGCCGCTCGGCGCGCCGGCCCTCCCGGCGGAGCGGCTTCGAGCCCGGCCTCGACCCGGTGGACGTCGCCGCCGCGGCGGCCGCCGCGCTGGACGGCGCGGTGCTCAACGGGATGCCCCCGTCCCCGATCGTCGCCGACCTGACCAAGGACGTCACCGCCGAGCGGAACGCCGCCCGGACCGCTTCCAGCGCCGAGGAGGCCGGAGACGGCGAAGCCTCCGCGGCCGTCGGGAAGCCGGCGCCGACCGCGCCCGTGCCGTCCGCCCGGGGCGAGGACGCGCGCGGCGGAGGCGTACCCGATCTGACCAAGCCCGCGCCCGAGCCGACCGACCTGCCGTCGCGGGCCGAGCAGCTCCAGCTGTCCGGTGACATCACGTACTCCCTGCCGGCGATGGACCTCCTGGAGCGGGGCGGGCCGGGCAAGACGCGCAGTGCGGCGAACGACGCCGTGGTCGCCTCGCTCTCCAACGTCTTCGCCGAGTTCAAGGTCGACGCGGCGGTCACCGGTTTCACCCGGGGGCCGACGGTCACGCGGTACGAGGTCGAGCTCGGGCCCGCGGTGAAGGTCGAGAAGATCACGGCCCTGGCCAAGAACATCGCCTACGCGGTGGCCTCCCCGGACGTGCGGATCATCTCGCCGATCCCGGGCAAGTCCGCGGTCGGCATCGAGATCCCCAACAGCGACCGCGAGATGGTCAACCTGGGGGACGTGCTGCGGCTCGCGGACGCGGCCGGGGACGACCATCCGATGCTGGTCGCGCTCGGCAAGGACGTCGAGGGCGGCTACGTGATGGCCAACCTGGCGAAGATGCCGCACATCCTGGTCGCCGGCGCCACCGGCTCCGGCAAGTCCTCGTGCATCAACTGCCTCATCACCTCGGTGATGATAAGGGCGACCCCCGAGGACGTCCGGATGGTCCTCGTCGACCCCAAGCGGGTCGAGCTGACCGCGTACGAGGGCATCCCGCACCTGATCACCCCGATCATCACCAACCCCAAGAAGGCCGCCGAGGCCCTGCAGTGGGTGGTGCGCGAGATGGACCTGCGCTACGACGACCTGGCGGCCTTCGGCTTCCGGCACATCGACGACTTCAACGAGGCCATCCGGGCCGGCAAGGTCAAGCTCCCGGAGGGCAGCGAGCGCGAGCTCAGCCCCTATCCGTACCTCCTGGTGATCGTCGACGAGCTCGCCGACCTGATGATGGTCGCGCCCCGGGACGTCGAGGACGCGATCGTGCGCATCACCCAGTTGGCCCGCGCCGCCGGCATCCATCTGGTCCTGGCCACCCAGCGGCCGTCCGTGGACGTGGTGACCGGTCTGATCAAGGCGAACGTGCCCTCCCGGCTCGCCTTCGCCACCTCCTCGCTCGCCGACAGCCGGGTCATCCTCGACCAGCCCGGTGCCGAGAAGCTGATCGGCAAGGGCGACGGGCTGTTCCTGCCGATGGGCGCCAACAAGCCCGTCCGCATGCAGGGGGCCTTCGTCACCGAGCACGAGGTCGCCGCCGTCGTGCAGCACTGCAAGGACCAGATGACGCCCGTCTTCCGGGACGACGTCACCGTGGGCGGCAAGCAGAAGAAGGAGATCGACGAGGAGATCGGCGACGACCTCGACCTGCTGTGCCAGGCCGCCGAGCTGGTCGTCTCCACCCAGTTCGGCTCCACCTCGATGCTCCAGCGCAAGCTGCGCGTGGGCTTCGCCAAGGCCGGCCGGCTGATGGACCTGATGGAGTCCCGCGACATCGTCGGACCCAGCGAGGGCTCCAAGGCCCGGGACGTCCTCGTCAAGCCCGACGAACTGGACGGGGTCCTCGCCGTGATCCGGGGCGAATCGGCCGGCTAGACGGGTCCGCGGCCGGGTCCGGGTGTGGGCGCCGGAAGGCGGGGTACCCGTTCGAGATCCGGCCGAGACTCACTCGTAAGAAAAGGGTGAGCAACCGTTTCCCCTGGCCGTACGTCAAGTTGGAGGGAGGGACAGAAGGATGTCCCAGCCTCATGGCGTACAAACAGCACCCGCCCGGTTGCCCCACCCTTTCGTACCACCCATAGACTGAACGTCCAGCAGGTGGCTACACGCTCGAAAGGCGCTCTCGTGTCCATCGGCAACTCCCCCGAAGACGACCGGACCTTCCCGGCAGACGACCGGGACCCGATCGGTCGTGCCCTCCAGCAGGCCCGTATCGCCGCCGGTCTCACCGTCGAAGAGGTCAGTGCCTCCACCCGTGTCCGGACCCCGATCGTGCAGGCGATCGAGGAGGACGACTTCTCGCGCTGTGGCGGCGACGTCTACGCCCGCGGCCACATCCGTACCTTCGCGCGCGTCGTCGGCCTCGACCCGGCTCCGCTGATCGAGCAGTTCGACGCCGAGCACGGCGGCCGTCCCGCACCCACCCCCGCCGCCCCGCTGTTCGAGGCGGAACGCATCCGCCCCGAGCCGCGCCGGCCCAACTGGACCGCCGCGATGGTCGCGGCCATCGTCGCCGTCGTCGGGTTCGTCGGCTTCACGATGTTCGACGACAACGACGCCCCGAAGGGGACCACCGCGGCCGACGGCGGCCCGGCGCCCGCCCCGGAGCAGGCGACCTCGGCCGCCAAGCCGAAGCCGGTCAAGCCCGTCGCGCCCAAGCCCACCGAGAGCGCCATCGCCGCGGTCCCGCAGGACAAGGTCACGATCAAGCTCTCCGCCGTCGACGGCAAGAGCTGGATCTCGGCCAAGGCCCACGACGGCAAGCTGCTCTTCGACGGGCTGCTCCTGGAGGGCGAGACCAAGACCTTCCAGGACGACGAGCGCGTCGACCTGGTCCTCGGCAACGCCGGTGCCATCGAGCTCTACGTCAACGGCAAGAAGGTCGCCGACAAGTTCGAATCCGGCCAGGTCGAGCGGCTGACGTACACCAAGGGCGACCCCCAGGCCGGCTGAGCCGGTCCGGTCGCCGCCCCGATGTGACCTCCGTCGCGCGGGTGAACCCTGCGCGACGGGGGAACGGCCGGGACGAAGTAGTCTTGAGTCCATGCCCGAACGCCGTACCGTCGCCCTTGTCACTCTTGGCTGCGCCCGTAACGAGGTGGACTCGGAGGAGCTCGCAGGCCGCTTGGCAGCGGACGGCTGGGAGCTCGTCGAGAACGCCGAACAAGCGGACGTCGCCGTCGTCAACACCTGCGGATTCGTCGAGGCCGCCAAGAAGGACTCCGTCGACGCCCTGCTCGAAGCCAATGACCTGAAGGACCACGGCAGGACCCAGGCCGTCGTCGCCGTCGGCTGCATGGCCGAGCGGTACGGCAAGGAGCTCGCCGAAGCCCTTCCGGAGGCCGACGGCGTCCTCGGCTTCGACGACTACGCCGACATCTCCAACCGCCTCCAGACCATCCTCAGCGGTGGCAGCGTCGAGGCCCACACCCCGCGCGACCGGCGCAAGCTGCTGCCGCTCTCGCCCGTGGAGCGCCAGGAGGCCGCGGCCGCCGTGGCCCTGCCCGGGCACGGCGACGGCGCCGAGGCGCCCACCGACGCCCCGGCCGACCTGCCCGAGGGCCTCGCGCCCGCCTCCGGCCCCCGCGCGCCGCTCCGCCGGCGTCTGGACGCCAGCCCCGTCGCCTCCGTGAAGCTGGCCTCCGGCTGCGACCGCCGCTGCACCTTCTGCGCCATCCCCTCCTTCCGCGGCTCCTTCGTCTCGCGCCGCCCCTCGGACGTGCTGAACGAGACGCGCTGGCTCGCCGAGCAGGGCGTGAAGGAGATCATGCTGGTCTCCGAGAACAACACCTCCTACGGCAAGGACCTCGGTGACATCCGCCTCCTGGAGGGTCTGCTGCCCGAGCTGGCGGCCGTCGACGGCATCGAGCGCGTCCGCGTCAGCTACCTCCAGCCCGCCGAGATGCGCCCCGGCCTGATCGACGTCCTCACCTCCACCGAGAAGGTCGTCCCGTACTTCGACCTCTCCTTCCAGCACAGCGCCCCGGACGTGCTGCGGGCCATGCGCCGCTTCGGCGACACCGACCGCTTCCTGGAGCTCCTGGAGACCATCCGCTCCAAGGCCCCCACGGCCGGCGCCCGCTCCAACTTCATCGTCGGCTTCCCCGGCGAGACCGAGGCGGACTTCGCCGAGCTGGAACGCTTCATCACCCACGCGCGCCTCGACGCCATCGGCGTCTTCGGCTACTCCGACGAGGACGGCACCGAGGCCGCCACGTACGAGCACAAGCTCGACCAGGAGGTCGTCGACAAGCGGCTCGCCCACCTCTCCCGGCTCGCCGAGGAGCTCACCGCGCAGCGCGCGGAGGAGCGGATCGGAGAGACCCTGGAGGTACTCGTGGAGTCCCTGGACGAGGAGGACGGCTGGATCGGCCGCGCCGCCCACCAGGCCCCCGAGACCGACGGGCAGGTGGTCCTCGTCACCGCCGACGGCACGGACCCCGACCTGGCCCCGGGCCGTATGGTCAGGGCGAAGGTCGTCGGGACGGAGGGCGTCGACCTGGTGGCCGAGTGTCTTTTCGAGGAGGCGGGCAGATGACCGGAGTCCCGGCATCCGCGACGGGCGGGACCGGTAGGCCGACGCCCCGCGGCAAGCTGGGCGCGGCGGCCGTCAACCAGGCCAGCCTGTGGAACATCGCGAACATCCTCACCATGATCCGGCTGGTGCTCGTGCCCGCCTTCGTGGTGCTGCTGCTCCAGGACGGCGGGCACGACCCCGCGTGGCGGGCCTGGGCCTGGGCGGCGTTCGCGGTGGCCATGATCACGGACGTCTTCGACGGGCACCTCGCCCGTACGTACAACCTGGTCACCGACTTCGGGAAGATCGCCGACCCGATCGCGGACAAGGCGATCATGGCGGCCGGCCTGATCTCCCTGTCCTCGCTCGGGGATCTCCCCTGGTGGGTGACGGCGGTCATCCTGGCCCGGGAGCTGGGGATCACCCTGATGCGGTTCTGGGTCATCCGGCACGGGGTCATTCCCGCCAGTCGCGGCGGCAAGATGAAGACCCTGGCCCAGGGCACGGCCGTCGGCATGTACGTGCTCGTGCTCACCGGGCCGCTGGCCACCCTCCGCTTCTGGGTGATGACGGTGGCCGTCGTGCTGACGGTCGTCACCGGCCTGGACTACGTGCGGCAGGCCGTCGTGCTGCGGCGCAGGGGCCTCGCCGCCGAGCGGGCCGCCGCCGAGCGCGCGGAGGCGGCCGCGCGATGACCGAGGCCGCCCGGGTGCTCGCGCTGCTCGCCGAGCGGGACCAGACACTGGCCGTCGCGGAGTCGCTCACGGGCGGTCTGGTGGCCGCCGAGCTCACCGGCGTCCCCGGCGCCTCGGCGTCCTTCCGGGGCTCCGTCACCGCCTACGCCACCGCCCTCAAGCACGAGCTCCTCGGCGTCGACGAAGCCCTGCTCGCGGAGCGCGGAGCGGTGGACCCCGAGGTCGCGTCGCAGATGGCGGCCGGTGTACGGGCCCGGCTCGGCGCCGACTGGGGCATCGCGACGACCGGGGTCGCGGGTCCCGACCCGCAGGACGGACAGCCCGTCGGAACCGTCTACGTGGCGGTCGCGGGACCGGCCGGGACGGTCGCGGGGGCAGCCGGGGAGGTCGCGGGATCGGCCGGGGAGGCGTCCCCTACGGGGTCTCCCGCCGGGTCACGGGCGGGGTCGCCGACGGGGAAAGTGGTCCCGTTGAGGTTGAACGGCGATCGTGGGGAAATCCGTAGGGAGAGCGTACGGATCGTGCTCGCGCTGCTCCACGGGGAACTCTCGGGAAATGCGCGGGCACAGGATACGGAACAGAACGGGGGGAATTGATGTTTGCAGCCCTGAGTGAACACGACATCGCTCCCCGCACGGCCGCGGCGCGAGGCGGTACGGTGGGGCGTGAAGGATGCGGCTACGCGGTCCGAGGAGGGAGCCACCGATGATTCTGCTCCGTCGCCTGCTGGGTGACGTGCTGCGTCGGCAGCGCCAGCGCCAGGGCCGTACTCTGCGCGAAGTCTCCTCGTCCGCCCGAGTCTCGCTCGGCTATCTCTCCGAGGTGGAGCGGGGGCAGAAGGAGGCTTCCTCCGAGCTGCTCTCCGCGATCTGCGACGCGCTGGACGTACGGATGTCCGAGCTCATGCGCGAAGTGAGCGACGAGCTGTCGCTGGCCGAACTGGCCGAGTCGGCAGCAGCGAGCGAACAGGTGCCGGCACCGGTTCGTCCGATGCTCAATTCGGTGTCGGTGACGTCGGTGGCGGGTGTGTCCCCCGAGCGGGTGACCATCAAGGCACCCGCGGAAGCGGTCGACGTCGTCGCCGCCTGAACCGAAACGAGGGCGAAGCCCCGGTCCGTGTCCCGTCAGGGACGCCGACCGGGGCTTCACCTTTCTCCGGCAATCCTTTGAGCTGATTTGTTTGAGATGCCGGGTTCCGGAGAGGCGTGCCATGGTGGGAGAACGTTCGACTGGTTGGAGATTCCGCATGTCTGTCGTGAAGAGCACGCTGTCCGAGACCGACCTCAAGACCGTGGGCAACGCTCTCCAGGGAGCGCTGGCCGATCTGGTCGACCTCTCCCTGGTCGCCAAGCAGGTGCACTGGAACGTCGTCGGACCGCGCTTCCGCTCCATCCACCTCCAGCTGGACGAGGTGGTCACCACGGCCCGGACGCACTCCGACACCGTGGCCGAGCGCGCCTCCGCCCTGGGCGTCAACCCGGACGGGCGAGCGGCCACCGTGGCGTCGTCGAGCGCGATCGGAACGGTGCCGGAGGGCTGGATCAAGGACGTGGACGCGGTGAAGATCCTTGTCGACGCCCTCGGGGCCGTCACCACCCGGATGCGGGAGCGGATCGACGCGACCGGCGACCCCGACCCGGTCACCCAGGACATCCTGATCGCCCTGACCGGCGAGCTCGAGAAGCACGCGTGGATGTTCCAGGCGGAGAGCGTCTGAGGAGGGCCGGGGCGTGCTGATATGCGCGGTGTGCGCCGGGGCGGGCCCCGGTGCGCCCTCCCGCAGGGTGATCCTGCCGGTCTAGCGTCGACCGCAGGAGGCGGCCATGGTACGGCGACGGTTTCCGCCGGCAACACTCGCGCTGGTCGCGGTCGGGCTGGTGGCCGGGGGACTCTGGTGGTGGGCGGTGCTCCGCTTGCTGCTCGTGCCGGGCGAAGCCGGGCCGGTCGAGGCGGTCATGGTCGCGGGCGGCTGGGGACTGAGCCTGCTGCCCGTACACGTGGCGGCCTCGTCGGGGCGGCCGGGCGCGGCCGCCCGGCGCCTCGGCCGGGTGCCGTGGCGCCGGCGGTGGGGCACGGGCTCCGGACCGGCGTGAGGGTGCCGTGGGAGTACGGGGAATGTGACGGGACGAAGAGCCGGGCCCGACGGAGGGTCAGCTCGACGGGCTCGTGCCGGTGTCCTGCCGGTGCGGGCCCTTTTGGCATTCCGGGCACCAGTACGTGATCCGGTCCCCCAGCTCCGCCTTGCGGATCCGGGCGCCGCAGCGCAGACAGGGGCGGCCCGCGCGGCCGTAGACGTGGAGCGGGGTGCCGGGGCGGCGCACGGTGGTGACGCGCCGGTCCGGATGGTCCTTGTTGACGTCGAGCAGCCGGTGGGCGGTCGCCACCAGACGCGCGGGGACCCCGGGCTCCAGCTCGCCCACGGGGAGCCAGGGGGTGACGGCGGCGAGGAACGCCAGCTCCGACTTGTAGATGTTGCCGATGCCGGCCAGGTTGCGCTGGTCGAGGAGGGCCTCGCCGAGCGTCCTCGCCGGATCGGCCGTCAGCCGGCGCACGGCCTCCTCCGGATCCCAGTCGGGGCCCAGCAGGTCCGGGCCGAGGTGCCCCACGGCCTGCGGCTCCTCGTCGGTGCGGAGGAGCTCCACGATCGGGAGCCGGTAGCCGTACGCGGTGGACTCCGCGTTTCCCAGGACGGCCCGGATCTGGTGGTCGGGGCCGCCGCGTGGCCGCTCCCCGGTGGCGTACACCCGCCAGGCGCCGTCCATCCGCAGATGGGAGTGGAGGGTGAGCCCGCCCTCGATCCGGGCGAGCAGGTGCTTGCCGCGCGGGGTGACGTCGAGGAGCGTGCGGCCGGTGAGGTCGGCGGTGGCGAACCGGGGCACCCGGAGGTCCGAGCGGGTCAGCACCCGCCCGGCGAGCGCGGCGTGCAGACGGCGGGCCACCTGCCAGACGGTGTCTCCTTCGGGCACGGTCCTCCTCGGGTCACGGTCCTTCGCCCACGGTCCCGCGCGCCGGGTCGGTAGGCGCCGGGCGGCCGGGGGTCTTTCGGGCTCCTTCTTCCGGCTTCTTCCCGGATACGCGCCGGCTACGGCCCGTCCGGCGGATCGGGGCGCGACCCTCGTCGTGATCCGCCGGACGAGTCCCAGGAGGTGTCTTGTCGATCGGGCCGGACCCCGCGAGCCCGGCATGATCGGCGAGACACCCCCTAGGCGCGCAGGCGCAGGCCTCGGGGGGTGGCCAGGAAGCCCGCCGCCTCCAGGGGGCGGGCCAGGGGGGAGGTCAGGGCCGGGACGCCGTTGAGCCGCTCCACCGTGATCGTGCCCAGGGCGCCCGCGCGGGCGGACGCGGCCAGGGCCTCGGCCGCCGCCGTCAGGGCCGGGTCGTCCGGGTCGTCCGGCCAGGACAGGAGCGTCTTGCCGCCGCGCTCCATGTAGAGCGTCAGCTCGCCGTCGACCAGGACCACCATTGCGCCCGCCTTGCGCCCCGGCTTGTGTCCGGCGCCGGTCGGCGGCTCGGGCCAGGACAGGGCGGCCCCGTACGCGTTCGCCGGATCGGCCGCCGCGAGGACGAGGGCGCGCGGGCCGGCCGCCGCCTCGACGCCCCGGTCGCGGGCGGTCGCGGTGGCCCGCAGCCGGTCCACCGCGCCGTCCATCGCGAACTGGGCCGCGCCCAAACCCTCCACGACGTAGCCCCGGCGGGCCTGGCCGCTGTCCTCGAAGGCGGCCAGGATCCGGTACACGGCCGAGAAGCCGCCCTCCACGCCCTCGGCGGCCACCGCGCCCCGGGTGACCACGCCGTGCCGGTCCAGGAGGGTGCGGGCCAGGGCGTGCGCCCGGTGCGTCGGCTCCGGCTCGGGCGGCGGCAGCAGCGACCAGCGGCCGGAGACCGTGGGCGGGCCCGTGCGGGACACCGGCCGGGCGGACGCGGTCAGGGTGCCGTACCGGCCTCGGGGGACCGTGCGGCGCGCGCGGTGCGCGGTCGAACCGGCCGTGCGACCCGAGCCGAGGAGCGCGCGCAGCGGGGCGAGGGTGTCGTTGGTGAGCCGCCCCGACCAGGCCAGGTCCCAGAGCGCGTCGGCGAGCTGGGGATCGGTGGCGTCCGGATGGGTGGTCGCCCGGACCTGGTCGGCGATCTGGCGGAAGAACAGGCCGTACCCGCCGGAGAGGGCGGTGAGCAGCGACTCGTGCAGTGCGGACGGCTCCAGCGGGTGCGGCGGGGGCAGGAGCAGCGGGGCCGCGTCCGCGAGGTGGAGCGAGACCCAGCCGTCCTTGCCGGGCAGCGAGCCCGCGCCGGCCCACAGCACCTCGCCGGTGGTCGTCAACTCGTCCAGCATCGCCGGGGAGTAGTCCCGGACCCGGGACGGCAGGATCAGTTTCTCCAGGGCGGAGGCCGGGACGGGCGCGCCCTGGAGCTGCTCGACCGCCCGGGCCAGGCCGTCGATGCCGCGCAGGCTGTTGCTCCCCAGGTGCTGCCACTGCGGCAGGAAGGCGGCGAGGGCCGCCGGGGGCACCGGCTCCAGTTCGTGGCGCAGGGCCGCCAGGGAGCGCCGGCGCAGTCGGCGCAGGACGGTGGCGTCGCACCACTCCTGGCCGATGCCGGAGGGGTGGAACTCGCCCTGGACGACCCGGCCGGAGGCGGCGAGCCGCTGGAGGGCGCCGTCGGTGACGGCCGTGCCCAGGCCGAGGCGCTCGGCTGCGTGGGAGGAGGTGAACGGGCCGTGCGTGCGCGCGTACCGGGCGAGGAGGTCGCCCAGCGGGTCCTTGACCGGTTCGGTGAAGGCCTCGGGGACGCCGACCGGCAGGGCCGTGCCCAGGGCGTCCCTGAGCCGGCCCGCGTCCTCGATCGCGGCCCAGTGTTCCCGGCCCCCGATCCGCACCCGGATCGCCCGGCGGGCCGCTTCGAGCTCGCCCGCCCAGTCCGCCTCGGCGCCGCGCTCGGCCAGCTCGGCGGCGGTGAGCGGGCCCAGGACCCGCAGGAGGTCGGCGACGCCCTCCACGTCCTTGATCCGCCGGTCCTCCGTCAGCCACTGGAGCTCCCGCTCCAGCTCCGTCAGGACGTCCGCGTCGAGCAGCTCGCGCAGCTCCGCCCGGCCCAGCAGCTCGGCGAGCAGCCGGGAGTCCAGGGAGAGCGCGGCGGCCCGCCGCTCCGCGAGCGGAGAGTCGCCCTCGTACAGGAACTGCGCCACGTAGCCGAAGAGCAGCGAGCGGGCGAAGGGGGACGGCTCGGTGGTGGTGACCTCGACGAGGCGGACCCGGCGGGCCTCGATGTCGCCCATCAGCTCCGTCAGGCCGGGGAGGTCGAAGACGTCCTGGAGGCACTCGCGGACGGCCTCCAGGACGATGGGGAACGAGCCGAACTCGCTCGCCACCTGGAGGAGCTGGGACGCGCGCTGCCGCTGCTGCCACAGCGGGGTGCGCTTGCCCGGGTTCCGCTTCGGCAGCAGCAGGGCGCGGGCGGCGCACTCCCGGAAGCGGGAGGCGAACAGCGCCGAGCCGCCCACCTGGTCGGTGACGACCTGCTCGATCTCGCCCTTGTCGAACAGGGCGTCGGCCGCGCCGACCGGCGCCTTGTCCGCGTCGTACGCGGCGTCCGCGTGCCGGCCCGGGTCGACCGGTTCGTGGTCGAGGAGGTCCAGGCCCATGTCCAGGCCCATCAGGTCGGCGTCCGGCAGGCGCAGCACGATCCCGTCGTCCGCGTGCATCACCTGCGCGTCCATGCCGTACCGCTCGGAGAGCCGGGCGCCGAGCGCCAGCGCCCATGGGGCGTGCACCTGCGCCCCGAACGGGGAGTGGATGACGACCCGCCAGTCCCCGAGCTCGTCCCGGAAGCGCTCGACCAGGATCGTCCGGTCGTCCGGCACGTGGCCGCAGGCCTCGCGCTGCTCCGTGAGGTACGCGAGGACGTTCTCGGCGGCCCACGCGTCGAGCCCGGCGGCGAGCAGCCGCAGCCGCGCGTCCTCCTCCCCGAGGGCGCCGACCTCGCGGAGGAACGCGCCCACCGCCCGTCCCAGTTCGAGCGGACGGCCCAGCTGGTCGCCCTTCCAGAACGGCAGCCGGCCCGGCGCACCGGGCGCGGGGGTGACCAGGACCCGGTCCCGGGTGATGTCCTCGATCCGCCACGAGGTGGTGCCGAGTGTGAACACGTCGCCCACCCGCGACTCGTACACCATCTCCTCGTCGAGCTCCCCGACCCTGCCCCCGCCCTTCTTGGGGTCCGAGCCCGCCAGGAAGACGCCGAACAGGCCACGGTCGGGAATCGTGCCGCCCGAGGTGACGGCGAGCCGCTGGGCGCCCGGCCGACCCGTGACCGTCCCGGCCACCCGGTCCCAGACCACGCGCGGGCGCAGTTCGGCGAAGGCGTCCGAGGGGTAGCGGCCGGCCAGCATGTCGAGGACACCCGTGAACGCCGACTCGGGCAGCGAGGCGAACGGCGCCGCCCGGCGCACCACCGCGAGCAGGTCGTCCACCTGCCAGGTGTCGAGCGCGACCATCGCGACCAGCTGCTGCGCGAGCACGTCGAGGGGGTTGGCGGGGATCCGCAGGGACTCGATGGCCCCCGACCGCATCCGCTCGGTGACCACCGCCGCCTGCACCAGGTCGCCCCGGTACTTGGGGAAGACCACGCCCGTGGACACCGCGCCGACCTGGTGTCCGGCGCGGCCCACCCGCTGGAGCCCGGAGGCCACCGAGGGCGGCGACTCGACCTGCACGACCAGGTCGACCGCGCCCATGTCGATGCCCAGCTCCAGGCTGGAGGTGGCCACCACGGCGGGCAGCCGGCCCGCCTTCAGGTCCTCCTCGACCTGGGCGCGCTGCTCCTTGGACACCGAGCCGTGGTGGGCCCGGGCGAGCAGTGGCGGGGCGCCCTGCGCCGCCCCCGACTGGGCCATGACCTCGGCCGGGGGAGCACCCTCAGGCAGGGGCTCGCCGGTCGCCCGCTCGTACGCGATCTCGTTGAGCCGGTTGCACAGGCGCTCGGCCAGACGACGGGAGTTCGCGAAGACGATCGTGGAGCGGTGGGACTGCACGAGGTCGGCGATCCGCTCCTCCACGTGCGGCCAGATCGACGGCCTGTCGCCGCCCTCCTTGCCCTCGGAGGCCGGGGAGCCGCCCAGCTCGCCCATGTCCTCGACGGGCACGACGACGGAGAGGTCGAACTCCTTGCCCGACGGAGGCTGCACGATCTCCACCGCGCGCCCCGGCGACAGGTAGCGGGCGACCTCGTCGACCGGCCGGACCGTGGCCGACAGGCCGATCCTGCGCGCGGGCCGGGGCAGCAGCCCGTCGAGCCGCTCCAGGGAGAGCGCCAGGTGCGCGCCCCGCTTCGTGCCCGCGACCGCGTGGACCTCGTCCAGGATGACCGTCTCCACGCCTTCGAGGGCCTCGCGGGCGGCGGAGGTCAGCATCAGGAACAGCGACTCGGGGGTGGTGATCAGGATGTCCGGCGGCTTGGTCGCGAGCGTCCGGCGCTCGGCGGCCGGGGTGTCGCCGGAACGGATCCCGACCCTGATGTCCGGCTCGGGCAGCCCGAGCCGCACCGACTCCTGGCGGATGCCGGTCAGCGGGGAGCGCAGGTTCCGTTCGACGTCCACCGCGAGCGCCTTCAGCGGGGACACGTACAGCACGCGGCAGCGCTTCCTCGGCTCGGCGGGCGGGGGCGCGGACGCCAGCCGGTCCAGGGAGGCGAGGAAGGCGGCCAGCGTCTTGCCCGAGCCGGTCGGGGCGACGACCAGCACGTCGGAGCCCGCCCCGATGGCGGCCCAGGCGCCCTCCTGCGCCGCCGTGGGCGCGGTGAAGGCCCCGGTGAACCAACCACGGGTCGCGGGGGAGAACGAGTCGAGCGCGGACCTGACCATGCCCCCCATCGTGCACCCGGGCACTGACAACCGCCGGGACCTGTGGAAAACCCGCTGGGAAGCGCGGCGGGCGTCCCTCTTCGGAGTGGCCCCTCATGGAGCGGCGGCCTGTCTGTCCCCGGCGCGGACCGCAGCGGCGGGCCCGTCCGCCCCTGGCGCAGAATGGAGGCATGGCGAGCGGGGAGCGGGCACGGTACTGGCAGTACCCCGAGCTGCCCGGGGTCGACCTGCTGCACGCCCACTACGTCCGCAAGGCCTTCGCCCGCCACACCCACGAGACCTTCGTCTTCGCCGCGATCACCGAGGGCGTCGAGGCCTTCCACCACCACGACGACCTGGTCCACGCGGGACCCGGCCAGATCGCCCTGGTCAACCCCGACACCCCGCACACCGGACACGCGGGGGTCCCCGAGGGCTGGACCTACCGGACGATCTACCCCGACGCGGAGATCGTCCGCTTGATCGCCGCCGACACCCTCGCCCTGCGCGGCTCGGTCGGCTTCACCTCGCCCGTCGTCGACGACCCGTACGCCGCACGGCTCGTCGTCGGCGTTCACCGGGCCGCCGAGGAGGGCAACGCCCTCGCCGCCGACAGTCTGCTCCGGCTCGTCACCGCCCGGCTGCTCCGCAGCCACGGCGGCCCGATCACCCCGCTCCCGCCCCGCTCGGCGGGCGCCCGGAACGCGGCACGCGCGCGTGAGGTCCTGGAGGGCCGGATGGCCGAGCCGCCGACCCTGGAGCGCCTCGCCGCCGAGCTGGACACCAGTCCCTTCGCCCTGCTCCGGTCCTTCCGCGAGGCCTACGGGATGCCGCCGCACACCTGGCTCACCGACGCGCGCGTGCGCCGGGCCCGGCAGTTGCTCGACGCCGGTGTGCCCCCGGCGGAGGCGGCCGCCGTCGTCGGCTTCACCGACCAGTCGCACCTCAACCGGCACTTCACCCGCAGCGTGGGGGTGCCGCCTGGCGCCTATCAGCGCGCGCGTGGCGGCGGAAAACGCGCGAGGCCCGGCGGAGCCGGCTGACCCGGTGGGTCCGGCTGACCCGGCTGTCTCGGTGGGTCCGGCTGACCGCGCCGGTCCGGTCGGTCCGGTCGGTCCGGCGTGGTCCGGTGCGGTTCGGTGCAAGAACGTACAAGACCCGGTGGCCCCGACCGCCGTAGCGTCCCCGACGTGGCAGAACAGACAGCACCTCCCGTGATACCCGACGACGCCCCGGCCAAGCCCGACGCCGCCGTCGTCCGTGACGCCCTCGGCGTCGGCGTCGCCGTCGGGCTCTCCGGCTTCGCCTTCGGCGTGACCTCGGCGGGCTCCGGACTCAGCATGCTCCAGACCTGCGTCCTCAGCCTGCTCGTCTTCACCGGCGCCTCGCAGTTCGCCCTCGTCGGCGCGCTCGCCGCGGGCGGCAACCCCTTCACGGCCGCCGCCGGAGCGTTCTTCCTGGGCACCCGCAACGCCTTCTACGGGCTGCGGCTCTCCCAGCTCCTCGCCCTGCCGAAGGCCGTCAGGCCCCTCGCCGCGCACTGGGTGATCGACGAGACCGCGGCGGTCGCGCTCGCCCAGCCCTCCCGCCGGGCCGCCCGCATCGGCTTCACCGCCACCGGGCTCACGCTGTACGTCCTGTGGAACGCCACCACGCTCCTCGGGGCCCTCGGCGCCGAGGCGATCGGGGACACCGCCGCCTGGGGGCTCGACGCGGCCGGGCCCGCCGTCTTCCTGGCCCTGCTCGCCCCCATGCTCACGTCCGCGACCGAGCGGGCCACCGCCGGTCTCGCCGTCCTGCTCGGCCTCGGCCTGCTGCCCGTGCTCCCCGCCGGAGTGCCGGTCCTCGCGGCCGCCCTCGCCGCCCCCGCAGTGCTCTGGGCACGGGGTCGGCGCGCCGCGTCCGAGCGAGAGGAAGACCCCCGATGAACGTCTGGATCGCGATCGCCCTCACCGTCGCCGGGTGCTACCTGGTCAAGCTCGTCGGCCTGCTCGTCCCCGCCGGGGCCCTGGAACGCCCGCTCGTCCAGCGGCTCGCGGCGCTGCTCCCCGTCGCCCTGCTCGCCGCGCTCACCGCACAGCAGACGTTCAGCACGGGCGGCGACCTCGTCCTGGACGCCCGGGCCGCCGGGCTCGCCGCGGCCGCCGTCGCGCTCGTCCTGCGGGCGCCGTTCCTGGTCGTCGTGGGCGCCGCCGTGGCCGTCACGGCGGGCGCACGGGCCCTGGGCTGGTGAGACCGGCCCCGTCACCCGGCCCCGGCCCGTACGCCCTGCCCCGTCGCCCCGGCCCGTACGTCCGGCCTCCTCAGCCGACGGGGCGGCCGTGCGCGCGGAGGGTGCGCAGGGCCTCGACGGTGACGATCGGGCGCCACTCCAGGGCCGAGCCGGGGGCCCAGGCGCGCCAGCGGATCGGCCAGCCGCCGTCCTCCTCCTGGTCGGCCGCGAGCCGGTCGAGGGAGCGGGCCGTCTCCTCCTCCGTGAACCAGCGCGCGGCCAGCGAGTCCGGCACGCGCGCGTAGTCGTGCGGGTAGTGGTGCTCCCCGGGCGCGTACCCGTCCGCCACCGGCCAGTCCTCCGGCCGGTCCGGGTCGAGGACGGCCAGCCCCTGCTCCCGGACGAGCCGGCCGAGGCGGTCGGCGGCCGCCTCCGCGCGCGCACGGTCCGGGGCCCCGTCGAGGAAGGCGACGGCGGCCTGGATCTCGTACGGGTAGGACTTCTCCAGGGACTCCACGGCCGACCAGCAGAACTCGGTGGCCCGGAACAGCCACGCGTGCCACACCTGGTTGCGGTGGAGCAGCCCGACCACCGGGCCGGTCGAGAGCAGCGCGCTCGGCGGGGAGTCGACGACCGGGACGAACGGCGCCGAGGGATAGCCGCGCTGGGAGGGGTGGATCGCGGGGAGGGCGCCGTCGTGCGTGGACACCGCCGTGAGGTAGCGGCAGATCCGCTCGACCCGCGGCCCGCCGCAGCGGCCGACGGAGTCCAGGACCCGCAGCGCGTGCGCGGTGTGCAGCGGCTGGCTGACGGGTCCGCGCAGATCCGGTTCGAGCGCGTGACCGTAACCGCCGTCCTCGTTGAGGTACGCCGTGAGCGCGGTCTCGACCTGATCCGCGCCGCCGCGCTGGAAGTGGTAGGCGAACCGGCGCTGTTCGAGGACGCGGGCCGTCAGCCAGACGAAACGCTCGGCGCGGGCCAAGGGGGTCGAGGACGCGGAGGGGAGGGGGTTTTCGGCCATGCTCCGACCGTAGGGCGGAAAGCCGCGCTGACAAGACCTCCGGAGCGGGCTGCACTCTTCGGAGCGGGATACTGGGGTCATGCGGTTGACGATTTTCTGGGAACGAATGGCCGACCACTTCGGCGCGTCGTACGCCGAGTCCTTCGCGAGCGATCACGTGATGGCGGAACTCGGGGGCCGGACCGTACGGGAGGCGCTGGACGCCGGCTGGGAGGCGAAGGACGTGTGGCGCGCCGTCTGCGCCGCCGTCGACGTGCCCGCCGACAAGCGCTGACCGATCGAGAGAAGGGCCGGTCGGCGGGCCGGTGGACGGATCACCGGGCGGGAGCGCCGACGGGATGCGCGGGGGGCCCGGAGGAATGTCCGCGCGGTGCGCGAGACTGGCGGGGTGGCCCCGACTGACGACAGCGACGACACCGACAAGACCCACGACACCGACAACACCGACAACGCCGACAAGACCCGAGGGACCGGCGAGCCGGGCGGCACCGGCCAGAAGTCCCGGGACACCGGCGAGCCCGGCGGCACCGGCAGGACCGGCTCGACCGACGTGACGGCCGCTCCGGCCCCCGCCCCGCCCGCCGGGACCGGCACCGGTGGCCTCGTCGTGGACGCGCCCCCCGCCCGGAAGACCGCGCCCCGGGACCCCGCCGCGCGGATGCCGCGCTGGCTGCCCCGCGCGCTCGTCCTGGCCCTCGCGCTCTACTCCTGTTTCCTGCTGGGCAACTGGGCCTTCCACCAGCTCGTCGGCCTCCTCGTCAACATCCTCCTGGCCTTCTTCCTCGCCCTCGCCATCGAACCGGCGGTCGGGCGCATGGCGGCGCGCGGGATGCGCCGGGGCCTCGCCACCTTCCTCGTCTTCCTGGCCGTCCTCGTCTTCGGCGTCGGCTTCGTCGTCCTCCTGGGGTCGATGCTCGCCGGGCAGATCGTCGACATGGTCGAGAACTTCCCCCAGTACCTCGACTCGCTGATCAAATGGATCAACGACAGCTTCCACACGGACCTGTCGCGGGTCGAGGTCCAGGACAGCCTGCTCAAGTCCGACTGGCTCCAGAGGTACGTGCAGAACAGCGCGTCCGGCGTCCTCGACGTCTCCGCCACCGTCCTCGGCGGCCTGTTCCGGCTGCTCACGATCTTCCTGTTCTCGTTCTACTTCGCGGCCGACGGGCCCCGGCTGCGGCGCGCGCTCTGCTCCGTCCTGCCGCCCGCCCGGCAGGCCGAGGTGCTGCGGGCCTGGGAGATCGCGGTCGACAAGACCGGCGGCTATCTGTATTCGCGCGGTCTGATGGCCCTCATCTCGGGCGTCGCGCACTTCGTGCTCTTCGAGATCCTGGACGTGCCGTACGCCCCGGCGCTCGCCGTGTGGGTCGGCCTGGTCTCGCAGTTCATCCCGACCATCGGCACCTATCTGGCCGGTGCCCTGCCGATGCTGATCGCCTTCACCGTCAACCCCTGGTACGCGGTGTGGGTGCTCGGCTTCGTCGTGGTCTACCAGCAGTTCGAGAACTACGTCCTCCAGCCGAAGCTCACCTCGAAGACCGTGGACATCCACCCGGCGGTGGCCTTCGGCTCGGTCATCGCGGGCACGGCGCTGCTCGGGGCCGTCGGCGCGCTGATCGCGATCCCGGCCATCGCCACCCTCCAGGCCTTCCTCGGCGCCTATGTGAAGCGGTACGACGTGACGGACGATCCGCGCGTCCACGGCCACCGCAGGTACGGCGAGGCGGTGGTCGCCCGGCTCCAGAAGGCCCTGCACCACAAGAAGGAGTCCGCGCAGGAGGAGTGAGACGTTCCGGCCGGAGCCCCGGGAGCGCGTGGCTCAGAGGTACGAGGGGCCGGTGACCCGGTGCCGGAAGGCGTACCAGGTCCAGGCCTGGACGGTCACGAGCAGTGGGGTGACGACGAGGAGCGCGGGCACGAGCAGGGCGAGCGTGGCCGGGTCGGCCGCCCGCCCGGCCAGCGGCAGCGCGCTCCCCGCCCAGAGCGGCAGCCAGGCGAGCAGGGCACCGGTGAGCGCGAAGGACTGCCACGGGTGCCCGGTCCGGCCGACGAGCCGGCGGGCCCGCTCGTACGGCGCTCCCGTGAGCCGCAGCGCGGCGAAGCCGAGGCCGTGCGCGGCGAACAGCGCGGCCACGGCGAGGGCGATGAGGACCGCCGCCGGGCCGGTCGCCGGGGTGTACGGCCGTCCGGTGAGCAGGGCGGCGAGCAGCCACCCCCAGGAGAGCGCGACGGTCCAGCTCCCGCAGGCCACGGCGGCGTCGCAGCGGGCGCGCCGGCGCGGCCCGGCGCCCCGGCCGCGCGACCAGAGGCCCGTGTCGCGCACGACCCATCCGGCGAGCAGGGCCACGACGACCGGGAACTGACCGCTCAGGAGCTCCCCTTCGAGGTCGGGGAAGCAGCCGACGAACACTCCGGCGGCGGCGACCAGCCAGACCTCGTTGCCCAGGAAGAAGGGCGCGAAGGAGGCGAGGACGAGCCGCCGTTCGCGGTCGCTCCGGCCGAGCCAGGGGGCGAACATGCCGGTGCCGACGTCCGTCCCGGCGAGGACGAACCAGCCCGCGGTGAAGAAGGCGAGCAGGGCGATGGCCGGGGTCTCCACGGGGGACTCCTTCTTCCGGTAGGGGCGGAGAGCGACAACTCAGTAGCGGGGGACCGGCAGCACGTCGGCCGGATCGCCCGGCCCGTTCGGCTCGCCTGGCCCGTTCGGCCCGCCCGGCCTCTTCGGACCACCTGGACCGCCCGGCCCGCCGTCCGTGCCCGGCCGTTCGTCGTGCCCCAGGCCGGACTCGACGGGGCCGCGGCGGGCGTGCCGGGCCAGGAGCCGGGCGTTGAGGACGGCGAGCAGGACGAAGAGCGTGGTGAAGACGGCGAGCGAGAGGCGCATGGCGCCGGGGGAGAGGTCCGAGACCGCGTCCTCCGTCTTGAGGAGCCCGTACACCACCCACGGCTGACGGCCCGCCTCCCGGAACACCCAGCCGCTGATCATCGCGAGGTACGGCAGCGGCACGGCCGCCATCAGGACGACGTGCCAGAGCCGGAACCGGAAGACGGCCTTCTTGAAGCAGGCCAGGATCACCCCGGCGAAGCACAGGTACATCATCAGGGCGAAGCAGAGGAGCATCACCAGGCCGCCGCCCCGGGTCCACGCCTCCGAGGGCACGTAGTCGCCCGGACCGAAACGTTCCGTCATCTCCGCCTGGAGGCGCGCGACCTCGGCCGCCTTTCCGCCGAAGACCGCCGCCTTCATCGGCTGGAAGGTGGCGAGGGCCCCGAGCTGGAGCCCGCCGAAGACGGCCGCCGCCATCAGCGCGGGCGCCGACAGGAACACCCCGATGCGCAGGCTGCGCCCGAAGAACTCCCACTCGGGACCGCGGCGGAAGAGGTGGTACGCGCTCACCCCGGCCATGAAGAACCCGGCGGTGAGCAGCGCCCCCGCCAGGACGTGGCCGAAGGCGAGGAGCGCCGAGGGGTTGGTGAGGACGGCGACCGGATCGTCGAGCACGAGCCCGCCGTCCCCGGAGGAGCCGTACCCCACGGGGTGGTTGAGGAAGCCGTTGGAGACGAGGATCCAGTACGCCGACAGGTGGGCGGTCAGGACGACGATCCAGATCGCGGCCAGGTGGGCCCAGCGGTTGAGCCGGTGCCAGCCGAAGATCCACAGGCCGAGGAAGGTCGACTCGACGAAGAACGCCACGACCGTCTCGACGGCGAGCGAGGCCCCCAGGACGTTGCCCGCCTCGTGCGTGAGCCCGCTCCAGGCCATGCCGAACTGGAACTCCATCACCAGGCCTGTGACGATCCCGACCGCGTAGTTGATCACGTACAGCTGGCCCCAGAAGCGCACCATGCGCGCGTGGATCGGGTTCCGGCCGAACGTCGCCCGCGTCTGGAGCACCGCCACGACCGTCGCGAGCCCGAGGGTGAGGGCGACGAAGAGGAAGTGGCCGCCTGCGGTGAGGGCGAACTGCAGCCGCGCGAGATCGAGTACGTCCTGGTTCACCCGTTCAGCGTCGGCGTACGACGGGGGGCCGGGCGTCACCCCGGGGTGGACACCGGCCGTACCCCGGTGGTTGCGCCGGTCCCCGCGCGCGTACCCCGTGGGTTGTCCCCGCCGGAGCCCGTCCCCTAAGGGCCGTCAGGCCAGCCAGCCCGGCGTGATCATCCCGGACTCGTACGCCAGGATCACCAGCTGCGCCCGGTCCCGTACGGCCAGCTTGGTCATGATCCGGCTGACGTGGGTCTTGGAGGTGGCGGGGGAGAGGACCAGGCGGCCGGCGATCTCGTCGTTGGAGAGCCCCGCGCCCACCAGGCCGAGGACCTCCCGCTCCCGCTCGGTGAGGGCGTTCAGGCGGGGGCTCGGGTCCGGCCGCCGCTCGGCCCGTCCGGCGAACTCGGCGATCAGTCGGCGGGTCACGGCCGGGGAGATCAGGGCGTCGCCGCGCGCCACCACCCGCACCGCGTGCAGCAGCTCCATCGGCTCGGTGTCCTTGACGAGGAAGCCCGAGGCGCCGGCGCGCAGCGCCCCGTACACGTGGTCGTCCGCGTCGAAGGTGGTCAGGACGACCACCCGGACCCCCTCCAGCCGCTCGTCGGCGGTGATGCGGCGGGTGGCTTCGAGGCCGTCGAGCACCGGCATCCGGATGTCCATCAGGACCACGTCCGGGCGCAGTTCGCGGGCGAGACCGATCGCCCGCTCCCCGTCGCCCGCCTCTCCGACGACCTCGATGTCCTCCTCGTCCGAGAGGATCGACCGGAAACCGGCCCTGACCAGGGTCTGGTCGTCGGCCAGCACGACACGGATCATCGGGCGCCCTCCTGGGAGCTCTCCTGGGGTACGGCGCGGGTCATCGGGTGTCCTCCCGAGGGTTCTCCCCGGAGCCGGACTCGGACCCGGAGCCGGGCCCGGACTCGGACCCGGACCCGGGTGCGGCGTACGGCAGCCGGGCGTCCACCAGGAAACCGCCGCCCTCCCCATTCTCGGCGGTCAGCTCGCCGCCGAGCGCGCGGGCCCGCTCGGCCATGCCCCGGATGCCGCTGCCCGCCGGCCGGCCCTCCGGAGCGCCCCCGCCGTCGTCCGCGATCCGCAGCCGCACCGCGTCCGGGCCCCAGTCGAGGCCGATGTCCACGGTCCTCGCGCCCGCGTGCCGGGCGATGTTCGTCAGCGACTCCTGCGCGATCCGGTACGCGGCGAGGTCGACGGGCGGCGGCAGCGGCACGGGGGTGCCCGTGACGCCCGTACGGACGTCGAGACCGGCGCTCCGGGCCCGCCCGGCGAGGTCGCCGAGGAGCGCGAGGCCCGAGGAGGCCGGGGTCGTCGGGGTGGCCTCGTCGGCGCGGCGCAGCACCCCGAGGGTCGCTCGCAGCTCGCGCAGCGCGTCCTTGCTGGTGGCTTTCACCGCCTCCAGGGCCTCGGTCGCGGTGGCGAGTCCGGACTCGGGGGCCGGCTTCTTGCCGAGCCGGTGCAGCGCGGCCCCGGACTGCACGTTGATCAGCGAGATGCTGTGGCCGAGGACGTCGTGGACCTCGCGGGCGATCCGCAGCCGCTCCTCGGTGGCGCTCTGCCGGGCCCGCGCCTCCTGCTCCCGCTCGGCGGCCAGCGCCCGCTGCTCGGCCTCGTGGAGGTAGGCGGCCCGGGTGCGCTGGGCGCGACCCACCGCGACCAGGCTGATCAGCCAGCCGGCCAGCATGGCGAGTGAGGTGTCGTCGATCTGCCGGTGCCCCGGCTGCTGCCGGATCTCTCCGGCGCCGACCGCGACCAGGGTGACGGCGGCGAGCGCGACGGCGGCGGCGAAGCGTCCTTCGGCGGCGGTCGTGTAGAGCGCGAGCGCGAAGGTGATCATCAGCGGGCCGTCCTGGGCGGACAGCGGGTAGTAGACGGCGCAGGCGAGCAGTGTGACGACGGCGACCGCGACCGGCTGCCGCCGCCGGAAGTACAGGGCCCCGCAGCCGACCAGGACGAGTGCCCAGCCGAGCGCCGCCCGGAGCGCGGGCTCGCCCGTGTGGCGCGCCGCGACGAGCGTCCAGACCGCCACGACGAGCAGGACGGCGCCCGCCACGAGGGCGTCGGCGGCACGCGGTGACGGACGGCCGCCGCCAGGGGCGCGGAGGGGGAGGGACATGCGTCGAAGGATAGGGCGGAGGACGGGCGCGAAGAGTAATCGCACAGTTGCCTAGTCAAGGAAGTGAGTAGGGTGGGCGTGGGTGGAGGGACGGGCTCGCGGGTCCGCTCGCCCGCCGGGTCGATCGATGGTGAGGGAAGGCGGAGGTCCGATGACGGACGGCACGTTTCTGCGGTACGTCGCGCTGGGGGACAGCCAGACGGAGGGCGTCGGCGACGGCGACGACACCGGCGGCCTGCGCGGCTGGGCGGACCGGCTCGCCGAACTGCTCGCCCGGGACCGGCCCGGCACGCTCTACGCCAACCTGGCCGTACGGGGCCGCCTCGCCGGACAGGTGCGCGCCGAACAGCTCGCCCCCGCCCTCGCGCTCCGGCCGGACCTCGCCACCGTCGTCGCCGGCTTCAACGACCTGCTGCGGCCCCGCTTCGACCCGGATGTGACGGTCGGGCACCTGGAGGAGATGTTCGCCGCGCTGACCGGGCAGGGCGCGCGCGTGGCGACGCTCACCTTCCCCGACGTCGGCCGCATCACCCCGCTGGCCCGGCCGCTCGTCCCGCGCGTCCGGGCCGTCAACGCGCGCATCCGCGAGGCCTCGGGCCGGCACGGCGTCATCGTCGTCGAGACCGGCCACCACCCGGTCGTCACCGACCCCCGGCTGTGGAGCGCCGACCGGCTGCACGCCGGTCCGCTGGGCCACGCGCGCATCGCCGCCGCCGTCGCCCAGGCCCTCGGCCTGCCCGGCGCCGACGACTCCTGGACCCGCCCGCTGCCGCCGCCGGCCGTCCCCCTCCCCGTGGGACTCCGTGCCGAACTGCGCTGGGCCGGCGACTTCCTGGGCCCCTGGCTGGGCCGCCGGCTGCGCGGCCGGTCGTCCGGCGACGACCGCGCGGCCAAGCGCCCGGAGCTGCTGCCGGTGGTACGGGGCTGAGGGAGCCTCGCGTACGGTGACCGCCATTCCGGCGGAGGAGGGGTGCGCGGCGTGACGGACGACGGCGGGTGCGAGGGGTGGCCGCACGGGCTCGCCCGGGTGGTCGCCGAGCGGTTCGGGCACGGCCCGTTCCGGATCGAGCACACCGGCGGCGTCGAACGGCTGGTGTGGACCGACGGGCCGACCGTGGAGCAGGTGGCGGCGGTGGTCCGGGAGGCCGGTCCCGCGCGGGGCGCGGAGCCGCCGCACTGTCTGCGCCTGCTCTCGGAGGAGTCCGTCGCCCTGGGGGCCGTACGGCTGGCGGTGGAGGCGGGGCGCGGGCCCGGCCGCCGGGCCCGCCCGGGGATCACGCCCGGGGACGTGGAACGCCTGTGGCGCGACGTACCGTTCCCGTCGCCCGCGACCGACCGGGAGCGCGATCTGGTCTACGCGGTGGTCTACCAGGCGCACGACGACCGCCGGAGCAACCACGTCGGCGCCGGGCCGATCTGCGACCTGGTGACGACGGCGGGCCTCGCGTGGTTCCTGGAACGTGTACGGGCCCCGCTCGCCCCCGCCGAACTCCTGACGGCCCGTTACGCCGCCACCCACGCGCACCCGGCGTGGAGGTACTGCCTGACGCCGATGCCCGTCCCGGCCCTGGTCCGGGCGGTCCTCGCGGACCGGCGGGCCGGGCCCGAGGTCCTCACCGCCGCACTCGCCCTGGTGGCGGAGCCCGGATCGTCGTACGACGAGGAGATCGATGCGGCCGCCGAGCTGCGGGAGCGTCTGCGCGGGTTCAGAGCGTGAGGACGGGACGGACGGAGGCGTCCTCGACGAGGTCCTCGCCGTCCGGGCCGTACACGAACTCGGCCGTGAGGGGATTGCGGTGGGCGGTGGCCAGGGGGAGCCACGCCAGCAGGTTCCCGTAGCCGCCGCACACCGACTCGCCGCCGTCCCCGCCGTGCACCGCCGTGGGGTCGCTCGTCAGCTCCATGTCGTACGTGTCGTGGGCGATGCGCGGGCCGAAGGCGCTCGGCAGGCGGTGCGGGCCGGTGTCGTCCCCGTAGGGGATCCGGTCGAGGGGGCACTCGTCGCCCCAGCGGAACAGGGTGGTGGCTCCGGCCCCGCAGGCGTGCTCCCACTCGTCGGGGTCCGGCATCCGCAGACCGCGCGCCGCGAGCGCGGCGGGCACGGCGGCGGGCGGCTCCGCCAGGCGCTCGCTCTCCATGGCCATGAGGACCGTGGGCAGCGTGACGTCGCGGCGGGGGCTGAGCACGCGCGCGAGGTGGGCCCGCAGGTCGGGGCCGTCGCCGAAGCCCTGCTCCACGCTCTCCGCGTAGTCGGCGAGCTGCGCGGACGTCGGTTGCCAGGCGTCCGTGTCGAAACCGAGGGTCACGGGGCCGCCGGGTATCAGGGCGAACTCCCGGCCGTCCCGCTCCACGCGGGCGCGGTGCAGCGGGGCGCCGAGGTGCTCGACCGTGTCGACGGCGGTCACGCGCCCGTCCACCCGGCGCGCGGCCTCCTGGGCGAGACGGCGTGCGGCGGACAGGTCGAAGGACCGCCACTGGTGGAGGGTGAGATCGGCGAGAGACATGCTCCGCAGGGTGGCACAGGGGTGTGACAGTGGCCGGGGCGGTGGCCGGGGGCGTCTCCTCGGTGCCGGTCGGTGCCGGTCGGTGCAGATCAGTGCAGGTCAGTGTCGGATCAGGCCTCCGACCGGGACCGGGTCGACGTGGCCGGTCGGCGGAAGGGAGTGCGCCAGGGCCAGGCCGACGTCGACCAGGGACGACCGGCGCAGGCCGGTGACGGCGGGCAGCGGGGTCCAGACCGATTCCGCGGTCTCGCCGTTCGGCTCGGGACGCAGGCGGCCGGGAGCGAGCCGGATCCGGTAGAAGACGCCCACGTTCTGGTGCGCGACGCCGGCGCGGGCCTCGGCGGCGGGGATCGTCCGGGAGTCCACGCCCAGCAGGCGCTCGACCATCGCGTCGCGGCCGGTCTCCTCGGCGACCTCCCGGACCACCGCGTCGAACGGGTCCTCCCCGTGCTCCACCCCGCCGCCCGGAAGCGTCCAGGTGGACTCGCCCTCCGGCGACACGTGGCGGGCGAGCAGCACCCGCCCGTCCTCGACGCACACGACGTACGCCGCCAACCGGAAACTCATCCTTCTGCCTCCAGGGAGAGCCGGGCGCGGCCACTGCGGGGGCCCCGGCGGGACGGCCCGGGTCCGCGTGGCGCGCTTGACACTGAAATCGAACATCCATTCTGATGGAGTTCCGGCCCTTGGAAACGCGGGGTTGTCGCGGAGTTGTCCACAGGTCGGGCGGGACGCCGGGGCCCATTGTCAGTGGCAGGGGTTAGCGTCTTTCACATGAAGCGATCGACTCAAGCAAACCGGGTGGAACCCATGGCAGGAACCGACCGCGAGAAGGCGCTCGACGCCGCGCTCGCACAGATTGAACGCCAATTCGGCAAGGGCGCCGTGATGCGCATGGGCGACCGCACCCAGGAGCCGATCGAGGTGATCTCCACCGGCTCGACCGCCCTGGACGTCGCCCTCGGCGTCGGCGGACTGCCGCGCGGCCGTGTCGTGGAGATCTACGGACCGGAGTCCTCCGGCAAGACGACCCTGACCCTGCACGCCGTCGCCAACGCGCAGAAGGCCGGCGGCCAGGTCGCCTTCGTCGACGCCGAGCACGCCCTCGACCCCGAGTACGCCAAGAAGCTCGGCGTCGACATCGACAACCTCATCCTGTCCCAGCCGGACAACGGCGAGCAGGCCCTCGAGATCGTCGACATGCTGGTCCGCTCCGGCGCCCTCGACCTGATCGTCATCGACTCCGTCGCCGCGCTCGTCCCGCGCGCAGAGATCGAGGGCGAGATGGGCGACTCGCACGTGGGCCTCCAGGCCCGCCTGATGAGCCAGGCCCTCCGGAAGATCACCAGCGCGCTCAACCAGTCCAAGACCACCGCGATCTTCATCAACCAGCTCCGCGAGAAGATCGGCGTGATGTTCGGCTCGCCGGAGACCACGACCGGTGGCCGCGCCCTCAAGTTCTACGCCTCGGTGCGCCTCGACATCCGCCGCATCGAGACCCTCAAGGACGGCACGGACGCGGTGGGCAACCGCACCCGCGTCAAGGTCGTCAAGAACAAGGTCGCGCCCCCCTTCAAGCAGGCGGAGTTCGACATCCTCTACGGCCAGGGCATCAGCCGCGAGGGCGGCCTGATCGACATGGGCGTGGAGCACGGCTTCGTCCGCAAGGCGGGTGCCTGGTACACCTACGAGGGCGACCAGCTCGGCCAGGGCAAGGAGAACGCCCGCAACTTCCTGAAGGACAACCCCGACCTCGCCAACGAGATCGAGAAGAAGATCAAGGAGAAGCTGGGCGTCGGCGTCCGTCCCGAGGCCCTGTCGGCCGAGCCGGGCGCGGACGCGGCCGCCACCGACCCGGCTGCCGCGGACGACGCCGCCAAGAGCGTCCCGGCCCCCGCGGCCAAGACCGCGAAGGCGACCAAGGCCACCGCGGTCAAGAGCTGAACCGGTGACCGGTCGCACCGAATGGCCGGGTGACAGCCCCGACTCGTCGAGGGCCGAGAAGGAGCTGTCACCCCAGGATCCGGCTGAGCGGGCGCGCGCGATCTGCCTGCGCCTGCTCACCGGGACCCCTCGCACGCGCAAGCAACTGGCCGACGCGCTGCGCAAGCGGGAGATCCCCGACGAGGTGGCGGAGGAGGTCCTCTCCCGCTTCGAGGACGTCGGGCTCATCGACGACGCCGCCTTCGCGGGGGCCTGGGTGGAGTCCCGCCACCACGGCCGGGGCCTCGCCCGCCGCGCCCTCGCCCGGGAGCTGCGGACCAAGGGCGTCGAGCCCACCCTCATCCAGGAGGCGGTGGACCAGCTCGACTCCGAGCGGGAGGAGGCCACGGCACGCGAGCTCGTGGCCCGCAAGCTCCGTGCCACCCGCGGCCTGGAGCGCGACCGGCGGCTGCGGCGGCTCGCAGGGATGCTCGCCCGCAAGGGCTACCCCGAGGGCATGGCCCTCCGCGTCGTCCGCCAGGCGCTGGAGGCGGAGGGCGAGGACACGGAGGGGCTGGACGAGTCCTTCTGAGAGGGGGCTGCTGCTACCGGGGCCTTCTGAGACGGGGCCTTCTGAGGCGGAGGCTTCATGACACCGGGGTCTGTTGAGACGGGGGTCTGCTGAGGTCGGTGTCTTGCAATGCGGAGATCTTGCGCTACGGGGGAGCCTTTCAGGACAGGGGAGCTTCTGGCAGGGACGGGTTTCTGGCGAGGACGGGTTTTCGGCGCGGAGGAGCTTCCGGTACGGGGAAGCTTCTAGTGTGACGGGGCAGAGGGGTTCGTCCGGTTCGGGCGGTAGGGCCGGGGGAGGCCCCGGCCGTCCGCGTCAGGTCCGGGCCGCCGGGAGGAGGACCGGGAGACCGGCCGCCTTCCAGGCCTGGAAGCCGCCGATGAGGTCCGTCGCCCGGTGCAGGCCCAGGCGGCGCAGGGACTCGGCCGCGAGGGAGGAGGCGTAGCCCTCGTTGCAGAGGACCACCACCCGCAGGTCGTGGCTGTCGGCCTCCGCCGCGCGGTGGCTGCCCAGGGGGTCCAGCCGCCATTCCAGCTCGTTGCGCTCCACGATCAGGGCGCCCGGGATCAGCCCGTCCCGCTCGCGCAGGGCCGCGTAGCGCGTGTCCACCAGGAGCGCGTCACCCGCCTCATACGCCTCGTAGGCGGCCCGGGGCTCGATGCGGTCGAGGCCCGACCTGACCCGCTCCAGAAGCTCGTCGATGCCCACCCGACCCGCCACCTGATCCGCCACCTGATCCGCCACTCGCTCTGTCACCCGGTCCTCCCGCTCCTCGACGCTCACTGCCAGTCCTCCGGCCGCTCGACCTGTTCGAGACGCAGCACCGCGCCCGTGCGGCTGAAGCGCCGGATCAGCGGGAGCGGCGGATAGTAGGCGTGCACCGACACCGCGTGGGTGTCCGGGGAGTCGTTGAACACCTCGTGCACGTGGTGGCGGCCGAAGGCCCGGCCCGTGCCCTCTCCCAGACGCCGGGAGCGGTCGACCCCGTCGGCCAGTTCCAGGGTCTTCCAGCCGCTCGCCGGCAGCCGGACCGCGAGCGCGTTCTCGGTCAGCGTTCCGCGCGCGGTCGCGAAGGCGCCCTGCGACTCGGCGTGGTCGTGCCAGCCGGTCCCGGTGCCGGGCGGCCAGCCGATGAGCCAGGCCTCGCTGCCGCCGGGGCCGTCGAGCCGTACCCAGGTACGGCCCTCGGGGTCGAGCGGCAGGGAGGCGATCAGTTCCCGGTCGGCGGCCGTGCGCCGGACGAAGTCCAGCAGCTCGGTCGCCGTCGGAGCCGTCGGAGCTGTCAGAGCCGCCGGAGCAGGGGGAGCAGGCGGAACGGCCGGGGCCGGGGCGGTGGGTGGAAGTGAGGTGGCGTGCTGGGACACGGGTGACCGTCCTGTGGGTTCGCGAAGAGCGCGCGACGGCACACGGCACACACGGACCCGCGTCGGCGGACGCGGAAAGGGGGCGGCGGGGGCGCGCGCGGGGCAGGGGCGAGATCAGCAGGACGGGCGACACACGCAGCCCGCGTAGCGGAGCAGGTCCATGTGGACCCTCCGCCACAGGCGCACATCGGTGTCGGTCACGCTCCGGAGTACACCACGCGTCCCCGGCGGAATCAATGCATGTCCGCCGTGCGGTCACTCTCCGCGGGCGCCTCGGAGGGCGCTCCGGAGGACTTTCCGGAGGCCAACTCGGCGGGTTCCCGGTCGGTGAGGGGGCCGCCGCGGACCGCGTCCGCCGCCGCGTACAGCTCCTCGGGGCGCACCCCGGAGAACGCCGCGACGAGGTGCCCGTCGGGCCGTACGAGGAGGACGGCGTGAGCCGGTGCCCCCGGGTAGGACTCCGACACCAGGACCTCGGACCGCACCGGGAGGGCGCGCACGGCCTCCTCCAGGCGGGGCATCACCCCGGCGGTCCGCCAGTGGCGCCGGTCCCACACCCCGGTGCCGGGTGCGATCAGGAGGACCAGGAGGCGGCCCTGACCGAGCCGGTCGCGGAGCCGTACGGTCGTGCCGTCGGGGGCGGTCACGCGGACGTCCTCGACGGGCGCGCCCGGCGGGGTCCCGACCGGGATCTGCCCGTCGGCGTACGGAGGCGCGAGGGGGGAGTGCGGGTACGCGGGGGGCGCGCCCAGCGGCCCGCGCCCCACGTGCCCGTCGGTCAGCAGCGCGTCGTGACCGCGCGCGGCCCCCGGCAGGTACGTCCGCAGGCCCCCGCCGCCGCGCAGCACCGGCAGCGACTGGTCCGCCGCGCGCAGCCGGGTGGCCACGGCCGCCCGCCGCTCGCTCTGGTAGCTGTCGAGCAGCCGGTCCGAGCCGCCGTGGTGCCAGGTGAGGGCGAGCTTCCAGGCGAGGTTGTCCACGTCCCGCAGACCCTCGTCGAGCCCCTGGGTGCCGACCGCGCCGAGCAGGTGCGCCGCGTCCCCGGCGAGCAGGACCCGGCCGACCCGCCAGCGCCGGGCCAGCCGGTGGTGCAGCGTGTGCACCCCGGTGTCGATGAGCTCGTACGGGGGCGTCACCCCGTCGCACCAGCCGGCCAGGGTCTCCCGGATGCGGGCGATCAGGGCGTCCGGGGTGACCAGGTCGCCGCGCGGCGGAAGCAGCCAGTCGATCCGCCACACCCCGTCGGGCAGCGGGCGCGCGCCGATCTCCTCGGCGGCGCCGCGCCACGGCGGCTGACGGTGCAGCAGGGCCTCGCCGGGCCAGGGCAGTTCGGTGCGCAGCGCGGCGACGGCGTGCCGTTCCACCGCCGTACGGCCGGGGAAGCGGATCCCGAGCAGCTTGCGCACCGTCGAACGGGCGCCGTCGCAGCCCACGAGGTGGCTGCCGCGCCACCAGGTGCCGGCCGGGCCCCGGGTGTGGGCGACGACCCCGTCCCGGTCCTGCTCGACGCTGTCGAGCCGGGCCTCGGGGACGAGCTCGATCAGCTTCTGCCGGGCGACGGCGTCGCGCAGGCCACGGGCCAGGGCGTGCTGGGGGATGTGCAGCGGGGCCGCCGGGGCGGCGGGCGAGGCGGGGTCCTCGGACCACTCCTCCGTACCGCCGAGGCCCAGGTCGAGCTCCAGGTGGCGCACCACCTGGCGGCGGCGCATACCGCGCCACCCGACCCAGCGGACCCCCTCGTCACGGAGGGTCGTGCAGCCGAGGCGCTCGACCATCGCGGCCATGTCGGCGCGCAGCACGACGCTCCGGGCCGGGCGGGGCTCCTCCTTGCCGGGGCCCTCGTCGAGGACGACGCTGGGCACGCCCTGCGCGGCGAGCGCGAGGGAGAGCGCGAGACCGACCGGCCCCGCGCCCACGATGATCACCGGGTCCACGGCGCGGCTCCTGAAGGCCGGACGGTCATGAGGGCAGCACGGTCGAGTGTGGCACGGGCCCGGTGGTTGATCACAGACCGTATGCAACCCACTGAGGGTGCTTGCGTCAAGCGACGGGGTGGGCGCGGTGCGACCGACCTCAAGTCGGTGCCGCGAACGGCGGGGCGGGGGCGCTCCGCCGGGCGCGGGACGGAGGCGTGACGGGGCGTACGCGAGGGGCGGGGCGGGCTGACGGGGCCCTTGGGGCGGTGTCGTACGGGAGGGGTGGAGGCGGGTTACCGGGGCACGACGGGTGGCGTACGGGAGGAACGGGCGCGGGCTGCCGGCCCCGGCCCGACCCCGGCCCGGCCCCGGCTTCCCGCCCCGCGACGCCATCCGCCCCGCGACGCCGCCGTACGCGAAAGAGCGGGCGGGGCGGCCGACCTGGTGTCGGTACCGCCCCGTCCGCTCTCGTTCGCTCCGGGTCCCTTGGGGCCTCGTCCTTCCGGGCCCCGCAGGGTCACGCGCCGCTGACGGCCTCCGCCGGAGCCTCGCCGGTCTTCGTGACCGCGCTCTCGGTGACGCCGGCCGTCTTCCGGCCCCGCCGCAGCCGCTGTTCGAGGCGGCTCGCGAGGGAGGTCAGGGCGAAGTTGAGGGCGATGAAGATCAGCGCGATCACCGTGAAGGTGGCGATCGTGTTGGCGCCGTAGTTGGCCGTGATCGGCCGGTTCTGGCTGAGCAGCTCGGAGAAGCCGAGCAGGGCGCCGCCGAGCGCGGTGTCCTTGACGATCACGACGAGCTGGCTGACCAGGGCCGGGAGCATGACGGTCACGGCCTGCGGAAGCAGCACGTACAGCATGGTCTGGCCCTTGCGCATCCCGAGCGCGACGGCCGCGTCGCCCTGGCCCCGGGGCAGCGAGAGGACGCCGGCCCGGACGACCTCGGCGATGACCGAGGCGTTGTAGAGCACGAGGCCGGTGACGACCGCGTACAGCGGGCGGAAGTCGGAGCTGACGGGCGTGAACTGCGCGTACACGGCGCTCGCGAACATCATCAGGAGCAGGACCGGGATGGCGCGGAAGAACTCCACGACCGTGCCGACGGGCACCCGCACCCAGCGGTGGTCCGAGAGCCGGCCGATGCCGAGGAGCGCACCCAGCGGCAGCGCGATCAGGATGGAGAGCGCGGCGGCCTTGAGGGTCTCGAGCAGACCCGGCAGCAGGTACGTCGTCCAGACCCGGGAGTCGGTGACGAACGGGCTCCACTTGTCGGCCGACAGCTGGCCCTTGTCGGCGAGCGCGGAGAGCACCCACCAGGCCAGCACGGCGAGGACCGCGAGGAAGCCGACCGTGTAGAGGACGTTGCGCCGCTTGGCGCGCGGGCCCGGGGTGTCGTACAGGACGGAGCTCATCGCTTCACCGCCAGTCGCTTGGCCGCCCAGCCCAGAACGAGGCCGGTGGGGAGGGTGAGGACGATGAAGCCGAAGGCGAAGACCGCGAAGACCGCGAAGAGAGCGTCGGCCTCGTTCTCGATCATCTCCTTCATCAGGAGCGCCGCCTCGGCGGCGCTGATGGCCGCCGCCACTGTGGTGTTCTTGGTGAGGGCGATGAGGACGTTGGCCAGCGGGGTCACCGCGGCGCGGAAGGCCTGCGGGAGCACCACGAGGGTGAGGACCTGGAAGAAGCTCAGGCCCAGCGCGCGGGCGGCCTCGGCCTGGCCCGGCGGCACCGTGTTGATGCCGGAGCGCAGCGCCTCGCAGACGAACGTGCCGGTGTACGCGACCAGTCCGAGGACCGCGAGGCGGAAGCCGATCGTCTCGGAGTCGTCGGCGCCGAGCGTGATCCCGAGGGTCTGGTCGAGGACGAGCGAGCAGGCCACGATGACCACGGTCAGCGGGGTGTTCCGGACGAAGTTGACGTACGCGGTGCCGAAGGACCGCATGAGCTGGACCGGGCTGACCCGCATGGCGGCCAGGGCGGTGCCCCAGATCAGCGAGCCGATCGCCGAGTAGAGGGCGAGTTGCGCCGTCACCCAGAAGGCGCCGAGCAGGTCGTACTGCCCGGAATCAAGAAAGTCGAACACGATGCCCCGCGCTCTCCCCTGGTGGTCGGTCGGTGTGGAGGCCGCCGCAGAGGCGACGGCCGGTGCCGATGCGACGGCCGCCCTCGTGCGGGGCGGCCGTCACGCCGGAGGCGGGGTCGATCAGCCCTCGACCTTGGGCGCGGGCTCGGACTTGTAGCCGGAGGGGCCGAAGTGCTGGTCGACGAGCTTCTTCCAGGTGCCGTCGGAGACCATCTTCTCCAGCGCCTTGTTGATCTTGCCGCGCAGCTCGTCATCGCCCTTCTTGAGGCCGATGCCGTAGTTCTCGTCGCTCATCCGCAGACCGACGAGCTTGAACTTGCCCTGGTTCTCCTTCTGTGCGGCGTAGCCCGCGAGGATGGAGTCGTCGGTGGTGAGGGCGTCGACGCGCTTGTTCTCCAGGCCGGTCAGGCACTCGGAGTAGCCGCCGAGCTGGCGCAGGTCGGCCTTGGGCGCGAGCTTGTCGCGGACGTTCTGCGCGGAGGTCGAGCCCGTGACCGAGCACAGCTTCTTGGAGTTGAGGTCCTCGACCTTGGTGATCGAGCTGTCGTCGGCACGCACGAGCAGGTCCTGGTGGGCCAGGAAGTACGGACCGGCGAAGTCGACCTCCTTCTTGCGCTTGTCGTTGATCGAGTAGCTGGCGACGATGAACTTCACGTCGCCGTTCTTGATCAGGTTCTCGCGCTCGGCGCTCGGCGCCTGCTTGAAGTTGATCTTGTCCTCGGCGTAGCCGAGCTCCTTGGCCACGTAACGGGCGACGTCGACGTCGAAGCCGGCGTACGTGCCGTCCGGGGTCTTCAGGCCCAGACCGGGCTGGTCGAACTTGATGCCGATGGTGATCTTGTCACCGTTGCTCCCGGAGTCGGACCCGCCACCACAGGCCGTCGCGGTCAGCGCGAGCAGGACGACGGCCGCGGCGGCGGCGGAGGTGTTGCGAAGCTTCATCGAGGAAAGTCCCTTGCTTAGGCGTGAGTTGGGAAGAGTAAATCCGAACTCGCTCAGTGGTGAAGGATCTTGGAGAGGAAGTCCTTGGCGCGATCGCTGCGCGGGTTGCTGAAGAACTCCTCGGGAGAGGCCTGTTCGACGATCTTCCCGTCCGCCATGAAGACGACGCGGTTGGCGGCGGAGCGCGCGAAGCCCATCTCGTGGGTCACGACCACCATCGTCATGCCGTCCCGGGCCAGCTGCTGCATGACCTCCAGGACCTCGTTGATCATCTCCGGGTCCAGGGCCGAGGTCGGCTCGTCGAAGAGCATGACCTTCGGGTCCATCGCGAGCGCGCGGGCGATCGCCACGCGCTGCTGCTGACCGCCGGAGAGCTGGGCCGGGTACTTGTCGGCCTGCGTGCCGACGCCCACCCGGTCGAGCAGGGCGCGGGCCTTCTCCTCGGCGGCCTTCTTCTCCGTCTTGCGGACCTTGATCTGCCCCAGCATCACGTTCTCGAGCACCGTCTTGTGCGAGAACAGGTTGAACGACTGGAACACCATGCCGACGTCGGACCGCAGCCGGGCGAGCTCCTTGCCCTCCTGCGGCAGCGGCTTGCCGTCGATGGTGATGGTGCCGGAGTCGATGCTCTCCAGCCGGTTGATCGTGCGGCACAGCGTCGACTTGCCGGACCCCGACGGTCCGATGACGACCACGACCTCGCCGCGGGTGATCGTCAGATCGATGTCCTGGAGGACATGCAGTGCGCCGAAGTGCTTGTTCACGTCGGACAGTACGACCAGGTCGTCCGCGGCACGCGGGGTGTCCTGCGAACCCTTGGACAGGGCGTCCTTCGGCTCCTTGGACACTGACTCTCCGCTCATCGGCCTCTTGCTCCGTCCTCCTCGGTTGGGGAGGACACTAGAGACCCGATGTGACGACCGTCATCACATCTGAGCGGAAATTGAGGATAACGATCCGGCCGCAACCGGACACACTGCGTGAAGTCGGCACCGGTCGTCGTACCAGGTGCATCACGGAAACCCCCACGTAACGGGGGGACACTTGACTGTGACGCCGATGTCCGGTGTTCATGCTCGGGTACCACCTGGTACACAGAGACCCGGTATCCGGCGCGCGCGACCCCCAGAACGGTCCGGAACGGCGTGGAGACCGCGGACGGGACCACGGAAGATCACGGAGGAGGTACGGATGCGACTGCTGCTCGTGGAGGACGACGACCACGTCGCCGCCGCCCTCTCCGCGATCCTCGCGAAGCACGGCTTCGCCGTCACCCACGCCCGCAACGGCGAGGAGGCGCTCCAGGCCGTCCTGCCCACCGCGCAGGGCGAGCGCCCCTCCTACGGGGTGATCCTGCTCGACCTCGGCCTGCCCGACCAGGACGGCTACCAGGTCTGCGGCCGCATCCGGAAACTCACCACCACCCCGGTGATCATGGTGACCGCGCGCGCGGACGTGCGCTCCCGGATCCACGGGCTCAACCTCGGCGCCGACGACTACGTCGTCAAGCCCTACGACCCCGGCGAGCTCCTCGCCCGCATCCACGCCGTCAGCCGGCGCAGCACCGGACCGGAGGAGACCGGCGCGGCCGCCGGGAGCGCCGAGGGGACCCGGCTGCGGCTCGGCTCCGTCACCATCGAGCTGCCCACCCGCCGGGTCAGCGTCGAGGGCGAGAGCGTCCAGCTGACCCGCAAGGAGTTCGACCTGCTCGCCCTCCTCGCCCAGCGGCCCGGCGTCGTCTTCCGCCGCGAGCAGATCATCAGCGAGGTCTGGCACACCAGTTGGGAGGGGACCGGACGCACCCTGGAGGTGCACGTGGCCTCCCTGCGCTCCAAGCTGCGGATGCCCGCCCTGATCGAGACCGTGCGGGGCGTCGGCTACCGCCTGGTCGCCCCCGCCGCGTAACCGTCCGGCGGTCCCTCCGTGCGCACCCGACTCCTTCCGCTGCTCATCGTCCTCATGGCCGGCGTCCTGCTCGCCCTGGGCTTCCCGCTCGCCGCCAGCCTCGCCGCCTCCGAACAGCAGCGGGTCGTCGTCGACCGGCTCGACGACGCCGCCCGCTTCGCCGCCCTCGCCCAGTTCGTCGACGAGCGCAGCTTCGGCAACGACGAGCGGGGCGCCGTGCTCAGCGGCGAACTCGCCAGCTACCACGACGTGTACGGCATCCGGGCCGGGATCTTCTACCGCGACAACCGCGCCATGGCCGCCGCCCCCGAGGACTGGGTCGTCCCGTACGAGGGCGAGGGCAGGCGCGCCTTCAACGAGGCGCTGCTCGGGCGCCGCAGCCACGACCCGCCCCAGGTGTGGCCCTGGCAGCCCCACGCGCGGCTCACCATCGCCTCCCCGGTCGTCCGCGACGGGGACGTCGTCGCCGTCGTCGTCACCGACTCGCCCACCGGCCAGCTCCGCTCCCGCATCCTGCGCGGCTGGCTGCTGATCTTCGCGGGCGAGGCCGCCGCGATGCTGCTCGCCGTCGGCGCCGCCTTCCGGCTCACCGGCTGGGTGCTGCGGCCGGTCCGCGTCCTCGACGCCGTCACCCACGACATCGCCACCGGCCGGATGAACTCCCGGGTCGCCGCCACCGGGGGCCCGCCCGAGCTGCGGCGCCTCGCGCGCTCCTTCAACGAGATGGCCGACAACGTCGAGGAGGTGCTCGAACAGCAGCGGGCCTTCGTCGCCGACGCCTCCCACCAGCTGCGCAACCCGCTCGCCGCACTGCTCCTGCGGATCGAGCTGCTCGCCCTGGAGCTGCCCGAGGGGAACGAGGAGATCGCCTCCGTACGGACCGAGGGCAAGCGCCTCGCCCGGGTCCTCGACGACCTCCTCGACCTGGCGCTCGCCGAGCACGCGGCGGCCGAGCTGAGGCTCACCGACGTCGGCGCGCTCACCGCCGAGCGGGTCGCGTCCTGGCGGCCGGTCGCCGAGGACAAGGGGGTCGTCCTGGAGGGGGAGTGCGGGGCGGTCACGGCCTGGGCGGACCCGGTGACCCTCTCCAGCGCCCTCGACGCGGTCGTCGACAACGCGCTGAAGTTCACCCCGGCCGGGGAGCGGGTCGCGGTCACGGTCGGGATCGTCCCGGACGGGACGGCCGTCGCCGTCGTCGTCGCCGACCACGGGCCGGGCCTCACGGAGGAGGAGCTCGGCCGGGTCGGGGACCGCTTCTGGCGCGCGGGCCGCCACCAGAACGTCAAGGGCTCCGGCCTCGGCCTCTCCATCGCGCGCGTCCTGCTGACGGCGGGCGGGGGCGGGGTGGCCTTCGCGCCGAACGAACCGCACGGCCTGCGGGTGACGGTCACCGTCCCCCGACACGCCCCGGCGGAACCACAGGGTCAGGGCTTCACCGAGCGGTAGTAGCGGCGGGCGCCCTCGTGGAGTTCCAGGGGGTCCGTGTAGACGGCGGTGCGCAGGTCCACCAGCTGGGCCGGGTGGACCTGGCGGCCGATGCCGTCCCTGCTCCTGATCACCGTACGGGTGAAGCCCTCCACCAGGTCCGCGTCGGCCTCCTCCGTGGTGACCAGGAGGTTCGCCACGGCCAGGGTCTCGACCCGCTGCCCGTCCTGCGCCTTCGCGTACGCGTCGGCCGGGATCACCGCCGAACGGTAGTGGCGGGTCGACTCGCCGACGTCGTGCAGCTGGTCGACCAGCTTTCCGTCCAGCGGGATCAGCCGGACCGAGGCGCGGTCGGCCAGCTTCTGCACCGCCTCGGTCGGCAGCCCGCCCGACCAGAAGAAGGCGTCCAGCTCGCCGCGCTCCAGGAGCCCCGGCATGGTGTCGATGCCCGCCGAGACCGCCTTCACGTCCCGTACGGGGGCCAGGCCCGCCGCCGCGAGGACCCGGTCCGCTATCAGCCGCACGCCCGAGCCGTCCTGGCCCACGCCGACCCGCAGGCCCTTCAGGTCCTCCACCCGCTGCAGCGACGAGCCCTTGCGGACCACGAGCTGTACGTAGTCGTCGTACAACCGGGCGCAGCCGCGCAGCCGCTCGAAACCGGGCCTGCGCTCGCGCTGGTACTGGGCCACCGCGTCGGCCGTGGCGATGGTGAAGTCCGCCTTGCCCGACGCCACCCGGGCCAGGTTCTGCTGGGAGCCCTCGCTGTCCGTGAGCCTTATCGACACCTCGGGCAGGTCCTGGGCCAGGGCCTGCTGGAGGAGCTTCCCGTACCGCTGGTACACGCCGGTGGGGACGCCCGTACTGAACGTGACCGAGCCGCTGGGGGCGGAAGGGCCGAAGGGGACCAGCCACCACACCAGCGTCCCGCACACCGCGAGCAGCGCGGCCGCGACCGCCAGGACACGGCGGCGGGCGGCACGGGACAGGGAGGTGAACATGGGGCCGATCCTGCCAGCCCACCGCCGCTCCTGGCCAGGGACGACGGGGCCGCCCCGTGCCCCCGGGCCCGGAGTGCGCTCCGCCGAAGCGGTGAGCGCCCCCGGCGGCGCGGGCCGCGCCGTGTGTCCTCCCGGGGCGGTGCCGCCCCGGCGGTTAGCGTCGGAAGGCGTTCGGTGATCTTGAGGACAGTCCCCTGTCCGCCCCTGGCGTCCCCTTCCGAACGCACCGGTCCCGTCCGTCCCCGCCCCGCCTCACCCCGCCGCGACGGTGAGGCGGCGGTGAGGCGGCGGGGTGAGGCGGCGTACCGCCGGAGGGCCGGCCGACAGCGTCCCGAGGGCCCCCTCGTACGGGGCTGCCGATGCTTCGCCGAATCGTGGAGGAGGGCGTCGACGTGGACACCGGAACGGTACGGCGATGAACCGTACGTGACGAGCCGCCATGCGAGAGGAGCGGCTGCGTACGATGGCCGGGGGCGCCCGGCGCGGCGTCCCGGGGGAGGGGGAAACGGGGCGTGGCCGATCCGGATCTGCGGAAGCTCCGCGTGCTGAGGGAACTCGGCGAGCGCGGCACCGTCAGCGCGGCCGCCCGGGCGCTCCACCTCACCCCGCAGGCCGTCTCGCAGCAGATCGGCTCCCTGGCACGGGAGTTGGGCGTCCCGCTCACCGAACCCGCCGGGCGCCGGCTGCGGCTCACGGGCGCGGCGCGGATCGTGCTCCGGCACGCCGAAGCCGTCTTCGCCCAGGTCGAACGGATGCGCGCGGAGCTCGCCGCGCACCGGAGCGGCGAGCACGGCGAGGTGGCCGTGGCCGGCTTCTCCACCACCCTCTCGGCGCTCGTCCTGCCCGCCGTGGCCCGGCTGCGGGAGACCCGCCCGCTGCTGCGCACCTCGCTGGCCGAGGTCGACCCGCCGGAGAGCTTCGCCCTGCTCCACCGGGGCGAGACCGACGTCGTCATCTCCGCCGACACCGTCCGGCACCCGGGCCCGGCGGGCGACGACGCCCGGTTCCACCGGGTCCCGCTCTGCGAGGACCCCTTCGACGTCGCCCTCCCCGAGGGCCACCGGCTCCTCGCAAGCCCCCGGCTGCTCCTCGCCGACCTCGCCGAGGAGACCTGGATCTTCGCCACCACCGGCCTGTGCCACGACATCGGCGTGGCCGCGTGCACGGCCGCCGGCTTCACCCCCCGGGCCTCCCACGCCATCGGCGACTGGGACGCCACCCTCGCGGCGGTACGGCTCGGCCTCGGGGTCGCGCTCGTCCCGCGCATGGCCGGGCCCGCCCCGCGCCCCGAGGTGACGGTCCGCGCGTTCACCGAGCGGGCCCCCTCCCGCACGGTCTTCGCGGCCGTACGGGAGGGCAGCCAGACCTCTCCGGGGATCGTCGCCGTCCTGGACGCGCTGCGCGCCGTCGCCGGGGCGGCCGTCACCGCCTGACCGGCTCCCGGTGCACCGCCGACCCTCCACGGTTCGTGGAAGGTACCGTCCAGCAGCCGTTGCTGGATCCGCCCGCCCGCCGGTGCGAGGCTCGTCGCCGTACCCCGGACCGTTCCGCGCGTCCTCCTCCTTCCTCCTTCCTTTTTCCTTCCGTCTCGTCCCCTGCCGAGCCCTTCCGGAGAGCGGGAAACACCCATGCCCATGGCCACATACGCACGGCTGGCCGCGCTGAGCCTCGTCTGGGGCTCCGTCTTCCTGTGGATCAAGATCGCCGGGTACGGCTTCTCGCCCGTGCAGATGGTCCTGGTCCGGCTCGCCCTCGGCGCCGCCGTCCTCCTGGCCATCGGATACGCCCGAGGGCTCCGGCCGCCGAGGGAGAAGGCCGTCTGGGGCCATCTGACCGTGGCCGCGCTCCTCGGCAACGCGATCCCCTGGACCCTGTACGCCGAGGGGGAGGCGCACGGCTCCAGCGGCGTCGCCGCCGTCGTCAACGGCAGCGCCCCGATCTGGACCCTGGCGGCCGGGCTCCTGCTCGGCGGCGAGAAGCGGGTCTCCGGCGCGAGGGCGGGCGGGGTGCTGCTCGGGCTCGGCGGCACCGCACTCATCGCCTCCCCGTGGAACTCGGCCCAGACCGGGACCGGTTGGAGCGTCCTCTGCTTCGTCCTCGGCTCGATCAGCTTCGGCGCCGGCTTCGCGTATACGGGCAGGTTCCTGGCGGGGACGGGCATTCCGCCGCTGGTGCTCGCGGGCGGCCAGCTCGCCGCCGCCACCGCGCTCCTCCTGGCCGTCTTCCCGTTCCTTGGCCTCCGGAGCGTCACCTGGCGCACCGACTCGGTGGTCTCGGTCCTCGTCCTCGGCGTGCTCTGCACCGGCTTCGCCGCGCTGCTCAACTTCGAGCTGATCGTCAGGGACGGGGCCGCGGTCGCCTCCACCGTCACCTATCTGATGACCGCCGTGGCCGTACTGCTCGGTGCCGTGGTGCTGCGCGAGCCGCTCGGCCCGCCCGTGTGGCTGGGCGCGGCGGCGGTCCTCGCGGCCACCGGCCTGCTCCGGCGCACGCCGTCCCGGAAGGGGCGGAAGCGAGCCGCGAGAGCCGCCGGCGAGACCTCGACGTCGTCATCGTGAGGACCGGCCGGGTCTCGCGGAAGCCCACCGCGCCTACGGGAAGAGGACGGCCGCGCGGCGCTCACCGGCGCGGAGCCGGTCCCGTCGATCGCCCCGCAGGCCGCTCCCGGGGAACCGGCCGCCCACGAGCGCCGCGTCGCCGCGCGCAACCGGCCGCCGCGCCGACCTGGACCCCCGCGCCTCCGGCCTACGACTCCAGGTAACGGAGCACCGCCAGGATCCGCCGGCTGTAGCCGTTCGCGCGGTCCAGTTCCAGCTTGTCGAAGACGGAGTTGAGGTGCTTCTCCACCGAACTCAGCGAGAGGTGCAGCTTCCGCCCGATGGCCGTGTTCGTGTGCCCCTGGGCGAGCGCCTCCAGGACCGTCCGCTCCCGGGGCGTGAGCCGCGCCAGCGGATCGACGCGCGTGGTCCGTACGACCAGCCGCCGTACGACCTCCGGATCGATCGCCGCCCCGCCGGCGTGGATCCGGTCCAGGGCGTCGAGGAACTCCTCGACCTGCGCCACCCGGTCCTTCAGGAGGTAGCCGACCCGCTCGGCGCCCGTCGCGAGGAGCTCGGCCGTGTAGGCGCGCTCGACGTACTGCGAGAGGACGAGCACGCCGGTCCCGGGCCACCGCTCCCGGATCGCGACGGCCGCCCGCAGCCCCTCGTCGGTGTGCGTCGGGGGCATCCGGACGTCCACGACGACGACGTCCGGCCGCCGTCTCCCGACCTCCTCGACCAGCGTCGTGGCGTCACCGAACGCCGCGAGGACCTCGTGGCCCTCCTCGACGAGCAGGCGGACCAGGCCCTCGCGCAGCAGGGTCGAGTCCTCGGCCAGGATCAGGCGCACGGCAGCTCCGCGGTGACGGTGGTCGGTCCCCCGAGGGGGCTGTGGACGCGCAGGACGCCGTCGAGCGCGGCCACCCGGCTCCGCAGGCCCGTGAGCCCTCCGCCGGTCGCGTCCGCGCCGCCCGTGCCGTCGTCCTCGATCCGGACGGTGAGCCGGGGCCCGTCGAGCGCCACCGTCACCGAGACCGCGGACGCCGAGGAGTGCTTGGCGGCGTTCGTCACGCACTCCGACACCACGAAGTAGGCGGCGGTCTCCACCGGCCGGGGCAGCGGGGCGCCGACCCCGAACCGGATCCGCAGCGGAAGGGGGCACCGCTCGGCGACCCCGCCGAGCGCCTCCTCCAGCCCGAGGCCGTCCAGCGCCGACGGGTACACCCGCCAGGCCACCTCGCGCAGTTCGGCCAGGACGCCCCGGGACTCCTCGTGCGCCTGGAGCAGCAGCGCCTCGGCCCGCTCGGGGTCGCGGCCCCGGCGGGCCCGGCCGATCAGCACGGCGAGCGCCACCAGCCGCTGCTGGATCCCGTCGTGCAGGTCGCGCTCGATGCGCCGCCGTTCGGCGTCCACGGCCTCGACGACCGCGGCCCGGCTGGCGGCGAGCTCGTCGATCCGTCGCCGGAGCAGTTCCCCCTCGGAGGGGCCGAAGAACGCGCGGGCGGTACGGGCGTCGAGCGCGGCCAGCGAGTACAGGCCCTGGACGTCGAGGAAGAGCAGCACGCCGCCGAGCAGGGCCTGGCCGAGCAGTTCGTCCCAGCCCAGGGTGCCCCGGACCGCTCCGGCGGCCAGGAGACCGGCCAGGACCGTGCCGAAGCCGAGCAGGCCGACGACCACCCCGCAGAGCAGTCCCGTGCCGACGCGGACCGCCAGGTGGCGCAGGACCTTCCGGTCGGACGCCTCGTAGTGCTCCGGGAAGCGGTCGCCGAAGAAGACGGAGCGGCGGGCCCGTTCGAGGGCGGTCAGCCGCCGGGCGCCGGCCGCCAGGAGCTCCAGGGCGCCGGGCCGGGTGCGCGGCCGGAGCAGGAACGGGCCGAGGACCGCGCCGGCGACGAGGAGGTGGACGGCGCCGGCCAGGGCGGTCGCGCAGCCGAGGAGGGTTCCCAGGGCGCGCGACGGCAGGGACGTGCGGACGACGGCCCGGTCCCCGCCGGCGTCCCCCGCCGGCTTTCCGGACCCGTCCCGGCCGGTGCCCGTGGACGGCCGTCCGGGCGCGGCACCTGCCAAGTCCCCCTGCACCGAACCCCCTTGCGCGCGGACCGAGACTAGTGGAGCCGTACGGGCCGGACAAGATCGCCGGGGCCGTACGGGAAGCGGAGCCGTACCGGACGGGCGGGGGCCCGGGGGCCCGGGGTCACGAGGCGCGCCGGTGCCGGGCCCCGCGTCCGCGCAGCCGGACCGCCACGTACGCCGCGACGGCGACCAGGGCGAGGACCAGGACGGCCTTGGACAGGACGCCGACGTACCCCTCCACGAGGTCCCACCGGTCGCCCAGCCAGTAACCGGCCATCACGAGGATCCCGTTCCAGACGAGGCTGCCGAGCGTGGTGAGCGCGACGAAGAGCGGCAGCGGCATCCGCTCGACGCCCGCGGGCACCGAGATCAGACTGCGGAAGATCGGCACCATCCGGCCGAGCAGGACGGCCTTGGTGCCGTGCCGGGCGAACCACTCCTCGGTGCGGACCAGGTCCGAGGCCTTCACCAGGGGCAGCTTCGCCCAGATCGCGTGCATCCGCTCCCGGCCGAAGAGCGCCCCGATCCAGTAGAGCGCCACCGCCCCGGCCACCGAGCCGAGCGTCGTCCAGAACAGCGCCGACGCCAGGCTCAGTACGCCCTGACCGGCGGCGAAACCGGTCAGGGGCAGGATGACCTCGCTGGGCAGCGGCGGGAAGAGGTTCTCCAGGGCGATGGCGAGCCCGGCTCCCGGGCCGCCCAGCGTGTCGACGAGCCCGGCGGCCCAGCCGGCGACACCGCCCGCGGGCTCCCCGGCCAGGGCCAGGGGGGTGGAATGGGCGGAGGAGATGATCGGCATGGCGGGGCTCCAGGGCGACGGTCGGGGCTCCGGGGACCCTCGCCCCGGCACCCCTCCACGCTAGGAATCCGGCCTCCGCGCCGGTACGGGGCTTCCCGCCCGGCCGCCCTGCGGAAAACCGCGGGGTGCGGGGAGGCCGCGAAGAAGGGGCGCGGTGCGGCTCCGGGCCCGATCGCCGGGGGCGGCCGTACGGGACCGCCGAAACCCTGACCGGCGCGGCGGCCCCGGCGGCTCCCCGGGCGGTCTCAGGCCGCGAAGGCGGCGGCGATGGCGTGGCTGTCCTCGTGCATGTGGTAGCCCGTGATCTTTCCGTCGACGACGGTGAAGTGCAGGGCGAAGGGGTTGGAGAACGTCTTCCCGGTGGCGACGACGCCGAAGCGGCTGCGCCCGGTGACGACCGCGTGGACGCCGTCGACGACGGTGGCGGTGACCGTGAACTCCTCGGGCGGGGTGAGGGCGGTGCCCAGGACGGTGAAGAACCCGGCGATCTCGTCGCGGCCCGAACGGGCGCCGGTCCAGGGGACGTCGGGGGAGCCGGGGACGTCGAAGTCGACGGTGTCCGCGAAGAGTTCGAGCAGACCGGGCAGGTCCCCGGCGCCGAAGCGCTCGAAGAAGGCGTCGACGGTACGGAGGGTCTCGGGAGTGCGGGTCATGGCGGCGGATCCCTTGCTTCGTGACGGGCGTCGGGGCGTGCGGAACGGAGCCGTGCGGAGGGCAGGCGTGCGGAGGGCGTGCGGAGGGCGGGCCGGATGAATCCAACCGCCCGGTTGGAGTCTGGCACGCGCCCGGACCGAAGTCCAACCATCCGGTTGGGAACGGTTAGGGTGGGGCATGGCCTGGGACACAGCACGCACCAAACGCCTCCTGCTGGACGCCGCCGTGGAGGAGTTCGCCGCATTCGGCCCCGAGGGCGCCCGGGTGGCCCGGGTGGCGACCCGGGCGGGCGTCAACAAGGAGCGGATCTACCAGTACTTCGGCAGCAAGGAGAAGCTGTTCGCCGCGGTCCTGGAGTCCGAGCTGGGCAAGATCGCCGCCGCCGTGCCGCTGACCGCCGAGCACGCCGCCGACCTGGGCGCCTACGCGGGCCGGGTCTTCGACTACCACCGCGCCCATCCGCACTTCGTGCGCCTGCTGGCCTGGGAGGGCCTCCAGGGCGGGGACCGCGTGGCGGCCGAGGACGAGCGCGCGGGCCACTACGACGAGAAGATCGCCGCCGTCGTCCGCGCCCAGCGGGACGGCGCCCTCACCGACGAGGTCGCGGCCGGGCAGCTGGTGCACGCGGTCATCGCCCTGACCGCCTCCTGGTTCATGCTGCCGCAGCTCACCCGGATGCTCGTGCCCGCCCTCGCCGGGGCCGGCCCCGAGGCCCAGCGCGCGTCCCTCGTCGCCCTGGTCCGCCGCCTGACCGCCTGACGGCCCGGCGCGGGGCGCGTACGGGGCCCGGCCGCCGGGAAGGGGGCCGCCCCGGACCGCCTACCCTTGACGCATGACGAGCAGCAGCGACCGGAGCACCGCAGTGAGCGTTGACGGCACCAAGACCTATGAGATCCGCACCTACGGGTGCCAGATGAACGTCCACGACTCCGAGCGGCTCTCCGGTCTGCTGGAGGAGGCGGGCTACGTACGGGCCCCCAAGGGCGCCGACGGCGACGCCGACGTCGTCGTCTTCAACACGTGCGCGGTCCGCGAGAACGCCGACAACAAGCTGTACGGCAACCTCGGCCGGCTCGCCCCGATGAAGACCACCCGCCCCGGGATGCAGATCGCCGTCGGCGGCTGTCTCGCCCAGAAGGACCGCGACACCATCGTCAAGAAGGCCCCCTGGGTCGACGTGGTCTTCGGCACCCACAACATCGGCAAGCTGCCGGTCCTCCTGGAGCGCGCCCGCGTCCAGGAGGAGGCGCAGATCGAGATCGCCGAGTCCCTGGAGGCCTTCCCCTCCACGCTGCCGACCCGCCGCGAGTCCGCGTACGCCGCCTGGGTCTCGATCTCCGTCGGCTGCAACAACACCTGCACCTTCTGCATCGTCCCGGCCCTGCGCGGCAAGGAGGAGGACCGCCGGCCCGGCGACATCCTCGCGGAGATCGAGGCGCTGGTCGCCGAGGGCGTCTCCGAGATCACGCTGCTCGGCCAGAACGTCAACGCGTACGGCTCCGACCTCGGTGACCGCGAGGCGTTCTCCAAGCTGCTGCGCGCCTGCGGGCAGATCGAGGGCCTGGAGCGGGTCCGCTTCACCTCCCCGCACCCGCGCGACTTCACCGACGACGTGATCGCGGCGATGGCCGAGACCCCGAACGTCATGCCGCAGCTGCACATGCCGCTCCAGTCCGGCTCGGACACGATCCTGCGCGCGATGCGCCGCTCGTACCGCCAGGAGCGCTTCCTCGGCATCATCGAGAAGGTCCGCGCGGCCATCCCGCACGCGGCCATCTCCACCGACATCATCGTGGGCTTCCCCGGCGAGACCGAGGAGGACTTCCAGCAGACGATGCACACCGTCCGCGAGGCCCGCTTCGCGAACGCCTTCACCTTCCAGTACTCCAAGCGCCCCGGGACCCCGGCGGCCGAGATGGAGGGCCAGATCCCCAAGGAGGTCGTGCAGGACCGCTACATGCGGCTCGTCGCGCTCCAGGAGGAGATCTCCTGGGAGGAGAACAAGAAGCAGGTCGGCCGCGTCCTGGAGGTCATGGTCGCCGAGGGCGAGGGCCGCAAGGACGGCGCCACCGACCGCCTCTCGGGCCGCGCCCCCGACAACCGGCTCGTCCACTTCACCAAGCCGGACCAGGACGTGCGCCCCGGCGACGTGGTGACCGTCGAGATCACCTACGCCGCCCCGCACCACCTGCTCGCCGAGGGCCCGGTCGCGTCGGTGCGCCGCACGCGCGCGGGCGACGCCTGGGAGAAGCGCACCGCCGAGAAGCCGAAGGGCGTCCTCCTCGGCCTGCCCAAGATCGGCGCCCCGGCCCCCCTCCCGCCGGCCGAGGTCCCGGCGTGCGGGGCGAGCCACTGACCTGAGGCCCGGTGATCCCAGGGCCGGCGACTGGGGTCCGCCGGGTCCCGGGCCGCGCCCGCCTCGGGGTCTGTGCCGGTCCCGGGGCCGTGTCGGCCGGAGGCGCCCGTCGGGCCCGGCGGTCGTGCCCGTCCGAGGGATGTGTCGTTCCGGGCCCGCTGATCGCCGGGCCTCGGAGGCTCGGCGGTCCCGGGACTCGGAGGCTCGGGACCGCCGGGTCCCGGGGCCGCGCCGGTCCCGGGGGCTGTCTCAGCCGGAGGCCTGTCGAGCCTGACGGTCGTGCCTGTCCGAGGGATGTGCCGTTCCGGGTCTGCCGGTCTGCCGGTCTGCCGGGCCTGGGGCCGTTTCGCCCACAAACCCCCGGAGGTTCGCCGTTCCGGGGCCGCCGGTCCCCGGGCCGTTCCGGCCGGCAGGCCCGAGGCCCCCACAGGCCCGAGGCACCCGCAGGCCCGGGGGTTCGCCGTGCCGGGGCCGCCGTTCCTGGAGCCGTTTCGGCCCGCAGGCCCGAGACCCGCAAGCCCGGGAGTTCGCCGTTCCGGGTCCGCCGGGTCCGGGTGCACCAGGAGCCGTCCCCGGACGGTCCCGGCCCGGCGCAGTAAGGTGCGGATCATGCTTGTCGCCGCAGCCGTCTGTCCCTGTCCGCCGCTCCTCGTGCCCGAGGTCGCGACCGGCGCCGCCCCCGAGCTGGACGCCGTGCGGGCCGCCTGCGCGGACGCCGTCGGGCTGCTCGCCGCCGCCCGGCCGGACCGGCTGTACGTCGTCGGGCCCGCGACCGGGGGCGCCGGCGGCGTCTTCCCGGCCGGTGCCACGGGCTCCTTCGCCGGATTCGGCGTCGACCTCTCCGTACGCCTCGGCGACGGACCGGCCGGCGACCGCCCCCTTCCCGTCCCCCTCGCCGTCGGGGCCTGGCTCCTCGACCGGGCCCGCTGGACCGGCGCGCCCGTCGATGGTCTCGCCGTGGGCGAGGAGGCCCCCGCCGGGGACTGCGCCGCGACCGGCCGCGAGCTCGCCGCCTCCGCCGGGCGCGTCGCCCTCCTCGTGATGGGCGACGGCAGCGCCTGCCGGACCGTGAAGGCCCCCGGCTACCTCGACGAGCGGGCCGCCGGATTCGACGCGGAGGCCGTCCGCGCCCTCGCCGGGGCCGACGCGCCCGCGCTGCTCACCCTCGACGCGGGGCTCGCGCACGAGCTGAAGGCGTCCGGCCGCGCCCCCTGGCAGGTCCTCGCGGGCGCCGCCGAGGGCGCCGGGCTCGACGGCCGGCTGCTCCACGAGGACGACCCCTACGGGGTGGAGTACGTCGTCGCCGCCTGGTCCTGAGCAGACCCGGAGAGCGCCCCGGACACGACGACGGCGGCGGGCGGCCGCGGAGCGTACGTGCTCCGCGGCCGCCCGCCGCCGTCCTTCCGGAGGGGGACCGTCAGGCGGCCGGCGGCGGAGTCACACCGCCACCACCGGTCCCCGGGGCCCCACCGGTCCCGGGCGTGCCGCCGGTCCCCGGCGTCCCGGTGCCCGGCGCGCCGTCGGCACCCGGAGCGCCGCCGTCCTTGTGGCCCATCCGGTCGATGGCCTCCTTCGCCTTGCCCGTACCGGAATGGATCTTGTCGCTGTACTTGCCCTTGGTCTTCTCGTCGACCACCTTCGCCGCCTTGTCCAGGCCCTGGTCGATCTTCCCGCCGTGCTGCTGCGCGAGATCGGCGACCTTGTCCTTGGCCGGGGCGAGCTTGGCCTTCAGCGAATCCAGGAGACCCATGGGGCACCTTCCCTCCGCGGACCCCACGGGTCCGTCCTCGTGTCCTGCCCCCAGCACCCGGGGGCCTGCCTACGCGCCTTCGGCCGCCTCGGCGCCCTCCGTGCGGACCGCGTTCCCGTTCTTCTCCGAAGAACGCGCGACCGCGTCCGCCTTCTTGCGCCGCCTCGGGCGAGAACCTATGGCAAAACCTTGCCAAAACACCCATATCCACTCCTCAGCCTACTCGGAGGGAGGGGCCCCGCGACGACCGACGGCCGGGCGCCGCGTACGGGGCAACGAAGCCGGCCGGGCCCCGTCACGTAGCTCGTTCGGGGACGGGCCCCGAGGTTTGCGAGACTGGTGCGGTGAGAAGCGCAGCTCCCGCCCCGCGGGTCATCGCCGTCGTCGGCCCCACGGCGGCCGGAAAGTCCGATCTGGGTGTCTTCCTGGCCCAGCAGCTCGGCGGCGAGGTCGTCAACGCCGACTCGATGCAGCTCTACCGGGGGATGGACATCGGGACCGCCAAACTGACCCCCGAGGAGCGCGGCGGCGTCCCGCACCACCTCCTCGACATCTGGGACGTCACCGAGGCCGCCAGCGTCGCCGAGTACCAGCGCCTCGCCCGCGCCGAGATCGACCGGCTGCTCGCCGCCGGCCGCACCCCGGTCCTCGTCGGCGGCTCCGGCCTCTACGTACGGGGGGCCGTCGACGCCCTGGAGTTCCCCGGCACCGACCCCGCCGTCCGGGCCCGCCTGGAGGCCGAGCTCGGCGAGCGCGGCTCCGGCGTCCTGCACGCCCGGCTCGCCGACGCCGACCCCGAGGCCGCCCGCGCGATCCTGCCCAGCAACGGCCGCCGCATCGTCCGGGCCCTCGAAGTGATCGAGATCACCGGCAAGCCCTTCACCGCCAACCTCCCCGGACCCGACTCCGTCTACGACACCGTCCAGATCGGCGTTGACGTGGCCCGCCCCGAGCTGGACGAACGCATCACCACGCGCGTGGACCGGATGTGGGAGGCCGGCCTCGTCGACGAGGTGCGCGCCCTGGAGGCCCGGGGACTGCGCGAGGGCCGCACCGCCGCCCGCGCCCTCGGCTACCAGCAGGTCCTCGCGGCGCTCGCGGGGGAGTGCACCGAGGACGAGGCGCGCGCCGAGACCGTACGGGCCACCAAGCGCTTCGCCCGCCGCCAGGACTCCTGGTTCCGCCGCGACCCGCGCGTGCACTGGCTCAGCGGAGCCGCCGACCACCGGAGGGAACTCCCGCGAGAGGCGCTGTCGTTGGTCGAACGAGCGGTTACAGCCTGATCACGTGATGGCATCGGGACGCACTGCCCGTCATTTCGGCGGTCGGGAGCGTGCCATCATCGAGCATCGATCGACCAAGTGGAGTCCGAGTGGGGAGGGCGCGTGGCGATGGAGGCCGGCCCTCGCGACAGAGAACAGCACGAAGCGGTCCTGGGCGACCCGACGGCGGACCCGTCGGGTGACACCCCCGGACGCCCGGTGGACGACGCGCCGGCCGGGCTCCCGGGACTGACCCCGGACGGACCCGACGACGCGGTCGGCACCGCCGTCGAGGTGGACGCCGACGAGGTCGAGGTCGAGCTGCGCCCCCAGCGGCGGCTGCGGATCTGGCAGCTGGCCCCGATCGTGGGCCTGGCCGCCGTCGGCTCGCTGATGTTCGCCTTCCCGCTCGCCTTCGGCTCCGGGGACGGCGGCGCCGTCGTCGCCATGCTCGGCCTGCTCATCAGCTCCTGCGCGGCGGGCTGGGGCGTGATGGCCGCCCGCAAGGTCGGCCACACCTGGCCCGGGCTCCCGGCGCGCGGCTCCGGCGAGCGCCCGGACTGGCGCGTCCTCGCCCTGTACGTGGCGACCATCGGGGCCCTGGTGACCCTCGCGGTCTGGCGCGTGGCCCGCCTCCGCTGACCCTCGCCCGGGCCGGCTGACCCCCGCCCGGGCCGAGCGACCCCAGCCGGGACCGGGAGCCGACCCCCCGGCACGGCACCGGTCCCGCCCTCCCCGAGCTCCCGGCACGGCACCGCCCCGTACGCGCCCGCGTGCACGGCCGCCGCCCCGGCACCGGGACCGGCCCAAACGCACGCGCCCGCGTGCACGGGTGCCCGCTCCCGTACGAGCCCGTCTCCCCGCCGGCCGGCCCCGCACGCGCCCGCGTGCCCCGGCCCCGTCCCGCCGCGTCGCCCCCCGCCGCCCGCCCCGTACAGTTGATCTCGTGACCAGCACGCAGACCTCCCCGCTCCGTTTCCTCAAGGGCCACGGCACCGAGAACGACTTCGTGATCGTCCCCGACGCGGAGAACGCCCTCGACCTGCCCCCGGCCGTCGTCGCCCGGCTCTGCGACCGGCGGGCCGGCATCGGGGGCGACGGACTGCTGCACGTCGTGCGCAGCGCCGCCCACCCCGAGGCCCGGCACCTGGCCGACGAGGCCGAGTGGTTCATGGACTACCGCAACGCCGACGGCTCGGTCGCCGAGATGTGCGGCAACGGGGTCCGGGTCTTCGCCCGCTACCTGGAGCACGCCGGGCACGTCACCGCCGGCGAGGTCGCCGTCGCCACCCGGGGCGGGGTCAAGCGCGTCCACCTCGACAAGGACGGCTCCGTCACCGTCGCCATGGGCCGCGCGGTCCTCCCCGGGACCGCCGCCACGATCACCGTCGACGGCCGCAGCTGGCCCTCCCGCAACGTCAACATGGGCAACCCCCACGCGGTCGCCTTCGTCGAGGACCTCGACCACGCCGGGACCCTGTTCACCGAGCCCGCCTACGCGCCCGCCTCGGTCTACCCGGACGGGGTGAACATCGAGTTCGTCGTCGACCGGGGCCCCCGCCACGTCGCCATGCGCGTCCACGAGCGCGGCGCCGCCGAGACCCGCTCCTGCGGCACGGGCGCGTGCGCCGTCGCCGTCGCCGCCGCCCGCCGGGACGGCGCCGACCCCGCCGACACCGGCACCCCCGTCACGTACACCGTCGACGTCCTCGGCGGGACCCTGGTCATCACCGAGCACCCCGACGGGCGGATCGACATGACCGGCCCGGCCGTCATCGTCGCCGAGGGCACCCTCGACCCCGCCTGGCTCGCCGAGGGTCCCGCGAACGCCGCAGCCCCCGGAATCGAAACTGTCAACGACTGAATTATCGCTCGAATGGGTGATCCGATTCACGCTGAGCGAGAGCGTGACTGCGCCGCGTGGTGGGGTCGGTAGCATCAAGCACCGGCCCCCGGGCACGCCTGGCCCGCCCACCGCCGGTCTGTCGCCGGAGGTGCCCCATGAGCGCAGAGGCCACCAACCCTGTGAGCGCGGCGGAGGACGCCGCCGCCGACACGACCGTCCGCAGACGCGGACGCGCCCGCATCGACCTGCGCCGGCTCGGCCGCGCCGCCCTGCTCGGCGCCACCGCCGGACCGGCCCCCCGCGACCGGCTGCCCGACGCCATCGGCCACGTGGCCGAGGCGCACCGCGCCCACCATCCCGAGGCCGACCTGACGGTGCTGCGCCGGGCGTACGTCCTGGCCGAGTCCTCGCACCGCGGCCAGTTCCGCAAGAGCGGCGAGCCGTACATCACCCATCCGCTCGCGGTCACCCTGATCCTGGCCGAGCTGGGCGCCGAGACCACCACCCTGACCGCCTCCCTCCTCCACGACACCGTCGAGGACACCGAGGTGACGCTCGATCAGGTCCGCCGGGAGTTCGGCGATGAGGTCGCCTACCTCGTCGACGGCGTCACCAAGGTCGAGAAGATCGACTACGGCGCCGCCGCCGAACCCGAGACCTTCCGCAAGATGCTCGTCGCCACCGGCAACGACGTCCGGGTCATGTCGATCAAGCTCGCCGACCGCCTCCACAACATGCGGACCCTCGGCGTGATGCGCCCCGAGAAACAGGCCCGGATCGCCAAGGTCACCCGGGACGTCCTCATCCCGCTCGCGGAACGCCTCGGCGTCCAGGCCCTCAAGACCGAGCTGGAGGACCTGGTCTTCGCCATCCTCCACCCCGAGGAGTACGAGACCACGCGCGCGCTCATCGCCGGCAACCCGCACGCCCCCGACGCGCTCGGCGCCGTCGCGGAGCAGGTCGACGCCGTCCTGCGCGAGGCGGGCATCGCCGCCGAAGTCCTCGTCAGGCCCCGGCACTTCGTCTCCGTCCACCGCGTCCGCCTCAAGCGCGGCGAGCTGCGCGGCTGCGACTTCGGCCGACTCCTCGTGCTCGTCGCCGAGGACGCCGACTGCTACGGGGTCCTCGGGGAGCTGCACACCTGCTTCACCCCGGTGATCTCCGAGTTCAAGGACTTCATCGCGGCGCCCAAGTTCAACCTGTACCAGTCCCTGCACACCGCCGTCGCCGCCCCCGACGGGGCCGTGGCCGAGGTCCTCATCCGCACCCACCGGATGCACAAGGTCGCGGAGGCCGGGGTCGTCGCCCTCGGCAACCCCCACGTGGGCCAGGAGCCGCCCGAGCAGGCGGACGGCACGGCGCCCGAGGACGGCGAGCGCGTCGACCCCACCCGGCCCGGCTGGCTCTCCCGCCTCCTCGACTGGCAGCAGTCCGCACCCGACCCGGACACCTTCTGGACCTCCCTGCGCGCCGACCTCGCCGAGGACGACGAGATCACCGTCTTCCGCGCCGACGGGAGCGCCCCCGGCACGATCAGCCTGCCCGCCGGCGCCAGCTGCGTCGACGCCGCCTACGCCCAGTACGGAGAGGCCGCCCACTCCTGTCTCGGCGCCCGCGTCAACGGGCGCCTCGCACCCCTGAGCACCGTCCTGGGCGACGGCGACACCGTCCAGCTCCTGCTCGCCCAGGACCCCGTCTCCGGCCCGTCCCCGGAGTGGCTGGACCACGCCCGCACCCCCGCCGCCCGGATCGCCATCACCGAGTGGCTGCGGGCCCACCCCGAGACCGCCGAACCCCGGCTCCCGTCCCGGCCCGACGCCCAGCCCGGGACACGGCCCGACCCCCGCCCGGCCACCGCCCGCCGCTCCGGCGCCGAACTCCACGCCGACCTGGACGGCGAGCCGCCCGCCGCCGTCCGGCCCGCCGGGTGCTGCACCCCCGTACCCCCCGACGAGATCACCGGCTTCCGGGTGCGCGGCGGATCGGTCACCGTCCACCGCTCCGGCTGCGCCTCCGCCGACGCCATGCGCCGGGTCGGCCGCGCCCCCGTCGCCGTCCGCTGGGGCGACACCGCCCAGGGCAGGGTCACCCTCGTCGCCGAGTCCTTCGGCCGGCCCGGCCTCCTCGCCGACCTCACCGAGGCCATCGCCGCCGCCGGAGCCGCCGTCGTCTCCGCGACCGTCGAGCCGCCCAGCGAGCAGCGGGTCCGCCACACGTACACCCTCCACCTCCCCGACGCGGCGGAGCTGCCCGCCCTCATGCGGGCCATGCGGGACGTGCCCGGGGTGTACGACGTGAGCCGCGCCCGCCACCGCGCGTCCCCCCGCCCCCGCCGGACGTGACCGGCGTACGGAAGACCGGCACGTGACCCCCGGGCGCGACCCCCTTCGGGTGGCGGGCGGGCGAGCCGCCGGGGCGCACGGCGAAAGCCCTGGTAGCCGTAGGTCCAGTCCTCCGGAAAGGCCCTGGCCCATGCCGTTCGCCCGTCCCCCCGTGCCGTTCGACCACGCCCTCCCGCCCCGCGCCCGGTGGCTCCGCTCCGCCGCCCTGGTCGCCTCCTCGGCCGGGCTCGTCGCCGCCTCCCTGCCCGCCCCCACGCCGCTCGGCATCGGCGACCCGCTCTTCCCGCACCTCGGCAACCCGGGCTACGACGTCCTCGCCTACACCCTCGACGTCGCCTACCCCGGCGCGAACGACAAGCCGCTCTCCGCCGTCACCAGGATCGACGCGCTCGCCACCGACGACCTGGAGCGGATCAACCTCGACTTCACCCACGGCGAGGTCTCCGCCGTCACCGTCGACGGCCGCCCCGCCGCCCACACCACCCGGGGCGAGGACCTGGTCGTCACCCCCGCGGTCCCCGTCGACGCGGGCGAACCGGTCCGGATCACCGTCACCCACACCAGCGACCCCTCCGGCCCCGCCGACACCGGCGGCTGGGTCCGCACCGGCGACGGCCTCGCCATGGCCAACCAGGCCGACGCCGCCCACCGGGTCTTCCCGTCCAACGACCACCCGGCGGACAAGGCGTACTTCACCTTCCGGATCACCGTCCCCGACGGGCTCACCGCCGTCGCCAACGGACTGCCCGCCGGCCGCGTCCGCCACGGCTCCACCACCACCTGGACCTACCGCACCCGCCACCCCATGGCCACCGAGCTCGCCCAGATCTCCATCGGCCGCTCCGCCGTCGTCCACCGCGCGGGCCCCCACGGGCTGCCCCTGCGGGACGTGGTGCCCGCCGCCGACCGGGAGCTCCTGGAACCCTGGCTCCGCAGGACGCCGGGGCACGTGGAGTGGATGGAGCGGCAGGTCGGCCCGTACCCCTTCGAGACCTACGGGGTGCTCGTCGCCGACGCCACCACGGGCTTCGAGCTGGAGACCCAGACCCTCTCGCTCTTCGAGCGCCGCCTCTTCGCGGACACGACCCTCCCCGAGTGGTACGTCGACTCGATCATGGTCCACGAGCTGGCCCACCAGTGGTTCGGCAACAGCGTCTCGCCCCGCAGCTGGTCCGACCTGTGGCTCAACGAGGGACACGCCAGCTGGTACGAGGCCCTGTACGCCGAGGAGACCGCCGGCCGGTCCCTGGAGCGGCGCATGAAGGCCGCCTACGCCGCCTCCGACGGGTGGCGGGCGGCCGGCGGGCCCCCGGCCGCCCCCGAGCCCCCCTCGCCGGACCACAAGATCAGCCTCTTCCGGCCCGTCGTCTACGACGGCAGCTCCCTCGTCCTCTACGCGCTCCGCCAGGAGATCGGCACCGACGCCTTCCGGCGCCTGGAACGGGCCTGGATCACCCGGTACCGCGACGGGAACGCCACCACCGCCGACTTCGTCGCCCTGGCCGGCCGCACCGCCGGACGCGACCTCACCGGCTTCCTCCGGGACTGGCTGTACGGGGAGAAGACCCCGCCCATGCCCGGGCACCCGGACTGGCGCAGCAACCCGGCGGGAGGCGCGCCGAAACCCGGATGACGGGCCCCGGCGGGGCGTGTCACCATCGTCCGGTCGGCGGCGCGGCCGGGTCCGGGAATCTTCCGGCGCCCGCGCGCGTTGTCACCGGCACACACTTCTTTCTCTCCTCAGACGTAAGGATCCAATGACCTCCTCTTCATCCCCTTCCCAGGACGACCAGAGCTTCGCGGAGACGAGCCGTACCGAGAGCCTTCGGGCCGATGCCCTGATGGAAGAGGACGTCGCCTGGAGCCACGAGATCGACGGAGAGCGGGACGGCGACCAGTTCGACCGCTCCGAGCGCGCGGCCCTGCGCCGCGTCGCCGGCCTCTCCACCGAGCTCGAGGACGTCACCGAGGTCGAGTACCGCCAGCTGCGCCTGGAGCGCGTCGTGCTGGTCGGCGTATGGACCTCGGGGACGGTGCAGGACGCGGAGAACTCCCTCGCGGAGCTCGCGGCCCTCGCCGAGACGGCGGGCGCCCTCGTGCTCGACGGCGTGATCCAGCGCCGCGACAAGCCGGACCCGGCCACCTTCATCGGCTCGGGCAAGGCGCGCGAGCTGCGGGACATCGTGGTCGAGACCGGTGCCGACACCGTCGTCTGCGACGGCGAGCTCAGCCCCGGCCAGCTCATCGCCCTCGAAGACGTCGTCAAGGTCAAGGTGGTCGACCGGACCGCCCTCATCCTCGACATCTTCGCCCAGCACGCCAAGTCCCGAGAGGGCAAGGCGCAGGTCGCGCTCGCGCAGATGCAGTACATGCTGCCGCGACTGCGCGGCTGGGGCCAGTCCCTCTCCCGTCAGATGGGCGGCGGCGGCGGTGGCGGCATGGCGACCCGCGGTCCCGGTGAGACCAAGATCGAGACCGACCGGCGCCGCATCCGCGAGAAGATGGCGAAGATGCGCCGGGAGATCGCCGAGATGAAGACCGGCCGCGACGTCAAGCGGCAGGAGCGGCGCCGCAACAACGTGCCGTCGGTCGCCATCGCGGGCTACACCAACGCCGGCAAGTCCTCCCTGCTCAACCGGCTCACGGGCGCGGGCGTCCTCGTGGAGAACGCGCTGTTCGCCACGCTCGACCCGACCGTCCGCCGGGCCGAGACGCCCACCGGCCGGGTCTACACCCTGGCCGACACCGTCGGCTTCGTCCGGCACCTGCCGCACCACCTGGTCGAGGCGTTCCGCTCCACCATGGAGGAGGTCGGCGACTCCGACCTCATCCTGCACGTGGTGGACGGCTCGCACCCCGCCCCGGAGGAGCAGCTGGCCGCCGTCCGCGAGGTCTTCCGGGACGTCGGCGCGGTGAACGTGCCGGAGATCGTCGTCATCAACAAGGCGGACGCGGCGGACCCCCTGGTCCTCCAGCGGCTGCTGCGCGTGGAGAAGCACTCCATCGCCGTCTCGGCCCGCTCGGGCCAGGGCATCGAGGAGCTGCTGGCGCTCATCGACGCCGAGCTGCCGCGCCCGAAGGTCGAGATCGAGGCCCTCGTGCCGTACACACAGGGCGGTCTGGTCTCGCGGGTGCACGCCGAGGGCGAGCTGGAGTCCGAGGAGCACACCCCCGAGGGCACCCTGCTCAAGGCCAGGGTGCACGAGGAACTGGCGGCGCTCCTGGCGCCGTTCATGCCCGCCGCGCACTGACCCCGCCGTACGTGCCGAAGGCGCCGGCCTCCTCCCCGCGGGGAGGAGGCCGGCGCCTTCGGCCGTTCCGGAGAACGGGATCCGTGGGACGGGTCAGCCGGCGAACTTCTTGCTGACCATCTCGTGGGCCGCCTTGGCACTGCTGCCCAGCTGCGGTCCGGCGAGCCAGCCGTTGCTGCCGGCCGGGCCGATCGAGGTGTTCGACACGAGCGCCGTCCTCCCGCTCGGCAGCACCCGAAACCAGCCGCCGCCGGACGAACCGGCGGTCATCGTGCAGCCGATCCGGTACATCACCGGGGTCGCGGGTGCCGTGGTGAGCCGCGTCGCCCGGTCCAGGCACTTGTGCATGATCACACCGTTGTACGGGGCGGCCTGCGGGTAGCCCCAGGCACCGATCGTCCCCGCCTGCGCGGGCGCCGGGGCGGAGAAGTCCACCGGCAGGGCGGCGCCGACGGTCTCCTCCAGGGACTTGCCGCCCCGCTGCGGCTTCACGTGCAGCACGGCGTAGTCGTACGGCCAGGCCTGGTTGGTGCCGCCGGACGTGATCCAGTCGTTCGAGGTCACGGCCCAGTCGGCCCAGTACTGGCCGTACGGGTACACCTCGTGCGGCTTCGCGTTGCTGAGCGCGGCGGGGGACTTGCCCAGGTCGTTGTAGGCGGGCACGAAGGTGATGTTGCGGTACCAGCCGCCCTTCTTGCCCGCGTGGACGCAGTGCCCGGCCGTCCAGACCAGGTTCGACTTCCCGGGGCGGCGGGGGTCCTTCACGATGGTGCCGGAGCAGACCATGTGGCCCTGCGGCGCGTCGAAGAAGATCTTGCCGACCGGGGCCGCGTTGCGGTGGTACGGGGTCTTCTCGCGCTGCGCCCGCACGGGCCGGGGGGTCGGGTCGGTGCCGCCGGTGCCGGCCTGCGCCGTGATCGTCTGGTCCGGGCTCTTCGCGGACTGCATCCGCGCCGGGTCCCAGAGCCCCTCGATCACCGGGTTGACGAAGTCCTCGGCCTCACGGAGCCAGGTGTCCCTGTCCCAGTTCTTCCACTCGCCGTCCCTCCACTTGTCCGGGTCGACGCCGTGCTTCCTGAGCTTGTCGGCGAGGTCCTTGCCGAGGCCGGCGTCGCCGTTCCCGGCATCGGCCGCGGGTGCGGAACTGCTCGCCCCGCCGGCCGGCTTGTCGGCCGCCGGGGTCTCGGTGGGGCCGCAGGCCGTGGCGGTCAGCGCGAGCGCCGTCACCAGGCCGAGGGCCGCGGGTATGAGTCGTACGGAGCGCATGTGGTGATTTCCCCCTGAGGTGTGACCCCGGGCCCGGGGCCGGCCGCGATCCGGCGCGGCCCGCGGGGCGGGTGCGACATGGGTGGAGGCGGGACCCGGGGGTCCCGCCTCCGCGCCGTCCTACTGCCCGGCGTACTTCTTGCTGACCTCGTCGAAGATGCCCTTGGCCTCCGGGCCGAGGCGCGGACCCGCGAGCCAGCCGGCCGAGGCCGGGCCGATCGAGGTGTTCGACACCAGCGCCGGCTTGCCGTCGGTGCCCTCGGCCACCCAGCCGCCGCCGGACGAACCGCCGGTCATGGTGCAGCCGATGCGGTACATCGTCGGCTGGTTCGCCTTCAGGGACAGCCGGCCCGGCTTGTCCTGGCACTGGAACATCTTCTGGCCGTCGAACGGCGCCGCCGCCGGGTAGCCGGTCGCCGTCATGCTCGCGATCTTCGGCACGGCGGGCGCGTTGAACTCCACCGGAAGCGCCGAACCGACCGTCTCCTCCAGGGACTTGGCCGAGGAGCCCTTCTCCGGGGTCACCTTGATGACCGCGAAGTCGTAGGGCGCGCCCGCGCCGCCGGTGTTCGCGCCCTCGGCGATCCACTGGTCGGAGGTCTTGACCCACTCCGCCCACCACACGCCGTACGGGGCGATCCGCTCGCGCGATGCCTTCTCCAGGTCGGAGGTCGCCAGCGCCGCGTCGTTGTACGAGGGCACGAAGGCGATGTTGCGGTACCAGCCGCCCTTCTTGCCCTTGTGCACGCAGTGCCCGGCCGTCCAGACCATGTTGGACTTGCCCGGGTGCGCCGGGTCCTTCACGACCGTGGCCGAGCAGACCATGGAGCCCTCGGGGCCGTCGAAGAAGACCTTGCCGGACTCGGGGGCGTTGTCGTGGTACTTCGCGTCCACGGCCTTCGCCCGCACCGGGGCCGGAGTCGGGTCGGTGACGCCCTCGTCGCCCGAGATGTCCTCCTCCTCGACCGGCTTGTCGGGGCGCTCGGCCTCCCGCATCCGGTCCGGGTCCCAGAGGTCCTCGATGATCGGGTTGACGAAGTCCTTGGCCTCACGCAGCCACTTGTCGCGGTCCCAGTTCTTCCACTCGCCGTCGCGCCACTTGTCGAGGTCGATCCCGTGTTCCTTCAGGCGGTCCTTCAGGTCCTCCGGAATCTTGATCTTCTCGGCCGGGCTCAGGCTCGCGGGCGCGCTGGGCTTGTCTCCCGCGTTCTCCTCGCTCGGCCCGCAGGACGTAACGGTGAGCGTCAGCGCCGCGACGGCGGAAGCCGCCGTCAGCAGCGGACGAATCGATCGCATCTCGTGATCCCCCTGGGACTACGTCAACTTGTACGGCTTGCTCGTCGGTGAGCAGTGGCCGGATCCCGGCGGATCGCGGCCGACGGCCCCCACTATGCCGGTGACGGAGGGGACGGTACGCGCCCCGCCGGTGGTTCCGGGCACCGTTCGGCCGTTGCCGTGCCGTGATCCGGGACACGCCAAGAACTTGCCTCCGGCCCGTGATCCCGGGGAGTTCCCGTCGTTGGTACGTACGGGGGACACAACGGAGGCGCCGGGGAGGGCCCTTGCGGCAGCTCCACGACGTCCCGATGTGCAACGCAACTGTTACAGCGGGAGGACACCGAGCCGTGGCCGTGACCGAATCAGCTCCGGCCGTCCCGGCGGAGCCGCACGCCCCGCCGGCCCCGGCGGACGCGCCGAACCGGGCGGGCGAAAGCCGTGAAACGCCAGGAAAGGCCGAAGGCGGACAGGCCTCCCCGTCGGGGCGGACGGTACGGGGGACCGGGTACGAGGGGATCCTGCGCCGCCAGTCCCTGCGCGAGTCCGCCGCCCGCACCTACGCCCGCTCCCTGCCGATCGTGCCCGTGCGGGCCCGGGGCCTGACCATCGAGGGCGCCGACGGCCGCCGCTACCTCGACTGCCTCTCCGGCGCCGGGACGCTCGCGCTCGGCCACAACCACCCCGTGGTCCTCGAAGCCGTCAAGAAGGTCCTCGACTCGGGCGCCCCGCTCCACGTCCTCGACCTCGCCACCCCCCTCAAGGACGCCTTCACCACCGAACTGTTCGCCACCCTCCCCGGCGACCTCGCCGACGACGCCCGCGTCCAGTTCTGCGGACCGGCCGGCACCGACGCCGTCGAGGCCGCCCTCACCCTCGTCCGCACCGCCACCGGCCGCGACGGCCTCCTCGCCTTCACCGGCGCCTACCACGGCATGACCTCCGGAGCCCTCGCCGCCTCCGGCGGGGCCCGCGACGTCCGCGTCACCCGGCTGCCCTACCCCCACCCCTACCGCTGCCCCTTCGGCGTCGGCGGCGAACACGGCGCGGAACTCTCCGCCCGCTGGACCGAGAGCCTCCTCGACGACCCCAAGAGCGGCGTCGCCACCCCCGCCGGAATGATCGTCGAGGCCGTCCAGGGCGAAGGCGGCGTCATCCCCGCCCCCGACGACTGGATGCGCCGGATGCGCCGCATCACCGCCGACCGCTCCATCCCCCTCGTCGTCGACGAGGTCCAGACCGGGGTCGGCCGCACCGGCGCCTTCTGGGCCGTCGAACACAGCGGCGTCGTACCCGACGTGATGGTCCTCTCCAAGGCCATCGGCGGCTCCCTCCCCCTCGCCGTCGTCGTCTACCGCTCCGCGCTCGACGCCTGGGAACCCGGCGCCCACGCCGGCACCTTCCGCGGCAACCAGCTCGCCATGGCCGCCGGCACGGCCACCCTCGCGTACGTCCGCGAGAACAGGCTGGCCGAACGGGCTGGCACTCTCGGCGCCCGCATCCTCGGACAGCTCCGGGGCCTCGCCGCGGCCCACCCGTGCGTCGGCGACGTCCGCGGCCGGGGCCTGATGATCGGCGTCGAACTCGTCGACCCCGACGCGGCCGGACCGGACGACACCGTCCCGCCCGCCGCCCCCGCCCTGGCCCTCGCCGTCCAGCAGGAGTGTCTGGCCCGCGGACTCATCGTCGAACTCGGCGGCCGCCACTCCGCGGTGGTCCGGCTCCTGCCGCCGCTCACCCTCACCGACGAGCAGGCCACCGCCGTCCTGGACCGCTTCGCCGACGCCCTCGCCGCCGCCGAACGGGCCCGCGCCCCCCACCCGCCCCCCTCCCGCCGGGCCCCCGCCCCCAGGCCCGCCCCCGGGCCGTCCCACCGACCCCGGACCGCCCCCGGCCCCACCCCCCAAGGAAGCCCGTGAACGCCACGCCCACCTCCCCGGCGCCCGCCACCGCACCCCTCCTCGCCACCGACCCCCTCACGGCCGGGACCTCCGCCCCCGGGGCACCCGGCTCCGGGAACCCCCGCTCCGGGGGCCCCCGCTTCGAGGACCCCACCGTCCCGCACCAGCACGCCGGACCGCACGGCCCCCGGGTCTCCCGGGCCGCCGACCCCCTGGACGACCCTGACGCGGCGCGCGCCGCCGACACGGCCGCGGTCGAGAACCTCCTGCGCTGCTGGGTCCGGGAGAAGAACCTCCCCGCCCCCGCCTCCACCACCCTGCGCGTCCCCCTCGACGCCAGCGGCACCGCCCTCCTCGTCCCCGTCCACTACTGGTCGCCCACCGGCTGGCACCGCTTCGGCGCCCCCGTCCTCGAAGGACTCCCCTCCTCGGCGCCGCCCGCCGACGCGGTCACCGTCGCCGCCCTTCTCAGCCGGGAGACCGGCCGCCCCGAGGGCACCGAACTCGTCGGCCGGGTCGCCGACTCCGCCCGCCGCACCGCCGACTTCATCACCGAGCGCCGCCGCCGGCCCCAGCCGCACCCGGACGCCGACCTGTTCCTCGCCGCCGAGCAGTCCCTCCTGCTCGGCCACCCGCTCCACCCCACCCCCAAGAGCCGCGAAGGCCTCACCGAGGCCGAGAGCCGCCTCTACTCACCCGAGCTGCACGGCGCCTTCCCCCTCCACTGGTTCGCCGTCGACCGCTCCCTCCTGGCCTCCGACTCCGCCTGGACCGAACAGGGCCGCCCCGTCACCGCCGAACAGCTCGCCCTCGGCCTCGCGGAAGGGCTCGCGCTCCCCACCGGCACCGTGCCCCTGCCCCTCCACCCCTGGCAGGCCCGCGAACTCCGCCACCGCCCCGACGTCCGCGCCCTCCTCGACGGCGGCCTCCTCCACGACCTCGGACCCCACGGTGCCCCCTGGCACCCCACCTCCTCCATCCGCACCGTGCACCGCCCCGGCGCCCCGGCCATGCTCAAGCTCTCCCTCGGCCTGCGCATCACCAACTCCCGCCGCGAGAACCTCCGCAAGGAACTCCACCGGGGCGTCGAGGTCCACCGGCTGCTCCGGACCGGCCTCGTCGACGAGTGGCAGGCCGCCCACCCGGGCTTCGACATCGTCCGCGACCCCGCCTGGCTGGCCGTCGACACCCCGGACGGCGCCCCCGTCCCCGGCCTCGACGTCATGATCCGCCACAACCCCTTCGGCCCCGGCGACGACGCCGTCTGCATCGCCGCCCTCACCGCCCCCCGCCCCTGGCCCGGAGCCACCGCCATGCGCTCCCGGCTCGCCGACGTCATCGGCCGGCTCGCCGCCCGCACCGGCCGCCCCGGCGCCGCCGTCGCCACCGAGTGGTTCCTCCGCTACCTCGACCAGGTCGTCCGCCCTGTCCTCTGGCTCGACGGACACGCCGGCATCGCCCTGGAGGCCCACCAGCAGAACACCCTGGTGCTCCTGGACCCGGACGGCTGGCCGGTCGGCGGCCGCTACCGCGACAACCAGGGCTACTACTTCCGCGAGTCCCACCGCAGCGAGCTGGAGAGCCGCCTCCCCGGCATCGGCGCCCACAGCGACACCTTCGTCTCCGACCAGGTCACCGACGAGCGCTTCGCCTACTACCTCGGCATCAACAACGTCCTCGGCCTGATCGGCGCCTTCGGCGCCCAGCACCTCGCCGACGAACGCGTCCTGCTCGCCGCCCTCCGCAGCTTCCTCACCTCCGCCACCGGCCTGGGCTCGCCCCTCCCGCACCGGCTCCTGGAAGCCGCGACCCTGCGCAGCAAGGCCAACCTCCTCACCCGGCTGCACGGCCTGGACGAACTCGTCGGCCCGGTCGACACCCAGTCCGTCTACGTCACCGTCACCAACCCCCTCCGCGCCTGACCCGCCGACGACCCCACGCCCCGACCGCACCGCCGAGAGGAGAGCGACACCGTGTCACCCACCCGCCCCCCGGTCGACCCGCCGGGGGACGACACCCTCGACCTGAGGGTCGACGACCTCGTCGCCCTCCTCACCCGGGGAGCACCACCCCAGCCCCCGGCCGACACCGTCCCCGGCGCCCCTTCCGCCTCCGCCCCCACCACCCCCGGAGCCCCCTCCGTTTCCGGCACCCCCTCCGGCGTCCTCTTCCGCGGCGGCCTCCCGCACCGCGAACTCCTCGACGGCGACCTGCTCGACTCCGTCGCCTCCTGGAGCCCCGCCGCCACCCCGGCCGGCTCCTTCCGGCTCGTCCCCGTCCGGCTCGAACGGGACCTGCCGCTCCTCGTCCGGTGGATGAACGACCCCGCCGTCTCCGCCTTCTGGGAGCTCGCCGGACCCGAGACCGTGACCGCCGAGCACCTCCGCGCCCAACTGGAGGGCGACGGCCGGAGCGTCCCCTGCCTCGGCCTGCTCGACGGCACGCCCATGAGCTACTTCGAGATCTACCGCGCCGACCTCGACCCGCTCGCCCGGCACTACCCGGCACACCCCCACGACACGGGCGTCCACCTGCTCATCGGCGGCGTCACCGACCGGGGCCGGGGCATCGGCACCACGCTCCTGCGGGCGGTCGCCGACCTGATCCTCGACCACCGTCCCCGGTGCACCCGCGTCCTCGCCGAACCCGACCTCCGCAACACCCCCTCCGTCTCGGCCTTCCTCGGCGGCGGCTTCCGCTACGCGGCGGAAGTCGACCTGCCCGACAAGAAGGCCGCCCTCATGATCCGTGACCGCGCCCTGCGGCACGTCCTCTGAACCCACCCCTCCCTTGCGTACACCGCTCGCCCCACAGCGGTTCCCACCCCGAGGAGTCCTCGTGTCGACGTCCCCTGCACCCCACGACTCCGTACGACCCGCCCCTTCCGTCCCGGTCCCCGCTTCGATCCCCGTCCAGGCCCCCGCACCCTCCGCATCCGAACCCCTCGCATCCGAACCCCCCGCGTCCGAACTGCTCGCGCCCCCCGAGCTGAACGCCGCCGCCTGGGCCCGCGCCTCCTCCCGTCTCCTCGCCAAGCTCCTCTCCGAGTTCGCGTACGAGGAGGTCCTCGCACCCGTCCCCGCCGGAGACGAGGACGGCGCCCCCGACCGTCACGCGCTGCGGCTGGACGACGGCACCACGCTCACCTTCCGCGCCCGCCGCGGCGCCTACGGCGGCTGGCGCGTCGCCGCCGATTCGATCACCCACGAGGGCCGGCCCCTGACCGATCCCTTCGACTTCCTGGTCCGTGCCCGCCTCCTCCTCCGGCTCGACGGCGCCACCCTCGGCCACCTCATCCGCGAGCTCTCCGCCACCCTCGCCGCCGACACCCGCCTCGACCACACGGCCCTCCCCGCGCACGAGCTGGCCGAGCTCTCCTACGCCGAACTCGAAGGCCACCAGACCGGCCACCCCTGGCTCGTCCTCAACAAGGGCCGCATCGGCTTCTCCGCCTCCGACGCCGCCCGCTGGGCCCCCGAGGCGCGCCGCCCCGCCCGGCTGCCGTGGATCGCCGTCAGCACCCGCCTCGCCGCCTACCGGGGCGTCCCCGGCCTGGAGAATCCCGACCTCCTCTACACCCGGGAACTCGACCCCGAGGTCCGCGCCTCCTTCCGCGCCGCCCTCACCGCCCGCGGCCACGCGCCCGACGACTACCTGCTGCTCCCCGTCCACCCCTGGCAGTGGGACGAGATCCTGCTCCCCCTCTACGCGCCGGCCGTCGCCGCCGGGGACATCGTCCCCCTCCCCACCGACGGCGACCTCCGCCTGCCGCAGCAGTCCGTCCGCACCTTCCTCAACACCAGCCGCCCCGACCGGCACACCGTCAAGCTCCCCCTCTCCGTGCTCAACACCCTCGTCTGGCGCGGGCTGCCCACCGAACGCACCCTCGCCGCCCCCGCCGTCACCTCCTGGGTCCACGGACTGCGCGACGACGACCCGTTCCTCCGGGACGAGTGCCGCGTGATCCTCCTCGGAGAGGTCGCCTCCGTCACCGTCGAGCACCCGCTGTACGACCGGCTGCCCGAAGTCCCCTACCAGTACAAGGAACTGCTCGGCGCGATCTGGCGCGAGCCCCTGGGACTGCCGCCGGGCGAGCGCGCCCGCACCCTCGCCGCCCTCCTCCACACGGACCCGTCCGGCCGCGCGTTCGTCGCCGAACTCGTCGAGCGCTCGGGACTCGCCCCCGCCGTCTGGCTCCAGCACCTCTTCACCGCTCTGCTCCCTCCGCTGCTGCACTTCCTCTACCGCTACGGCACCGTCTTCTCGCCCCACGGCGAGAACGCGATCGTCGTCTACGACACCGACGACGTCCCCGTCCGCCTGGCGATCAAGGACTTCGTCGACGATGTGAACATCAGTGCCCACCCGCTTCCCGAACACGCCACCCTTCCGGACGACGTCCGCGACGTCCTGTTGACGGAGGAGCCCGGTTTCCTGACCCAGTTCATCCACTCGGGGCTCTTCGTCGGCGTCTTCCGCTACCTGGCGCCGCTCTGCGAGGAGCAACTCGGAGTGCCCGAGGAGGACTTCTGGGCCCTCGTCCGCGCCGAGATCCTGCGCCACCAGGCGCGCTTCCCCGAGCTGAAGGAGCGCTTCGAGCTCTTCGACCTCCTCACCCCCCGCATCGAGCGGCTCTGCCTCAACCGCAACCGTCTGCACCTGGACGGCTACCGGGACCGGTCCGAGCGCCCCCACGCGGCCGTCCACGGGACCGTTCCGAACCCACTCGCGTGACCGGGCTGTCAGCACCGCCCCGTAGGGTGGGAGGGCTATGACGAAGCCATCCCTCCCCGACCTCCTCCACGCCGCCGTCGCCGCCGTCGGCGGCACGGAGCGACCCGGCCAGGTCACCATGGCCGAGGCCGTGGCCGAGGCCATCGACGACAGCTCCCACCTCCTCGTCCAGGCCGGCACCGGCACCGGAAAGTCGCTCGGCTACCTCGTGCCGGCGCTGGCCCAGGGGGAGCGGGTGGTGGTGGCCACGGCCACCCTGGCGCTGCAGCGCCAGCTCGTCGAGCGCGACCTCCCCCGGACGGTCGACGCGCTGCACCCGCAGCTGCGCCGCCGCGCCCAGTTCGCCATGCTCAAGGGCCGGTCGAACTACCTCTGTCTGCACCGGCTCCACGAAGGGGTGCCGCAGGACGAGGAGGAGGGGCTCTTCGACCCCTTCGAGGCGGCCGCGCCCACCAGCAAGCTGGGCCAGGACCTGATCCGCCTGCGGGACTGGTCGGACGAGACGGAGACCGGCGACCGGGACGACCTGACGCCGGGCGTCTCCGACCGGGCCTGGTCCCAGGTCTCGGTCTCCTCCCGCGAGTGCCTCGGCGCGAGCAAGTGCGCGTACGGAGCGGAGTGCTTCGCGGAGGCGGCCCGCGAGCGCGCCAAGCTCGCGGACGTCGTCGTCACCAACCACGCCCTGCTCGCCATCGACGCCATCGAGGGCGCCCCGGTGCTCCCGCAGCACGAGGTGCTGATCGTCGACGAGGCCCACGAGCTGGTCTCCCGCGTGACCGGCGTCGCCACCGGGGAGCTCACCCCCGGCCAGGTCAACCGCGCGGTGCGCCGGGCCGCGAAGCTCGTGGACGAGAAGGTCGCCGACCAGCTGCAGACCGCCGCCGAGGGCTTCGAGCGGGTCATGGAGCTGGCGCTGCCGGGCCGTCTGGAGGAGATCCCGGAGGACCTCGCGTACGCCCTGATGGCGCTGCGGGACGCGGCCCGCGCCGTGATCACGGCCCTGGGCTCGACCCGCGACCGGTCCGTGCAGGACGAGGACGCCGTGCGCAAGCAGGCCATGGCCTCGGTGGAGACCGTCCACGGCGTCGCGGAGCGGATCACGCAGGGGTCCGAGTACGACGTCGTCTGGTACGAGCGCCACGATCGGTTCGGTGCCTCGCTGCGGGTCGCCCCGCTCACCGTCTCCGGTCTGCTCCGGGAGAAGCTGTTCACCGAGCGGTCCGTGGTGCTCGCCTCGGCCACCCTCAAGCTGGGCGGCGACTTCAACGGGGTCGGGGCCTCGCTCGGCCTGGCCCCCGAGGGCACCACCGGGGACGACCTGCCGGTCTGGAAGGGCCTCGACGTCGGCTCCCCGTTCGACTACCCCAAGCAGGGCATCCTGTACGTCGCCAAGCACCTCTCGCGCCCCGCGCGCGACGGGGACCGGGGCGACATGCTCGACGAGCTCACCGAGCTGATGCAGGCGGCCGGCGGGCGGACCCTGGGCCTCTTCTCCTCCATGCGCGCGGCGCAGCAGGCGGCGGAGGAGCTGCGGACCCGGGTCCCCGAGCTGCCGATCCTGCTCCAGGGCGAGGACACCCTGGGCGAGCTGATCAAGAACTTCGCCGCCGACCCGCAGACCTGTCTCTTCGGGACGCTGTCGCTCTGGCAGGGCGTGGACGTCCCGGGCCCCAGCTGCCAGCTGGTCGTCATGGACAAGATCCCGTTCCCGCGCCCGGACGACCCGCTGATGAGCGCCCGGCAGAAGGCCGTCGAGGAGGCCGGGGGCAACGGCTTCATGGCGGTGGCGGCGACCCACGCGGCCCTGCTCATGGCCCAGGGCGCGGGCCGTCTCGTGCGGGCCACCGGCGACCGGGGCGTCGTGGCGGTCCTGGACCCCCGGCTCGCCACGGCCCGCTACGGCAGCTACCTCAAGGCCTCGCTGCCCGACTTCTGGTACACCACCGACCGCAACCAGGTGCGGAAGTCGCTCGCGGCCATCGACGCGGCCTCGAAGGCGGCGAGCGTCTGAGATCCGGGCCCGGGAGGTACCGGGCCCGGACACGGCAGGGCCCCGGAACCGGCGCAGGGGTTCCGGGGCCCGGTCAGAGCCGACGGGGTGCGGTCACACCCGTCGCAGCACCGCCACGACCTTGCCGAGGATGGTGGCCTCGTCGCCGGGGATGGGCTGGTACGCGGCGTTGTGCGGGAGCAGCCAGACGTGGCCGTCCTCGCGCTTGAAGCGCTTGACCGTGGCCTCGCCGTCCAGCATCGCGGCGACGATGTCGCCGTTCTCCGCGACGGGCTGGCGGCGGACGGTGACCCAGTCGCCGTCGCAGATGGCGGCCTCGATCATCGAGTCGCCGACGACCTTCAGGACGAACAGCTCGCCGTCGCCGACCAGCTGCCGGGGGAGGGGGAAGACGTCCTCGACGGACTCCTCGGCCAGGATCGGGCCGCCGGCGGCGATCCGGCCGACCAGCGGGACGTACGACGCGGCGGGCTTGCCGGTGGTGTCCGTGGGCTGGGTGCTCGGCTGGTCGGAGCCGCGCACCTCGTAGGCCCGGGGGCGGTGCGGGTCGCGGCGGAGGAAGCCCTTGCGCTCCAGCGCCATGAGCTGGTGCGCCACCGAGGAGGTGCTGGAGAGGCCCACCGCCTGCCCGATCTCGCGCATCGACGGCGGGTAGCCCCGCCGCTGGACCGAGTCGCGGATGACCTCGATGACCCGGCGCTGCCGGTCGGTGAGGCCGGAGCTGTCGGCCCGGATGCCGGGAGGTCGTCCGGGAAGGGCGCGGGCGGGGCGCCCGGGCTCCTCGCCGGTCATGTTTACGTCACTCATGGCGTGCACCGCCTCGAGTCGGCCCTGGGAGCGGTCCTGGGCGGTGATGGTGGCACTGTCTGCGGTGGTGGTCACGTCGTCGGCCCCTCTCGAATGGTCTCCCTGGCTGGCACAACGGTAGTAGCTTTCGAAAGGTTGCGCCAAACACACGTTCGAGTGAAAATTCGCGGATTGTCTTACACCTGTCTGGGGAGAGGTGTATGCGCGCCGCCGTCCGGGGGACCGCGCCGCCGCCCCGAACGGGGCCTTCCGGTAGCCTTCGGCGCTGGGTCGCCCTCGCCCGCCGATCACCGGCGATCCCCACGACCGCCCGCGGTCCGTTCGGCGACCCCTCGCAGTGTTACACCCGGAGGGGCGGAATCCCGGGAGCGGACGCGCCGCGACACGCGGAGGGTCCGGAAGCGTCTGCAACCCAAGATCTAGTGGTTGGATGTCATCGACCACCCAGGGGTAGTGGTCCCGGTCTGCCGGGGGTGCTCGCATCACCTATGCTGGTGGTCGCTTCGCAGGGCCTTGACGGGCCGCGCGAGGCTCGTCAGCCGTGCCATGAGGGAGGCCTTGGAACCAATGCACTGCCCCTTCTGCAGGCACCCCGACAGCCGTGTCGTCGACAGTCGCACCACCGACGACGGGACGTCCATCCGACGCCGTCGCCAGTGTCCCGACTGCTCCCGTCGTTTCACGACGGTGGAGACCTGCTCGCTCATGGTGGTGAAGCGCTCCGGCGTCACCGAGCCCTTCAGTCGTACCAAGGTCATCTCCGGCGTGCGCAAGGCGTGCCAGGGAAGGCCGGTCACCGAGGACGCCCTCGCCAAGCTCGGCCAGCGGGTCGAGGAGGCGGTGCGCGCCACCGGCAGCGCCGAGCTGACCACCCACGACGTGGGCCTGGCGATCCTCGGCCCCCTGCGGGAACTCGACCTCGTCGCGTACCTGCGCTTCGCGTCCGTCTACAAGGCCTTCGACAGCCTGGAGGACTTCGAGGCCGCCATCGCGGAGCTCCGCGTGCGGCCCCCCGTCGAGAATCCCGGGAGCGGTGCGACCCCAGAGGTCCCCGTTCCCGCCACCGCCGCCGACTGACCGGCGGTCCGGGCCGCACGGCGGCCCGGTGCGACCGGCCGCCGTCGCGCGGCCCGGCAGACGTGCCCCGAACGGCCCTCCGGCCCTCGTGGCAGCAGTACTGAACGACGTACCAGAAGACGGTGCCCTGGGACTATCTGGGCGCCAAAGTGTGTTTTGCCCGTATATGGGAGGCGGCATGACAGAGACGGCGAGCGGCCCGGCACGTGGTTCCCGCACCAAGGGAGCCAAGTCGGCGAGCAAGGGCCTGCGCATCGAGCGCATCCACACCACCCCCGGCGTGCATCCGTACGACGAGGTGACGTGGGAGCGCCGGGACGTCGTCATGACCAACTGGCGCGACGGCTCGGTGAACTTCGAGCAGCGCGGCGTCGAGTTCCCCGACTTCTGGTCGGTGAACGCGGTCAACATCGTCACCAGCAAGTACTTCCGCGGCGCGGTCGGCACCCCGCAGCGCGAGACCGGTCTCAAGCAGCTCATCGACCGGATCGTGAAGACGTACACGAAGGCCGGCGAGGAGTACGGCTACTTCGCCTCGCCCGCCGACGCCGAGATCTTCGAGCACGAGCTGGCCTACGCCCTCCTGCACCAGATCTTCAGCTTCAACTCGCCGGTCTGGTTCAACGTCGGCACCCCGCAGCCCCAGCAGGTCTCCGCCTGCTTCATCCTGTCCGTCGACGACTCCATGGAGTCCATCCTCGACTGGTACAAGGAAGAGGGCATGATCTTCAAGGGCGGCTCCGGCGCCGGCCTGAACCTCTCCCGCATCCGCTCCTCCAAGGAGCTGCTCTCCTCCGGCGGCAACGCCTCCGGCCCGGTCTCCTTCATGCGCGGCGCCGACGCCTCCGCCGGCACGATCAAGTCCGGCGGCGCCACCCGCCGCGCGGCCAAGATGGTCATCCTCGACGTCGACCACCCCGACATCGAGGACTTCATCGAGACCAAGGTCAAGGAAGAGGAGAAGATCCGCGCGCTGCGCGACGCGGGCTTCGACATGGACCTGGGCGGCGACGACATCACGTCCGTCCAGTACCAGAACGCCAACAACTCCGTCCGCGTGAACGACGCCTTCATGAAGGCCGTCGAGGACGGCGGGAAGTTCGGCCTGCGCGCCCGCATGACCGGCGAGGTCATCGAGGAGGTCGACGCCAAGGCGCTCTTCCGCAAGATGGCCGAGGCCGCGTGGGCCTGCGCCGACCCGGGCATCCAGTACGACGACACGATCAACCGCTGGCACACCTGCCCCGAGTCCGGCCGCATCAACGGCTCGAACCCGTGCAGCGAGTACATGCACCTGGACAACACGTCCTGCAACCTCGCCTCGCTGAACCTGATGAAGTTCCTCAAGGACGACGGCAAGGGCCACCAGTCCTTCGACGTCGAGCGCTTCGCCAAGGTCGTCGAGCTCGTCATCACCGCGATGGACATCTCCATCTGCTTCGCCGACTTCCCGACGCAGAAGATCGGCGAGAACACCCGCGCCTTCCGTCAGCTCGGCATCGGCTACGCCAACCTCGGCGCCCTCCTGATGGCGACCGGCCACGCGTACGACTCCGACGGCGGCCGCGCCCTCGCCGGCGCCATCACCTCCCTGATGACCGGCACCTCGTACAAGCGCTCCGCCGAACTCGCCGCCGTCGTCGGCGCGTACGACGGCTACGCCCGCAACGCCGAGCCGCACCAGCGCGTCATGAAGCAGCACGCCGACGCCAACACCACGGCCGTCCGCGTGGACGACCTGGACTCCCCGATCTGGGCCGCCGCCACGGAGGCCTGGCAGGACGTGATCCGCCTCGGCGCCAAGAACGGCTTCCGCAACGCCCAGGCCTCGGTCATCGCCCCCACCGGCACCATCGGTCTCGCGATGTCCTGCGACACCACCGGCCTGGAGCCCGACCTCGCCCTGGTCAAGTTCAAGAAGCTCGTCGGCGGCGGCTCGATGCAGATCGTCAACGGCACCGTCCCGCAGGCCCTGCGCCGCCTGGGCTACCAGGAGGAGCAGATCGAGGCGATCGTCGCCCACATCGCCGAGCACGGCAACGTGGTCGACGCCCCCGGCCTCAAGGCCGAGCACTACGAGGTCTTCGACTGCGCCATGGGCGAGCGCTCCATCTCCGCGATGGGCCACGTCCGCATGATGGCCGCCATCCAGCCGTGGATCTCGGGCGCCCTCTCCAAGACCGTGAACCTGCCGGAGACGGCCACGGTCGAGGACGTCGAGGAGGTCTACTTCGAGGCCTGGAAGATGGGCGTCAAGGCGCTCGCCATCTACCGCGACAACTGCAAGGTCGGCCAGCCGCTCTCCGCCAAGAAGAAGGAGGACGAGAAGGCCGAGGTCACCGCGAAGTCCGAGGCGACGATCCGCGAGGCCGTCGAGAAGGTCGTCGAGTACCGCCCGGTCCGCAAGCGCCTGCCCAAGGGCCGCCCGGGGATCACCACCTCCTTCACCGTCGGCGGCGCCGAGGGCTACATGACCGCCAACTCCTACCCGGACGACGGTCTCGGCGAGGTCTTCCTGAAGATGTCGAAGCAGGGCTCGACCCTCGCCGGCATGATGGACGCCTTCTCCATCGCCGTCTCCGTCGGCCTCCAGTACGGCGTCCCGCTGGAGACGTACGTCTCGAAGTTCACCAACATGCGCTTCGAGCCGGCCGGCATGACGGACGACCCGGACGTGCGGATGGCGCAGTCGATCGTCGACTACATCTTCCGCCGCCTGGCGCTCGACTTCCTGCCCTTCGAGACCCGGTCCGCCCTCGGCATCCACTCGGCCGAGGAGCGCCAGCGCCACCTGGACACCGGCTCGTACGAGCAGCCCGGGGACAACGAGGTCGACGTCGAGGGCCTGGCCCAGTCGGCGCCCCGCACCCCGGAGCTGAAGGCCGTCGCCACCGCCCCGGCCCCCAAGACCGAGGTCCCGGCCCCGAAGCAGGCGCACACCTCGGCGGAGCTCGTCGAGATGCAGCTCGGCATCAGCGCCGACGCCCCGCTCTGCTTCTCCTGCGGCACGAAGATGCAGCGGGCCGGCTCCTGCTACATCTGCGAGGGCTGCGGCTCCACCAGCGGCTGCAGCTGATCCGTCCGTGAGAGGGGCGTCGACCGACCGGTCGGCGCCCCTTCCGCGTGCCCCGGAGGATCAGGAGGCCTCGGAGCCGAGGAGCGTGCCGAAGGCCTGGGGGTCGGCGTCGAAGCCGCGGAGGGCCGGGCGGTACGCCCAGCCGTCCGGTCCGGTGCGGGTGAACTCCACGACCGTCGCCGACAGGGCGCCCGGGACGTCCGCGAAGTCGTGCGTCAGGAGGTCCGTGTAGCCCTCGCGGACCCGTACGCCCGTGCCCGTGACGTCGCCGAAGGAGATCCGCCCGCCGCTCTGCTGTATCGCCACGCCCACCACCACGCGCGCGTACCTCGGGGCCAGCCGGTCCAGCTCGACGGTCATGGCCTCGTCGTAGCCGAACCCCTGGCCCGTACGGCTGTCGCGGTGGAGGGTGATCGTGCCGTCCGGGGAGCGGCTGCCGAAGTGCACCAGCTGGGCCGGGGCGCCGTGCGGGTCGTCGGAGGTGAAGACGCCGGCGACGAGGTCCAGGTCGTGGGCCGGCGCGCCGGCCGGGGCGGGGTCCCACTTGAGCGTCACCTCGACGCGCCCCACCCCTTTGTTGAGTCCGCTCATGGTGCTTCCCCTCTCCGCGCGCCCCCGCGCGCCTCGCCTCGTACCGCCGGCCCGTGCGCGGGGCCCGGGTCGCGTGCCGGTCACTCATGGTGTCATGCGCCGGTGGCAGAGGGTCCGGCGCCGGAGGGGACCGGCGGTGACGAGCCGGATCTCGTCGTCCGTCTGGCTCGAACCGGACGGGTGGAAGAACTCGGCTCATGAGGAAGGTTTCTGACGGGCGTTCACGGGAAGTCCGGTCGAGGCGTCCGGTCCGGAGCGGGGGAGCGCGCGCGGCCGGAGCGCGTGCGCCCGCCGGGGACTGCCGGGGTGCCTCCCGGCCCCGTACGATGGCGCGGTGCTGGTCAAGTGGATTCGCTGCACCGTGGTGGACCGTCGAGGGTTCGAGCGGGGGCAGCGGAAATGGGCGGGGCTGCTCGGTGAGCCGGGCTTCCGGGGGCAGGGCGGCGGGTGGAGCCGGAGCCGGCCGGACGTCGCCCACGTCTTCGCGTTCTGGGAGAGCCGGGCCTTCTACGACTCCTTCATGGCGCGGTCGCACGACCGGCTCGCGGCGTCCCAGGTCGGCACGTTCCGCGACGGCCGGGTCAGGCTGTTCGACCACCGCTTCGACGTGAAGACCGGATTCGAGCCGCGCTTCTCCGACGCCGACGTGGCGCGGGTGGCGCACTGCCGTGTCCACGAGGACCGCGCCGAGCACTTCGCGCTCATGCAGGAGAAGGTGTGGAACCCGGCGATGGCCGGATCCCCCGGGATGCTGCGGGGCATGTTCGGCGAGGCGCCCGGCAGCGAGTTCCTGGTCCTCTCGATGTGGCAGTCCGCCGCCGAGCACGGCAAGTACCGCGAGGAGCGGGTCGAGCGGCTCGGGCTGCGGGCCAGGACCGCGGCCGACGTGGCGGCGCTGAACGGGGACGTCGTACGGCTCGAACCGTCCTGGACGGTCTGAGGACCCCGCCGCCCCGCCCTGGACGGTCCGAGGGCCCCGCCGCCCCGCCGGTCGCCCCCCTCGGCCGAGCCTTCCGGAGGACGGCGATCTAGGGTCGGGGTATGGCACGACCGCGGCGCATCGTCCTCGTCCGGCACGGAGAGTCCGAGGGCAATGCCGACGACACGGTGTACGAACGCGAGCCCGACCATGCCCTGAAGCTGACCGCGACCGGACTGCGGCAGGCCGAGGAGACGGGGGATCGGCTGCGGGAGCTCTTCGGCGACGAGCCGGTCAGCGTCTACGTCTCCCCCTACCGGCGCACCCACGAGACCCTCCGCGCCTTCCGGTTCCCCCCGGAGCAGGTCCGGGTCCGCGAGGAGCCGCGCCTGCGGGAGCAGGACTGGGGCAACTGGCAGGACAGGGAGGACGTGCGCCTCCAGAAGGCCTACCGCGACGCGTACGGGCACTTCTTCTACCGCTTCGCCCAGGGGGAGTCGGGCGCGGACGTCTACGACCGGGTCGGGGCCTTCCTGGAGAGCCTGTACCGCAGCTTCGAGGCCCCCGACCACCCGCCCAACGTCCTCCTCGTCACCCACGGACTGACCATGCGCCTCTTCTGCATGCGCTGGTTCCACTGGACGGTCGCGGACTTCGAGTCGCTGTCGAACCCCGGCAACGCCGAGACCCGCGTCCTCCTGCTCGGGGAGGACGGGAGGTACCGTCTGGACAGGCCGTTCGAACGCTGGCGTACCCCGGAACCGTACGGCAGCACCGGATAGAGTGGCAGACCGATGACCGCTGACTCCTCACCCGACCGGCGCTTCGACCGCGCCCTGGCCAGCCTGCGCGGGCTGTCCGTGGGAGACGCCCTGGGCTCCCAGTTCTTCGTACCCGTCCACTACCCCCTCCTGAAGCGGCGCGAGCTGCCGCCCGGACCCTGGCAGTGGACCGACGACACCGAGATGGCCTGCTCCGTCCTGGCCGTCCTCGCGCGACACGGCCGGATCGACCAGGACGCCCTGGCCCTGTCCTTCGCGCACCACCACGACTTCGACCGGGGCTACGGCCCGGCGGTCAACCGGATGCTCAGGCTCGTCCGGGAGGGTGGCGACTGGCGGGAGCTGGCCGCCGCGCTCTTCAAGGGGCAGGGCTCCTGGGGGAACGGCGCCGCGATGCGGATCGCCCCGCTCGGGGCCTGGTACGCGGACGACCCGGAGCAGGCCACCCACCAGGCCGAGATCTCCGCGTACACGACCCACCAGCACCGCGAGGCCGTGGTCGGCGCCATGGCCGTCGCCGCCGCGGCCGCCCTCGCGGCCGACCCCGCCGGGCCGCCCACGCCCGAGGCGCTGCTCGACGGGGTGATCGCCCTGGTGCCGCGCAGCGCGGTCGGGGCGGGGCTGCGCAGGGCCCGCGACATGCTCGACTACGGCGACCCCGGCACGGTCGCCGCCGTGCTCGGCAGCGGACGGCGCACCAGCGCGCACGACACGGTCCCCTTCGCCCTCTGGTCGGCCGCGCGGGCGCTCGGCGACTTCGAGCGGATGTTCTGGACGACCGCGCAGGTCGGCGGCGACGTCGACACGACCTGTGCCATCGCGGGGGGCGTGGTGGCCGCCACGGAGGCCGGCGCGCCGCCGGTGGACTGGCTGGGGCAGACCGAGGACCTTCCGGAGTGGGTGCCCGTCACGACCTCCTGAGACCGGGGTCCGGTGTCGCCGGGTCCGGGGGATGACCACCTGCCGGGCCCGGGGATGACCATCTGCCGGGCCCGGGGTTTGCCCGTGCCTTCGCGGGTGCGACCTCCCGTGTGCTGGTGGGGGTTTGGTGCCGGTTTTTTTTGGGTTTTCCAGGGCTTCGAGGCGTCGCCTTCCCCCTTTCCATGGTGTGCGGAAGTGAATTCCGGGGCGGTCGGAGCGGGGTGGCGGCGGGGTCGGGAGGCGGGACGGCGGGGGCGTGCGGGAGCTTGGCGGGAATCCGGGTATCGCGGGCGGTCCCGGGCGGCGTAACCTGTCTGGCGCCATGCCGTACGAACCCCCCACCCACACCGTCGAGCGATCGCTCCGAGCCACCACCGGCGCCAGGATCGTCGCCGGAGTCGACGAAGTCGGGCGCGGGGCGTGGGCCGGTCCCGTCACGGTCTGCGCGGCCGTCACCGGACTGCGCCGGCCCCCCGAAGGACTCACCGACTCCAAGCTGATCACCCCCCACCGCCGTGCCGCCCTCGCGGTGGAACTGGAGCGGTGGGTGACGGCGTACGCGCTCGGCGACGCCTCCCCGCAGGAGATCGACGACCTCGGCATGACCGCGGCGCTGCGGCTCGCGGCGGTCCGGGCCCTCGAAGGCCTCCCCGTGCGGCCCGACGCGGTGATCCTCGACGGCAAGCACGACTACCTCGGCAGCCCCTGGCGGGTCCGTACGGTGATCAAGGGCGACCAGTCCTGCATTGCCGTGGCCGCAGCCTCCGTCCTCGCCAAGGTCCGCAGGGACGCCCTCATGGCGGAGCTGGGGGCCGGGGCCGGCACCGGTCCGGGGGAGTACGCGCCGTACGCCTTCGGCGCCAACGCGGGCTACCCCTCGCCGGTCCACCGGGCGGCCCTCGCGGAGCTGGGCCCCACCCCGCACCACCGGCTCTCCTGGTCCTACCTGGACGCGCTGCCCCGGTGGCGCCACCTCAAGAAGGTCCGCCTCTCCGTCGAGGCGGCCGCGCTGGAGAGCGGGGGCCAACTCGGCTTCGACTTCTGAACTTCCGGTCACGGAGCCGCCGAAGGGCCGCTCACGCGCCCGGGGCGCACCTGTGCGCCCACCCGCCGATGCCCCGCGCAGCGGCGTTTGATAGACATCCACCCATGCCTCTCATCCCCGAGGAGCCTCAGATTCACGAGAGCGCCCAGGGTCCCCGCGCCACCGCGGCCGCCGGCCGCCCCGCGTCGACCCCCCGTCCCGTACCCGGTCCGCGTTCCGCGGCCTCCCCGCGACCCGGACACCCCGTCCCCGGACCCGCCCGGCCCGCGCCGCCGAAGCCGCGGCCCGTGCCCGGCAAGGCCCCGGCCGGTCGCACGGAGAATCGTTCCGACCAGCGGTCCGCCCCCCAGCTCCAGCTGATCCCGGCCCCTGTCGACGGCGCGCTCGACGCCGCCGAGGAGGCCCTGGACCTGCTCCTGGAGAGCGGCCGCGCCCCCGGCGAGGTCCTGCTGCTCACCACCGGCGAGCAGCACCCCTGGACGGCGCACGAGCTGTCCTTCGGCGAGGCCTCCTACTGGGCCCAGCAGGACAGCGGCGACGACGTGTTCTTCGCCGACGCCTCCGCCGTGGAGCGGGCCGCCCCCCGTCCCGTGGTGATCGTCGCCGTCAACGGCGGGGACGACGCGGCGACCGCCCGCGTCCTGCCCGCGGCGATGGCCCGCGCGGGCGCGCTGCTCGTCGTCTGCGGCGACCCGCAGCGCATCACGGAGCTCCTCGGAGCGGGCGCCGGCGTCTGACCGGCGGCCCTTTCCCCGGCCGTTCCTCCCGCCGGGCCCCGAGGGGTCCGGCGGAGGCCGCCGGCGGCCGTACGACGCCCCTGCGGCGTCCGTAACGCGGTCCGTGCGCCGCGGGTCGACCGCCGCCCGTGCGCTCAGCGCGCGGCGGCCCGGCGCAGCGGCTCGGCCGCGCCGCTCGCGGTCCTCGGCGTGATCCGGTCGAACTCGGCCGGACCGTCGTCGAGCGGCACGGGAAGCGAGTCGGAGCTCGGCCTGCGGCCTCCCCGGCCCTCGCCGAGCACCTGCCAGCCGCTCTTGGTCAGCGTGATGTACGCCCCGCAGCGCAGCCCGTGCAGCGTGCAGGCGTCCCGGAGCCCCCACATCCAGGCCCCGTCCTCCTCCGTCCACCGCTCGTCGCCCTCGCGGCAGTACAGCAGCACCGCGGTCCGCACCGGCGTCCGCCTCCGCAGGTCGTGCGGGATCACGCGCCGCAGGTGCGCGAGCAGCGCGTTGCGGAACTCCCAGCCGTCCGCCGGCGCGGAGCGGGTGACGAACGAGGCGCTGGCGGCGATCCGCTCCTCGTGGTCCAGGACCGCGAGGACCGCCGTCGAGGGCTCGGGCGCGTGACGGGAGTGCAGGCCGCCCACGACCTCGCGCGGATCACCGAGCAGGGGGATCCCCGCCGCGGCCCACTCGGAGGGTTCGAGTATCCGGGCCAGACGGCTGGCGGACCCGGACGACGATCTGAACGAGGTGGCTGTGGGCGGAGCGAATCCGAGGGTCACGGTCCTCCCTTCGGATACGCGCCCGCTGAGCGGGCAAGGTCGGGTGAGGGCGCACCACGGCACAGTCCTTCCGGACCGCTGACGGGCCTTGTGGGGCGGTGGTCCAATTCTTGCGGGCCCGTGCGCGAGCGGCAATGAGCAATTGAGGCCGCTGACGGGAATGCGTTGGTATGCCACTCATATCCCTGCCCAGTTGCCCATTGTTCACTCCCCGTTCGTCCGCCGGTTTCCTCTCCACGCGCCGGACACCCCGCGGGCACCAGCGGAAACACCCCTTCCGCTCGTGGACGGGCCGTCACGCTGGGTGAGTTCGCCGATTGTCAGTGGCATCGGGTTGCATGGGGGCATGGACAACCTGGAGCTCCGCGCCGAAGCCGATGCCGTTCTCGCCGGGCTGGTCGGCGCCCCCGAGGGGACGGCGCGGCTGCGGGAGGACCAGTGGCTCGCGGTGGCCGCCCTCGTGGAGGAGCGGCGGCGGGCCCTGGTGGTGCAGCGCACCGGCTGGGGCAAGTCGGCGGTGTACTTCGTCGCCACCGCGCTGCTGCGCCGCCGCGGCTCGGGACCCACCGTGATCATCTCGCCGCTCCTCGCGCTCATGCGCAACCAGGTCGAGGCGGCGGAGCGGGCCGGCATCCGGGCCCGCACCATCAACTCGGCCAACCCCGAGGAGTGGGACGCGATCTACGACGAGGTCGAGCGCGGCGACACCGACGTCCTCCTCGTGAGCCCCGAGCGCCTCAACTCCGTGGACTTCCGCGAGCAGGTGCTCCCCAAGCTCGCGGCCACCACGGGCCTCCTGGTGGTCGACGAGGCGCACTGCATCTCCGACTGGGGCCACGACTTCCGCCCCGACTACCGACGGCTGCGCACCATGCTCACCGAGCTCGCCCCCGGGGTGCCCGTCCTCGCCACCACCGCGACGGCCAACGCCCGGGTGACCGCCGACGTGGCCGAGCAGCTCGGCACCGGGGCCGGCGAGGCGCTGGTGCTGCGCGGCTCCCTGGAGCGCGAGAGCCTGCGGCTCGGCGTGGTCCGGCTGCCGGACGCCGCGCACCGGCTGGCCTGGCTCGCCGAGCACCTGGACGAGCTGCCGGGCTCCGGCATCGTCTACGCGCTGACGGTCGCCGCCGCCGAGGAGGCCACCGCCTTCCTGCGGCAGCACGGCTTCGCGGTCGCCTCGTACACGGGCCGCACGGAGAACGCCGACCGGCTCCAGGCCGAGGCCGACCTCCAGGACAACCGGGTCAAGGCGCTCGTGGCCACCTCCGCCCTCGGCATGGGCTTCGACAAGCCCGACCTCGGCTTCGTGATCCACCTCGGCTCCCCGTCCTCCCCGATCGCCTACTACCAGCAGGTGGGCCGGGCCGGGCGCGGCGTGGAGCACGCGGAGGTGCTGATGCTGCCGGGCAGGGAGGACGAGGCGATCTGGCGCTACTTCGCCGACACCGCCTTCCCGCCCGAGGCGCAGGTCCGCCAGACCCTGGCCGCCCTCGCCGACGCGGGACGGCCGCTGTCCGTGCCCGCCCTGGAGGCGGCGGTGGACCTGCGGCGCACCCGCCTGGAGACGATGCTCAAGGTCCTCGACGTGGACGGCGCCGTACGCCGCGTCAAGGGCGGCTGGGAGAGCACCGGGCGGCCCTGGGCGTACGACACCGAGCGGTACGCGTGGGTGGCGCGGCAGCGGGCCGCCGAGCAGCAGGCCATGCGCGACTACGTGAGCTCCTCCGGGTGCCGGATGGAGTTCCTGCGCCGCCAGCTGGACGACGAGGGCGCGGCCCCGTGCGGCCGCTGCGACAACTGCGCGGGCGCCTGGGCCGACGCCTCCGTGTCGCAGGAGACGCTGACGGGCGCGACCCGGGAGCTGGACCGCCCGGGCGTGGAGGTCGAGCCGCGCCGGATGTGGCCGACCGGGATGCCCGCCCTGGGCATCGAGCTCAAGGGCCGCATCCCGGCGGGCGAGCAGTGCTCCACCGGACGGGCCCTGGGGCGGCTCTCGGACATCGGCTGGGGCAACCGCCTGCGCCCCCTCCTCGCCGAGCACGCGCCCGACGGGCCGGTCCCGGACGACGTCCTCAAGGCCGCGGTGGCGGTCCTCGCCGACTGGGCGCGCTCCCCGGGCGGCTGGGCGCCGGACGTCCAGGACGCCTCCGCGCGGCCGGTGGGAGTCGTCGCCGTGCCCTCCCTGGCCCGCCCGCACCTGGTCGGCTCCCTCGCCCGGGGCATCGCGGACGTCGGCCGCCTCCCGTACCTGGGCACCCTGACGCACACGGGCCCGGACGGCGCGCACGCGGTGCGCCGCAGCAACTCCGCACAGCGCCTCAGGGCGCTCTCCGGTGCCTTCTCCGTCTCCGGGGAGCTGTCCGAAGCCCTGGCGGCCGCTCCCGGCCCCGTGCTGCTCGTGGACGACTTCACCGACTCCGGCTGGACCCTCGCCGTCGCCGCCCGGCTGCTCCGCCGGGCGGGCGCGGCGCGGGTGCTCCCGCTGGTCCTCGCCGCGGCCGGGTGACCCCCTCGGATTCCCGACACCACGTCCAACCGGGCTTTTCGCCTTCCGCGTTCGGGTTCCGGTTGTCCGCGCAGGGCTAAGATCGACCGAAACCGAAGGGACCGCCCGCGTTTGCGGCGTCATGGGGGGACGATGGTCAGAATCCTGCTCGCCGAGGACATGCTCATGCTGCGCAGGGCCCTGGTGGCCCTGCTGGAGCTGGAGGCGGACCTCGAAGTGGTCGCCGAGGTGGACGCCGGGGACAAGGTGGTGCCCAGGGCGCTCGAAGTACGGCCCGACGTCGCGGTCCTCGACATCGACCTGCCCGGGATGGACGGCATCCGGGCCGCCGGCCTGCTGCACGAGCGGCTGCCGGAGTGCCGGACCGTGATCCTGACGAGCCTGGGACGGCCCGGCAACCTGATGCGCGCCCTCCAGGCCCACGCCTCGGGCTTCCTGCTCAAGGACGCCGACCCCTCCCAACTGGCCGCGGCGATACGGGACGTGGCGGCCGGGAAGCAGGTCATCGACCCCCAGCTGGCCGTCGCCACGCTCCAGATCGGCGACAACCCGCTGAGCCCCCGGGAGACCGAGGTGCTCCGGCTGGCCTCCGAGGGGGAGGACGTGCCCGAGATCGCGCGGCGTCTCTTCCTGTCCGCCGGGACCGTACGGAACTACCTGACGACCAGCGTCACCAAGCTCAACGCCCGCAACCGCATGGACGCGGTCCGCATCGCCCGGGACATGGGCTGGCTCTGAGACCGGCCCGCGTCCCGGGAGGGGTGGGGCGGGTCAGCGGCCCGGGAGGGCGGCCGCCTCCGGCTCGTCGTCCGGGGGCACGCGGACGCCCGCCCGCTCGTCGTCCGGGGCCACGCGGACGCCCGCCTGCCGGGGGACCTCCGCGCTGAGCCGGAACCAGCCGTCCTCGCGCACCCCCGACGTGAGCCGGCCGCCCAGCGCCTCCACGCGCGTGGTCATGTTGTTCAGGCCGCTGCCGCCCGCCCCGGGAGCGGCCGTGTGGAAGATCGAACGCTCTTCCCCCACGCCGTCGTTGACGACCGTGATCCGCACGTGGTCGCCCTCCTCGGCCGTCTCGATCACACAGTGCTGGGCCTTGCTGTGCTGGAGCACGTTGGTGATGCCCTCGCGGAGCACCGTCGCCAGGACCGTGTCGACGGGACCCGAGGGCAGCTCGACGCCGGCGCGCACCTCGGTCCGTATGCCGATCGTCCGCAGCAGCGACTCGGCCGAGTCGAGCTCGCGGCGCAGGCTCATGTGCAGATAACTGCTGGCCACGGCACGGACGTCGGCCAGGGCCTGACGGGCCGTCTGGAGGATCTCGGTGATCTCGGTCTCGGCCCGCTCCGGGTCCAGCCGGACGAGCCGGGAGGCGAGCTCGCACTTCAGGGTGATGGTCGAGAGGCTGTAACCGAGCAGGTCGTGCAGGTCGCGGGCGAAGCGGAGACGTTCCTGCGTGATGGCCAGATGGGCGAGCTCCTCGCGCGCGGTCTGCACCTCGCGGATCAGAGAGGCGAGCCGGCTCACCCCGTAGACCACGAGACCGGTCAGGGCCGTGGCGACGCAGTTGTACGCCAGCTCGCCCACGCCGAAACCGACCGCGAACTGCAGCGCTCCGGTGGTCACCACGACGGTGCCGAAGGCGAGCCAGCCCAGCGCGGTGCGCAGCACGAGCAGCGAGGACGCGGCGAGGAAACCGGGCATCCCCAGCCAGGCGGCGCCGAAGACGCCGAACGGCGCGTACGTCAGCAGGGTCTGCGCGGCCAGGGTCCAGCGGCGGTGCCGGGTCACGGCGGGCGGCATGAACGACGGGAAGGAATGGCACAGTTGCAGGCCCATCAGGACCAGCAGCAGCGCGAAGCAGGACACCAGGCCGAGCGTGGTGTAGCGGGCCTGGAGCACGTACGTGACGGCGACCGCGAAGAAGCCGCAGATCACCACCGTGGTGATGGCGACGGCGACCCGTGGCGCCATCTCCGCCTGGGGAGCCAGACCTTCCTCGAACGGTGTGTCACGGGAGGGCGACGCTGTCCGACGCATGATGGCTCCTCGCCTGAAGACGCTCCGGTACCCGCAGCATAAGTAGTACCGGGCGCTCCGTGGCCGGAAGCACACGTTCCTCAGCGGGCCGTCATTCGCCGGCCCGCGCGAGGCTGCGCCGCAGTTCCTCGGTGCAGCGGACGTGCCAGTCGTATCCGCGCACCTCCACCCCGGCCGACGACGGGCCGTCCGCCCCCGGAGCGGAGGGCAGCGTGCCCAGGACGAACTCGCCCACGGCCGACTCGGTGCGCCAGTCCAGGCCGAGCGCGTGCGCGGACAGGTCGCTGTCGCCGGTGGCCAGCGCGCACGGCCCCAGACCCATCGCCGTGGACACCAGGTACAGCGTCTGCTGGAGCACCCCCACGTCCTTGAGCAGCCCGCTGTACGCGAGTCCGCTGTACTTCAGCGTCATCCGGCGGAACCGCGCCGTCATGGTGATCAGCACGTGCGGCTCGGCCGTCAGACCGGCCGTCGCGCGCGCCCCGGCCAGCAGCTCGTCCAGGCTCTCCGCCGCCATCTCCACCCGGGTCAGGGCGTGTTCCACCGGGTCGTAGTGGTACGTGCCCCGCTCCAGACCCGTGCACCTGCTCACCGTCAGGTACAGCTCCAGCGCGTACGCGCCGCCCGTGCTCGGGTACGGGCGGCTGGTGAGGACCGACTCGCCGTCGTCGGACCGGAAGTCCCCCATGGACCGCACGCGCGCCGAGCGGTACAGCAGCTCGCCCAACAGGTCCAGGTCCAGGGGGCGTTCGCCGTAGTCGCGCACCGAGCGGCGCGCCTCCAGGGCCACGGTGAAGGGCGGATCGCGGTCGAGGACCCGGTCGAGCTCGGGCACGGGCAGCGGCACCTGGTCCGGGCCCGGGTGGGGACGGGCGACGACGGGCTCCGCCGCCAGCACCTCCGCGAAGCCGTCCGTGGCGCCCACCGGGTCGTCGTGGCGGCCCTCCCGGCTGCGGGAGTGCAGCATCAGGTCGTGCGGCGACCACGGCAGCAGCGCGGGATCGTGGTCCTCGGCGAAGGCGTACGGCTCCTTCGCGGTCGCCCCCGGGGTCCCCCTGACCACCATGCCCGACGCCTCCAGGTACGACACGGCCCGGCGCACGGTGTCCACCGGCATCCGCAGCCGCCCCGCCGCCTCCTCCGGGGTGGAGGGGCGGGCGAAACAGCTCACCAGCCAGGCCGAGCGGGGCCGGTGCAGGACCACGCGCTGCCCCGAGAGCGGCGACTCGATGCACAGGCCGTCCTCGTGGGTGCGCATCGCGGCGAAGCGGGAGAGCCGCAGGACGGCCCCCGCGGGCGTGGCGGCCGGCCGGAAGCGCGCGTACCGGGAGATCGGGACCACCGAGAGCAGCGTCCTGCCGTCCTTCGTGGCCAGCGAACGCACCAGGACGTTCTCCATGGACCGCAGGAGGGGCGCCAGGACGTCCCGCTCCGGGCTCCCCGGCCCGTCCGGCGCGCTGATGCCCGCCACCACGTTGTCCAGCGACACCGGTCCGTACGACAGGCGCTCCAGGGCGAGGAGGACCACCGGGTCCGTGATCGGCAGGCGGGTCTCGCCCCAGCGGGTCGACAGCAGCGCCGCCCCGTCGGGGAAGCCGCTCGCCCGCGGGTTCCCGGTGGGCTCGTCGGGCAGTTCCAGCAGGGTGTCCTGGCGCAGTGACCACAACTCGACCGGACCGGCTTCCGACCCGGCGGGGGGCCATGGGGATGGGGGCACGGCTCAGGACCTCTCTTGCGGGAACACGGGTTTCTACGGAGTCAAAGGAACAGCGGGACCGGGTTGAGGTCCTCGTAGCGGGTGGAGGCGGACAGCCGGCCGAGCCGCACCGGGACGTCGTAGAGCCGCCCCGGGCCGAACCGCGTCCAGAAGGTCCGCAGCCCCGGCACGACCACCTTCACCACCGGCAGCCCGACGTCGGGGCGCGTCTGGTCGAGGACCAGCAGCTCCATGCCGTGCGCGGCGACGAGCTCCCCGATCGCCGCCACGTCCTCCCGCAGGTCCCCGCGGCGGACCGGCGCGCGGGAGCCGGGGACGGCAGCCGGGAGCGCCGGATCGGGCAGCAGGTACGGCTGGTTCGCCACGGTGGCGCCCTGCCACCAGGACAGCGCGGCCGGGTCGTCGCAGGAGTACCCGGTGCCGTCCGCCCGCACCCGCGCCACGGGCGGCAGCATCTGGTTGACCTCCGCCAGCGCCCGGCGCAGCGCGAGCCGGGGGTCGAAGTGCGCGCCGAACCCCAGCGTGATGTCCTCCCCGGGCTTGTCGGTGCGCCGCGAGAGCGCCGCGAAGACCGGCACGCCGAGGTCGCTGGTGAGGTCCAGGGCCCACAGCTCCCGGTGCAGGTCGGCGTGGCCCTCCCGCACCTCGCGGATCCACGGCTCGTCGAACGCCCCCAGGTCGACCGCCGGCTGCCGGGTGCGGTTGTACCACCACAGGCCGACGGCGTCCCGCTCGACCAGCTCCAGGAAGCCCTGGACGATCGCGTCCTCGACGCAGCTGCCCGCCGCGGAGCCGTTGGAGTTCGCCGAGGCGAACCGGCTCCCGGGGGTCCGGGGGGCGTTGTAGTACAGCATCGACGTCGGCAGCAGCCGCTGCCGGCCCCCGGTCAGCGACCACACCGGCGTCCAGTCCAGCGGTACGGAATCGTCCACGGGCTCGCAGATCCGGTGCGCCGGGCCGTGCGCGGCGTTCCACGCCGCGCGGTCCTCGAACTGGCGCGGGTGGAAGAGCTGCACCGCGTCCGGGTGCACGGCGCGGTCGGCGACCTCCCGGTAGGAGGCGCGGAGCGTCGGCTCGTCGCCCTGGAAGAAGCCGCTGTGCCGCTCGACCGCCTCGCACAGGGCGCTGACCCGGGCGTGGAGCGCCGTGGTGCCCTTGCCGGAGCTGGTGCTGCGCAGCCCCGCCCGCACGGAGGAGAGCCCGTCCGGCGCGTGCACCGGATTGTGCCCGGCGTGGAAGCAGTTGAGGAACTCGGGGCCCCGGCTGTCGCGCCGCACCTCCTTGACGACGCCGGTCAGCGGGTCCACCAGGTGCCCGTACCGGCGCAGCATCTCCTCCGGCGGCAGCCACCGGTCGCCGCAGTCCACGGCCGCCTTGGGGCGGCTGCGCAGGACCGGCGGGGCGGCGGCCCGGCGGGCGACGATCCCGGGGTCCCCGCACGCCGGGCACTGCGGGCGGCGGCGCACCGGGTGGTGGCGGCCGGCCAGGGTGAGCGTGTCGAGCCGCCAGATGGCGTCCTGGCCGGAATGGCGGTGCCCGGCGAGCCACTTGACGGCCTCCAGGGCCGCCAGGTGCAGCCCGGCGGCGCGGCCCGCGGCCAGCGACGAGGGCGGGGTGAAGGCGCGCCGGCCCAGCGCCCGGTCCAGATAGGTCTCGGCCGGCCGGTTGCGGCGCAGCGCGTCCGTGACGCAGGTCCAGCAGGGGCCCTCGCCCGGTCGGAACACCGGCCCGATCCACGGCTGTTCGCCCACGAACCGGACCAGCAGCCACGGCACCCCGGACGCCCGGTGGGCGGCGTCGACCGCGCCGAGCGCCGGGTCGGTGTAGTCGTCGCAGACGACGAGGGCGAGACCGGGAGCGGCGGCGGCACCCGTGGCGGTCGCGGCCCCCGGGGTCCCCGGACGGTGCAGCCGGACGCCCGACGCCGCGAGCGCGTCGGACAGTTCCGCGACGCTCGCGCGGCTCGCCTCCCCGACGCCGACGACCTCCACCGGGGTGCCGGCGGTGCGCCGGGTGGCGGCCACGCCGTCCATCCCGGCCAGCTCCCAGAACGCCCGCTCGGCGGCCGGTCCCGCCGCCGACGGGTCCCGGTCGTCGAGCAGCCCGGCCGTCAGCAGCCCGGAGACGATCCGTTCCGCCTGCTGCGCGGGGATCGTCCGCCCCGCGTCGGCCACCAGCCGGTCGAGGCTGCGGGTCCCGTCGAGCAGGGGCGCGAGGGCGGTGACGCCCGGGCCCCGCAGCGCCGTCACGCCGCGTTCCGACACGAGGTACACCCCCTCACCGGGGACGACCTCCGGCTTGAGGTGGGGTTTGAAGGCGAGACCCGCTCTGCCGGTCCGTTCATCCATCACTGCTTCCCCCTTGACGCGTGAGACGGGAACTTTCGCTTCGGCGTGCGTACGCGTCGCGCGCCCGGGCCGTTCGGTCACGGCCACGGAACGGCCGGCGGGCGCGCGGCGACGGTGGAATTCCGGAACGCTTTCCCGGCGCCTCAGTCGCCGTAGACGTCGACCCAGCAGATGCAGGTTCCCGGCTGGAACTGCTCGGCGGTCTGCGGGACCAGCTCCTCCACGACGAGTTCCTCGTACACGGCGGGAGCGGTGGCGACGGCGGCGGTGGCGACGGCGTGCGTGATGTTCATGACTCCCCCTCGGACGGTTCCGCCGCACCCTGCGGCGGTGGCAGGAGTCTGTCCTCCGGTCGAGGGCCGTGGGCAGGTGCCTGGCTCATGAGCCTCGTGTGAAGTTCTCATGGTCGTTCCGGGTGTGCCTCACCCTCGCCCGAGGAGCCCTGCACTGGCCCTGGAGAACGCCTTTTGGAAGCCTCGACGGAGTGGAGAGGAGAAGCGATGGACCTGAAGGTTCTCGGTATGTTCGACGTACGGGTGGGCGGGGTTCCGGTGGCACCGTCCGCGTCGAAACCGCGCCAGCTGCTGGCCACGCTCGCGGTGCACGCGGGCCAGGTCGTGTCCGTGGGGGCGCTGATCGGTGAGCTGTGGGGGGCGAAGCCGCCGAGGAGCGCCCAGGCGACGCTGCAGACGTACGTGATGCAGCTGCGCGGAGCCGTCGGCGCGGCCCTCGAAGCCGGCGGCGGGTCCGCCGGGGACGCGAAGCGGATCCTGGTGACGCGGCCCGGCGGGTACCTGCTCGACCGGGGGAACGGCACCAGCGACGCCCAGGAGTTCGAGCGCCTGTCCGGCACGGCCTTCCAGGCCCTCGCCGACCGCGACGACGACACGGCGGCGCGGGCCCTGCGCGCGGCGCTCGGACTGTGGAGGGGCCCCGCCTTCGGGGACGTACAGGCCGGGGCGCTCCTCGCCCTGGAGGCCAGGCGGCTGGAGGAGGCGCGCCTGTGCGTGCAGGAGCACCGCATCGAACTGGACCTGCGGCAGGGCCGCCACCGCGAACTCATCGGTGAGCTGAGCGTGCTGGTGCAGCAGCACCGCACCCACGAGAACCTGCACGCGCACCTGATGCTCGCGCTGTACCGCTCCAGCCGGCGCACCGAGGCGCTCGGCGTCTACCAGCGGCTGCGGGGCACCCTGGTCCACGAACTCGGCCTGGAGCCCTCGGAACAGCTCCGCGAGCTCCAGCACGCGGTGCTCACCGCCTCGCCCAAGCTCCTCGACGTGCCGGAGGCGGACGGCCGCCGTCTCATACGGGTGGGGTGAGGGGACGATGCAGGAGCGATCCGAGCGCACCCGGGCCCGGCTCGTCGGCGCCGCCGCGGAGCTCTTCGACCGGTACGGGTACGCCGAGGCGCGGCTGGGGGACATCAGCCGGGTCGCCGGGGTGACCAAGGGGGCGCTGTACTTCCACTTCGCGAGCAAGCAGGAACTGGCCGCGGCGGTCCAGGAGAGCGGCTGCCTGCTCCTCGACGAGACGGTCCTCGCCCTCCGCCGCGACGGGCGGCCGGCGCTGCAGTCGCTGATCGACACCACCCACGCCCTGGCCGTATGGGCGACGGGCGAGCCGGTCGTGCGGGCCAGCTTCCGGCTCGGGCGCGAACGCGCCGACGGGGAGAGACCGGTGCTCAACTACCACCTGGTGTGCGTGGCGGCGGCGGGGCGGCTGCTCGCGCGGGCCGCCGAGGAGGGAGCGTTGCGGCGCGGCGTGGCGGAGGACGCCGCACGGACGCTCGTGGCGGGGATGATCGCCGGGATCGAGGCGGCCGCGTGGAGCGGCGCCCCGTACCCGGAGCTCTCCTCCTGTCTGAGCGAGGCCTGGACGCTGGTGCTCCGGGCGGTCGCGGAGGAGGAGGCGGCGCGGGGGCTGCGCACCGCCCCGCCGCCGGGCCCGACAGCGGACCTGGATCCGACGGTGGACCTGCATCCGGCGGTGGACCCGGGTCCGACGGCGAACCCGGATCCGGCGGTGGGCCCGGGTCCGGCGGTGGGCCCGGGTCCGGCAGTGGACCCGCCGGGTCAGGGCAGCAGGGCCGTCACCGTTTCCACCGTGTCCGCGTCCGCGGGGAGCTTGTCCTCGCGGTAGCGGACCACGCGGGCGAAGCGGAGGGTGACGCCCGCCGGGTAGCGGGTGGAGCGCTGGACGCCGTCGAAGGCGATCTCGACGACCAGTTCGGGACGTACGGCGACCCCCCAGGGCTCCTCCGTGACCGTCAGCTTCCGCAGCCGCTCGGTCTGCCAGGCGAGCAGGGCGTCGGTCAGGCCCTTGAACGTCTTGCCCAGCATGGCGAAGGAGCCGTCGGCCGTCCGCGCCCCCAGGTGCAGGTTGGAGAGCGTCCCGGTGCGCCGGCCGTGGCCCCACTCGGCGCCCAGGACCACCAGGTCCAGGGTGTGCACCGGCTTCACCTTCAGCCAGGAGGTGCCCCGGCGCCCCGCGCTGTAGACCGCGTCGAGGGACTTCACGACCACGCCCTCGTGGCCCCGCTCCAGCGCCTCCGCGGCGAACGCCGTCGCCGCCACGCGCTCCCCGGGGTCGGCGGGGTCCGCCACTACGAGCCGGCGCACGCGCTGTGCCTCGGGCACCAGCCGGTCGAGCAGCGCGCGCCGCTCGGCGGCCGGGGTGGCGAGCAGGTCCTCGCCGTCGGCGTACAGCACCTCGAAGAAGACCGGGGAGAGCGGCACCGCCGTCCGCGCCCCGGCCACGTCGAGGGTGGAGCCGGTCCGTCCGGACGTCTCCTGGAAGGGCCGGGGCCGCCCCCGCTCGTCGAAGGCCAGCAGCTCCCCGTCGAGCACCACCTGGCGCACCGGCAGCGCACGGGCCAGCGCCACCACCTCGGGGGTCCGGCCGGTGATGTCGGCGAGCGTACGGGTGAAGACGCGCACCTCGTCGCCGTCGCGGTGCACCTGGACGCGGATGCCGTCGAGCTTCTCCTCCAGGGCGCAGGGGCCCGTCCGGTCGAGGGCCTCGTCGACGTCCTTGGCGGTGTGGGCCAGCATCGGCAGGACCGGGCGCCCCACCGTGAGCCGGAACCCGGCGAGGGCGGACGGGCCCTCGGCGAGCAGCACCTCGGCGACGGCGGCCGGCGAACCGCTCAGCATGACCGCCTGCCGGACGTCGGCGACCGGCGCCCCGGCGGCCGAGGCGAGGCCCTCCACGGCCACGGCGTCGAGGGCGCCCTGCCGCAACTCGCCGCTGATCAGCCGGAAGAGGAAGAGCTGCTCCTCCTCGGTGGCGGCGCCCATCAGCTCGTCGAGGAGCCGCTTGCGCTCGCCCTGGGCGCCCTTGCCGGACACGGCGGCGATCCGGCCGAGGAGCGCGTCGACCTCCCGCACCCCGAGCCGTGGCTCGGCGGCGGGTTCCCGCCGCTCCTTGAGGGTGTTCCAGCCGACGCCGATCCTGCGCTGCGGCAGTCGCCCGGCCATGTACATGATCACGATGGGGGCGTCGGCCGGTTCGGCCGCCCGGAACAGCTCGGCCAGCAGCGCGACCTTCTCGGTGCGCGCGGAGGCGGCGCCGATGTCCCGGGACGCCCGTGCGATGTCGGCGAGTCTCATGCGGAAAGCCCTCTCAGTCGATGCTGCCCTGCTTGCGCAGTCTGCTCACCCAGGCCTGCGCGGTGTGGCGCGGCACACCGAACCGCTTGGCGACGGCGCCGACGCTTCCGCCGAGTTCCCCGTAGGCCGCCACGACCACGTCGGTGTCGGGCATCTTCCGGTAGGGCCGCGGACGGTCCTCGGCGGAGGTTGCGGGAGCCGCCGGGGCGACCGGGGCGAGGGGAACGGGGGCGGCGGGCGCGGGCTGCGCCGCCGGGGCGGCCGAACCGGGGCTGATGGCACGGACCAGCAGGTCGAAGTCGACGGTGGGAAGCGCGCGGTTGTGCAGTCCCGCCCCACCCGCGGCACGCACGGTGAGCTCCACGATGCGGGGCCCGTCCGTGGTGTCGACCCGTACGGTGGTCTGGGGGCCGGTGAGGTCCGGCTCCCCGTCGCTGCCGGTCGGAGTGATGACGATGACGTATTCGCTCATTCTGCGCCTCCTCGAGAGATCGTCAGTCTACTCTCGATGGAGACTGTGATGGGTTCGACGGGAAGCCTCCCTCACGGACGAGAAGCCTTCCCGAGGACGGGAAACCTTCCCGCGAACCCACCACGGCGTCCTTCCGGACCCGTCACGCCGTCGTCAGTGACCGCCCCCGCCCCCGCCCTCCTTCCCGCGCAGGCGCGGGGCGTCCACCAGGAACGCCACCAGGACGGCGGCCGCGGCGATCAGGGCGCCGGCCGTCAGCGCGCCCGTACGGGGGTCGAGGCCCAGCATCAGCGGGACGCCCACGGCCCCGCCGAGCTGGGTGGTGATGTTGACCATCCCGCCCGCCGTCGCCATGTCCCGGGGCCCGGTCCGCTGGGCGAGGGTGCCGTTCGCCGAGATCATGATCCAGGTGATCCCGAAGCCCATCAGCAGCACCGAGGGCAGCACGCCCGTGGCGTACGGGGTGCCGGGCCCGGCCGCGGCGAGCCAGGCGGTGGCCGCCGCGACGAGCGCGGTGCCCGAGGCGAGGAGGGCCTTCGGGGTGAGCGTCCGCAGCAGCAGGGGCGCGCCGAACACCGAGTTCGCCACGACCACCGCCGCCAGCGGCAGGATCGCCAGACCCGCCCCGGTCGGGGACCAGCCCGCACCCTCCTGGAGCGTGTAGCTGATCACCGTGAAGCCGCCGAAGGTGCCGATGTTCGCGGCGAACACGGCCAGGAAGACCCCGGCCCTGGTGCGGTCCCGCAGCACCCGGAGGGGGAGCAGCGGCCCCGTGGTGCGGGGCCCGGCCGGTTCGTCCGCCGGGATCGCGTACAGCGCGACCGCGACCGCGAACACGGCGAGCGGAGCGAGCCCGTACATGCACCACCGCCAGCTCGCGTGCTCGGTCAGCAGACCGCCGAACAGGACGCCGAGCCCGCCCCCGCCGCCCGCCACGGCGGTGAACACGCCGATGGCGGTGACCCGTTCGCGCGGGTCGGGGAAGGTCCTGGCGAGCAGCGCCATGCTGGCCGGGGCGAGGGCGAGCGCCCCGAACGCGCCCTGCAGGGCGCGCAGGACGAGCAGTTCGCCGGAGCCGTCGGCCGTACCGGTCAGCAGGGAGGCGGCGCCGAAGCCGGCCAGACCGGTGACGAACGCGCGGCGCCTGCCCAGGCGTTCCGAGAGCCGCCCGGCGGGCAGGAACAGCAGCCCGAAGGCCAGGGTGTATGCGGAGACCACCAGGGCCCGCTCCGCGCCGGTCAGCCCGAGCTCCCGCTGCACCGAGGGGAGCGCCACCGGCACCAGGTTCATCTCCATCACCAGGGTGAGCTGGGCGGCGGCCAGGGCCGCGAGGGCCCACCAGCGCAGCGGGGAGGCGGCGGGGGGATCCCCGGCGGCCCCGGCCCGTGCGGGAGCGGTGTGGGCCGTGGTCATCGCTCCTCCGCGATCAGCCGGGCGAAGGGCAGCCGGGGGGCGACCTCCTCGGCGAAGAGGGTGAGCGCGCGCGCCGACTCCTCGTAGGACACGTGCCCGGAGTGGGTGGTGAGGGTGAGGTCGACGTCCTCGCCGTACCAGCCGGCGATCCGCTCGATCTGGGCGGCGACCTCGGCCGGGTCGCCCGCGAGCACCCGCCCCGCCTCGACCCGGTCGTCGAAGTCGGAGGAGCCGCGGGTCGCGGCGTCGGCGAGCTTCTCGTACCCCGGGTAGGCGGAGCTGCGGGTGCCCGCCCAGGACAGCGTGGCCGCGGAGATCTTCTCGCCGTACACGCCCTCCAGTCGGCGGCCCGCGGCGCGGGCGCTGTCACCGTCCTCGGCCACGTAGCAGGGGTAACTGAGCTCGATCCGGCCGGTGTCGGGCTCCAGGCCGGCGTCCACCCGGCCCTTGCGATAGGCGGCGATCAGCTCCTGGACCCGCTCGGTGGGGGAGACCGCGGCGATGATCTGGAGGCCCCGGCCCGCCCGTCCGGCGGCGGCGCAGGAGTCGACGCTGGTGGTCACGGCGGAGAACACCGGCGGGTGCGGCAGCTGGGCCGGGCGGGGCAGCAGGGTGACCGGGCCGAAGCGGTGGAAGGAGCCCTCGAAGACGACGTCCTCCTCCGTCCACAGCCGCACGCAGGCCTCGGCGCCCTCCTCGAACCGCTCGCGGCTCTCGTCCATGGGGATGCCGAACGCGGCGAACTCGTCGGGCAGGAAGCCCCGGCCGAAGCCGACGTCGAGCCGGCCGTGCGAGATGTTGTCCAGCATGGCCAGCTGGCCCGCCAGCTTGATCGGGTGCGCGAAGGCCGGGATCACGGCGCCGGTGCCGATCCTGATCCGGTCGGTCACCGCGGCCGCGGCGGCGAGGAACGTGGTGGGGGAGGGGCTGTAGCCGCCGTAGTCGAAGAAGTGGTGCTCCACCACCTTCAGCTGGAAGTAGCCCAGCTCCTCGGCCAGCCGGACCAGGCGCAGCCCCTCGTCGTAGTACTCGGCCGGGTTCTTTTCCCCGGGCCCTGCCGTCGGGAAGTACAGGATGCCGAACCTCATACCGCTCCTCGTTCCGTCCGCCGGTGTGGTGTCGCGTGCCGGTGTGGTGTCTCGTGACGATTTCCGAGGCTGCCAAGTCCTCCTGGACGGGCCGTCGACGCCGGAGCGGGGAGCGCTGGGCTCCCGATAGAGACTCTCAAGACTTTATTGTTGTGTGTGCAGAGTTTGGGTGTAGTCTCTTGATGTGTTCTCGCGAACGGAGGACCGCTGGAGGATCCACGCCGAGGACCCGGAGGAGTGCACTGATGGGACAGTCCGGAAACGACCGCCGCTCCGTGGTGATCACCGGCGGAGGCACCGGCATCGGCCGGGCCGCCGCCCACGCCTTCGCCGACGAGGACCACGACGTCCTGATCGTCGGCAGGGACGAGACGGCGCTGAAGGAGGCCGCGCACGGCCGGCCCGCGATCCGGTACCTGGCGCTCGACATCACCGCGCCGGGCGCCCCCGAGGAGATCGTGCGCACCGCCGTCACCGAACTCGGCGGCGTCGACGTCCTCGTCAACAACGCCGCCGTGGTCAAGCGGCAGCCGCTGGAGGACGTCGACCGGACGATCGCCGAGGAGCAGATCGCCACCAACCTGCTCGCCCCGCTGCTGCTCACCCAGGCCGCGCTGCCGCACCTGCGCACCGCCGGCGGCGTCGTCGTCAACGTCAGCGCCTCCGCGGCCGTCCGCGGCTGGGCGGGCAGCTCGGTGTACGGCGCGACCAAGGCCGGTCTCGACTTCCTCACCCGCACCTGGGCCGTCGAGCAGGCGCCGCACGGGGTCCGGGTCGTCTCGGTCTCCCCGGGGCCCGTGGAGACCGGCATCGCCCGCGCCTCCGGCCTCGACGACGAGCAGATCGCCCGGCTGCGCGCCGCCCAGAAGGCCGGGGTGCCGATGGGCCGCATCGGACAGCCCGAGGAGATCGCCTGGTGGATCGTCACCATGGCCCGCCCCGAGGGGGCCTTCGCGACCGGCGTGGTGCTGCCGGTCGACGGCGGAGCCGCGACCAAGCTCTGACCGGCCCGCGCCGGACCCGCCCCCGCCCGTCCCACCTACCTGTCCCACCCGTCCCACCCGTCCCTTCCCCCCCTTCAGCTCTGAGGAGACGCATGAGACTCACCGGACCGCGCCTCGACGGGCGCGTGGCCGTCGTCACCGGCGCCGGACGCGGCCTCGGGCGGCGCATCGCCGAGGCGTTCACGGCCCAGGGCTGCCGGGTGGTGGCCTCCTCCCGCACCGTCGACCAGCTCAAGGACTGGGTGGAGGCCCACCCCGGCCGGGCCGCCGCCGTGGCGGCCGACGTCCGCGACCCCGAGGCGGTGGAGGCCCTGATGCGGACCGCCCACGAGCGCTTCAACGGCCTGGACATCGTGGTGGCCAACGCCGGGGTCAGCAGGCCCGGCCCGGCGGCGGCGCTCTCGGCCGAGGCCTGGGACGAGGTGATGGGCACCAACCTCGGCGGAGTCGTCAACTGCACCCGCGCGGCCGTCCCCTACCTGGAGGACTCGCCCGCCGGGCGGATCGTCAACCTGTCGTCCGTCCTCGCCTCCCGGCCCGTCAGGGGCGGAGCCGCCTACTGCGCCTCCAAGGCCGCGGTGGAGGCGTACACCAAGGTCTGCGCCCTGGAGCTGGCCGCCAAGGGCATCACCGTCAACTGCCTCGCCCCCGGCTTCATCGACGACGGCATGGGCCGCGAACTGCGCGCCAACGAGGCGGTGTGGGCCCAGTACCGCACCAAGCTCGCCACCGGCCGGATGGGCACGGGCGACGAGGTCGCCCAGGCCGCGGTCTTCCTCGCCGGCGGGGACAGCGGCTACGTCAACGGACACGTCCTCGAGGTCAACGGGGGCGTGTCGTGGTAGCCGCCCCCTCCTCCCCTTCCCCCTTCCCCCCGTCCCGTCGTCCCGGCCGTCAGGAGAGCCCCCGATGAAGGCGCTGATCACCACCGGCGAAGGCCCGTTCGGCCTGCGGCACGAGGAGGTCCCGGACCCGGTGCCGGCACCCGGCGAGGCGCTCGTCCGCGTCCGCGCCGCCTCCGTCAACCGGGGCGAGCTGGCCCTCGCCGCCGTCTCCCCGGCCGGCACCCGGCTCGGCTGGGACGTCGCCGGAACGGTCGTGCGGGCCGCGGCCGACGGCTCGGGCCCGGCCCCCGGCACCCGGGTCGTCGGCCTCGCCGACGGCGGCGGCTGGGCGGAGCGGGTCGCCCTGCCGGTCTCCCGGCTGGCCGCGATCCCCGACGCCGTCACCGACGAGCGGGCCGCCGCCCTGCCCGTGGCCGCCCTCACCGCCTGGTACGGGCTCCGCAAGGCGGGCCCGCTCCTCGGCCGCACCGTCCTGGTGACGGGCGCGGGCGGCGGGGTCGGCCGGATCGCGGTGCAGCTGGCCGCCGCGGCCGGCGCGCGCGTCGTCGCGTGGACCGGCTCCCCCGACCGGGGCCGGGGCCTGGCCGAACTCGGCGCGGAGGTCGTCGCCACCTACGAGGAGGCGGCGGGCGGCGGCTCGGACGTGCTGTTCGACAGCGTCGGCGGGGAGGTGCTGACCCGGGCCTTCGTCACCCTCCGGCGCGGCGGGACCGCCGTCGTGTACGGGAACACCACCCGCTCCGAGCTGGTGCTCCCGCCCGACTGGGGACGGGCCAGGCCGGGGGTCTCCCTGCACAACGTCTTCCTCTTCGACGAGATCGAGCGCCAGGACCCCGCCGCCGACCTGGGCACCCTGCTGGGGCTCTGCGCGGCCGGCCGGCTCGACCCGCAGGTCGCGGCCACGGCCTCCTGGGACGACCCGGCCGAGGTGCTGAAACGGCTGGAGGGCCGGTCCGTGAACGGGAAGGTCGTCCTCCGGCTTGGCTGAACCCCCTGGGGGCACAGCCGAGTTGCTCCCGAGCGACTTCACGAGCGACCACCTCACGAGCGACCGACGAGTGAGCGGGCCCGTCCGTCCTCCGGGCGGGCCCGCCGAGGAGCTGAAGCCATGGTTGTGACGGCACACCGTCCCGCCTCCACCCCCCTCTGCACGTGCACCCGGGGAGCCACGATCTGGCTCACCGGCCTGCCGAGCGCCGGCAAGACGACGATCGCGTACGAGCTGGCCGGACGGCTGCGCGGCGAGGGCCACCGCGTCGAGGTCCTCGACGGCGACGAGGTCCGGGCCTTCCTCTCGGCCGGGCTCGGCTTCGGCCGCGAGGACCGCGACACCCACGTACGGCGGGTCGGCATGGCCGCCGAGGTCCTCGCGCGCAACGGCGTGAAGGTCCTGGTACCGGTCATCGCCCCGTACGCCGACAGCCGCGAGGCCGTCCGCAAGCGGCACCGGACCGCCGGCGTCCCGTTCCTGGAGGTGCACGTCGCCGCCCCGGTGGAGGTGTGCGCCGCGCGCGACGTGAAGGGCCTGTACGCGAAGCAGGCGGCGGGCGAGATCAGCGGGCTCACCGGGGTCGACGACCCCTATGAGGCTCCCGAGGCGCCCGACCTGCGGATCGAGTCCCAGAACCAGACCGTGCGGGAGTCCGCGGCACGGCTCCACGCGCTGCTCGTAGAGAGGGAACTGCTGTGACCGTCGCCGCCGTCCCCGGCACCCCTTCCGCGTACGCGCCCGTCGCCGCCCCGGCGGAGACCCCGTTCGCGCTGTCGCACCTGGACTCTCTGGAGTCCGAGGCGGTGCACATCTTCCGTGAGGTGGCGGGGGAGTTCGAGCGGCCGGTGATCCTGTTCTCCGGTGGCAAGGACTCCATCGTCATGCTGCACCTGGCCCTGAAGGCGTTCGCCCCGGCCCCGGTGCCGTTCACCCTCCTGCACGTCGACACCGGGCACAACTTCCCCGAGGTGATCGACTACCGCGACCGCACGGTCGCCCGGCACGGGCTGCGGCTGCACGTGGCCTCGGTGCAGGACTACATCGACGCCGGCACCCTGCGCGAGCGTCCCGACGGCACCCGCAACCCGCTGCAGACGGTGCCGCTGACCGAGGCCATCCAGCGGCACCGGTTCGACGCCGTCTTCGGCGGCGGACGCCGGGACGAGGAGAAGGCACGGGCCAAGGAACGCGTTTTCTCCCTGCGCGACGAGTTCTCCCAGTGGGACCCGCGCCGCCAGCGCCCCGAGCTGTGGCAGCTCTACAACGGCCGCCACGCCCCCGGCGAACACGTCCGCGTCTTCCCCCTGTCCAACTGGACGGAGCTGGACGTGTGGCAGTACATCCAGCGGGAGGGGATCGAGCTGCCGGAGATCTACTTCGCGCACGAGCGCGAGGTGTTCGCCCGCAACGGCATGTGGCTGACCGCGGGTGAGTGGGGCGGGCCGAAGGACGGCGAGAGCGTTCAGACGCGTCTGATCCGTTACCGGACGGTGGGCGACATGTCCTGCACCGGTGCCGTCGACTCCGACGCCACCACGCTGGACGCGGTGATCACGGAGATCGCCGCCTCCCGGCTCACCGAACGCGGCGCCACCCGGGCCGACGACAAACTCTCCGAAGCCGCGATGGAAGACCGCAAGCGCGAAGGGTACTTCTGATGACTGTCGACACACTGCGTCTCGCGACCGCCGGCTCGGTGGACGACGGCAAGTCCACCCTCGTCGGCCGGCTGCTGCACGACTCCAAGTCCATCCTCACCGACCAGATGGAGGCGATCGTCCGGGCGTCGCGCGGCGAGGTCCCCGACCTGGCGCTGCTCACGGACGGTCTGCGGGCCGAGCGGGAGCAGGGCATCACCATCGACGTGGCCTACCGCTACTTCGCCACCGCACGACGCCGGTTCATCCTCGCCGACACCCCCGGCCACGTGCAGTACACCCGCAACATGGTCACCGGCGCCTCCACCGCCGAACTCGCCGTCGTCCTCGTCGACGCCCGCAACGGCGTCGTCGAACAGACCCGCCGCCACGCCGCCGTCGCCGCCCTCCTCCGCGTCCCCCACGTCGTCCTCGCCGTCAACAAGATGGACCTCGTCGACTACGCCGAGCCCGTCTTCGCCGCCATCGCCGAAGAGTTCACCACCTACGCCACCGAACTCGGCGTCCCGGAGATCACCGCGATCCCCATCTCCGCACTCGCCGGAGACAACGTCGTGGAACCCTCCGTCCGGATGGACTGGTACGGCGGCCCCACCGTCCTGGAGCACCTCGAAAGCGTCCCCGTGGGCACCGACCCCTCCCTCTTCCCGGCCCGCTTCCCGGTGCAGTACGTGATCCGGCCGCAGACCGCCGAACACCCCGACTACCGGGGCTACGCCGGGCAGATCGCCGCCGGCGTGCTGCGCGTCGGGGACGACGTCACCGTGCTGCCCTCCGGCCGTACGACGCGGATCACCGGGATCGACCTGCTCGGCCGTTCTGTCGACACCGCGTGGGCGCCGCAGTCCGTCACGCTGCTGCTCGCCGACGACGTCGACGTCTCCCGGGGGGACGTGATCGCCCCCTGCGACGCCGTGCCGGACACCACGCGGGACATCGAGGCCACCGTCTGCCACCTGCACGAACGCCCGATCCGGCCCGGGGCCCGGGTGCTGCTCAAGCACGGCACCCGGACCGTCGGGGCGGTGGTCGGGGAGCTGCCGGGCAAGCTGGACCCGACCCGGCGGGACGGCCGGCACGAGCGGCCGGAGAGCCTCGGCGCCAACGACATCGGCTCCATGGTGCTGCGCACCTTCGAGCCGCTGCCCCTGGACCCGTACGCCCGCTCCCGCCGCACCGGCTCGTTCCTCCTGATCGACCCGGCCGACGGCGCCACGCTCACCGCCGGCATGGCCGGGTGACGACGGGCACCGGTCAGCCGGTGAGCACCGCCTCGGACTCCGGGGCGGCGGCGGTGGCGGTGAACTCCGGCATCACCTCCCGGGCGAACAGCCGCATGGTGCGCTCCGACTCCTCGTGCGGCATGTTGCCCGAGATCACCTGGAGGCTGACCGTGCAGTCGCCGTACCACTCCCGGATCTGCCGCACCTGCGCCCGCACCTGCTCGGGCGAGCCGACCAGGGCCTTGCCCTCGTCGACCTGCTTGTCGAAGTTGGCACTGTTCACCTTGGCCACGATGCGCCGGTAGCCCTCGTAGTCGCCGCTGCTGGTGTGGGCCCAGGCGGACACCGCCTTCACCATCTTGGCGTTGGTGTGGGCCGAGTAGCCGCGGCCGAGCTCCCGGGCGGCGGCCGCGTCCTCGTGGAGGTAGCTGCCGTAGCTGAGGTGGACCTCGCCGGTGGCCGGGTCGTGCCCGGCCTCCGCGCGGGCCCGCCGGTACAGGTCGATCATCTCGCGGGTGCGCTCCGGCTTGTTGATCGAGGGCACCAGCATCAGCCCGCGTCCGGCCCGGCCCGCCGCCTCGCAGGACTCCGGGGTGATCGACGCGGCGACCAGCACCCTCGGGTGCGGGCGCTGGGCCGGGCGGGGCAGCAGGGTGACCGGGCCGAAGCGGTGGAAGCGGCCGCTGAAGACCACGTCCTCGCCCGCCCAGAGGCGCTCGCACGCCTCGACGCCCTCCTCGAACCGTTCGCGGCTCTCGTCCATCGGGATCTCGAAGGCGGCGAACTCGTCCGGCAGGAAGCCGCGGGCGAAGCCCACGTCGAGCCGGCCGTGGGAGAGGTTGTCCAGCATGGCCAGCTGCCCGGCCAGCTTCACCGGGTGGGTGAAGGCCGGGATCACCGCGCCGGTGACCAGCCGGATCCGCCGGGTGCGGGCGGCCGCCGCGGCCAGGAAGGTCACCGGGTCGGGGCTGTAGCCGCCGTAGTCGAAGAAGTAGTGCTCGACCGTCTTCACGTGGTGGAAGCCCAGCTCCTCGGCCAGGACGGCCAGGCGCAGCGCGTCGTCGAAGTGCTCGACCGCGCCCTTGTCGGCGGGCCCGGTGGTGGGGAAGAGGTTGATTCCGAACTTCATGGCTTCTCCGGGGGCCTAGGGGGTGGTGACGAGACGGTGCGCGGACGGGGTGTCGTACGTCCGGCGGTAGTACGTCAGGGGGGTGGCGTCCGGCGCGTGGCCGCCGTGCTCGATGCTGCCGACGAGGACCCAGTGGTCGCCCACGAGCTCGGCGGTCCGCAGCCGGCACTCGGCGACCGCCACGACGTCCTCGGTGAGGACCGGGGCGCCGCAGGCGTGCGGGGACGGGGTCCAGGACGTGCCGGTGAACTTGTGCTCGTCGGAGGAGGCGAAGCGGTCGGCGAGCGCGCCGCGGCCCGCGGCGAGGAAGTTCACCGCGAAGCCCTTCGCGTCGAGGATGGCCGGCAGGGTGTGGGACCCGCTGTCGGCGCAGACGAGCAGCAGGGGCGGGTTCTTGGACACCGCGGTCACCGCGGTGCAGGTGAATCCCTTCGGGCCGTCCGCCGCCGCCGTGGTGACGACGGCTACGGAACTGGAGAGCGCTCCGAAGATGCTCCGGAACTGCTCGGGTTCGACAGGCATGGACGCTCGCCCCCAGAGGTGTGGCCTGAGACCTGGACGGGTGGTGGACCCGAGCAGCGTGTCAGGGGCGGCTGGAGCGCAGGTCGAGCCGGGATGGCCCCGGTCAGGAGCGGCCGGTGACCCGGTCGAGGGCCCGCCGCAGCTGCGCCTTGGCGTTGGCGTGCAGGACGAGGGGGACGCCGGGCGGCATCACCCGCGCGGCCAGGACGAGCCGCTCCACCCGGCTGGTGATCAGCGCGAAGCGGAAGCCGGCCAGGACCTCGTAGTAGGGGAGCGGGCCGAGGGGGCGGCCGAGGAGCTCGCCGTAGCGCTCCGCCGTCTCCTCGTGGCCGGGCAGTCCGGCGAGCCGTTCGCCGCCGACGCCCTCGCTCAGGAAGCGGTCCATCCACAGGAACCAGCCGAGGTCGACCTCGGCCGGTCCGAGCCCCGTCATCTCCCAGTCGATCAGCGCGGCGGGCCGCAGGTCCTCCCCGTAGACGACGTTCCCGAGCCGGGCGTCGCCCCACAGCAGCCCCGGCGGGCCGGGCTCCGGCGGCAGGTGGGTCCGCAGCCAGGACAGCGCCTCGGTGAGGACGGGGTCGCCCGCGCGGCCGAAGAACGCCGTGTGCCGCGCGTAGTGTTCGAGCTGCTGCGCGGTCCCGGGCGGGCCGCCGTCCGGCGGGGCCGCGAAGCCCAGGCCGAGCCGGCCGGCGTCGAGCCGGTGCACTCCGGCCATCGCCTCCAGGGTCGCCCACCACAGCCGGGCGCGGTCCTCCTCCGGCAGCCCGGCGATCCAGCCCTGTCGGTGGTACGAGGGGAAGTCCGGCGGCACCCTGCCGGGCACCAGGTCCATGACGAGGAACGGGCCGCCGAGCAGGCGCGCGGAGGGCTCGCAGTGGTGCACGGCCGGGACCGGGACGCCGGTCTCGCGGCCCAGGATCCGCAGCAGCTCGTACTGCTCGGCGATCCTCGGCTCCGGGTAGACGCGGGTGTCCCACGGAGCCGCCCGGACCACGAACCTCCGCTCGGCGCCGTCGGGTTCCTCGGCCGTCACGAACAGGGTGAGGGCGGCGAAGCCGGTGGCCGTGGGCCGCTCGGTGCCGGTGATCCGCAGGCCGTCGAAGGGGGGCGTCCCGGCCAGGGCCGCGGCGTACGCGGAGCCGGTCGCGGCGTGCCGGGCCGTCGTCTCCCGCGCGGGCACGGTCTCCTGTGTGGACGCGGTCTTCTGCGCGGGCACGGTCTCCTGTGCGGGCGCCGTCATCGCCGGACCGCTTCCAGGGGCTCCGGGGCCCCGTGGGGGGCGAGCAGGTCCAGCGAGAGGGCCGCGTCGCGGGCGGTCTCCACGCTGAGCGCCGGGTTGGCGGCGAGGATCGCCGTCTGCAGGTGGCGCAGCCGGGGCGAGGGCTCCAGGCCCAGCTCGTCGTTCAGCCGCTCGCGGAGCGTGTGGTAGACGTCCAGGGCCTGCGCCACGCGCCCCGACCGGTACAGCGCCAGCATGTACTGGGCGTGCAGGCTCTCGTGCGTCGGGTGGTCGGCGGTCAGCGCGCGCAGCTCGCCCAGCAGCCGGTGGTGCAGGCCGAGCCGCAGCTCCGCCTCGACGCAGCGCTCGAACGTGGTCAGCCTGGTCTCCTCCAGGCCCGCGATCCGCGCCTCCAGGCGCGGCCCGGCCGGCACGTCGACCAGCGTCGGACCCCGCCACACCCCGAGGGCGGCGCGCAGCGCGGCGGCCAGCGCCCGGTCGTCGCCGGACGCCTGGGCGGCCCGGGCGTCGCCCATGTGCCGCTCGTAGTGGTGCAGGTCGAGCCCGCCCGGCTCGACGTCGATCAGATAGCCCTGGTGCCGGGTGACGAGGATCCGCTTGGCCTCCTCGGCGCTCGCGACCGAGGGGCAGCCGGCGAGGGCGCGCCGGATGTGCAGCACGTAGGTGTGCAGGGTCTGCACCGCGCTGCGCGGCGCCCGCGTCCCCCACAGTTCCTCTATGCATATCGAGGCCGGTACGGGCGTGTTCGCGTTCAGCAGCAGCAGCGCGAGCAGCTGCCGCGTCTTGGGGGCGGACGGAAGATGCGAAATTCCACCGTCATTCATGACGACAGGGCCGAGAACTCCGAATTCCACGAGGGCTCCTCAGGAAGGTGATGGCCGGTGCATCCGAGAACGACCGCGACGCTAGCAATCCGTTCGGACGGCTGTCCATGCTCGAAGTAATGCTCTGACCAGGGGCGTTGGCCCGGCCGAACGTACCGGCCGGCCGGATTTGTCGGGGAGCCGGTGAAAGCCCAGGTGAGCGACGATGGAGGCGTCCTCGCGCATAGGGAGTGACGAGATCTGTTCCATGGGTTCTCACCTGTCCTTCCAGTGGCCGCTCCTAGTGTTTTCCGGGTCGAACACCCTCCGGATGGGAGTTACTTCTGTGGTTGTATTCATGAACCGCCTCACGATGATCGGGGAGCCCTCGGAGTTCGAAAGGATCTACGCGGAGATCGGCAAAATCATGAGCGCCCGCCCGGGCCTCATCCGGTTCCGGCTCGTCCGCTCCACCAAGGAGGCGGACGTCTACTTCAACATCGCGGAGTGGGAGTCCGAGGAGGCGTTCCAGGACGCGCTCAAGACGCCCGAGTTCCGCGCCCAGTTCGAGCAGCTGCTGCCGATCATCAAGGGCGATCCGCACGTGTGCGAGGTCGTCCAGGAGGGTCTGCCGGCGGTCCATGCCTGACCTCGGCCCTGAGCGGGTCGCCGACGGCGTGCACGCGTGGGTCCAGCCCGACGGGGGCTGGTGCCTGAACAACGCGGGTGTCGTCGTCGGCGACCGTTCCGTCCTCCTGGTGGACACGGCGGCCACCCGGGCCAGGGCGGAACGGCTGCGCGACGCCGTGCGCGGCCTGACCCCGCTGCCGGTGCGGACCGTCGTCAACACCCACCACCACGGCGACCACACCCACGGGAACCTCGTGTTCGCGGAGGGTGCGGTCGTCGTCTCGCACGAGCGGACCCGCGCCGAGATGGCGGAGCGCGGGCTCGCCCTGACCAAGGTGTGGCCCGACGCGGACTGGGGCGACCTCGACGTCGTCCTGCCGGACCTCACCTACGCGGACTCCCTGTCCGTGCACCTCGGCGGGGGCCGGACCGCCGAACTGCTGCACCCCGGCCCCGCCCACACCACCAACGACACCGCCGTGTGGCTGCCCGACCGCGAGGTGCTGTTCGCCGGCGACCTGCTGATGTCGGACTGCACCCCGTTCGCCCTGATGGGCTCGGTACGGGGGCTCGTGCGGGCCGTCGGCCGGCTGCGCGCCCTCGGCGCCCGCCGGATCGTCTGCGGCCACGGACCGGTGTGCGGGCCGGAGGTGTTCGGGGTGACCGAGGCGTACCTCGCCCGGGTCCTTGACCTCGCCGCGTACGGTCTGCGGCGCGGCCGGGACCCGCTGGCCGTCGCCCGCGAGGCGGGTTACGGCGAGTTCGCGGAGCTGCGGGACCCCGAGCGCCTGGTGGCCAACCTGCACCGGGCGTACGCCGAACTGGAGGGCGCCCCCGAGGGGGCGTACCTCCCCTCGGCCCCGGTGTTCCGCGAGATGGTGGAGCTCAACGGCGGACGCCCCCTGACCTGCCTCGCCTGAGGCCGGCCGGGGGCGTCGCCCGCGCATGAAGCCCCGGAAGCGGTGTTCCGGGGCTTCTTCGCGCAGCGCGCCGTACGGGGGAGCTACGGGGGGAGTGCCGCCGTACCGGAGTACGCGCGCGTACGGACCGACGCGGGTGTACGTGTCCACGCGCGCGTGCGTGTGCGTACCGCCGTCGTCCGGCCGTACGCACACGCCTCCGCGTCACACCGCCCCGTCGTGCTCCACCAGGCGGTAGCGGATCCGCAGCCGGCCGTCCTCGCCGCGGACCAGCAGGTCCTCGCCGGGAGCGCTCAGGTGCGGGCGCGGGTCGCCGCCGTCCGGGACCTCGAACACCAGGGCGTAGAACCGGCAGCGCCAGGTGCTCGGCTCCTCGCCCTCGTCCACGATCAGCATCCCCAGCCAGTGGCGCCGGGTCACCGGACGGGTCGCGAGCCGGTCCAGACCGACCCGCATCCGCGCCACGATCTCCGCGCGCCCCCGCCAGGGCTCCGGCTTGACGTTCTGCTCGAAGACGCCGTCCTCGGTGAACGTCTCCGCCCACTCCTCGGCCCGGCCCTCGTCGAGCAGCCGCATCTGCCGGGCGTAGAAGTCCTGGACCTCGAGCTGGATCTCCGGCGGCGCGGGCCGCACCGGCCCGGCCGTCCGCACGGGCGCGGTCACGACGCCTCCACCAGGGTCGCGCGGGACTCCGCGTACGCCTTGGCCAGACCCAGCGTGGCCAGGCTGTTGGTGCCGAGCGCCTTGCGGACGTACGCCTTGGCGTCGGCGAGCGTGCGGTCCGCGCCGAGCACGGCCGTCACCTTCTCCGGGATGACCGTCACCGTGTGCCGGGACGTGGCGACCACGCCGCCGTCGGTCTCGGTGAACGTCCACAGGCCGGTGTGCGCGGCGAGCAGGCCGGGCAGGACCAGCTGCTTGTAGACGATGCGGTCCGGGGCGAGGCTCAGCCGGACCGAACGGGTGGTGTGGACCGAGCCGTCCGGCGCCCGGGTGTCCATCTCCAGGACCTGCACCCCGCCCGGCCGCTCGGTGAAGTCGACCCGGGCCACGTGCGGGAGGCGCTCCTCCCAGGCGTCCGCCCGGTCCACGAAGTCGAACAGGTCGGCGGCCGAGCCGGCGACCGTGACCGAGTCCTCGAAGGAGAAGGTCACCTCCTCGCCGTCCGCCACCGCGTTCTCCACGACGTCCTTCAGCCGGGCGAGTTCGGCGGTGCTGTTGCTCTCGACGGCCCGCGCGATCCACTCCCGGTGCTCGGGGGAGTCGTCCACGGCCCGGTAGTCGTGGGTGAGGCGCACCAGGGTGCCGCCGTCACCGGACGGCTCGGCGAACCAGTCGCCGCCCATCGCCGCCACCGGGTGGGCGCTGAGCTGCTGCCGGAAGCCGACCCGCAGGTTCTGCGGGTCGAGGGTGCGGCGCGAGGTCCAGTCCTTGACCTCGCCGTTGGCCTGCGCCCACAGGTGGATCAGTTCCTCGCTGGTGCCGTCGTCGTGCGCGACGGTCTCCAGGACCTCCGCGTGGACGGTCGGGGTGAACGCGGCCGGCCACCGGGTCACGTCGGCGATCACCGCGTAGACCTCGGACGGCGGGGCGTCGATCAGGACGGTGTGCTCGGTGTGGTGCTCCACTGCTGCTGACATCTGCTGCGTGTCCTCTCGCTCCTCGACTGCGGTGCGGTCAGTAGTTGCCGAGTCCGCCGCAGACGTTGAGCGCCTGCGCGGTGATGGAGGCCGCGACGTCGCCGGCCAGGTAGCCCACCAGGCCCGCCACCTCCTCCGGGGTGGAGTAACGGCCCAGCGGGATCTTGGCGTTGAAGCGCTCCTGCACGTCGTCGACCGTGGTGTCCCAGGCGGCGGCGTAGCCCTGCCGGACCCGCTCGGCCATCGGGGTCTCGACGTAGCCGGGGCACACGGCGTTGACGGTGATCCCGGTCTTCGCCAGCTCCAGGCCCACCGCCTTGGTGAAGCCGATGACCCCGTGCTTCGACGCCGAGTACGGCGCGCCGAGCACCACGCCCTGCTTGCCGCCGGTGGAGGCGATGTTGATGATGCGGCCGCGGCCGCTCTCCCGCATCCCGCCGGTGGAGAGCACCTCGCGGGTCGCCCAGAAGACGCTGTTGAGGTTGGTGGACATGACGTCGAGCCACAGCTCGTCGGCGATGCCGGCGGTGGGGCCGCCGCCGCTGCGGCCGGCGTTGTTGACCAGGACCCCGACCGGGCCGTGGCGCTCGACGGCGGTCCGGACGAAGTCGTGGACCGACGCGGGGTCCCGCACGTCCGCGGCGACGCCGTCGGCGTCGATCCCCTCCTCGCGCAGGATCTTGACGGTGGTGTCGACGTTCTCCCGGGTCCGGGAGCACAGGAACACCCGGTGGCCGTCCCGGCCGAGGCCGCGCGCGACCGCCAGGCCGATGCCGCTGGTGGCACCGGTGACCAGGGCGAGCCGCTGAACCGTTTCGGGCATGATGGTCCTTCCGTTCGGAGTACGGGCGTCGGTGGGCGGCCGGGTCACGGCCGGAGCAGGATGCGGCCGAGCTGGGCGCGGTCCTCGATGATCCGGTGGGCGGCGGCCGCCTCGGTGAGCGGCAGCTCGGCGTGCACGTGGACCTTCAGACGGCCCTCGGTGACGTGGGCGATCAGCTCCTGGAGACCGCTGCGGATGTCGTCCGGGCGGTGCTGCCACCACTGGTCGAGGCCGCAGCCCACGACGTGCTTCATCGGGATCAGGCGCATCGCCGGGACCTGCGGCAGGGTGCCGCCGGAGGCGCCGTAGAAGACGAGCCGGCCGAAGGGCTTGAGCACGTCCAGGCCCGCGAGCAGGATGTCGCCGCCGACGCTGTCGAGGATGACGTCGACGCCCTCGCCGTCGGTGGCCTTGAGGACCTCGTCGGTCCAGCCGTCCGTGCTGTAGTCCACGACGACGTCGGTGCCGTGCTCCCGCGCGAAGTCGGCCTTGGCGGGCGAGCCGACCGTGCCGATCACCCGGCCCGCCCCGTAGTGGCGGACCAGCTGGGTCATCAGGTGTCCGATGGCCCCGGCGGCCGCGTGCACGAGGACCGTGTCGCCGGGCCGGATGCGGGCCGTCTTCAGGACGCACAGCGCGGTCTGCGCGGGGGACGCCAGGATGCTGGCCTGCGCGGCGTCGATGCCGTCCGGCAGCGGGGCGAGGAAGGTGGCGTCCGCGAGGACCAGGTCCGCGTACGCGCCGCCCATCACGGGCGCCGCCACGCGGTCCCCGACGGCGACCGTGGTCACCTCGGGGCCCACCGCCTCGACCCGCCCCACGACGTCGCCGTTGGGGGTGGCCGGCAGCGGCGGCGGGAACGGTCCGGTGCCCCTGCGGCGCTGCGTCTCGACGAAGTTCACGCCGATCGCCTCGGACCTGATCAGGACCTGCCCGGGGCCGGGGGAGGGCACCGGGACCTCCTCGACGGTGAGCACCTCGGGGTTTCCGTAGCTGTGGTAGCGGATGGTCCGCATGTGTGGCCTCCATGGGTGGTCTGCGAGCCTGACCGGACCGTAGGGCGGCGTGCTGGAGGCTCGCTCGCCGTCCCGTGGAGAGCGCCGGGCACCCCGCGGCGTGCAGCCTCCCTCCAGTCCGGCTCCATGCCCCGGTGCCACCGTCGAAGCACCAACGACAGGTCGCAACGGGAGGAGTACGGATGACTCGACGAGTCGTCATCACGGGACTGGGGGTCGTCGCTCCTGGCGGAATCGGCGCGAAGGCGTACTGGGACGTACTGGCGAACGGCCGCACCGCCACCCGCGCGATCACCTCCTTCGACGCCTCCCGCTACCGGTCGCGGATCGCCGCCGAGTGCGACTTCGACCCGGAGGAGTCGGGGCTCACCCCGCAGGAGATCCGGCGGATGGACCGCTCGGCGCAGTTCGCGGCCGTCGCCGCCGACGAGGCCGTGGCCGACAGCGGCCTGCTCTTCGCGGACCTGCCCCCGCACCGCACCGGCGTGGCCATCGGCACCGCCGTCGGCTGCACCACCAGCCTGGAGAAGGAGTACGTGGTCGTCAGCGACGGCGGCCGCAAGACCCTCACCGACCACCGCTACGGCGTCCCCCACCTCTACGACTACCTGGTGCCCAGCTCGGTCGCGGCCGAGGTCGCCTGGCGGGTCGGCGCGGAGGGCCCGGTCAACACCGTGTCCACCGGCTGCACCTCCGGCCTCGACGCGGTCGGCCACGCCACCGCCCTGATCCGGGAGGGCTCCGCGGACGTCGTCGTCGGCGGCGCCACCGACGCCCCGATCTCCCCCATCACCCTGGCCTGCTTCGACGCCATCCGGGCCACCTCGCCGCGCAACGACGACCCGGCCCACGCCTCCCGCCCCTTCGACCGGAGCCGCAACGGCTTCGTCCTCGGGGAGGGCGCGGCCGTCTTCGTCTTCGAGGAGCTGGAGCACGCGCTGCGCCGCGGCGCCCACATCCACGCCGAGGTGGCCGGCTTCGCGACCCGCAGCAACGCCTACCACATGACCGGGCTGCGCTCCGACGGCGCCGAACTGGCCCAGGCCGTCACCGCCGCGCTCGCCCAGGCCCGGGTCGACCCCGGGGCGATCGACTACGTCAACGCCCACGGCTCCGGGACCAAGCAGAACGACCTGCACGAGACGGCCGCCATCAGGAAGAGCCTCGGCGAGCACGCCCGCACCACCCCGGTCAGCTCGATCAAGTCGATGATCGGGCACTCGCTGGGCGCCATCGGCTCCCTGGAGGTGGCCGCCTGCCTCCTGGCGATGCGCCACGGCCTCGTACCGCCCACCGCCAACCTCCACGACCCCGACCCGAGCTGCGACCTGGACCACGTGCCGCTGACCGCGCGCGAGACCCCGGTCCGCTCGGTCCTCAGCACCGCCAGCGGCTTCGGAGGTTTCCAGAGCGCCGTGGTCCTCACCGGCAACGGCACCGAGAGAGGAGGAGTCGCCCCGTGAGCGGCACCCCGACCCCCGCGGTCGTCACCGGCATCGGTGTGGTCGCCCCCAACGGCCTCGGCACCGAGGAGTACTGGGCGGCGACCCTGCGCGGCGAGAGCGGCATCGGCCGCCTCACCCGCTTCGACCCCGCCCAGTACCCCTCCCGACTGGCCGGCGAGGTCAGCGGCTTCGACCCGGCCGCGCACCTGCCGGACCGGCTGCTGCCGCAGACCGACCACATGACCCGGCTCGCGCTGACCGCCGCCGACCTGGCGGTCCTCGACGCGGGCGCCGGACCCGACGAGCTCCACACCCTCGGCGCGGGCGTGGTCACGGCCAGCGCCTCCGGCGGCTTCGAGTTCGGCCAGCGCGAGCTGGAGAACCTGTGGAGCAAGGGCAACGAGTACGTCAGCGCCTACCAGTCCTTCGCCTGGTTCTACGCCGTCAACACCGGCCAGATCTCCATCCGCAACGGAATGCGCGGACCGAGCGGCGTGCTCGTCGCCGACCAGGCCGGCGGGATCGACGCGGTGGCGCACGCCCGCAGGCAACTGCGCGGCGGCTCCTCCCTGATGGTCACCGGCGGCGTCGACTCGGCGCTGTGCCCGTGGGGCTGGACCGCGCAGATCGCCACCGGGCTGCTCAGCACCTCGGAGGACCCGGCCCGCGCCTTCACCCCGTTCGCCGACACCGCGAACGGCTACGTGGCCGGCGAGGGCGGCGCCATCCTCGTCCTCGAACCGGAGGAGTCGGCCCTCGCCAGGGGAGCGCGCCCGTACGGGTCGGTCGCCGGGCACGCCGCCACCTTCGACCCGCCCCCCGGCAGCACCCGGGGCCCCGCCCTGCGGGCGGCGATCCGGGGCGCCCTCGCCGACGCCGGGTGCGAGCCCGGCGACGTCGACGTGGTGTACGCCGACGCGGCCGGCCTCCCCGACAAGGACGCCGCCGAGGCCGCCGCGCTCCGCGAGGTCTTCGGCCCGTACGGCGTCCCGGTCACCGCCCCCAAGACGATGACCGGGCGCCTCTACTCGGGCGGCGGACCGCTCGACCTGGCCACCGCGCTGCTCGGCTTCCGGGACGGCGTGATCCCGCCGACGGTCAACGTGGCCATGCCCGACCCGGCCCACGAGATCGACCTGGTCGTCGGGGAGCCGCGCGCGGCGGACGTGCGCACCGCGCTCGTCCTGGCCCGCGGGCACGGCGGTTTCAACTCCGCGATGGTGCTGCGCGCCCCGGCCGCCCGCCGCACCCCGACCCCCTGAACCTCCCTCCGCACCGGAGGGGCGCTTTCGACAATCCACGGAGGAAAAGCCATGGCAGCACAGGAGCTCATCACCCTTCAGGACATCGTCCGCGCCCTGCGCGCCGCCGCGGGAGCGGGGGACGGCGCCGACCTGGACGGGGACGTCGCGGACGTCACCTTCGCCGAGCTGGGGTACGACTCGATCGCCGTCCTGGAGACCATCGGCGCGCTGGAGCGCGAGTACGGCTTCAGCCTGGGCGACGAGGCCGTCCAGGAGGCCCAGACCCCGGGGCAGCTGCTCCGCCTGGTCGCCGAGGCCACGGGCAGCGTGGCCGGTCTGGCCGCCTGACCGCGGTGAGGGACGGGGCCGGCCCGCACGACACCACGTCGTGCGGGCCGGCCTTCCGCGTGCCCCGGTCCGGGAAGGGCGGCACCGCACGCGCGAAAGCCCGTGGCCCGCGGGAAGTCCCCCGGGGCCACGGGCGGTGCGGAGCGGAAGCGTCACCAGGTGACGGGCACCTCGGTGAACCCCTCCACGAGCACACCGGTGTTACGGCGCAGCTCCTGCGCCGGGACCGTGAGCCGGAGGTCCGGGTAGCGCCGGAGCAGGGTGCCGATCGCCGTCTGGAGCTCCATCCGGGCCAGCGCGGAGCCGGCGCAGAAGTGCGGTCCCGCGCTGAACGACAGGTGCTTGTTGTCGTCCCGGTCGAGCCGCAGCGAGTCGGGCTCCTTGAAGACCTGCTCGTCGCGGTTGGCGGACTCCAGGGCGAGGAACACGGCGGAGCCCGCCGGGATCGTCACCCCGCCCACCTCGATGTCCTCGGTGGAGTACCGCACGGCGGCCAGCTGCGAGAAGAGCACCTGGTAGCGCAGCAGCTCCTCCACCGCCGCCGGGACGAGCGAGGGGTCCTCGCGGACCTTCGCCAGCTCCTCCGGGTGCGCGAGCAGCGTGACGACGGCGGCGGCCAGGTGGTTGGCGGTGGACTCGTACCCGCCCATCAGCAACCCCTGGACCCAGTACAGGAGTTCGTACTCGCCGAGCCGGCTCTCGTCCTCGTCGCGCACCGCGATGAGGGAGCTGATCAGGTCGTCGCCAGGCTGTTCGCGCTTGGCGGCGACCAGGCGCTGGATGTAGCCGAACAGCTCGCCGCGGTAGCGGGCGACCTCCTCGGCGCTGTAGCGGTTGACCGACAGATAGGCGTCGGTCCAGAGCCGGAAGTCCTTCTGGTCCTCCGGCGGGACCCCGAGCAGCCCGCACAGGGTGCGGATGCCGAGCGGGAAGGCCAGCGCCTCGGCGAGGTCGGCGGTGGGGCCCGCGGCCTCCATCGCGTCGAGCAGCTCGTCGACCAGGGCCTGCACGTGCGGGCGCATCTTCTCGACCCGGGCCGCGCTCAGGGCCTTGGTGACGAGCCGGCGCATCCGCGGGTGCTCGGGCGGGTCCAGGCTCACGTTCGGGTCCTGGAACATCGAGTTGTCCTTGGTGATCCGCGGCAGGTCCTCGCTGGAACGGTCGCGGCGCAGCCGGGGGTCGGAGAGCAGCACCCGGATGTCCTCGTACCGGGTGACGACCCACCCCGGGTCCCCGCTGGGCAGGGTGACCCGGACGGCGGGGCGCTCCCGCAGGCCGCGCAGTTCGCCGGGGGCGTCCAGCACCGACGGACGGTTGCCGAACGGGTAGGTCGGGGGGCTCTCGTGCATCGGGCAGGTCGTCAAGGCGGCGTCCTCTCCTCAGGGTGAAACCACACTCAGGGCAGGGTCGCAGCGGCCACTGGAGCGGCTCTGGAGAGTCAACGGAACCGTACTGGAGTGTTTCTAGATTTTGCTGAATTACTTGAAGTATCTCGTGTAGCGTGTTTGGTTAGTTGTCGCCATTGTGTTGTGTCACCCGTCCAGTTGTGTCACCAGCCCAGAGGTCGACACAGGCCCTTCAGACGATGCGGGGAATCATGGAAAGTGCACCATCCGCAGTCGTTCCGCTCGGCTCCCCCGCCAGACCGGCCCGGGGGAGCATCCTCGGCGACGACGAACTGGCCGTGATCGAAGAACTGCTCAGGTCCGGCAGCCCGCTCTCCGGGGGCGTCTGGCGGGAACGCTTCGAAGAGGCGTTCCGCGCGCACCTCGGCGTCGCGCACGCGCTCTCGGTCACCAGCGGGACCACCGCCCTCCGGCTGGCCCTCCACCTGCTGGACCTGCGCCCCGGCGACGAGGTCATCGCCACGCCGCAGACCTACATGGCCACCGTGCAGCCGCTCCTCGACTACGGCGTACGGGTCCGCTTCTGCGACGTGGAGCCCGACTCGCTCAACATCGACGCCTCGCGCATCGAGGAGCTGATCACCGAACGCACCCGGGCCGTCGTCATGGTCCACTACGGCGGCCGCGCCGCCGACATGCCGCGCATCATGGGGCTCGCCCGGAAGCACGGCCTGACCGTCGTCGAGGACGCGGCCCACGCCATCGGCGGCTCGCTGAACGGCCGGCCCCTCGGCTCGTTCGGAGACTTCGGAATCTTCAGTTTCCACTCCTCCAAGAACATCACCACGCTGGGCGAGGGCGGGATGCTCGTCGTCCGCGACGACGACCACGCCGCCCGCGCGACCGCGCTGCGCGACAACTCCGTCGACGCCGTCTACGTCCCCTCCCGGCACACCTTCGCCTCGACCCGCCGCCCGCCCGCCGGCGCCATGTTCCCCGCCGACTCCTACACGGCCGACTGCCTGATGCTCCGGGGAACGGGCATCAACGGGACGCTCGCCGAGCCGGCCGCCGCGGTCGGCTTCGTCCAGCTCGGCAAACTGCCCCGGCTCCAGGCCAGGCGCAGGGAGCTGGCCCGCCGCTACACCGAGCGCCTCGCGGCCGTCCCCGGCCTGTACGTCCCGCCGGTGCCGGAGGGCGTGGACCATCCGTACCACCTGTTCACCGCGTTCGCGGACCCCGAGCTGATCGACCGGGACGCCCTCCTCGACGCCATGGACGCGGCCGGCGACCCGCTGCCGCTGCGCTACTTCCCCCTGCACCTCATGCCGGAGTGGCGGGCCCACGGCCACCGCGAGGGCGAGTGCCCCGTGGCCGAGCGCCGCTGGTTCCGGGAAATGATCAACATCCCCTGCCAGCCCGGCATCGACGACGACCAGGCCGACCAGCTGATGGACCGGCTGGAGCAGGCCCTCGAACGGTCGTGGCGGCACGGGCGGGCCCCCCTCGGGAGGACGGCATGACCGCACACCGCACCCCGCGCCGCTCCTACGACCTCGTCGTGGTCGGCGGCGGCGCCATCGGACTCAGCACCGCCTGGTACGCCGCGGACCGCGGCGCCTCCGTCCTCGTCCTGGAGAGCGCCGACGGACCGGAGAACACCGGCAGCTCCACCGGCGACGAACGCCAGTGGCGCGTCCAGTACACCCAGCGCGACCTCACCGAGCTGACCGTCCGCGCCCTGCCCCTGTGGCGGCGCCTGGAGGAGGCCTGCGGCCGGCGCCTGGTGCACCACACCGGCAGCCTGTGGTTCGGCGAGACCAAGGAGTCCACCAACGAGGGCCAGATAGCCGACGCCGCCCAGGTCCTCGACGACGTCGGCCTGCGCTACGAGTGGCTCACCGCGACGGCCATCGAGGAACGCTTCGGCTTCACCGGCCTACCGTCCCACTACGAGGGCTTCCACCAGCCCGACGGCGGCGTCGTCGACGTCCGCGGCACCCTCTGGTCCCTCGCCCACCTCGCCCGCGCGGCGGGCGCCGAGATCCGCACCGGACAGCGCGTCCTCGCCCTGGAGCCGCACCCCGAACGCGTCGAGGTCGTCACCGCCGACGCCCGGATCACCGCCGACAAGGTCGTCGTCACCGCCGGCCCCTGGACCAACGAGCTGACCGAACCGCTCGGCGTCCGCCTCGACACCGAGGTGTACGACATGGCCACCGCCTACTTCCGGCTCCGCGACCCGGCCCGCGACCTGCCCACCTGGTTCGCCTTCCAGACCCCGACGGACACCGACTCCAACCTCTTCTACGGGTTCGGCACCAACCCGTGGGGCCCCGGCGGCCTCGTCCGCGTCGCCCCGGACTTCGAGAGCGACCCCCGGAGCGCGCCGCCCGCCGAACGGCCGGGACCCGACCCGCACCAGCTGCGCCGCACCGCCGAGTTCGTCGCCCGCCACATGCCCATGCTCGACCCCGAGCCGGTCCGGCCGGGGTCCTGCCTGATCGCCCTGCCCCGCGACCACGGACGGCAGTTCTACCTCGGCGCCCTGCCGCCCGACGGCGGCCGCGACCGGATCCTCGTCCAGTCGGCCGGCTGGGCCTTCAAGTTCGTCCCCGTCTTCGGCGACGCGCTCGCCCGGCTCGCCCTCGACGGCGACGCCGGACACCCCGTCGAGCGCTTCCGCCCGTGACCGCTCGCCACCATCCGACACCGCCACCCGAGGAGAACCCGGTGGGACACCTGCACGTGATCGACGCAGCCGCGGTACGCAAGCTGCTCACCTACGACGACGCGGTCCCGGCCATGGAGGACACCATGGTCAGGGCGTCCCGGCGGGAGCTCTACGAGCACCCCCGGGTGACCGTCGAGCCGCCCGGCCACGGAGGCATGGTCCTCCTCATGCCCGCCGTCGGCGGCCCCGCCGAGGAGCCCGTCCTCGGCCTGAAGATGCTCAGCATGTTCCCGCGCGCCATCGAGCGGGAACTCCCCAGCGTCCAGGGCCTGGTCATCCTGGTCGACGCCATCCACGGGCAGCCGCTCGCCCTGGTGGACGCCGGCGCCCTCACCGAGATCCGCACCGCCGCGGTCACCGCCGTCGCCACCCGCGCCCTGGCCCGCGCCGACGCCCGCACCCTCGCGGTCGTCGGCGCCGGGGTGCAGGCGCGCGGCCACCTGGAGGCGCTGTCCCGCACCCGCGACTGGGAGCGGGTGCGGATCTTCAGCCGTACCCGCTCCACCGCCGAGGAACTCGCCCGCTGGGCCAAGGGGTTCTATCCGCACGTCGAGGTCAGCGACTCCACCGCCGAGGCCCTGGCCGACTGCGACGTGCTGTGCACGGCCACCTCGGTCTCCGGCGACGAGCCGGTCTTCGCGGCCTCGGAGCTGCCCGCCGGGCGCGGCGTCCACGTCAACGCGATCGGCGCGTTCGGCCCCGGCTGCCGCGAGCTGCCGACCGAGACGGTCGCCTCCGCGCGGCTGATCGTCGACAACCGCGAGGCCGCGCTCCGGGAGGCCGGGGACATCCTGCTGCCCATCGCCGAGGGCGCCCTCACCGAGGACGCCATCGCCGCCGAGATCGGCGAGGTCCTGGCCGGCACCCGGCCCGGCCGCACCGACGACACGCAGACCACGGTCTTCGAAACCCTCGGCCTCCCCGTCCAGGACGCGGTGGCCGCCGCCCTCGTCTACCGCAAGGCCGTCGAGCACGGCATCGGCGAGCGCATCTCCTTCCCCTGACCCTCCCGCCCTCCCGGCACCGGCCGGCACCGACGACAAGGAGCTGACACCCATGCAGAACGACGATGGCCGCACGTACCTGGTCGTGGTCAACCACGAGGAGCAGTACTCGATCTGGGCCGAGGGCCGCGAGGTGCCGCTCGGCTGGACCGCCACCGGCTTCTCCGGGCCCAAGGACGCCTGCCTGGCGCACATCGCGGAGGTCTGGACGGACATGCGTCCGCTCAGCCTCCGCCGCCGCCTCGCCGCCGCCGCGACCGACTGACCCGGCCGGCCGCCTGCCCGCGAGCCCCGCCCGCGAAGGCCCCGCCCACCGACGGACCGAACGACCACGACCGACCCACCGCGATCGATCGAGCACGCCACGGCCGCCCACGGACCGCCGCCACCCCGGTGCCCCCCACATCCACCCGTACCCCCGTCCCCTCACACCCAGAGAGGTAACACCTGATGACCACCCAGGAGCAGCCCGGAAGGGCGGCCGAAGCCCCGCGCAGGCCCGGGCTCACCCGCAACAGCGACTTCATGAAGCTGTGGACCGGCGAGTCCGTGAGCCTGCTGGGCAGCGAGGTCTCCCTGATCGCGCTGCCCTCCCTGGCAGTCCTCGCGTTCGGCGCCTCCGCCGGATCCGTCGGTCTGCTCATCGCCCTGCAGTGGATCCCGTTCGTGGTCCTCGGCCCCGTGGTCGGCGTCCTCACCGACCGGATGCGCCGCCGCCCCCTGATGATCGTCTCCAACCTGGGCCGCGCCGTCGCCCTGGGCTCGCTGCCGCTGGCCGCGGTCCTCGGCTCGGTGAGCATGACGCACCTGTACGTGGTCGCCGTGGTCAAGGGCGCCCTCGACGTGATCTTCCAGCTCGCGTACCAGGCGCACTTCCCGGCCCTGATCGAGCGCGAGGACTTCGCCGAGGCCAATGCCAAGACGCAGATGAGCCGTTCGCTCGCCGCGGTCTTCGGCCGCAGCATCGGCGGCGTGCTCGTCGGCGTCCTCGGCGCGGCCAAGGCCGTGACCGTCGACGCCCTGTCCTTCCTCGTGTCCACCTTCACGATCTGGGCCATCCGCAAGCCGGAGCCCGCCCCGCAGCCCAGCGGCAAGGGGGTCGGCGCGGCCGTCGCCGACCTCAAGCACGGCTTCACCACCCTCGTCGGCAACCGGCTGCTGCGGAGCCTGACCCTCATGGGCTTCTTCGGCAACCTCGCCGTCTCCATGACCATGGCGATGCTCGTCGTGTACGCCTACGACGACCTGGGCTTCAGCCCCGCGCAGCTCGGCTTCGTGATGAGCGCCGGCGGCGCCGCCTTCGTGATCGGCGCGATCTTCTCCCGCAAGGCCCTGCACCACCTGGGCATGGGCCGCGCGCTGATCGCGACCCACGCGCTGCTCGGCCTCGCCGTGCTCCTCATGGTCCTGGCCGGCAAGGGCACGACGGGCGTCGTGGTCGTGGCGCTCTCGCAGTTCCTCGCCTCGCTCACCACGCCGATCGCCAACGTCGGCATCATGACGATGGTGCAGAAGGCCACCCCGCCGCACCTGATGGGCCGGGTCGGCGGCGTCTCGCTCCCGCTGGTCTGGGGCGCCAACGCGCTCGGCCCCGTCCTCGGCGCGGCCGCCGCCTCCCTGTGGGGCAACGCCGCGTCGTTCGCCGTGGCGGCAGTCCTCGCCTGGGCCGCCATCGGCTGGCTGGTGGCCGGCTCGGTACACGGCATCAGGGACGAGGTCCCGACGGAACTCCAGGCGGCCTGACGGCCGGGGGGCCGGGGGGCTGGGGGCCGGGCACGCGACGCCCCGGCTTCCCGGGGCCCTCGGCTTCCCGGACCCCCCGGCTCCCCGTGCCGTTGACCTGCTGGCGCCCCGGGCCCGCTGGCTCCCTGGCCCTGGCCCTGGCCCTGTTGGCCTCCCGGCCCTCGGCCCGATCGGACCCAGGGCACGGCCCCGCGCTTGGCCTCTCCGGGCCTGGGCCGCCCGGGCCCCGGGCCCCGGGGCCGGCGCCCCGTACCCACCCCCCAACCGCGCGAGACCCGGCCGTACGTCCCCCGGCGGTCGGGTCTCGTGCCTCTCTCCAGTGCCCTTCCACTCCGTGCTGTTCACCTTTGCTTGTTCACCTTTGCTGTTCACGCGCGTTCGACCGACCGGATTGATGGCGACGAGGAAGACGGGTAGGCCCGTGACCGACCAGATATCGACCGATGCCCTGGAAGAGAAGCGGCGCCGGCTCGCCAGGCTGCTCGCCGAGCGCGACCGCGAGCGCGGCCACGACCAGGAGACCCGGACGGGACCCGTCTCCTTCGCCCAGCGGAGGCTGTGGATCCTCGACCGGCTCGTCCCCGGCAGCTGCGCGTACAACATCCCCATCGTGCTGCGCACCCCCGCCGCCCCCGACCGCCGGGCCCTGGCGGGCGCCCTCGCCCGGGTCGTGCGCCGCCACGAGGTCCTCAGGACCGTCTTCCCCGCGCCCGACGGCGTGCCCGTCCAGCAGGTCCGGCCGCCCTTCGAGCCGGTGGTCGAGGAGCTCGACGCCTCCACCGCCCCCGACCCCTCGGCCGCCGCCGAGGAGCGCGTCAAGCAGTGGTCGGCGCAGCCCTTCGACCTCGCGTCCGGCCCCCTCCTGCGCGCCGCGACCGTCCGGGTCTCCGACGACGAGCACCTGATCGCGCTCTGCGTCCACCACATCGTCTGCGACGGCTGGTCCGTGGGCACGCTCTTCCGCGAACTCGACGCCTTCTACCGCGAGCTGACGGAGGGCACGGCCGCCGCGCTGCCCGAACTCCCGCAGCAGTACGTCGACTACGCGATCTGGCAGCGCGGCCGGCTCACCGGCGAGCGCGAGCGGGAGCTCACCTCGTACTGGCGCGAGCGCCTCGAAGGCGCCCCCGGCATCCTCCAGCTGCCGATGGACCGCGCCCGGCCCACCGGCCACCGGGTCAACGGCGGCAACGAGGAGTTCGAGTTCCCCGAGGACCTGGCGCGGGCCGTGCACGCCTTCGCCCTGGAGGAGCGGACCACCCCCTTCACCGTCCTGCTGACCTGCTTCTCCGCCCTGATGGGCCGTTACAGCGGCCAGGAGGACGTCCTCCTCGGCGTGCCGGTCGCCGGCCAGACCCACCAGGAGCTGGAGGGCCTGATCGGCTTCTTCGTCAACACCCTGGTGGTCCGCTCCGACCTGACCGGGGCGCCCACCCTGCGCGAGGCCGTGCGGCGCGGCAAGGACGCCGTGCTCGGCGCCTTCGCCCACCAGGACATGCCCTTCGAGAAGCTCGTCATCGACTTCCAGCCGGACCGCAACCCCACCGTCAGCCCCGTCTTCCAGGTGCTGTTCAACTACCAGACGGCGGGCGACGAGCGGGTGCGGCTGCCCCACCTCGACGCCGACCTCGTGCCGTTCGACAGCGGCATCGTCCGCTTCGACCTCGAACTGAACCTGTACGCGCACGAGCGGCGGCTCGGCGGCTCCTGGGTCTACAACGCGGAGCTCTTCGACTCCGCCGTGATGCGCCGCATGAGCCGCACCTTCGGCCGCCTGCTGACCCGGGCGCTCGCCGAACCCGACCGGCCGATCGCCGCGCTCGCCCTGCTCGACGACGCCGACCTGGCCGAACTCGACCGGCTGACCGCCCCGGCCGCCGACGCCCCCGCCCCCGACGCCCCGGCGCCGGACGGGCAGGTCCTCGACGCGGGCGACGACCTGCCGGCCCTCCTGGACGCGCTCGCGACCGGGGAGACCGCCGAACTCCGCATCCGGCCCGGCCTGCTGCACCGGCTCGTCGCCGCGGCCGAGAACGGCGCCCCCGTACGGGCCCCGCGACGGATCGTCGTCTCCGGCGAACCCCTGTCCCTCGCCCTGGAACGCCGCTGCCTGGCGGCCCTGCCGACGGCGGAGCTGCACACCCTCTACACCGCCCCGGCCGCCGGCGCGGTCGCCACCCGCCGCTGCGCCGGCGACGCGCCCGCCGGACACGACGTCGCGGGCCGCCCGCTGCCCGGCCGCCGCGTCCGGATCCTCGACGCGCACGGCAACCCGGTGCCGGTCGGCGTCCCCGGCGAGGTCCACGTCTCCCGTACGGCCGAGGGGTCCGCGGGCGCGGAGACCGACACCGGCGACCTCGGGCGCTTCCGCGAGGACGGCGCCCTGGAGATCCTCGGCCGCCGCGACGAGCAGGTCCACCTCAAGCAGGTCCGCGTCCCGCGCGCCGAGATCGAGGCCGTGCTCCTCACCCACGAGGCCGTCGGGGACGCCCGCGTCGACGCCCGCCTCGACGCCACCGGGAACCTGGTGCTCGTCGCGTACCTCGTCCCGCACCGCCCGCACGCCCCCGGCTCCGGAGCCGGTTCCGACTCCGGTTCCGAGGAGGCCGGCCGGCTGCGCGAGGCGCTGCGCGCCCACTGCCAGCGCCTGCTGCCCGAGGTCCTGCTGCCCACCTCGTACGTCGTCCTCGACGCCTTCCCGCTCACCCCCGACGGCCGGGTGGACCGCACCGCGCTGCCCGCCCCCGCCGCCGAGCGGGAGACGGCCGCGCCCGAGCACGCCGAGCCCTCCACCCCGCTGGAGGAGACCCTCGCCGAGATCTGGCGCTCCGTCCTCGGCCTGCCGACGGTGGGCGTGCACGACAACTTCTTCCTGCTCGGCGGCCATTCGCTGCTCGCCGTCCAGGTCATGGCCCGGCTGCGCCGCGCGACCGGCGTGGACCTGCCGGTCAGCGTCCTCTTCCGGTACCGCACCATCGCCGACCTGGCCGTGCGGATCGGCTCGCTGGGCGCCGGCGCGGAGGAGCGGCCCGGGGCCCTGGCCCGCATCCAGTCCGGCACGGTCGCCCCCGCGCTCGCCCTCGTCCACCCGGCCGGCGGCAGCGTCTTCTGCTACGCCTCCCTGGCCACGGCGCTCACCAACCGCACCGTGTACGCCTTCGAGGGCGGCCAGGAGGCGCCCTCCCACGAGGCCCGCGCCGCCTCCTACCTGGCCGAGCTGGAGGCCGCCGACCCGGGCCCCTTCCTGCTCGGCGGCTGGTCCCTCGGCGGCACCCTCGCCTTCGAGATGGCCCGGCAGCTCTACGCCCGGGGTCAGGACCCGGGGCCGGTCGTCCTCATCGACTCCTTCCTGTACGACGGCGACCCGGACAGCCCCGACACCCACGCCTACCTGCTCCACAGCTTCCTGCGGGACCTCACCGCCGACCTCGGCATGGCGGCCCAGGAGCTGCCGCCGGGCAGCGAGTTCCTCACCGTGCGGCGCCTGTTCGCGGACGTCCTGGACGGCTGGGGCGACTCCGTGCCCGCCGGACTCGACCTCGACGAGGTGGTCCGCCGGTACGGCATCTACCGGGACAACATGCTCGGCCTCGCCGCCTACCGGCCGACCGGCCCCCGCTACCCCGGCACGGTCCACCTGATCCAGGCCGAGGGGTCCCCCGAGGCGGTCGAGGGCTGGCGGGCCGTCGCCGAGGACGTCGTCGTGCACCGGGTCCCCGGCGACCACTACAGCATCATGCGCAACCCCGAACTGGTCCGGGTGGCCCACGTCCTGGACGGCGTGCTCCGGGCCGCCGACCGCACCCCCGAGGAGGCGAACCGCCGATGAGCGTCGACATACGACTTCCCGCCACCCCCGCGCAGGCCGCCGAGGAGGTGCGCGCGGGCGACGCGCCGAGCGTGCTGCACCTGGTGGCAGCCGCCGTCGCCCGTCACCCCGACGAGCCCGCCCTCGCGGGCCACGGCCCGGCCGTCACCTACCGCGACCTGTGGCGCGGGGCGGGCGCGATCGCCGCCCGGCTGCGCGGGGAGGGCATCGGCCCCGGGGACGTGGTGGGCCTGGCCGCCCTGCGCTCCACCGAGCTGGTCGTCGCCCTGATCGGGGTGCTCCGCTCGGGCGCCGCCTTCCTCCCGCTGGACTCCGGCTACCCCCGGGCCCGTCTGGAGCACATGCTCGACGACGCCCGGGTCGGCGTGGTCCTCGGCCACCGGGAGACGGCGGAGCGGTTCGCCGCCGGGGGCCGCACGGTCCTGCTCCTCGACGAGGGGCCCGCGCCCTGGTCCGCGACCGCCGTCGCCGAGGCCCTGCTGCCGCCGCTGCCCGCCGCGGAGGACCTGGCGTACGTCCTCTACACCTCGGGCACCACCGGCGCCCCCAAGGGCATCGCCATGCCGCACGGCGCGCTCGCGAACATCGTGGAGTGGCAGGCCGGCGTCTCCGAGGCCTCCGTGGGCAGCCGGACCCTGCAGTTCTCCGCGATCTCCTTCGACGTCTCCTTCCAGGAGATCTTCGCCTCGCTCGCGGTCGGCGGCACCGTGGTGTGCGTGACCGAGGAGGAGCGGCGGGACCCGGTCCGGCTGTGGGAGGCGGTGGCACGCGAGCGCGTGGACCGGATGTTCCTCCCGTACGTGGCGCTCCAGGCCCTCGTCCTGGTCGCCGAGCCGGGCGCGCCCGGAGCCCCGCCGCTGCGGGAGATCGTCACGGCGGGGGAGCAGCTGCAGTGCTCCCGGGGCCTGCGCGCCCTGCTCGCCTCGCTGCCCGGCTGCCGCCTGGTCAACCAGTACGGGCCCTCGGAGGCCCACGTGGTCACCTGGCACGCCCTGGAGGGCGACCCGGACGGCTGGCCGGCCCTGCCGCCGATCGGCCGGCCGGTGCCCGGGAACCGGGTGTACGTGCTCGACGCCCGGGGCGAGGAGGTGCCGCCCGGCGGCATCGGCGACATCCACGTCGGCGGCGTCCAGGTCGCCCTCGGCTACTGGAACCGCCCCGACCTGACGGCCGAGCGCTTCCTCCCGGAGCCGGGCCGGCCGGGCCGCCGGGTGTACCGCACCGGCGACGTGGCCCGGCGGCGGCCGGACGGCTCCCTGGACTACCTGGGCCGCGCCGACGACCAGGTGAAGATCCGCGGCTTCCGCCTCGAACTCCCGGAGGTCGAGCGGGTGCTGGGCGACCTGCCCGGCGTCTCCTCGTGCGCGGTGGCGGTACGGGGCGAGGACGGCATCGAGAAGTCCCTGGTCGCCTTCGTGGTCCTGGAGCCGGGCCCGGACGCCCCGTCCCTCGTCTCCCTCCGCGAGTCCCTCGCACGGCTGCTCCCCGACTACATGGTCCCGGGCCGCTTCCGCGCGGTCACCGACCTCCCCTCGATGCCGAACGGCAAGATGGACCGTCCGCGCCTGCGGGCGATGGCGGAGAACTCGGAGTGAACCCCGGCCCGGGGGCGGCGGAGTGACGGCCGCGGCCCCCGGAGCCCCGGGGAGGACGGCGTGCGCGGGCACGCGGAACGGGGGCGGTGACGGATCGGATCCGTCACCGCCCCCGTACGTTCCGCCCGGGCCCCGGCTTTCGGCACACGCCCTCAGGCCGTCACCACGACCGCCGTGCGGACCAGGTCGGGGGAGACCGCGAACCGGCCGTGGAGGACCTCGGGGGCGGGGCCCGGAGGGCGGGGGACCAGGACGCGGGCGGTGAAGGTGCCCGTGGCCGGGTCCGGTTCGACGCGGACGTCGTGGAAGCCCAGCCAGCCGCCGACCAGCGGGAACCAGGCCTTGTAGACGGACTCCTTGGCGCTGAAGAACACGGTCGGCCAGTGGGGGGCCTCACCGCCGGGGCCGTGCCACCACTCCTCTTCCTCCGCGCGGCAGACGAGCCGCCGGGTGGGCTCGTCCAGGCGCAGGTTGTCCTCGGCGTCGATGCCGATCGACCGGACGCGGTCCGCGCGGGCCACGGCCGCCGCGCAGTAGTCGCCGGTGTGCGAGATGCTGCCGACGACCCGCGACGGCCAGACCGGGGCCCGGTCGCGGCCCGCCGGAACGGGCAGCGGCGGCAGGCCGAGTTCCGTCATGGCCCGGCGGGCGCAGGCCCGGCCGGCCCGGAACTCCCTCCGCCGCGCGGGGACCGCACGTTCGCTGAGCGTCGCGGCCTCCTCGGGCAGCGGCTCCTCGGTCCAGGCCGAGGCGTCCGCCACCGCCACCGCGACGGCTCCGGGAAGCAGATCACGCATACACGTCACCCCCGGTGTTCCACTGTGGCTTCGGTTGACTTCTCTGCAATCTCTATAGTGTATATGTAGTATGTGACCATGGATACTGCAAAGTCAACGCCTTCTCGATGGTTCCTCACCCCGCCCTCCACGGAGGCGGACGTGCGGCTGTTCTGCTTCCCCTACTCCGGCTGCGGCGCCTCCATGTTCCGCAACTGGCCCGCCCGCATCGGCCCGGCCGAGGTCGTCCCGCTCCAGCTCCCCGGCCGCGAGAACCGCACCAGGGAGCCGCACTTCGGCACCTACGAGGAGCTGGCCGACCAGCTCGTCGAGGGCATCGCCGAGCACCTGGACCGCCCGTACGCGGTGTTCGGGCACTGCGGGGGCGCGCTGCCGGCCTTCGAGAGCGTCGTCCGGATCGTGGAGCGCGGACTGCGCCCGCCCGAGCGGGTCTTCGTCTCCTCCCAGGTCGCCCCCCAGGACGGCCCGTACGGACGCTTCCTGGGGCTCGACGAGGCCGGGCTGCGCGCGGAGCTCGTCGCCCTGCTCGCCGCGCTCGGCGCGGCCCGGCCGCCCGAGGAGATGCTCGACCTCTACCTGGAGGTGCTCGTCGCGGACGTCGAGGCCAACAAGAAGTACCGCAAGGACGCGGCCGGTTCCCTGCCGTGCGCCGTCACCGCGCTCGGCTGGGACGCCGACGTGGAGGTCCCGCACGCCCTGATGGGCGGCTGGGCCGACTGGGTCGCGGCGGACGCGGCCCGCAAGGAGGTCCTCAGCGGCACCCACTACACCTTCCTGGACGCCCCCGCGGACCTGGTGGCCGCCCTGGAGCGCGACCTGAAGGCCATGGTCTGACGCCCGCCCGGGCCGTACGGACGGAGGGGGCCCCACCCGGTGGATGCCGGGCGGGACCCCCTCCGTCGTACCGGCCCCGCTCAGACCCCCGCGCCCGCCAGGCGTGCCCGGCCCGCCTCCAGCCAGAGACCGGCCGGCGGACCGAGCCGCACCGCCTCGACCGTCGCGAGCCGGTAGGCCGTCGCCGGGACCGAGTGCGCCAACATGCCCCGTACGCCGTGCAGCTGGAGGGAGAGCCGGGCGGCCTTCAGCGCGTGCTCCGCCGCCGCCGCGAGGATCTGCGGCGCCGCGGCCGGCGCCCCGGTGCCCCGGTCGTGCGCCCAGGCCGTCTCGTTGAGCAGCAGCTCCCAGCCGTCGGCGTCGCCGAGCAGCGTGGTGATGCGGTGGCTCACGGTCTGGAACTCCAGGAGCGGCCGGCCGAACTGGAGGCGCCGCCCCACATGGGCGCGGGCCGTGTCCAGGGCCCGGCTCGCGATGCCCAGGAGCAGCGCGGCCTGCCGCGTCCGCGCCGCCGCGACGGCCCGCCGGAGCTGCGCCTCCACGACCGGCACGGGCTGCCCGGCCGCCGCCTCGAAGCGCCAGCGCGCCGCCGGGGCGCCGAGCAGCGCGGCCTCCTCGCGGTGCACGGTCGCCCCGTCCGGCCGCACCAGGAGCCAGCGGTGGCCCCCGCCGTCGGTGGCGGCCCGCACCAGCGCCACGTCCCAGTCGGCGGCGGGCAGCGCCTCGCTGGTGCCCCACAGCAGCCCGTCGCCGTCCAGACGGACGGTCGTCGGCCCGTGCAGGCCCACGGTGACGGCGGTGCCCGTGCCCTCGTGGATGCGGGACAGCACGTCCCCGAGGCCGTCGACCCCGGCGTCCGCCAGGAGTTCCAGGCACAGCACGGTCTCGCGCAGCTCCGGCACGGTCTCCAGGGCGCGGCCGAGCTCCCGGTTGACCGCGATGTCCGCGGACAGGCCCAGGCCCATGCCGCCGAGGGCGACCGGGAGGCCGATGGCCGGCACGCCGACCGCCGCCAGTTCGCGCCGCGCCTCCCCGGTGTGGGTGAGGGCGAGGCCGACGGCGTCGGCGATCCGGCTCTGGATCGGATCCTGATGCAGGTCCATGGTCAGCGCTGCCTCCTGCCGGCGTGGGCGTGGTCGTGGTCGGACTCGTGGTGCAGGCGGGCGCCCGCCACGATTTCGAGCAGCACCTCGGAGGCGCCGCCGGAGATGGTCATGCCGGCCGCCTCGCGGTAGGCCGCCTCCAGGACCTCGGTGGACGAGGCCTGCGGCCCGCCCGCCGCGACCGGCAGGCCCAGCCGCTCCAGGGACCACCACGCGATCTGCTGCGCGGTGTCGGAGTTGTGCCACTTGGCCAGCGAGGCCTCGGCGATGTCCGGCTCCCGCTCCTGGAGGCGCTGGAGGGCCCGGGCGCTCAGCAGCCGGCCCGCGTCGAGCCGCGCCCAGTGCCGGGCCAGGCCCGAGGCCTCGTCCTCGCCGGCCCGCCGCCCGCCCGCGGTCAGCTGCTCCTCGGCCAGCCGCAGCCAGTGCAGGCCGCGCGCGTAGTAGTCGACGCCGCTGCGCTCCGCCGAGAACATGCCGGTGATCAGGGACCACCCCTCGCCCGGCGCGCCCAGCAGGGCGTCGTCCCCGACCCGCACCCCGTCCAGGGTGACGTCGTGGAACTGCTCGTCGGCCAGGCTGGGCAGCGGACGGACCGTCACCCCGGGGGAGGAGAGCGGCGCCAGGAACAGGCTGATCCCCTCGTACGGGCTGACCGAGTCGTCGGTGCGGGCGGCGATCAGCGCCACGTCCGCGTAGGCCGTCTTGAGGTTGAACTTCTTGCGCCCGCTCACCGTCCACGTGCCGGTGCGGTCGTTCCGCTCGGCGCGCGTGACGACGTTCGCGAGGTCGGAGCCGTTGTCCGGCTCGGTGAACAGGATGCACGCCGCGAGGTCGCCGGAGGCGAGCCGGGGCAGCAGGGCCCGTTTCTGCTCCTCCGTGCCGGACTGCAGGATGAGGGACCCTACGATCTGGACGGAGATGAAGTAGAGACTCTGTGGAACACCACGCTGGACCAGCTCCTCCATCAGGACAAGAGTCTCGGTGAAGTCACCGTCCCTTCCGCCGTACCCGGAGGGCCACGCCGGGGCGAGCACCCCGTGTTTCCCCAAGTGCCGATAGAGCTCACGGGCATCGCCGTCCATCCCGTCCGCCCGCGCCGCGACCGCGTTGACCAGGTCGTCGACGGCGGGCGAGTACAGCACCTCGCGCAGCTCACGGCGAAACTCGTCTGTTGTCCGCAGAATGCTGAAGTCCATGGCCTCACCCTTGTCGAGACTTTCCTCACCGTACTACAGTCAACATAATCAACGAAGACTGTTGATGGAAGTCGACATGTAACCCGAGTTGGGGGAAGGCCGCGATGACACAAGAGAGCGAGCTCCTGCGCCGGCTGCGAAGTCTGCCCGCCGAGCGACGAGAGCAGTTCCTTCAGGGAATCGGCAACGTGGACCGGGGGACCAGGGTGTCGCCCCTCACCTTCCGCCAGGAGCAGCTGTGGGTCTTCGACAAACTGTCACCGGGCGACAGCCGTTACGCCCTGGCCTTCGCCTACACCCTCCACGGTGACCTGGACCGGGACGCGCTGTCCGGCGCGCTCGACGAGGTCTTCGACCGGCACACCGTGCTCCGCTCGGTGTTCCCGCACGACCACCCCACCGGCGAGCAGATCGTCCGGGGCCGGCCGGGCGGGCGGCTCACCGCCGAGACGGTCGGCGAGGAGCGGCTGCCCGAGCGCTGCGAGGCCCTGGCCCGCGAGGAGCTGCGCCACGGGTTCGACCTGGACGGCGGGCCGCTGGTCCGGCTGCGGCTGCTGAAGGTCGCCGAGGACCGGCACGTCCTGCTGTGGTTCTCCCACCACCTGGTCTTCGATCCCCGCTCCGCCGGCGTCGTCCTGCGCGACCTCGCCGCCGCCTACGCCGCCCGCACCGGCGGCGCGGCCCGGCCGGAGGACCGCAAGGACGGGCCGCAGTTCGGCGCCTACGCCGCCTGGCAGCGCGACTGGGCCGCCTCCGAGGAGGCCGCCGGGCACTGGAACTGGTGGCGCGGCGCCCTCTCCGGCTGGGAGAGCACCGAGATCGCCCCCGACCGGCCGCGCGGACTCGTCCTCGACCTCACCGCGAGCACCGTGCAGCGCCCCCTGGACGAGCCGCTGTCCCGCTCCGTCGCCGCCCTGGCCGGCCGACTCGGGGTCCCCGTCCGGGACGTGCTGCTCGCCGCGTACTTCGCGCTCGTCGGCCGCCTCACCTCGCGCACCGACCTGCTCATCGGCGTGCCCGGCGACGTCTTCGGCGCCTTCGACCCCGACCTGCTCGTCGGCGACTGCGGCCAGCTCCTTCCGGTCCGCGTCGACATCGACGGCGCCCGCGGCTTCTCCGACCTGGTCCGGCTCGTGCACGAGGCCCGGATCGCGGCCGACGAGCACGGCGGACTGCCCTTCAAGGAGCTGCTGTCCGCCGCCGGGGTCGAGCCGGACCAGGGCAGGCTGCCGCTGGTCCAGATCGGCTTCGAGATCGCGCCGCCCGCCCAGCGCCGGGCCGACGCCGGAGGCCTCTCCCTCACCCTGGAGCAGCTCGACACCGGCAGCTCCCCCTTCGAGTTCTCGCTCTCCGCCGAACTCGACTCCGACACCCCCGTCCTGCGGGCCCGTTACGCCACCAGCCTCTACGCCCCCGAGACGGCCCGGCTCTTCCTGGACCGCTACCTCACCCAGCTGCGCACCCTCAGCGCCGACCCGGACGCGTCGTTCACCCGCGCCCCGCTGGCCACCGAGGACGAGCGGCGCGCCATCCTGACCCGCTGGAACGTCCCGGCGGCCGGCCTGGACGCCGCCGGGGAGCCGGAGGCCGGGGAGACCGTGCACGGCGCGTTCGCCCGTACGGCCGCCGAGCACCCCGACGCCACCGCGGTCACCGGCCCGCACGGCACCCTCACCTACCGGGAGCTGGACCGCAGGGCCAACGCCCTCGCCCACCGGCTCGCCGACCTCGGCGCGGGCCCCGGCGAGCTCGTCGGCGTCGCCACCCGCCGCACCCCGCGGCTCGTGGAGGCCGTCCTCGCCGTCCTCAAGGCCGGCGCCGCCTACGTACCGCTCGACCTGGGCAACCCGGCCGCCCGCAACGAGGCCGTCCTCACCGACGCCGGGGTCCGCCTGGTCCTCGGGGACGCCACGACCGCGGGCGAACTGCCCGAGGGGCCCTGGGAGCTGATCGATGTCGAGGCCCTCGGCGCGGAGGAGCGGGAGGAGGCGCCGGAGGTCCGCACCGACCCGGCCGACCTGGCGTACTCGATCTTCACCTCCGGCTCCACGGGCCGCCCCAAGGGCGTCCTCGTCGAGCACCGCAACGTCACCAACTTCGTCCGCACCACCCAGGAGATGTTCGGCCTCACCGCCGACGACCGCTTCCTGGCGTTCGCCTCCACCGGCTTCGACGTCTCCGTCTTCGAGCTCTTCGGGGCGCTCCTCACCGGTGCGAGCGTCTACCTCGCCGACGAGGACGAGCGCCGCGACCTCTCCGTCCTCGACCGGATCCTCGCCGAGCGGCGCATCACCGTGATCGACCTCCCCCCGGCGATCATGGACCTGCTCACCCCGGAGAACTACCCCGAGCTGCGGGTCTGCTTCGTCGGCGGCGAGGCGTTCAGCGGCGAGCTCACCACCCGCTGGGCGGCCGGCGGCCGCGCCTTCTGGAACGGCTACGGCCCCACGGAGACCACCGTCACCGTCATCGCCAAGCGGTGCGAGGGCACCTGGCACGCCTCCCCGCCGATCGGCCGCGCCATGCGCAACCACCGGGCGTACGTCCTCGACGAGAAGCTCGACCTGCTGCCCCCGTCGGCCTGCGGCGAACTGGCCGTCGCCGGCGCCGGCCTGGGCCGCGGCTACCTCGGTCGGCCCGACCAGACCGCCGAGCGCTTCCGGCCCGACCCCTACGGGCCGCCCGGGTCCCGGATGTACCTCACCGGCGACCTGGCCGGCTGGCAGGGCGACGGCGACATCGTCTTCCGCGGCCGGGTCGACCGCCAGGTCAAGGTCCGTGGCGTGCGCATCGAGCTCGGCGAGGTCGAGACCGCGCTGCTCGCCGTCCCCGAGATCGGCCAGGCCGTCGCCCACGTGGTGACCGGACCGCGCGGCGACAACCTCCTCGTCGCGTACGTCGTCGGGGCGCCGGGCAGCCCGCTGCACTTGGACTCCGTACGGACCAACCTGGCGGACCGGCTGCCGCCGACCATGGTCCCCACGTTCCTGGTGCCGCTGGACGACATCCCGCTCACCGCCAGCGGCAAGGTCGACCGCAAGGCGCTGCCCGCCGTCGAGTTCGCCCCGCTGGACGACGACACGGACGACGCCGAGCGCACGGAGACCGAACGGCTCCTCGCGGAGGAGGTGTTCAAGCCGCTCCTCGCCGCGCCCCGGGTCGGCAACCACGACAACTTCTTCGCCCTCGGCGGCACCAGCCTCCAGGCGATCCGCATCGCCCCCAAGGTCAAGGCCGTCTTCGGCGTCGAACTGCCCATCGCGGACTTCTTCCGCAACCCGACCGTGTCCGGCACCGCCCTGGCGGTGGACGCCCTCCTGGAACGGACCCGCAGCCGCCGGCAGAGCGTCCTCGACGTGCTCGCGCTGGTGGAGAACCAGGACGACGAGCAGGTCACCGCACTGCTCGCGGACGACGGTGCCGCGACGAACACGAAGGGAGCGACTCCGTGAGCGACCCCGTGAACGGACCCGCCGGTGACTCCGGCGCCCCGGTGGGGGGCCGTGTCGGTGGCCCCGTGAACGGACCCGCCGACGACTTCGGCGGCCCCGTCAACGGACCCGCCGGTCACTCCGGCGGTCCCCTGGGGGACCCGGCCGGCTTCGCCGACGGCTTCGGGGGCGAACGCGGTACGGGCGCCCCCGCCCCCACCGCCGCCCCCGCCCCCACCGCTGCACCCGCTCCCGCCCCCGCAGTCGCCAGGACCGCCGTGGACCCCGCCCTCGACCGGTTCCGCACCGTCGCGCGGACCTCGCGGGTCCGCAGGCTCGCCCTGCGCCTCGCGCCGCCCGCGCACCTCGGCGAGGAGCGGCTCGCGGAGGCGCTGCACGCCCTGGCCGCCGAGCACCCGGACAGCTTCGCCGCGACCTCGCGGCGGCCCGACGGTACCCTCGCGGTCGACCCGGACGGGGCCGGGATCACGGTCCGCCGGGTGCACGTGACCGAGGACGCCGCCGCGCTCCTCCTGGAGCGGTTCGAGACCGAACAGGGCGAGAGCGAGGACCCCGGCGGCAGCGGGCCCAGCCTGGCGCGTGCCCTGATCGCCACCACCCCGGCCGGCCCCCGCCTCTCCCTGGTCCTCGACCGGATGCTCGTCGACCACGCGGACGCGGGCCTCCTCCTGACCCGGCTCGCGGAACTGTGCGGACCGGACTCCGGCCCCGGACCGGCCACCACCCCCGCCCCGCGCCCCGCCCCCGTTGTCGCCACCGCGGACGAGCCCGGGCGGCCGACCGGCGACCAGCTCGCGCGGCTGCGCGAGGAGCTGCTCGGCGTGCCGTTCGACAACGCGCTGCCGCGCCTCCCCGCGCCCGGCACCCCCACCCGCACCCCCGTCTGGGCGCGCCACCGGTTCGCCCTCCCCGGCGACCTCCTCGCCTCCGCCGCCGCGCTCATCGGCGGCCGGACCGGCACCGTGCCCGGGGGCGAGGTCCTCGTGGCCGCCTGGGCGCTGGTGCTGCACCGCTGGTCGCGCTCGGGCGAGCTGGTGGTCGGCGTGGAGACCGACCGGACGCGCCCGGGACGGCGGCCGAGGGGCGCCGTGGCCGAGGTCCTGCCCGTGGTCACGTACACGGGCGGGCTCCGCGCGGTCGCCGGCCAGGTCGCCGAGGGCCTGCGGCGCGGGCTCGCCGAGGCCACCCTGCCGGTGCCGCTGCTCGCCCAGCTCGCCGGCCGGCTGGTCTCCGGACAGAACCCCAGCCCGTACGCCTCCGTCGTCGCCCTGCGCCCCGACCCGCCGGCCGGCTGGCACGCGACCGAGGCCACCGACCCGGCCACGGAGGCCGAGCTCGAACTGGTCGTCACTCCCGGCGGCGCCGCCGAGATCCGCTACCGCTCCGACGTGTTCGCCCCGCGCACCGTCACCGCGCTCGCCCGCCACTTCGCGCGGCTGCTGCGCTCCGGACTCGACGACCCCGACGCCCCGCATCACCGGCTCGCCATGCTGGACGCGGAGGACACCGATGAACTGCTCCACGCGTTCAGCGACCTCCCCGACCGCTGGGAGCCCCGGGCCGCGCTGCACACCCTCGTGGAGGAGCACGCCCGGCGCTCGCCCGGCACCCCCGCCGTGGTCCGGGGCGCCGAGCGGGTCACGTACGGCGAACTGAACGCCCGCGCCAACCGGCTGGCCCACCACCTGATCGCCCGGGGCCTGGGCCGGGGCGATGTCGTCGCCCTCAGCCTGCCCCGCTCGGCCGAGTGGATCGAGGCGCTCCTCGCCGTGCACAAGGCGGGCGGCGTGGTCCTCCCGATCGACCCGGCGGCGCCGCCCGCCCGCCTGGAGAGCGTCTTCGCGAAGGTGCCGCCCCGGCTGGTGATCACCGCCGCCGGGACCCCCGCCGCCGGGGTCCTGCCCGGGCGCACCCTGCTCAGGGACGCCCTCGACGGCGACCTCGCGGCCCTGCCCGACCTGGACCCCGGCCTGGACGTCCGCCCCGACGACCTGGCCTACGTCATGCAGACGTCGGGCTCCACCGGCGAGCCCAAGGCCGTCCACGGCCAGCACCGGGTGATCGTCCACGCCGGCGCCTCGTTCGCCGACGCGACGCTCCTCGGGCCGGGGGACCGGGGCAGCTGGACGACCCCCACCGGCTTCGGCACGACCATGGCCGAGGTCGCCCGGATGCTCGTCGTCGGCGCCACCGTCCACGTCGCAGAGCCCGGCATCCTGGCCGACCCGGCCGCCTTCCGGGACTGGGTGGTGGCGAGCGGCGTCCACTCGGTGTTCGTCGTCACCTCCGTCGGGGACAGCCTCCAGCGGCTGCCCTGGCCGGCGGACGCGCCCGTACGGGTCCTCATCATGGGCGGCGAGAAGCTGCACCGCTGGGGTCCCGCCGACCTGCCGTTCGAGGTGGCCGTCGGCTACGGCTGCCACGAGGCGCTGTTCGTCGCCAGCCCGCTCCAGCCGTGGGAGAAGCGCCTGACCGCCTCCACCGCGACCGCCCGGGACCGGCTCGCCCCGCCGCCCATCGGCCGGGCCAACCCCGGGGTCCGGATGCGGATCCTCGGCGACGAGGGCGAGCTCCTGCCGGCCGGCGCCCTCGGCGAGATCTGGTTCGGCAGCCCGGAGGCCGCGCTCGGTTACTGGGGGGACCCGGCGCTCACCGCCGACCGGTTCCGGCCCGACGAGCACGGCCCGGCGGGCAGCCGCCTCTACCGCTCCGGCGACCTCGGCCGCTACCGCGACGACGGACTGCTCGAACACCACGGCAGGACCGACGACATGGTCAAGGTCCGCGGCTGCCGGGTCGAACTGGGCGACGTCGAGACCGCGCTGCTCTCCCACCCGGGCGTCGCGGAGGCCGCCGTCGTCCCCGTCCGTTCCGCCGCCGGAGACACCCAGCTGGTCGCCTGCCTGGTGACCCGGCCGGGCCACGACGGGCTCGCGGGCACCGCGCTGCGGGACTTCCTCGCCGAACGGCTCCCCGACTACATGATCCCGACCGCCTTCGCGCACCTCGCGGAACTCCCGCGCAACGCCAACAAGAAGGTGGACCGCCGCGCCCTGCCCCCCGAGGACTGGACGCGCTGGCGGGTCCGGGCCCCGTACCGGAAGCCCGCCGAGGGCCTGGAGACGACGATCGCGGAACTGTGGGCCGAGGTCCTCGGCGAGGTCCGCTACGGCGCCGACGACGACTTCATGGACCTCGGCGGCGGCTCCCTCGACGCCGGGCGCATGCTGGTCCGGCTGAGGCAGCGGGTGCCGCTGGAGGTGTCCCTCCAGGACCTGTTCCTGTTCCCCACGCCCACGGCGCTCGCCCGGCTCCTCGCGGGCCGCGGGCCCGCCACCGCCCCGGCGCTGCCGCCCCTCACCCGAAGGCGGGCCTCATGACCACGACGACCCCGGCACCGACCGGCGCACCCGCGACCGGCACCCCGGCACCGACCGGCACCTCCGTGCCCGGCACCCCCGCGCCGGCCGGCACCCCCGCCCCGGTCGCCTTCACCGCCGAGTCCCCCTGGGTGCGCCGCGCCGCGCGCCCGGGGCGTCCCCGGCTGCGGCTGCTGTGCTTCCCGTACGCCGGGATGGGCGCCTCCCTCTACCGCTCCTGGCCCGGACTGCTGCCCGAGGACGTCGAGGTCGTCGCCGTCCAGCCGCCCGGCCGCGAGGACCGCGCGCGCGACCCGCTGCCCGCCGGGGGCGTCGGGCCGCTCGCCCGCGCGTGCGCCCTCGCCCTCCGCCCGTACACCACCGTCCCGTACGCCGTGTACGGGCACTGCGCGGGCGCCGTCCTGGGCGCGGAGACCGCCCGGGAGCTGGTGCGCCGGGGTGCCGAGCCGCCCCGGCTGCTCATCGCCGCCGGACACCGGGCCCCGCACCTGCCCGCCACCGGACGGCCGCTGCACGCCCTGCCCGACGAGGGCTTCCTCGACGGCGTCAGGGCGCTCGGCGGCATCCCCGACCGGCTGCTGGCCAACGCCGCCTTCATGGAGTTCCTGCTGCCCCTGCTGCGCGCCGACTTCGCCCTCTGGGAGGGCTACCGGGGCGACCCCGACGCCGCCCCGCTGCCGTTCCCCGTCCTGCCCGTACGGGGCGACGCCGACACGGTCGTCACCGAGGCCGAGGCCGCCGCCTGGGGCGAGCGCACCACCGCGCCGCCGCGCGACGTCGTCCACGTGCCCGGGGGCCACTACTTCGTCAACGACATGACGCCGGAGGCCGTGGCGGCCGTGGTCTCGGCCCTGGAGACCGCCCGCCCCCTCGCGTCCACCGACCCCGAGGAAGCCTCATGACCCAAGCACCGCCCCGGCCCGCCCTGGCCGTGGGACCCGAGCCCGTGGTGCCGGCCGGCGCCGCGACCACCCTCCAGGAGGCGCTCCTCCTGGCGGCCGAGACCTCCGGCGGACGCGGAACGGTCTACGTGCGCGCCGACGGCACCCATGAGCGGCAGACCTACGCCGAACTCCTCGACGAGGGCCTGCGCGTCCTGGGCGGCCTGCGGGAACTCGGCCTGCGCCCCGGCGATTCCGTCCTCCTCCAGTGCCACGACAACCGCGCCTTCGTCACCGGCTTCTGGGCCTGCGTCCTCGGCGGCTTCCTGCCCACCCCGGTCGGCGAGGCCCGCGACTACAGCCGCGAGAACGCCGTCACCCGCAAGCTGCGCGCCGCCTGGACCCTGCTCGAACGCCCCCTGGTCCTCACCGACCGCGCCCTGCGCGAGCCGGTCCGCGCGCTCGCCGCGCAGTGGGACGAGCCGGAGATCCGCGTCCACGCCGTCGAGGACCTGCTCTCCTCCGCGCCGGGCCGCCCCGAGCCGGTCGCCCCCGACGACGACGTGCTGAACCTGCTCACCTCGGGCAGCACCGGCGTCCCCAAGTGCGTCCGCCACGCCAACCGCTCCCTGGTCGCCCGCACCTACGCGGCCATCGAGGCCAACGGCTTCACCGAGCACGACGTCTCGCTCAACTGGATGCCCCTCGACCACGTCGGCGGCATCGTCATGTTCAACGTCCGGGACGTCTTCCTGCGCTGCGAGCACGTCAACGCCCGCACCGAGAGCATCATCGGCCGCCCGCTGACCTGGCTCGACCTGGCCGACCGCTGGAAGGCCACCAACACCTGGGCGCCGAACTTCGCCTTCTCCCTGGTGAACGAGCACGCCGCCGCCCTCGCGCGGGGCGAGTGGGACCTGTCGTCCCTGCGGAACGTCTGCAACGCGGGCGAGGCCGTCGTCGCCCGCACCGCCCGCCGCTTCGTCCGCCTGCTCCGCCCCCACGGACTGCCCGCCGACGCCATGGTCCCCTGCTGGGGCATGTCCGAGACCTCCTCCGGGGTCACCTACTCCCGGCTCGACCCCGACGACCCCGCCGTCGGCACCGTCAGCGTCGACTCCGCCACCCTCGACACCCAGCTCGCCGTGGTCCCGCACGACTCCGAGCGGGCGGTCACCTTCACCGACGTCGGCGCGCCCGTCGCCGGAGTCGCCCTGCGCATCGTCGACGAGGACGGCCGGATCCTGCCCGAGGGACGCGTCGGACGGCTCCACATCTCCGGCACGACCCTGCTCCGCGAGTACCACGGCAACCCCGCCGCCAACGCCTCCGCCTTCACCGCCGACGGCTGGTTCGACTCCGGCGACCTGGGCTTCCTCCTGGACGGGCGGCTCGCCCTCACCGGCCGCAGCAAGGACATGCTCGTCGTCAACGGCACCAACTACCCCTCCCACGAGGTCGAGGCCGTCGTCGAGTCCGTCCCCGGCGTCCGCGCCACCTGGGCCGCCGCCTGCCCCGTGCGGGACGGCGACACGGACGGCGTGGTCGTCTTCCACGTCCCCGCCGCCCACGCCCCGGACACCCTCGGGCAGGACATCGCCACCACCCTCGCCCGGGACATCGGCCTCCACCCCCGAGCCGTGATCGCCCTCTCCGAGGACGAGTTCCCCAAGACCGCCAGCGGCAAGATCCAGCGCGCCGAACTCGCCGAGGCCTACGCCGAGGGACGCTACGACACCGCCCCCGACGACGGGACCGGGGACGGCTGGCTCCTCGAACGCGTCTGGGAGCCCGCCGGACCGGAGCGGCGCGAGGACGGCACGGAACCCGTCGCCGCCCGCCCCCCGGCCGCCGCCCTCCTCGTCTACGCCCCCGAGGGCAGCGCCCTGCCGGTCGCCCTCGCCGACGAGACGGCCGGCCCCGGCTGCCCCATCGCCGTCGTCCGGCCCGGCGCGCCCGGCTCCCCGTTCCTCACCGACGGTGCCCTCCGCGTCACCGTCGACCCGCTCGACCCCGACCACCACGCCCGCGCGCTCGACCACGTCGCCGCCGCCCTCGGAGCCGTACCCGAACACGTCCTGCACGCCTGGGAGTACACCGCCGACCCCGGCGCCCCCGATCCGGAGCGCGCCGCGACCGGGGTCCTGTTCGCGCTGCGCGCCCTGGCGGCCGCCGCCCCGGACGCCCGGGTCACCGTGCTGACCCGGCACGCCGCCGCCGTCGCCGACGGCGAGACCGTCGACCCCGGCCGGGCCGCGCTCGCCGCCCTGGTGCGCACCGCGCGCGCCGAGCAGACCGTCGGGGCCGTCCGCCTGGTCGACATCGCCGCCGACGCCGACGACACGGCGGCCGTCGCCGCCGTCCGGAGCGCCCCCGGCGAGGACGTCAGCGCCGTACGGGACGGCGGCGCCCACGTGCAGCGGCTGCGGCCGGTGCCCGAGCCCGACGCGCTCACCGTCCCCCGCGAGATCCTGCCCGTCGGCGGCACCGCGCTCCTCACCGGCGGCCTCGGCGGGATCGGACGCGAGGTCGCCGGCTATCTGCTGTCCGCGCTCGGCGCCCGGCTGCTGCTCACCGGCCGCACCCCGGAGGCGGATCTCGGCGGCGAACGCCGGGAGGCCCTGGAGGAGTTCAGGGAGCTCGGCGAGGTCGCGTACGTCTCCGTGGACGCGGCCGAGGGGCCCGCCCTGGAGGCGGCCGTGGCGGACGCCGAGCGGCGCTGGGGCCGGCCGCTGGACGCCGTGTTCCACCTGGCCGGAGCCGACGTGCGCGACCACTGGGACGCCCTGGAGGCCCACGCGCTGACCGCGGAGACGGCGGACGGGCTCGCCGCGATGATGCGGCCCAAGGCGGGCGGCGCCCAGGCCCTCGAAGGGCTCCTCGCCGCACGGCCCGGCACGGCGGCGGTGCTCTTCTCCTCCGTCAACGGCTTCTTCGGCGGCAGCTCCTTCGGCGCCTACGCGGCGGCCAACGCGGCCCTCGACGGCTACGCCGAACGCTGGGCCGCCGGGGGCCGCGCCGTCCGCTCGATCGCCTGGAGCATGTGGGACCGCACCGGCATGAACGAGGGCAGCCCGCTGGCGGCCGCCGCGCGCCACCGCGGCCTGCGCGGCATCGACCCGGCCCGGGGCGTGCAGCTCCTGCTGGCCGCCCTCGCCCGGCCGGAGACCTGCCTGCTGGCCGGCCCCGACCCGGCCAACGCGTACATCGCGCCCTACGTCACCGGCGTCCGCCGGCGCGGCCCCGCGGGCCCGGCCCGGGCCGCTTACAGCCCGCCCGAGGGCGAGCTGGAGCGCGAGGTCGCCGCCGTCTGGGAGGACGTCCTGGGCGTCGAACGCGTGGGCCGCGACGACACGTTCTTCGTCCTGGGCGGCGACTCGCTGCGCGTCATGCGGATGATCGGCCGGCTGAACGAGCGCTTCGCGGCGGCCCTCCCGGTCTCCGCCGTCTACGACCACCCGACGGTCCGCGCCCTGGCGGCCGTCCTGAGCTGATTCCCTTCCCCTCCGGCGGGGGCGGCACCGGTGTCCGGTGCCGCCCCCGCTTTATCGCTTTCCGGGCGGCGCGACCGAACGATATGATCATCGGCAAGGCGGGGTCGTAGCACAGAGGTAGTGCGCCGCGACAGCATCTCGGAGGACGCCGGTTCGAATCCGGCCGCCCCGCCCCCTGAGCAACGACGTCGGCCTTCACGATCCCCGGGGGATCGTGAAGGCCGACGTCGTCTCCGGGCCGTTCGCCGCAGCGTCAGGCCACGCGCAACCGCCGCTCGCGCAGGTACGCGTAGTGCGGGAGGTGGTGCCGGTAGTACGGGCCGAGCACCGGATGGCCGGGGACGTCCAGCGGCGGACGGCTGGAGACGGCGGCGCTGATCGTGCCGCTGCCGCTCGCGTCGCTGTGCCAGCGGGCCGTCTTCTCCCAGCCGGGCAGCCCGCCCGGACTCCACGACAGGGCGTGCTCCAGGAACGGGACGCCGATCGCCGCGCAGTACGCGCGCAGCGTCTCGGCCGGCGCCGCGACCAGGTCCGCCGCGTCGACGACGGGCGGCGCGGCGCCCGTCACCTCCAGGACCCGGTCGTGGATCTCGCGGAGCCACGCGAAACCGATCTCGTCCCGGCCGAGTTCCGGATTGAGCCCGTAGTGGGAGGCGATGGCCTCCCCCGGGTCCCGCACGATGAAGGTGTGCCGCGCCCCGCGCAGGAAGCGCTCGTCCGCGAGCACCCCCGGATAGCGGAAGTCGGTCGTGTCCTTCACGAACACCTGCCGGTCGCGGGCCAGTTCGAGCAGCCGCCCGATCACCTCCGCCTCCGTACGGCACTCCACGCCCTCGACCTCCTCCCGGCCGAAGTCCGCGAGGTGCGAGAACGGCTCGTGCAGGACGAGGAAGTCGCCGCGCGCGGCGACGCTCCGCGAGAACACGGTGGAGCGGCAGCGCGGCGCGCTCCACAGGACGACCGGCCGGCCGCTCACCTGCCCACCCCCCGCAGCAGCTCGTGCACCGCGGCCACGATCCGCGTCCGGTGCTCGGTGAGGAAGAAGTGCCCCCCGGAGAGCACCTCCAGGTCGAACCTCCCCGACGTCTCCAGGCCCCAGCGCGCCATCAGCTCCGGCGGCACCTCCGGGTCCCGGTCCCCGCACCAGGCCGACACCGGGCAGCTCAGCGGGGGCGGCGAGCCGGTCTCGGGCTCGTACCGGTAGTTCTCGATGAGGTGGAAGTCCGACCGGATCATCGGCAGCAGCACGTCGAGGAGCTCGTCGTGCCCCAGCACCTCCTCCGGCGCCGCCCCGTAGTCCCGCAGCATGTCCACGAACCGCTCGCGCGGCAGGTCGCTCACCGGCGACGGCGGCCGGACCACGGTCGGGCAGGGCCGCCCGGACACGAACAGGTGCTGGACGGGGTGCCCGCGCCGCTCCAGACGACGCGCCGTCTCGAACGCCAGGACGGCGCCCATGCTGTGGCCGAACAGCGCGGCCGGGACCGGCGAGCGGGCGATCGCCGCCGCCGCCAGATCGGCGGCCACGGCCATGCTCGGCACCGGCTTCTCGGACATCAGCGTGCCCCGGCCCGGAAGCTGCACCGGCACCAGCTCCACGTCGGACCGGAACTCCTCGGCCCAGGCGTGGTAGTAGGCGGCGGAGCCGCCCGCGAACGGGAAGCAGTACAGCGCCACCCTCGGCGGCCCGCCGGCCGTCCGGTGCCGGCGCTCCAGCCAGCCCGCCGACGTGGGGGAGGGGACGGCGACGCTCATGCGACCGCTCCCGTCCCCGCAGCGGCGAGCGGACGCGCCGGGGCCTTCCCGGCGCGCGGGGTCAGCCGTACCGGCAGGTGCTTGAAGCCGGCCACGAAGTTCGACGCGAGGTGGACGGGCTCGCCGGCCAGTTCGACCGACCCGACCCGCTCGGCGAACTCGTCCAGGAACACCCGCAGCGCGATCCGGGCGAGGCCGGAGCCGATGCAGTAGTGCGGGCCGACGCCGAACGCGATGTGCCGGTTCGGCCGGCGCGCGATGTCGAAGGAGAACGGGTCCTTGAAGACGCGCTCGTCGCGGTTGGCCGAGCCCAGCCACACGCTGACCGGCTCGCCCTCCCGGATCGTCCGCCCGCCCAGCTCCACGTCGGCCGTCGCGTACCGCATGAAGTGGCTGGCGGGCGACGACCAGCGCAGCAGCTCCTCCATGGCCGTGCCGCGCAGCCCCGGATCCTCCTGGAGGGCCCGGAACTGGTCGGGGTGCTCGGCCATGGTCAGGGCCGTCGTGGAGACCACGTGCGGCGTGGTCACGTTGGCGCCGAGGAGCAGGCTGTAGCAGTTGAGCATGATCTGCCGCTCGGTGAGCGGCTCGCCCTCCAGGCTCATCCGCAGCAGGATCCCGATCAGGTCGTCGCCCGGGTCCGTCCGGTCCCGGCGGGCGATCTCGTCGCTGAAGAAGGAGAACAGCTCGTGGTGCGCCTGGCGCAGGGTCGGCTTGGGAGCCTTCTCCATGTACTCGGGGTCGTCATAGGCGATGGTCATCGTGGTCAGCCGGGACATCCGGTCCCACGTCTCGCGCGGCAGGCCCATCATGGAGCCGGTGAAGGCCATGGGGAACATCAGCGCGGCCTGCGCCAGGTCGAACACCTCCCCGTCCAGGGCCGGTTCGAGCATCTCGCGGACGATGCCCCGGATGGTCTCCTCCTGGGCGGCGACGGCCCGGGGCGTCATCACCCGGTTGAGCGGGTCGCGCAGCTGCCCGTGCCGGGGCGGATCGGTGTCGGGCATCATCTGGTCGGACGCGATGTCCGGCATGGACAGGTCGATGATGCAGAGCATGGTCCCGCGCCGGGAGGAGAAGACCGAGTGGTCCTTGAGCACCCGGCTGACGTCCGCGTGCCGGGTGACCACCCAGAAGGGCTCCCGGCCGTCGGACGGGGTGAAGTGGTGCACCGGGTCGTGGGCCCGCAGGTGGGTCCACAGCGCGTGCGGGTCACCCTCGGTGTAGTACGTCGAGGCGAGGAAGTCCACGGCCGTCACATCGGTGTCCGCCGGGGCGAACGGCGGTGTCGAAAGGCGCATCTGTTGTCTCCTCCGGGAGGGGCCTGGCGGCCGGTTCAGGCCGAGGCCGCGGACAGCTGATCGAGGGTGGCGGCGAGTTCGGCGACGGTCGTGCCGCGGTAGAAGTCGCGGACGGGCAGCTGCACCCCGCGCTCCTGCTCGATCAGCGCGATCAGGTCCATCGCCGAGAGGGAGGTCCCGCCCAGGACGAAGAAGTCGTCGTCGGGGCCGGGGACGGGGACGGCGAGGAGCCGGGCGAACAGGCCGGCGACGTAATCCTGCGACGCCGGTCCCGCGGACGTGGTCTGCGTGCTCATGAGGGCCTGCCTTCCGATGGGGTTCCGGTGGTGGTGGTCGGTGTGGTCGTACGGGTGCTCGTGCTCGTGCTCGTGCTCGTACTCGTACGGGAGCGGGTACGGGGCGCGGACAGCACGCGCAGCGCGGCGGCGTGCACGGTCTCCGGGCTCACCCCCGTGGCGGCGAGCAGCCCGGCGTGGTCGTCGACGAGTCCCGGCAGCGGGCCCGTCACCGCGATCCGCAGCACGGGCCGGGGGGCGTGGGCCGCGACGACCTGGGCGACCGCGTCGCCGAGACCGCCCTGCGGTCGGTGCTCCTCGACCGTGACGAGCCCGCCGGTCTCGGCGGCCGCGACCGCTATCGCGGCCTCGTCGAACGGGACGAGGGTGTGGATCTGGAGCACCCGGGCCGCGATCCCCTCCCCGGCGAGCCGGTCGGCGGCGGCGAGCGCGAAGCGCACGGGCAGCGGGCCGCACGCGACCAGCGTGACGTCGTTCCCCGCGCGCAGGGTCACGGTCTCGCCGAGCCGGAACGGCGGGACGTCCCCGTCGTGCACCGGGGGAGTCGCCGACCGGCCGAGCCGGAGGTACGAGGGCCCGTCCAGCTCGTGCAGCGCCGCCAGGGCGGGGCCGATCTCCCGGGCGTCGGCGGGCACGACCACGGTCAGCCCGTGCAGCGCCCGGGTGACGGCCAGGTCCTCCAGGCAGTAGTGGGTGCTGCCGAAGTGCGCGGCCGAGAGCCCGGCGTGGGTGGCCACGACCCGGACGGGAAGGCCGGTGCCGACGACGTCGAGCTTGAGCTGCTCGGCGGCGCGGGTCGCGGCGAACGTGGCCATGGTGTGGGCGTAGGGGCGCAGTCCGCGGGCCGCGAGCCCCGCCGAGACGGTGAACAGGTTCGCCTCGGCGATGCCGGTGCTGACGTAGCGCTCGGGGAACCGGCCGCCGAAGGAGGTGTCCAGATTGCCCATGTCGGAGTCCAGGCACAGCACCCGCTCGTCGCGCTCGGCGAGCGCGACCAGGGCTTCCCGGTAGGCCTCGCGGGGGCCGAGGGGCTTGGACGGGGACGGGGGCGTGGCTGCGGGTGCGGGCGTGGCCGTGGTCGCCGTGGGCCCGGTCGTGGTCGTGGGCTCGGTCGTGGTCATCGCGCCACCTGCCCCGCGGCGCGGAGCGCGGCGAGCGCGCGCCGGCGCAGCGCCGGGTTCAGCGTCACGTAGTGGCTCGCCACCCGCCGCTCCAGGAACGGGACGCCGCGCCCCTTGACCGTACGGGCCACCACGGCGACCGGCCGGCCGCTCGCGGAGGGGGCGGCGAGCGCGGCGCGCAGGGAGCCGTGGTCGTGGCCGTCGGTCTCCCGCACCTCCCAGCCGAAGGACCGGAGCCGGTCGCCCAGCGGCTCCAGGGTCAGCGAGTCCTCCGTCGAGGCGGACTGCTGGAGCCCGTTCCGGTCGACGATCGCGGTGAGGTGCGACAGCTTCCGGTGGCCGGCGAACATCAGGGACTCCCACACGGAGCCCTCCTGGAGCTCGCCGTCCCCCATCAGCACGAAGACCCGTTCCGAGGTGTCGCCCCGGAGCTGCCCGGCGAGCGCCAGACCGCAGCCGAGGGCCAGACCGTGCCCGAGCGAGCCGGTCGAGAACTCGACGCCGGGCAGCCCCCGGGAGGGGTGTCCGAACAGTCGGCTGCCGGGTGAGGCGTACCCCTCCAGCTCGGCCTCGTCGAGCAGTCCCCGGGCGGCGAGCGCCGCGTACAGGGCCGGTGCCGCGTGGCCCTTGCTCAGGATGAAGGAGTCGCGGGACGGGTCGAGCACCCCGAAGTGGAGGACGGCCATGACGTCCGCGCAGGACAGACTGCCGCCCAGGTGCGCGCCCTGCCGGCCGCCGGCCATGTCGACGATGCCCCGGCGGATGCGCAGCGCGGCCTCCTCGGTGCTGACGCCGGTGCTGACCCCGGCGGTGACGCCCGTGGCGGACGGCGGCTGTGCGGCGGTGGTGACGGGCGCGGTCACGCGGCACCCACCTCCTGCCGTTCGCGTCCGGCCGGGGAGGCCGAGCGGACCATCCGGCGGATCAGGTCGAGGTTCTCCCAGACCTTCTCGAAGCCGTCGGCGTACGCGGCGAGCACCGGACCGGAGTCGGGGTCGAGCTGGCGCCGCTGGAGGCACAGCGAGTCGGTGAGCACGGCGCGGGCCACCGGGAACTCCGCCCCGGCCGGCACGTACGGGGCGAAGGCCGGGTGCGCCGGCAGCGGCGCCTCCTGGTAGCGCGAGACCGGGACGCCCTCGGCGCGCAGCGCCCGGTGCAGGGCCCGGCGCAGCGCGGCGGCGTCCCCGTGCCCGAGGCCCAGGGCCTCCGGGTCCAGCCGGAACCGCAGGATGTGCCAGACGTGCGCGGAGCCCTCGGGCACCACGGGGACCCGCAGCCCGGGCAGCGCGGCGAGCCGGTCGAGGAAGGCCAGGATGCCGGGCGTCCGGCGGTGCCCGTACGCGTCGAGGCGGGCGAGCTGGCTCCGTGCGAACGCCGCCTCCACGGGGCCGATGCGGTGGTTCCACCCCGGCGTGTGGGACACGTAGCTCCGGGTGCGCCGGGGACGCGGGTCCTCGCCGAACTGCCGCAGCCGCAGCACCCGTTCGTACAGCTCGGGGTCGTCGGTGGTGAGCAGTCCGCCCTCGCCGCAGCTGGGCAGGTTCTTGCTGGGGTGCAGGCTGAAGCAGCCCACCGTCCCCAGCCCGCCGGTGCGCCGGCCCCGGTAGGAGGCCCCGTGCGACTGGGCGGCGTCCTCCACGAGCGCGGCGCCGAGCCCGCCGGCGACGGCCCGCAGCGCGTCCATGTCGGCGGGCAGGCCGTGCAGGTGGACCGGGAGCAGCGCCTTGGTGCGCGGACCCGCCACGGCGCGCACGGCCTCCGGATCCATGGTGTACGTGTCGGGGTCGATGTCCGCGAAGACCGGCCGCGCGCCCTGCTGGAGCACGGCGAGGGCGGTGGCGTTCATGGAGAGGGAGGGCACGACCACCTCGTCGCCCGGGCCCACGCCGAGGGCGGCGAGGGCCAGTTGGAGGGCCGCGGTGCCGGAGCCCACGGCGGCGCAGTGCGCGGTGCCGGTGTAGGCGGCCCACTCCCGCTCCAGGCCCGGCACCTCCTCCTCGCCCTCGGCCGTGGCGGTCAGCCGCCCACTGGCCAGGACCCGGGCCACGGCCTCCTCGTCGTCCCGCGTGACCACCGGCCACCGGGGCGCGGCGGTCCCGGGCGGGACCGCGCGGGGTCCCCCCACCATCGCGAGCTGTTGCGGTCGCTCCGTCATGCCTGTCGTTCCGCCTCTCTGGGTTCCCTCGGTCCTGGGCGTCCGCGTGACGCGTCCGCCGGTCACGGCCGGTCCCGTGAGGAGGCCCGGTCCGGCACGGTCGATCGGTCCCGCGCGGTCACGGCCGGTCCAGCGCGGACTCGACCGCGTGCAGGGCCGCCTCGTAACCGCGCAGCAGGGTGCGGCCGTGCTCGACGACCTGCCGGGCTGCCTCCCCGGGGTTCTCCTCGCCGTGGGCCGCGCTGATGCGGACCCCGGTCCAGGAGTGCGAGACCAGCTCCACGGCCCGGCCCGCCTCGGCGAGCCGGAAGCGGCCCAGGCGCCGGGCGGCCTCGGCGAGGAACCGGGCGTGCAGCCCGGCCTCGGCCTGCGCGGGCCAGCCGATGCGGTACGTCCGCAGCAGCGGCGCCGCGCCCTCGGCGGCGACGGCGGCCGGCAGGGAGTCGAAGTAGGCCGCGAGCGACGGCAGGCCGTCCCCCTCTTCGCCGCGCAGCGACCGGACGTTGGTCTCCAGGGCCGTACGCAGCCACGACCAGGTCAGCTCCGGCTGCGGCCCCTCCCGGCGGACCTCCAGCCAGCGCCGGGCGGGCCCGGATCCGGCGAAGAAGGGGTCGCTGCCGTCGTCCGGGTTGGCGGAGGAGCGGCTGCGCTCCAGGACCTCGCGGGGCAGCGGCCCCCGGTAGGCGGGCGGCATCGGGTCGAGGATCCGGTACGCACGGCTGCCCGGGTCGTAGCCGGTCACCATCAGGAGGTGTCCGGCGTGCACGTCGTGGTAGGCCGGCCGGAACGGCAGGTGGTAGTTGTCGACCGCGACGACGGGCACGATCCCGTCGGCGAGCGCGGCGACCACCTGCTCGTGGGCCTCGGCGTCGTCGCCGGGCCGGTGCCACCGCAGGGACAGCGGGTGGTAGATCCCGAAGGAGGAGGCCAGGTCCTCCCCGGCCGGGTGGAAGAACTCGACGGGCTCGCAGTCCTCGGGCACGGCCCGCAGCCGCCAGCCGCTGCCGAGGGCCTGGAGCGGGTCCCAGCCGCCGAGCCGCAGCACGTGTACCAGGTCGACCTGGAGGCAGCTGCAGAGGTCGTCGTACCAGGCGGGGGAGGAGGTCACGGGCACCGCGCCCGAGTAGGGCCCGGTGGGGGTGGTGCTGACGGGACCCGGGATGTCCTCCGTGACGTTCTCCGTGACGTCCTCCGTGACGGAGGCGGGGGTGCCGAGGACGGTCATCGGACTCCCTCCACGGTGAGGGCGAAGAGGTGCAGGGCGGCGTTGTCGGGCAGCCGCACGCTCCGCAGCGGCTCCCGGCGCACGGCCGGGACGCGCACCGACCAGACCTGGCCGCCCAGGTCGGGCTGGATGTGGTGCGGATAGTGCATACCGGCCGAGCGGGCCGCGAGCACCTCGCCGAAGTGCCCGGTGGCCGGCCAGAAGTCGGAGACGCGGATCCACTCGGGGTCCACGGCCCCGGAGGCGTAGTGCAGGTGGACGGTCTCCTCGCAGCGCCGCTCGGAGGTGACGAGCAGGTGCAGCCAGTCGGCGGCGGTGCCGTCCGGGAGGTGGACGAGCTGGCCGGTGCAGCGCACGTTGTCGGGTGCGACGCCGTCGGGCGCGGCGACGTCGAACTCGACGCCGGAGACCCGGATCCGGCCGGTGGGCAGGGTGCCGATGGGCAGGCTGTTGCCCCAGACGTTGAGCCGCCCGTTGCCCAGGGTGTCGGGACCGGTGAAGGCGACGTTGTTGAACAGTTCGGTGAGCCGCAGCGGCAGTTGGACGTGCTCCCGCGCCTCCCTGCTTCTCGTGTCGGCCGGTTCGATGACTTGAGGATTCACTTCGGGCCCCCTCCACGCACAGAGTGATGCTGACCCCTGAAGTCTACATAGAGTCTCGCTTGACTTTGAAGTGTCTGTAGCTTTTAGATGGAGTCAGTTGCTCGGATAGGGCAAAATACTTCAAGAATCGATAGGGAGTGTGTGATGTCTCTGGACACCGTGACCGAGCGAGCGGCCTGCCCCGACTGCGGTGCGGGCGTCGAGCTCGCCGCGAACACCGAGGTCACCGAGATCGTCGTGTGCGCCGGCTGCTCCGTGGAGCTGGAGGTCGTCGCGGTGGGACCCGTCACCCTCGCGCTGGCCCCCGAGATCGAAGAGGACTGGGGTGAGTGACCTGACCGGGAACGGGACCGGAGCCGGGGCCGGAGGCGGCACCGGGTTCGGGGTCGGAGCGGGGGGCGGCGACGGCCGGCCCGTCGCGCTGATCGCCTCCCGGGTGCGCTTCGAGGAGAAGCTCCTCCTCGAAGCGTTCCGGCGGCGCGGCGCGGCGGTCGCCGTGATCGACGACCGGACGCTCAGCTACCGGATCGGCGACCCGGCACCGCCCTGGCGGGTGGTGTGCAACCGCTCCCTCGCCGGCACCCGGCGGCTCGAAGTGAGCCGCATGTGCGAGGCGTTCGGCGTCCCGGTGGTCAATTCCTCCTCGACCGTCGCCGTCTGCGACAGCAAGATCCACAGCACCCTGGTCCTGCACGCCGCGGGCCTGCCCGTCCCCGACACGGCCGTGGCCCTCACCCCGGCCGCCGGCGAGGAGGCGCTGCGCCGGATCGGACTGCCCGCGGTGGTCAAGCCGGTCAACGGCTCCTGGGGCCGGGGACTGTGCAAGGTCAACGACGTCGACGCCGTCGAGGGCGTCCTCGCCCTCAAGGAGTCCCTGCCCTCGCCGCAGCAACAGCTCGTCTACGCCCAGGAGTTCGTCCGCACGCCGCAGCGCGACATCCGGGTCGTCGTCGCGGGCGACCGCGCCGTGACCGCCGTCCACCGGACGGGGGACCACTGGATCGGCAACGTCGCCCGGGGCGCCCGCACCAGCCGCTGCCCGCTCACCCCCGAGCTGGAGGACCTCGCCCTGCGGGCCGCCAAGGCCGTCGGCGGCGGGCTCCTCGGGGTCGACCTGCTGGAGAGCGACGACGGGCGGCTGCTCGTCAACGAGGTGAACAGCGGCGTCGAGTTCCGAGGCGCGGCGGTCGGCGACGAGGCCACCGCCCTCGCCATCGCCGAGGCCTTCGCCGACCACGTACTGGACCAGGCGGACCACGGCGTCCACGCGGACCGCACGGCCCACGCGGCTTGTGCGAACCGCGCGGCTCACGCGGACCGCACGGACCACGCGACGTGTGCGAACCGCACGACCCACGCGGCCCACGCGCCGGACCGCGTGCCGAGCGAGGCCCCCGGCGCCGGACCCGTACCGAGTCAGGAGAGCGACCACCCATGAGAGCCAGCATCCTCGGAGGCACCGGGTATGTCGGAGGCGAACTGGCCCGGCTGCTGCTCGGCCACCCCGTCTTCGACCTGGTCCAGGCGACGTCCCGGCGCCACACCGGCAAGCCCCTGCACACCGCCCACCCCAACCTCCGGGGCACGGGCGACCTCACCTTCACCGACCCCGCCCGCCCGGAGCGCGTCGACGTCCTGTTCAGCGCCCTGCCGCACGGCGAGTTCGCCGCCCGGCTCGACGAACTGAGCGGGCGGGCCGACCTCCTGGTCGACCTCAGCCCCGACTTCCGGCTGCACGACCCCGAGGCGGTCCGGCGGCACTACGGCGCGGGCTCCACCACCCGGGCGGCGGGCGCCCCCGCGTTCGTCCCCGGCCTTCCCGAGCTCTACCGCGACCGGCTGCGGACCGCCGACCGGATCGCGGTGCCCGGCTGCATGGCGACCGCGGCCGTCCTCGCCCTGCGCCCCCTCGCGGACGCGGCGCTCGTGGACGGCGACGTCCTGGTCGACGCCCGCACCGGCTCCAGCGGCTCCGGCACCACCCCGGGACCCGCCGGCCACCACCCCGAACGGGCCTCCGCCCTGCGCGTCTACGGGCCCGTCGGCCACCGCCACGAACCGGAGATCACCCAGCACACCGGCGTACGCGCCCGGATGACCGTCACGGCCGTCCCCGCCGTGCGCGGCGTCCAGGTCGTCGCCCAGGTCCGGCCGGGCCGCGCCGTCACCCGCGCCGAGGTCTGGGACGCCTACCGGAAGGCGTACGCCGACGAGCCATTCGTGCGGTTCGTCGCCCAGCGCCAGGGCCTGCACCGGCTCCCGGAACCGCGCACCCTGCTCGGCTCCAACCACTGCGACCTCGGCTTCGACCTCGACGACGACCGGATCGTCGCGGTCGCGGCCCTCGACAACCTCGTCAAGGGCGCGGCCGGCGGAGCCGTACAGAGCGCCAACCTCGCCACCGGCCTGCCGGAGCGGTCCGGCCTCGAATTCCCCGGTCTGCACCCCGTGTGAACCGGCCCGCCGTGCACCACCCCACGTGAACGGCCCCACGAGACAAGCGACAAGCGACATGTGAGGAGGGAGGGACAGGATGACACTCGTAGTGAAACTGGGCAGCGACATCGACGGGGACGCCGTCCTCGACGACATCGCCGCACTCACCGCGCAGGGCACGCGCGTCGTGCTCGTCCACGGCGGCGGGGCGGAGGCCGACCGGCTGAACGGCCAGCTCGGCCGCACCGTGGAACACCTGCGGTCCGCCGACGGCACCAGCGCCCGGCGCACCGACGCGGCGGCGCTCGACGCGCTGACCATGGCCCTGCTCGGGCGGGTGAAGCCCGCCCTGCTGAGCGGACTGCGCCGGCGCGGCATCGCCGCCACCGGACTGTCCGGCGCGGACGGCGGCACCCTGACCGCCGTCCGCAAGACCGCGCTGCGCGTGTACGACGCCGACGGCCGGGCGAGGATCGTCCGCGACGACCTCAGCGGCCGCGTCGAACGCGTCCGCCCCGCCCTGCTGCGCACCCTGCTCGACGCGGGCGAACTGCCGGTCCTCTCCCCGCCCGCCGCGGCCGAGGACGGCACGCTGCTCAACGTCGACGCCGACCGCGCCGCCGCCGCCGTCGCCACCGCCCTGGGCGCCACCGCCCTCGTCCTGCTCACCCGCGCCCCCGGCGTCCTGGCCGACCCCGACCGCCCCGACAGCGTGCTCCCCGAACTGGAGACGGGCCCGGGCGCGGAACTCCCGCCGTCCGTGCGCGGCCGGATGCGCCACAAACTGCGCGCCGCCGCGGACGCGCTGGCCGGCGGCGTGGACCTGGTCGCCATCGCCCCCGGCGACGGCCCCGGACCCGTCCGCGCGGCACTGGCCTCCCGCACGGGCACCCGCCTGCGCCTCCCCGCCACCGCCCACCGGGAACCGGCGTGAACGGGCTCGGCGACTACCCCGCCCGGCTGCTGCGCGGACTCGTGGGCATCCCGTCCGTCTCCGGACGGGAGGAACGCGCTTCCGCCTACCTGGCCGGCCAGATGGAACGGCTCGGCATGAGGGCCGGGGTCGACGCCGTCGGCAACGCCGTCGGGGAGATCGGCGCCACCGACGGACCCACCGTGCTCCTCCTCGGACACATCGACACCGTCCCCGGCGACATCGCGGTCTGCCAGGTCGGCGACCTGCTCTACGGGCGCGGCACGGTCGACGCCAAGGGACCGCTCGCCGCCATGACCTGCGCCGCCGTCCGCGCCGCCGCCGCCGAGCCACGGCTGCGGATCATCGTCGCGGGCGCCGTCGGCGAGGAGGTGCCCGGCTCCCGGGGCGCACGGCACCTGCTGAACACCCTGCCCGCGCCCGACGCCGTCGTCATCGGGGAGCCCAGCGGCTGGGACGGCGTCTGCCTCGGCTACAAGGGCCGGGTCGGCGTCGAGTACGAGGTGAGCCGCCCGCCCATGCACACCTCCAGCCCCGAGGAGACCGCCGTCGAGGCGGCCACCGCGTTCTGGCGGGGCGTCGACGCCTACATGCGCCGGGTCTCCGGCCCGCACGAGGGCGTGTCCTTCGACGCGGCCGCCGCCACCCTGGTCCGGCTCGACGGCGACATCCGGGACGCCACCGCCTCCATCACCTGCCGGGTGCCCGCCGGGTTCGACTTCGACGACTTCCAGCGGTTCGTCGACACCACCGCCGTGCACGCGGCGGCCCGCCTGGACGAACGCGTCCCGGCCGTCCGCCGCGGCGTCTCCGACCCGGTGGCCCGCGCCCTGCGCAACGCGATCCGGCTGCACGGCGGGCGCCCGGTGCTGCGCCTGAAGGCCGGCACCTCCGACATGAACGTCATCGAGGACCGCTGGCCGGTCCCGATGGTCGCCTACGGACCGGGCGACGCCCACCTCGACCACACCGACGACGAACACATCGCCCTCGGCGACCTCCACCGGTCCGTCGACGTCCTGACCCGCGCCCTGACCGACCTGGCCGGCGTCCTGCGCCGCGCCCCGGCCACCGCCCTCGCCCACGCCTAGCGGGCGTCCCGCCGCACCCGTCCCGCCGAGCCCGACCCGCCGCACCCGTCCCGCCGGACGGCCCCGCGGACCGATCAGAAGGAGACCGTCGCCATGGGGCGAGCCGACAACAAGACCGTCATGATCACCGGCGCGGCCCGCGCCCTGGGCCGCTCGCACGCCCTGCTGTTCGCCGAGGAGGGCGCCGACCTGGTCCTCACCGACCTCGGCCGAGAGGGCGACGGCCCGTACGCGATGCCGGGCCGCAAGCTCCTGGAGGAGACGGCGCGCGACTGCCGCCGCCTCGGCAGCCGGGTCGTCACGGCGGTCGCCGACGTCCGCGACCAGGCCCAGGTCGACGCGGCCGTGGCCGCCGGGATCGACGAGTTCGGCTCCATCGACGTCCTGGTCAACAACGCCGGCCTGCTCGCCCCCGGCGGCGTCATGTCCCACGAACTCTCCGAGGAGGACTGGCGCCTCGTCGTCGACGTCAACCTCAACGGCACCTGGCGCTGCGCCCGCGCCGTCCTCCCGCACATGGTCGAGCGGCGCGCCGGCGCCATCGTGAACACCGCCTCCACCGGAGGGCTCGTCGCCTTCGAGATGTTCTCCAGCTACGTCGCCTCCAAACACGCGGTCGTCGGCCTGACCAAGGCGCTGGCCCTGGAGTACGGACGCCTCGGCATCCGCGTCAACGCCGTCTGCCCGACCACCGTCGAGGCCGACCCCGCCCTGCGCACGGAGAGCACCGCGGCCGTCGCAGCCTCCATCGGCAGCTCGCTGGAGGACTACGAGCGCAGCTCCGCCTCCTACCACGCGCTGCGCCGCCTGGTCACCGCCCGGGAGGTGTCCGAAGCCGTCCTCTGGCTCGCCGCCGACACCGCCGGCGGCGTCACCGGAACCTGCCTCGTCGTCGACGGCGGCTTCACCGCCCGCTGACCGCCGGGCCCGGGCCGCCCCGCCGCCCGCCGCCCCCGCACCCACCTCGAAGACCCGGTTCACCCGATGGAGTCCGCCATGACAGACCTGGCCCTGCACCTGGACGACGACGTCGCGCGACGGCTCGCCGCCCTCGACCCGCGCCGACGCGACCTCGCCCTCCGGCTGCTCGCCGAGGCCGAAGGGGCCGGGGACGGCCCGCCGCAGGGGCGGGGCATCGGACGGCGACCCGCCGGGGACACCGGTTCGGCACTCTCGTACGAGCAGGAACGCCTCTGGTTCATGGACCGGCTCGTCCCCTTCCGTGAGGTCTTCCACGTGCCGACGGCCCTGCGGCTGCACGGTCCGTTCGACCCCGAGGCCCTGCGGCGCGCCCTGGCACGCACCACCCAGCGGCACGAGTCGCTGCGGACCGTCTTCACCGAGACCCCTCAGGGGCCCGTGCAGACCGTGCTCGACCGGGTCGACGTCCCCGTGACCGTCGACGACCTGACCGGACACCCCGAGCCCCGCCGGGAGGCGGAACGGCGCGCCGCCGACGCCGTCCTCGAACCCTTCGACCTGGAGCACGGCCCGCTCCTGCGCGTCCGCCTCCACCGCGTCGCCGAGGAGGAGTGGTTGCTGCTGATCGTGCAGCACCACATCGTCTCCGACTACTGGTCCCTCGGCATCCTGCTGAACGAGCTCGGCGCCCTGTACGCGGCGGAGCGCGACGGCACCCCCGCCCCCGAGGCCCCGGCCCTCCACTACCCGGACTTCGCGCACTGGCAGCGGGAGACGCTCACCGGCGAGAACCTGCGGCGCGAGCTGGACTTCTGGAAGGACACCCTGGCCGACGCCCCCGAACTCCTCGAACTGCCCCTGGACCGGCCCCGCACCGCCGAGCGGCGCACCCGGGGCCGCTTCCACCACGTCCGCTTCGCCCCCGCCCTCACCCGCTCCGTGCGCGACCTCGCCGGAGCCGAGGGGGCCACCCTCCACCAGGCCTTCCTCGCCGCCTACTTCGCCGCCCTCTCCCGGCACGTGCGCCAGGACGACATCGTGGTCGGCGTCCCCGTCGCCGGACGCAGCCGTCCCGAACTGCAGTCGATGATAGGCTACTTCCTCAACTGGCTGCCCATCCGGATCCGGTTCGACGACCGGCCCTCGTTCCGCGAGCTGCTGCGCCGGGTCACCCGCGCCTCGAACGAGGCCTTCGCCCACCAGGACCTGCCGTTCGAGATGCTGGTCCAGGCCCTCGACACCCGCCGCACCCCCGGCTCCACGCCCGTCTTCCAGACCTCCTTCAGCCTGCGCGATGCCCCGCCCGTGCCCCCGGCGATCCCGGGCACCACCGTGGAGTACGCCGACCTCGGCGGCGGCGCGACCCACTACGACATGATGGCCGAGCTGTGGGTCGAGGACGGCACCGTCACCGGCTACCTCCCCTACAACGACGAGCTGTTCGACGACAGCACCCTCGGCTCGTTCTTCGACCGGATGCACCGCCTCCTCGAAGACGCCGTCCGGCGCCCCGACGCCCCCGTCGCCGACCTCGACCTCCTCGGCGCCCTGGAACGCGCCCGGCTCCTCGGAACGCCCGCCGCCCCGCCGGCCGGCACCGGCACCACCCTCCATGAGCGGTTCACCGCCACGGCTGCCCGCCACGCCGACCGCACCGCCGTCACCTTCGAGGACGAGCGGCAGGACTACGCGACCCTGGAACGCCGCTCCAACCGCTTCGCCCACGCGCTGCGCGCCCTCGGCGCGGGCCCCGGCCGCAACGTCGCCGTCCACCTCGACCGCTGCGCCGACCTGCCCGCCGCCCTCCTCGGCGTGCTCAAGACCGGCGCCGCCTACGTCCCCGTCGACGCCGACAACCCGCCCGAGCGCACCGCCGTCCAGTTCGCCGACGCGCACTGCGCCGCCGTCGTCACCACCTCCGACCTGGCCGCCCGCTACCCCGACTCCGCACCGCCCACCCTGCTGCTCGACGAGACCCCCGGCGCCGACCCCCTGGCGGCCTTCCCCGACACCCCCGTGCCCGCCTCCGGCGTGGACTCCGGCGCCCCGGCGTACATCATCTACACCTCCGGCTCCACCGGCGTCCCCAAGGGCGTCGTCGTCAGCCACGCCAACGCGCTGCGCCTCTTCACCTCCGCCGAGGAGCACTTCGACTTCGGCCCCGACGACGTCTGGACGATGTTCCACTCCCACGCGTTCGACTTCTCCGTCTGGGAGCTGTGGGGCGCCCTGCTGCACGGCGGCCGGCTCGTCGTCGTCCCGCACTGGGTCACCCGCGCCGCCGACGAGTTCGCCGCGCTCCTCGCCGAGGAACGCGTCACCGTCCTCAACCAGACGCCGTCCTCCTTCGCCCAGGTCGGCCGGATCGTCCTGGAACGCGGCCTCGACCTCTCCCTGAGGTACGTGGTGTTCGGCGGCGAGGCCCTCGACCCGACCGCCCTCACCGACTGGTTCGCCGCGTACGGCGACGAGGCGCCGAGCCTCGTCAACATGTACGGCATCACCGAGACCACCGTCCACGTCACCCACCGGCGCATCACCGCCGCCGACGCGGCCGGGGCCGACTCCGTCATCGGAGACCCCCTGCGCGACCTCTCCCTGTACGTCCTCGACGAGGGCCTGAACCCCGTCCCGCCCGGCGTCCCCGGCGAACTCTTCGTCGGCGGGGCCGGCGTCGCCCTCGGCTACCTCGGCCGGCCCGACCTCACGGCCGACCGGATGCTCCCCGACCCCTTCGCCCCCGGCCCCGGCGCCCGCATGTACCGCAGCGGCGACCTCGCCCGGCGCCTGCCCGGCGGCGAACTGTGCTACCTCGGACGCGCCGACGGCCAGGTCAAGGTCCGCGGCCACCGGATCGAACTCGGCGAGATCCGCTCCGCCCTCCTCACGCTCCCCGACGTCGTCGACGCCGTCGTCGTCACCCGCGCCGACAACACCGGCAGCCCCCGCCTGGTCGCCTACGTCGTCCCGGCCGAGGGGACCGAGGTCTCCGGCCGCGAGCTGCGCCGTGCCCTCGGCCGCCGACTGCCCGAGTGGATGGTCCCCACCGTCTACGAATCCCTGGACGCGATCCCCCTCACCCGCAACGGCAAGGTCGACCGGCAGGCCCTGCCCGAGCCCGGCGCCGGCCCCGACGCCCGCACCCGGGTCCACGTGCCGCCGGAGACCGACACCGAGAAGGCCCTCGCCGCCATCTGGCAGGAACTCCTCGGCGTCCCCCAGGTTGGCCTGGACGACGACTTCTTCCACATCGGCGGCCACTCCCTGATGGTCGTCCAGCTGGTCTCCCGCATCCGCGAACGCCTCGGCCGCGAAGTGCCCATCTCCGGCCTCTTCCAGCATCCGGGCCTGCGCGAGATGGCCGTCGAGATCGACACGGGCATCGGCTCCTACGCGGTGGGCGCCGCCCTGACCGCGGACAGCGAGACCGCCCTCGCCGGGATGAGCGAGGCCGAGATCGACGCGATGCTCGCCACCCTCGACGACGAGTGAGCCCCGGACCACCAGAGACCACGGACCAAGGAGACCCCCGCGATGCACCCCGTACACGAGCAGCTGCCGCTCACCCCCGTCCAGGCCCAGCTGTGGTTCGCCGAGAGCATGGAGGCCGGCAGGACCCTCTACACCGAGGCCGGGGGGCTCCGGCTGACCGGCCCCGTCGACCGCGAGGCCCTGGGCCGGGCGCTGCTCGCCGTCGTCGCGCGCCACGAGGCGCTGCGCACGGTCGTCCCGGCGCCGGACGGCATCCCGGTGATGCGGGTCCTGCCCCCGCCCGACAAGGCCCCGCTGACCTTCGCCAGCGTGCTCGGCATCCCGCCCGAGCACCGGGAGGAGGCCACCCGGGCCGCGGCCACCGACTTCGTGGAACGCCCCGTCGACCTCGCCGAGGGGCCGCTGCTGCGGGCCATGCTGATCGACGCCGACGACGCCGGCGAGGGCACGTCGGTCTTCGTCCTCGCCTGCCACCACGTGGTGTGCGACGCCACCTCCGCCGCCCTCGTCCTCGAGGAGATCGTCCACGACTACGAGGCGTTCACCCGGGGCCGGATCTCCGACCTCCCCGAACCCGCCCTGCAGTTCGGTGACTTCGCCGTCTGGGAGCGCGACACCCGCGACGCGGTGGAGACCGCGGAACTCGCCCACTGGCAGGACGCCCTGCGGGACGCGCCGGACGTCCTCGACCTGCGCGCGGGCCGCCCGCGTCCCGCCAGGAAGGGAACCTCGGGCACCCGGACGGAGTTCGCCCTCGGCGACGACCTGGCCGACCGGCTGCTCGCCCTCGCCCGGAAGCACCGCACCTCCGGCTACGTCGTGGCGCTCGCCGCCTTCGCCGGACTCGTCGCCCGCCGCACCGGCCGCGACGACTTCCTCCTCGGCACCATGGTCCCGGGCCGCAGCGTCCCCGAACTCGAACAGGTCGTCGGCCAGTTCGCCAACACCGTCCCCGTCCGCCTGGACGCCTCCGGCGACCCCGGCTTCGAAGAACTCGTCGGCCGCGCCGGCCGCGCCGTCTCCGCCGCCGCCGACCACGGCCGGATCAGCCTCGGCCGGATCGTCGAGATCGTCCTCCCCGGCGGCAGCCGCTCCGACAGCCGCAACGCCCTCCTCCAGCACCTCTTCCTGCCCCGGATCTCCCCCGTGTCCACGCCCCGCTTCGGCTCCGCGACCGCCGAACCCTTCGAGGTGGACCGGACCCGCGGCCGACTCGACACCATCACCGAGATCGACCTCGCCCCCGGCCGGCTGCGCGCCTGGGTCGAGTACGACACCGAACTGTTCACCACCGACGAGATCGGCCTCCTCCTCACCGAGTACGCGGCCGTGCTGCGCGCCTGGACCGAGGACCCCGGCCTCCGGCTCTCCGCCCTCCCCGTCACCGCCGTCGAACTCCCCGACGAGGACGACGCCCGCGACGAGGAAGGCGCCGACCGGGCGCCGGAGGCCGACTCGGTCCTGCTCTCCCTGGTCCGCGAAGTCTGGGCACAGGCCCTCGACGTGCCCGACGTCGGCCCGGACGACGACTTCTTCGTCATGGGCGGACACTCCATGCTGTCCGCGAAGCTCGTCGGCCGGATCGGCGAGACCTTCGCGATACGCCTGCCCCTGCGCACCTTCTTCGAGAACCCCACACCCGCCCTGCTGACCGCCGAGATTCGGCGCATGTACCCGGAGATCGACGCACTCGTCCGCAGCGTCGTCACCCTGACCGACAGCCTGGCCGACACCGAACCTGCGCCGGACGGCACCGGGGCAGCCGATGCGGAGTCCACGCCGGTCGACGCCCGGACGACCGCCACGGGGCCGGCCGCCGCCGACACCGAACGGCTCGTCCCGCTCGCCGCCTCCCAGCTCCAGATCTGGCTGTCCGAACAGAAGAACCCCGGAACGCTCACCCACACCGTCCCGATGCTCCTCACCCTCCACGGCCCGCTCGACACCACCGCGCTCCGGGGAGCGGTCGCGGACGTCGTGGCCCGGCAGGAGGCCCTGCGCAGCACCTTCGTCGAGGTCGACGCCGAACCCCGCCAGCGCATCGCACCCCGCCTGGACGTGCCCGTCCCCCTGATCGACCTGTCCGGAACGGAGTCCCGGCAGGAGCGGGACCGGGAGGCCGCCCGGCTGCGCGAGGAGACCGCCCACACCCCCCTCGACCTGGAGCGCGGCCCGCTCCTGAAGGTCCGCCTGGTCCGCCTGGACGAGGAGGAGCACGTCCTGCACCTGTTGTTCCACCACCTCGTCACCGACGAGGTCTCGATGACGCTGTTCATGCAGGAACTGTCCGAGTTCTACCGGGCCCGCGTCGAAGGACGCGCCCACCGGCTGCCGCCGCTCACCACCGGGATCGCCGACCTCGTCGCCGACGAGCGCGCCATGCTCGCCGGACCGGAGGGCGAACGCCTGCGCCGCCACTGGGTGCGGCAGCTGACCGGAGCCCGCGAACTGCGCCTCGACACCGACCTGCCGCGGACGGCCGACGCCGGACAGACGGGGGAGTTCCTCCAGGACTGGGCGCCCGGAGAGCTGTTCTCCGCCATGTCCGAAGCGGCGAGGAACCGCCAGACCACGGTCTTCACGGTGTTCCTCACCGCCGTCCTCACCGTGCTGCACCGGCTCACCGGCGAGAACGACATCGTGATCGGCGTCCCCTGCGAGAACCGCACCCAGCCCGGCGCCGACCGCCTCATGGGCTGCTTCCTCAACGTGCTGCCCCTGCGCGTCGACTGCTCGGGAGACCCGACGTTCGCCGACTTCCAGCGCCGCGTCAGCGACCGGCTCCTCGACGCGTACGACCACCAGCGGCTCCCCGTCACCGACATGGTGGACGCCCTGCGCCCGGAGCGCTCGGGCAGCCGCCAGCCCCTGTTCCAGGTCACCTGCGAACTCCAGCTGGCGATGTGGATGCCGCTGGACCTGCCGGGGGTCACGGCGGAGTACGAACTCGTCTCGCACGGCACCGCCCGCTACGAGATGTCCTTCCACGGCCAGGCCCGGCCCGACCGGCTGAGCGTGGCCCTCGAACTCAACACCGGACTGTGGCACCGCGAGACGGGACTCGCCCGCATCGAGGACGTCCTGGCGGTGCTGCGACGGGCGACGGCCGAGGACGGCGGCAGCACCCCGCTGTCGGCCTTCGCGCCGGGCCGGCCCCTGGCCCGCTGACCGCGGGCCCACGGGGACCCCGGAACGGGGGCCCGGACACGGCGGCGGTGAGGAAGCGGCGATCCCGCGCCCTCCCCGCCGCCGTTCACCCCGAACGGACCTCAGATCGTCTTGACCGACATCGCGTACGACCGGCCGGTGCACGCCTCCAGGTGCCCGACCTCGGCCTCCAGCGCCTCCTTCGGCACCTCGGGACTCTCGGAGAACAACTGCACCTCCACGGTCCCGTCGTTGGCCTCCCACACCCCGGCGACCCGCCCCCGGTGCACCACCACGGGCGTGATCCAGCCAGACGTACGGCTCACCGCCTTGCGCCGCTCCGCCCGCAGGATGCGCGTGTCGGACGTCCCCGGCCCCAGCACGTACTGGTCGAACCCGGCCAGCAGCCGCACTTCCTTCGACGGTTTGGCCGCCGCCAGCGCGTCCACGTCCTCGGCGCGCACGTAACACTCCGTTCCGTCCACCTCCACCTTCGCCAGCTCCTCGCCGAGCGAGGCGAACCAGCCGCGCACCGCCGTCTTGCGATGCGCGTTGCGCGTCAGCCAGGCGTCGAAGGTCTCCGGGGTCGCCGGTCCGTGCGCCCCCAGGTACGCGGGGATCACGGTGCGCGCCGCCTCCTCCGGCTCGATCGTCCCGGACCAGCCGGGCACCCGGTCGCGCGGCGAGGCGAAGGTGATGCGGTTGCCCTGGTTCGGGCCGTGGCACAGCTTCCCCGTCCAGGCCAGCGGCTTCAGGACCGTCCCCCAACCGGACGTCAGCTGCTCCTTCAGCGCGGCGAACCTGCCATGGGCGACCAGGGCCTCGGTGAGCTCCTGACGGGTGAGGGTCTTGCCGGCGAGGATGTCGTCGACGGCCTCGCCGAGCGACGTCATCTGCGTCGGCGTGACCCCGAACGTCCGCTGCCAGGCGGGCTTCTCCCAGGTCCGCGCCGCCGCCATCAGCGACAGGTAGGCCGCCATGTGCTCGGCCGCCACGAGGTGCAGCGTGCCCCGCATGACCCAGGTCTTCACCACCTCGCGGGCCTCGAGCGCCTTCTCCACAGCGCCGGCCTTCGGTTTCCGCTGCCGGGTGGCGATGGCGAGCTCCGCGGACGAGGCCACCTGTGCCTGCACCCCCGCGAGCTCCCGCACCAACTCCGCGACAGAAGCCGTCCGCCGGGGGGCGAGGCCCTGCTGCCGCAGCCGCCAGGCGAGTACCTGATCCTGAGTCACCTGCATGAGCGCTCCTCGGTGTAGGTCGCAGATCGGCTGCCATCCTGCCCGAACGGCACATCGGAACGCGTCCGTTCCACTGGAGAACGGCTGGAGTCCAGCCACTTCGGCGGAACCGGGCGAACGCGACCCGCACCGCCTCGCAGCGCGCCCGGATCTTCGAACGGGTCGAGCGGATCGAGCGGGTCGAGCGAGACGAACGGGTCGAGTGGGACGAGCGGATCGAGTAGGTCGTGGGGGCCGAGTAGGTCGTGTGCGTCATGCCTCCATGCAACCCGGTGCCACGGACATCGTGGGCATCAGACCCGAATCTGTGGATAACTCGAAAGACCGGCGGATGCCCCGATCCGTGAGTTATCCACAGGGCTTTCGGATTTCGGAAGAACACGAGACCGTCCTGGCCATGAACGCGAATCGCCACGAAACCAGCGGGCCCACCCGTACCCAGCAGATCACCCTGCGAGGCCCGGCCGAACTGGCCGACGCCCTCCCGTTCATGCTGGGCTTCCACCCCACCGACTCCGTCGTCCTGGTCGCCCTCCACGGCGAGCACGGCCGCTTCGGCGGCCGCGTCAGGCTCGGCATCCCGGGCTCGTCCCGTGAATGGGCCTCCACCGCCGACCACCTCGCCGAGTGCCTCGTCGAGGGAGGCGCCCGGGCCGGCGCCCGACCGGACGGCATCGTCGTCTTCCTCTGCCAGGACCCTGCCCCCGGCGAGACGGGCCGCCGGGTCATGGAGCGGCTGCGCCCCTTCGCCCAGCGCCTGCGCACCGCCTGCGGCGCCCTCGACATCCCCGTCTACGAAGCCCTCTGCATCTCCGACGGCCTCTACTTCTCCTACTGCTGCCCCGACGCACGCTGCTGCCCGCCCGACGGCACCCCGCTCGCGCTCAGCGGCACGACGGTGATGGCGGCGACCGCCGCGTACGCCGGAGTGCGGGTGCGGGGCTCCCTGCGGGACATGGAAGCCTGCCTGAAGCCGACCGGCGGGCCCGGGGAGGAAGGTCAGCGGGCCGCGCTCGACGTGGCCGCCGCCTCGCTCGTCCCCCGGATCCTCGAAGACCCCGAGGGCCGGCAGCGGGCGGAGACGCGCGAGCGGACACTGACCCTGGCCCGCGAAATCCTCCGCCGATTCACCAACCCGAAGACCCCGAAGACCCCGCAGATCCCCAAGACTCCGCAGACCCCGCCGACTCCACAGTCCTCGAAGACACCGCAGCCCCCGCAGGCCCTCAAAGACGCGAAGACCCCGTCACGCCCCTCGAATCCGACCGGCCTGACGCCCCCCGGAAGGGCCCTCACCGACACCCCCGAAGGCGCGACGACCGACGCGGCCGACGACGCCCTGATCACCTCCGAAGAGGCCGCCGCGCTGATCCTCGGCCTCCAGGACCGGATCACCCGGGACCGTGCCGCCGAATGGATGGAGGGCTGGGAGGGCACCGCCGCCCTGCGCCTCTGGCGCGTCCTGGCCCGGCGCTGCGTCGCCCCCTACCAGGAGTACGCCGCCGCGCCCCTCACCCTCGTGGGCTGGACGGCCTGGTCCACCGGTGACGAGCCGACCGCCCGGGTCGCCCTCGGCCTCGCACTCGCCGCCGACCCCGAATACGTCTTCGCCCAGCTGCTCCACCAGGCCTGCAACGAGGGCCTCGACCCCGAATCGCTCCGCTCCTGCCTGAGGAGCGAGCGGGACGCCCGCACCGCCCCGGAGCAGCCCTCCACGACGTCCTCCCGACGGGTCCGGATGCGCGCCTCCCGCCGACAGGGAACCCGTCCGGCCCTCGGCAGGGCCGGGCGGCCGACCGGGGCGAGGGACCGGCGGGCGGCGGCCGGAGTCCGGCCCGGCGGACCCGCCACCGGCAGGCCCGGAGGTGGTTCCCCGCAGCACGGCGGACAGCGCGGCACCAGGAGCGGACGGTGACGACCGTGACCCGGCCGCCCGCGAACGCGTTCAGCTCTCTGGCGGAGACGTACGAACCGTGCCGCCGACACTCCGCCGGCCGCCCGGTCCGCACAGAGAGCACCCCGCACCCGCCATGGCCTCCAGCCCCGTCCCGGCCCCCAGTCCCGTCCCGGCCCCCGGCCGCCCCACCGGTCCTCCGGCCGGCCTCGCCCCCGGCGCCGCGCTCCCGCGCGCGGCGCGCCCGGTGGAACTTCCCCCAGTGCACGGCACGCTCGTCTGCGTCGCCCTGCCCGCCCTCGCCCTCTGCGCCGAGCACGGCCAGCTCACCGGCGAGGGACCCGAGGGCGTGTACGCGGCGGGGCTACGGCTCCTCTCCCGCTGTGTCCTGCGAGTGGCGGGCCGGGAACCCGTCGCCCTCCAGGGCCGCATGGAGTCCGCCGACCGGGCGGTGTTCCTCGGCGTCCTGCGCGCCCCCGGAGAACCCGGACCCGACCCCGGCCTCACCGTCGAACGCACACGGAGCGCCGACGGCACCGAGCGGATCACCCTGCGAAGCGCCGCCGCCCGCCCCCTCCGGCTCCCCGTGGAAATCGCTCTGGGCACGGATCTCGCGGACCTGGGCGCGGTGGCGACCGGCAGGCCCGGACCCGAACTCGCGGCGAGCGTCCACGGAACCGGACTGCGCTGGACCGGAAGCGACGGACGGTCCGCCGCCGTCACCGCGGATCCGGCGCCCTCGGACTCCCTGGCGGCGGCCGGAGTCCTGCGCTGGGAGGCCGAGCTGGCTCCCGGAGCCGCGTTCAGGATCAGCCTCCGGGTACGAGGAGAGGCGACGGCCCGCCCCACGGGCTCCCCGGGTACGGGTTCCGGGCGGCCGGGCGGCCATCTCCTCGCCGAGGCCCTGGCCGAGGCCGACGACCCGCGCCCCGGCGCACTGCTGCGCACATCCGTCGAGGACCTGCGGGCCCTGCTCCAGCGCACCCCGGAGCACCCCGCGGACGTGTACCTCGCCGCCGGCGTCCCCTGGCGCTGCGGACCGGTCACCGCCGAGGCGCTCTGGGCGGCCCGGATGGCCCTTCCCCTGGGCACCCGGCTCGCCGCCACCACCCTGCGCGCCCTCGGCCGCACCCAACTCCCAGGCGAAGGGCCCGAGTCCGGCCGCATCCCCGGTCCTCTCAGGGACGCGGGCCCGCACCTTCCGCCCCGCTGCACGGGCGTCGAGGCCACGCTCGCCTTCCCGGCCGTGCTCGCCGAGGCCCGCCGCTGGGGGCTGCCGTCGGCGGACCTGGAGGAACTGCTCCCCGTCGCGGAGCGCTGCCTCGACTGGCTGCGCCGCGCCGCCGGCCCGGACGGCCTCGTGCCGGACCCGGGGCCCGCCGGGCCCCGGTGGGCCGAGACGCAGGCGCACGCGCACCGGGCGGCCCTGCTCGGCGCGGACCTCCTCGACGCCTGCGGGAGACAGGGCGGCGACGCGCTGCGCGACACGGCGAAGACGCTGCGCGAACGGTTCCGGCGCACGTTCTGGGTCGACGACACGGCAGGGGGCCGCCCCGCCCTCGCCCTCGCGGCGGACGGCCGGGCCTGGTCCCGGCCGGGCGGCTGGGCGGCACATCTGCTCGACACCGGGCTGCTGGGCGGCGGCCGGTACGCGCAGGGACTGCTGGACCGGGCGGAGACCGAGCGGGTGGCCCGAATGCTCGGTACCCCGGCCCTCGACTCGGGCTGGGGACTGCGCGGCCTGGGCGCCGAGGAGCCGGGCCACAACCCCTTCGGCCACCGGACGGGCGCGGTCCGGACGCACGACACGGCCGTCGCCGTGGCCGGTCTCGTCGTCGCGGGACACGAGAAGGAGGCCGCCTCCCTGCTGCGGGGACTGCTCGACGCGGCGCAGGCCTTCGACCACCGGCTCCCCGAGATGTACGCGGGGGAGCGGCGGACGACGGGCGGCCGCCCGGTGCCCCACCCGGCCGCGTGCCGTCCGGCGGCCGTCGCAGCCGCCGGGGCGGTGCACGCCCTCCTCGCCCTCGCGGGGATCCGGCCCGACGCCCCGGGCCGGTCCGTCTCGGTGCGCCCACTCTCCTCCGCACCCCTCGGAGCGATCCGCCTGTCGGGGCTCGTGGTCGCGGGCGAGCCCTTCGCCGTGCGGGTGAGCGGGCTCGGTCTCGGTATGGTCGAGGAGGCCGCAGAGGGTCTTCAGCTGGGGGTGTGAGGGGATGGCGGACACGGACACGAGAGAAGCTTCACGGTACGCCGGAGAACGCACCGGGGAAGTCGTCGCCGAAGATTCCACGGGGCGTGTTTATCGTCAGGAAGACGACTATGATCGCGACATGCCTCCCTACGACCCGTCGGCCTTTCCGCCCTTCGCCGTCACCGTCGATCTGGTCGTGCTCACCGTGCGGCGCCACGCGCTCTGCACCCTGGTCGTGCGGCGGGGAGAGACGCCGTTCCAGGGGCGTTGGGCCCTGCCCGGCGGCTTCGTGCGGGCGGAGGAGGACCTCGGCGCCGCCGCCGCGCGCGAACTGGTCGAGGAGACCGGCCTCCGCGCGTACGACCCGGCCGCCCCGTCGCCCGTACCGAGCAATGGCGCGCACCTGGAGCAGCTGGCGACGTACGGGGCACCCGACCGCGACCCCCGGATGCGGGTGGTGAGCGTCGCGCACCTGGCCCTCGCCCCCGACCTGCCCGCGCCCAGGGCGGGCGGCGACGCCAACAGCGCCCGCTGGGCCCCCGTCGAGGAACTGCTCGGGGAGGACGCGGCCGCCGGTGCCGACGGCGGGGGAGGGGGGACGCTCGCCTTCGACCACTCCCGGATCCTCGCCGACGGGGTGGAGCGCGCCCGTTCCAAGATCGAGTACTCCTCCCTGGCCACGGCCTTCTGCCCGCCGGAGTTCACGGTCGGAGAGCTGCGGCGCGTCTACGAGGCCGTCTGGGGCGTCGCCCTGGATCCGCGCAACTTCCATCGCAAGGTGACCGGCACGCCCGGTTTCCTGGTCCCGGCCGGTGGCACCACGACCCGTCAGGGAGGGCGTCCCGCCCAGCTCTTCAGGGCAGGTGGGGCCACCCTCCTCAACCCGCCCATGCTGCGCCCCGAGGTCTGAGGGAGCGGACATCCGGCGCCCCTGGGCGCCAATCCTGCGTGGAAAGTCCTAAATGTGGCGTTATCTTGCTGCGATAGCGCCGCCCTGCCGCGGAGCGGTGTCACCTACCGCGAGAGAAGCGATGCTCCAGGCAATCGGACTGACCAGCACTCCCCGCAGCGATCGCCCGCCCGCCGTGGACGATCTGACCTTCGAGGCCCGGCCGGGCGTCGTGACCGCTCTCCTCGGCCCCCCGGGCTCCGGAAAGACCACCGCCCTCCGTCTCATGCTCGAACTCGAGCCGGGGCGCGGGATCACCCACTTCCGGGGCCGGCCGCTGCACCGCATCGCCCACCCTCCCCGCGAGGTGGGCGTGCTCCTCGGCGACGTCCCCGGTCACCCCTCCCGTACGCTCCGGGGCCAGCTCCGGATGCTCTGCGCCGCCACCGGGGTTCCCACCTCCCGGGCCGAGGAACTGCTGCGGAGCACGGGCCTCGCAGGCCTGGAGCGCCGGCCGATCGGCACCCTGCCCATCGGTGCGGACCGCCGACTCGGCCTAGCCTCCGCCCTGTTGGGGGGCCCTCACACGCTGCTGCTCGACGAGCCGGGCGCCGGCCTCTCCGCGTCCGAGAGCGGGTGGCTGTACACGTTCCTGCGCGCCCACGCCTCCGGGGGCGGCACGGTGCTCTACACCACGGCGGATCCCAAGGACGCCGCCCGCAACGCCGACCGGGTCGTCACCCTCGACTGCGGCCGGCTCGTCGCCGCCCAGGAGGCCGCCGAGTTCGCCCGCACCCGGTTGCGCCCCCGGGTCACCGTCCGCACCCCGCACGCCGCGCGCCTGGCCTCGGTCGTGGCCCGGGAGGCGAGGGCCGCCCGCCGTCCGGTCGAGGTGGTCGCGGAGGACGGCAACCGGCTCTCCGTCTACGGCAGCGACTGCGCGTCCGTCGGAGACGCGGCCTTCCGGCACGGCGTACCGGTCCACCACCTCGCCGACGAGGACGGCACCCGCGAGGAGCCCACCGCAAGGCCGCACACCACCGCGCCCGCCCCCGTATCCGCGTCCACGGCGCGACGTACCGACGAGCCTTCCGCGGCCACCGCCCACGACGCCCCGGCAGAGCCGCCGGTCGCCGCCCGGCGGCCGATGCGCTCGCCCCTGCGCCCGCTCCGATACGAGGTCCACCGGCTCCTGGGCGTGCCGTCCACGCCGCTCGTCGTGGCGGGCGTCCTCCTGGTCTCCGTGACGTTCGCCCTGCTCCTCGGGCGGAGCGGCCGCACCGCGCTGCCCGCCGTCCTCGCCGGCTGGCCCGCGATCTCCCCGCTGCCGCCCGCCGCCCTGGGGGCCGGGCTGCTCGGCGCCTTCTCCTTCGCGGAGGAGTACCGCTACCCCGCGCTCACCACCGGCCGTGGAGCGGTGCCCCGCAGGCCGGGCCTGCTGTTCGCGAAGCTCGCCGTGGCGGCGGCCGTCGCCCTCGTGCTCGGGGCTCTCGTCGTGGCGGTCGACCTGGGGGCCCTGCGGCTCTTCTACGGAACCGAGTTGATCCCCGTACCGAGGAAATGGCCGATTCTCTGTGCGAATTGGCTGGGCCTGCTCGTCGGCTGCGCCTGGGCCGGGGTGCTCGGCGCCGGGGTGTTCCGGGCCGCCGCGGCCGGAGTGGCGGCGGTCCTCGCCGTACCGGTGGCCTTCGCCCCGCTGCTGCAGAAGGTGCTGACGGGGCCGTCGGTGCGGTCGGTGGCCGGACTCCCGGCGCGGCTGCGCGAGTTCGCGGGCCCGCACTGGTCACCGGCCGTGGACCGCTGGCTGGCCGGGGGGTTGCAGGTGCTCGGGCAACCCGCGGGGGTGGCGCTCTCCCTGACGTTGACGGGGCTGTTCTGCGCGTATGTGCTCACCGGCCTTCGCCGCGGAGCCCGTTGGTGATCGCGTGCGGACCGAAAGGTTCCGGATCGTCCTCAACTGTCATGCGGTATGAGCGTTATGCCCGATTAATCGTCAATTGTGTAAGGGGTGCCGATCACCCTTTCGTGTGCTTTTCACCAAAGACCTCAAGGGCCACGGAGGCAGCGCCGACAAAGGATGCGTGAGTACCCTTGCGCACACCATGATGACCGCCGCCCGCTCCGTCGACTCCGGTCTCGGCACCCCGGGCGATCTCGACCGCTACCCCTACGCGGAGGCCCCCGCCGCCGGCCGCGTGGGCCCGCCCTCCTGGGAGGGGGTGGACACCGACCTGGGCCGCGTCGGCCGCAGGAGCGCGGGCAACCGCGGACGCGGACTGCACGGACAGCTCGTCCAGCAGCTCGGCCAGATGATCGTCTCCGGCGACCTCGGGGCCGACCGCCCGCTCGTCCCCGAGGAGATCGGCCAGCGGTTCGAGGTCTCGCGCACCGTCGTGCGCGAGTCGCTCCGCGTCCTGGAGGCCAAGGGACTCGTCAGCGCCCGCCCCAACGTCGGCACCCGCGTCAGGCCCGTCAGTGACTGGAACCTCCTCGACCCCGACATCATCGAGTGGCGCGCCTTCGGCCCGCAGCGGGACGACCAGCGCCGCGAGCTGAACGAGCTGCGCTGGACGATCGAGCCCCTGGCCGCCCGCCTCGCCGCCGGACACGGCCGCGAGGACGTGCAGCAGCGCCTCGCCGACATGGTCGAGATCATGGGCCACGCGTTCGCCCAGGGCGACGGCATCACCTTCTCCCGGGCCGACACCGAGTTCCACTCCCTCCTCATCCAGCTCGCCGGGAACCGGATGCTGGAGCACCTCTCCGGCATCGTCGCCGCCGCGCTCCAGGTCTCCGGCGGCCCCGCCACCGGCTGCGACCGGCCGAGCGAGGCCTGCCTCGCCCACCACGCCCGGATCGTGGACGCGCTCGCCGCCGGCGACGCGCAGGGCGCCGAGGCGGCCATGCGGCAGCTGCTCACGGTCCACCCCGAGGTGGAGCGTGTCGTCCCGGCTCCCCGCGAACACTGACCCGCGGGCCGTGGCCGGGAGCGGGAGGGCGTACGCGCCGCGTGTGACCGGATCCGGGCGCCGTCCTGGGAGCCCGGCCGGGCGGCCCCGGGGCGGCGCCCGGGTCCCGGAGGTGGGAAATGTGCGCCGATCGACCGGTCTGGCCGTTTCCTCACCGATGAGGTGTGACTCGGGCCACGAAGATTGGGCGTAACACTCCTCCGAGCCGTGCGATGACCTAAGAGGTGACAGCCGAGGAAGGAATACAGCAGCCGACGGAGGCGCTGTCCAGTTCCCCGGTCCAGCCCGCGCCGTCGGCACATCCCCCGTCGACGGTCGTCGGCTCCAGCCCGATCCAGGGCGGGGCCGGAAGCCGTTTCCATCGTTCCGAGAGGTTGTTCGTGTCGGCCAGCACATCCCGTACGCTCCCGCCGGAGATCGCCGAGTCCGAGTCTGTGATGGCGCTCATCGAGCGGGGAAAGGCTGATGGGCAGATCGCCGGCGATGACGTGCGTCGGGCCTTCGAGGCTGACCAGATTCCGCCAACCCAGTGGAAGAATGTTCTGCGCAGCCTCAATCAGATCCTCGAGGAAGAGGGTGTGACGCTGATGGTCAGTGCAGCGGAGTCGCCGAAGCGCGCCCGCAAGAGCGTCGCTGCGAAGAGCCCGGCCAAGCGCACCGCCACCAAGACCGTCACCGCCAGGGCGACCGTGACGAAGTCCGCCGTCCCGGCCGCGGCCCCCGCCGCCGAGGGCGCCGACCCGGCCGACGAGGCCGGTTCGACCGCCAAGAAGGCGGCCGCGAAGAAGACCGCCACCAAGAAGACGGCGGCCAAGAAGACCGTCGCCAAGAAGACGGCGGCCAAGAAGACCGCGTCCAAGAAGGACGCCGACGAGCTCGTCGAGGGCGAGGAGCTCCTCGAGGACGTCGCTCCCGGCAAGGGCGAGGACGAGGAGACCGAGGGCGAGACCAAGGGCTTCGTCCTGTCCGACGAGGACGAGGACGACGCTCCGGCGCAGCAGGTCGCGGTCGCCGGTGCCACCGCCGACCCGGTCAAGGACTACCTCAAGCAGATCGGCAAGGTCCCGCTGCTCAACGCCGAGCAGGAGGTCGAGCTCGCCAAGCGCATCGAGGCCGGCCTGTTCGCCGAGGACAAGCTCGCCAACTCGGACAAGCTCGCGCCGAAGCTCAAGCGCGAGCTGGAGATCATCGCCGAGGACGGCCGCCGGGCCAAGAACCACCTCCTGGAGGCCAACCTCCGCCTGGTGGTCTCCCTGGCCAAGCGCTACACCGGCCGGGGAATGCTCTTCCTGGACCTGATCCAGGAGGGCAACCTGGGTCTGATCCGCGCCGTCGAGAAGTTCGACTACACCAAGGGCTACAAGTTCTCCACGTACGCCACCTGGTGGATCCGTCAGGCGATCACCCGCGCCATGGCCGACCAGGCCCGCACCATCCGCATCCCGGTGCACATGGTCGAGGTCATCAACAAGCTCGCGCGCGTGCAGCGCCAGATGCTCCAGGACCTGGGCCGCGAGCCCACCCCGGAGGAGCTGGCCAAGGAGCTCGACATGACCCCGGAGAAGGTCATCGAGGTCCAGAAGTACGGCCGCGAGCCGATCTCCCTCCACACCCCGCTGGGTGAGGACGGCGACAGCGAGTTCGGCGACCTCATCGAGGACTCCGAGGCGGTCGTCCCGGCCGACGCGGTGAGCTTCACGCTCCTCCAGGAGCAGCTGCACTCCGTCCTCGACACGCTCTCCGAGCGCGAGGCGGGCGTCGTCTCGATGCGCTTCGGCCTCACCGACGGCCAGCCGAAGACGCTGGACGAGATCGGCAAGGTCTACGGCGTGACCCGCGAGCGGATCCGCCAGATCGAGTCGAAGACGATGTCGAAGCTCCGTCACCCGTCCCGCTCGCAGGTGCTGCGCGACTACCTCGACTGACGCGACCGTCCCGGCCGGGACGGACCCGTCTCGTACGGATCCGAAGATCCGTACGAGACGCGCGGAGGTACACCGAAGGGCCCGGTTCCCCGAAAGGGGGAGCCGGGCCCTTCGGGTGTGCGCCGCGGCTCCGGGTGCTGGACGCTGGGTGAATCGACATCACCGGAGAGTCAGGAGGCTCCATGCGTGGTTCCCTCACCCGAGCATTGACGGGTGCTCTGGGACTGATCACCGCGGCGGCGGGACACCTCGCCCTCGCCGCCCCCGTGGCCGCCGACAGCGTCGTGGTGGGCGGCCGCCAGGTCGGGATCACGGACGCGCCGTGGGTCGTGGCGCTGTCCAGCCGTGACCGGTTCGGGGGTACGCGTGCGGGACAGTTCTGCGGAGGCGTGGTCGTCGCGCCCACCAAGGTGCTCACCGCGGCCCACTGCCTGGGCCGGGAGGTGCTCGGCGGCGAGCCGTGGGAGGTGCGAGACTTCGCGGTCATCGCCGGCCGGGCCTCGCTGCGCGGCCAGGGCGGCCAGGAGGTCCGCGTCTCCGACACGTGGATCAACCCCGACTACGACCCGACGACCAATGCGGGCGATCTGGCGGTCCTCACGCTGGTGAGCCCGCTGCCGGAGTCGTACATGATCGGCGTCGCCCGCGCGGGGGACCCCGCGTACGCGCCCGGCACGGCGGCGGACGTCTACGGCTGGGGCGACACGAGCGGCCGGGGGAGCTACGCCTCCGCGCTGCGGACGGCGCGCGTCCAGGTGCTGCCGGACACGGCGTGCGAGCGGGCGTATCCGGGCGGTTCCGGCGTCCGGTACCAGAGCGGCACGATGGTGTGCGCGGGCGACCCGCGGGGCGGCAGGGACGCGTGCCAGGGGGACAGCGGAGGCCCGCTGGTGGCCGAGGGGCGCCTCATCGGCCTGGTGTCCTGGGGGAGCGGCTGCGGGGAGGCGGAGAACCCGGGCGTCTACACGCGCGTCTCGGCGGTGCTGCCGGAGCGCTTCTGAGAGGTGCTCGGGTCCGGGAGGGAGCGCCGGGACGGGCTCCGGAAGGCTTCTCCGCGACGAGCTCCGGGAACGCTCCGGACGGGGATACGAGAACGGGCGGTCACTCCCCGCAGTACGGGGGTGACCGCCCGCCGTCCGGTCAGCGACCGGCCCTGGGCTCGTCGTGGATGCGGGGCGTCAGTGCTCGTCGCCCACCGTGCGGGCCGGCACGTCCGTCAGCCGGTCCGTCTCATCCTGTATCTCAACGGCGATCTTCTTGAGTTCCGGCTCGAACTTACGTCCGTGGTGGGCGCAGAAGAGCAAGTCACCTCCGCTGGTCAGGACGACACGCAGGTAAGCCTGGGCGCCGCAGCGGTCGCAGCGGTCAGCGGCCGTCAGGGGGCTCGCGGGGGTCAGAACAGTAGTCACGTCGCCTCTTCTCTAGCTCGACGAGCTGTCGTACCAGGGTCAACATCCAACCAGGCCGAAAACGTTCCCGCTCGTGGCTTTTCCTTGAAACTTCTTCCCAAGGTGGCTGTCTGCTGCCGGTTGGCGGCGAATGAGCCGTATTGCGTCGCTCTACGGATTTCGCGTTGCTTGTCTCGGTCAGGCCCTCCCGGCGGTTGCCGGTTGTTCATGAGGACGTGCCCGGAGCCTAAATGGTTCATGCCTCGAAGGGAACGTGATGTTCACGTCACCCGATCGAGGGATCGAACATTCATGCGACGCTGGACTAGCATGAGGAATCGGGGAGGGTGGCGTGACAACGGCTCTACCAGGCATCGGTACCCTCTGAAGCCGGTGACCGACGCCGGGCCTTACCCACCGGGCCAGATTTCAAATTCAGCGAGGAGCGAACCGCGTGACCGCCGAGACGTCCGTGCCGTCCAGTGCGCTGCTGACCGCAGACCGTGACGGTTCCAACTACACCGCGCGGCACCTGCTCGTACTGGAAGGGCTCGAAGCGGTCCGCAAGCGCCCCGGCATGTACATCGGGTCCACCGACAGCCGCGGCCTGATGCACTGCATCTGGGAGATCATCGACAACTCCGTCGACGAGGCGCTCGGCGGCTACTGCGACCACATCGAGGTCCTCCTCCACGAGGACGGTTCCGTCGAGGTCCGGGACAACGGCCGGGGCATCCCGGTCGACGTCGAGCCGAAGACCGGCCTCTCGGGCGTCGAGGTCGTCATGACCAAGCTGCACGCCGGCGGAAAGTTCGGCGGCGGCTCGTACGCCGCCTCCGGCGGTCTGCACGGCGTCGGCGCCTCCGTGGTCAACGCCCTGTCGGCCCGCCTCGACGTCGAGGTCGACCGGAACAGCTCCACCCACGCGATCAGCTTCCGCCGGGGCGTCCCCGGCGTCTTCACGGAGCAGGGCCCCGACAGCCCCTTCGACCCGGCCAACGGCCTCCGCAAGAGCAAGCGGATCCCCAAGACCCGCACCGGCACCCGCGTCCGCTACTGGGCGGACCGGCAGATCTTCCTCAAGGACGCCAAGCTCTCCCTGGAGACGCTCCACCAGCGCGCCCGGCAGACCGCATTCCTCGTGCCCGGCCTCACCATCGTGGTCCGCGACGAGCGGGACCTGGCCGGGGTCGGCAAGAGCGAGGAGACCTTCCGCTTCGACGGGGGCATCAGCGAGTTCTGCGAGTACCTCGCGCAGGACAAGGCCGTCTGCGACATCCAGCGCCTCACCGGCCAGGGCACCTTCAAGGAGACCGTCCCGGTCCTCGACGAGCGCGGCCACATGACCCCCACCGAGGTCACCCGCGAGCTCGCCGTCGACGTCGCCCTGCGCTGGGGCACCGGCTACGACACCACGGTCAAGTCCTTCGTCAACATCATCGCCACCCCCAAGGGGGGCACCCACGTCTCCGGCTTCGAGCAGGCCGTCACGAAGACGGTGAACGAGGTGCTGCGCTCGGCCAAGATGCTGCGCGTCGCCGAGGACGACATCGTCAAGGACGACGCCCTGGAGGGGCTCACGGCCGTCGTGACCGTGCGCCTCGCGGAGCCGCAGTTCGAGGGCCAGACCAAGGAGGTCCTCGGCACCTCCGCCGCCCGCCGGATCGTGGCGAACGTGGTGGCCAAGGAGCTCAAGGCCTTCCTCACCTCCACCAAGCGGGACGACAAGGCGCAGGCCCGCGCCGTCCTGGAGAAGGCCGTCGCCGCGGCCCGGACCCGGATCGCGGCCCGCCAGCACAAGGAGGCCCAGCGCAGGAAGACCGCGCTGGAGTCCTCCTCCCTGCCGGCCAAGCTGGCCGACTGCCGCAGCGACGACGTGGAGCGCAGCGAGCTCTTCATCGTCGAGGGCGACTCGGCCCTCGGCACGGCCAAGCTCGCCCGCAACAGCGAGTTCCAGGCCCTGCTGCCGATCCGCGGCAAGATCCTCAACGTCCAGAAGTCGTCCGTCGCGGACATGCTCAAGAACGCCGAGTGCGGCGCGATCATCCAGGTCATAGGAGCGGGCTCGGGCCGCACCTTCGACATCGACGCGGCCCGCTACGGCAAGGTCATCATGATGACCGACGCCGACGTCGACGGCTCCCACATCCGCACGCTGCTCCTCACGCTCTTCCAGCGGTACATGCGGCCCATGGTCGAGGCGGGGCGGGTCTTCGCGGCCGTCCCCCCGCTGCACCGCATCGAGCTCGTCCAGCCGAAGCGGGGCCAGGACAAGTACGTCTACACGTACTCGGACAACGAGCTGCGGCAGACCCTGCTGGAGTTCCAGCGCAAGGGGGTCCGCTACAAGGACTCCATCCAGCGCTACAAGGGCCTGGGCGAGATGGACGCCGACCAGCTCGCGGAGACCACGATGGACCCGCGCCACCGCACCCTGCGCCGGATCAACATCGGCGACCTGGAAGCGTCGGAGCAGGTCTTCGACCTCCTCATGGGCAACGACGTCGCGCCCCGCAAGGAGTTCATCACCAGCTCGGCGGCGACCCTCGACCGCTCGCGCATCGACGCCTGAGGACCCTCCACCCGCGGGCGGAGCCGTGCGCTCCGCCCGCGGGCCCGACCGCACGGCCGCCGACCCTCCGCGGACCGTGCGGTACGCATATCAGCACGGTTTTGTCAGGCGACCCGGGAAAAGAGTCACCTGATGAGGTGAAGTGAGGGAGGAGAAGAGTCCGGGAAGTTCCCGCTCTGTCCATCCTTGTGCACGCGGCCGGAACGGTTCGCTGACAAGGAGAGTTGGACCGGTGGAGCAGGTGGACAAGCAGGAGGGGCGCGGCGCTTCGGCGGTGCCGGTCGACGACCCCTGGGACGACGTGTCGGCCGCCACCCGGGACGGGCTGGCCGAGACCGGCACGACCGGCGGCGGCCGCCCGGGCGCGGTGCCGCGACAGCGGGTCCCCAGCGCGGCGGAGATCTATCTGGAGGTCCAGCGGAGCCCCGCCTTCCAGCAAGTGCGCGGCCGCTACCGCCGGTTCGTCTTCCCCGCGACCTTCGCCTTCCTGGCCTGGTACCTCGCCTACGTCGTGGCCGCGACCGCCGCGCCGGGCCTCATGGCCCGCCCGGTCGCCGGAGCGGTGAACGTGGCGATGGTCGCGGGCCTCGGCCAGTTCCTCACCACCTTCCTGCTGACCTGGGCGTACGCGCGCCACGCGCGGCTGCGCAGGGACCGGGCCGCCCTCGAACTGCGCTGGGACACCCAGGAGATGACCCGAGGGGCGGTGCGGTCGTGACCAGAGACCACCAGACCCTGGCGCTCGTGCTCTTCAGCGCCTTCGTCGCCGTGACCCTGGGCATCACCACCTGGGTGAGCCGCAGCCGGCGCGGCTCGGCGGAGGAGTTCTACGCCGGAGGGCGCCTCTTCTCTCCCATGGAGAACGGCTTCGCCATCGCCGGCGACTACATGTCCGCCGCGTCCTTCCTCGGCATCTCCGGCCTGATCGCCCTCTATGGCTACGACGGCATGTTGTACTCCGTCGGATTCCTCGTCGCCTGGCTCGTCGTCCTCCTGCTGGTCGCCGAACTGGTCCGCAACTGCGGACGGTTCACGCTGGCCGACGTCGTCGCCGCGCGGATGGCCGAGCGCCCCGTGCGGATCGCCGCCGGAACGTCCTCGGTGGCCGTCTCCGTGCTGTACCTGGTGGCGCAGATGGTGGGCGCCGGAAGCCTGGTCGCCCTGCTCCTCGGCGGCACGAGCGAGGCGGCCCGCTCCTGGACCGTGATCGGGGTGGGCGCGCTCATGGTGATCTACGTGTCGCTCGGCGGCATGAGGGCCACCACCTGGATCCAGATCGTCAAGGCGGTCCTGCTCATGGCGGGCACGGTCGCGCTCACCGTCCTCGTCCTGTTCCGCTTCCACGGCGACGTGAACAGCCTGCTCTCCACCGCCGCCGAACGCAGCGGCCACGGCCTCGACTTCCTCGCCCCCGGACTCCGCTACGGCGGGGACTGGACGGCCCGCCTCGACTTCATCAGCCTCGGCCTCGCCCTGGTCCTGGGCACCGCGGGACTGCCGCACATCCTGTCGCGCTTCTACACCGTGCCGACCGCCCGGGCCGCCCGCCGCTCCGTCGTCTGGTCCATCGGACTCATCGGCAGCTTCTACCTGATGACGATCGTGCTCGGTTTCGGCGCGGCCGCCCTGATCGGCCCCGACGAGGTCCGGGCGTCCAACGCGGCCGGGAACACCGCCGTACCGCTGCTCGCGCTCGACCTCGGGGGCGGCGCGGGCTCCACCGGGGGCACGGTGCTCTTCGCGATCGTCGCCGCCGTCGCCTTCGCGACCATCCTCGCCGTCGTCGCGGGCATCACCCTCGCCTCCTCGGCATCCGTCGCCCACGACCTGTACGCCTCGCTGCGCCGCAAGCACGCCAAGCAGTACAGCGAGGTGGCCGTGGCCCGGGTCGCCGCGGTGGTGATCGGCGCCGCCGCCATCGGCCTCGGCCTGCTCGCCAGCGACCTCAACGTGGCCTTCCTCGTCGGCCTCGCCTTCGCCGTCGCGGCCTCCGCCAACCTGCCGGTGCTGCTCTACTCGCTGTTCTGGCGGAAGTTCACGACCCGGGGCGCGGTCTGGGCGGTGTACGGCGGGCTCGTCCCGGCCGTCCTGCTCGTCCTGGTCTCGCCGGTCGTCTCCGGCAGCCCGGAGTCGCTGTTCCCCGGCGTCGACTTCCACCTCTTCCCGCTGCAGAACCCGGGACTGATCTCCATCCCGCTCGGCTTCCTCGCCGGGTGGATCGGCACGGCCACCTCGACCGAGCCGCCCGACGAGGCACGGCACGCGGAGACCGAGGTCCGGGCGCTGACCGGGGCGGGAGCGGTCTGAACCGCGCGGCGGCGGTCCGGCCCGCGTCAGGCGGTGGGCGGTGAGCTCGCCCAGGCGTACCGGTGCTCGGGGCGGCCCGTCTCGCCGTACCGGAGCGAGAGGCGCACCCGGCCGGTCCGTTCCAGGAGCTTGAGATAGCGCTGCGCGGTCTGGCGGCTGACGCCGGACCGCTCGGCGATCTCCTGCGCGGACAGCGGCCCGCCGGAGGCGAGCAGCACCTGCCGGACCAGCTCCGCCGTGGTGGGGGAGTGGCCCTTCGGCAGGTCGGGGGCGACGGAGCCCGCCGCCAGGACCCCGAAGATCCGGTCCACCTCCGCCTGCTCGGCCTCGCCCCCGCCCTCCAGGGTGCGGCGGAGCGTCGCGTACGCCTCCAGCTTGCCGCGCAGGCCGGCGAAGTTGAACGGCTTGACCAGGTACTGGAGGGCGCCGTGCCGCATCGCCGCCTGCACGGTGGCCACGTCACGGGCCGCCGTCACCATGATCACGTCGCACTGGTGGCCGCGCGCGCGGAGCTTCCGTACCGCCGCGAGGCCGTTCTCGTCCGGCAGGTAGTGGTCCAGGAGGATCAGGTCCACGGGCCGCTCCTCCAGGGCGGCGAGCGCTCCGGCGGTCGAATGGGCGGTGGCGACGACCCGGAAGCCGGGCACCTTGGCGACGTAGGCGGCGTTGATCCGCGCCACCCGCACGTCGTCGTCCACCACGAGCACGTCGATGAGGACGTCGGTCATCGCGCCTCCTCGGCGGGTCCCAGGGCGGCCGGGACGTCGGACGGGACCCCGGCCGGTGCGTCGCTCAGGGCGTCGGGCAGGACGACGGCGAACTCGGCCCCGCCGTCGGGGCCCCCGGCCACGGTCGCGGTGCCGCCCCGGCGCTCGGCCAGCCGGCGCACCAGGGCGAGCCCGAGCCCCCGCTTCCCGTGGACCGGCGGGGCCTTCGTCGTCCAGCCCTCGGTGAAGATCAGCTCGCGCCGCTCCTCCGGCACTCCCGGGCCGCTGTCCGAGACCCGCAGCACGACCGTACGGTCCTCGGTCCGGAAGGAGACGCCGACGCGGGCGTCCGGGGTGCCGGCGGCCGCGTCCAGGGCGTTGTCGACCAGGTTGCCGACGACGGTGACCAGTTCGCGCGGGTCGACCAGCCGGTCCGGCAGGAGCGAGTCCGGCGCGAGCCGCAGCGAGACGCCGCGCTCGGCGGCGACGGTGGCCTTGCCGACGAGCAGCGCGGCCAGGAGCGGGTCGTGGACCTTCTCGGTGACCTGCTCGGCGGTGGCCCGGTGCACCCCGACCACCTCGGTGACGAACTCCACCGCCTCCTCGTGCATCTCCAGCTCCAGGAGGCCGAGGAGGGTGTGCATCCGGTTGGCGTGCTCGTGGTCCTGGGCGCGCAGGGCGTCGATGAGTCCCCGGGTGGCGTCCAGCTCGCGGCCGAGGTGCTCCAGCTCGGTGCGGTCGCGGAGGGTCGCCACCGCGCCGCCGTCGTCCGTGGGCATCCGGTTCGCGATCAGCACCCGGTGCCCCCGGACCGTGACCAGGTCCTCGCCGGTGACCCGGCCCGCGAGGACGTCGGCGGTGCGGCCCCGGCCGAGGACCTCGTCGAGCGGCCGGCCCGCCGCCTCGGGGCCGAGGCCGAGGAGCCGCTGCGCCTCGTCGTTCATGAGCCGTACGGAGCCGGTGCGGTCCAGGGCGACCACGCCCTCCCGGATGCCGTGCAGCATGGCCTCGCGTTCGGCGAGGAGCGCGGAGATGTCCGAGAAGGCCAGGTCGTGGGTCTGCCGCTGGAGCCGCCGGGAGATCAGGTACGCGGCCAGGGCGCCGACCGCGAGCGCGCCGCCCGCGTGGGCGAGGAGGCCGGGGATCGCGCCGAGGAGCCGGTCGCGGACGCTGTCGTACTCGATGCCGACGGAGACCGCGCCGACGGTCCGTCCGTCCGCGTCGCGCAGCGGCACCTTGCCGCGCGCCGACCGGCCGAGCGTGCCGCTGTCGATCTCCATGACCTCCCGCCCGGCCAGGGCCGCGCTGGGGTCGGTGGAGACGACCCTGCCGATCTGTACGGGGTCGGGGTGCGACCAGCGCACCCCGCGCGTGTCCATGACGACGACGTACTCGGCGCCCGTGGCGGCCCGGACCCGCTCGGCCTCCGTCTGCACCGGGCCCCGCGCGGACGGCGGCCCGCCGGTGAGGCCGGCGGCGAGCCGGGGCGACGCGGTGGTCCCGGCGATGGCCAGGGCCCGCCGCATGGCCTGGTCGTCGAGCTGGGCGCTCAGCGGAGCCAGGAAGAGGCCGGTGGCGAGCACGGTCACCCCGGTCGCGACGGCCAGCTGCATCAGCAGGACCTGCGCGAACACCCGCCGGGGCCACCCGAACCGCCGACGGCGCGTGAGGGGGCGCGGGAATCCGGTCCGTACGGGGGTCATGCCCGAAAAGGTACGGGGCCACGGCCCGGCACCGGAAATGAGCGACGGCCGGGGGAGGGGGCGTGCGGTACCGGAGCGGGGGTAGGGCCCAGGAGACCGAGACCCGCCCCGCGCCGCCCCGGAAGCCCGGCCTGGGCCCGGGGCCCGCCTATCCTGGGGCTTTCCGCGGGGCGGTGCGTCGCGGGTCCCACGACCGAGTACGACCGGAGGCACGTTCCTTGACCACGCAGCAGATCCCCGTCGTCGTCCTGGCAGGGTTCCTCGGGGCCGGGAAGACCACGCTCCTCAACCATCTGCTGCGCAGCGCCCGGGGCACCCGCATCGGGGTCATGGTCAACGACTTCGGGGACATCGGCATCGACGCGATGACCGTCGCCGGGCAGGTCGGATCCACCGTCTCCCTCGGGAACGGCTGTCTGTGCTGCGCCGTCGACGCCAGTGAGCTCGACGAGTACCTGGAGGTCCTGACCCGGCCCGAGTCCCGGCTCGACGTGATCGTGATCGAGGCGAGCGGACTCGCGGAGCCGCAGGAACTGGTCCGCATGGTGCTCGCCAGCGAGAACGAGCGGATCGTGTACGGAGGACTCGTCGAGGTCGTCGACGCGGCCGAGTTCGGGGCCACCCGCCGGCGGCACCCCGGCACCGACCGGCACCTGGCCGTCGCGGACCTCGTGGTCGTCAACAAGGCCGACCGGGTCTCCGCCGACGAGCTGCGGAGCGTACGGGAGACGGTCGCGGACCTCGCCGGACGCGCCGCCGTGATCGAGGCCTCCCACGGACGCGTCGACCCCGAGCTGCTCTTCGACCGGGTCGTCCCGGACGACGAGATCGAGGGCCAGATGTCGATCGAGGACGTCCTGTACGGCTCCGACGACGCCGCCGACCACCCGCACGCGTCCTACGAGACCGTCTCGCTGACGGCCTCGACGCCGCTCCACCCGCGCCGCCTGATGACGTTCCTCGATTCCCGCCCCGAAGGGCTCTACCGGATCAAGGGCTTCGTCGACCTCGGCGCCGCCGACCCGGCCAACCGCTACACCGTGCACGCCGTCGGACGCTTCCTGCGCTTCTACCCCGAGCCCTGGCCCGCCGGAGAACAGCGCCTCACCCAGCTCGTCCTGATCGGCTCCGGCGTCGACGCGGCCGGCCTGCGCAAGGAACTCGCCGCCTGCGAACTGAACGGCCCGCAGGACGTCCCCGACGAGTCCAGCATGTGGGGCCTGCTGCGGTACGTGCCCCGGACGGAGGAGGAGCCGGAGGAGACCCTGTTCTAGGTCTCCTCCGGCTTGCCCCGCCCGGCCTAGCTGGCCGGGCCCGCCAGCACGTCCACCGGCTTCGCCAGCGGCGTGCCCGAGCCGTCGCGGCGGGGGTCGGTCTCCGGGAGCTCGACCGGGGTGCCGTTCTTCTGGGCGGCGCGGACCGGGGTGGCGCCCGCCCAGGCCAGGATCAGGACGTCCTCGCCCTTCAGGAAGCGCTGGCAGCGGACGCCGCCGGTCGCGCGGCCCTTGCGCGGGTACTGGTCGAAGGGCGTCAGCTTCGCCGACGTGCCGGCGGAGGAGTCCAGGGCCCCCGTGGAGCTCGCCACCGTGAAGACCACCGCGTCCGACGCCGGGTCGACCGCCGTGAACGAGAGGACCTCGGCCCCCGCGGCCAGCTTCACGCCCGCCATGCCGCCCGCGGGCCGGCCCTGGGGCCGCACCTGGGACGCCGGGTAGCGCAGCAGCTGGGCGTCGGAGGTGATGAAGACCAGGTCCTCCTCGCCCGTCCGCAGCTCGGTCGCGCCGACGATCCGGTCACCCTCCTTGAGGGTGATGACCTCCAGCTCGTCCTTGTTCGCCGGATAGTCCGGGACCACCCGCTTCACCACGCCCTGGAGCGTGCCGAGGGCGAGACCCTGCGAGGCCTCCTCCAGGGTGGTCAGGCAGACCACCGTCTCGTCCGCCTCCAGGGAGACGAACTCCGACAGCGGCGCGCCGCCCGCCAGGTTCGGCGCGGACGCGGTGTCCGGCAGCTGCGGCAGGTCGATGACCGAGAGCCGCAGCAGCCGCCCGGCCGAGGTCACCGCGCCGACCTCGCCGCGCTGGGTGGCGGCCACCGCCGACACGATCACGTCGTGCTTGACCCGCTTCGCGTCCGGGTCGGTCGGGGGCAGCTCCCCCGTCGCCGTACGGGCCAGCAGACCGGTCGAGGAGAGCAGCACCCGGCAGGGGTCGTCCGCGACCTGCAGGGAGGTGGCCGTGACGGGCGCGCCCGCCGACTCCAGCAGGACGGTCCGCCGGTCCGTGGCGAACTTCTTGGCGACCGCGGCCAGCTCCGCCGAGACCAGCTTGCGCAGCTCCGCGTCGGATTCGAGGATCCCGGTCAGCTCGTCGATCTCGCCGTTGAGGCGGTCGCGCTCGCCCTCCAGCTCGATCCGGTCGAACTTGGTGAGGCGGCGCAGCGGGGTGTCCAGGATGTACTGCGTCTGGATCTCGCTCAGGGAGAAGCGCTCCATCAGGCGCTCCTTGGCCTGCGCGGAGTTCTCGCTCTCCCGGATGAGGCGGATGACCTCGTCGATGTCGAGCAGGGCCACGAGCAGGCCCTCGACCAGGTGGAGTCGGTCGCGCTTCTTGGTGCGGCGGAACTCGGAGCGGCGCCGGACCACGTCGAAGCGGTGGTCCAGGTAGACCTCCAGGAGCTCCTTGAGGCCCAGGGTGAGCGGCTGTCCGTCGACGAGCGCCACGTTGTTGATGCCGAAGGACTCCTCCATCGGCGTCAGCTTGTAGAGCTGCTCCAGGACCGCCTCGGGCACGAAGCCGTTCTTGATCTCGATGACCAGGCGCAGGCCGTGGCTGCGGTCGGTGAGGTCCTTGACGTCCGCGATGCCCTGGAGCTTCTTGGAGCCGACCAGGTCCTTGATCTTGGAGATGACCTTCTCCGGGCCGACCGTGAACGGCAGCTCGGTCACGACGATGCCCTTGCGGCGCGCCGTCACGGTCTCCACGGTCGTGGTGGCGCGGATCTTGAAGGAGCCGCGCCCCGACTCGTAGGCGTCCTTGATGCCGGAGAGGCCGACGATGCGGCCGCCGGTCGGCAGGTCCGGGCCGGGCACGAAGCGCATCAGCGTCTCGAGGTCGGCGCCGGGGTGCCGGATCAGGTGGCGGGCGGCCGCGACGACCTCGCCGAGGTTGTGCGGGGGCATGTTGGTCGCCATGCCGACCGCGATGCCGGACGCGCCGTTGACCAGGAGGTTCGGATAGGCGGCGGGCAGCGCCACCGGCTCCCGCTCCTGGCCGTCGTAGTTCGGCGAGAAGTCGACCGTGTCCTCTTCGATGGACTCGGTCATGAGCAGCGCGGCCGGGGCCATCCGCGACTCGGTGTACCGCATGGCGGCCGGCGGGTCGTCGTTCCCGAGGGAGCCGAAGTTGCCGTGGCCGTCGACGAGGGGGAGGCGCATGGAGAAGGGCTGTGCCATGCGGACCATCGCGTCGTAGATCGACGCGTCGCCGTGCGGGTGCAGCTTGCCCATCACCTCGCCGACGACCCGGGCGCACTTCACGAAGCCGCGGTCGGGACGCAGCCCCATCTCGTTCATCTGGTAGACGATGCGGCGCTGGACGGGCTTCATCCCGTCGCGGGCGTCCGGGAGCGCGCGCGAGTAGATCACCGAGTACGCGTACTCGAGGAAGGAGCCCTGCATCTCGTCGACGACGTCGATGTCGAGGATCCTCTCCTCGTACGCGTCGTCCGGCGGCGGTGTCTTCGTGCTGCGGCGGGCCATCGCGGCTGCGGCTCCTTCACCAACAAGGTTGATCTGACGCGGACCATTGTGGACCGTGCCACCGACAACGCCGACCGCGACCCGGAAGAGGGACATCTCGAAGGGGCGGGAACTTCGCCAGGTGTCGGCGCGCTTGCATACAGTGGCAGGACTTTTTCACATCGCGATCGAAGGGACGTACATGCCCATGGGTCACACGGCCACGGCCGAGGCCGGCTCCGGCGGCCTGACAGCGACCGAGCACCGGTTGGCGAACGGCCTGCGCGTGGTGCTCTCGGAGGACCACCTGACCCCGGTCGCCGCGGTCTGCCTCTGGTACGACGTCGGCTCGCGCCACGAGGTCCGGGGCCGCACGGGGCTCGCCCACCTCTTCGAGCACCTGATGTTCCAGGGCTCGAAGCAGGTCCACGGCAACGGGCACTTCGAGCTGGTGCAGGGCGCGGGCGGCTCGCTCAACGGCACGACGAGCTTCGAGCGCACCAACTACTTCGAGACCATGCCCACGCACCAGCTGGAGCTCGCGCTCTGGCTGGAGGCCGACCGCATGGGCTCGCTGCTCGCCGCCCTGGACGACGAGTCCATGGAGAACCAGCGGGACGTCGTCAAGAACGAGCGCCGCCAGCGCTACGACAACGTGCCGTACGGCACGGCCTTCGAGCGGCTGACCGCCCTCGCCTACCCGGAGGGCCACCCGTACCACCACACGCCCATCGGCTCCATGGCCGACCTGGACGCGGCGACCCTGGAGGACGCGCGGGAGTTCTTCCGCACGTACTACGCCCCGAACAACGCGGTGCTGTCTGTCGTCGGCGACATCGACCCGGAGCAGACCCTCGCCTGGATCGAGAAGTACTTCGGCTCCATCCCCGGCCACGACGGCAAGCCCGCGCCGCGCTCCGGCGAGCTGCCCGACGTCATCGGCGAGCAGTTGCGCGAGGTCGTCGAGGAGGAGGTCCCGGCGCGCGCCCTCATGGCCGCCTACCGGCTCCCGCACGACGGCACGCGCGCGTGTGACGCCGCCGACCTGGCCCTGACGGTCCTGGGCGGCGGGGAGTCCTCCCGGCTGCACAACCGTCTGGTCCGCCGGGACCGCACGGCCGTCGCCGCCGGCTTCGGCCTGCTGCGGCTCGCCGGGGCGCCCTCGCTCGGCTGGCTGGACGTCAAGACGTCCGGCGGCGTCGAGGTCCCGGAGATCGAGGCGGCCGTCGACGAGGAGCTCGCCCGCTTCGCCGCCGAGGGCCCCACGGCCGAGGAGATGGAGCGCGCGCAGGCCCAGCTGGAGCGCGAGTGGCTGGACCGGCTCGGCACCGTCGCGGGCCGCGCGGACGAACTGTGCCGGTTCGCCGTGCTGTTCGGTGACCCGCAGCTCGCCCTCACCGCCGTCGACCGCGTCCTCGACATCACCGCCGAGGAGGTCCGGGAGGCCGCCGCGGCCCGGCTGCGCCCGGACAACCGCGCGGTCCTGGTCTACGAGCCGGTGGCCACCGAACAGAGCGAGAGCGACGAGGAAGAGGGGGCGGACCGGTGACCGACACTGCCGCGTCTTTGACGAGCATGGACTTCCACCCGCAGCCGGCGCCGGGCACCGCCCGCCCCTGGGCCTTCCCGGCCCCCGACCGCGGCACCCTGGAGAACGGCCTGACCGTCCTCACCAGTCACCGCCCCGGCCAGCAGGTCGTGGCCGTGGAGGTCTTCCTGCCGGCCCCGCTGGACGCCGAGCCCGCCGGTCTCGACGGCGTGGCCACCATCATGGCCCGCGCCCTCTCCGAGGGCACCGACCGGCACGGCGCCGAGGAGTTCGCGGCCGAGCTGGAGCGCTGCGGCGCCACCCTCGACGCGCACGCCGACCACCCGGGCGTACGGGTCTCCCTGGAGGTCCCGGTCTCCCGGCTGCCCAAGGCGCTCGGACTGCTCTCCGAGGCCCTGATCGCCCCGGCGTTCCTGGACACCGAGGTCGAGCGCCTGGTGCGCAACCGCCTGGACGAGATCCCGCACGAGACGGCCAGCCCGGCCCGGCGCGCCGCCAAGCAGCTCTCCAAGGAGCTGTTCCCGGCCGACTCCCGGATGTCCCGGCCGCGCCAGGGCACCGAGGAGACCGTCGGGGCGATCGACGCCGCCGCGGTCCGCGCCTTCTACGAGGCGCACGTGCGGCCCGCCACGGCCACCGCCGTGGTCGTCGGCGACCTGACCGGGGTCGACCTGGAGAAGGTCCTCGCGGAGACGCTCGGCGCCTGGACCGGCGAGCCCGGCGAGCCGCTGCCGATGCCGCCGATCACCGCCGACGACACCGGCCGGGTCGTGATCGTGGACCGCCCCGGCGCCGTCCAGACCCAGCTGCTCATCGGCCGGATCGGCCCCGACCGGCACGCCCGCGTCTGGCCGGCCCAGGTCCTCGGCACGTACTGCCTCGGCGGGACCCTGACCTCGCGCCTGGACCGGGTCCTGCGCGAGGAGAAGGGCTACACGTACGGAGTGCGGGCCTTCGGGCAGGTGCTCCGCTCGGACGCCGAGGGGAACGGCGCCGCGATGCTCGCCATCAGCGGCTCCGTCGACACCCCCAACACGGGCCCGGCCCTGGACGACCTCTGGAAGGTGCTGCGCACCCTGGCCGCCGAGGGGCTCACGGACGCCGAGCGGGAGACGGCCGTGCAGAACCTGGTGGGGGTGGCGCCGCTCAAGTACGAGACGGCCGCCTCCGTCGCCGGGACGCTCGCCGACCAGGTCGAGCAGCACCTCCCGGACGACTTCCAGGCCCAGCTGTACGCGCGCCTGGCCGAGACCGGCACCGTCGAGGCGACCGCGGCCGTGGTCAGCGCCTTCCCGGTGGACCGGCTCGTCACGGTCCTGGTGGGCGACGCGGCGCGGATCGCGGAGCCGGTGCGGGCGCTCGGGATCGGTGAAGTCACCGTCGTCAGCGGCTGATCGACCCCGTCCGGCCGGAGGCCCACCGCCACCGGCCGGGGCGGAAGGAGGACCCCGACGAGCCGTCACGTCGGGGTCCTCCGCGCACCCGGAGGAGAGGGGCCCCGGCGGGCCGACCGGTGAACCACCGGATGAATTGTCCGTATTGACGGCAAGGGTGATCATCTGCCCTGTGGCATGTCTTACAAAAGGCCGTGTTCGGTTGGTGATCGACTGGGGCTCCGCATAGCGTCGGTCCGGCTGTTCGCCAGTTGCACCCGCCGCGCCCGCGGCACCGGACAGTCATCGCCGAGTCCCCGTCAGGCGCGAGCCTGGGGAGCCGGGGACCCGCACGCAGTCCCTGGGGTGAATCGGACGCCTTCGTCCCGTACGGAGGGGCCCGTAGGAGACCTTCCTGCTCCGAACCCGTCAGCTAACCCGGTAGGCGAGAAGGAAGGAAAGGAACAACGTCTTCATGGCGTTCACCCGTGCCACCGGGAAGCATCGTGGGTCGAGCCGGATGGCGCGCCGCGGCGCGGGCATCGCCGGCGTGGCGACGCTCGCCACCACCGGCGTCATCGGAACCCTGGCCTCCCCGGCGCTCGCCGCCGACACGGACAACCGCTCCCCCGAGGACACCGGTCTCACCCAGGTGATCACCGAGGACTCCCTCGTCGACCGGCTCAACGCCCAGGCCGACGCCCAGGACCGGCAGGCCTTCGAGGCCGTCGTCGAGGAGAAGGCCAAGGCCGAGGCGAAGCGCAAGGCCGAGGCCCGCGCCAAGGAGATCCGCGAGGAGCGGGCCCGCGCCGCCCGCGAGGCCGAGCGCCGCCGCCTGAACTCCTTCCAGCTCCCCGTCGCCGGCTCGTACGTCTCCACCGGCTACCAGACCGGCGGCTCGCTCTGGTCCTCCGGCAGCCACTCCGGCGTCGACTTCCACGCCGCCTACGGCAGCCGGGTCGTCTCCGTCGGCTCCGGCACCGTCGTCGAGGCCGGCTGGGGCGGCGCGTACGGCAACAACATCGTGATCCGGATGAACGACGGCACGTACACCCAGTACGGTCACCTCTCCTCCATCGGGGTGTACGTCGGCCAGACCGTCGAGCCGGGCCAGCAGATCGGCGTCTCGGGCTCGACCGGCAACTCGACCGGCCCGCACCTCCACTTCGAGGCCCGTACGAGCGCCGACTACGGCTCGGACATCAACCCGGTCTCCTACCTCCGCGCCCGCGGCGTCGCCGTCTGACCCGGCGTCCCGCGCGCCCCTGACCACCGGGGGCCCTCCGCGTCGCAAAAGCCCCGGCTCGTACTGAGCCGGGGCTTTTCGTCGGCCAAAATGCGGTCATGGATTCCATGGGGGCATCGGAAATTCCGGTGTGCTGCAATAGAGTCGCGGATCAGGCGCAGAACAGGCGCCGCTCGAATTGTCTCGCGCGGACCAAGGCGGAGGTCGGACACATGCGCATTCCCGCGCACTCGGTATGCACGGCGATCCGGGACGACATCGTCTCCGGCGTCTTCGAGCGGGGCAGCCGGCTGACCGAGGAGCAGCTCGCCCGCCGGTACGGGGTCTCCCGCGTCCCGGTCCGCGAGGCGCTGCGCACCCTGGAGTCCGAGGGCTTCGTCCTCACCCGCCGCCACGCGGGCGCGCACGTCGCCGAGCCCACCGAGCAGGAGGCGGCCGACCTGCTCGACATGCGGGCCCTGCTCGAACCGCTGGGGGCCGCGCGGGCCGCGCAGCGGCGCACCGACGCCCACCTCAAGGTGCTGCGCGGCCTGGTCAGGCTGGGCCAGGAGCGGGCCAGGCGCGGCCAGGGCGAGGACCTGCGCTCGCTCGGCGGCTGGTTCCACGAGACGCTCGCGCAAGCCTCCGGCAGCCCGCCGCTGACGGCGCTGCTCACCCAGCTGCGGCACAAGATCGCCTGGATGTATGCGGTCGAGCAGCCCGAGCGGCCGGTGGAGGCCTGGGCGGAGCACGGCGCGATCGTGGACGCCGTGGCGCGCGGCGACGCCGAGCGGGCCAGAGCCCTCACCGTGCTGCACGCGGAGCGCTCGATGTCGCTGCACCGGCTCAAGCGGCCGGAGCGCGGGCGTGTGAGGGTTTCGCAACACGTCGTCAACACGACGAGCGGTCGGAATTAACACGCGCACCGTATACAAAGAATAGGAATTCTGCGGGGTCTTTTTGTGCTGCCCGGAAATCGGGGCGCCGGGAAATCCGGCCGTCCGGAAATCGGGGCCGCCGGGGCGGGGGAGTGGAAAAGCGAAAGGCCGCGACGGCCGGAATTCCGGCGGCCACGGCCTTTCGGCGTACGGGGGACGCGAGGGGTCAGACGGTCTCGGGGAGCTCGTCCAGGCCCTCGGCGACCAGCTTCGCGAGGCGGTCCAGGGCGGCCTCGGCGCCGTCGGCGTCCGACGCGAGGACGATCTCCTCGCCGCCCTGCGCGCCCAGGCCGAGCACCGCGAGCATGGAGGCGGCGTTCACCGGGGTGCCGTCGGACTTGGCGATCGTCACCGGAACGCCGGAAGCCGTGGCGGCACGGACGAAGATGGACGCGGGGCGGGCGTGCAGGCCCTCGGCCCAGCCGACGTTGACGCGGCGCTCAGCCATGGTGTTGCCCTTCAAGTCTCAAGCGGGTTGTCTAGACCAGTCTCTCACGGGATGCGAGGTGCTCACACCGACCTTCGGCCCGGACCGGACCGCCTTTCGGCTCCCCCCACCTTGCAACGCGCACCCCCGCCGCGCGACCGGTGCCCCACGCGCGCCGCGGCCGGAGGGGGCGTCTCGCCGGCCGGGCCGGATCGGCGGGACACCCCCTAGGCTGGCCCCATGCAGAGCGCGTCGGAGCAGTCGGAAGCGGCGGAACCGCCGGAGCACGCCTACCCCGACCACTGGGAGGCGGACGTGGTGCTCCGCGACGGCGGCACCGCGCGGATCAGACCCATCACCGCCGACGACGCCGACCGGCTCGTCAGCTTCTACGAGCAGGTCTCGGACGAGTCGAAGTACTACCGCTTCTTCGCCCCCTACCCCCGCCTCTCCGCCAAGGACGTGCACCGCTTCACCCACCACGACTTCGTGAACCGGGTGGGGCTCGCGGTGACCGTCGGGGGCGAGTTCATCGCCACCGTCCGCTACGACCGCATCGACGACCGCGGACTGCCCGCCTCCGCCCCGGCCGACGAGGCCGAGGTCGCCTTCCTCGTCCAGGACGCGCACCAGGGGAGGGGCGTCGCCTCCGCCCTCCTCGAACACATCGCGGCGGTCGCCCGCGAGCGGGGCATCCGGCGCTTCGCCGCCGAGGTGCTCCCCGCCAACACCAAGATGATCAAGGTCTTCACCGACGCGGGCTACACCCAGAAGCGCAGCTTCGAGGACGGCTCCGTACGGCTCCACCTCGACCTCGAACCCACCGACCGGTCCCTCGCCGTCCAGCGCGCCCGCGAGCAGCGTGCCGAGGCCCGCTCCGTGCAGCGCCTGCTCACCCCCGCCTCCGTCGCCGTCGTCGGCGCCGGCCGCGCGCCCGGCGGCGTCGGCCGGACCGTCCTGCGCAACCTCCTCGGCGCGGGCTTCACCGGACGCGTGTACGCGGTGAACGCGGCGCTCCCCGAAACCGGCGACGGCGGTCCGGCCGAGCTCGACGGGGTCCCCGCGTACCGCTCCGTCGCCGCCATCGGCGAACCCGTGGACCTCGCGGTCGTCGCCGTTCCCGCCGAACGGGTGCCGGAGGCCGTCGCGGACTGCGGCGCACACGGGGTCCGGGGCCTCGTCGTGCTCTCCGCCGGATACGCCGAGAGCGGCCCGGACGGCCGCGAGCGGCAGCGCCGGCTCGTCCGGCAGGCCCGCTCGTACGGCATGAGGATCATCGGGCCCAACGCCTTCGGCATCATCAACACCGCCGACGACGTCCGGCTCAACGCCTCGCTCGCGCCGCAGATGCCGGCCGCCGGGCGGATCGGGCTCTTCACCCAGTCCGGCGCGATCGGGATCGCCCTCCTCGCCGGACTGCACCGGCGGGGCGCCGGGCTCTCCTCCTTCATCTCGGCCGGCAACCGCGCGGACGTCTCCGGCAACGACTTCCTCCAGCACTGGTACGACGACCCCGGCACCGACGTCGTCCTCCTCTACCTGGAGTCGATCGGCAACCCCCGGAAGTTCACCCGGCTCGCCCGCCGCACCGCCGCCGTCAAGCCGGTCGTCGTGGTCAAGGGCGCCCGGCACAGCGGCAGCGCCCCGCCCGGCCACCGGGTGCCCGTCACCCGCGTCCCGCACGCCACGGTCTCCGCGCTGCTCCGGCAGGCCGGGGTGATCCGCGTCGACACCGTCACCGAGCTCGTGGACGCCGGGCTGCTCCTCGCCGCCCAGCCACTGCCCGCCGGGCCCCGGGTCGCGATCCTCGGCAACTCCGAGTCGCTCGGCCTCCTCACGTACGACGCCTGCCTCACCGAGGGACTGCGCCCGCTGCGGCCCCTCGACCTGACGACCTCGGCGGTCCCGGCGGACTTCCGGGACGCGCTGGCGGCGGCCCTCGCGGACGAGACGTCCGACGCGGTCGTCGTGACCGCGATCCCGTGGGTCGGCGAGGACGGCGCCACCGAGTTCGGCGACGGGGAGGTCCTCGCGGCGGCCCTCCGCGAGGCCGTCGCCTCGGCCCCCGCCCCGACGAAGCCGGTCGTCGTCGTCCACGTCGAGATGGGCGGCCTCGCGGAGGCCCTGGCGGTGGCCACGAGCACGAGGCCGCCTGCGGCGGTGCGGGGGGCCGGAGGCGGTCCGGGGGCCGAGGCGAGTACGGGAGCGGGTACGGACACGAGTACGAGTACGGGGGCGGGTCCGGGAGCCGGGCCCGGAGCCGTACCGGCGGCCACGTCCGCCACCGAACCGACCCTGCCGCCCGGCCGGACCCAGGCCCCCGACCCGATCCAGCCCTCCGGCCCGGCTCAGGCCCCCGGCCCGGCCCAGGCCTCTGCGTCGGTCACGGAGACCGGCCCGGTCCAGGCTCCCGCATCGGTCCCGGCGACCGACCCCGCCCAGGGCCCCGCACCGGCCCCGGCCGTCGACCCGACCCAGGCCCCCGTCACCGTCACCATCCCCGCCTACCCCGCCGCCGAGCGGGCCGTGCGGGCCCTTGCCGAGGCCGTGCGGTACGGGCAGTGGCGGCGGCAGGCCGCCGAGCCCGGGCGGGTGCCCGAGTACGAGGACATCGACGAGGCGGGGGCCGCCGCCCTGATCCGGCGGGTGCTCGACGCGGAGGCGGACCCGCGGGGCGTGACCCTCGGCACCGACCAGGCCGGCGAACTGCTCGCCCGGTACGGGATCACCGCCCTGCCGACCCTGCCCGCGCCCACGCCCGACGCCGCCGTCGCGGCCGCAGCCCAGCTCGGCTACCCCGTCGCCCTCAAGACGACCGCCCCGCACCTGCGCCACCGCCCCGACCTCGGCGGGGTCCGGCTCGACCTGGCCACCGAGGAACAGCTCCGCACCGCCTACGCCGAGCTGACCGAGGTCCTCGGCAAGCCCGAGGAGCTCCAGCCGGTCGTCCAGGCCATGGTGCCCCGGGGCGTCGACACCGTCGTCCGCTCCGCCATCGACCCGGCCGTCGGCGCCGTCCTCTCCTTCGGCCTCTCGGGCGCGGCCTCCGAACTCCTCGGCGACACGGCCCACCGGCTCGTCCCGGCCACCGACCGGGACGTCGCGGAACTCGTCCGCTCCCTCCGCACCACCCCGCTGCTCTTCGGCTGGCGCGGCTCCGCCCCCGTCGACACCCCGGCCCTGGAGGAGCTCCTCCTCCGGGTCTCCCGGCTCGTCGACGACCACCCCGAGGTGGTCGCCGTCTCCCTGGAACCGGTGGTCGTGGCACCCCGCGGCCTCTCCGTCCTCGGCGCGACCGTCCGCCTGGCCCCGCCCCCGCCCCGCACGGACCTCGGCCCGCGCAGCCTGCCGAACTACTGAACGCGACCGCCGCGAGGGAGTCGGATGTCACAGCCCCGGCCCTTCCGAACCGCCCCGCCGTCCCCGCAACCGGCCGAGCCGTCCTTACCCGGGGCTTAGGATGGAGTCCATGGCGAAGACCGGTACGACGACCCAGGGGCTGCGCGCGGCGATCGAGCGCAGCGGCTACTACCCGGCCCTCGTGGCCGAGGCGGTGGAGGCCGCCGTCGGCGGCGAGGCCGTCGCGTCGTACGTGGTGCACCAGGAGACCACCTTCGACGCGAACGAGGTCCGCCGCCACGTCACCGTCCTCGTCCTGACGCCGAACCGCTTCATCGTCAGCCACACCGACGAGCAGGCCGCCGACACCAGCTCCCCGACCCCGTACGCCACGACCTCCACCGAGTCCGTGAAGCTCGACCGGATCTCGTCGGTCGTCGTCAGCCGCGTGGTCGCCAACCCCGAGTCGTACACGCCGGGCACCCTGCCCCGCGAGGTGGTCCTCACCATCGGCTGGGGTGCCGTCTCCCGCATCGACCTGGAGCCCGCCGCCTGCGGCGACGCCAACTGCGACGCCGACCACGGCTACACGGGCAACGCCACCGCCGACGACCTCAGCCTGCGGGTGAGCGAGGCCGGGGACGGACCGGACACCGTCCGGCAGACCCTCGCCTTCGCCCAGGCGCTCTCCGAAGCCACCGCGGCCACCGCCGCCGCCACCCGCTGATGGCGCAGCCCGCCGCCGCGTCCCACGGCTGGCCCGACGATCCGGTCCCGCTCGCCCCGGAGACCGCGCCGGTGCCCGAGTACGCCACCGGCTCCCTCGGCGACCTCCTCCCCACGCTCGTCGCGGGCCAGGAGGTGCCCGGCTTCACCCCCCGGATCGCCGAACTCGCCCCCGCCGACCGGAACTGCGTCTTCCTGATCGACGGGCTCGGCTGGGAGCAGATCAAGCGGCACCCGGACGAGGCGCCCTACCTGACCTCGCTCCTCGGCTCCTCGCGGGGCGGCACGGGCCGTCCGATCACCGCCGGTTTCCCCGCCACCACCGCGACCTCGCTGGCCTCCGTCGGCACCGGCCGCCACCCCGGCACCCACGGCCTGCCCGGCTACGCCGTGCGCAACCCCGACACCGGCGAGCTGATGAACCAGCTGCGCTGGAAGCCGTGGACCCCGCCGCGCGCCTGGCAGCCGTACCCCACCGTTTTCGGGCTCGCCCACGAGGCCGGGATCCACACCGCCCAGGTGTCCTCCCCGATCTTCGCGCAGACCCCGCTCACCCAGATCGCGCTCAGCGGCGGAACGTTCCACGGGCGGCTCTCCGGCGAGGAGCGCATGGACTTCGCCGCCGAGCAGCTCGCCGCCGGCGGCCGCTCGCTGGTCTACACGTACTACAGCGAACTCGACGGTGCCGGGCACCGGTTCGGCATCGACTCCGACGCCTGGCGCGGCCAGCTGATGTTCGTCGACCGGCTCGTCCAGCGGCTCGCCGAGCAACTGCCGCCCCGCTCGGCCCTGTACGTCACGGCCGACCACGGCATGGTCGACATCCCCTTCGACGAGCGGCACCGCATCGACTTCGACGAGGACTGGGAGCTGCGCGCCGGCGTCGCCCTCCTCGGCGGCGAGGGACGCGCCCGCCACGTCTACGCCGTGCGCGGCGCCGAGGCGGACGTCCTCACCTGCTGGCGCGAGGTCGTCGGCGAGCAGTTCTGGGTCGCGGGCCGCGACGAGGCCATCGCCCTCGGCTGGTTCGGGGACGAGGTCGACGAGCGCGTGTACGGGCGGATCGGGGACGTCGTCGTGGCGGCCCACGACGACGTGGCCATCACGGCCTCCGTCAACGAGCCCCACGAGTCCGCGATGGCCGGTATGCACGGGTCCATGACCCCCGCCGAGCAGCTCGTCCCGCTGCTCGAAGTGCGCTCCTGACCCTCCCCCTTCCCTCCGTCGTCCACGCCCCGAAAGGTCCCCGACCCGTCATGCCCGAGCTGGTCTTCTTCTCCGGAACCATGGACTGCGGGAAGAGCACCCTGGCGCTCCAGATCGCCCACAACCGCGACGCGCGCGGCCTCCAGGGCGTGATCTTCACCCGTGACGACCGGGCGGGCGAGGGGAAGCTGTCCTCCCGGCTCGGCCTGGTGACGGAGGCGGTCGAGGCGCCGCGGGGCATGGACGTGTACGCGTACCTCGTCGGCCAGCTCTCCCAGGGCGGCAAGGCCGACTACGTGATCGTGGACGAGGCGCAGTTCCTCGCCCCCGAGCAGATCGACCAGCTCGCCCGCATCGTCGACGACCTGGGCCTCGACGTCTTCGCCTTCGGCATCACCACCGACTTCCGCACGAAGCTCTTCCCCGGCTCGCAGCGGCTGATCGAGCTGGCGGACCGCATAGAACAGCTCCAGGTCGAGGCCCTGTGCTGGTGCGGCGCCCGGGCCACGCACAACGCCCGTACGGTGGGCGGGGAGATGGTCGTCGAGGGCGAGCAGGTCGTGGTCGGCGACGTGAACCGCCCGGCGGAGGAGATCGGTTACGAGGTCCTCTGCCGCCGCCACCACCGCAAGCGGATGACCGCGGCCTCGGCCCACGCGGGCGCCCTCTCCCCGGACGTCCTCCCCGTCAACCACGCCTGAGGCCCCGACCGCGCCCGAGGCCCCGGCCCCGCGCGACGCCTCGACCACGCCCGACGTGCCGCCCGGCCGGGGGACCCGTCGCCCCCCCCGTGACGTCGGGTACCCCGACCGGGCGGGTCCTGACTCAGCGCCAGCTCTGGTGGCGGTTGTAGGAGCACGGGACGGTCCGCAGCCCGTAGTGGCTGTCGTCCAGGCACTCGCCGGTCGCCTGGCTCCGGAAGGCCACCTGGTCACCGGTCTTCCGCACGAACCAGCTCTGCTCGCGCGACGAGTCACAGGCCCGGGTGGCGAGCGTGACGCCGTCGTCGTAGAGGCACTTGTCGGTCGCGAGGTTACGGAGCTGGCGGGTGCCGTCGTTCCAGACGCGCACGTCCCACTTCTGGTGGACGCCGCCGTTGCAGCCGTATCCGCGCAGGCCGTACTGCCGGCTGTCGTCGAGGCACGACCCGGTGGCCATGTTCCCGAACGTCTGGATCGCACCGGCTGCTTGGTGTGCCGTCGCCGCCGTGGTGCCGGCGGCGAGGAACCCGGCCGCGGCCAGCAGCGCGAGGGTCCCCTTGCGGAAGGAAGGCGAACGCATCTCTCTTCTCCTCTCGTCGTGCCGCCGCGAGCGCCTCCGGCGGCCCCGCGCCGACCGGGGCCGTCGGACGGCCGGTCGGCGCGGGCCCACCGTAGGTTCGCGGCCGACGGCGGGGCCAAGCTTTCGACCCCCGTCCAAACCACCGGCTCGCACCCGGCCGACGGCCGGTCAGAGGAGGCGCGAACCCGGCTCCAGCAGGGCCATGCCCATCGACGTCACGGTGTGCAGGACCGCCTTGCCCTCCCGGCGGGTGGCGACCAGACCGGCGTTGCGGAGGACGGAGGTGTGGTGGCTCACGGTCGCCGGCGAGATGCCGAGCCGGCGTGCCAGATCGGTGGTGCTGCGGCCGTCCGCCGCCGCCTCCAGGACGGCGGCGCGGGTCCGCCCCAGCAGCTCCTCCAGCGCCTGACCGGTGGACGCGTCGCCGCCGTCCCACAGCGGGCCGCCCACCGCGCCGGGGTCGGTGACGGCCGGGACGGCGAGGACGGGGGCCTCGGACGGGTCGAGGACGGACAGCATCAGCTCGGCCCGCCGGGTGGAGAACATGGTGGGTGCGATGACGAGACCGCGCCCCTCCAGACGGACGTCCGTCTCGTGTGGATGGTCCAGTTCGAGCACCGGCGGCCGCCACCGCAGCGTCGGGCCGCACAGGGACGTCAGCAGGCGCTCGACGCCGCCCTCGGCCATCGCGTTCGCGTACGCGGCCCGGACGTCGGCCAGGTGCGCGCGCACCCGGCTCCAGTACGGGGCGACGGCCACGCCGTGGCAGGCCCGGAGCGCCGAGGCGACCTGGAGCCATGCCGTACGGTCGCCGTCCACCAGGTCGCGGGCCCAGGCGCGGTGCGCGGGACGGAAGTGGATGTTCTCGAACTCGGCGCGGAGCAGGGCACGGGAAGCGCCCAGCAGCCGGTCCACCGCCTCCTCGATGCACGCCGAGTCGCCCGCCAGGCTCCTGACGTCGACCTCGGGTCCCAGCGGCGGCAGCAACGCGCCGAGGGGCCGCGCCCGTTCGTCCAGCCGCCCCCGGACCGCGACCTGCCAGCGCCGGAAGGCGAGACCGGCGTCAGGGGCCCGTAACAGCCTCACGCCGTCGAGCGTCTCGGCCGCCGCGCCGATCGTCGTGGCCACCCGGGTCCGCATGAGGTCCTGGGCGGTGAAGTGGATCCGTTTCACCGAGCGTTCCGTTCCCGCGTTCCCGTTCGCACACCCCCAGTCTCGGATCCGGGCCGGCGGCCGCACAACGCCCCATCAGGCCAGAGGCCTCGGAGGGAGCCGATCCGGCCGTACGCGTCGGGGCGCGGGACCCGGCCCTCGACCGGGCGGCGACGCGCACGGCCCGCCGCCCGCTCCCCGCGAGGGCTTCATTCCGCCGGAAGCCCCGGAAGCCCCGGAAGCCCCGGAAGCCCCGGAAGCGCCGTCAACGCGTCGAGTGCGGCGCCATTCACCGGTTCCGTCCCCGTCAGCGTTCCCAGCAGGGCCCGGGCCAGGACCGTCGCGGTACCGATCCGGGTGTCCTCCTCTTCGGTGCCGGCGCCGGTGGCCCGGCCGATCACGGCGTCCCGTACCGCCCGCGAGATGTCGGGCTCGCCGAAGAGGTCGGGGAAGGAGAGCGCCATCATGCACACGCCCACGTTGGCGGAGAGGATCGACTGACCGGCCAGTTCGGGGGGCATCCGCAGCCGGCCGGCGTCGCGGCAGCGCTCCACGGCCTTCAGGAGGATCGCCCGGGCCTCCTCGATGGCCCGGGGCCTGGCGTCGCCCGTCGGCGTGAACATCAGGCGGTAGAGGTACGGGTTGCGCAGCGCGAACGTGACGTGACTGTCCCAGGCCGTGCGCAGGTCCGCCACCGGGTCGTCGGTGAGCGGGTTCCGCCGCTTCTCGGCGAGGAAGCGCGCGAAGCCGATGTCGGCCACCGCCGTGAGCAGCCCCTGCTTGTCGCCGAACTGGCGGTAGATCTCGGGCATGCCGACCTTCGCCCGGTCGCAGATGGCCCGGGTCGAGATCGCCAGCGCGTCCTTGTCCGCCAGCAGTTCCTCGGTGGCTTCCAGGATGCGCTCTCGGGCCGTCGACATGCCCCCACGGTAGCAGCGCTAACAGGGTGGACCTGGGGAATCCCCTGGTCGGGCGGAGGCGGGTGGAGAGGCGCTCACACCTTTGTAATCGATGATTACGTACTGTGTTAGCGTTACTAACGTTCGCGGGGCGGCGCCCCGTCGAACCCTCCCGCCCGACCGAAAGGAACCGCCATGACCGCGTCCACCACCCTGCGCGAAGTGATCGGCCTCCCCCAGGAGCCGCCCCGGCTGAGCGAGTCGGTCCTGATCATGATCGACTTCCAGAACACCTACCGCACCGGCGTCATGAAGCTCGAAGGGGCCGAGGAGGCCGTGGCCGCCGGTGCCCGGCTGCTCGCGGCCGCCCGCGCCGCCGGCACCCCGGTCGTCCACGTCGTCAACGACGGCGGCGAGGGCACCCCGTACGACATCCGGGCCGAGATCGGCGCCCTCAGCGACGAGGTCGCCCCGGCCGAGGGCGAGAAGGTGGTCGTCAAGCGGTTCCCCGACGCCTTCCGCGGCACGGACCTGGAGGAGGTCCTGAAGGACCTCGGTGCCGGTGGCGACCTGGTCCTCGCCGGGTTCATGACCCACCTGTGCGTCCTGTTCACCGCCCAGGGCGCCTTCACCCTCGGCCACCGCCCCACCGTCGTCGCCGAGGCCACCGCCACCCGCCCCCTGGCGGCGCCGGACGGCACCGTCCTGTCGGCGGACGCGCTGGCGGCCGCGAGCCTGACGACGGTCTCCGACCTGTTCGGCACGGTGGTCCGCACGGTCGACGAGCTCGCCGCCCCGGTCCCGGCCGCCTGATCCGTACCGGGAAGGGCGTGCGGCACCGGGAGTTCACCCGAGGTGCGCCCGGACCTCGCCCGCCGATCGGTTGCGGGTCGCCCGCCTCGGCGGTAATGGCGTCCGGCCCGTGACGACCCCACCTCCGGGCGACCCCGCGCCGTACGACCCCTGGAGGACGTGTGCCCCCCGCCGCCGAGACCGTGCTCGACCAGGTCGAAGGCGGGGAGGGCACGGGTCCCGGTCCCCGGACCGGGGGGCGGGACCGGGGCGCGCGGGCCGCGGGCGCCGCCGCCCTGCTCACCGCCGCCCTGTTCTGCCTCGCCACCGCGCTCTCCCGCAGCCACCCCTTCGGCCCGGTCACCAGGAACGTCGTCGACCTGGGCCAGCAGTACCTGCCGTACCACGCCTACTGGCGCTCCTTCCTCCTCGGCGAGACGCACGGCGACGCCTTCCTCAACTGGAACTCCGGCTTCGGCGCCAACTTCCTCGGCGACATCGGCACGTACCTGAGCAGCCCCGCCGCCCTGCTCGTCGTCCTCTTCCCGGCGGACCGGATCGAGCTCGCGCTGTACGTCGTCACCGCCGTCAAGATCGCCGCCGCCGGGGCCGCCATGGCGTTCCTGCTCCTCCGGCTGCGCCCCGGTCCCCGGCCGGTCGCCGCCGTGCTCGGCACCGCGTACGCCCTCTCGGGCTGGACCCTCAACTTCGGCTCCACCGTCCCGATGTGGCTCGACGGGCTCGTCGCCTTCCCGCTGCTCTGCCTGGTCGGCGAGTGGGCCCGCACCGGCCGCCGTCCCGTCCTCGGACCGCTCGTCGTCGCCCTCGCCTGGACCGCCAACTTCTACACCGCCTACATGGCGACCCTCGGCGCGGCCGTCGTCCTCGCCGTCCGGCTGCTCACCGCCGAGGAGACCGCCACCGCCCGGCAGCGCCTCGCCGGGGCGCTGCGCGCCGCCCGGGGAGTCCTCCTCGGCGTCGGGCTCGCCGCGCCGCTCGTCGTGGTCGTCTTCCTCGGCACGAAGACCGCCGACCCCACCCCGGAGGTCTCCTTCGTCCCCGTGGCCTGGACGGAGGTCTTCGCCCGGCTGCTGCCCGCCACCGCGAGCTCGTCCAGCCCCGCGCTCTTCATCGGCACGCCCGCCCTGCTCCTCGCCCTGACCCTGCCCTTCAACCGGGCCGTCGCCCCGCGCGTCCGGGCCGCCCTGACCGCCGCCGTCGTCCTGGTGACGCTCTCCCTCCAGTGGGAGCCCACCCACCTGCTCTGGCACGCGGGGGCCTCACCCAACGGCGTCCCGTACCGTCAGGCCTTCGTCCTGTGCGGCCTGCTGCTGATCGCGGCCTGGTTCTCGGCCGCCGGGGGAGTGCCCCGGCCCGCCGCGCTCCTCGCGGGCGGCGCCCTCCTCGGCGCCCTCGCGTGGACGGCCCGGGGGAGCGCCGACATCGACCGCTGGACCTTCCCCGCCTTCGGCGCGGCCGCGCTCCTCGCGCTCGTCGCCGTCCTCCTCGCCCTGCGGGCCTCCGGGGCCGGGCGCCGGGCCCTGCCCCTCCTCGCCGTCCTCCTGCTCGTCGCCGCCCAGGCGGGCGAGGCGGCCGTCACCGGGAAGCGGATCGAGGAGCGCCAGCGCGGCGAGGTCGCCTGGTCGCCCCGGACCGGCCCCTGGCACGAGGCCGTGGCCCGCGAGGCGGCCCGCGCGGACGCCTGGCCCCGCCACCGCACGGACCCCGGAGAGGTCCCCGGCGGCAACGACGCCCTGCTCGTCGGCGGACAGGGCGCCGAGTACTACAGCAGCCTCACCTCCGAGACGACCTCCCGGACCCTGACCTCCCTCGGCTTCGGCTCCTACGCCAAGGGCCGTCACCCGGTCACCCTCGACAACCCCGTGACCGACGCCCTGTTCTCCGTCGGCACCCGGATCCGCTCCGCACCCACCGAGCCGGTCCGGCGGGACGCGCCGCCCCGCGCCCCGGTCACCGCCACCACCACCTCCGTACCGCCCCTGGTCACCGTCCGCCCGGCGCCGCGCCCGGCCGGACCCGCCGGGGACTCCGCCTTCGCCCGGCAGGAACGCCTGCTCGGCGCCTCCGTGTACGAGCGGCCCGTCCCCCGCCGCACCGGGCGCGTCCTCACCGCCCGCTGCCCGGCCGGCTCCCAGGTCTGGTTCTGGGCGCCCGAGTACCGGGGCACGGCGGCCCTCGCGGGCGAGGAGCCCGTGGACTTCGACGGCAGGCCCCCGGCCGTCACCGCCCCCATGGGCGCCCTCGGCGCCGTCCCCGCCTCCGGCGAGGTGCGGATCGCCCTCGGCCCCGAGGGCAAGGTGCGGCTGCCCCGGGAACCGGTCGGCTGTCTGGTCCGCGCCCGCCTCGACACCGCCGTGGACCGGCTCGCCGCCACCGGCGCCACCCGGGTCCGCACCACCGGACACACCGTCACCGCCGCGCTCCCGCCGGGCAGTACGGGCGTCGCCGTCCTCGCCGCGCCCCGGATCTCCGGCTGGAGGTGCGCCGCCGGAGACGCGGACCTCCGCCCCGCGCGCGCGTACGAGGGCCTCGTCGCCGTCCCCCTCGACGGACGGGCGGACACGGTCCGCTGCTCCTTCCGGCCGCCGGGCCTCCGCCTCGGCGGCGCCGTGGGCGCGGCCGCGCTCCTCGCGCTCGTGGCCACGGGGGCCCTGCACCGCAGGCGGGCCCGTGGATGAGGAGCCGTCCCGGACGACCCGGGAGGACGGCGAAAGTTCACCCCGCGTGCACGCGGGGCTCCTCCGGCCGGAAGGGCGGGCCGCTACCGTGCCCGCCGTGAACGGCGTCCAGCAGTCCGATCCAGTGTGGGGAAACCGAGTGCCGAAACTGTCCGTCGTCGTACCGTTCCACAACGTCGGGGCCTACGCCCCCGACACCCTGCGCAGTCTCGCGAACAACGCCGATCCCGCCTTCGAGTTCCTGCTCGTCGACGACTGCTCGACGGACGACACCCCGGAGGTCCTCGACCGCTGGCGCGACCGCCTGCCGAACGCCACCGTCATCCGGCACGAGACGAACCGGGGCGTCGCCCAGGCGCGCAACACGGGCATCGACGCGGCACGCGGCGACTACCTCACCTTCCTCGACGGCGACGACTGGTACGCGCCCGGCCACCTGAGCGCCGCCGTCGCCGGAATCTCCCGCCTGGACTGCGACTTCGCCCGCACCGACCACGTCCTGTCGGAGGGCCGCAAGCGCCAGATCCGCTACGCCCCCGCCAAGCGCCGCGACACCGTGATGGACCCCAGGGACGGCATCTCGCCGGCCGGCATGGTGACGATGGTGGACTACCCCTTCGTCCCCTTCGGCATCTACGGCCGCCGCCTCTTCGCGGACGGCGCCTCCCGCTTCGAGACGACCCTGAGGACCGCCGAGGACCGCCTCTGGATCTGGCGGCTCCACCTCAAGGCCCGCACCTTCGCGGCGCTCTCCCTGCACGGGGTCTTCTACCGGCGGGGCGTCACCACCTCGCTCACCCAGATCACCGACAACCGGCAGCTGGACTTCATCCCCTCCTACGACCTCCTGCTCGCCGAGGTCGCCGAGGACGCCGAGGCGGACCGCTTCCTCCCGAAGGCGGTCCGCACGTACTGCGCGATGATCGCCTTCCACATGGGCAAGGCCGAGAAGTACGAACCCGCCGTCGCCGCGCGGCTGCGCGCCGACGTCGGCGACGCGCTGCGCCGTATGCCGCAGCGGGTCCTCGACGAGACCCTCGCCACCATGGACACCCGCCGCAGCACCCTCCTCCGGGGCCTGCGCGAGACCGGAAGGACCGCCTGAACCATGGCCCCCGACACGGCCTCCGCCCCCGACGCCCGTCCCGTCCAGATCTTCCAGGTGTCCACCCTCTACGGCGCCGCCACCCTGGCCGCCGCCCTCGACGCCGGGCGGTTCGGCCCCCGCGAGGACGCCCGCCGGCTCCTCCTCGTCTCGCACAACGCCGAGATCCCGGAGACCGCGCTGCGCCTGGAGACCATGACCGGCTACGGGCGGATCGCCGCCCGCTTCGACGCCACCCTCGACTGGAACGAGACGATCCACCCGTACCACCCCGCCGCCTGGGCCCCCCGCCCCGAGGAGGCCCCGCTCTGGCAGCGCGTGCTGCGCACCGCCTGGGACCTCGGCGACGCCCCGGTGGAGCTGGTCGTCGAGTCCATCCAGGTCAACCCCGCGAAGGCGCTCGCCGGCACCTTCCCCGAGAGCTCCCTGCACGTCTACGCCGACGGCCTGATGAGCTACGGCCCCACCCGCAACGACCTCGCCCAGTCGATCGCCTGCCGCATCCGGCGGGTCCTCCACCTCGACCTGGTGCCGGGCCTGCGGCCCCTCCTCCTCCGCGAGTACGGCGTCGAGCCCGAACTCGTCCCCGACGACGCCTTCCGCGCCGTCCTCGCCGAGATCGCCGAGGAGGCCGCCGACGACCCGGCGATCGCGCGGGCAGCCGCCGCCGCGCCCACGGCCCTCCTCCTCGGCCAGTACCTCGCCGCCCTGGGCCTCCTCACCGCCGAGGAGGAAGAGGAGCTGCACGTACGGATGCTGCGCGGAGCGGTCGCCGCCGGACACCGCTCGATCGTCTTCAAACCCCACCCGACCGCGCCCGCCCGCTACTCCCGGGCCCTCGACGAGGAGGCGGAACGCGCCGGCGCGCGCCTGACGCTCCTCGACGGACCGCTGCTCGCCGAGACCTTCTACGAGCGGTGCCGGCCCCGGCTCGTCGTCGGCTGCTTCTCCACGGCGATGCTCACCGCCGCCGCCTACTACGGCGTCCCCGTCGCGCGCGTGGGCACGGCCGAGGTCCTCGCACGGCTCACCCCCTTCGAGAACAGCAACCGCATCCCGCTCACCGTCGTCGACCACCTCGTCGCGGACCTGGAGCGGGGCGAGGAGCCCGCCGTCCCCGGCCCGGCCCCCGCCTCGCTCACGCCCCTGGTCCGGGCCGTCGGCTACTGCATGAGGCACGGGAGCCACCCGGAACTCCGGGAGGAGGCGACCCGCTTCCTGGCCGCCCACCACGACGACCCCGGCACCGCCCACCACTTCGACGCCGAACGGCTGACCCTGCTCGGCCTGCCGGGCGGAACGGCGGCGGCACCGGCCGCAGGCGGCACGTCCCGGCTGCGCCGGGGCCTCGCGCGGAGCCGCCGGGGCTGATCCACCGTGGCCCGACGGGCGTGCGGGCCCTCCCGGTCAGCGCCCGACCGACCTGACCAGGGTGAAGACCGCGCCCTCCGGGTCCGCGACCACGGCGAGCCGCCCCGCCGTGCCGTCGCGCGGCGGGGACAGGACCCGGCCGCCGAGCTCCACGACGAGCCGGGCGGCCGCGTCCACGTCGGCCACCTCGAAGTACGTCATCCAGTGCGGGCCCCGGTCCCGGGGCAGCGCGTCGCCGACGCCGTGCAGGGAGGCCACCGGGGCCCCGTCCACGAAGAGCGTCGCGTAGTCGTGCTCGGGGGAGTCCGCCGGGCCGAGCTCGAAGTCGAACACCGTCCGGTAGAACTTGCCGATCGACGTCTCGTACGTGAGCAGCTCGTTCCACACCGGGGTCCCCGGCGGCCCCGCCGTCGCCGTCCCGTGGTGCGCCTTCGCCTGCCAGACGCCGAAGACCGCGCCCGTCGGGTCGGAGCAGATCGCCATCCGGCCCGCCTCGCCCGCGTCCAGCGGGCCCACCGCGACGGTCCCGCCGCAGCCCCGAATGGACTCGGCGGTCTCGTCGGCGTCCTCGGTGGCCAGATAGGGGGTCCAGGCGATGCGCAGGTGCCGGTCGACCGGCAGCCGGCCGATGCCCGCCACCTCCCTGCCGCCGAGCAGGGCGCGGACGTACGGACCGAGCTGCTCGGGGCCGGGGACGAACTCCCAGCCGAAGAGCGCGCGGTAGAACTCCTGCGTGGCGTCAAGCCCGTGCACCATCAGGCTCACCCAACAGGGTGTGCCGGGTGGGCGCCGAGTCGCCTCGGTCATCGTCACCCTCTCCTCGGACCATCGTCGTGGCCGTGCCCCCGTCCGATGGTGAAACCGGTGGTGGCGCGGTGCGCCCGGGCCGCGCCCCGCAAGGGCGCGCTCCCGCGGGAAAGACGCCGGGTCCGTCCCGCGCGGCCGTGCGGCTGCGCGAGTATGGCACCCATGAAGCCCATCATCTCCGCAAGCGAACTGCAGAGCGAGTCGGCCGGGGTCCGGCCGCCGGTCCTCCTGGACGTCCGCTGGGCGCTCGGCGGACCCCCCGGACGGCCCGCCTACGAGGCCGGTCACCTGCCCGGAGCGGTCTACGTCGACCTGGACGCGGAACTCGCGGGACCGCCCGGCAGCGGTGGCCGCCACCCGCTGCCCGACCCGGAGGCCTTCGGCGCCGCGATGCGCCGCGCGGGCGTCTCGGCGGACCGGCCGGTCGTCGTCTACGACGGCGGCTCCGGCTGGGGCGCCGCCCGCGCCTGGTGGCTGCTCCGCTGGGCGGGCCACCCGGACGTGCGGGTCCTGGACGGGGGCCTGGCGGCCTGGACGGGCGAGCTCACGGAGAAGGTCCCCGCGCCCGAGCCGGGCGACTTCCGGCCGGAGCCGGGCGCCCTCGGCCTGCTCGACGCCGACGGGGCGGCGGCGTTCGCCCGCTCGGGGCTGCTCCTGGACGCGCGGGCGGCCGAGCGCTACCGGGGGGACGTAGAGCCGATCGACCGCGTCGGCGGCCACATCCCGGGCGCGGTCTCGGCCCCGACCACCGAGAACGTCGACGCCGGGGGCCTCTTCCTGGCCGCCGACGTCCTACGGGACCGGTTCGCCGCCCTGGGCGCGGCCGGGGAGACCCCGGTCGCGGTCTACTGCGGCTCCGGAGTCTCCGGCGCCCACCAGGTCCTCGCCCTGGAGATCGCCGGCATCCCGGCCTCCCTCTACGCGGGCTCCTGGTCGGAGTGGTCCGCCGACCCGTCCCGCCCGGTGGCCACGGGCCCGGACCCGCGGTAGCACCGGACGCGACGGGGCCCGCGCCGTGGTCGTGGCGCGGGCCCCGTCGTACACCTCCGCACGGAGGTCAGTCCTGCTTCTTCCTCCGCGTGCCGAAGACGATCTCGTCCCAGCTGGGCACCGCCGCACGCCGCCCCGGGCGGACGCCGTCCGCCTCGGCCTGCCGGTCGGTGGTGCCGGTGAGGCGGTCGCGGTGACCGGAGACCGCGCGGGGCATGAGCACGTCGGCGTACGCGGCGCCCGCGCCCGCCGAGGCGGCCGGGGCCGGGGGCTCCTCCGCCTCGGGCTCCTCCACGGGCTCGGAGGAGTCCGGCTGCTCGGGCACGACCATGTCGCCCCGGAAGCTCGGCACGGCCTCCAGGAGGCTGGTCAGGGAGTCCCGCTCGTCCTCCGCCTCGGGCGGCGGCGCGGGGGCCCGCTCCAGCTGGCGGTCCAGGGCGCGGTCGAGCGGCCGGTCCCGGGGCAGCCGGGCGATGCGCGGCACGAACGGGAAGCTGGGCTCCGGCGCGGCGGCGATCGTGTCGTCCGTCTCGCCGATCAGGGCCCGCGCCTCGTCGTCCACGGCCTGGACGAGCCGCCGGGGCGGGTCGTACGTCCAGCTGGCCGTGTGGACCTCGCCCGCGACGCGGTAGACGAGCAGCACCTCCCAGGTGCCGTCGTCCCGCCGCCAGGAGTCCCACTGCACGGTGTCCTTCTCGGCGCCGCGCAGCAGCAGTCGCTCCTGCACCGCCTCGCCGAGCTGGGGGCCGCTGTTCTCCCCGGGCCTGCGGACCGGGGTCTTGCGGGCCCGCTCCGCCATGAAGGCGCGCTCCGCGAGCACGGGGCCCTCGAAGCGGCGCACGCGGTCGACGGGGATGCCGGCGAGCTGGGCGACCTCCTCCGCGGAGGCACCGGCTCGTATCCGCGCCTGGATGTCACGGGGGCGGAGGTGGCTCTCCACCTCGATCTCGATCTGGCCGAGGCGCGCGCGGTCGTTGCGCACGGCGGCGCGGAGCCGCTCGTCGATCGGAAGTGTGTACTCCGTGCTGTCAGCAGCCTTCAGCACCAGTCGTGTGCCGTCGTTGGAGACGGCCACGACACGCAGTTCGGGCATGGGGACCTCCCGGGTGGTGCCTGCCGACGTCACGTGCGTCGCTGCTTCCGCTAGTCGAGTGTGGCCTGCCCGGGTGCAGCCTGCCACTACCTTGCCGAGTTGCCCGGCGTGTCGGGCATGGACCCTGGAACGCCGTTATGGCACGGTTACCCCTTCACTACCCGGAGTGACTGGCGGTCACTCCTCGTGATCGGTCTCCGTGCGATGCCGCGGCGCCGCCGGTTCGAGCGCCGTCTCCGGCTCCCTTCCCGTGATCGCGGGCACCCGTGAGGGCGTCCGGACCCAGGTTTCGTCAATGTACTCCATTCGGGCCACCTGGGTGGACAGGCGCGCCGCCCAACTTCTCGGACGGCACGGGAGTTGGGTCTCCGCGCCTCCTTCCGCGCGTGTCCCTCTTCACAGAAACACCGGAAACGGAACTATTCCCTTCCCCCATTTGTCCCTTCTGGGTGCAAGGCACTCGGATGAGTCAGCAGGGGTTGGAGATGCGCCACAGGCCGGAAACCGACACGGACGAGCCGGAGGAGGCGAAGACGGAGGAGCGGGAGAAGGACGAGGAGAGCGGCAGGAGAAGGATCGACCTGAGCGTGGCGCAGGTCTCGGGCAGCGCCCTGGCCGCGGTCATCGCGGCCAAGCTCGCCTCGACCCTGGGGGTGTACGGCACGATCATCGGCGCCGGTGTGATCAGCGTCATCGCCACCTGCGGCGGCCCGTTCTTCCAGTACGTCTTCCGGCGCACCGGCGAGCAGGTCCGCGACGCGACCGCCGCCGCCCGGCCCAGGGCCCGGCAGGTCCCGCTCGCGGCCGGCACCGCGTCGGCGGCGAGCACCGCGCCCGGGCGGGACGACCCCACCCTGCTGCTCGCCGCGGTCCCGCCGCCCCTCCCGGAACGGGAGGAGTTCGGCGAGGCGACCACCCACGGCACCCGGGTCCGGGGCTGGAAGCGCCCGGCGATCGCCGCCGCCCTGGTCTTCGGCGTCACCATGGGCGGCATCACCGCCTACGAGCTGGTCGCGGGGGAGGACTTCAGCGGCCGGCAGGGGACCACCACCTTCGGCTCGGCCGTCCGTGGCGGCGGGCACGGCGGACAGGAGGCGCCGGACCCGGGCGGGGAGACCACGCCCGCGCCCTCCGGCCCGTCCGCCGGCACCGGCCGGCCCGACGACCCCGCCCCCTCCGGGTCCGGGTCCACCCCGGGCTCCGGCGGGCGGGACTCCGGGCGGCCGGACACCGGACGGGACGGAAGCGGGACCCCGTCGGCCGAGCCGACCCCCTCCGCGTCCACCGGCGGCGGGACGACGCCCGCGCCGGAGCCGACCGGCCCCACGACGGGACCGACCGCCCCGACCCTGGACCCGTCCACCGGCCCGGGACCGACCGGGGTCCCGACCACCCCGTCGGTCCCGGCGCCTGCGGGACCCGACACCGGGTCCGGCCCCGGCGCGGAGCCCGGAGCCGAATGATGAGAACGGCCGCCACGCACGCGTGGCGGCCGTTCTCATGCACCGACTTCATGCACCGACTTCATGCGCCGATCGTCAGTCGCCGAGGATCCGCCGCAGGTGGTCGTTGGCGAAGAGCCGGTCCGGGTCGAGCCGGTCGCGCAGCGCCGTGAACTCGGCGAAGCGCGGGTAGACCTCGGAGAAGTAGGCGGCGTCGCGGGTGTGCAGCTTGCCCCAGTGGGGACGCCCCCCGTGCGCCGTCATGATGCGCTCCACCGCCGTGAAGTACGCCCGGTGGGGCGTTCCCCGGTAGAGGTGGACGGCGATGTAGGCGGTCTCCCGGCCCGAGGCCGTGGACAGCGCGATGTCGTCCGCCGGGGCCGTGCGCACCTCCACCGGGAAGCTCACCTTGAGCGGCGACCGCTCGACCATCGCCTTGACCTCCCGCAGCGCGGCGACCGCCGCCTCGCGCGGCAGCGCGTACTCCATCTCCACGAAGCGCACCCGGCGCGGCGAGGTGAAGACCTTGTACGGGATGTCGGTGTACGTACGGGCCGACAGGGCCCGGCTGGAGACCTTGGCGAGCGCGGGGACGACCGGCGGCACCGCCTTGCCGAGCGAGCAGGCGAGCTGGAAGACCCCGTTCGAGAGGAGCTCGTCCTCCACCCAGCCGCTGATCCGCCCGGGGGGAGCGGCGGGGCCCGCGCTGCGGTTGTTGCGCTTGGTGTTGCAGTTGTCCGTGTGGGGGAACCAGTAGAACTCGAAGTGCTCGTTCTCCGCGTGCAGCGCGTCGAACTCCGAGGTGACCCGGTCGAAGGTCATCGGCTCCTCGCGCGCGGTGAGCAGGAAGACCGGCTCCACCGCGAAGGTGATCGCGGTGACCACGCCGAGGGCGCCGAGCCCGATCCGGGCGGCCGCGAAGACCTCCGGGTTCTCCTTCTCCGAACAGGTCAGCAGCTGTCCGTCGGCCGTCACCAGTTCGAGGGCGCGGATCTGGGCCGCTATCGACGCCGAGTCGCGGCCCGTGCCGTGCGTGCCGGTGGAGACGGCCCCGGCGACGGTCTGCTCCATGATGTCGCCCATGTTCGTGAGCGACAGGCCCTCCCGGGCCAGTGCCACGTTGAGCCGCTTCAGCGAGGTGCCGGACTCGACCGTCACGGTCATCGCCTCGCGGTCGATCCGCCGGATCCCGGTCAGCAGGCCCGGCCGGATCAGCACGCCGTCGGTGGCCGCGATCGGGGTGAAGGAGTGGCCGGTGCCGACCGTCTTCACCCGCAGCCCGTCCTCGGCCGCCCGGCGCACCGCCTCGGCGAGCTCCTCGGCCGAGGCCGGGCTCACCTCGCGGGCCGGGCGGGAGGTGACGTTCCCCGCCCAGTTACGCCACGGACCGCTCGCCGTCCTGCTGCTCCCCGACTCCGCTGTCGTCGTCCCGCTCACGCTGCCCCTCCCGGTTCGGCACCGGCCTGCGCAGCCGGCGGTGTCCGAGGAGACCCACCGCGACCGCGACCGCGCCCGAGACGACGGGCACCACGTACCCCGCTTCCGCTCCCGACGCGTCGACCACCCAGCCCGCGGCGGAGGAGCCGAGCGCCACGCCGATCGCGAGACCCGTACCCGTCCAGGTCATGCCCTCGGTCAGCTTGGTGCGCGGTACGTGCGCTTCGACGAGGGCCATCGTGGTCACCATCGTAGGTGCGATGGACAGGCCCGCGACGAAGAGCGCCACGGCCAGCAACGGAAGGTTCCCGGCCAGTAGGAGGGGGATCATACTCACGGCCATCGCGCAGACGCCCAGCAGCCACCTGCGGGACGGCTCGCCCTTGAGGTGGAGCAGCCCGAAGACGGCTCCGGCCAGACAGGAGCCCAGCGCGTACACGGCCAGGACGAGGCTGGCGGCGGCCTTGTGGCCCCGCTCCTCGGCGAAGGCCACGGTCACCACGTCCACCGAGCCGAAGATGGCGCCGGTGGCGACGAAGGCGAGGACCAGGACCCGCAGTCCGGGGGAGCGGAGCAGGGAGGCGTCCCGCTCGCCGCTCCGCCGGGGGTGCGGCCGGGGCTCCGTGGCGCGCTGCGCGGTCAGCCAGAAGACGCCGATCGCGAGGAACACCCCGGCGAGCAGCGGACCGGCCTCGGGGAACCAGGTCGTCGACAGGCCGATGGAGATGATCGGGCCGAAGATGAAGCACACCTCGTCGACGATCGACTCCCAGGAGTACGCCGTGTGCAGGCTGCGTCCCTCGCCCCGGTAGATCTCCGCCCAGCGGGCCCGGATCATCGCGCCGACGCTCGGCACGCAGCCGATCACGGCGGTGAACACGAAGAGCGTCCAGTCCGGGGCCTCCTGCTGCACGCAGAGCAGCAGCCCGGCGCCCGCGGCGAGCGACACCAGCGTCACCGGCCGGAGCACCCGGCGCTGCCCGTGCCGGTCGACCAGGCGCGAGACCAGCGGGCCGAGGACGGCGGCGGACATCGCGAGCGTCGCCGAGAGCGCGCCGGCCAGGCCGTACCGGCCGGTGACCTGCGAGATCATGGTGACGATGCCGATGCCCATCATGGACAGGGGCATCCGGCCGAAGAAGCCGGCGACGGAGAACGACGCGGCTCCGGGTGCCGCGAAGATCGCGCGGTAGGGACTGGGCAAGAGGGTCTCCGGAATCTCCGTGCTTCGGAGCGTGCTCCGCGCGACGACTCGACACGTGCTCCTGCGCGATCGCCGGGCACGTGTAGTTAACAGCTAAAGCCTACGGCTTTGAACTGCATGGGTCATCCCCCTTTTCGGACGACCGGCACCGACGCCCGCCACGCCCCCTCCCGGCGGGCCGCGCCGCGCCATCGCCCCGATTCCGGCGGGTCCCGCCCCCGCCGCCCCGCCCTTTCCGACGGGCCGCGCCCCCCGGTGTCACGGCCGGGTGGGAGGATCGGTGCCATGTCCGATCAGCACGATCCCGCCCCGTACGACGCCCTGCTGCTGCTCTCCTTCGGCGGCCCCGAGGGCCCGGACGACGTGGTCCCGTTCCTGGAGAACGTGACGCGCGGCCGCGGCATCCCGAAGGAACGGCTCAAGGAGGTGGGGCAGCACTACTTCCTCTTCGGCGGCGTCTCCCCGATCAACGACCAGAACCGCGCGCTCCTCGACGCGCTGCGGACGGACTTCGCGCAGGCCGGACTCGGCCTCCCGGTCTACTGGGGCAACCGGAACTGGGCGCCGTACCTCACCGACACCCTCCGGGAGATGATCACCGACGGCCGGCGCCGCATCGCCGTCCTCGCCACCAGCGCCTACGCCTCCTACTCCGGCTGCCGCCAGTACCGCGAGAACCTCGCCGACGCGCTCGCGACCCTGGAGGCGGAGGGCCTCCCGCTGCCCCGCGTCGACAAGCTCCGGCACTACTTCAACCACCCCGGCTTCCTCCAGCCCATGGTCGAGGGCGTCCTCGCCTCCCTCGCCGACCTCGACCCCGCCGTACGGGACGGCGCCCACCTCGCCTTCACCACCCACTCCATCCCCGACTCCGCCGCCGACACCTCGGGACCGGCCCGCGAGCACGGCGAGGGCGGGGCCTACGTGCGCCAGCACCTCGACGTGGCGCGGACGATCGCCGCCGCCGTACGCGAGCGGACCGGCACCGACCACCCCTGGAAGCTCGTCTACCAGTCCCGCAGCGGCGCCCCCCACATCCCGTGGCTGGAGCCCGACATCTGCGACCACCTGGAGGAGCTGCACGCCGCCGGGGCGCCCGCCGCCGTCATGGTCCCGATCGGCTTCGTCTCCGACCACATGGAGGTCCTCTACGACCTCGACACCGAGGCCACGGCCAAGGCGGCCGAGCTCGGCCTGCCCGTCCGGCGCTCGGCCACCGTCGGCTCCGACCCCCGCTTCGCCGCCGCCGTCCGCGACCTCGTCCTGGAGCGGGCCGCCGGGGAGCGCGGGATCCGGGTGGAGCGGTGCGCCCTGGGCGCGCTCGGGCCCTCCCACGACCTGTGCCCGACCGGCTGCTGTCCGGCGCGCACGGAGCGGCCCGCGGCGGCCGGCGCCGACAGCCCCTACGCGTGAGGGCACCGGCGCGCGAGCGAAGCCGTACGCGTAAGTGAAGCCCGTGATCCGCCCGTACGCGCAAGGAGATTCCATGACCGAGGTTCCCGACCCCCTGCTCACCGAGCTGCACGAGCTCGCCCTGGAGGCCGCGCGCCGGGCCGGAGCGCTGCTGCGCGACGGCCGGCCCGACGACCTGACCGTGGCGAAGACCAAGACGAGCCCCATCGACGTGGTCACCGAGATGGACATCGCCGCCGAGAAGCTGATCACCGGCTTCCTCGCCGAGCACCGCCCGCAGGACGGCCTCCTCGGCGAGGAGGGCGCCGCCACCCCCGGCACCAGCGGCGTGCGCTGGGTCATCGACCCCCTCGACGGCACCGTGAACTACCTGTACGGCCTGCCCACCTGGGGCGTCTCGATCGCCGCCGAACGGGACGGCGAGACCGTCGTCGGCGTGGTCGAGGCACCGCTGCGCGGCGAGACGTACCACGCGGTCCTCGGGCGCGGCGCGCACGCGGGGGACCGGCGGCTCGCCGTCCGCCCCTCGCCCCCGCTCGACCAGGCCCTGCTCGGCACCGGCTTCGCCTACGTCCAGACCCGGCGCGCCCACCAGGCCGACGTGGCCCGGCGGGTGATCCCGCGCGTCCGCGACATCCGGCGCGGCGGCTCGGCCGCCCTCGACCTCTGCGACGTCGCCGCGGGCCGCCTCGACGCCTACTACGAGCGCGGCCTCAACCCCTGGGACCTCGCGGCGGGCGCGCTGATCGCCCGCGAGGCGGGCGCCCTGACCGGCGGCCGCCCCGGCGAGCCGGAGTCCGGCGACCTGACCGTCGCGGCCTCCCCGGGCCTCTTCGCGCCCCTCCAGGAGCTCCTGGAGGAGCTGGGGGCCTGGCACGACTGAGCACGACCGACCCGCCCCGGCGGGCCGGGAGCGGACGGACGAGGGCCCCGGTGCCGGGACGGCACCGGGGCCCTGCGCGGGTGTACGGCTCCACCGGTCGGAGCGGCGGGGCGGTCAGGCGCCCGGCACGGCCACCTCCACGCCGTGCTCGGCGGCCAGGCGGTGCAGGTCCTCCAGCTCCGCCTGCTCCACCTCCACCAGGTAGTCGTCTCCCGTCTCACGCGCCCGCGTGAGGTCCGTCTGCGTGGTCCTGATGCGGTGCAGCAGGCCGGCGGTGAAAGCGTCCATCGTGCGCCCCCTCGTCGTGGGTCCGGTGGCACGGGGGTGTGCCGAGGGTGGGTCGGATCACGCGCTGTGGTCTCTGGGGGACAGAGAGCGTCGGGTGGCGCGCCACATACAGGGCGTGATCGCGGGGTGTGCAGTCGTCCTCCCCAGCCCCTTCCTCAGGGAAACCTCAACTGGCCCGCGAATCAGGTGAATTCTCGGTGCCCCCTGCCGCGCCCCCGCCCGGCCCGGCCCCGCACCGCCGTCTTACAGCCGGTTTACGCGCGTACGGGGCAGGATGGACACCCACAGTCAGCTCAGGCATCGGCCGCTCCCGACCCGGGTCGCGGCCAGAGGGAAGGATGTACGACGTGCGCGTACTCGTCGTCGAGGACGAGCAGCTGCTCGCCGATGCGGTGGCCACCGGACTGCGCCGGGAGGCCATGGCCGTCGACGTCGTGTACGACGGCGCGGCGGCCCTGGAGCGCGTGGGGGTCAACGACTACGACGTCGTCGTCCTCGACCGCGACCTCCCCCTCGTGCACGGCGACGACGTCTGCCGCCGGATCGTGGAGCTGGGGATGCCCACCCGCGTCCTGATGCTCACCGCCTCCGGCGACGTCAGCGACCGGGTGGAGGGCCTCGAACTGGGCGCGGACGACTACCTCCCCAAGCCCTTCGCCTTCACCGAGCTCACCGCGCGCGTGCGGGCCCTCGGCCGCCGCACGTCCGTGCCCCTCCCGCCCGTCCTGGAGCGCGCCGGCATCAAGCTCGACCCGAACCGCCGCGAGGTCTTCCGCGACGGCCGCGAGGTCCAGCTCGCGCCGAAGGAGTTCGCCGTCCTGGAGGTCCTCATGCGCAGCGAGGGCGCCGTCGTCTCGGCCGAGCAGCTCCTGGAGAAGGCCTGGGACGAGAACACCGACCCGTTCACCAACGTGGTGCGCGTCACCGTCATGACCCTGCGCCGCAAGCTCGGGGAGCCCCCCGTCATCGTCACCGTGCCCGGCTCCGGCTACCGGATCTGAGTCCATGGCCACGACCCCCGCGCCCCACCCCCAGGCGCCCCCCAAGCCGACCTGGGACCCCCGGGACCCCGTCCGCCCGCTCCTGCGCCCGACCATCCGGATACGGCTCACCCTGCTGTACGGCGGGATGTTCCTGATCGCGGGCATCCTGCTGCTCTCGATCATCTACCTCTTCACCGCGCAGGCCCTCAGCGACAGCGCGGCCCAGCTGCCCTTCAAGATCGTCAAGGGCGAGGTCCAGGCCACCACCTCCTGGTGCAACCTGCCCGACACCGGCACCGTCGAGCAGTTCAACGACGCGGTGTCGGTCTGCCTCCGGCACCAGAGCGACCTGGCTCTGGACGACCTGCTGCGCCGCTCGCTGTTCGCCCTGCTGGGCCTGAGCATCATCGCCTTCGCCTTCGGCTACGCCATGGCGGGACGGGTGCTCTCCCCGCTCGGCCGGATCACCCGCACCGCCCGCCAGGTGGCCGGCTCGGACCTGTCCCGGCGGATCGAGCTGGACGGCCCGGACGACGAGCTGAAGGAGCTCGCCGACACCTTCGACGAGATGCTGGAGCGCCTGGAGCGGGCCTTCACCGCCCAGCAGCGGTTCGTCGCGAACGCCTCGCACGAGCTGCGGACCCCGCTGGCGATCAACCGCACCCTTCTGGAGGTGCACCTCTCGGACCCCGGGGCGCCCGTGGAGCTCCAGCAGCTCGGCAAGACCCTGCTCGCCACCAACGAGCGCAGCGAGCAGCTCGTCGAGGGCCTGCTGCTGCTCGCCCGGAGCGACAACCAGATCATCGAGCGCAAGCCCGTCGACCTCGCCGAGGTCGCCGAGCGGGGCGTCGACCAGGTGCACGCCGAGGCCGAGGCCAGGGGCGTCGAGATCCGCGGCGAGCGCGCGCCCGCCGTCGTCCAGGGCAACGGCGTCCTGCTCGAACGGATCGCCCTGAACCTGCTCCAGAACGCCGTGCGGTACAACGTGCCGGAGGGCGGCTGGGTGGAGGTCACCACCGGGACCGACCACGGCCAGGCGGTCCTGGTCGTCTCGAACACGGGACCCGTGGTCCCCGCGTACGAGATCGACAACCTCTTCGAGCCGTTCCGGCGGCTCCGGCAGGAGCGGACCGGCAGCGACAAGGGAGTCGGTCTCGGCCTGTCGATCGCCCGGTCCGTGGCCCGCGCCCACGGCGGCCGTATCATCGCGGAGCCCCGCGAGGGCGGCGGTCTCGTGATGCGCGTCACTCTGCCGATCTGACACACTGCACGAGCCGACCGGTTCCGTTCGCTTTGCGCGGAATTCCGCAGCCCCACTCCTGAGACGCTCATGTGTGATCGATCACAGGACGGGGTGTGCGGGCATCCACTCTCCGTGACCGGGAAATCCCTCCGAAAACCAGGAAAAGTCCGGGTTTTCGGGACCCCGAATGACGGGAAGTACACGGGGTGGCGCCTGCGAGGGACGCCCGCCGGACCGTGTACGGTCCGGTTCGCCACCCGAAGCCGATCACTCGTGAGAGGGCGCGACGGGTGTCGATTGAGTAACAGACCTTGATGTGAGGCAAAATCTCCGCCTCAGGTCGGGCACAAGTCCGACCTCTCACGCGTTACGTGCGCTGGAGACACCGCAACCACCCAGAGGGGGAGAGCGACATGGCAACGGATTACGACACCCCACGCAAGACCGACGACGACGTCGACTCGGACAGCCTTGAGGAACTGAAGGCCCGCCGGAACGACAAGTCGACCTCGACCGTCGACGTCGACGAGTTCGAGGCCGCCGAAGGCCTGGAGCTTCCCGGCGCCGACCTCTCGAACGAGGAGCTGGCCGTCCGGGTCCTGCCCAAGCAGGCCGACGAGTTCACCTGCATGAGCTGCTTCCTCGTGCACCACCGGAGCCAGCTGGCCCGGGAGAAGAACGGTCAGCCCATCTGCCGCGACTGCGACTGAGAACGCTCGACCGTGGCAGGCGACACACCGTCCCGGAAGCGGCGTCTGCGGCTCCCCGGGAGCTCGCGGACGGACAAGGGCGGACCAGGCCCGGCAGAGGGCGCCCAGGAGGCCCCTGACGCCGAGCCCACCGCCTCCCTGCCCTCCCTCGGCGCACGTGACGACGAGCGGGGCCTACCGGCCTCGCTCGAAACGGCCGCCGGACCGGAGGCACCCCTCCCCGCCGAGCGGGGCACGGGGCAGGACGACGGGTCGCCCGTCGAAGCACGACGGGCCGGGCGCCTCGACGCCGTCAAACGGCTCGCCGACCCCGCACGGGGCCGGCTCGACAGGATGAAGATCGACCCCGACCGGATCGACGCCGTCCGGCGCGGCGTCGCGCAGGGCGTCAAGCGCGGCGGAGACGGCGCCAGGGCCGGCATCGGCTACCTGGCCGACCGGCTGATCGACCTCGCCCCGCGGATCCCCGTCCGCGACCTGGCGACCCTCCGCAGACAGTTCCCCGGGCTCGGCCCCGAGGAGATCGCCGACAAGCTGGTCACCGGCGCGGCGAATGCCTCCTCCACCGTGGGCGCCGGCATCGGCGCCGCCGCCATGCTCCCCGTGCCCCCGGCCATGCCGGCCGAACTGGCGGCCGAGATCACCGGCGTCGCCGCCGTGGAGCTCAAGCTCATCGCCGAACTGCACGAGGTGTACGGGCTGCGTCCCCCCGGCCGGCTCACCCAGCGCTCGGCGGCCTATCTGACCTCCTGGGCCGAGGAGCGGGGCATCGACCCCACCAAGCCCACCACCGTCAACGCGGCCCTCGGCGGACAGCTCAAGCGCGAACTGCGCCAGCAGATCATGAAGCGCATGGTGCGCAACCTGCCGAACCTCATGCCGTTCATGGTGGGAGCCGCCGTCGGCGCGGTCATGAACCGCCGCGACACCAAGAAGCTCGCCGCGCGCATCCGCAAGGACCTGCGCGACCGCCAGATCCCCTGGGACGCCCTCCCGGAGCTGCCCCCGCTGGAGCGGCCCGAGAACCCGCCGGAACTGGGCTTCTAGCCGCGCCCGCCGGACCCGGGGCCGTCGTGGCCCCGGCCGCCCGCCGTCAGTCCCCGGCGCCGGTCCGTACGGCGTCGACCGCCGCCGCCAGCTCCTCCGGCTCGCGGCTCGACAGGTACACGTACGGCGTCGGGTCCGCCGGGTCCGTGATCTCGATCCGCACCGCCCGCGGCACATAGCTGCGCATCAGCATGAAGGCGCGCGGATCCGCCTTGTGCGTGCGCCAGGCGCGCGCCTCCTCCGCGTCGAGCACCTCGACCGCCCCCAGGGCGGAGACCGGGATCCGCGCGTCGCCCGCCACCAGCGAACCGGCCACCACCCGGACGCGGGCGGAGCCGTACGAGGAGACCGCGGCACCGGCGAGCACCGCCGCCACGATCAGGCCGCCCAGCATCGGGACCGTCCCGAACGGGAACATGATCAGACCGCCGGACAGGCCGAGCAGACCCGCGATCGCCCACCAGGAACCGGGCGCCGTCAGCCGCTCGTCGAAGCGCGGCGCCGCGGGGGAGGCGGAGGACTCGGGGGAGGGGGCCGGGGACGGTACGGAAGGCTGCATGGGTCCAAGCTTGGCACGGCGCGACCCGCGTGCGCCCGCGCGGGTAAGGTCTGCGCCTGTGACTGCAACATCTGCCGCCCTCACCCCGCCCGCCGACGCCATAGCGCCGGTACGCCACCCCGACGCGCCGGCCCCCGGCGAGCTGCTCGGCTCGCACTACGGGCACTGTTTCGGGTGCGGCGGCGGGCAGCCCCACGGCCTCCACCTGGAGGCGCGGGCGGGCGAGGGCGTGACCGTCACCGCCGAGTTCACGGTGACCTCCGACCACCAGGGCGCCCCCGGCCTCGCGCACGGCGGCGTCCTCGCCACCGCGCTCGACGAGACCCTCGGCTCCCTCAACTGGCTGCTGCGGGTCATCGCCGTGACCGGACGCCTGGAGACCGACTTCCTCCGGCCCGTACCGGTCGGCACCGTCCTCCACCTGGAGGCCGCCGTCACCGCCGTGCACGGCCGCAAGCTCTACTCGACCGCCGTCGGCCGGATCGGCGGGCCCGAGGGCCCCGTCGCCGTCCGCGCCGACGCCCTCTTCATCGAGGTCAAGGTCGACCACTTCATCGACAACGGGCGCCCGGAGGAGATCCGGGCGGCCATGTCCGACCCCGACCAGGTCAGGCGCGCCCGCGCCTTCGAGGTGAACCCCTGATGCGCAACCCCGTCGACGTACTGATCCGGCGCGTGGACCCCGAGGTCCCCGTCCCGGCCTACGGACACCCCGGCGACGCCGGTGCCGACCTCGTGACCACGGAGGCCGCCGTACTGGCCCCCGGCGAGCGCGCCGTGCTGCCCACCGGTGTCGCCCTGGCCCTCCCCGACGGGTACGCCGCCTTCGTGCATCCGCGCTCCGGCCTCGCGGCCCGCTGCGGAGTGGCGCTCGTGAATGCCCCGGGGACGGTGGATGCCGGGTACCGTGGAGAGATCAAGGTGATCGTGGTCAATCTCGACCCGCGCGAGAGCGTGCGGTTCGAGCGATTCGACCGGATTGCTCAACTCGTCGTCCAGCAGGTCGAGAAGGTCCGCTTCCACGAGGTGGCGGAACTTCCCGGTTCGGCGCGGGCCGAGGGGGGCTTCGGGTCCACCGGCGGTCACGCCGCCGTGGACGGCACAACGGGTGGGAATCGATACGCTTCGGCCGTATCCGACCGGGAAGGACAGTGACGTGTTCGGACGTCGCAAGAAGAGCGGTGCCGCCGAGGACGCGGCGGGCGAGGCCGAGCAGGTCGTCGACGCGGTGGAGGACGAGGACGCGGCCGAGCCGCGTCGGGTGAACCTCCCGCCCGCGCCCCGGCCCGACGGGCCCTGGGACATCTCCGAGGTCACCAAGCCCGACGAGGGCCGCGTGGACCTCGGCGGGGTCTTCGTACCCGGCGTCGAGGGAATGGAGCTGCGGGTCGAGGTGGCGGGCGACGCGATCGTCGCGGCCACCGTCGTGCTGCGCGACAGCGCCGTGCAGCTCCAGGCCTTCGCCGCCCCCAAGAACGAGGGCATCTGGGGCGAGGTCCGCGACGAGATCGCCACGGGCATCGTCCAGCAGGGCGGTGTCATCGACGAGGTCGAGGGGCCGCTGGGCTGGGAGCTGCGCGCGCAGGTCCCCGTGCAGCTGCCGGACGGCAACCGGGGCGTGCAGCTCGTGCGCTTCGTGGGCGTCGACGGGCCCCGCTGGTTCCTGCGCGGAGTGATCTCCGGGCAGGGCGCGGTCCAGCCGGAGGCGGCCGGGCTCCTGGAGCAGATCGTCCGCGACACCGTGGTCGTCCGCGGTGACGGCCCGATGGCCCCGCGCGACCCGATCGTCCTCAAGCTGCCGAACGACGCGCAGATGGTGCCGGACGGCGTCCAGCAGGAGGAGCAGGAGAACTCCCGCTTCTCCGGCGGCATGGGCCAGCTCCAGCGCGGTCCGGAGATCTCCGAGATCCGCTGACCGGCGGGCTCCGGAAGCCCTTGGACAGGGCCGGTGGGCCGTTTCCCGTACGAGAGGTACGGGAAACGGCCCACCGGCTTTTCCGTCGGCTCCCCGCTTTCCCGCCGGACCTTTCCTCACCGGCTTCCCGCTTCCTCGCTTTCCCGCCGCCCCCGGTGGTCCCCCCCGGTTTTCCACAGGTGGGAGCACCGGCCCTGGTCCTCGGAGCACGTGGCGGACCATACTGGCGAGCGCACACGTTCGAGGAGGGGGAGCGCAGGGTGAGCGAGAGCAGCACGGGGTCCGCCACGGCCGTCGTCGAGGACCCGGCGGCCGGGCCCATGGTCCGCGTCGAGGACCTGCGCCGCTCGTACGGCACGGGCGAGGCCGCGGTCCACGCCCTGCGCGGCGTCTCCTTCGACATCCCGCGCGGCGAGCTCGTCGCGCTCAAGGGCCGCTCCGGCTCCGGCAAGACGACCCTGCTCAACCTGGTGGGCGGCCTCGACACCGCCGACGGCGGCCGGATCGTCATCGACGGCACCGACCTCTCCACGCTCGGCGAGGACGGGCTCCTGGAGCTGCGCCGCGACCGGATCGGCTTCATCTTCCAGTCCTTCGGCCTCCTCCCGATCCTCTCCGCCGCGGAGAACGTGGGCGTGCCCCTGCGGCTGCGCAAGGCGGACCCCAAGGAGCGCGAGGAGCGGGTGGCCCTGCTGCTCGGCCTGGTGGGCCTCGCCGACCACGCGGCCCAGCGGCCCGGCGAGCTCTCCGGCGGCCAGCAGCAGCGCGTCGCCATCGCCCGCGCCCTCGCCAACAAGCCGGCCCTGCTCATAGCCGACGAGCCGACCGGCCAGCTGGACGCGGAGACCGGGCTCGCCGTCATGCAGCTGCTGCGCGCCGTGGTCCGCGGCGAGGGCTGCACGGCCCTGGTCGCCACCCACGACCCCCAGCTCCTGGGCCTGGCGGACCGGGTCCTGGAGCTGCGCGACGGCGAGATCCTGGAGGCCTAGGGCCTGTCCGGCCCGATCCCCCCGGACCGGCCCCGGGACGCCCGCGCGCCCGGCATCAGGATCACGTCAATACCGCCCGCGACCGTTCTTCGCGTGCGGGACACCCGATCGGCTGGACGTATGGTCGAGCCATGGGACGCGGCAAGCTACGCATCTACCTCGGCGCTGCGCCGGGCGTCGGCAAGACCTACGCGATGCTCTCCGAGGGCCACCGCAGGGTGGAGCGCGGCACGGACTGCGTGGTGGCCTTCGTGGAGCACCACGGCCGGCCCCGCACGCAGACGGTGCTGAGCGGCCTGGAGCAGGTCCCACGCCGCACCCTGGAGCACCGGGGGGCCGCCCTCACCGAGATGGACGTCGACGCGGTCCTGGCCCGCCGCCCCGCCGTCGCCCTCGTCGACGAGCTCGCCCACACCAACGCGCCCGGCTCCCGCAACCCCAAGCGGTGGCAGGACGTCGCCGAACTGCTCGCGGCCGGCATCGACGTCGTCTCCACCGTCAACATCCAGCACCTGGAGTCGCTCGGGGACGTGGTCGAGGCGATCACGGGCGTGCGGCAGCGCGAGACCGTCCCCGACGAGGTCGTGCGCCGGGCGGACCAGATCGAACTGGTCGACATGAGCCCGGAGGCGCTGCGGCGCCGGATGGCCCACGGCAACGTCTACACCTCCGACAAGGTCGACGCGGCCCTCTCCAACTACTTCCGCCCCGGCAACCTCACCGCCCTGCGCGAGCTGGCGCTGCTCTGGACCGCCGACCGGGTCGACGAGTACCTCCGCAAGTACCGGGGCGAGCACAACATCCGCTCCACCTGGCAGGCGCGGGAGCGCATCGTCGTCGGACTGACCGGCGGACCCGAGGGCCGCACCCTGATACGCCGGGCCACCCGCCTCGCCGAGAAGGGCGCCGGGGGCGAGGTCCTCGCCGTCTACATCGCCCGCAGCGACGGCCTCACCGCGGCCTCCCCGAAGGAGCTGGCCGTCCAGCGCACCCTCGTCGAGGACCTCGGCGGGACGTTCCACCACGTCATCGGCGACGACGTCCCCACCGCGCTCCTGGAATTCGCCCGCGGCGTCAACGCCACCCAGATCGTCCTCGGCTCCAGCCGCCGCAGGACCTGGCAGTACGTCTTCGGCCCCGGCGTCGGCCAGACCGTCGCCCGCGACTCCGGACCCGACCTGGACGTCCACATCGTCACCCACGGAGAGGTCGCCAAGGGGCGCGGCCTGCCGGTCGCGCGCGGCGCCCGCCTCGGCCGCTCCCGGATCCTCGCCGCCTGGACGATCGGCGTCGCGGGACCCGCCTGCCTCGCCCTGCTCCTCACCCATGTCGACGCCGACCTCGGGCTCGCCAACGACATGCTGCTCTTCCTCGCCCTGACGGTGGCCGCCGCACTGCTCGGCGGGTTCCTTCCGGCGCTCGTCTCGGCCGCCGCCGGGTCGCTCCTCCTCAACTGGTTCTTCACCCCGCCCGTCCACCGGCTCACCATCGCCGACCCCAAGAACATCGTCGCCCTCGTCGTCTTCCTCGGCGTCGCCATGTCGGTCGCCTCGGTGGTCGACCTGGCCGCCCGCCGCACCCACCAGGCCGCCCGGCTGCGCGCCGAGTCCGAGGTGCTCTCCTACCTCGCGGGCAGCGTCCTGCGCGGCGAGACCAGCCTGGACGCCCTCCTCGAACGGGTCCGCGAGACCTTCTCCATGGAGTCGGTCGCCCTCCTGGAGCGCGAGGACGAGGTCGAGCCCTGGACGCCCGTCGCGAGCGTCGGCCCCCACCCGGCGGCCCGCCCCGAGGAGGCGGACGCCGACATGCCGGTGGGGGACCGCCTGGCGCTCGCCCTGTCCGGCCGGGTGCTGCCCGCCGAGGACCGGCGGGTGCTCGGCGCCTTCGCCGCCCAGGCCGCCGTCGTCCTCGACCGGCAGCGGCTCGTCGGCGAGGCGGAGGAGGCCCGGAAGCTGGCCGAGGGCAACAAGATCCGCACCTCCCTGCTCGCCGCCGTCAGCCACGACCTGCGGACCCCGCTCGCCAGCATCAAGGCCTCCGTCTCCTCCCTCCGCTCCGACGACGTCGAATGGTCCGAGCAGGACCGCGCCGAGCTCCTGGAGGGCATCGAGGCCGGGGCCGACCGCCTCGACCACCTCGTCGGCAACCTCCTCGACATGTCCCGCCTGCGGACCGGCACCGTCACCCCCCTCATGCGGGTCGTCGACCTCGACGAGGTCGTCCCCATGGCCCTCGGGGGAGTGCCGGACGGCAGCGCCGAGCTCGACATCCCCGAGACGCTGCCCATGGTCGAGGTCGACAAGGGCCTCCTGGAGCGGGCCGTCGCCAACATCGTGGAGAACGCCGTGAAGTACAGCCCCGGAGGCGTGCCCGTCGCCGTCGCCGCCAGCGCCCTGGGGGACCGGGTCGAGCTGCGCGTCGTGGACCGCGGCCCCGGCGTCCCCGACGAGGCCAAGGACGGCATCTTCGAGCCCTTCCAGCGCTTCGGCGACGCCCCGCGCGGCTCCGGCGTCGGCCTCGGACTCGCGGTGGCCCGCGGCTTCGTCGAGGCGATGGGCGGAACCCTCGGCGCCGAGGACACCCCGGGCGGCGGCCTCACCATGGTCCTCACCCTGCGGGCCGCGCGGGGCGCGCCCCCGGCCCCGGCCGCCGACCTGCCGGCCCACGCGGTGACCTGAACCGCGCCCCCGCCCCGTACCCGTATCCGTACCACCGTCCCGTCCGCCCGCACGGCGGCCGAAAAGGAAGGCGTTCCCCCATGACCCGGGTCCTCGTGGTCGACGACGAGCCGCAGATCGTCCGCGCCCTGGTGATCAACCTCAAGGCGCGGAAGTACGAGGTCGACTCCGCACCCGACGGCGCCACCGCCCTCCGCCTCGCCGCCGACCGGCACCCCGACGTCGTCGTCCTCGACCTCGGCCTGCCCGACATGGACGGCGTCGAGGTCATCAAGGGCCTGCGCGGCTGGACGCGGGTCCCGATCCTGGTCCTCTCGGCCCGGCAGACCTCCGACGAGAAGGTCGAGGCCCTCGACGCCGGCGCCGACGACTACGTCACCAAGCCCTTCGGCATGGACGAGCTGCTCGCCCGGCTGCGCGCCGCCGTGCGCCGGAACGAGCCGGTCGGCGTCCCCGAGGGCGGGGCCGCCCTCGTCGAGGCCGAGGCCTTCACCGTCGACCTGGCGGCGAAGAAGGTCCACCGCGACGGCCGGGACGTCCGGCTCACCCCCACCGAGTGGCACCTCCTGGAAGTCCTCGTCCGCAACGCCGGCCGCCTGGTCGGCCAGAAGCAACTCCTCCAGGAGGTCTGGGGACCCTCGTACGGCACGGAGACCAACTACCTCCGGGTGTACATGGCGCAGCTCCGCCGCAAGCTGGAGCGCGACCCGTCCCACCCGCGCCACTTCGTCACCGAACCGGGCATGGGGTACCGCTTCGAACGCTGAACGGAGGGGGCGCTCCGGGCCCGCCTCCCGTGTCGGCGGCGGCCGGTACGCTTTCTGTATGAGTGCTGCACCGCGTACAGAGAAGCCGGCCGGCAGGTTCCGCCGGATGCTCGACCGGCTCTCCTCCTCCCCGGAGGACCTGGAGTCGGAGGAGCTCCAGGAGGACGCCGAGGCGTCGGGGTGCACGCGTATCTCCGACTGCTCCGACCGCCAGATAGTCAAGGTGACTGGTACCTTGCGCACGGTCACGCTGCGCCCCCGGGCGGGCGTGCCCGCGCTCGAGGCCGAGCTCTTCGACGGCACGGCACCGCTCGACGTCGTCTGGCTCGGCCGCCGCTCCATCGTGGGCATCGAGCCGGGTCGCAAGCTGATCGCCTCCGGCCGGATCTCCATGAGCCACGGCCGGCGGGTCCTCTTCAACCCCAAATACGAGCTCCGACCGCTCGGACAGGAGTAGCCGGTGACGTCCCTCGACAAGCCGACCAGCACGGACCAGGACGCCCAGGACGCCCGCGCCTCGAAGGAGGTCACCGAGGCCGCCCTGTTCGAGGCGTTCGGCGGCCTGCGGGGCATGGTCGAGACGGTCCTGCCCGGCCTGCTGTTCGTCACGATCTTCACGATCAACAAGGACCTGAAGACCTCGGCGATCGCCGCGCTCGCGGTCTCGCTGCTCCTCGTCGCCGTCCGGCTGCTCCGCCGCGACACCGTCAAGCACGCCTTCAGCGGCGTCTTCGGCGTCGCCTTCGGCGTGGTCTTCGCGATGATGACGGGCAACGCCAAGGACTTCTACCTGCCGGGCATGTTGTACACGCTCGGCCTCGCCCTGGCGTACATCGTCACCGCGATCGCCGGAGTGCCCCTGATCGGCCTGATCCTCGGCCCGGTCTTCAAGGAGAACCTCTCCTGGCGCACCCGCAACCCGGGCCGCAAGAAGGCGTACACGAAGGCGAGCTGGGCCTGGGGCCTGATCCTGCTCGGCAAGTGCGCGGTCCTCTTCCCGCTGTACTGGTGGGCCGACCCGACCCGCTTCGGCTGGGTCTCGGTCGCCCTGAAGATCCCGCCGTTCCTGCTCGCGGTCTACCTCACCTGGGTGTTCCTCGCGAAGGCCCCGCCGCCGATCGACGTCTTCGCCGAGATGGAGGCCGAGGAGCGCGCGGAGAAGGCCCGCAAGGAGGCCGCCGCGGCCGAGGGCCGTCCGGAGGCCTGAGACCCGCCCGCCCCCGCACGTACACCGCGTGCACGCATACGGAGAAGGGCCCGGACCTGTCCACCAGGTCCGGGCCCTTCCCGCGTACGCGTACGGCGGCCGTCGTCAGGGCGTCTCGCGGCGCACCTGGAGGAGGTCCTCCAGCTGCTCCTCGCGGGCCTGCGCGGCCACGAACAGCAGCTCGTCACCGGCCTCCAGGGTCTCCTCGGGGCTCGGCGTCAGCACCCGCGAACCGCGGATGATCGTCACCAGCGAGGTGTCCTGCGGCCAGGCCACGTCCCCGACCGAGGTGCCGGCGACCGCCGACTCCGGCGGGAGCGTCAGCTCGACCAGGTTCGCGTCGCCGTGGCTGAAGCGCAGCAGCCGGACCAGGTCGCCGACGCTCACCGCCTCCTCCACCAGGGCCGACATCAGACGCGGCGTCGAGACCGCCACGTCCACGCCCCAGGCCTCGTTGAACAGCCACTCGTTCTTCGGGTTGTTCACCCGGGCGACCACCCGCGGCACGCCGTACTCGGTCTTGGCGAGCAGCGAGACGACCAGGTTCACCTTGTCGTCGCCGGTCGCCGCGATCACCACGTTGCAGCGCTGGAGCGCCGCCTCGTCCAGGGAGGTGATCTCGCAGGCGTCGGCGAGCAGCCACTCCGCCTGCGGCACCCGCTCCACCGAGATGGCGGTCGGCGCCTTGTCGACGAGCAGGACCTCGTGACCGTTCTCCAGGAGCTCGCCCGCGATGGAACGGCCCACCGCACCCGCGCCCGCAATGGCGACACGCATCAGTGACCACCCTCCTCGGGACCCTCGGCGAAGGCCTCCTCGACCTTCGCGATCTCGTCCGTACGCATCATCACGTGCACCAGGTCGCCTTCCTGGAGCACCGTCTGCGACGAGGGGATGACGGCCTCGCCGAGCCGGGTCAGGAACGCGACGCGCACCCCCGTCTCGTCCTGGAGCCGGCTGATCTTGTGACCGATCCAGGCCGGCGAGGTGTGCACCTCGGCCAGCTGCACCCCACCGCTCGGGTCCGTCCACAGCGGCTCCGCGCCCGAGGGCAGCAGCCGCCGCAGCATCTGGTCGGCGGTCCAGCGGACCGTCGCGACCGTCGGGATGCCCAGGCGCTGGTAGACCTCGGCACGGCGCGGGTCGTAGATCCGCGCCGCCACGTTCTCGATGCCGAACATCTCGCGCGCGACCCGCGCCGCGATGATGTTCGAGTTGTCGCCGCTGCTCACCGCGGCGAAGGCCCCGGCGTCCTCGATCCCGGCCTCGCGCAGCGTGTCCTGGTCGAACCCCACGCCCGTGACGCGACGACCGCCGAAACCCGACCCCAGGCGACGGAAGGCCGTCGGGTCCTGGTCCACGACCGCGACCGTGTGCCCCTGCTGTTCGAGGGTCTGCGCGAGAGCGGCTCCCACTCGCCCGCAGCCCATGATGACGATGTGCACGTCCCCTTACCCCGCACTCCTGATCGCCTTGCTGACCTGCGAAAACACCCTGCTCACAACTTTCCTCGCCCGATCCGCCCGGGCCGCGGCGGGCGACGCCCTGCCGGGTCGCCCGCTCCGAGCTTAAGCGGCAACGCCCAAGGGGACCGCATCCGAGGCGGCCTGCGGAAAGATTCCGTATGGATCCGTGAGGACAAGGGGGTCGCGGTGAACTTGACGCTTTTCGAACGCTTACGATCCTCTCCGTGTCCAAACTGACCGACGTGCCCAAACGGATCCTGATCGGGCGGGCCCTACGCAGCGACAAGCTCGGTGAGACCCTCCTCTCGAAGAGGATCGCCCTTCCCGTCTTCGCCTCCGACCCGCTCTCCTCGGTGGCGTACGCGCCCGGCGAGGTCCTCCTCGTCCTCTCCGTAGCCGGTCTGTCGGCCTACCACTTCAGCCCCTGGATCGCGCTCGCGGTCGTCGTCCTGATGTTCACGGTCGTCGCCTCCTACCGGCAGAACGTGCACGCGTACCCGAGCGGCGGCGGCGACTACGAGGTCGCCAACACCAACCTGGGGCCGAAGGCCGGACTCACCGTGGCGAGCGCCCTGCTCGTCGACTACGTCCTGACCGTCGCCGTCTCCATCTCCTCGGGCATCGAGAACCTGGGCTCGGCGATCCCCTTCGTCGTCGAGCACAAGGTCGCCTCCGCCGTCGCCGTCATCGTGCTGCTCACCCTGATGAACCTGCGCGGGGTGAAGGAGTCCGGCACCCTCTTCGCGATCCCGACGTACGTCTTCGTCGTCGGCGTCTTCCTGATGATCGCCTGGGGCGCGTACCGGGGCATCGTCCTCGACGACACGATGAAGGCCCCCACCGCCGACTTCGAGATCAAACCCGAGCACCAGGGACTGGCCGGATTCGCCCTCGTCTTCCTGCTCCTTCGCGCCTTCTCCTCGGGCTGCGCCGCCCTCACCGGCGTCGAGGCGATCTCCAACGGCGTGCCCGCCTTCCGCAAGCCGAAGTCGAAGAACGCCGCCACCACGCTCGCCCTCATGGGCGGCCTGGCCGTCACCATGTTCTGCGGCATCATCTTCCTGGCCACGGCCACCGACGTGCGGATGGCCGAGAAGCCCGCCCACGACCTGCTCCTCAACGGCGTCCCGGTCGGTCCGGACTACGTCCAGGACCCGGTCATCTCGCAGGTCGCGGCAGCCGTCTTCGGCGACGGGACGTTCCTCTTCGTCGTCCTCGCCGCCGCCACCGCGCTCGTCCTCTTCCTGGCCGCGAACACCGCGTACAACGGCTTCCCGCTTCTCGGCTCGATCCTCGCCCAGGACCGCTACCTGCCGCGCCAGCTGCACACCCGCGGCGACCGGCTCACCTTCTCCAACGGCATCGTGCTCCTCGCCGGCGCCGCCGCCCTCCTCGTCTGGATCTACGGAGCCGACTCGACCCGGCTGATCCAGCTGTACATCGTCGGCGTCTTCGTCTCCTTCACCCTCAGCCAGACCGGCATGGTCCGGCACTGGAACCGGCACCTGAAGACCGAGCGGGACCCCGCCAAGCGCCGCCACATGATCCGCTCCCGCGCGATCAACGCCTTCGGCGCCTTCTTCACCGGCCTCGTCCTCGTCGTCGTCCTCGCCACCAAGTTCACCCACGGCGCCTGGGTCGCCCTGCTCGGCATGGTGATCTTCTACGGGACGATGACCGCGATCCGCAGGCACTACGACGCGGTGGCCGCCGAGATCGCCGCCGCCGAGGAGCGCCCCGACGAGTACGTGCGCCCCTCCCGGGTCCGCTCCATCGTCCTCGTCTCCAAGCTCCACAAGCCCACCCTCCGCGCCCTGGCCTACGCCAAGCTCATGCACGCGAACGAGCTGGAGGCGCTGACCGTCAACGTCGACCCGGCCGAGACGCGGGCGCTCAAGGAGGAGTGGGAGCGGCGCGGCATCAACGTCCCGCTCAAGATCCTCGACTCGCCGTACCGCGAGATCACCCGCCCGGTGATCGAGTACGTGAAGAGCCTGCGCCGCGAGAGCCCGCGCGACGCCGTCTCCGTCTACATCCCCGAGTACGTCGTCGGCCACTGGTACGAGCACCTGCTGCACAACCAGAGCGCCCTGCGCCTCAAGGGGCGGCTGCTCTTCACCCCCGGCGTCATGGTGACCTCCGTCCCGTACCAGCTCCGCTCCTCCGAGGTCGCGAAGAAGCGGGCCAGGAAGCGCCAGGAGTGGAACGCACCGGGCTCGGTCCGCCGCGGACCGGTCGAGAAGGGCCATCGGGAGCCTGCCGGAAAGAACAACTGAGAAAGACCGATTAGACTGGTGGGCTGCCGTCCGAACGGCAGCCCACACCCCATTTCCCTTGGAGCTCCCCGCCATGCAGAACACCCCTGTCTCGTCGCTGGTCGGGGAGGAGTACGAGGTCGAGGTCGGACCGGTCGCCCACGGAGGCCACTGCATCGCCCGTACGGAGGCCGGCCGGGTCCTCTTCGTCCGCCACGCCCTGCCGGGGGAGCGGATCGTCGCCCGCGTCACCGAGGGCGAGGAGACCTCCCGCTTCCTGCGCGCCGACGCGGTCGAGATCCTCGAACCGTCCAAGGACCGGGTCGAGGCCCCCTGCCCCTTCGCCGGCCCCGGCAAGTGCGGCGGCTGCGACTGGCAGCACGCCAAGCCGGGCGCCCAGCGCCGCCTCAAGGGCGAGGTCGTCGCGGAGCAGCTCCAGCGGCTCGCCGGGCTCACCCCGGAGGAGGCCGGCTGGGACGGCACGGTCATGCCGGCCGAGGGCGACAAGCTGCCCGCCGGCGAGGTCCCGCAGTGGCGCACCCGCGTCCAGTACGCGATCGACCCCGAGGGCCGCGCGGGCCTGCGCAAGCACCGCTCGCACGACGTGGAGGTCATCGACCACTGCATGATCGCCGCGGAGGGCGTCTCGGAGCTGGGCGTCGAGAAGCGGACCTGGGAGGGGATGGCCTCGGTCGAGGCGATCGCCGCCTCGGGCTCGAACGACCGCCAGGTCATCCTGACCCCGCGCCCCGGCGCCCGCCTCCCCCTGGTCGAGCTCGACAAGCCGGTCTCGGTCATGCGCGTCGACGAGAAGGACGGCGGGGTCCACCGCGTCCACGGCCGCGCCTTCGTCCGCGAGCGCGCCGACGAGCGCACCCACCGGGTGGGCAGCGGCGGCTTCTGGCAGATCCACCCGAAGGCCGCCGACACCCTGATGAAGGCCGTCATGCAGGGCCTCCTCCCGCGCAAGGGCGACACCGCCCTCGACCTCTACTGCGGCGTCGGCCTCTTCGCGGGCGCCCTCGCCGACCGGGTCGGCGACCAGGGCGCGGTCCTCGGCATCGAGTCCGGCAAGCGCGCGGTGGAGGACGCCCGCCACAACCTGCAGCACTTCGACCGGGTCCGCATCGAACAGGGCAAGGTCGAATCGGTCCTCCCCCGCACCGGCATCACCCAGGTCGACCTCATCGTCCTCGACCCCCCGCGCGCCGGCGCCGGCAAGCAGACCGTCCACCACCTCACGACCCTCGGCGCCCGCCGCATCGCCTACGTCGCCTGCGACCCGGCGGCCCTGGCGCGGGACCTGGGGTACTTCCGGGAGCGGGGGTACCGGGTGCGGACGTTGAGGGCGTTCGATCTGTTTCCTATGACGCATCATGTGGAGTGCGTGGCGATTTTGGAGCCTACTGCAAAGGGACTCTGAACTGCAGTTTTCCCAGATCGGTCAGGGGAAACGGGTGTCCTCGACCTGTTTCCCGGAGCGCACGATGTGGAGTGCGTCGTGTGCCGGGCGAGCGCTCTTGACCTGCACTTTTAACCAGTGGCTTGAGAGTGGCGAGTGCTGCTCCTCTAGTTTTCATAGAGCCGACCCGAGGAAGCCTCGACGCTCGTCTGCCGCTCGATCTGATGATGCGTCAGGTGCGTATGAGGGCGGTCAAGGTCATTCGGCTTGTGTGTCTTCCCTCAGCCCGGGGTGACTTTCGCCCTGCACCTCTCGTTCCACCGCGGCGACAGTGACGCAGGGATGGTTGGGGGTTCAGGGCAACTTGAAAGCACATCCGCGGCGTCGCGTTCCATGAAGGGGAGGTACGGATCGTGACAGGGACCGGGAAGCCGATTCCGGAGGTGTCCGAGGACTTTGAGCGTCCATCCCGGGACGCCGCATAGATGGGTCTCGCGGTTCCGGCGTGACGGGCCGCCGTCGTCGGAGCCGGCGATGGCCGAGCCGACTGGTGGTCGGTTGCGTGAGAGCGGGCGGAGCTGGAGCGGCTGCGGGCCGAGGCCAGAGAGAGTGACAAGCGCACTTGCGAGCTCGAGATGGTGCGTGATGTATGCACGTGATTCCTGGCCTTGCGGGTGAAGTGGATATGGCGAGCCAGTCATGGTGGTCGAGGTGATCAGCGGCTCAAGACCGAGGAGGGCATACCGCATCGTGCTGCCTGCCGGGCTCTGGGATTGTCGGTGTCGAGGTACCAAGTGGCGCGACTGGCCGCGAGCTGGTACGCCGAGGCGGGCGGGTGTCGGTGAACACCGTCCAAACCAACGCTGACCTGCGGTCAGGCGTCACCGGTGCACCCTGCCCGCAGCCATCACCAGGCGTACGTCGCGTAGAGCCTGGAGGTCCCGTAGGGGGTCGCCCCGGACGACCAGCAGGTCCGCACGGTGTCCCGGGGTGAGGGTTCCGGTGTCGGTGAGGCCGAGGGCCTCGGCCGTGCGCCGGGTGGCCAGGTCCACGATCTCCGGTGGTGTGCAGCCCAAGTGGGCGAAGAACTCCAGACTGGAGACGAAGTCGTCGAAGACCGCGCGGCTCACCCCGGCGTCCGTGCCCGTGATCAGGCTGACCCCCCGCTCCCGCATGCTGCGCAGCCCGCTGAACATCGTCTCGGCGCGTTCGGCGCCGAAGCGCTGGGCGAAGCCTCGCCAGTCCGGGCTGGCGGCCGGGCAGACGTGGATGCCCTTGGCCACGATCTCGTCGACCACGTCGTCGATCAGCCGGAAGCCGTCCTGGTCGATCCAGGTGCAGTGCTCGATCGTGGTCACCCCCGCCTCGACCGCGGCCCGGATGCCCTCGGTGCCGTGGGCGTGGGCTGCCACCGGGAGACCGGCGCGGGCCGCCTCGGCCACCACGACGCGCAGTTCCTCCGCCGTGAACTGCGCGGACCAGATCGGCGGTCCCTCCTTGGTGATGCCTCCGCCCGTCGCCATCACCTTGATGACGTCGACGCTCAGTTCCGCGTTCCGGCGTACCAGGTCGCGGATGGCATCCGCTCCCGAGACCTCGCCACCCAGGAACCAGCAGTGGCCGCCGGGGCCCGTGACGGGTGTGCCCGCGGCCAGGATCCGGGGGCCGGGCAGCCGGCCGGCCGCGATGGTGTCGCGCAGCCGTACCGCCAGACCGTTGCGGTCGCCCAGGTCCCGCACGGTGGTGACTCCGGAGTCCAGCAGGGCGTGCGCCCGGTCGGCCATTCCCTTGGCCACCGTGGCGTCGTCGGCTTCCCGCAACGCGGTGACCGGGTCGGGGCCCGCGTCCAGCGCGAGGTGGACGTGCGCGTCGATGAGGCCGGGCAGGAGCGTGCCCTCCGGATGGTCGTGGCGTGCGAGGCCGGCGGGGGCACGGGCCTCCACCTCCGCACGCGGCCCGACGTCCGTGATCACCCCGCCGCGGACCAGGACCGCTCCGTCGGACAGCCGTCGCTCGTGGGGCCCGAGGACCACGAGCCCGGCCGAGATCAGCGTTTCCGTCTCCATCGGTGCTCCGTTCCTCACGCGCGCGAAGCCGCCAGGGCCTCGGACATCCGTGTCAATTGCCGTACGTCGTCTTCTAGTCCGCCGTCCCCGTGGGGCAGCGCCACCGGTACCGCCTGCGACGGTGCCTTCTCGCCCGCCGCGTATGCCCGCAGAGCCGTGCGCAGATGGATCGCCGCGACCTCGGGCTCCAGAGGCACCTTGGTGTCCGCCATCAGTGCCAGATGGGGACTGATTCGGACCAGGCCGTCCCGGCACTCGATGACGCGTCGGTAGTAGCGGCGGTGCACGCTGCCCGGGGTCAGCCCGTCCCACCAGCGGTCGGACCGGGTGCGTTCGAGCGCGTCCTCCGGGAACGCGGCGTGCAACTCCGTCCACAGTGGAGCGAGTTCTCGGTACACGCGGCCGTGGTGCCACCACACCCGGATGCTCGCCCACCGTGTCACGAGACCGGGCCAGACCACCCCCGTCACGAACAGCGGGATCGCGAGGTCGAGGGCGAGCTTCGCCCCGACGATCACGGGGTGCGGTACCTCCCCGCCAAGGAGGCGCACGAGTGTCGCGGCCTCACGGACCGCGGAGGCGAGCACCATGCCGGCCAGCGCGGCCGTCAGCATCCGCAGCCCGGCCACCAGAGGCCGGCCCGCCAGCCGGGCGTACCGCACCGTCCACACCAGCGCGATAGTCAGGGCGTACGTCAGATAGGCGCCGGCCATGAGGTAGAAGACGGCGACGCCCGGCTCCCGCATGTCGGCGGTGGCGTACGTGTGGCTCCGCTCGACCCCGGGGGTCAGCGCCATCGCCAGCGTGATCACGGCTGCGGTCGCGACGAGTGGCACCGTCTGTCGCCGCACCCGAGCGGTCGCGGTCGCCGGGTTCGAGGCCGCGTGGATGAAGAAGCAGCCGAGGAAGTGGACCGTGCCCAGCAGACAGAGGTTCTGTGTCAGCTTCGCGGCACCGTCCCCGGTCAGGCCGTCCATGAGCCGGGCTCCGGCCGGGACGCCGAAGGGGAAGGAGAGGCCCGCGCACAGCAGGCAGAGGAAAACCGCGCGGAGCATACGGTCGGACGGGTCGCGCAGCCCTTGCCTCCCCGTCCAGAGCAGGGAACCGTACAGGACGACGGCGAGCACCATGGAGAGCACGGTCAGAGCCATCCCTGCCGGTCGGCCAGCGCCGTGTGCACCCGGCGCACCGAGGCGTCACCGGGGGCGCGGGGCGTGACCCGGTCGAGGACCGAGGCCCATTCGAGGATGATGGTGGCGACGAGCTCGGCCTCGCGCTCCCGCTCCTCGACGTACGAAGTGCGCCTCAGCGCCCGGTTGATCGCCTCGACGGACAGATCGGGTAGCAGCTCCTGCCACACGGCGTCGTCCGACTGGTCGTCCGTGTGGTCCGCGAGGATGTGACCGACCTCATGCAGGACGATATGGTCCTGGTGCGCCTGGCTGGTTTCCTTCTGGAAGAAGATGTAGTCCGCGTGGGCTCCGGCGATCCACAGACCGTAGGGGCCGGGGACGGGCAGGGAGTACGGGACCAGCCGGATCGGCCGTCCGCGGTGCTCGCCGAGGAGCCGGCACAGCTCGGGTACGTGCAGAGGGGGTGTGATGCCCAGCTCTCGCAGGACGGAGCGACATCGCTTGCGTAACCGTCGTTCGTTCAAGGACCTACTCCGCTGGTGGATATCCCGCGTCTTGGTCTGCCATCCAACGGGGTCACACCGTCATGATCCAGGACGATTTCGGCCATCATCCCCAGGCGTACCACCGCGTTCGGCCTGCTCCAGGCGGTAGACGATGTCCAGCAGGTCCATCACCTGCTTGCGGTGTTCCTGCGACAACTGGCCCGCGCGCATGGCCATCAGCTTCACGTCACTGCCCTGAGTGGCCTCGTGCAGCCGCGCCTGCTCGGAGGCGAGTGCTGAGAGCTGCTCCTCGATCCGCGCGCCCGCCTCGTCGTCCACGAAGTAGGCCGTCGGCACGCCGAAGAAGCCAGCCAGTGCCTGAAGGTGACGGAGCGTCGGGTTGGTCTTACGGCTCTTGCGCAACTGCCAGATGTACGACTGGGAGATGGAGACGCCGGTCTCCCGAATGGCCGACGCCACCTGCTCGTTGCTGTACTCGTGGGTGGTGTCCGGCCGGACGGTCTCGAAGAGTCGATTCAGCTTGTCGGCGAAGCTGTGATCGGCGTTCTCCGGCACGGCGGCCACCCCCTTCGGGCCTGATGCAGGGCTCCCGCACGCACTCTGGTGCGGGATCCGGTCGGGATCCGGTACGTGTATCGCTGCGCTTTCCACTGAGGTGAATCTGCGCAACGCCCAGTCTGATCCAGCTGGTTGAAGACCGTCAAGCGCCGAGCTACGGTACCGCTGCACTGGCTGTCGACCGACGTGAAAGATCCAGATCACCGAAGAATCGACGTGAGTCGATGCCGGACCAGGGGGAAGGCGGTGGCAGCCTTCGGCTTCCGCCCCGACCACCGGGAGCCGCCCGTCGCGCTGCCTCGACGCCAAGCCGATCTTCTGCGCCGGCGAGCCGACGGCACGGTGCGCGAGCTTGAGCACAACTTGAGCCTGAAGGGGGATCCACGACATGTCATCAGTGCCGGGAACGGCCCACATCCGCGCCCAGGCCAGCACCGGGGCAGAGCCGCTCTACGCCCGGATTCGGGCGCGACTCAGGATGGACATCGCCGCCGGACGGTACGCCCAGGGGGAGCACCTCCCCCCGGCGGACCAGCTCGGCCGGGAGTACGGAGCCAACAAGAACACCATCCTGCGGGCGCTGCGGCTGCTGCGCAGCGAAGGACTCATCGACTTCGGCCGGGGGCGCGGCGCGGTCGTGCTCCACGGCACGCAGCCGATGGATCTCGACGACATCTCCGACCAGTTGCAGCGGGTCGTCAACATCGCCGACGTCTCTGGCATCCCGCGCGCCGCGATCATCTCCGCCATCGAGCGGATGCCCAGGGTGGCCGCCCGCCACGGGCGTACCGCGCGGCACGGTCGGCCGGCCTCCGGGGCCGTCGCGAGCCGGGTTGGTGCCAAGGAAGCTCATGCGGAGAGTGAGCAACAACCCAAGAAGACCATGCTGATCCACCGCCCGCGGCCCACCGGATCCGGCTGAGCGGAAGGCTTCTCCTCCCAGGTGGCGACCCCGCCGGAGGCGCTGGACCGTCTCGACGGGCAGCACCACGGAGCGTGTCGGGCACCGGCCGGACCTTGAGCGGCCGGACGCCCGCGGCCGAGGATCCTCGTGAGCGGTCACCGCATCCCGGGACGGGACCGGCTCGCCAGAAACCCAGCGAGAGAAGGGATCAGAACCATGGCCAAGAAGGTCTACGAGGTTCCGGCGCTTTCCAAGGCCGGCGACTTCCGCAAGGACACCGGCTTCCTGAAGCGCGGGCCGCACGAGCCCAAGGTCCGTCTGCCTCTGGGCTGGTAGTCCGATGACAGGCCACGGCGAGGGTTGGTTCGCGCTGTTTCCGGACTGTGAGGCCGCCCTCGCCGTGGCCTCCCGCCTGGAACCGCGCGCCGCACGGACCCTCACACACCCGTCCGGAAACCCGTTCATCGTGGGCGACTGGGCCGGTTCCGTCCACGCCCGCAACAGCCACGGACTCTTCGTGGCGCTCCTCGGGCACACCCCGGTCGGCGCCGCCGAACTCGAGTCGCACCTCGCCGGGGTGCGCGAGATCGAGGCGCTCGACCGGCTGACCGCCCGCCTGCCCGGGAACTTCCACGTCGTCGTCGAGGCCCACGGCGAGATCCACGCCCGTGGCACGGCCGCCGGGCTGCGCCGCCTCTTCCACGCCACCACCGACGGCTTCACCGTCGCCGCCAACCGCGCCGACGTCCTGGCCCGGATCGTCGACGCGCCTGTCGACGAGGATGTCCTCGCGCTGCGCCTGCTGGACTTCGTCCCGCACCCCTTGGGCGATGTCCCGCTCTGGCGCGGGGTCCACGCGGTCGTCCCCGGCGAACTCCTTCGGTTCGGCCGCACCCCCACCCGCACCGCCCGCTGGTGGGAACCGCCGCGCACGCACGTCCCGCTCGCCGAAGGCGCCGAGGCGCTCCGCCGCGCGCTCGACCAGGCGGTACGGACACGGGTGGAGGCGGCTGGCACCGTCAGCGCCGACCTGTCCGGCGGGCTGGACTCCACCACCGTCTGCGCGCTCGCCGCTCCGGTGAGCGCCGGGCCGCTGCCCGCGCTCACCATGCCGAGCCGGGACCCGGGCGACGACGACGTGCGGTGGGCGCGGCTCGCCGCCGCGGAGATCGACGGCCTCGACCACGTCCTGCTCGACATCGACGAGATCCCGCTCTTCTACAGCGGCCTGCTCGACGTGCGCGGCCCTGTCGACGAACCCCTGCCCACCATCCTCGACCAGCCGCGCCAACTCGTCGGCCACGACGCCCTCCTGGCCGGCGGTTCGCGCCTGCACCTGACCGGTATGGGCGGCGACCACGTCCTGTGGGGGCACCCGGCCCACCACCGCGACCTGCTGACCAGCCGCCCCCTCACGGCGCTGCGCAGCATCCGCGGCTACCGGGCCCAGAACCGCTGGTCGATGAGGGAGACGCTGTCGGTGCTCACCGATCGCCGCCCGTACGGCCAGTGGCTCGCCGACGCCGCCGACGAGATCACCGCGCCGCGTCCCGCCCCGCACAGCCCGGACGTCTTCGGCTGGGACATCCCGCCCCGCCTCCCCGGCTGGGCCACGCCCGACGCGGCCGCCTCCGTACGCCGGAGTCTGCGGGAGGCCGCCCGCACCGCCCAACCGCGCGGCGCGACCCGGGCTCTCCACAACGAACTCCACACCCTGCACCACGGCACGCGCGCCACACGGATCCTGCACCAGGTCGCCGAGCACAGCGGGCTGCCGCTGGCCAGCCCCTTCCTCGACGACGCGGTGGTCGAGGCGTGCTGGTCCGTCCGGTCCGAGGAGCGCGCCACGCCCTGGGAGTTCAAACCACTGCTCAAGACCGCGATGCGCGGCCGGGTCCCCGACGCCCTGCTGCGCCGCACGACCAAGGGCGAGGCGTCGGCCGACGCGGCCAACGGCCTGCGCGAGAACCGGGGCCGGATCGCCGATCTGTGGCGGGACTCGCACCTCGCCACGGCCGGGCTGGTCGACGCCGAGCGGCTCGTGGACATCACCCTGCGGCCCTCGTCTCCCGAACTGCGGCACGGCGGCCTCGACACCACGCTCGCCTGCGAGATCTGGCTCCGCACCATCTAAAGGGGAAACGCGATGCAACTGCGCGAGGACGTGTCCTTGGTCGACACGGACTACGGCAAGGTCCTGCTCGACGGCGGCACCGGCGAGTACTGGGAGCTCAATCCGACCGGCAGTCTGGTCCTGACGGGTCTGCTCGCCGGCAGACCGGCCGGGGAGATCGCCGCCACCCTCTGCGCCGCGTTCGACGTGGACGGCGACCGTGCGACGGCCGACGTCACCGCGCTCCTGACCGCGCTGCGCGACGCCCGCCTGGTACGGCCATGAGCTTCCACCCCGTGCCGGAGGCCCACACCGGGACCACGTTCGCGCAGCGCGCCGCCGCCCGCCTCGCCGTGGCGGCGGCCCGCCCCCTGCTCCTGCTGTCCCCCGCCCGCCTCGGACGGTTCCTTCGCCTGGTGGCGCGTGGCGCGCGCCCGGCCGGACACGACCGTACGTACCGGGCGCGCCAGGCGGTCACCACGGTCAGCGCGGTGTGCGCGGGGCGTGAGGGCTGCCTGCCCCGGTCGGTGGCCACGGCGCTGCTGTGCCGGGCCCGGGGGGAGTGGCCCACCTGGTGCGTCGGCGTCCGCGCCGCGCCGCCCTTCGGCGCCCACGCCTGGGTGGAGGCGGAGGGTCTGCTGGTTGGCGAGGAACTGCCCGAGAGCTACTTCCGGGTGCTGATCAGCGTGGGCCCCCGGACCGAGGAGAGGAGCCGCCCATGACGGAACCGCCCGTCAGCAGGCCCATGACCGACCCGCTCGCGACCGGAGACTCGCCCGGGCCCACGACCGCTCCCCAGGCCGAGCCCGTGACCGAGCCGACCGCCGGGGTCGCCGGGACCGCCCGGGGCGGCGAAGGAGGAGAGGACGCCGAGCCGCCCGAGGGCCCCCGCCCCGGCGCCGGTGATCTGCTGCGGCTACTGCGCGGCAGCGGCAGGACCGTCGGCGCCGCGCTCGCGCTGACCGTCGTCGGCACCGTACTCGGCCTGCTCCAGCCTCTTCTGACGATGCGCCTGATCGACAGGGTCGCCGCCGATCGGACCTTCTCGCTGCTCGTCGTCGCGCTGGCCGCCCTCTTCCTTGCTCAGGCGGCGCTGGAGGCGTGCGGCCAGTATCTGCTGGACGTGACTGGCGAGAGCGTCGTGCGGCGCCTGCGCCGACGGCTCGTCGAGCGGCTGCTCTTCGTCCGGGTACGCGAGCTCGACGGCCGACGGGTGGGCGACCTGCTGTCGCGCGTCGGCACCGACACCACCGTGCTCCGCGACATGGTGGCGGGCAGCTTCGTGCAACTGGTCACCGTCTCCGTGACCGGCGTCGGCGCGGCCGGACTGATGCTCTGGATCGACCCGGTGATGTTCCTCGTCGTCGCCGCCACGCTGCTGGTCGCCGCCGTCCTTGTCGCCGGGGTGATGGCAGGCATCCGTACCAGTACGGAACAGGCCCTGGCCGGTGTCGGCGCGATGACCGCCGACCTCGAACGCGCCCTCGGCGGCATCCGGACCGTACGGGCCGCCCGCGCCGAGCTCCGGGAGGCCGAGCGCATCGGTGCGGACGTGGACACGGCCTACACCGCGGGCGTGCGTTCGGCCCGGCTCGGTTCCGTCGTCGGGCCCGCCATGGAGATCGCGGTCAACGGATCCTTCCTGCTCGTGCTGCTGATCGGAGCCGTCCGGGTCTCCGGCGGCTCCATGTCCGTCAGCGAACTGGTCGCCTTCCTGCTCTTCGCCACCTACCTCGTCATGCCGCTCGCGGGCCTCTTCAACGCGCTCAGCCTCATCCAGCGCGGCCTCGGGTCGCTCCGCCGCATCGAGGACGTCCTCCGGCTGCCCGTCGAAGGCTCCGAGGGGGCCGACCCGAGTGGGCCGGCCCCGGCCGCCGTCCCCTCCGGCCCGGTCTCCTCGTCCCTGCTCGACGTGCGCGGCGTCGCGTTCTCCTACGGTGACCGGCCCGTGCTGCGCGACGTCTCCTTCTCCGTGCCCCGGACCGGGCTCATCGCTCTCGTCGGGCGGTCCGGCGCGGGGAAGACCACGCTCGTCTCGCTCGTCGAGAAGTTCTACGAGCCCGACCACGGACAGCTCCTCTTCGACGGCAAGGAGCTCCGCGGAGTCGCCCCCCGCGCCCATCGCGCCCGTATCGGACTGGTCGAGCAGCACGCGCCCCTGCTCTACGGAACACTGCGTGACAATCTCGCCTACGCGAGCCCGGAAGCCAGCGAGGAGGCAATTCTCGAAACGCTGCGGATGGTGAATCTGGCCGAACTCGTCGAACGCCTTCCGGGCGGTCTGGAAACCGCCGTCGGAGACCGCGGTTTCAACCTTTCCGGCGGCGAACGCCAGCGCGTCGCCATCGCCCGCGCGCTGCTTCCCAGGCCCGAACTCGTCCTGCTCGACGAACCGACCTCACAACTCGATCCGATCAACGAACGCGACCTCACCGACATGCTCCGGGGCATCTCCCGGGAACGCGCGCTGCTCGTCGTCGCGCACCGCATGTCGACCGTGCGCGCCGCCGACCGGATCGTCGTCCTGGACGACGGCCGGGTCAGCGCCGTCGGCACCCACGAACAACTGCTGGCGGAGGACCCGTTCTACCGCAGGCTGACCACCGACCACCTCGCGCGGCCGCTGGGCAGGGCCGCCGCAGACAGGAGCGTCGCAGCACCGTGAGCGAGACCGAGACACCGCACGCCGCACCCGCCCGCGCGCCGGGCGGGCCGCACTGGAAACCGGCGCTGGGACGCGTCGGCCGACTCACCCCGCGGGAGCAGGAGACCTTTCTGCTGCTCGCCGAGGGGCTCTCGAACGAGTCGATGGCGCAGCGCCTGCACGTCACCGAGAGAACCGTGCGCGCACATGTCGCCGCCGTCATGGAGAAACTGGAACTCTCGTCCCGCCTCGCCGTGTGCCTGGCTTCCTACGCATTCGCCACGGAAGGAATTTCCCGGCCGGTGTGAATATTGTCGCCACGGCCAATGGAAGAGACGAACGCGATTCGACAGGATTTCTCCAGCGCCGGGAAATCACCGGCGACCCCGGCGGATTCGGCCGCCGGGAAAGGAACTCCGAAAGGAAGAGTCATGTCGGACGCATTCGACCTGGACGCCCGTATCTCCGCCCCCGCCGCCGGCCCCGCCGGTGAGCAGGCGCCCCCGCCGTCGGTCTCGACGATCGCCACCCGCACCGTCTGCACCCGGGTCGGCTGCAGCGTCACCAAGACGTGTGCCTGCACCTCGATGTGCACGATCCTCTGCGTGGCCCCCAAGTAGGCACGGGCTGAACGTTCGACGGGTGCTGCCGTGGTGGAGACACGGCAGCACCCGTCGACACAGCGCGAGCAGCACGCCGAACAGACAGGACTGGACTGACATGCACCTCGCCCACCACGGTACCGACACCTGGGCCGGTACGGCAGACCCCGCACTCGTGCGCCGCGCGCGGACGGCCGTCAGCCAGGTCGTGGCCGCGACCGCGACCCCCGCCCAGCTCGACGACCTCGCGCTCCGCGCAGCCGAACAGAGCGACACCTCCGGCGCCTGGTACCCGCCCAGTCTCACCCACGGCCTGGCCGGTTCGGCCCTCCTCCACCTGTACGCCGCCCGCGCCGGGCTCGGTGAACCGGAGACCGCGTACACCCACATACGCGAGGCGGTCCTGTCCACCCAGATCGAACCCTTGGAGCACCACGGCCTGTTCGCCGGCACCAGCGGTCTCGCCCTCGCCCTCACCGACGTCGCCCGGGACGAGCCCCGCTTCGGGCCCAGCCTCGACCGGCTCAACGAGCAGCTCGCCGAACAGATCCTCGCCGCGCCCCCGCACCGGATCGAGCGCTCCGTCAGCGACCTCGACTACGACCTGGTCACCGGAGCCGCCGGCACCCTCGCCCACCTCGGCGCCGTCCCCTGTCCCTCGCCCCGGGTCGCCGAGGCCGTCGCCGTGCTCGTGGACCACCTCGTCTGGCTCGCCGGACCCGCCGAGACCGACGGCACCCCGCACCGCTGGCTCATCACCCCGGCGCACTACCCGCCCGTCGGCGACCACCACGTCAGGTACCCGCACGGATATCTCAACCTCGGCCTCTCGCACGGCGCTCCGGGCGTGGCCGCAGCTCTCGCCGCCGCCTGGGAGGCGGGCCACCGCAGGCCCGGCCAGCGCGAGGCCGTCGCCCACCTCACCCGTTGGATCCGGGACCGGGCCGGCACCGACGAGCACGGCCCCGTCTGGGGCGACGGCGTCCCCGTCGACGAGCACGGCCACGAGGCCGCCACCGGCCGCGGACACGACCGGATCGCCTGGTGCTACGGGACGGTCGGCGTCGCGGGCGCCCTGCTGACCGTTGCCGAGGCAACCGCCGACGAGGAACTCCGCACCGCCGCCGTCGCCGCCTTCGATGGCGCGCTCGCCCGTGCCGGACACCTGCGGCCGCTCTCGCCCACGCTCTGCCACGGGCTCGCCGGACTCGTCATGCTCACCCTGGAGTTCGCGCCGCACAGCACCGCCGCCCGCGACCGGCTGCCGGCCCTCGTCGGGGAGCTGCTCGACGACCACGACGCGGCACGTCCGCTCGGCTTCGCCGACCTGGAGGACCCCGACGTGCCCGTCGACGACCCGGGGCTCCTCACCGGCGCCACCGGCGTGGCCCTCACCCTGCTCGCCGCCCTCGGCGAGCAGCGGCCCCTTTGGTTCCGCGTCTTCCTCGCCCGGTGATGCCCATGCCGTCCTACGAGCCCGCCGGCTTCTTCCTGCTGCGCGCCCCGGTCCTGCCCGCCCGCACCTTCCTCGACCTCACCGAGGACCCGGCCCGCACCCCGGGTGCCCTCGTCGAACGGGCCCGCCGCCCCGACGTCGCCCGCGCCCTGCTCGTCGCCAGCGAGGACCTGGCCGGCAGCCTCGACCGCCTCGACGAGCTGCCCGAGAAGCGCGTCCGCCGCCTCCGCTCCGGACTGTTGCGCTACCTGACCCGCATGGCGACCCGGCCCACCCCCTTCGGAGCCTTCTCCGGCGTCGCGATGGGCGAGTTCGGCGCCGCCACCACCGCCCGGCTCGGCCGGCCCGAGGACCACCGGCTGCACGTCCGGGCCGACATGGGCTGGCTGCTGGCGCTCATCGAGAAGCTGGAGGAGGACGCGGACCTTCTGCGCCGGCTCCACCTCGTCCTCAACCCGACGGCCGCCCGCGCGGGCGACCGCGTCGTCCTGCCGCAGGCCGACAAGTACGGCCGCCACGACGAGCGGACCGTCCGCGTCCGGGCCACCCCCGCCGTCGACCTCGTCATGCGGACGGCCGCCGTGCCGGTCCCGTACGAGCGGCTCACCGCCGAACTCGCCGCCGCCTTCCCCGACGTGCCCGCCGAGACCGTCGAGGGCCTGGTCCGGCAGCTTTGGGACCTCGGCTTCCTCATCGGCGACCTGCGGCCGCCGCAGACCGCGGGGCGCCCCGAGCACCACGTCCTGAAGAAGCTGACCGACGTCCCCGCCGCCGCGACCACCGCCGAACGGCTCCGTGCCGTCGCCGACCTCGCCGACCGGGTCCACGACACCGCCTCGCTGCGCGCGCTCGCGGCGGCGCAGGACGAACTCGTGCCCGGCCACAGCGGGCGGAGCTACCAGGTCGATACCCTCCTCGACCTGCGCGAGCCGGTCCTCGACGCCTCGGTCGGACAGGCCGCGGCCGACGCCGTCGGCGTCCTGATGCGGCTCAGCGCCGCCCAGGGCAGGCGCGACCATCTGACGCGCTACCGCGAGGAGTTCAGCGAGCGGTACGGCGCCGGGACCCGCGTCCCGGTCCTCAGCCTACTCAGCCCCGACACCGGCCTGGACGCGCCGCCGACGTACACCAATCCGCCGCGCTCCATCGAGCTGCCCACCGCGCCGCCCGACGACACCGCCCGTCTGGACGGCGCACTGGTCGAGTTCGCCCAGCAGGCGTGGTGGGACCGGGCCGACGAGGTCGAGCTGACCGACGCCTGGCTCGACCGGCTCGCCCCGCCCGGCCCCATGCCCGACCCGCCGCCCGCGATGGAGGCGTACCTCCAGATCCACTCCGCCGACCGGCAGGCCCTGGACCGGGGGGAGTGGCGGGCGGTCCTGCGCCACGACAGCCTCACCTACGGAGGACGCACCTTCGGCCGCTTCGGCCACCTCCTCGGGGAGGACGCCGTGGAACGGCTCCGGGGATACGCGCGGCGCGAGGAGGCCCTCTTCCCCGACGTCGCCTACGCGGAGCTCGCCTTCCTGCCGCCGTACGGCCGCGCCGCCAACGTGACGCTCCGCCCGGCCGTCCGGCCCTACGAGATCCCCGTCAACACGGCCCCGTCGGTGGGCCCGGACCGGGTCGTGCCGTTGGACGACATCCTGGTCGGCGTCTCCGGGGACCGCTTCCACCTGTGGTCGCGCCGGCTCGACCGGGAGATCGTCGTGGCCCAGCACCACATGCTCAGCCCGACGCTTGCCCCGAACGTCGCCCGCTTCCTGATCGAGGCGTCCCTGGACGGCCACATACTGCCGACCGGCTTCCACTGGGGACCGGCGGAGACGGCTCCGTTCCTGCCGCGTGTCAGCCGCGGCAAGGTCGTCCTGCGGCCCGCCCAGTGGCGGCTCGCCGCCGGCGCCGTCGACGACCTCGACGGCTGGCGGGTCCGGTGGCGGGTGCCCCGGCACGTCTACCTCGTCGAGGCCGACCAGCGGCTGCTCCTCGACCTCGACCACCCCGCCTGCCGCGAGGAGCTCCGGGCGGAGTCGGCCAAGCGGACGAACGTCGTGCTGCACGAGATGCTGCCGTCCTTCGACGGCCTGTGGCTCCAGGACGAGGCGGGCGAGCGCTACGCCGCCGAGGTCGTCGTGCCCGTCGTCGCCCGCGACGCCGTGCGCGCCACGCGAGCGCCCGTGCCGCGCCACCGCCGGGCGGTACCGGTGGAGCGCCATGCCCCCGGCGGCCCCTGGACCTTCCTCAAGGTCTACGCGGCGCCCGAGCGGCAGGACGAGATCATCGCCGGCCCGCTCCTGGACCTGGTCGGAGAACTGGCTGCCCAGGAGCTCCTGGACCGCTGGTTCTACATCCGGTACGCCGACCCCTTCCCGCACCTGCGGCTGCGGGTGCGCGGCACCGACCCGGCCCGTACCCTCACCCAGGTCACCGCGTGGGGCCGGGGCCTCGTCGACCTCGGGCTCGCCCGCGACATCGAACTCGCCTCATACGCACCGGAGATCGCCCGCTACGGTGGCCCAGACGTCTTCGACGCGGCCGAACGGCTCTTCCGCGCCAACAGCGAGGCGACCGCCCTGCTGCTGTCCCGGCGGCTCGACATCAGGCCCGAGTTCCTCGCCGTCGCCGCTCTCGACACCCTCCACGTCCAGTGGGGCGTCGACCTCTCCCCGTACGCGGATCACGGCACCGGCCCGGACGAGGCCCATGTCCGCGACAGCCGCGCCCTGTTCCGCGCCCACCGCGACTACCTCTGCGAACTCCTCAGCCCCTGGGACCGCGACCCCCACCCGGAGGGCCGGGCCCACCGGTCGCTGCTCCAGGAGACCTTCGGGGCACAGGCGCCTGCGGTGGCGGAGACCGTGGAGGCGGTGCGAGCGGCCGCCCGGCAAGGCGTCCTCGTCGGCTCCGAGGAGCAGGTTCTCGCCAGCCTGGCCCACATGCAGATCAACCGGCTGCTGCCCATCGACCTCGATCGGGAGGCCCGCAGCCACGCCCTGTGGGCCCACGTCCGACGCGCGCTCCGCGGCCGCGAGGCCGCCGTCGGCGTCCCGACGACGAGCACGGCGTACACGGCGGCGGGGGAGGGGCGCGGATGATCTGGCTGCGCGTCAGCGGACTGTTCTGGCGACTCAGTCCGCTGCGGGTGACGGCCTTCACGGTCGTCTCCGTCCTGCTCGCCCTGATCCCGGCCGCCCAGATCGGGCTCGTCGCCACCGCCGTGCAGGGCGTGGCCGACGCCGTCACCGGCGACCCGGACGCCGGACGAACGGCTCTTCTCGTGGGCGGTGCGCTGCTGGGCGTGGGCCTGGTCAACCACGTCCTCGGCACCTTTCTCCAGTACCTCGACACCCTGCTGCGCCTGGAGCTCACCGCCCGCGTGGGCGAGTGGGTGATGCGCAAGGGAACCCGGCTCGACCTGGAGCAGTACGAGGACACCGAGATCTACGACACGATGCAGCGCGCCTTCCAGGAGAGCAACGGCGGCCGCGTCTACCAGGTCTTCACCCAGCTCCTGGAGGTCGCCCGGGAGCTGGTCACGCTGGCGACGGTCAGCATCGTGCTCTTCACCTGGAACCCCTGGATCGCCCTGGTGATCCTGGTCTCGCCCGTCCCGTCCGTGATCTCGTACATGTTCTTCAGCCACAAGGCGTACGAGATCGAGTACGAACGGGCCCCCGACCGCCGCCGCCTGTACTACTACCAGCACCTCACGACCACCGACCACACCTACAAGGAGGTGCGCCTTTTTCAGCTCGGACCGCACCTCCTGGAGCGGTACACCCGACTCGTGCGGACCTTCTTCGACGTGGACCGGCGCCTCGCCCACCGGCAGTCCGTACTCGGCGGTGTCCTTGGCCTGGTCAGCGTCGCCGCCTCGTCCGGCGCCGTGCTCTGGGCCATCCACACCACCACCGAAGCGGGCCAGGTCGGCCAGCTCGCCGGCTACCTCCAGGCGGTCGGCTCGATCCAGGTCTCCGCGCACGGCATGCTGCTCGGTATCGCCGCCCTCTACAAGGACAGTCTCTTCCTCGGCAACCTCTTTGCCTTCTTCGCCCTGCCCGAACGCCGGCTCAAGGGCGGCACCCGGCCCTTTCCGGACACGCTCCGCAAGGGCATCGAGTTCCGGGACGTGCGCTTCGTCTACCCCGGCACCGGCCGTGTCGTCCTCGACGGCGTCAGCTTCATCCTGCCGGCCGGCGAGTGCGTCGCCCTCGTCGGGCAGAACGGCGCCGGCAAGACCACCCTCGTCAAGCTCCTCACCCGCCTCTACGAACCGACGAGCGGGCAGATCCTCGTCGACGACGTTCCCATCGAGGAGTACGACCTCGACGATCTGCAACGCCACATGGGCGTCATCTTCCAGGACTTCATCCGCTACGAGCTGCCCGTCCGCGACAACATCGGCTTCGGCCGCGTCGAGGCCCGCGAGGACACCGCACGCATCGCGGAGGCCGCCCGCGCAGGCGGCGCTTCGGCGATCGTGGACGAGCTCCCGCAGGGCCACGACACCGTCCTCGGCCGCCACTTCGAGGACGGGCACCAGCTCTCCGGCGGACAGTGGCAGAAGATCGCCCTCAGCCGTGCCTTCATGAGGCGCGCCCCCGTCGTCGTCCTCGACGAGCCGACCGCGGCGATCGACGCCGAGGCCGAAGCCGAGATCTTCTCCCGGCTCCGGGACGTCGCCCGCGGCGCCACCTCCCTCGTCATCGCCCACCGCTTCTCCACGGTCCGGATGGCCGACCGGATCGTCGTCCTGGAGAACGGGAGGGTCATCGAGGACGGCGTCCACCAGGACCTGCTGCGAGCCGACGGCGTCTACGCCCGTCTCTTCCGAATCCAGGCTTCGGGCTATCTGACCGAAGCCGCGTCCTCCTGAGGCCGAACGATGCGCGTATCCGTCCTGTACCCCCTCATGCCGACGGACCCCGAGTCCCTCGTCCCCTTCGCCGCACTCGTCCGCGACGGCGGGGCCGCCCGCCTCTGGCAGGGCCAGTCGCTGAGCGCGGACACCCAGCAGGTCTTCGCCTATCTGGCCGGGCGGGGATACCGCGTCCCGGTCGGCACCAGCGTCGTCCTGATGCCACTGCGGCACCCCATGGAGGCCACGATCCAGTCCCGCTCCCTCGCGCTGCTCACCGGGCACCCCACCGTTCTCGGGCTCGGTCCCGCGACCCCGGACTTCGTCGCGGGACTGCACGGCAAGCCGTACGACAGCCCGCGCGACGCCTGCCTCGCCTACCTCCGGGAGGTGCGGCGACTGCTTGGTCCCGAGGACGACGGCGGCTCCGTCCGGCTCCCCCCACTGGCGCACCCCGGCGTCGAGACCGGACTCGGCGTGCTGCGTCCCGCGCTCGCACGCGCCGCCGGGCAGGTCGCGGACGCCGCGATCAGCTGGATGACCCCGCACGGCTATGTCCAGGACACCCTGCTGCCCGCCATGGCCAAGGGCGCCGCCGAGGCGGGCCGCCCCGTGCCGCGGGTCGTCACCGTTGTGCACGCCGCCGTCGATCGCCCGCACCGCAACCCGTACCGTCTCGCCTACACGGCCGCACGCGCCCACCTCGCCGGACCCCACTACACCGACATGCTCCGCCGTGCCGGGCTGCGCGTGCACCACAGCCGCCCGAACCTCGGCGCCCGCGCCCTCGTCGACGCCGGCGTCTTCCTGCATGGCTCCCCACACGAGATCGCCGCCGGACTGGCCGAATACGGGCGCGCGGGCGTGGACGAAGTTGTCGTCAACGCCGCGGGCGTGTATTCCGACCATGGCCGAGAGGACGCCGTACGAGACCTCAGGGAGATCCTGACGGCGTGCCGCGAAGCCGAGAGCTGACACACGATCGCGTGCGGCGACACGGGCGGGCCGCAGGAGCCACGCCACGCCGTGCGCAGGGAGGAGAGGCACCCCGGTGCCCGACGAGATCGCCCGCTGGCTGACCGAACACGCCCGCCCCCTGGACACGCTCACCCCAGGTGCGCCCACCGACGACCTGAAGCCGCTGGGGGAGATGCTGCGCGGCGCCCGGATCGTCGGCCTGGGCGAATCCACCCACGGCACAGCCGAGTTCTTCCGGCTCAAGCACCGGATCATGGAGTTCCTGGTCCACGAGGAAGGGTTCACCACCCTCGCCATGGAGGCCAGCGAGTCCGCCGCCCGCGCCCTGGACGCCTACGTTCGGCACGGCATCGGAGACCCGGCGCGGCTCGTCGCCCGGCTCGGCTTCTGGACCTGGCGCACGCGAGAGATGGTCGACCTCGTCGAGTGGCTCCACGCGCACAACCGGGACCTGGCCGAGGAGTGCCGGGTCCGTTTCGTCGGCATCGACCCGCAGCGCAGCGCCGACTCGGTCGAGGCCGTGACGTCCTTCCTGCGCGCGCACGTGCCCGGACGCGAGGAGGACGCCCGCGCCCTGGAGGTCCTGATCCACGCCCGCCCCGGCTCGCGCCCCGACCCCGAACAGGAGCTCCGACAGCGCGCCGAGGACGTCGCCCGCCACCTCGCCGACCACGCCGACGCCGAGCTGGTGGAGCACGCGCGGATCCTTGTCCGCGCCGCCGATCTCGTGACCCGCCCGCTCGACCAGTCCGCCGGGGAGGAGAGCGCCTTCGCCGTGCGCGATCGAGCCATGGCCGATGCCGTCGCCCGCCTCGTGGACGCCGATTCGGTGGCCCGGGTCATGGTCTGGGCGCATAACGGTCACCTCGCGAAGGGCACGTACGGGGACCGGGTCACCGCGCTCGGTAGCAGGCTCCGTGAGCGTTACGGTGACCGCTACTACGCCCTGGCCCTGCTCTTCGGCAAGGGCTCCTTCCTCGCCCGCAGGGACCTGCAGACCCCTCCTGTACGGCACCGCATCGGCACCGGAACCCGGTCCATCGAGGCACGGCTCGCCGACGCCCTGAAGGGCGACTACTACATCGACCTGCGCTGCACCGCCCCCTGGCTGCACGCGCCGCAGGCACAGCGCAGCTTCGGCGCCAACGTGCCGCGGTTCTCCTACCGCTTCCACACCGCGCCGCTCGTACCGGCGAAGGACTACGACGGCATCGCTTTCGTCGCCCGATCGACCTGCTCCCACCCGCTGCCGCAGACTGAGAAATGAGGGCAGACCTACTCACGGCCACATCTCCAGCAGGGCGTTCAGCGTCAGCTTCCACATCGGCTCGGCCCCCGTCCCGAAGGCGGCGGCGAGCGCGTACCCCACGGCGGCGTCGTGGGGCTCCGCGTGCTCGCCGCTGTTCGGCTCCTCCCACTCGGCGCTGACCGTCCCGTCCCCGGTCGACGTGAAGACGCCGAGGAGGCGGCCGTCGCGCAGCAGATGGCTGGTGCCCAGAGAGTCCGGCACCAGCAGATACCCGTGTCCCCGCGCCGCGGATTCGACCTCCACCCGGTACGAACGCCGGGTCAGGAAGCCCTTCGCAGGGCGCAGGGCCTCGTCCGCGCCGTCCACGCTCAGGGTAAGCCGCCCCTGTTCGCGCGTACCGATCGGCACATGGCTTTCCAGCGGGGTACCGGCGCTCCGCCGGATCTCGGTGCGCGGCAGCCCGTCACCGCTCACCGTCACCGTCCCGCCCTCGTGGCTGAGCGCGATGTGGACCATCCCGAAGAGCCGATCGGCGGCGGGCTTGTACGTGAACTCCTCCATCGGCGCGCTCTCCTCTCCTCGTCGCCCTGTTGATCGTCGCCTGCCAGTCTCCGTCAGGGTGGCGAGGACGGTTCCCTTTTCGGCCACGGAGTGGGACGAGCCGGGGAGAGCGTTGGGCGACCTGATCCAGGGAATGCCCCCGTCATGCACCCTGAACGGGCACCGCGACTGAGCTGGTAGACCACGCTGCTTCCGAGTCCACCCAGCTCTCCCCGGTCATCAGGTACACGGTGCCCAGCCGTCACTGCGTCCCACTGCTCGGCAAGAGGGAAGGCCGACGACCGTCGCGTGGAGCGCCGCTGATCGCTCCCCACCAGGGGGCTACGCGCGAGTGCATCGCGTCAGGGGGTGTAACGGTCCTCTGTGACGCTCGGCTGACGCTCTGGATGTCAGCAAGCGGGCTGGTGAGCCGAGAAGATGGGTCTGACCTGCCGTTCTTCAGGATCCGGCCTGGCCGATGTCTTTTCGATGACGCATCATGTGGAGTGCGTGGCGATTCTGGAGCCGGTGAAGTAGGGCTTCTGCGCTGCGGTTTCTCGGGTGCTCGGTACCAGGAACCGACCTCACGGCCAGATCCAGGCCTACGGCAGAAAGCCGGACGACGCGAGAGGCGTCATCGAGTGAGTGCGGCAGGGCGTGTGTCCGGTGAGGAGTGTGGACCGTGGACGGTCGTACTCGTCCTGCTGAATCTACTCGGCTGCTACCTGGGCTACGGCGCCCTGTTCACCCGGCCCGAGGGTGACTGGGACTCGGCCGCGATCGAGGGGATCGCCGCGGCCGCCGTGTTCCTGTGCGTCCTTGGCGTGCTCGGTCTTCTCCTCTCGTATGTGCCCGTGTGGCGCGGCGTTCTCGTCCGCTGGTGGCTGCTGCCACCTGCGGCGTTTCTGCTGTTCGGTATTGCGCGTCTGGTTCACATCGAGTACGCCTATCCGGTTTCCTGAGGCGTATCGCGTACGAATTCCTGGTGGGTACGTGGACATCCGAGAGGGCGATGGGACCGTCTTCCTCCAGGACGGCATCGGCACCGTCATCGTCCTGCGCGACCGAGCTGTCCCCGCCGAGGCCGGGTCGGTCCACGAGGCCGCCTACCTGCGCCCCTCCCGGGCCGTCACCTGCGCCGGGACGAGCGAGAAGTTCGGCATCTTCACCGCCATCTTGATGTCCGGCGGTGCCATCGGTCTCATCCTCGGCGGCGCACGCCGCCGCGAAGGCGGGCCAGGAGTAGCGGGCGGGTCGTACGCCGGAGAAGGACGAAGCATCCGGGGAGGCAGGGGAGTTCGCTGATCCCGTGAAGGAACTGCGTCGGCTCTATCGGGTGATCATTCGTTTCGCGCGTGGCTGCAGTGGCGGGGCGCAGGCGACCGGTTCACCTCGGAGGCGGTGTCGTTCGGGAACGGCCTCTCCGCGCTGCCGAACTTCCCGGCCGAGATCCGCGCTCCCGCCGGGACCCTGCCCGGTGTGTCCTCGTTCCAACTGCACTTCGCGAACCACGACATCCTCACCCCCCGGGGAGATCAGCGGCCTCCGCAAGGAATACGGGGCCAAGGGCATCACGCTGGAATACGGTGAACCGATCGAGGCCGCCGACGGGGTTGTCCTCAAGCCGTGAAGCCCGGGGCGCTCCGCGCGAGCGCGTCCGCCGAACCGTGTGAAAGGCCCTGAGGAACCCATGACCGCACAGATCGAAGACCTCTGGATACGGAACTTACGCCCGGCACCGGACGCCGCCGTCCGGCTCGTGGGCTTCCCGCACGCCGGAGGTTCGGCGGGCTTCTGCCTCACCGTCTCCCGGACCCTCGCGCTCGGCGTCGACGCCTTCGTCCGCCGGGACCGCCGGACCGAGCCGGTCGGTACGGACATCGGGGAGCCGGCCGGCCGGATCGCGGACGACCTGGCGGCCCGCGCCGACGACCGCCCGATCGTCCTCTTCGGGCACGGCATGGGCGCGTCGGTGACCTTCGAGGCCGTCCGCCGCCTCGCCGACGGCACCGCCCCGCTCGCCCGCCCCGTCCTCGCCCCCGTCGGCGAGGTCCGTGGCCGGGGACGGCACACCAGCGTCGGCTTCGGCCGGGAGGCCCTGACCGGCGGACGCCTCTCCCTCGTGCGGGAGCAGGCCGCCTCCCCGCTCCCCGTGGCGGGGTGACGGAGACCCGCCATGGCATACGAGACGCGCGGTGCCGCGCCATCCCCCACCGGTCGGCCGGCCCGGGCCGGCTCCCTGGTGGCCCTGAGCGACCTCCACGTCCACTACGCCGAGAACCGGCGGATCGTGGAGGGGATCAGGCCCGAGTCGGACCGGGACTGGCTGATCGTCGCGGGTGACGTCGGCGAGATCGTGGAAGAGATCGAGTGGGCGCTGACGCTGCTCGCCGACCGGTTCGCCAGAGTCGTCTGGGCGCCGGGGAACCACGAACTGTGGACGCCCCGGGAGGACCCCGTGCAACTGCGCGGCGAACGGCGCTACCGGCACCTGGTGGAGCTGTGCCGCTCGCTCGGCGTCGTCACCCCCGAGGACCCGTACCCCGTCTGGGAGGGCGAGGGCGGGCCGGTCACGATCGCCCCGCTGTTCCTGCTGTACGACTACACCTTCCGGCCGCCCGGGGTGACCTCCAAGGAGGTCGCGCTCGCCCGCGCGGAGGAGGCCGGCGTGGTCTGCACCGACGAGTTCCTGCTCCACCCCGACCCGTACCCCAGCCGCGAGGAGTGGTGCAGGGCCCGGCTCGCGCTCACCGAGGCCCGGCTGGCCGCGCTGCCGCCCGGCACCCGGACGGTCCTGGTCAACCACTTCCCGCTGGTCCGCAAGCCCACCGAGGTGCTGTGGCACCCCGAGTTCGCGCTGTGGTGCGGCACCGAGGCGACCGCGGACTGGCACCGCAGGTTCCACGCGGCGGCGGTCGTCTACGGACACCTGCACATCCCCCGCACCCTCACGCTGGACGGAGTTCCGTTCGAGGAGGTGTCGCTCGGCTACCCCCGGGAGTGGCGCCGGCGCACCACCCCGCCGGGCCGCCCGGTCCGCATCCTCCCGGCGGCGGGGACCGCGACGGGGGCGGAGGGCCCGTGATCGAGGAACTGCTGCCCGCGTCCGTCGCGGTCGAAGAGGCCTTCGGCGACCTGCCGGAGTCGGTCCTGTACGAGCAGGAGAAGGCGCTCGTGGCCGGAAGCACGGCTGAACGCCGCAAGGAGTTCGCGACCGTACGCGGCTGTGCCCGCGAGGCGCTCGCCCGGCTCGGCGTGTCGCCCGCCCCGATACTGCCCGGCCCGCGCGGCGCGCCCGGCCGGCCCGGGGGAGTCGTGGGCAGCATGACGCACTGCGCGGGCTACCGGGCGGCGGCGGTCGCGCGCTCCGGCGACGTGACGGCCCTCGGCATCGACGCGGAGCCCAACCGGCCGCTCCCCAGCACCGGAACGCTGGAACTGGTCACCCTCCCGGAGGAACGCCACTGGCTGCCGCGCATGGCCGCCCGGCACCCCGGGGTGAACTGGGACCGGCTCGTCTTCAGCGCCAAGGAGAGCGTCTACAAGGCCTGGTTCCCGATCACCGGGCGCCGGCTGGAGTTCGAGGACGCCCTGATCACCGTCGACGCGGAGGCCCGCACGTTCCACGCCCGGCTGCCGGTCCCCGGCCCGGTGACCCCGGACGGGCGGCGGCTCACCGGCTTCAGCGGCCACTGGGCGGTCCGGCAGGGACTCGTGCTCACCGCGATCGCCCTTCCGGCGACCTCTTTACCTCCGGACGCGGCCGCCATGTCCCCATGGGAAGAGGAGTAGTCGAGAGGCGTCGCAGTCCGATCGAGCGAGCCCGCCGATGCCCGTGGCCGGGTGGCCGAGCCGCACGTCCTGCGCGAGCGGGGCCTGGCGGGCCCGGGTGAGCGCGCGACCGGGGCGCAGCACGCCGGGGGCGAGCTGACCGCCGTGAGCGCAGCGGGCCGCTCCTCGATCGTGGTTCGTCCAGCGAGGTGGAGCAGTCGCGCCGGCACCGGGCGCAGGGCTTCGGCCCGGAGGCGAAAGAGCCCTACGCCGACGGTGTGGTCACCGGCTGGGGCACCGTCGAGGGCCGTGCGGTCTTCGTGTACGCGCACGACTTCCGGATCCTCGGCGGCGCGCTGGGCGAAGTCCACGCAACGAAGATTCACGAGGTCATGGGCATGGCCATCGCGGTCGGTGCCCCCTGGTGTCGTTGAACGGCGGGGCCGGGGCCCACCACGGCCGCACCCCCGCCGACCGGCACGGGCCCCGTGACAGAGCGGCGGCCGTCCGGGAGTACCGGTGCCCATCCGTGGGATGCTCGTTCCATGACGGGTAGCCACGACGAGCCGGACGTGCCTGAGCCGGGAAGAAACGGCTTCGGGGGAGCCGCCGCGCTCTCCCGCGCCGCCGGTGAGGGTTCCGTCTTCTCGTCGAGCCGCTACGTGGCCCGCCGGCAGCCGACGATGGCGGACGCGGGCCCGCGGCCGCCCGCCCTCACCGCGTCCGCCGTGCAGGAGGTGCTCGACGGACTGCCCGGCTCGGCGATCTTCCTCGTGCCGCTGACCGGGGCGGACGGCGAGGTCCAGGACTTCCGGATCGCGGCGGCCTCGCCCGACGCGCTGGACGTCGGCGGCCGCCGGGGCAAGGAGCTGGTGGGGCTCAGCGTCCTGGAGACGTACCCGAGCGTGCTCGGCACGGCCCTGTGGCGCGGCTACCTCGACGCGCTGGAGAACGGCGTCCGCTACGAAGGGGAACCCTTCGCGTACGAGGAGGTGCTCGCAGGCATCCCCCGCCTCTCCCGGTTCACCGTCCGCGCGAACGCCTGCCAGGGAGGGCTGATCGTCTCCTGGGTGCGCCTCGACAGCGGGGAGCGCGAGCAGCGCCGCCTGGAGGTGATGCAGCGCCTGGGGAACATGGGCTGGGCCAACTGGGACCTCGTCCGCGACGCCATCACCTGGTCGGAACAGGTCTACGACATCTTCGCCCGCGACCCCTCCCTCGGCCCGATGACCCTGGAGGAGCTGCCCGCGCACGTCCTGACCGAGGACCTGCCCGCCCTGGCCGGACAGGTGCGGCGCCTCCTCGGGGACGGGCAGGCCATCGACCACACCTTCCGCATCACCACCCCCCACGGGGAGGTCCGGCACCTGCGGATCGTCGCGGAGGCCGAGGCGGACGCCCACGGCTCGCCGGTCGAGGTCCACGGCTTCTTCCAGGACATGACCGCCGTGCAGCGGGCCAAGGAGCAGCTGCTCGAACGCGACCGCACCGCCGTGGCCCAGCAGGAGACGCTGACGGCCGAGCGCGTCCTCGCCGCCCGGCTCCAGCACGCCCTGCTGCCCCTTCCCCAGCAGTCGCTGCGCCTGGCCGGCCTCACCGTCGACGTCGCCTACCAGCCCCTCCAGCGGGGAATCAACGTCGGGGGCGACTGGTACAGCGCGATCGAACTGCCCGACGGCAGCGCGCTGCTCGTCGTCGGGGACGTCGCGGGCCACGGGCTCGACGCCGTGGCCACGATGGCCCAGCTGCGCTTCACCGCCAAGGGCATGGCCATCACCGGGACCCCGCTCGCCACGATCCTCGCCCGGCTCAACACCCTCCTGTGGCACAGCGCGGACCGCGCCTACAGCACGGCCACGATGATCATGGGCCGTTACGAGCCCTCCTCGGGCATCCTCACCTGGGTGCAGGCCGGCCACCTGCCGCCCCTGCTGCTGCGCGACGGAGAGGCCCGCTACCTGCCGTCGCCCCGGGGCGTGCTCCTGGGCGCCACGACCGCTCCGCGCTACGACTCGTCCGCCATCCGCCTGCTGCCCGGGGACCACCTGCTGTTCTTCACCGACGGCCTGGTCGAGGCCCCGGGGGAGCTCCTCGACGACGGCCTCGACCGGCTGGCCCGCACGGTGGCCGAGCGCGGCGCCGGCCCCCGGCCCCTGGGCGACGTCCTGGACGCCCTCGTCGACCCGGCCACCCGCCGCGACGACATCTGCGTCCTGCACGTCGGCGTCTGATGGGACGGACCGATCCCACGGAGCCGGACGGACCCCTCGTCCTCCACGCCAACCTCGTCTCCGGCCTCGCGGTCGACCCGGAGGAGCGCGTGGTGCTCCGTGCCTGGGCGGAGCAGGCGCCCCGGGAGGCGTGGCTGCTGCGGCCCGGCGACGTCCTCGTCTCCCCGGTGCCGGTCGGGGAGGATTTCCTGCGGTACGTCTGCGGTCTGACCGGCGTCCCCCGGGACTCGGTCGCGGTGGTCGTCCCGCCCGGGGACGGTACGGCGGACCCGTACCCCCACGTCGTCGGCGCGGTGGGCGGCCGGCCCTTCCGGGCGGTCCTCCCCACGGCCCTGGACGGGGCGGCGATCGGCCTGGCGCGGGCCCTGGGCGTCCCCGTCGCCCCGTACGCCTCCCCGGCGGAGGCCGAGGCCGCGCTCGACGTGACCGGGCTGCTCAACACGAAGGCCGGGTTCCGGAGTGCGGCGCTCGCCCTGGGCATGAGGCTGCCGGACGGCCTGGTCCGCCGCCGCGCGGGGGTGCCGGACGCCGTGCGGGAGCTCCTCGCCTCGTACGGCCGGGTCGTGGTCAAGCCCGACCGGTCGGCGGGCGGCCACGGCATGGTCTTCCTCCCGGGCGCGACGGGCACGACGAGTGCGACGGGCGTGGCGAGTACGACGGGCGTGGCCGGCGCGGCGGATCCGTGGGCCGGGGGCGAACTCCCGCCCGTGGGCGGCCCGGAAGGGCTGTGGGTCGTCGAGGAGCGGGTCGACGTGGCCCGGTCGGTGAGCGTCCAGATGGAGACCGGACCCGGCGGGACGAGGGCGCTGTTCAGCGGTGAGATGCGGACCGCGGAGGGCGCCTTCACCGGTTACCTCTCGCCCCTGCCCGCCCCGGCGGCGGACGTCGGGGCCGTCCTGGAGGCCTGGGGCCACGCCCTGGGCGGCTTCCTCGCGGCCCGCGGCTACGCCGGGCCCTTCGGCCTCGACGCGATGGTGACGCCCGACGGCGAGGTCCTTGCCGGAGAGAGCAACGTGCGGCGCACCGCCACCACCACCCCGCACGCCATGGTGACCCGCCTCACCGCCGGGACCGGGTCCGGGACCGGCGCTCCGGTCTGGGCGACGGGCACGGCGCGCACCCCGTCCGCGTGCTCCTTCGGGGAGGCCGTGGACCGGCTGCGCGGCGCGCGCCTCGCCTACGACCCGGCGCGCGGCGAGGGCGTCGTCCTGTACGCCGGGCCGCCGCCGGACGGGCGGACCTGGCGTTACGCGGTGATCGCCGGCGACCACGCGGGCGTGGCGCACCACGAGCGACGGCTGCGGGCCTCCTGGGCCGGCACCGGCTGAGGCGGGCCCCGCGCCCTACGGCTCGATCAGGCCCACCCGGATCGCGTACCGGGTGAGTTCGAGGCGGTCGCGCATCCCCAGCTTCTGGAGGAGGTTGGCGCGGTGGCGCTCGACGGTCTTGGGGCTGATGACGAGGAGGTCCGCGATCTCCTTGGAGCTGTGGCCCTCCGCGACGAGCTTGAGGATCTCCTCCTCGCGTTCGGTGACGGCCTTGTCGGGCAGCGGCCTGCCCTGTTCCGCCCGGTCGAGATAGGTGCGGATCAGGGCCGTCTCGGCGCCCGGGTAGATGAACGGCTCGTCGCGCACCGCCGCCCGGCACGCCTCCACCAGGTCGCGGTCGGCCACGGACTTCAGGACGTAACCGCTCGCCCCGGCCTTCAGGGCCTCGAAGAAGTACTGCTCGTTGTCGTACATCGTGAGGATCAGGATCCTCAGCTCCGGCTGGAGGCGGCTGAGTTCGCGGGCCGCCTGGAGTCCCGTCCGGCGGGGCATGGAGATGTCGAGGACGGCCAGGTCGATCCGCTCGGAGCGGGCCAGGGCGACGGCCTCCGCGCCGTCCGCCGCCTCCGCGACGACCGTGAGGTCCGGCTCGGCGTCGAGGATCAGCCGCACCCCGTTGCGCACCAGGGCGTGGTCGTCCGCGAGCAGGATCCGCGTCGGGCGGTCTCCGGTCACGACGCCCCCTTTCCCGCGTCGCCCGTCACGTCGTCCCCCTCCGTCGTACCGCCGGTCATGCCGTGCCCTCCGTCGTACCGCCGGTCATGCCGTCCCCCTTCGCCCCGCCTCCGGTCACGACGTACCCTCCTCCGTGGCGCCGGTCCCCGTGCGGCCGGTGGTGTCGAGGCGGACCTCCGTCCCCCCGTCCCGGCCGTCGCCCACCGTCAGCTCCGCGCCGATCAGCAGGGCCCGCTCACGCATCCCCCGCAGCCCGGCGCCCTCGGGCGCGTTCCCGATGCCCCGCCCGTCGTCCCGTACGAGCAGGCCCACTCCGCCCCGGGGCAGCAGCCGCAGCCGCAGGTCGACGTGGCTCGCGCCCGAGTGGCGTGCCGTGTTGGTCAGGCCCTCCTGGGCGACCCGGTAGAACACGAGCTCCGTCTCGTGGTCGAGCTTCGGCAGCCCGGCGTCGATGTGCGGCCGCACCGCCAGGCCGCGCGTGGAGAACTCCGACGCCAGCGACCTGAGCGCGCTGTGCAGGCCCAGCTCCTCCAGGACGCCCGGCCGCAGCCGGCGCGCTATCCGCCGGATCTCGTCGAGGCTGCCCCGGGTGGTCTCCTGCGCCTGGAGCAGCTCGGCCCGCAGTCCGGCCGGCGCGTGGTCGGCGGAGTGCTTCAGCTGGAGCAGCACGGCGGTGAGGGTCTGTCCGACCTCGTCGTGCAGCTCCTGCGCGATCCGCCGGCGCTCGGCCTCCTGGGCGGACAGCACCCGGGCGCTGCTCGCGGCCCGTTCGGCCTCCAGCCGCTCCAGCATCGTGTTGAACGTACGGGTCAGGTCCGCGATCTCGCCGCGCCCCTCCACCTCCGCGCGCCGGCCGGGCCGCAGCAGGTCCGCCGTCCGCATCACCCGGGTGAGCCGCTGGAGCGGCGCGAGGCCCACCCGCAGCAGGAAGGCGTTGGCGACGAGCATCGCCACCAGACCGGCCACGAGGACGAACGCCTCGCCGACGAGGACCGGGGTGGAGACCGTCACGGGGCCGAAGAGGAGCAGGACGGCGACGAGCAGGATCGCGGCGTTCAGCAGGAAGAGGCGCCAGTACAGCGACACCGTCCCGCCTCTCCCCGGGCCCGACGCGTCGCCCGGCCGCTCGTGCTCACCGCCTCACCGCGCGCCCTCCGGCACGCGCGGGACCCGTGTCCCGCCTCATCCTGACCGGTTTGTCGGGGTTCTGTCCATCCGTGCTGACACCCATGTTCCGCGTCTCCGCGCGGATGGCACCATAACGGGGCCGCGGGGCGCGGGACGGCGCCGTTCCCCCCGTGGCGCATCCCTTTCCACGAAAGGCCGGAACCGGCCCCGACCGGCTGCGACCGGTCACGACGACAGGAGGCGACGGGCCAGTGCCTGCCCCGCGGACCAGAACCACACCCCTGCCCGGAATCGGAGTCCAGTACGACTTCACCACTCGGGAGCACCAGCACCTCTCGGTCATCGCGCACCGCGACGGAACGCGGACGGTGAACGTCTACCGGGCCGACGACCCCGACGCCTGCGCCCAGTCCCTCCACCTCACCGAGGGGGAGACGGCCTCCCTGATCGACGCGCTGATGCCCGCGCACCACAGCCCCAACGTCCTGCACACCACGGACCTGGGACTCGTCGCCGAGCGGATCGAACTGTCCGCGCACTCGTACTGGAACGGGCGCGTGCTCGGCGAGACGCGGATGCGGACCGAGGCGGGAGCCTCCGTCGTCGCCGTGCTGCGCCGCTCCGGGGCGATCCCGTCCCCGACGCCGGACTTCCGGCTCGCGGGCGGCGACACCCTCATCGTGATCGGCACCCGCGAGGGCGTCGACGCCGCCGCCTCGATTCTCGGTCGGGAGTGAGGCGAGGGTGCATTCCGCTGTCTTCCTGATCGAGTTCGGCGCCATCATCCTCGGCCTGGGCCTCCTCGGCCGCTTCGCGGCCCGGTTCAGCTTCTCCCCGATCCCCCTCTACCTCCTCGCGGGCCTCGCCTTCGGCAACGGCGGTCTGCTGCCGCTCGGCGCCAGTGAGGAGTTCGTCGCCATCGGCGCCGAGATCGGGGTCATCCTCCTGCTCCTGATGCTCGGCCTGGAGTACACGGCGAGCGACCTCGTCTCCAACCTCAAGACCCAGTACCCGGCCGGGCTCGTCGACTTCACCCTCAACGCCCTGCCCGGCGCGGTCGCCGCGCTGCTGCTCGGCTGGGGGCCGGTCGCCGCCGTCGTCCTGGCGGGCGTCACCTGGATCTCCTCCTCCGGCGTCATCGCCAAGGTCCTCGGCGACCTCGGACGCCTGGGCAACCGCGAGACCCCGGTGATCCTCAGCATCCTGGTCCTCGAAGACCTGGCGATGGCCGTCTACCTGCCCATCATCACGGCCCTGCTCGCCGGTGTCGGCCTCGCCGCCGGCAGCGTGACGCTCGCCATCGCCCTGGGCGTGGCCGGGCTCGTGCTCTTCCTCGCCCTCCGGTACGGGCGCCTGATCTCCCGGTTCGTCTCCAGCGACGACCCGGAGAAGCTGCTCCTGGTCGTCCTCGGTCTGACCCTGCTGGTCGCCGGTGTCGCCCAGCAGCTCCAGGTCTCCGCCGCCGTCGGCGCGTTCCTCGTCGGCATCGCCCTCTCCGGCGAGGTCGCGGAGGGCGCCCACACGCTGCTGAGCCCGCTGCGCGACCTGTTCGCCGCGGTGTTCTTCGTCTTCTTCGGTCTGCACACCGACCCCGCCAGCATCCCGCCGGTGATCCTGCCGGCGCTCGCCCTGGCGATCGTCACCGCGCTGACGAAGATAGCCACCGGGTACTGGGCCGCGCGCCGGGCCGGGATCGGGGTCAAGGGCCGCTGGCGGGCGGGCGGCACGCTGGTCGCGCGCGGCGAGTTCTCCATCGTCATCGCCGGACTGGCCGTCAGCGCCGGCGTCCAGCCGCAGATGGGGCCCTTCGCCACCGCCTACGTCCTGGTCCTCGTCGTGATCGGGCCGCTCACCGCCCGCTTCACCGAGCCGATCGCCGCCTACGTCGCCCGTCGCCGGGGCACGCCGACGACCCCGGCCGCGGGGGACGGCGCGGTGCTCCCGGAACCCGCCCCGAGCCTCTCGAAGACCGGCGGCGACGACGTGGAGGCGGGAAGCGGAGCGTCCGGCCGCGTCTGACGCCACGTCGCACGCACGCGAAAGGCCCGGGGGACACGTCCCCCGGGCCTTTCGCCGCTGTTCCTCAGCCGGTGATCTCGACGGCCTCGCCCTGGTTCTCCTGGGGCTTCCGCGCCTCCTTCTGCTTCTGGGTGATGCCCTGGAGCAGCTGCGCCAGGTCGACCCCGGTGGTGGCGGAGAGCAGTTCGACGCCCTGGGCGACGTTGTCCGCGACCGTACGGGACAGCTGGCTCGCCCCGTCGGTGGAGATGACCGTCATCTTGTCGACGGCCGACAGCGGCTCCGACGCCTTGGCGACGACCTGCGGCAGGACCTCGACGAGCATCTGGAGGACGGCCGCGTCCCCGTACTGGGAGAACGCGTCGGCCTTCTTCCGCATCGCCTCGGCCTCGGCGGCACCCCGCGCGGCGATGGCGGCGGCCTCGGCCTCGCCCTCGATGCGCACGGCGTCGGCGAGCGCGGCGCGGTGCGCCTTCTCGCCCTCACCGGTCAGCCGGGAGCGCTGCGCGTCGGCCTCGGCCTGCTTGACGAGGGCGATCCGGCGGGCCTCCGCCTCCTGCTCGGCCTGGTAGCGGGCGGCGTCGGCGGGCTTGCGGACCTCGGTGTCGAGCTGGCGGTCGGTCAGCGCGGCCTGCCGCTCGGCGACCTTCTCCTGCTCGCTCAGGATGTCCTGCTGGCGGGCGGCCTCGGCGAGCGGACCGGCCGCGTTCGCCTGGGCGGCGGCCTCGTCGGTCTGCGCCTTGATCTCGGCCTGCTTCAGGTAGAGGGTCCGCTGGGCGATGGCGATCTCCTCCTCCGCCTTCAGCCGGGCCTGCTCGGCGGCGCGGCGGGCGACGGCCTCGGCGATGTCGGCCTCCTGCTTGGCGCGGGCGGCCTCGGGACGGCCGAGGTCCTCCAGGTAGGAGCCCTCGGTGGTGATGTCCTGGATCTGGAAGGCGTCCAGGACCAGGCCCTGGCCGGACAGGCTGGCCTCGGCCTCCTCGGCGACCTGGCCGGCGAACGCGGCGCGGTCCCGGATGATGTCCTCGACCGACATGCGGCCCACGATGGAGCGCAGCGCGCCGGACAGCACCTCCTGCGTGAAGCCGACGATGCCGTTCTGCTGCATCAGGAAGCGCTGCGCGGCCGCCCGGATCGAGTCCTCGGTGCCGCCGACCTTGACGATCGCGACGCCCTCCAGGTTCGCCTTCACGCCGCGCAGGGTCACCGCGCCGCGCACCGCGACCGGGATGTGCCGGCTGGAGAGGTCGAGGGTGAACTTCTGCTGCACGAACGGGACGACGAACACGCCGCCGCCGACCACGACCTTCTGGCCGCTGTTGTCGGTGAAGACGCGTCCGGTCGCGGGATCGGTGGCCTTCTTGCCGCGCCGGCCCGTGATGATGAACGCCTCGCTCGGGCCCGCGACCTTGTAGCGGGTGACGACGACGAGGCCCAGCAGAACGACGAGGACGACGATCCCGAGGACCGCTGTCAGTACAGGACTCATGGCGAAATCCCCTTGAGTGGAACGTGAGTGAAATCGAGTGGAACGAAAAAGGGAGACGGCCCGGTCAGCGTTCGACGGGGCGGACGGCGACCGACGTCGACGAGAGGACGGACTCCACCCACACCTCGGCGCCCCGCGCCACCGGCGCGGCGGCCTTCGCCGCGTACTTCACCGGCTGCCCGCTCAGATACAGCAGGACCTCGCCGTAACCGGCGGCGGGGATCGCCGTGACGACCGTGCCCGACGTCCCCGTCAGGTCCTCGCCCCGGGGCGCGGGCGCATCGTCCCGGAGCAGCGCCCGGCTGAACCGCCAGGTCAGCCAGCCCACCAGGGCGCCCGCCACGGCGCCGGCGAGGGTCGCGGTGACGGCGCCCGCACCGGCGGCGCCCGTGGCGATCGCCCCGGTGAAGCCGAGGGCCGAGACGAAGCCGGCGATCACCGGAAGGGACAGGAAACCGTCCACCCCGACGCCGACGCTTTCCAGGACGCCGTCGAAAACCAGCGAAAGGGCCAGGACGACCAGTCCGGCGATTCCGAATCCGAGAAACCAAACCATGCGTGCGCCCCCTCGGCCCCCGTGATCGGCTCGCGCTTTCGCACCCGCGTGGTCCCGCGTGCGCGTTCTCGCGCCGAGCCGTGAAATCGTGCTCCCGCGTCGCGAAAGTACCCCATTGTCCCATGTCGCAGACCTGCGGAACATGGGTGCCGGTACCCATTGACGCCCACGCCGGCATTCCGGCGGTGAATTTCCCGAGCCCTGCGAGGCTACCCGAATTCCTTTCCGCCGGGGAGGGGCGGGATGCCCCGGGACGGACCGTGACGTACGGTTTCCCCCGCCCGCTCAGTACGATGGCCTGCCGACCGGACGGACGGCGGACGGGGCCGTCGGGCGCGGCGGGAGCGGAAGGGCGGCGGCATGGTGGACCGGAGCGAGGACGGGGCGGAGACCCCGGCCCGCAGGCGCGGACAGGGCGAGCTGGAGGCCCAGGTGCTCGCCGTCCTGCGCGAGGCGTCCGAGCCGGTGCCCGTGGCGTGGGTGCGCGAACGCCTCGGCGGCGGCCTCGCCTACACCACCGTGATCACCATCCTGACCCGCCTGTGGGCGAAGGGCGCCGTCGAGCGCGAGCGCGCCGGCCGGTCCTTCCGGTGGACGGCGGTCGCGGACGAGGCGGGGCTGGCCGCCCTGCGGATGCGGAAGGTCCTGGACGCCGAGGCGGACCGCCAGGCGGTCCTGGCCAGCTTCGTGACCGCGCTCTCGCCGAACGACGAGCGACTCCTTCGTGAACTCCTCTCCCCGGAGGCCGAACTCCCCTCCCCGGAGGCCGGGGAGGAGGAAGGCTGACCGCCATGGGAGTCTTCGTCTTCCTTCCCCTGGTCCTTCCGCTGACCGCGTGGCCGGTCGCCCGCCTCGCCGAACAGCGGCTCCACCCCCGCACCGCGACCCGGCTGCTCGCCGCCGTCGCCGGTGTCTCCGCCGTGTGCAGCACCCTCTGCCTCGGGCTCCTCATGATCGTGGGCACCGCGCAACTGCCCGGCAACCCGCTCCCCGACAGCTGGTCGGACCCCGACGTGCGCGCGGCCGTCCCGTACGACGAGATCGCCGGCCGGGCGGCCATCCCCGCGCTCCTCGCCGTCCTGGTCTCCTGCGCCGTCGCCGCGTGGCGGCAGGCGCGGGTGCGCCGCCGGACGGCGGGCGCGCTCGCCGGGCTGCCGCCGACGTCCGTCGCGGTGCTGCCGGACCGCACCCCGTACGCGTACGCGCTCCCCGGCGGGCGCGGGAACGGCCGCGGCCGGGTCGTGGTCAGCACCGGGATGCTCGCCGGACTCGGGTCCGCCGAGCGGCGGGCCCTCTTCGCGCACGAGCGGGCCCATCTGAACGGCCGTCACCACCGGCACCTGCTCACGGTCCACCTGGCGGCCCGGGCCAATCCGTTCCTGCGCCCGCTGCGGACCGCCGTCGCGTACAGCGCCGAGCGCTGGGCAGACGAGGAGGCGGCGGCCGAGGTCGGCAGCCGCCGCACCGTGGCCCGCGCGATCGGCAAGGCCGCGCTGCTCGCCCCCCGCGCCCCCGCCGCCACGCTCCCCGCCCTGGCGGCGGTGGGGCCGGTGCCCCGGCGGGTGGCGGCCCTGATGCGCCCGGCCCCGGTGGGCCGCGCCTGGCCACCGGTGTGCACGGCCGCCGGCCTGGCCGCCTGGGGCGCCGCCTTCGGCACGACGGTGTCGGCGCTGTCCTCGGCCAACTCGGCCGTCACGCTCTACCTCGTGCTGCACACGGCGACCACGTCGGTGTAGCCGGGCCCCGGTGGGACGCGGGACCCGGCCCGCCGGGACTGCCGGGACTAGAGGTCGAACTCGTGCGGCGGCAGGTCCAGGGTGAAGCACGCCTCGCGCACCACGGCCTGCTCCGTCTTGTCGAAGTCGCCGTCGGCGCCGCCGATGACGATGCCGATCTGCACGACGGCGCGGGCCTCGGCCGGCTTCTTCTTCGCCTTGGCGACCTCCTGGAGGACGCTGACCTTGCCGAAGTCGAAGTCGGCGGTGAGCTTGTCCAGGTTGGCGTCGAAGCGGCGCTGGAGGTCGAGCGCGTCGAAGTTCTGCAGCACCTCGTTGGTCGCGATGAGCTGGGCGACCCGGCGCCGCTCGGCGGGGTCGATCGTGCCGTCGGCGGCGGCGACGAGGGCGCACATGGCCATGCTCGCGTCCCGGAACGCGCCACTCTTCAGGTCGTTCTTCTTCGCCACCAGCTGGGTCTGCATCGTCGATGCGGATTCCTTGATGCGGTCCCACAGGGCCATGAGCACTCCAGACGTCGATTCCTGCTTCTACGTATGTGTAGAACTTAGCAGTGCCGCCGGGAGTTCCCGGGCCCGTGGGAACCGGTCACGGACCCAGGAGCAGGAGCGAGATCCACAGGGCCGCCGTCGAGACGACGAGGGCGGCCGGGACGGTGAGCAGACCGAGGCGGGTGAACTCCCCGAGGTCGACCGGATGCCGGTGGTGGTGGGCGATGCGGCGCCAGAGGAGGGTGGCGAGGGAGCCCGCGTACGTGAGGTTGGGGCCGATGTTCACGCCGATCAGGACGGCGAGCACCGCGCCGGGCCCGGAACCGGCCGCCAGCGGGACCAGGGCCAGGGTGGCGGGCAGGTTGTTGATGAGGTTGGCGAGGACGGCGGCGAGCGCGGCGGTGCCGAGCAGGGCGGCCAGGGAGGTGCCGTCGGGCAGGAGGTGGGCGAGGACGGTGCCGAGGCCGTTGTCGACGACGGCGCGGACGACGACGCCGAGGGCCAGGACGAAGGCGAGGAAGGGCAGCGAGGCCGAGCGGACGAGCGCGCGCGGGGTGGTGTGACGGCGGGCCAGGGCCCGTACGGCGAGGACGGCGGCGCCCGCCGCGGCCGCCCAGGCCGGGTCCACTCCGGTGGCCGAGGCGACGGCGAAGCCGGCGAGCGTCGCGGCCACGGTGACCAGGGCGAAGAGCGGGAGTTCGACGGGCTCCGGCGGTTCGGTGGAGTCGGCGGGGGCGGCGAGGTCGCGGGCGAAGAAGCGGCGGAAGACCGCGTACTCGACGGCGACGGCGGTGAGCCAGGGGAGCAGCATCAGGAGCGCGAACCGGGTGAAGCCGAGGCCGGTGGCCGTGAAGGCGAGCAGGTTGGTCAGGTTCGAGACGGGCAGCAGCAGCGAGGCCGTGTTCGACAGGTGGGCACTGGCGTAGACGTGGGGTTTGGGACGGGCCCCCATCCGGGCGGCCGTCGCGAAGACCACCGGGGTCAGCAGGACGACCGTCGCGTCCAGGCTCAGGACGGCGGTGATCAGGGAGGCGAGGCCGAAGACGGCGCCGAGCAGCCGCTGGGGCCGGCGGCGGGACCAGCGGGCCATCCAGGCGCCGCACGCGTGGAAGAGCCCTTCGTCGTCGCACAGCTTGGCGAGGACGAGGACGGCCGCGAGGAAGCCGATCACCGGCCCGAGCCGCTCGGCCTCCTCGCGCACGGCGTCGGGCGTGACCGCCCCCACGGCGAGGACGGCACCGGCGGCGGGCAGCGCGAAGACCGCCTCGGGCAGGCGGAAGGGACGGACGACGGCGCAGAAGAGCACCACGGCCAGGGCGAGCACGGACACGAACGAGACGAACATGTGCCGATCATCCGGGTCGCCGTCCCCGGAACCGCCCCCGGGGCCCGGCGCGTCCTCCCGGGACCGTCCCGGGGGTTCGGCGGGCCCTCCGGGGGGCCCCGCCCGGAAGGAACCCACCGTGTTTTCCCCGTCCGACCCCCGCCACCCTCTTGTCAGTGCAATTTCACATTACTATGGTACTGCTCGCACCACCGCTGTAAGCGACGTCAACTCGACCCACAGCGAAGCGAGTTGACTGGGAAACACCCCCACATCCCCCTCCCGACACAGGAGTTCCGGTGTCCCAGCACAGATCCGTGCGCGCCACCCTGCTCGCCGCCGTCCTGGCGGCCGGCCTGCTCGTCCCGGCCGGACAGGGCGTCGGCCAGGCCGCGACCGGCACGACTTCACCGACCGGCGCGACTTCACCCACTGGGGCGACTTCACCGCTCGGCGTCCCCGCCGCCGAGGCCCCGTCCCACCCGCACGACGAGGTCGACCGCCTCGCCGCCGCGCCCCCGGTCACCGCCGCCCCCGCGCCCGCCCCCGGCGACGCCGCCGCCGGGCGCATCCCCGGGCCCGCCACCGCACCCCGCGAGGCCGCGCGGCGGGCCGCCGCCGCGACCTGCACCCTCGACGGGGTCACCGGCCTGGCCCCCGAGCGCTTCGCCGACTTCCTCGCCGACCCCGCCGTGACCGCCGACGGCTGTCTGCGCGACCTCATATGGACCTGGGACGCCCGGCTCGCCCCGGTCATGTCCGACGCCCACGTCCAGGCCGTCGCCCGGCGCGCCTCCTCGCTCGCCGCGAGCCACGACGGACGCAACTCCACCCACCTGGAGGAGATGTTCACCTACCTCCACGCGGTGGCCTACCACGACTTCTCGCGCGACGAGATCGACACCACCGACGCCCCGACCGTCGACGCCGTGCGCCGCGCCGTCGCCGCCTTCGGCACGGCCGCCCGCACCTTCGACGCCACCCCGGCCAACGCCGCCACCCTCCGCGAGGCCCTCTACGCGGCCAGCGCGCCCGGCCTGCGCCAGCACCAACTCGCCCTGATACCCGAGGTCCTGGCGACCATGGGCGCCGACCGCACCGCGACCCGGCTCGACCCCGCCTGGGCGAACGCCGCGCTCGCCGCCCTCTCCGTCAACTACCTCGGCGTCTACCCGGGCAACCGGGACGCCGCCTTCCACACGGCCGTCGCCGCCGACCCCGCGTACCGCGCCGCCTTCAAGGCCTTCTCCGGCCACGGGCACCTGAAGGGGACCGCCAACGCCTGGGTCGTCCGCGACGCGCTGAGCGAGTACGGCCGCTTCGGCCAGATCGACGGCCTGCGCCAGGGCGTCGTCGCCGACCTCGGCGCCCTCCTCGGCCCCGTCGAGACCACCTTCGGCACCGCGAGCGCGCCGTGGGCCTCGCTCGTCTCCTGGCTCAACTTCTACGAGGCCTGCGCCCCCTACGGGGTGTGCAAGGAGGACATCGAGCGCCGGATCTTCCCGTACACCTACACGTACGACAACGGCGCCCTCAAGGTCCGCACCGGCCTCCCGCGCGCGACCGTCGACACGCTCTACTACGCGAGCAAGCGGGTCAAGGCGCAGTTCCACCGGGTCCTCGGCACCCAGGAGCCCCTGGCGGGCGACCCCAACACCACCCTGAACATCGTCCTGTACGCCTCGCGCGCCGACTACGAGCAGTACCACCCCATCCTGACCGGGATGGACACGAACAACGGCGGCATCTACATCGAGCGCGGCGCCACCTTCTACACCTACGAGCGGCGCGTCCCGCAGGACTCCACGCTCACCCTCGAAGAGCTCTTCCGGCACGAGTACACGCACTACCTGAACGGCCGGTTCGCGGTGCCCGGCTTCTTCGGCGAGGGCCCCTGGTACCAGAACGACCGCACCACCGCCATGGACGAGGGCACGGCCGAGTTCTTCGCCGGCGCCACCCGTGACGACGGCGTCGCCGTCCGCAAGTCGCTCGTCCGCGGCGTCATCTCCGACACGGCCGGCGGCGGACCGCGCATGACGGTGCGCCAGATCCTCAACGCCACGTACGACGGCGACGGATTCCGCTTCTACTCCTACGCCGGCACCCTCTTCGAGTACCTCTGGACCGAGAAGCCGTCCCTGCTGCGCGAGATGTACGGACACCTGCGCGCCAACAACGTCTCCGGGTACGACGCCTGGCGCACGCGGCTCGGCTCCGACACGGCGCTCCAGCGCGGCTACGACGCCTTCCTGGACGCCCGGATCCCCGAGGTGGACCGCCTGTACGTGCCGGTCACCACGTTCACGCCGAACGACCGGCTGCGGGACTCCCGGGCCTCCGACGTCGCCGCCTCCTTCGCCGCCGCGACCTCCAGCACCCCCGTCTGCGCGGAGACCGGCGCGCCGGGCGGGCGCCGCTTCACCTGCACCGGCCGGATCACGGCCAACCTCGCGAACGCGGCGAGCCCGGACCAGGTCTTCAAGGACATGTCCGAGACCGTCGACTACTTCCTCCTCGACCGGGCGGGCGCGGCCTCGAACAACCTGGCCGACATGAACTGCTCCTTCGGTCCCGTCGACATCTGGACCGGCGGACGCGCGGGAACCTCCGGCTACAGCTGCGAGGGACCGCTGCGCGGCTGAGCCGCGCCCCGGACCCGGAGGGCGCGCGACCGGGCGACCCCCGGCCCCCGCGCCCTCCGGCTCCGGCCCGCCCTGTTCCTCCGCCCAGGAAGGTGGCACCGTACCGCCGTGTCCAAGAGCCAGAGCCCGGACGTCGTGATCATCGGCGCGGGCGTCGTCGGAGCCGCCTGCGCGTACTACGCCGGCCGCGCGGGACTCTCCGTCGCCGTCGTCGACCGGGGACCCGTCGCGGGCGGCACCACCGGCGCGGGCGAGGGCAACCTCCTCGTCTCCGACAAGGAACCCGGACCCGAACTCGACCTCGCCCTCCTCTCCGTACGCCTCTGGCGCGACCTCTCCGCCCTCCTCCCGCCCGACGTCGAGTACGAGGCCAAGGGCGGTCTCGTCGTGGCGCCCGACCCGACCGCCCTCAAGGCCCTGCGCGCCTTCGCGGAGGGCCAGCGGGCGGCCGGCGTCGAGACCGCCGAGGTCCCCGGCGACGGGCTGCGCGCCCTCGAACCCCACCTCGCCGACGGCCTCGCGGGCGGCTTCCACTACCCGGGGGACTCCCAGGTCCAGCCCGCCCGCGCGGCGGCCCGCCTGCTCGCCGCCTCCGGCGCCGCCGTCCACCTCGGCGAGGAGGTCACCGGCATCCTCCGCACCCCCTCCGGCACGGTGCGCGGGGTCCGCACGACCCGCCGCGACCTCACCGCCCCCGCCGTCGTCAACGCGGCCGGGACCTGGGGCGGCGCGGTCGCCGCCCTCGCCGGCACGGACCTTCCGGTACGGCCCCGGCGCGGCTTCGTCCTCGTGACCGAACCCCTCCCCAGGGTCGTACGGCACAAGGTGTACGCCGCCGACTACATCGCGGACGTGGCCAGCGGCTCGGCCGCGCTCCAGTCCTCGCCCGTCGTCGAGGGCACCCCCGCCGGGCCCGTGCTCATCGGCGCCACCCGCGAGCGCGTCGGCTTCGACCGCTCCCCGTCCACCGAGGCCCTGCGCCGGCTCGCCGCTCGGGCCGCCGCGCTCTTCCCGGTCCTCGCGGACGTGCGGGTGCTGCGCGCGTACCACGGCTTCCGCCCCTATCTGCCGGACCACCTGCCCGCGATCGGCCCCGACCCACGCGTCCCCGGGCTGCTGCACGCCTGCGGCCACGAGGGCGCGGGCATCGGCCTCGCTCCGGCCACCGGCCTCCTGATCGCCGCCGCGCTCACGGGAGAGCCGGCGGGGGGCGTCGATCCGGCGCCCTTCCGGCCGGAACGGTTCGACGACGCCCCCGACCCCGGACGACGGGAGAACACCCCATGAGACGACGCCGTACGCCGCGCGCCCTGGTCGGCGGCCGGGCCGAGGCCGCCTTCACCGTCACGTTCGACGGGCGCCCGGTCCCCGCGCTCGACGGCCAGTCCGTCGCCGCCGTCCTGTGGAGCGCGGGCATCCTGACCTGGCGCACCACCAGGAACGCCGGGGCGCCGCGCGGGGTCTTCTGCGGCATGGGCAGCTGCTTCGACTGCCTCGTCACGGTCAACGGGCGCCCCAACCGGCGCGCCTGCCTCACTCCGGCCCGCCCCGGCGACGCCGTCACGACCCAGGAGGGCACGGGCCGTGCCGACCTCACCGTCTGAGCCGCCTGAGCCGTCCGGGCTGCCTGAGCTGCCTGAGCTGCCTGAGCCGTCCGGGCCGTCTGAGCCGTCCGGGCCGTCTGAGCCGTCCGGGCCGTCCGGGCCCGTCAGGGCCACAGGACCGGGGTCGTACGACTCCGACCTCGCCGTCGTCGGGGCCGGGCCCGCCGGGCTCGCCGCCGCTGTGGAGGCGGCCCGGCGCGGGCTCCGGGTGGCGCTCGTCGACGCGGGGGAGCGGCCCGGCGGCCAGTACCACCGGCATCCCGCGCCCGGCCTCGGCGCGCGGCGGCCCGGGGCGCTCCACCACGACTGGCGGGAGTTCACCCGCCGCACGGCGGCCCTGGACGGCTTCGTCCGGGCGGGCCGGGCCGTCCACCTGGCCGGACACCACGTCTGGACGGTGGTGCCCGAGGGCACCGGCCTGCGGCTGCACGCCGTGGCCGCCGGTGACGACGGCGACGCAGCCGCCACCGTCCGGGCCCGCGCCGTGCTCCTGGCCACCGGCTCCCACGAGCGCCAACTGCCCTTCCCCGGCTGGACGCTGCCGGGCGTGGTGGGCGCCGGGGGAGCGCAGGCGATGCTCAAGGGCGGGCTCGTCCTGCCCGGCCGCCGGGTCGTCGTGGCCGGCGGCGGCCCCCTGCTCCTGGCCGTCGCGGGCTCCCTCGCGGCGGCGGGCGCCCGTGTCCCCGCCGTCGTCGAGGCCGGCACGTACCTCGGCTACTCCGGCTTCGTCCCGGCGCTCCTCCGCAACCCCGCCAAGCTCGCCGAAGGGGCCCTGCACGGGAGCGCGTTGCTGCGGTACGGCACCAGGCTCCTCACCCGTCACGCGGTGGTCGAGGCCCACGGCTCCGGGCGCGTCGAGGCGGTGACCGTGGCGCGGCTCGGGCCCGACTGGCGGCCCCTGCCGGGCACCGGCCGCCGGATCCCGTGCGACGCGCTCGCCGTCGGCCACGGCCTCGTGCCGCAGCTGGAACTCGCCACCGCCCTCGGCTGCGCCACGCGCACGGCCGCCGACGGGACGGCCGCCCTCGTCCTCGACGCCGAACAGTCGACCTCGGTGCCCGGCATCTGGGCCGCCGGGGAGGCGGGCGGCATCGGCGGCGCCCGACTCGCGGTCGTGGAAGGGGAACTGGCGGCGATCTCCGTCGCCCGCACCCTCCTCGGCGGCCGGGCGCCGGAGCCCCGCGAGGCCGCGCTCCGGCGCCACCGCGACCGGCTGCGCGCGTTCGCCGAGGCGATGGGCGCCGTGCACCGGCCCGGACCCGGCTGGACCGGATGGCTGCGGCCGGACACCGAGATCTGCCGCTGCGAGGAGGTCCCGGCCGCCCGCGTGACGGAGGCCGTCGACGTCCTGGGCGCGCGGGACGCCCGTACGGTCAAGCTGTTCACCCGCGCGGGCATGGGCTGGTGTCAGGGCCGGATGTGCGGGCCCGCCGTGGCGGCCCTCGCCGGGCATGCCCCCGGAGGAGAGGCGGTCCCGGACCGGCGCCCGCTCTCCTGCCCCGTACCGCTCCGGCACCTGGCGGAGCTGCCGGAGACGATTACTGACTGAGCGTCAGAAGTGGGTGCGCGCAGGCCTCTTGTGGGTCGCGCGCCCGTCAGTAAAATGTCACACACCACACAAGGGAGTCCTCTCATGGTCCACGAGCAAGCCCCCGTGCACCGCGACCGCCCCTGGCGCGGGATCATGGTCGCCACCGCCCTCCCCCTGCGCGACGACGGCTCCGTCGACCACGACGCCTACGCCCGGCACGTGGCCCGGCTGATCGCCGAGGGCTGCGACGGAGTCGTCCCCAACGGCTCCCTCGGCGAGTACCAGACGCTCACCGACGACGAGCGCGCCCGCGTCGTGCGCACCGCCGTCGAGGCGGCCGGGGACGGGGCCCGCGTCATGCCGGGCGTCTCCGCGTACGGCGGCGCCGAGGCCCGCCGCTGGGCCGAGCAGGCCGCCGAGGCCGGCGCCGGCTCCGTCCTGCTCCTGCCGCCCAACGCCTACCGGGCCGACGAGGCGGCCGTGCGCGACCACTTCGCCGCCGTCGCCGCCGTCGGCCTGCCCGTCGTCGCCTACAACAACCCCCTCGACACCAAGGTCGACCTCACCCCCGGCCTCCTCGCCCGGCTGTACGCCGACGGCAGCGTCGTCGCCGTCAAGGAGTTCAGCGGGGACGTCCGCCGCGCCTACGAGATCGCCGAACTCGCCCCCGGACTCGACCTGTTGGTCGGTGCCGACGACGTCCTCCTCGAACTCGCCCTCGCCGGCGCGGTCGGCTGGATCGCCGGCTACCCCAACGCCCTCCCACGCACCTGCGCCGCCCTCTACCGGGCCGCCGTCGCCGGGGACCTCGACACCGCCCTCCCACTCTACCGGTCCCTGCACCCGCTCTTCCGCTGGGACTCGAAGACCGAGTTCGTCCAGGCGATCAAGCTCTCCATGGACCTCGCGGGACACCACGGCGGCATCACCCGGCCGCCCCGGCTCCCGCTCGCCCCCGAGCAGGAGGCCGCCGTGCGGGCCGCCACGGAGAAGGTCCTCGCGGAGGGCCACGCGTAAGCCCGTACGACCACCCGTCCGTACGACTGCCCGCCGGCCCGTACGAACGCTCGCCCGCACGACCGCCCGCCCGTACACCGCCCGTACGGACGCCCGTCCTTACGGACCCCGCCCGTCCGACCACTCGCTCGTGCGACAGAAGGGGACCCATGCGCACCCGTCACGTCTACCACGCGGTGGACTCCCACACCGAAGGGATGTCCACCCGGGTGATCACCGGCGGCCTCGGGGTGATCCCCGGCGCCACGATGGCCGAGCGGCGGCTCCACTTCGCCGAGCACCTCGACCACGTCCGCACCCTCCTCATGTACGAGCCGCGCGGCCACGCGGCGATGAGCGGCGCGATCCTCCAGCCGCCCACCCGCCCCGACGCCGACTACGGCGTCCTCTACATCGAGGTCTCCGGCCTCCTGCCGATGTGCGGCCACGGCACCATCGGGGTCGCCACCGTCCTCGTCGAGACGGGCATGGTGCCGGTCGTCGAACCGGTCACCACCGTCCGTCTCGACACCCCGGCGGGGCTCGTGAGCGTCGACGTACGGGTCGAGGACGGCGCCGCGAAGGCGGTCACCCTCACCAACGTGCCCTCCTACTGCGTCGGCCTCGACCTCAAGGCGGACGTGCCCGGCCACGGCACCGTCACCTACGACCTCGCCTACGGCGGCAACTTCTACGCCTTCGTGGACCTCGACGCCCTGGGGCTGCCCTTCGACCGCGCCCGCAAGGACGACCTCCTCGCCGCCGGACTCGCCGTCATGGCCGCGGTCGACGCGGGACCCGACCGGCCCGTCCACCCGGAGAACCCCGCCATCGCCGGGGTCAAACACGTCTACCTGACCGCGCCCGGCTCCGACGCGACCCGCTCGCGCCACGCCATGGCCATCCACCCCGGCTGGTTCGACCGCTCGCCGTGCGGCACCGGCACCAGCGCCCGCATGGCCCAGCTGCACGCCCGGGGACTCCTCGCCCCGGACGCCGACTTCGTCAACGAGTCCTTCATCGGCACCGAGTTCACCGGCCGGATCGTCGGAGAGACCACCGTGGGCGGCCTGCCCGCGGTCGTCCCGACCGTCACCGGACGGGCCTGGATCACCGGCACGGCCCAGTACTTCCTCGACCCCGACGACCCGTTCCCCGCCGGCTTCCTGCTCTGAAACCCTCCGCCCGCGGGGTGGGGCGGACGGCGAAACGTGACATTGTACGATGCCCCTCCGTGACTTCTCGGAGGACGCACGATGGGTGACCTGAAGCAGTACGGCCTCGTCAGGGCGCAGGAACGGCTCCGCGACCAGGTCGGGCACGCCCTCCGCGCGGCCCTGATAGCCGGCGAACTGCGCCCCGGCCAGGTCTACTCGGCCCCCGGCCTCGCGAGCGACCTCGGCGTCTCCGCCACCCCGGTCCGCGAGGCCATGCTCGACCTGGCCCGGGAGGGCCTGGTCGAGCCCGTCCGCAACAAGGGCTTCCGCATCACCGAGGTCAGCGAGCGCGACCTCGACCAGTACACCGAACTGCGCACCCTCATCGAGGTCCCCACCGTCGGCCGGATCACGAAGACGGCCGCCCGGGAACGCCTGGAGGAACTCCGCCCGGTCGCCGAGGAGATCGTCGCCCGCGCCCGCGACCACGACCTCATCGGCTACCTGGAGGCGGACCGCCGCTTCCACCTCGCCCTGCTCGGCCTCTCCGGCAACGAGCGGCTCGTCGAGACCGTCGGCGACCTGCGCAAGCGCTCCCGCCTCTACGGCCTGACGGGCCTGGACGAGGCCGGACTACTCGTCTCCTCCGCCGAGGAGCACCTCGAACTCCTCGACCTCATGATCGCCGGGAACGCGCGCGGCGCCGAGGCCTGCATGCGCCGCCACCTCGGCCACGTCCGCTCCCTGTGGGCCGAGGATCGCGACGCGCCGCCGGACACTCCTTAGGGGACGTCCGGCTGGGGGACGGTCCGGGGCGGGGCGCCGGGACCCGGAGGCGCGCCGGCCGCCCGGGCGCCCATGCGGACGGCGTGCATCCCGCCGTCCGCGTGCACGATCTCGCCGGTGACGGCCGCCGCCAGGTCCGAGAGCAGGAACAGGACGGGGCCGACGAGCCGGGCCGGATCGGCACGGCTCCAGCCGAGCGGCGCCTCCTGCTCCCAGCGGTCCGCGATCCGGTCGAAGGTGCCGACCGCCCGCCCGGCCACCGTCTCCACCGGCCCGGCGGACACCAGGTTGACGCGGATGCCGGAGTGCCCGAGGTAGAGCGCGAGATAGCGGCAGACCGCACCGAGCGCGGCCTTGCCGACCCCCGTCCAGTCGTACCCCGGCCACGCCCCCGACGCGTCGAAGTCGAGGCCGACGACACTGCCCCGGACCGGGCCGCCGCCCCCGCCCTCCCGCAGCAGCGGGGCGAGCGCGGTGGTCAGCGAGTGCAGCGAGAACGCCTCCGTGCGCAGGGCGAGCGCCGCGTCCTCGACGGAGGTCGTGAGGAAGTTGCCGCCGAGGGCGGACCGGGGGGCGGCGGCGATCGCGTGCAGCACGCCGTCCACCGCGCCCCACCGCCGCTCCAGCTCCTTCGTGAGCGCGTCCAGGTCCTCGGGGCGCGTCACGTCGAGTTCGAGGACGTCGGCCGGGTACGGAAGGCCCGAGGCCGCCGCCTCCGTGATCCGCCGGGTGCGCCCGAAGCCCGTCAACAGGACCTCCGCGCCCGCCTCCTGGAGCGCGCGGGCGGCGTGCCAGGCGATCGAGTCGTCGTTGAGGACCCCGGTCACCAGACAGCGGCGGCCCGAGAGGCCGAGCGGGTCGGGGACGCGGGGGGAGTCGGGGGAGGCGCGCATCGGGACCGTCCTTCCACGGCCGGGCCGCCGACGGGGCCGGACGTCGCGGGGGTGGAGCGGGGTGGAGCGGGGGTGGAGCGGGGGTCGAGCGGAGGAACGCTACCCACGGCACGGCCGTCCGACAACGGGCCCCGGGACCGGAATGGCCGGTTTCCCGGAGGCCGCCGCCCCGTACGGAGAACGGGACCACGAGCCGGACGCGGCGCGTCGGCCAGCATCACGGGAGATCGCCCCGACCCTTCTCCCCGGGGGCGACCAGGGGAGAAGGACGGGGGAGGAGAACCCTCCGGATCCGGCCCGCGCGGCCTGATTCGCACGGTCCGAAGTGTGGCCGGAATGGTCCGGAAAATCCCCGGAAGACACCCGCGAAGGGCGCCAACTCCCGCACCGGGGAAGGGAAACGGACGATCTGGACACTGTCTTGAATCTCTATATGCTGACGCCATGCTTTCCGCCGCCTCCACGCCCGCGAACGCCGGCCCCGCCACCCCCTCCGCGCCCCTGCCGGCCGCCGCCGCCCGGCTGGCCGGCGTCGGCGCGTCGCCGGTACGGGAGATCCTGGCGCTCACGGCCCGGCCCGAGGTGATCTCCTTCGCCGGCGGCCTGCCCGCCCCCGAGCTGTTCGACGTCGCCGGGATGCGGGCCGCGTACGACCGGGTCCTCGCGGAGAACCCGCGGCACGCCCTCCAGTACTCCACCACCGAGGGCGACCCGGAGCTGCGCACCGCCGTCGCCGGCCGGCTCACCGCGCGCGGACTGCCCACGGACGCCGACGACCTGCTCGTCACCACCGGCTCGCAGCAGGCCCTCACCCTGCTCACCACCGCCCTCGTCGACCCCGGCGCCGTGGTCCTCGTCGAGGACCCCTGCTACCTCGCCGCCCTCCAGACCTTCGGCTTCGCCGGGGCCCGCGTCGTCCCCGTGCCCACCGACGACGAGGGCGTCGTCCCGGACGCCCTGGAGGAGATCGCGGCCCGCGAGAAGCCGACCCTGCTCTACCTCGTCCCCACCTTCCAGAACCCCACCGGCCGCACCCTCCCCGCCGGGCGCCGCACCGCCGTCGCCGAGGCCGCGGCCCGCCACGGCTTCTGGATCGCCGAGGACGACCCGTACGGCGAACTGCGGTACGAGGGCGAGCGCGTCCCCTGGATCGCCGCCGCCCCCGAGGCGGCCGACCGCACCGTCCTGCTCGGCTCCTTCTCCAAGGTGATGGCCCCCGGCCTGCGGCTCGGCTACCTCCGCGCCCCCGCGGGACTGCGCCGCTCCTGCGTCGTCGCCAAGCAGGCCGCCGACCTGCACACCTCGACCATCGACCAGGCGGCGGCCGCGCGCTATCTGCGCGACAGCGACCTCGACGCGCACGTGGCGGTGATCCGCGCCGCCTACCGGGAGCGCAGGGACGCGATGCTCGACGGCCTGCCGGCCGCGCTGCCCGGGGGCAGCCGGTGGAACAGGCCGGAGGGCGGCATGTTCGTCTGGGTCACCCTGCCCGAGGGGTACGACGCCACGGCGCTCCTGAAGACCGCCGTCGGCCACGAGGTGGCGTACGTGCCGGGGGCGCCGTTCTTCTGCGGCGCACCCGACCCGGGCGCCCTGCGCCTCTCGTTCACGACGCACTCGGCCGACGAGATCGGGGAGGGCCTCCGCAGGCTCGCCAAGAGCTTCGCCCGGTGACTTCGCCCGGCCGCACGGTGGGCCGACCGGGTGAGCTTCCGGTCCGACCGGCCGCCACGCCGTCATCACGTCGTGTCGTTGTTGGGCCGAACGGGTGAGGAGCGGGAGGATGGACCCATGAGTAGGTACGAGAGGTACGACGTCACCGACGAGCAGTGGGAGGGCCTCGCGCAGGTCGTGCCCCTGCGCGGCCGTGACGAGTGGCCGTCCAGGGTCGACCACCGCGCGATCCCCGAGCAGTACGAATCCGCCGAGCAGCGCCGCATGGTCGTGCTCCGCGTGCAGGTCTTCGCCGACGCCCGCGAGGTCGCCGAGTACCTCATCGCCCAGATCCCGGTGCTCCTCGATCTGACCGGCGCCGACACCGAGGTCGCCAAGCGGATCCTCGACTTCAGCAGCGGCGTCGTCTTCGGGCTCGGCAGCGGGATGCACCGCGTCGACCGGAACGTCTTCCTCCTCGCCCCGGCGGGCACGGAGGTCGAGGGCGCGGAGGGCGCGGACGAGGAGGAGGTCGTGGGCGGCCGGGCCGCCGGCGTCCCCCGATCGTAGGAAGGTCTTCTCGACGTAACGGTTCGTCGGGGAAAGGCCTGCGTACGGTCCGGGCATGGACCTCACCGGCGGCTCCGCGCCCGCCCGCACCTCGAAGAACAGCCCCTCCGATCCTGCTTCCGTTCCCCTTCCCGCTTCCGTTCCCCTTCCCGGCGCCGTCCCCGCTCCCGGCGTCGTGCCTCCGGCCGGGCCGCGCGTCCCCGGGGCCCGTACCCCCGCCGCGTCGGCTTCCGCTTCCGCTTCCGTTTCCGCGTCCGTCTCGGGTGCGGGCGGCTCCCTTCCGCGCACCTCCCGGCCCCGTGCCTCCGTCCCCGAGGCACGGGGCCCGGTCGTGCCGGAGGCCCGGGACGGACGGCCGGACGCCCGGTCCGGCAACCGGCCCGACGCCCTGCCCGACGCCCGGCCCACCGTCACCGAGCTGCGGCTCTCCGCGTTCGCCGGACACCGCTCCGCCACGCACGCGCTCGGACCCGTGACCCTCTTCGCCGGGCCCAGCGGCAGCGGCAAGACCACCACCCTGCGGGCGTACGAGGCGCTGGCCCGGCTCTGCGCGGGCGACCCGCTCGACGAGGTGTTCCCGGACGCCGCCGACCTGATCCCCGAGCGCGCCCGGCCCGACGCCCAGGGCAGGCGCGGATTCCGCATCGGCTGCACCGTCGACGGAACGCGGGGTCCCGTGCGGCTCGACCTCGCGGTGCAGGCCGAGCCCCGGCTCCGCATCGTCGGCGAACGGCTCACCGCCCGGGGCCGCGTCCTGCTCGCCACCGCCCTCCGCGACCCCGGCCGCAGTACCGTCCAGGCCGAGTGGCACACGGCGGGCGCCACCCCCGTGACCAGGGCCCCGCTCCCCGACGACCTCCTCGGTACGGCCCTGCTGCCGCTGCGGGTCGCCGGCAAGACGCCCGGCCAGCTGGAGGTCCTGGCCGCCGCCGAACAGGTGGTCGTCGGACTGCGGTCGGCCTTCGCCTGCGATCCCCGGCCCGAGCGGATGCGGGCCCCGGTGCCGCCGGGCGAGGGGCGGCTGCGGCGCGACTGCCGGAACCTCGCGGAGGTCCTGCACCGCACCCACACGGACTGCCCGCGCCGCCACCACCGCCTCGCGACCGTGGCGGGCGCGGGCTGCGCGGGAACCGTCACCGGACTCGGCGTCCGGGAACTCCCGGAGGGCACCGTCCGGGCGGTCCTCGAACGGGGCGGCCGGCCCGCGACCCCGCTCGGCCGTCTCGGCGACGGCGAGCTGCGCTATCTGGCGCTCGCGCTCACCCTGCTCACGGGCCCCGGGGTCCTGGAGATGGACCGCGTCGCCGAGGTGCCCGACGCCATGCAGAGCATGACGCTGCTCGCCGACGACCTCGACCGGGGCCTCGACCCGCGCCAGGCGGGCGAACTGCTCCGCATCGCCGTGGAGATCGCCGGGGACGGGCACATCCGCCTCGCGGGCGCGGTGGGCGACCGGACGGCGGCGGAAGCGCGCCGGACGCCCGGGGTGACGGTGGTAGACCTGAGCGCGTGACGAGCGAAGAAGTGACGGACGAAGAAGTGACGGACGAAGACGTGAAGAACGCGGGCGGAGTGGGCCGGGGTACGGCGGACCACGGTGTGGCGGAACTCCAGCGCAGGCTGGTCGCGTTCGCGGCCGCCCGCGACTGGCAGCCGTACCACACGCCCAAGAACCTGGTGGCGGCCCTCAGCGTGGAGGCGGCCGAACTCCTGGAGATCTTCCAGTGGTTGACCCCCGAGCAGGCCGAGCGGGTGATGGAGGACCCGGAGTCGGCCCACCGGGTCGCCGACGAGGTGGCGGACGTGCTCGCCTACCTCCTCCAGTTCTGCGCGGCGCTCGGCATCGACCCGCTGGCGGCGCTCGCGGCCAAGATCGACCGCAACGAGGTCCGCTTCCCCGCCAAGCGGCGGGGCGGAGAGGACGGAGAAGGCGGGGAGGGAGGTGCGGGTGAGGAAGGAGCTGAGGAAGCGGTGAGAAAGGCCCCGTGAACGAAGATCGTCACTCTTCGGAGTGATCGACTTCTCCCCGTCAGGCTTCCTGTCCACAGATTTCCGAATTCCCCTGGTGTTGGGGCTCAGGCCGCCTCACTCTGGGTAATGACTCAGTGGGCGGCAAGTCGTGGGAACGGGGGCGGTGTTGATGGAAGCGGAGCGATTGATCGCGCTCGGCCGGCATGCGCTGGCGGAGAGCGGGACGGCACAGGACATCGTGGCGGAGGCCTGGCAGGCCCAGGCCCTCGCCCAGGCGATAGGGAGTCGTCTCGCGCTCTGCGGGCCGCAGGAGCTGCGCGGCGAGGCGCGGGGGCTGGGCGAGACCGGGGAGTATCCGGCGGTGTGGGGGGCGGCCGGGCCGCGCGCGGCCCGGCTGACCGAGGTCGCGGACCCCCACCGGACGCTGACCGCGCTGGGGGAGCTGCTCGGCGAGGTGGGGATCGCGCTGGTGGGCGTGGCCTGCGCCACCGACGAGGAGGGGCTCTACTGGCAGTGCATGGAGGCGATCGACGCCACCGACGAGTCGAGCGACCGGGTGCGCGGGATGTTACGGCGCCTGGCCGTCCGCGACGGCGAGCGGGCCCGCCCTCCCGACCCCGCCCGGGGCCGCGGGGCCCCGCGCCGGGAGCCGTCGTGCTGACGCGCCTCGCCCCGATCGGCCGGTCCGGCCTGCCCGGCCTACCCGGCCCCTTCGGGGCGGCACCCGCGAAAGAGGGCAGGACCCACCGGGACGCCGGACGCCCACCCGCCGGGCGCTCCCGCCCCGGACGTCCGCCGACCGGGGTGCCGGGGGCCCGTCCGTCGGAGTGCCGGACGCGGGTCCGTCGGACGTGGGCCCGTCGGACGTGGGTCCGTCGGGCGATCCGGCCGGAGCGGGGGACGCGGGCGCCGGCCGGGAGGTTGGGCCGGGTCCGACGGTGCAGGATGGAGGCATGGATCTTCGCATCTTCACCGAACCCCAGCAAGGGGCCGACTACGACACCCTCCTCACCGTGGCCCGCGCCACCGAGGAGCTCGGTTTCGACGCCTTCTTCCGCTCCGACCACTACCTCAGCATGGGGTCCGCCGACGGTCTGCCCGGCCCGACGGACGCCTGGATCACCCTGGCCGGCCTGGCCCGGGAGACGAAGAGGATCCGGCTCGGCACGCTGATGACGGCCGGCACCTTCCGGCTCCCCGGCGTCCTCGCCATCCAGGTCGCCCAGGTCGACCGGATGTCCGGCGGCCGGGTCGAACTGGGCCTGGGCGCAGGCTGGTTCGAGGAGGAGCACAAGGCCTACGGCATCCCCTTCCCGAAGGAGAAGTTCGGCCGCCTCGAAGAGCAGCTGGCGATCGTCACCGGGCTGTGGGAGACCGAGGTCGGCAAGACGTTCACCCACGAGGGGGAGTTCTACCGGCTCACCGACTCCCCGGCGCTGCCCAAGCCCCTCCAGGACAAGATCCCGGTCCTGATCGGCGGACACGGCGCGACCCGCACCCCGAGGCTCGCCGCGCGGTACGCGGACGAGTTCAACATCCCGTTCGCCTCCCTGGAGGACAGCGAGAAGCAGTTCGGGCGGGTGCGGGCCGCCGCCGAGGCGATCGGCCGCCCGGCCGACGACCTGGTGTACTCCAACGCGCTGGTCGTCTGCGTCGGCCGGGACGACGCCGAGGTGGCCCGCAGGGCCGCCGCCATCGGGCGGGACGTGGACGAGCTCAAGGCCAACGGCCTCGCGGGCTCACCCGCCGAGGTCGTCGACAAGCTCGGACGGTACGCGGCCATCGGCTCCTCCCGGGTCTACCTCCAGGTCCTCGACCTGGACGACCTGGACCACCTGGAGCTGATCTCCGCCCAGGTCCAGTCGCAGCTGGCCTGAGCGGGAGGAGCGCGCCGATGAAACCGGTCCGTACGCTTGCCGACGCCCTCCGGGCGGAGGTCCTCGTCCTCGACGGCGGGCTCTCCAACCAGCTGGAGGCGCAGGGCTGCGACCTCTCGGACGCGCTCTGGTCCGCCCGGCTCCTGGCCGACGGACCCGAGCGGATCGAGGAGGCCCACACGGCGTACGTACGGGCCGGGGCGCGGGTGCTCATCACCTCCGGCTACCAGGCCACCTTCGAGGGCTTCGCCCGGCGGGGCGTGGGCCGCGAGGAGGCGGCGCGGCTGCTCGCCCGGAGCGTGGAGCTCGCGCGATCGGCGGCGGAGGCCACGGAGGAGGAGGTCTGGGTCGCCGCGTCCGTCGGGCCGTACGGCGCGATGCTGGCGGACGGCAGCGAGTACCGGGGGCGGTACGGGCTCTCCGTGCGGCAGCTCGTGGCGTTCCACCGGCCCAGGATCGAGGCGTTCGCGGCGGCCGGGCCCGACGTCCTGGCCCTGGAGACGGTGCCGGACGCGGACGAGGCGGAGGCGCTGCTGCAGGCGGCCGAGGGGTGCGGGCTGCCCGTGTGGCTGTCGTACACGGTCGAGGGCGGGCGGACCCGGGCCGGGCAGGACCTGGCGGAGGCGTTCGCGGTCGCCGCCGGGAACGACCGGGTGGTGGCGGTCGGGGTCAACTGCTGCGACCCCGCCGACGCGGGGCCCGCCGTGGAGACGGCCGTCGCCGTGACCGGGAAACCGGCCGTGGTCTATCCCAACAGCGGGGAGCGCTGGGACGCCGGGGCGCGGGACTGGAGCGGCGGGGCCGCCTTCGACCCGGAGCGGGTCACCGCCTGGGTCCGGCCGGGTGCCCGGCTCGTCGGCGGCTGCTGCCGGGTCGGCCCGTCCACGATCACGGCCCTCGCCGAGACCCTGGCCGCCGACGCCGCTGACGGAACCGGCTGACCAGGGGTCGTCCGCCCCTCCGGGCGCGCGGAAAATGCCTGGTGGGGTGGGGGAGGGCCGCACCATACTCGAAGACGTGTTCCTGACGATCAGTACGACCGGCACCCCGGAGCGACCCGCGACCGACCTCGGCTTCCTGCTGCACAAGCATCCCGAGCGGGCGCAGTCGTTCTCGACCTCGCACGGCACCGCGCACGTCCTCTATCCCGAGGCGAGCGCCGAGCGGTGCACGGCGGCGCTCCTCCTGGAGGTGGACCCCGTGGCGCTGGTGCGCCGCGGCAAGGGCAAGGGCCGGGGCGGCGCCCCGGACTCCGCGCTCGCGCAGTACGTGAACGACCGGCCCTACGCCGCGTCCTCGCTGCTCGCCGTCGCGCTCGCCAAGGTCTTCAAGACCGCGCTGCACGGCGACTGCAAGGCGATGCCCGAGCGGGCCGCCGCGCCGCTGCCGCTGCGGATCGAGGTCCCCGCGCTCCCCGCCCGGGGCGGCGCCGGACTGGTGCGCGCGCTGTTCGGCCCGCTGGGCTGGTCCGTCGTGGAGGCCGAACCGGTCGCGCTGGACGCCGAGTTCCCCGAGTGGGGCGACTCGCGGTACGTGCGGCTCGTCCTGGAGGGCGAGCTGCGGCTCGCGGACACCCTCAACCACCTGTACGTCCTGCTGCCCGTCCTCGACGACGCCAAGCACTACTGGGTCGCGCCCGACGAGGTCGACAAGCTGCTGCGCGCCGGTGACGGCTGGCTCGCCGGGCACCCCGAGCGACAGCTGATCACGGCCCGCTACCTCTCCCGCCGCTGGAGCCTGGCCCGGGAGGCGACGGAGCGGCTCGAACTGGTCCGGCTCGCCGAGGCCGAGGGCCTGGACGTCGAGGACGTGGACAACGCCGTGGACGAGACGACCGACACCGAGGAACGCCCGGTGCCGCTCGCCCAGCAGCGGCGGGACGCGATCCTGGCCGCGCTGGCGGAGGCCGGGGCGGCGCGCGTGCTCGACCTGGGCTGCGGACAGGGCCAGTTGGTGCAGGCCCTGCTCAAGGACCCGCGCTTCACCGAGGTCGTCGGCGTCGACGTGTCCGTCCGCGCCCTGACCGTCGCCGCGCGCCGGCTGCGGCTCGACCGCATGGGGGAGCGGCAGGCCGCCCGCGTGAAGCTGGTGCAGGGCTCCCTCGCGTACACCGACAAGCGGCTGTCCGGCTACGACGCGGCCGTGCTCAGCGAGGTGATCGAGCACCTGGACCTGCCGAGGCTGCCGGCCCTGGAGTACGCGGTGTTCGGCTCGGCCCGGCCCCGTACGGTCCTCGTGACCACGCCGAACGTCGAGTACAACGTGCGCTGGGAGAGCCTGCCCGCCGGGCACGTCCGGCACCGCGACCACCGCTTCGAGTGGAACCGCGAGGAGTTCCGGAGCTGGGCGGCCCGGGTGGCGGGGGAGTACGGGTACGAGGTCGGGTTCACCGCCGTCGGCCCCGACGACCCCGAGGTCGGACCGCCCACCCAGATGGCCGTCTTCACCCGCACCGCCACCGGAAACGGCGAGAAGACCGAGAAGACGGAGAAGACCGAGAAGGAAGAGAAGGAAGAGAAGGAAGAGAAGGAGGGACGGGCATGACCGCCACCACGGAAAGCACCACCGACACCACCACCGGGCGCCGGGTCCTGCCCGTCACCGACCTCTCCCTCGTCGTGCTCGTCGGCGCCACCGGCTCCGGCAAGTCCACCTTCGCCCGGCGCCACTTCAAGCCGACCGAGGTCATCTCCTCCGACTTCTGCCGGGGGCTCGTCGCCGACGACGAGAACGACCAGTCCGCCAGCCGGGACGCCTTCGACGTCCTCCACTACGTCGCCGGCAAGCGCCTGGCCGCCGGGCGGCTCACCGTCGTCGACGCCACCAACGTCCAGCAGGAGGCGCGACGGCAGCTCGTGCAGCTGGCCAGGACGTACGACGTGCTGCCGATCGCGATCGTCCTCGACCTGCCCGAGCAGGTGTGCCGCGAGCGGAACGCGGCCCGCCCCGACCGGGCCGACATGCCCGCGCACGTCATCCAGCGCCACCGCCGCGAGCTGCGGCGCTCGCTGCGCGGCCTGGAGCGCGAGGGCTTCCGCAAGGTCCACGTGCTGCGCTCCGTCGAGGAGGTCGAGGCCGCCGAGGTCGTCCTGGAGCGCCGCTTCAACGACCTGCGCCACCTCACCGGCCCCTTCGACATCGTCGGCGACGTCCACGGGTGCAGCTCCGAGCTGGAGACCCTGCTCGGCAAGCTCGGCTACGTCGACGGCCGCCACCCCGAGGGGCGCACGGCGGTCTTCGTCGGCGACCTCGTGGACCGGGGGCCCGACTCGCCGGGCGTCCTGCGCCGCGTGATGTCCATGGTCGCCTCCGGCGACGCCCTGTGCGTCCCCGGCAACCACGAGAACAAGCTCGGCCGCTGGCTGAAGGGCCGCAAGGTCCAGCGGACCCACGGCCTCGCCGAGACCATCGAGCAGCTGGAGGGGGAGAGCGAGGAGTTCCGGTCCGAGGTCGGGAAGTTCATCGACGGACTCGTCAGCCACTACGTCCTCGACGGCGGAGACCTCGTCGTCTGCCACGCCGGACTGCCGGAGAAGTACCACGGCCGCACCTCCGGCCGGGTGCGCTCGCACGCGCTGTACGGGGACACCACCGGCGAGACCGACGAGTTCGGGCTGCCCGTGCGCTACCCGTGGGCGGAGGAGTACCGGGGACGGGCCACCGTCGTCTACGGGCACACCCCCGTGCCGAACACCTCCTGGATCAACAACACCCTCTGCCTCGACACCGGAGCCGTCTTCGGCGGGAAGATGACCGCGCTGCGCTGGCCCGAGCGCGAGCTGGTCGACGTACCGGCCGAGCGGGTCTGGTACGAGCCGGCCCGGCCGCTCGCGACCGACGCGCCCGGCGGGCACCAGGGACGCCCCCTGGACCTGGCCGACGTGCACGGACGGCGGACGGTCGAGACCCGGCACCACGGCAATGTCGCCGTGCGCGAGGAGAACGCGGCGGCGGCCCTGGAGGTCATGAGCCGGTTCGCGGTCGACCCGCGCCTGCTCGCGTACCTGCCGCCGACGATGGCGCCGACCGCCACGTCCAAGGAGGACGGCTACCTGGAGCACCCGGCCGAGGCCTTCGCCCAGTACCGGGCCGACGGCGTCGAGCGGGTCGTGTGCGAGGAGAAGCACATGGGCTCCCGGGCCGTGGCCCTGGTCTGCCGGGACGCCGACGCGGCCCGCGAGCGCTTCGGCGCCGACGGGGTGACGGGCGCCCTGCACACCCGTACGGGACGGCCCTTCTTCGACGACCCCGCCGTCACCGAGGAGGTCCTCGCACGGCTGCGGGCGGCGATCGGCGCCGCCGGGCTCTGGGATGAACTCGACACGGACTGGCTGCTGCTCGACGGCGAACTGATGCCGTGGTCGCTGAAGTCGACCGGTCTGCTCCGCGCGCAGTACGCGGCCGTCGGCGCCGCCTCGGGCGCGGTGCTGCCCGGCGCGATCGACGCCCTGCGGCAGGCGTCGGCGCGCGGTGTCGAGGGGCTCGACGGGCTGCTCGACCGGCAGCGGGAGCGGGCGGTGGACGCGGAGGCGTTCACGGCCGCCTACCGTAGGTACTGCTGGCCGACCGAGGGCCTGGAGGGCGTGCGGTTCGCGCCCTTCCAGCTCCTGGCGGCGCGCGGGCGCTCGCTCGCGGCCGTGCCGCACGACGAGCAGCTCGCGTGGCTCGACCGGCTCGTGGAGCACGACCCCACCGGGCTGCTCCAGGCCACCCGCCGACTCGTCGTGGACACGGGCGACGAGGCCTCGGTCCGCGCGGGCACCGACTGGTGGCTGGAGCTGACCGGCGCGGGCGGCGAGGGCATGGTCGTCAAGCCGCTGGCCGCGCTCGTCCGCGACGCGAAGGGCCGGCTCGTCCAGCCGGGCGTGAAGGTCCGGGGCCGGGAGTACCTGCGGATCATCTACGGTCCCGAGTACACCCGCCCGGAGAACCTGGAGCGGCTGCGGCAGCGCTTCCTCGGCCACAAGCGGTCCCTCGCCCTGCGCGAGTACGCCCTCGGCCTGGAGGCCCTCGCCCGACTCGCGGACGCCGAACCCCTCTGGCGCGTCCACGAGGCCGTCTTCGCGGTCCTCGCCCTGGAATCGGAGCCGGTCGACCCGAGACTCTGACCGATCGGACGGGCCCCGCGCTCCGGTAGGCCGGGGCCCGCATTCCCGTCGGCCGGGCCCCGCGTCCCCGTCGGGTGCGGCCTGCGTTCCCGTCGGTCGGCCCCCGCGCCTCCGCCCGGTCGCGGCCCGTGTCCCTGCCGACTGGGGCCCGCGTCTGCGTCGGTCGCGGCCCGTGTCCCTGTCTGCCGGGGGCCAGGCTCCCGTAGGCCGGGGGCCCGCGTTCCCGCCGGTCGCAGCCCTGGGCCCGTCGGCCGAGGCCCGTTCCTCCGCCGGTCACGGCCCCGCGCCCCCGCTGCCCGGGGCCCTCCCCTCCCCGCCGGCCACCGTCCTCCCCGCCCCCGCTGGACCGTTCCGACGAGGGCGGGGAGGACCGTTCCGGCGGGGGGCGCAGGACCGGTCCGGGGGGCGCTCCCCTGCGCCCCTCGTGCTCGTTGACGTGTTTCTTCCGCACCCCCTAGCGTTCTTCACCCCGTCACGTGACGGGAGGTCAACGGCGTTGCCGCGCCCGGGGCACGAGGCGGGAACGCGCACGCGTACGCGTCGGTCGCGGAAGGCGGCCGGGCCGGACGCGCGTCGCCCCGGCACCGGTGCCGCCACGACACCGACGGCACCCGGGTCCCGGACGCGGCCGGGGAGCACGGACCGGTGTTGGGCCGTCGCGGGGGGACGGCCCAACGCCCCGGACCGGGGAAGGAGCCGTACGCACCGCACCGCACCGCCGACCGCGACCGTCCCGCCCTGTGTCGAAACGCGGGCCGCGAAGGCCCCCCTCCGTCAGGATGGACCCATGGGATTCCATGTCGATTCCGAGACCGGGCGGCTGCGCCGCGTCATCCTCCACCGGCCCGATCTGGAGCTGAAGCGGCTCACCCCGACCAACAAGGACGCCCTCCTCTTCGACGACGTCCTCTGGGTGCGGCGGGCCCGGCAGGAGCACGACGGCTTCGCCGACGTGCTGCGCGACCGGGGAGTGGAGGTGCACCTCTTCGCGGACCTCCTGAGCGAGTCGCTCAAGGTCCCGGCCGCCCGCGCCCTCGTCCTGGACCGGGTCTTCGACGAGAAGGAGTACGGCCCGCTCGCCGCCGACCACCTCCGGGCGGCCTTCGACTCCCTCGACGCCGTCGCGCTCGGCGAGGTCCTCGTCGGCGGGATGACGAAGCGGGAGTTCCTGGCGGCGCACCGGGAACCGACCTCGGTCCGCTTCCACGCCCTCGACCTGGACGACTTCCTCCTCGGCCCGCTGCCCAACCACCTCTTCACCCGGGACACCTCCGCCTGGATCTACGACGGCGTCTCCATCAACGCCATGCGCTGGCCGGCCCGGCAGCGCGAGACGGTCCACTTCGAGGCGATCTACAAGCACCACCCGCTCTTCACCGGCCCCGAGGCGGGCCCCTTCCACCACTGGTCGGAGGGGCAGGCGGACTACCCGTCGACGATCGAGGGCGGGGACGTCCTGGTCATCGGCAACGGCGCCGTGCTCATCGGGATGAGCGAGCGCACCACCCCGCAGGCGGTGGAGATGCTGGCCCGGGGCATGTTCGCGGCCGGTTCGGCGCGTACGATCGTCGCGCTCGACATGCCGAAGCGGCGCGCGTTCATGCACCTGGACACGGTGATGACGATGGTCGACCAGGACACGTTCACCCAGTACGCGGGGCTCGGGATGCTCCGCTCGTACACGATCGAGCCGGGGGACGCGGGGCAGCCGCTGCGGGTGACCGACCGTCCGCCGGAGCGGATGCACGACGCGATCGCGGCGGCCCTGGGGCTCCCGGAGGTCCGGGTCCTCACGGCGACCCAGGACGTGCACGCGGCCGAGCGCGAGCAGTGGGACGACGGCTGCAACGTGCTCGCCGTGGAGCCGGGGGTGGTCGTCGCGTACGAGCGGAACGTCACCACCAACACGCACCTGCGCAAGCAGGGCATCGAGGTGATCGAGATCCCCGGCAGCGAGCTGGGCCGGGGGCGGGGCGGCCCGCGCTGCATGAGCTGTCCGGTGGAGCGGGACGCCGTCTGAGGGGCGCGGGGGACCATCGGGGGACCAGCGGGCGACTGTCCAGCGGCCCCCGGGCGGCCCCGCCCCCGCACAGAAGGGGGCTGTATATAAATGTTGAAGTGCGTATAGACTTCCAGGGTCCCGATCGTCGTCCCCCGACCGTACCCACAGGAGCGCGACCCATGGCCACAGACCTCATCGGCCGCCACTTCCTCAAGGAGCTGGACTTCACCGCCGAGGAGTTCCGCGGTCTGGTCGCGCTCGCCGCCGAGCTCAAGGCCGCCAAGAAGGCGGGCGCGGAGGTGCGGCGGCTGCGCGGCCGCAACATCGCCCTGATCTTCGAGAAGACCTCGACCCGCACCCGCTGCGCCTTCGAGGTCGCCGCCGCCGACCAGGGCGCCTCCACGACCTACCTGGACCCCTCGGGCTCCCAGATGGGCCACAAGGAGTCCGTCAAGGACACGGCCCGCGTCCTCGGCCGGATGTTCGACGGGATCGAGTACCGGGGGGACAGCCAGGCCGCGGTCGAGGAGCTCGCCGCCTACGCGGGCGTGCCCGTCTTCAACGGCCTCACCGACGACTGGCACCCCACCCAGATGCTCGCCGACGTGCTCACCGTGACCGAGCACACCGACAAGCCGCTGGACCGGGTCGCCTTCGCCTACCTCGGCGACGCCCGCTTCAACATGGGCAACTCCTACCTGGTCACCGGCGCCCTGCTCGGCATGGACATCCGGATCGTCGCCCCGGAGGCGTACTGGCCGGCCGCGGACGTCGTCGAGCGGGCCCGCAAGCTCGCCGAGGCCAGCGGCGCCACCGTCACCCTCACCGAGGACGTGACGGAGGGCGTCCGGGGGGCCGACTTCGTGGCCACCGACGTCTGGGTCTCCATGGGCGAGCCCAAGGAGGTCTGGGACGAGCGGATCGCCGCCCTCGCCCCCTACTCCGTGACCATGGACGTGCTGCGCGCCACCGGGAACCCGGACGTCAGGTTCCTGCACTGCCTGCCCGCCTTCCACGACCTGGGCACCGCCGTCGGCCGCGACATCCACGCCCGGCACGGCCTGACCGAGCTGGAGGTCACCGACGAGGTCTTCGAGTCGGCCCACTCGGTCGTCTTCGACCAGGCCGAGAACCGGATGCACACCATCAAGGCGGTCCTGGTCGCCACCATGGCGGGCACGGGCACGGGCACAGTCACAGGCGCGGACGCGGGCACGGGTCCGGAGGCCGGATCCGCTGTCGGGGCATAGCGGCGCGCCCGATTGGGTGAACACGCGGGGCGCGGTTTACGATCGCACGATTCACGCACGTTTCAGGGGGGTTCGGGCAGGTAAGCCCGAACCCCCCTGACGCGTGCACGCACCAGAAACGAGAACCCCCGCATGACCCCGTCCGCCCCGCGGATCAAGACACCGCAGCAGCTCCTCGCCGAATCCGGCGCCGACCTCGAAGGCCACGGCCTCAAGCGCACCATGGGCCTCTTCCAGCTCATCTGCTTCGGCGTCGGCGCGATCGTGGGCACCGGCATCTTCGTCGGCCTCTCCGACAGCGTCGCGGAGGCCGGCCCCGCGGTCGTGGTCTCCTTCGTGCTCGCCGCGATCACCTGCGTCTTCACCGCCTTCTCCTTCGCGGAGCTGGGCGGCGCGATCCCGGTCTCGGGCTCCTCGTACTCCTTCGCCTACGCGAGCCTCGGCGAGCGGGCCGCCTTCCTCGTCGGCTGGTGCCTGCTCCTGGAGTACGGCGTGTCCGTCTCCGCCGTCGCGGTCGGCTGGAGCCAGTACCTCAACGAGCTCCTGGACAGCCTGACCGGATGGCAGCTGCCCGCCGCGCTCTCCGCCGGACCGGGCGAGGGCGGCGCGGTCAACCTGCCCGCCGTGGTCGTGATCCTGCTCGCGGCCACCCTCCTGGTGCGCGGGGTCCGCGAGAGCGCCCGGGCGACCGCCGCCATGGCCGTCCTCAAGATCGGCATCCTGGTCGTCTTCTGCGCCATCGGCTTCACCGCCTTCCAGGACGGGCACCTCTCGCCGTTCACCGGCAGCGGCGCCGCCGGCATCACCGCGGGCGCCTCCGTGGCCTTCTTCTCGTACATCGGCTTCGACGCGATCACCACGGCCGGCGAGGAGGTGAAGAACCCGCGCCGCGACATCCCGATCGCCATCCTCGTCTGCATCGGGCTCGTCACCCTGCTCTACTGCGCGGTCGCGCTCTCCGCGATCGGGGCGATCGGCGCCGACGCCGTCGCGAACAGCCCGGCCGCCCTCTCCGTCGTCGTGGACGAGGTCACCGGCTCGTCCGTCGGCGGCGGGATCGTCGCCTTCGGCGCGGTCGTCGCCATCGCGTCCGTGGTCCTCGCGGTGATGTACGGCCAGACCCGCATCCTGATGTCGATGTCCCGCGACGGGCTCGTCCCCCGGGTCTTCGAGCGGGTCTCCCCGAAGACCTCGACCCCCGTCGCCAACACCTGGATCGTCGCCGCCGTCTTCGCCGTGCCGGCCGCCTTCGCCCCGCTCGACGTGGTCGTCGACCTGACCACCATCGGCACCCTCGCCGTCATGGCGGTCGTCAACCTCGCGGTGATGGTGCTGCGCCGCCGCGCCCCCGAGCTGCCGCGCTCCTTCCGGGTGCCGCTCTTCCCGCTGAGCCCGCTGCTCGGCATCGGCTTCTGCCTGTACCTGATCTGGGGCACGGGCTGGGCGACCTGGGTGCAGTTCGCGGTCTTCCTGGTCGCGGGCGGGCTGCTGTACGCGCTCTACGGGCGCCGCAACTCGCGGCTCGTCACGTCGCCGGAAGCGTGAACCAGGCCGCCTTGCCGCGCGCGGTCGGGCGGTGACCGCAGTCGCTGCTGAGCGCCCGGACCAGGAAGAGGCCGCGGCCGTGCTCCTGCCAGGGGTCGATCTCGGTGTCCGGGTCGGGGTGGACGATCCGGCCGGGCGTCGGGTCGTGCACCTCGATCCGGCAGTCGCCGGACGCCGTGCGCGGCTCGACGACCAGCTCGATGGGCCCCCGCCCCGCGGTGTGCCGGACGGCGTTGGCGACGAGCTCGGCGGTGAGCAGCTCCGCCGTGTCGGCCTCGCCGGGCGCGACGCGGGCGAGGGCGTCGCGGACGAGGGAGCGGGCGATCGGGACGGCGGCGGTGGTGTGGGGCAGCCGGACGCGCCGGGAGGCCGGCGATCCGGCGCCGCCGGGCCCGCCGGGCCCGCCGGGCCCGCCGGGCCCGGCGGAGTCGGCGGCGCCGGCGCGATCGGTGGAGTCGAGGGTGTCGGGCATGGGAGGCAGGTTCCCTTCGCCGTGGGGGGCGGACGGGGGGAGGGACGGGGGAGGGGGGTTCCGAGACGTCCTGCCTCCGACCCTACGGAAGGGGACGGTCCCTTCCCCAGGGCACCCCCTCCCTTCCCGGTGAGGACTTCCGTACCCACTTCGCGGGGCCCTGTGGGCTCCCGGACCCTCTTTGTCGCGTACTCGTGACGATGGTCACAGAACGGTGATACGCTCCGGTGCGTGAGGAAGGAGGCCGTTCCGGATGAGCCCCTTTACCGGCTCCGCGTCCCGCACCGCCCGCTGGCGCCACCTGCGCCTGGACATCGACGAGGGCGTCGCCACCGTCACCCTCGCCCGGCCCGCGAAGCTCAACGCCCTCACCTTCGGCGCCTACGCCGACCTGCGCGACCTCCTCGCCGAGCTCTCCCGCGAGCGGGCCGTCCGCGCCCTCGTCCTCGGCGGTGAGGGCCGCGGCTTCTGCTCCGGGGGCGACGTGGACGAGATCATCGGCGCCACCCTCTCCCTCGACACCGCCCGGCTCCTCGACTTCAACCGGATGACCGGCCAGGTCGTCCGCGCCCTGCGCGAGTGCCCCTTCCCCGTCGTCGCGGCCCTCCACGGCGTCGCCGCGGGCGCCGGGGCGGTCCTCGCCCTCGCCGCCGACTTCCGGATCGCCGACCCCACCACCCGCTTCGCCTTCCTCTTCACCCGGGTCGGCCTCTCCGGCGGCGACATGGGCGCGGCCTACCTGCTGCCCCGGGTCGTCGGCCTCGGCCACGCCACCCGGCTCCTCATGCTCGGCGAGCCCGTCCGCGCCGCCGAGGCCGAGCGCATCGGCCTCCTGAGCGAGCTCACCGAGGAGGGCGCCGCCGACGCCCGCGCCGCCGCCCTCGCCCGCCGCCTCGCCGACGGCCCCGCGCTCGCCCTCGCCCAGACCAAGGCCCTGCTCACCGCCGAACTCGACATGCCCCTCGCCGCCTCCGTCGAACTCGACGCGGCTACCCAGGCCCTCCTGATGCACGGCGAGGACTACGCCGAGTTCCACGCGGCCTTCACGGAGAAGCGCCCCCCGCGATGGCGGAGCCGGTAACCCCGCCGGGGCCCCGGGCCGCACCCCCGTCCCCCGCCCGCGTCGCCGTCGTCGGCGGCGGCCCCGGCGGGCTCTACGCCGCCGCCCTGCTCAAACGGCGCGACCCCCGGCGCGAGGTCACCGTCTGGGAGCGGAACGCGCCCACCGACACCTTCGGCTTCGGCGTCGTCCTCTCCGACGAGACCCTCGGCGGGATCCGGGACGCCGACCCCGCCGTGTACGCGGCGCTCGACCGCGAACTCGTCCGCTGGGACGACATCGACGTCGTCCACCGGGGCCACCGCACCACCTCCACCGGCCACGCCTTCGCCGCCCTCGGCCGCCGCCGGCTCCTGGAACTCCTGCACGCCCGCTGCGCCGACCTCGGCGTACGCCTCCGCTTCCGCGCCGAGGCCCCGCCCGCCGCCGAACTCGCCGCCGCGCACGACCTGGTCGTCGCCGCCGACGGCGTCCACAGCCGCACCCGCGACACGTACGCCGCGCACTTCCGCCCCCGGATCACCACCCACCGCTGCCGCTACATCTGGCTCGCCGCCGACTTCGCCCTCGACGCCTTCCGCTTCGAGACCGCCGAGACCGGACACGGCATCGCCCAGCTCCACGCCTACCCCTACGCGCCCGGCGCCTCCACCGTCATCGTCGAGATGCGCGAGGAGGTCTGGCGCGCCGCCGGCCTCCACGCGCTCGACGAGGCCGGATCCACCGCCCGCTGCGCCGAGATCTTCGCCGGAGCGCTCGGCGGCCGGAAGCTGCGCGCCAACCACTCCGCCTGGACCGCCTTCCGCACGGTCGTCAACGACCACTGGTCGTACGGCAACACCGTCCTCATCGGCGACGCCGCCCACACCGCGCACTTCTCCATCGGCTCCGGCACCAAACTGGCCGTCGAGGACGCCCTCGCCCTCGCCGACGGCCTCGACGGACACCGCACCACGGAGGAGGCCCTGGCCGCCTACGAGACCGGGCGCCGCCCCGTCGTCGCGTCCACCCAGCGCGCGGCCGCCGCCAGCCTGCACTGGTTCGAGGAGCTCGCGGACCACGCCGACCGGCCGCCCCGCCGCTTCGCCTTCGACCTCCTCACCCGCAGCCGCCGCGTCACCCACGCCAACCTGCGCCTGCGCGACCCCGCCTTCACCGCCACCGTCGAGGACGACTTCGGCTGCCCGCCCGGCACCCCGCCCATGTTCACCCCCTTCCGGCTGCGCGGCCTGACCCTGCGCAACCGGATCGTGGTCTCCCCCATGGACCTGTACGTCGCCGAGGACGGCGTCCCCGGCGACTTCCACCTCGTCCACCTCGGGTCCCGGGCCCTCGGCGGCGCCGGACTCGTCATGACCGAGATGGTCTGCGTGAGCCCCCGGGGCCGCATCACCCCCGGCTGCACCGGCCTGTGGACCGACGAACAGGCCGCCGCCTGGAGCCGGATCACCGACTTCGTCCACACGAGCGCGCCCGGCACCGCGCTCGGCGTCCAGCTCGGCCACTCCGGCCGCAAGGGCTCCACCCGCCGCATGTGGGAGGGGATCGACCGGCCGCTCCCCGAGGGCAACTGGCCCCTCGTCGCCGCCTCGCCCCTCCCGTACCGGCCCGGCGTCAACCAGACCCCGGACGCCCTCGACCGCGCCGGACTCACCGCCGTCCGCGAGGAGTTCACGGCCGCCGCCCGGCGCGCCGCCCGCAGCGGCTTCGACCTCCTCGAACTCCACGCCGCCCACGGCTACCTGCTCTCCGGCTTCCTCTCCCCGCTCACCAACCACCGCACCGACGCCTACGGCGGCGACCTCGAAGGACGCCTCCGCTTCCCCCTCGAAGTCCTCGACGCGGTACGGGAAGCCTGGCCCGACGACCGACCCCTGACCGTCCGGATCTCGGCCACCGACTGGGCCGAGGGCGGCACGACCGCCGAGGACGCCGTCGCGACCGCCCGCGCCCTCGCCGCCCACGGCGCCGACGCCGTCGACGTCTCCACCGGCCAGGTCGTCCCCCACGAGACCCCCGCCTACGGCCGCTCGTACCAGACCCCGTACGCCGACCGCATCCGCAACGAGACCGGGATCCCCGTGATCGCGGTCGGCGCGATCTCCTCCTGGGATGACGTCAACTCCCTCCTCCTGGCGGGCCGCGCCGACCTCTGCGCCCTCGCCCGCCCCCACCTCTACGACCCCCACTGGACCCTCCACGCGGCGGCCGAACAGGGCTACGAGGGCCCGGCGGCCCCCTGGCCCGCCCCGTACCGCGCGGGCAGCCGCCGCCCGCCCACCGGCCGCCGCGACTAGGGGGTTTCTTGTCGATCATGCCGGGCTCGCGACGCCCGGCATGATCGACAAGAAACCCCCTGGAGCGCGTCCGGCGGAACCGGTCGAACGACCCCGCGAACCCTCCCCCTTGGGGATGAAGCACCGCCGCCGCCGTGCCCCCGGTCGCCCTCCCGCTGTTCTTCCGGCGGAAAGATCGTTCCGACCCCGGGAGAGGGCACGATGCAGCGAGACGGGCAGGGCGGTCGGCGCCCATGAGCCTGTACCAGGAGGCCGCGCCCCGCACGGCGCCCGCCGCCACCCGCACCGCCCGGACGGTGGCCGGGGAACTCCTCGACCGCACCCTCGGCGCCCCCGCCGAACACCCCCGCCGGGACGTCGGCGGCGCCGGACCCGTCGGGATCGACGCGGGCGACGAGCGCGCGGTGCAGGCCGCGTGCGGCGTCATGCACGTGCACGGCCGGGCCACCGGCGCCCCCGCGCCGCTCGCCGCGGACTATGTCTCCGCGGTGACCGGCGTCCTCGCCGCCCAGGGCGCCACGGCGGCCCTCCTCGCCCGCCGCCGGGGACGCCCGCCGCTGCGGACCCGCACCTCCCTCGCCCAGGGGGCGCTCCTCACCGTCACCCAGTACCTCGCCGCCGCCACCGCGGAGGAGACCCGGGGCACGGACGGTGACACGGGCCTCGCCACCCTCACCACCGCCGACGCCGTGCGCGTCGAGATCGAGACCCTCGACCCCACGGCCTGGGCCGGGTTCTGGCACCGGCTCGGCGTCCCGCCCCGGACGGCGGGACGCGGCTGGCTGCCCTTCCAGACCCGCTTCGGCACGGCCGTCTGCCCCCTGCCCCCGGAACTCCGCGCCGCCGTACGGACCCACCCCCTGGAAGCCGTACGGGCGGCGGGCGCCGCGCACGGCGTGTCGGTCGCCGCCATCGGGGAGGCCACGACGGCCCCGCCCGGCCTCGCCCCCTGGACCCTCGCGCCGGCCCCTCCCGCCGACCCGTCCCCGCCCCTCCCGGCCGTGACCGACCCGGACGCCCTGCCCCTCGCCGGCCTGCGGGTGGTCGAATCGGCCCGCCGCGTCCAGGGACCCGTGGCCGGACACGTCCTGCAGCTGCTCGGCGCCGAGGTCGTCCGCGTCGAACCCCCCGGCGGCGACCCCATGCGCGGCCTGCCCCCCGTCGCCGGGGGCTGCTCGGTCCGGTTCTCCGCGCTCAACCACGGCAAGTCCGTGCACGAGGCCGACCTCACCACCCGCCAGGGCCGGGACGCCGTGCGCGAACTGGTCTCCCGCGCCGACGTCTTCCTCCACAACTGGGCCCCCGGCAAGGCCGCAGCCCTCCGCCTCGACGCCGACGCCCTGCACGCCGTCAACCCCCGCCTGGTGTACGCCTCCGCCTCCGGCTTCGGCACCGCCCTCGGCCCCGTCCCGCCGATCGGCACCGACTACCTGGCCCAGATCCACGGCGGCCTCGCCGCCGCGCTGCGCCCCGCCGGAGAGCCCCTCGCCCCCTCCCTCATGACCGTCACCGACGTCCTCGGCGGCCTGGTCCTCGCCCAGGCCGTGCTCGCCGGCCTCCTCGCGCGCCAGGAGACCGGCCGGGGCTGCCGCGCCGCGTCCTCGCTGCTCTCCGCCGCCGCCCTGGTCCCGCGCCCGCCCCGGCGCGTCGTCCTCTCCGCGCTGGACCGCCCGCTGCCCACCGCCGACGGACTCCTGTACCTGGGGGCCGAGGCGCGGGCCCTGCCCCGCGAGGTGGCCCGCACCGTCGGAGCCACCGGCACCGCCCCGGTGGGGGAGCGGCTGCGGACCCGTACGACGGACGCGTGGCTGGCCGAACTGCGGGAGGCGGGACTGCCGTCCGTCGCCGTCCGCACCGACCTGGCGGCCCTCGCGACGGATCCGGCCTTCGCCCGGGCCGTCCTGCCGCCGGACGACCGCCTCCCGTACGCGCGCCCCGCCGCGCCCTGGGAGTTCACGGAGGAGACCCCGTGACCACCGCCCCCACCGCGCACCGGGCCCCCTGGCGCTCCCGCAACGGCCTGGAGTTACCCGACAGGGTCCCCCGCGCCGACCGCGAGGCGTGGGAGGCCCGGGGACTCTGTCCCGGCGCCGACCTCTTCACCCTCTTCCGGGGACACGCGCTCGCCGCCCCCGGCCGGGACGCGGTGGTGGACGAGCGGGGGACCGTCTCCTACGGCGAGCTGTACGCGGAAGTGCTGCGTGTCGCGGCCCTGTTCGCGGAGGCGGGGCTCGGCCCCCGGGACGTGATCGCGCTCCGGCTCCCCAACGGACGCCTCGCGGCGGCGGCCGAACTCGCCGTCTACGCCCTCGGCGCGGTCGCCCTGCCCTACCCGCTCGGCGGCGGCACCCGCGACACCCTCTCCCTCCTCGCCCGCTCCCGGGCGGGCGGAGCCGTCCTGAGCGAACCCGAAGACCTCGAAGCGGCGTCCGAACTCCCCTGGTTACGAGCGGTGTTCACGACCGGAACCGACGCTCCTCCGGATGCCGCCCCCGACGTACGACGCCTTGACCGCCCCCCGTCCGACGTACGACGCCTCGACCGCCCCCCGTCCGGCGGACCGTTCCGCCCGGCCGAACCCCCCGCCGCGGCCACCGCCCCGGCCCGGATCCTGGTCTCCTCCGGCTCCGAGGCCGAACCGAAGATGATCGCCTACAGCCACCAGGCCATGTCCGGCGGCCGAGCGGCCTACGTACGAGCCCTTACGGGCCTCCCGCAGGAACCCGGCGCCCCGGCCTTGCCCCGCCCTTCGGCGGCCCCCGACTCCCTTTCCGTACCCGGCCCTTCGGCCCCACCCGGCCCCCCGGCCACCCCACCCCGCCTCCTCGTGCTCGTTCCCCTCGCCTCCTCCTACGGGTCGCTGGGCGTTCCGGTCGCCCTCGCCGCGCTCGGGGGGACCCTGATCGTGCGGGGGCGGTTCGACGCGGTCGACGCGCTGCGGGCGGTCGTCGAGCACCGGCCCACCCATCTGTTCGGGGTGCCGACCATGCTGCGGAGGATGGCGGACCTGCCGCGCCTCGCGGGGGAGGACACCTCCTCGCTGCGGGCCGTGGTGTCCAGCGGCGCCGCGCTCCCCGCCTCCACCGCGGCCGCCTGCCGCGAACGGTTCGGCACGCCGGTCGTCACCGTGTACGGCTCGTCGGACGGCGTCAACTGCCACACCGCCGCCCCCGGCGCCCCCGCCGGGGACACCGCCGGAACCCCCGACCCCGCCGTGGCCGCCCTCCGGATCGTCCGGCCGGACGGCTCCCCAGCGGCCACCGGGGAGCCGGGGGAGATCCAGGCCAAGGGCCCCATGGCCCCGCTGTGCTACGTGGCCGCCCCCGAGCTCGACGCCCGCTACCGCACCGCCGGCGGCTGGGTCCGCACCGGCGACCTGGGGACGCTCGACGCGCAGGGGCGGCTGCGGGTCCTCGGCCGGCTCAAGAACGTGGTGATCCGGGGCGGTTACACCATCAGCCCGGCCGAGGTGGAACGCGAGCTGGGCACCCACCCCGGGATCGCGGAGGCGGTCTGCGTACCGGTGCCGGACGAGGAGTTCGGGGAGCGGCTGTGCGCGTGCGTACGGCCGGTGCCGGGGACGCCCGCCCCCGCCCTGGGCGCCGTGACCGCGCACCTCACCGCCCGCGGCCTCGAACGGCGCAAGTTCCCCGAGTACCTGCTCGTCCTCGACCGGATGCCGCTGCGCCCCACCGGAAAGGTCTGCCGCCGCACCGTCACGGCCAGGGCCGTGGCCTCCCTGAGGGCCGTCCCGGACACCGGGGCAGAGGATTTCACTCATACAGGGGAAATATCGAATTAATAGCTCGGAAACGCCGAAACGCGTGCAATCCTGTTGCCACAAGCGGAATCCCTGATTCAACTTCCTTCGCGGCAGAGGCCCCGACGAGGCCCGCCCCCGTTCATGGAGAAGCTCTCTTGCGACGTTCCCTTGTCACCCTCCTCCTCGCCTCCGGCGCCGCCCTGGGCCTCCTCCAGACCCCGGCGACCGCCGCCGAGGGAACGGTCACCGTCTTCCAGACGGAGGCGCACCCCCTGGCGGTGTACGAGAACCCGAGGGGCTGCCACAGGCTGCCGGCCGCGGCGCACGTGCTGAACAACACCACCGACGGACCGGTCCGCATCCACGCCGACCCGTTCTGCCTCGGGCCCTCCCTCACGGTCGCCCCCGGGCGCGGCTCCCACGTGGCGCCCGGCAGCGGCAGCTTCAGCGCCTGACGGACCCGACCGCGAGGGGACCCACACCGGACACATGGGGGGAAACATGTTCACAGAAGTCGCCGTGGTCGGTCTCGGCTACGTCGGTCTCCCGCTGGCCCGCCGGGCCTGCGAGGCGGGCCTGACGACCGTCGGCCACGACATCGACGCCGACGTCGTCGAGGGCCTGGAGGGGGGACGCTCCCACGTCGGGGACGTCCACGACGAGGACGTCGCGGCGATGCGCGCCGCGGGCTTCCGCGCCGGCACCGACCCCGGCGTCCTCGCCGGCGCCCACACGATCGTCGTCTGCGTCCCGACCGGCCTCACCCCGGACGGCGAACCGGATCTGGAACCGCTGCTCGCGGCCGTCCGCACCGTCGCCCGCCACCTCGAACCGGGCACGCTGGTCTGCGTCGAGTCCACCAGCCACCCGGGCACCACGGAGGAGATCGTCCGGCCCCTCCTCGAAGCCCACGGCCTGCGCGCCGGCGAGGACTTCCACCTGGCGTACTCGCCCGAGCGCATCGACCCCGGCAACCGCCGCTACACCCTGCGCACCACGCCGAAGGTCGTCAGCGGCTCCACCGAACTCTGCGCCAAGCACGCCGCCGCCTTCTACGAACGGCTCGTCGACGAGGTCGTCGTCGCCGCCGGGACCCGGGAGGCGGAGATGGCCAAGATCCTGGAGAACGCCTACCGGTACGTCAACATCGCCCTGGTCAACGAGGCCGCCGTCTACTGCGACCGGGTCGGCATCGACATCTGGGACGTGCTGCGCTGCGCGGACACCAAGCCCTTCGGGTTCTCCGCCTTCCGCCCGGGCCCCGGCGTCGGCGGCCACTGCATCCCGGTCGACCCCCGCTACCTGATGACCCGCGCCGCCGAACAGGGCTTCACCTTCCACACCCTGGGCGCCGCCCGCGCCGTCCTCGACGCGATGCCGGACCACGTCGCCGGCCGCGCCCGCGACCTGCTCGTCGCGGCGGGCAAGGACCCGGCGCGCGCCCGGGTGACACTGCTCGGCGTCGCCTACAAGGCCGACGTCGCCGACACCAGGGAGTCGCCCGCCTACCCCGTGGCCCGCGCCCTGCGCGCCCTCGGGGCCCGGCTCGCCTACCACGACCCGCACGTCGAGCGGTTCGAGGTGGACGGCGACCCCGTGCCCCGGCGGTCGACGCCGGAACGGGCCCTCGCCGACAGCGACCTGGTCGTCCTGCTCCAGGACCACTCCGCCTACCGGTCGGCCGACTGGGACGGGGCCGCCTGCCCGGTCCTCGACACCCGGGGAACGGCGGAGGGCCGGCGCGTGGTGCGGCTCTGACGTCCGCGCCGCACCCCCCCCACAGACCTCCGGCCCGGGACGCGCCCCCGCGTCCCGGCCGCGAGCAAGGCGCCCGGACGCCGTCCGGACGTCACACGAGGAAAGAAACAAGGAGAACGACCCATGACCGTGGCAATCGACAACGTCGCCCAGGAGCGTCTGGCGAAGCGCTTCGACAAGTGGGACGCCGACGGCAACGGCCTGCTGGAGCCCTCGGACTTCACCACCGAGGCCGCCAACATCGCCCGCGCGTTCGGCGAGTCCCCCGAGTCGCCGAAGGCCTCCGCGCTGCGCGACGGCTTCGTCGCCCTGTTCGGCGACCTCGCCCGCCGCGCGGGCGTCGCGCCGCAGGGCTCGATCGACCGCGAGCAGTTCCTCCGGGCCGCCGGCGAGATCGTCCAGGGCGGCGCCGCCACCTTCGACCCGGTGTTCTCCCCGGTCGCCAAGGGCATCGTCGGCCTGGCCGACCGCAACGGCGACGGCGTCATCGACGGCGAGGAGTTCGCCACCTGGCTCAAGGCCCTCGGCCTCGGCGAGAAGGAGGCCCGCGCGGCCTTCCAGCAGATCGACACCGACGGCGACGGCACCCTGTCCGAGCAGGAGCTCCTCGCCGCCGTACGCAAGTTCCACCTCGGTGAGCTCGACGTCGAGCTGCTCGGCTGAGACCGGCACCCGGTCCGACGGCGGTGGGGGCGGGCCCCCCCCCCGGGGGGGGGGGCCCCCCCCCCCCCCCCGGGGGGCGCGGGGGGGCCCGGGGGGGGGGGGCCCCCGGGGGGGGCGCCCCCCCCCCCGCGCGGCCCGCCCCCCCCCCCGCCCCCCCCCCCCCCCCCCCCGGGCCGCCCCCCCCCCCCCCCCCCGGCCCCCCCCCCCCCCCCCGCCGCGGGGGCGCCCCCCCCCCCCCCGGGGGGGGGCCCCCCCCCCCCCCGCCTCGGCGCGTGCGCCGTCAGTCCGCGGGCGCGAAGACCACCGGGGTCTCCGGCGCCAGGGCCAGGGACCGGCCGGTCAGCAGCCGGGGCGCGTGGATCACGATGTTGTAGTGGTTGGGCAGGTGGCAGCCGTCGAAACCGAGCACGGTGCCCACCGGCTCCCCGCCGATCAGGACCGCGTCCCCCCGGTCGACGACCCCGCCCAGCTCCAGCTCCACGAAGCCGAGGAAGCCGACCCGGTCCACCCGGGCGCCCGGCACGTCGGTCCACCGGTCGGTCGTGAGCAGCTCGTGCACCTCGCCCCGGCGCACGCACCGGGCCGCGAACGGCTCCAACTCCATCCCCCGGTCCGTGCGTTCGTGCAGCAGCACCTTCACCAGGGTCCCGCGCACCGCGCGCTTGGCGCCGTTCTCGTGCCGGCCCGAGTCCAGGGAGGGCGGGGCCGAGGGGAGGGCGGGGGAGGAGGTCACCGGGACTCCGATCGACGGGCGGCGTGCGGTGCACGGGGGGTACGGGGCCGGGGCGGACCGGCGGCGGCCTCCGCCGCGTAGACGGCGGCGACCAGTTCGAGCGCGGCCAGACCGCCCTCGACGGCCCGCGAGGGATCGGGCAGGTCGCGCAGCCGGGCCACGTCGCGCAGCACGCCCTCGTACTCGTGCCACAGCGACTCCTTGAAGCCGGGGCGGCCGTCCAGCATGTCCGCGCCCAGCTCGGTGCCGTCGCTGAGGCGCACGAGCACGTCCTTCACCTCCCCGGGGTACGACCAGTCCAGCTCCACCCGCCCCCGGCCCCGCCCGTCCGGACCGGCCAGCTCGATCACGGCCTGCCGGTCGGTGCCGGCCGCGTCCCGGACCACCTCGACGGCGACGACCTCCGAGGGCCGCTCGCCCAGCAACAGCCGTACGAGGTCGAAGGCGTTGGGCCCGTTGTCCGCGACGCAGCCGCCGCCGCAGCGGGCCGGGTCCAGGTACCAGGTGTCCGCGCCGATGTGCTCCTCGATCCGCTCCAGGTACCGCACCCGCACGGACTCCACCCGCACCGGCGCGCCCGGCGGCGGCAGCCGCTCCAGGAGGTCCAGGACGCGGTCGTTGTAGCGGCGGTGGAACGCCGTGAACAGCGGGACGCCGTGCTCCCGGGACAGCGCGGCGAGCCGCCGCCCGTCCGCCGGGTCCAGGGCGAGCGGCTTCTCCACGCACACCGGCACGCCGGCCCGCAGCGCGTCCGCGCACACCTCGGCGTGCGCGTGGTTGGGCACGGCCACGACCAGGGCGTCCAGGTGTCCGGAGGCGAGCAGCTCCCGGTGGCCGGTGTGGCAGGCGAACCGGCCGCGGTACGGGGCGAGGGCCTCCTCGCGCAGGTCGCAGACCGCGGCCACCTCCCACCCGGGCAGCCGCTCGGCCGCCGCCAGGTAGAAGCGGGAGATCACCCCGAGCCCGGCGATCCCCAGGCGCAGGGGCGGGCCGTCTCCGGTGCGCCCTCCGGCGGTCGGCGTCATCGGTCCTCCCCCGGGACGACCTGGGCGACCGGGACGACCGGAACGGCCGGCAGGCGCAGGCCGAGGGCGGTCAGCTCGGCGTGGAGCGGGGCGGGCAGCGGGACGCCCGACGCGCGCCGCCGCTCGGCGCGTTCGGCCTCTCCGTGGCCCGGGTAGCGGACCGGGTCCCGTCCCGGCAGCGGAGGACAGTCCAGTACCGTCCCGAACACCTCCCGGGCGTCCCCGGCGAAGCCGTCGCGCAGCGCGTCGGGGGCGATCGCCAGGACGAGGAAGCCGATGTCGTCGTCGCTGCCGCCCGGCCTGCCGTCTCCTTCGAGGGCGGCCGGGGCGGGCCCGGTGGCGGCCCCGGGCAGCACGGCGGCGAGCAACTCCACGGCGAGGCCGAGGCCGAACCCCTTGAAGGCGCCGGTCGCCGGGGTGCCGCCCAGCCAGCCCAGCCAGGCCTCGCCCCGGTCGTAGGCGGCCGCGTCCCGCACTGGGCGCCCGGCGTCGTCGGTGAGCCACCCCTCGGGCGCCTCGCGGCCGTCCCTGGCGGCGGTGCGGACCCGGCCGGTGGGGACGACGGTGGTGCTCATGTCGAGGACGAACGGGCGTCCCTCCACCGCCGGGGCCGCCACGCTCAGCGGATTGGTCCCGAGCAGGGCCGCCGCGCCGAGCGGCGGACGGGCGATGCGCTGGCCGCCGCAGTTGGAGGCCACCACGCCGACCATGCCCCGGTCGGCGGCCCGCCGCGCGTGGACGCCCGCGCAGCCGAAGTGGGTGGCGCCCCGCACCGACACGAGCCCGATGCCGTGGCGGGCCGCCCGCTCCGCCGCGAGGTCCATCGCCTCCGAAGCGGCCCACAGGCCGAGCGCCCGCCGGTGGTCCAGGAGCACACAGGCCCCCAGGTCGCGCAGGACCTCCGGCTCGGCGGCCGGATCGGCGCCGCCGGACTCCAGGAGCGGCCGGTAGAGCCGGCCCAGGTTGAACACGCCGTGCGAGTCCATGCCGGTCAGGTCGCCGTAGCAGAGCGCCTCGGCGGCGAGCCGGGCCCGGGCCTCGGGGACCCCGAGCCGGACGAAGCAGGCGGCGGTCTCGCCGAGCAGCACCCCGTACGGGACCGTCACCTCCCTCCGTGCGTCGCTCCGGGGTGCGGCGCCGTCGGGCAGCGTGGACGTCATGCGGTTCCTGCTTTCTCGGTGAGGCCGGTCGGTGGCGGTACCGGCACGGCGGGACGGGCCCCGTCGTGCCGTCGTACGTCGTCGGCGAAGGCGGTGAGCAGCGCGGCGGTGCGGTCCGCGAACGCCTCCAGGTCGGCCAGGTCCACAAACTCGCCCGCCGCGTGGGCCCGGTTGGCGTCGAGGGAGCCCGGTCCGAAGACCGTGGTGAAGGCGTCCGGCAGGCCCTCCGCCCAGATCGCGTCGCAGGTGAAGGCCGGTTCGTCGTCCGGCCACCGGTCGACGCCCGCCTCCGCGAGGAGCTTCTCGCCCCACTCCGGCTGGGGCCCGAGCGCGGGCAGACCGCGCTTCTCCCACTCCAGGCGGGTGATCCGGGCCGCGTCGGCCGCCGTCCGCGCGAACGGCGGCGTGCCGGAGAACCGGGCGGTGAACTCCCGCAGCCCCTCGTCGAGGGCCCGGACGAGCGCCCGTTCGGCGGCGGCTCCGGCGTCGGCCGTGGCGTACGCCAGGTTGAGCAGCAGACTCCCGGAGCCGTGCACCTTGTTGTGCAGCGTGCCGGTGTGCAGCCCGGCCACGCAGACGGTGAACGGCGGCCCGCCGGACGCCTCCCGGCCGAGGGCGGCCGCCAGGTGCTGGGCGAGGAAGCCGAGGAGGACGGTGGCGTTGTGCCCGGCCTCCGGCCGGTCGTCCACGGAGTCCTCGCCGTCGACCGCGATCCGGGCGGTGGCAGCGGCCGTCGCCCGGGGCAGGTGGCGCAGCCCCGTCGGCTCGCAGAACACGTTGAGCCGGCCCGTGTGTCCCGCCTCCACGAGCGGCCGGGTGCCGAAGGTGCCGAGCGCCCCGCCCTCCTCGCCCGCCACCGCCTGCACGAGCACCGCGACGTCCCGGCCGACGGCCGGACAGTCCCGGGCGGCGGCCGCGACACCGGCGAGCAGCGCCACGGCGGGCCCCTTGGCGTCCACCGCGCCCCGGCCGGTGAACCGGACCCCGTCGAACGCGGGCGGCTCGCCCCCGGCGACGGTGTCCAGGTGCACGTTGAACATCACCGTGCGCTCCCGGGGCAGCGCGGGCCCGAGCCGCAGCACCAGGCTCGGCTGCCCCGCCAGGAACGCCGGATCGGCGGCGACCGCGCGCCGCACGGGCGCCGGGGTGTCGTCGCGCAGGACCGCCGAGGGGTCCGGGGCGCCGAGGCGCACGGTCCCGAACCCGAGCCGCTCCGCCGCCGTCGCGTACGAGCGCAGGGCGGCCGCCGTCAGATGGGGCGCGCCGGGACCGGTCTCCAGCGGGCCCGCCGTGGGCGTGTGCAGCAGGTGCAGCAGCAGACCCGTGTCGACGGCGGCCGGACGCGGCCGGTCCGGTGACGAGGGACGCGGTACGGCGGCCGGGGCGGGCAGCGGCAGGGCGGCCAGCCGGCGGGCCGCCCGTACGAAGGGCCCGGCCGGGTCCTCGCTCCGCACCCCTTCGTGCGGCACCACCGCCAGATGGGGTTCGAGCGCGTACGCCCCCCGGTAGCCGTGCTCCTCCAACAGGCTTACGCAGTCGGCGACCCGGGCGGCGCCCTCCCCGGGCAGGGTGTAGACGGCCTCGCCGGGCCGGTCGCCGGGCAGCGCGTCCTTCACGTGGACGTGCGCGACGTGCGGCAGCAGCTCCCGGAGGAGGGCGAGGGCGTCGTACCCGTACGGGACGCCGTTGCCGGTGTCGAACAGGACGCGGAGCGCCGGGCTGTCCACCTCGGTGAGGAGCCGGAGCGTCCGGGAGGCGTCGGAGCCCGCCCAGCCCGCGCAGTTCTCGTGGAGCAGCTCGACGCCGAGCGCCTCCGCCCGGCGGGCGAGCCGGCGCATCCGGTCGATCGCCTCCTCCGCCCACGCCTCCTCGGGCAGCCCGCCGTCGGTCCACGACATGACCCGCAGGCTGCGGCAGCCCAGGATCCTGCCGTACGCGGCGAGCCGCTCCAGCTCCTCCAGGTCGGCGGAGAAGGGGCCGGTGACCGGGCGGGCCCAGTTGCCGATCCGGGAGTCGAGGCAGACCACGCCGAGGCCCGCCGCGTGCAGCAGCCCGGCGGCCTCCCGTACGGCCGGCTCGGTCAGGTCGGCGAGGGCCGTGCCGTCCAGGGAGCGCAACTCAAGGGCGGTCCAGCCCAGTTCGCGGGCGACGGCGATCTGCCCGGCCAGGCCGGGGGCCGCCTCGTCGCCGATGCCGGTGATCCGGCCGGTCAGGTCACGGGGTCGCGACACGGGGGGCCTCCTCGCGCCGGGCGCCGGGGACCGTTTCCGCGCAGCGCCGCTTGGCCTCGTCGAGGAGCCGGACCACGTCGGCGTGCAGGGCGAAGTCCTCGGCCCAGGACGGGTCCTCGGCCGGGACGTCGGCGAACCGGGCGTAGGCGCGCCGCAGGAACGCGGTCAGGGCGTCGTCGCGGAACACCTCGCGCTCCCCGTCCACGACGAGCTGGACGTGGTCGTCGGCGTCGCTCGGGGCGAAGTGGGCGACGGCGGTGCCGCGTTCGAAGGCGAAGAGGGCCCTGCGCTCCCGTACGGGCGCGGTCAGGTCGGAGAAGAGGCGGCTGCGCACCCCGTTCGCGTGCCGCAGTTCGAGCAGCGCGGAACCGAGCCCGGGGCGGACCGCCTCCCCGATCCGCAGGTCGGTCAGCCGGGCCCTGGTCGTCTCGGCCGGTCCGGCCAGGGAGAGGACCAGGCCGAGGGAGTGCGGCAGCTCGACGTCGAACGCGGTGGGGTGGCCGTCGTCGGTGCGCAGCGAGCGGGTGAAGCGCGGCTTGTGCTGGGTGACGTCGACGCGGAGCAGACGGCCCAGGCCGCCCGGTCGGGCCGGGCCGCCGGGGTCCGTCGATCCACCCGGGCCCGTCGATCCGGCCGGGTCGATCAGGTCGCGCAGCCGTCCGGCGAGGGCGGAGGCGGGCCAGTGCGCCACCACCGCGAGCCGCAGCCCGTGGCGGGCGCGCAGCTCCGCCACGGCGGCCAGCTCCCCGGCGCCCGCGACGAGCGGCTTCTCCACGATCAGGTCGCGGTAGCCCGCCTCGCACAGCTCGGTGAGGACGGCGAGCCGGGCGGCGGGCGGCGTGCAGACGTGGACGACCGCGTGCCCGGGGGGCAGCAGCGCCCGCGCCTCCTCCAGGGACGGCGTCACGGTGACCCCGTCCGGCACCGGGGCCCGCTCCCCGGGCCGGGGGTCGACGGCGACCACCGGCCCCCGCCACGCGTCCGGCGACCGGTCGAGCGCGGTCCGCAGGGCCCGCAGGTGCAACCCGGCACCGGAACGGCCCAGTCCGACGATCAGGGGCTGCCGGATCGGGGGCTGTTTCATACGGTTGTTCCATCCCGTGGTTCGGATCCCGTGGTTCGGACGGGCGCGGCGAAGAATCTCGCCGGAACGCGCGACACCGGTCAAGGAAATCAGAGGTGTTGTCACCGGAAAGTATGAAGTTCCTTTGGGATTCAGAGACTTCATTCTTCCGGCTGTTAGATTCACCGGGCAGACTTCCCGAAGGCGGGGTCCGGCCCGCCCTCGTATTCTCTCGGGCCGCCGTCCTGACCTCAGTTGACACCGGCGTGCCGTCGGCCGAGAAGAATTGTTTCCGCGTGACGTCATCCAGCATTCCCTTTTTCTCCCAGGCGAAGACGTTCGAAAAGATCTGGCCGGACCTCCGGGCCGGGTTGGACGAGATTTTCGCCGACGGCAAGTTCTCGCATTCCCGGCAGGTCGGCCGCCTCGAAGAGGCCCTCGCGCAGTACACCGGGGCCCGGCACGTGATCGGGGTCAACAGCGGCACCGACGCCCTGGTCCTGCTCCTGAAGGCGTGCGGGCTGCGCCCCGGGGACCGGGTCCTGGTCCCCGCGTACTCCTTCGTCGCCACCGCCACCTCCGTCGTCCTGGCCGGCGGGGTGCCCGTCTTCACCGACGTCGACCCCGACACGTACGCCATGGACCCCGGCCGGATCGGGGACGCGGCGGACGGCGCCCGGTTCGTGATGCCGGTCCACCTCTTCTGCCGCATGGCCGACATGACGGCGCTCACCGCCTTCGCCGCCGACCGCGGACTGACGCTCGTGGAGGACAGCGCCGAGGGCATCGGCATGAGGCAGCACGGCGTCCACGCCGGACTGCACGGACGCGGCGGAGTCCTCTCGTTCTTCCCCAGCAAGACCCTGGGCGCGCTCGGCGACGCCGGGGCCGTCCTCACCGACGACCCGGACCTCGCCGACCGGGTGGCCGCGCTGCGCCACCACGGCCGGACGGGCCGCACCCTCGCCCACTTCCCCGGCATCTCCCACGAGACCCTGTACGCCGGCCACAACAGCAAGATGGACGACCTCCAGGCCGCCGTCCTGCTCGCCAAGCTCGCCGTCCTCGACGAGGACGTCCGCCACCGCGCGGTCCTGGCCCGGCGCTACGACGAGGGGCTGCGGGGGACGCCCGGCATCACCCGGCTGCCCGCCGTCACCGGCGCCCCCGACGAGGTCTTCTACGTCTACCTGATCGAGACCGAGCGGCGCGACGCGCTCGCCGCCCACCTCCAGGAACGGGGCATCGGCACCGAGACGTACTACCCCCGGCCCCTGCACCTCCAGCCCTGCTTCGCCGGACTCGGCCACCGACCCGGCGACTTCCCCGCCGCCGAGGCCGCCGCCGGCCGCGCCCTCGCCCTGCCGCTCTACGCCGACCTCACCGAGGCGGAGGTCGACCACGTCTGCGCGACCGTCCGCGCCTTCCACACCGGGAGCGTCCCCGCATGACCACGACCAGCACGCACGGCCTGCCCGCCGGGAACGGGGACGGTAGGGAATCCGGCACGGGGGCGGACTTCGGTACGGGGGCGGGCACGGCCCCCGACGTCGGCGGGGATTCCGGTACGGGGGCGGAAACCGCGCCCGGCACCGGCCCCGCGCCCGGCACCGGCCCGACCTCCGACTTCGGCTTCGGCCCGGCCGACGCCCCCGGCACCGGCTCCGACACGGCCTCCGGCCTCGGCACGGCACCAGGGCCTCGCGCGGACTCGGGTCTCCGCACGGATTCCGGCCCCCGCACGGCACCCGAACCCCACCCGGCACCAGGCCCCCGCACCGCCCCCGGCTCGGGCCCCGCCCCCGGCTCGGGTCCCGCGACCGGTGACCGTGTCCCCTTCTTTCCGCCCGACCTCTTCCACGAGGACCGCGACACGCTCCTGCGGCTGCTCCACGAGATCGGGACCGGTGCGGAGCAGAAGTTCATCCTGGGCGACCGGACCCGCCGGTTCGAGGAGGCCCTGCGGGGCCGGCTCGGTGCCGCCGACGTGGTCGCCTGTTCCAGCGGGACCTCCGCCCTCCACCTGATCCTCACCGCCCTCGGGGTCGGCCCCGGCGACGAGGTCGTGGTGCCCGCGCTCGGCTGCGCCCCGCTCGCCGCCGCCGTCCTGCACACCGGCGCCGTCCCCGTCTTCGGCGACGTCGACCCCCGCACGCTCACCCTCGACCCCGAGGACGCGCGGGCCCGCGTCACCCCCCGTACCAAGGCGCTGATGCCCGCCCACATGTTCTCCGTCATGGCCGACATGCCCCGCTTCACCGCCCTGGCCGCCGCCGAGGGGCTGCGCCTGGTCGAGGACTCCGCCGTCGCCCAGGGCGCCGTCCTCGACGGCACGCCCGCCGGGCTGTGGGGGGACGCCGGGCTCTACTCCTTCGTGCAGGTCAAGTCGTTCGGAATGCCCGGCGAGGGCGGCGCCGTCGTCACCCGGGACGAGGAGACCGGCCACCGGGTCCGTATGCTCCGCAACCACGGCCAGGACGGCGTCCACCGCGGCCTGCACCACGTGATCGGCGTCAACAGCCGCTTCGACGAGATCCAGGCCGCCTTCCAGCTGCACCGCCTCCCCGGCCTCGACGCCCGGCTGGAACGCCGCGCCCGCATCGCTGCCCACTACACCGAGCACCTCACCGGCCTGCCCGGCGTCACCACCCCGCCGCCCGGCACCGACGGACGCTGCTACTACGTCTACACGCTGCTCGCCGACGACCGGGACGCCCTGCGCGACCACCTGTCCGCCGAGGGCGTCGACACCCACGTCTACTACCCGAAGACCCTGCCCGACCAGGCCGCCTTCGCCCCCGTCGCGACCGGAGCGTCCGCCGCGTCCGGCCCCGGCTGGCCGCACGCCCGGGACGCCGCCCGCCGGCAGCTGTCGCTCCCCGTCCACCACCGGCTCACCGACGCCCAGGTCGAGCGCGTCACCGAGGCCGTCCGCGCCCACGCCCTGCGCACCCGCGGGTGACCACGACCCCCGCGCCACCACCCCCAGCCCCCACGGAGTACCCCCGCATGACCCCTGACCTCGACGTCGCCGTCGTCGGCGCCGGACTCGCCGGCCTCGCCGCCGCCCACGAACTGCGCCGCCACGGCCACGAGGTGTGCGTCCTCGAAGCCGCCGACGCCCCCGGCGGCCGGATGCGCAGCCTCCGCCGCGACGGCTACCTGATGGACACCGGAGCCGAACAGATCTCCGCCCAGGGCTACCGCGCCACCTGGCAGCTCGTCCGCCGCGCCGGACTCACCCCCGACGACGTCCCCCGCATCGGCCGCCCCCTGGCCGTCTGGCGCGACGGCCGGCCGCACAACGGCGTCGGCGAACCCCGCGCCGTGCTCACCGGCGCCGGACTCGTCCCCGCCGCCCGCCCCTCCCTGGCCCGCTTCCTCGCCTGGAGCGGCCGGAACCGCGCCGCCCTCGACCACGACCACCCCGAGGACACCCCGCTCGGCGCCGACACCGTCACCGCCGCCGCCCGCCGCTACCACCCCGGCCTCCACGACCACCTGCTCCGGCCGCTGTCCGAGGCCTTCTTCGGCTGGGACGCCGACCGCAGCGCCGCCGCCCCCCTGGTCGGCCTGCTGCTCGCGGTCGGACCGGTCTCCGCCTGGCGCACCTACCGCGGCGGCATGGACCTGCTCGCCACCCGCCTCGCCGCCGGACTCGACACCCGCTACGGCCACCGCGTCGAGCAGGTCACCGACCACGGCGACCACGCCCGGCTCACCGTCGACGGCACCGCCCTCACCGCCCGCGCGGTCGTCCTCGCCGTGCCCGCCCCCGTCGCGCTGCGGCTCACCGACGGCGCCGACCCCGACGCCACCGGCTACCCGGCCGCCTCCACGTACCGGCCCATGTACAAGGTCAGCTGCGCCCTCGACCGGCCGCTCGCCCCGCGCGGCGGCGCCTACGCGCTGCTCACCCCCGCGTGCGAGGAGCCGGTCCTCTCCTGCGTCATCGCCGACCACCTCAAGTGCCCCGACCGCGCCCCCGCCGGACGCGGCCTGATCAGCCTGCTCGCCTCCCCGCACCGCATTCCCGAACTCGCCGCAGCGGGCGAGGAGGAGGCCGCCCGCCGGCTCACCGCCGCCGCCGAGCGGTACGTGCCGGGGCTCGGCGCGGCCCTCACCGCCACCCACGTCCACCACTGGCCGCAGGCCATGCCCGAACTCACCCCCCGCGCCCTCGCCCTGCGCGGCGCGTTCCTGCGCCGCCCGGCCCGCGCCGTCGAGTACGCCGGGGACTGGGTCGCCGCCCGCCCCTCCAGCGAGGGCGCCGCCCGCTCGGGCGCGCTCGCCGCCGCCCGCGCTCTCGCCCACCTCGCCCCGCGCCGGGGCCGCACCCTCCGGCAGGAGACCGCCGCATGACCCCCCACGACCTGGGCGTCCTCTTCGACGAGCTCGCCGACGCCGGGACCCCCACCCGCTTCCACCTCGACCGCCCCTTCGACCTCACCCCGGCCCCGGGCGGGGCCGACGCCACCGAGTGGACCGTTCCCGAACTCGCCCTGCTCGTACGGGAGACGGCGGGCGCGCTCGCCGCCGCCGGGGCCGGACCCGGCGAACGCGTCGCGATCGTCAAGGCCAACCACTGGGACTACGACCTGATCGCCTGCGCCGCCGTCCGCACCGGCGCCGTCCCCGTGAAGCTCTCCGACCACCTCCCGCCCGCCGCCCTGCGCGTCCTCCTGGACCGCTGCGCGCCCCGCGTCCTGGTCACCGACCCCGACGTCCTCGGCCGCGACCCGTCGGCCGACCTGGCCGGGACGGCCCGTACCACCGTCGTCCTCGGCCCCGGCGGCGAACTCCCGCCCAACGCCGTGCACATCGACGACCTGGCAGGCCACCCCGACCCGGGACCGCACCCCCGCGACGACGACGCGCCCCTGGTCGTCGTCCACACCAGCGGCACCACCGGCGTGCCCAAACTGGTCGCGCACACCACCCGCACCCTGGTCCACCACCTCGCCCGGTTCGAGACCCTGCCGGTGCCGCGCATCGGACTGCGCCGCGACGACACCCTCTTCAACGCCAGCTCCTACGCCCACGGCCGCACCATCTGCTGGACCGCCGTCGCCCCCGTCCGCGCGCCCCGCCACATCACCCTCGACTCCACCGGCCGCCCCGAGACGGCCGACCTGCTGCTGCGCGCCCACCCGCCCACCGTCGTCGAGGCCCTCCCGGCCCGCTACGTACGGCTGCGCCCGCTGACCCGGCGTCTGGACAACCCCTTCCGGGACGTACGGACGTACATCAGCACCTACGACGCCGTGCACCCCCCGGTCGTCCGCTCCTACCTCCAGGCCAGTGCACGGCGCCGGCCGCTGTGGATGCAGGGCTGGGGCCAGAGCGAGACCGGCCCGCTGACCTTCGCCTTCCACACCCGCCGCTCCGTGGCGCGGGCCGCCGACGGCACCCCGACCACCGTGCGCGACCTCGGCCGGCCCGTCCCCCTGAAGACCCGCCTGAAGGCCGTCGACCCCGACACCTTCCGCCCGGTGCCCCCGGGCACCCCCGGCCTGCTCCTGTGCCGCACCCGGGCGCTCGCCCCCGACTACCCGGGCGAGCGGGAGCGCTGGGAGGCCAAGGTCCACGACGGCTGGTGGAACACCGGGGACGTCGGGACGATCGCCCGCGACGGCAGCGTCCGGCTGCTCGACCGGGAGGTCGACCACCTCCCCGGGTTCAGCTGCCTGCGGACCGAGGACGTCCTGGAGGACCGGCTGCCCGAGGCCCTGGAGTGCGTCGTCCTCGCCCGTCCCGACGCGGCCCCGCTGCCCGTCGTCGTCACGGAGGACGGCGTCCTCGAACCCGCCCGCTGGAAGACGGCCGTCGCGGACCTGCCACTGCTCGCCGACCCCGTCGTGGTCGGCTGGGACGAGGTCCCGCGCACCGGTACGGGGAAGGTCCGGCGCGTGCCCCTCCTCGAACGGCTGACGGGCAGCACGGAGACCTGCGGCACGGGCCGCTGGACGTGAACCCGGCCCCCACCGCCCCCCGCGGCTACGTCTTCGACAACGACAGCCCGCACAGCGCCCGCCACCACGCCAGTCTCGAAGCGGCCCTCGACCCGCTGACGCTCGGTCACCTCCGGGAGGCGGGCGCGGCCCCCGGGATGCGCTGCCTGGAGATCGGGGCCGGCGCGGGCAGCGTCGCCCGCGGCCTCCTCCGGCTCGTCTCGCCCGGCGGCACCGTCACCGCCACCGACGTCAAACCGGGCCGCATCACCCCGGAACCGGGCCTGACCGTCCTCACCCACGACGTCGTCAATGACCCGCTGCCCGGCAGCGGTTACGACATCGTGGTGGCCCGCCTGGTCCTCCAGCACCTGCCCGAGCGGCAGGCCGTCCTGCGGCGCCTCGCCGGCGTCCTGGCGCCCGGCGGGCTCCTCCAGGTCGACGAGTTCGACGCCGGACACGAGCCGTGCCTGCTGGCGCCCTCCGAGGACGACGCCCGGCTCTACGCCCGCTTCACCGACGCCAAGGCCGCCCTGATGCGCGCCTCCGGCGGCGACCCCACCTGGGGCCGCCGGGCGGCGGCCGCGCTCCGCGACGCGGGCCTGACCGGCCTCCGGATCCGGCCGCACGTGCTGCTGCGCGCCCCCGGCACACCGGCGCTCGGCCTCCAGCTCCACCACCTCGCCCAGCTCGCGCCCCGCCTGCTGGACACCGGCTTCACGCGCGCCGAACTCGACCGGCTGGACGCGCTGATGCACGACCCGGGGTTCGCCGCCGCGACCGGCGTCCTCTACTCCGTACAGGGCCGCCGACCCGCCGCACCACCGAGCACACCCCCCACCCCAGAGAACCGCACCGAGGCGACATGACCGACTCCACGCTCACGACGACCACCGCCCCCGCCGGACCGCCCGCGCCCCCCGCCCGTACGGACGGCAGGCTCGCGACCTACGCGCGGCTCGGCAAGCTCGACGTGTACGACTACTACCTGGGCACCTTCATCGCCCTCTCCGCCGTCGTGTCGCTCGCCGGCGCGCTCACCGGGCGCACCGCCGCGCTCTTCGGCGTCTTCCTCGTCGGGCAGGTCCTCCTGCTGATGGCGATGACCGCCTTCGACGACGTCACGGGCTTCCGCGACGGCAGCGACATCACCAACTACGGCCCCGACCACCCCCTGCGCAACGTGCGGCGCAAGCCGCTGGTGGCCGGGACGCTGACCGTCCCCGAGGCCCTGCGGTTCGCCTGGGCCTGCGCCGCCCTCGCCGCCGTCCTGTTCGCGGTCACCGCGCTCCTCGCGCCGCACCGCCCGGCCTGGACCGCGATCGGGCTCGTCGTCCTGTGGGTGGTGACCCTCCAGTACTCCTACGGCGTCAAGCTCAGCTACCACGGCTTCCAGGAGGTCTACCTGGTCGCCCTGGGCTTCGCGCTCGTCATCCTGCCGTACGGCATGGTCACCGGGCAGGCCACCGGGTTCCTGCTGGTGCAGGCCGTCCTCTTCGGCTTCGGCCCGCTGATGTTCGGGGTCTACTCGAACACCAACGACGTCGACGGCGACCGCGCCGTGGGCCGTCCGACCGTCGCCGCCCTGGTCTCGGAGCGGGGCAACGCGCGCTTCATCGGCGCGCTGTCCCTGGCCGAGTTCCTGACGATCGCGGGCGCGAGCGCGACGGGCCTCGCCCCCTGGTGGTTCGTCCTCCTGATGCTGCCGGCCTCGCTGCTGAGGCTCCGTCAGTACCTGCTCGGCTTCCGGAGCGGCGACATCATGCGGGCCCGGCGCACCGGCTTCGCCGTGCACCGGCTGGGCGTCGCCCTGATGGTCGCGTCCCACCCGCTGGCGGCGGCCCTCGGGTGACGCGCCCGGCGCCCTATCCGCCGTACCCGGCCAGGAAGGGCCGTACGAACTCCGCGCCCCGGTCCCGCAGCAGCTCGTGCAGGGCGGCGAAGACCTCCGCCGAGCGGCGGCCCGGCCAGTCGTCGGGGAGGAGTTCGGCCGGGAGGACGGGGTCGGCGTACGGCAGGCGGCGCCAGGAGTCGAGGGCGAGCAGATAGTCCCGGTAGGCGTCCCCTGGGTCGCCCGGGGTCTCCCGCCACGCCCGCAGGACCGGCTCGTGGGCCGCCAGGAACTCCTCGTGGAGGGCGGCGATGGCGGGCAGGTCCCACCAGCGGGCCGCCGCCTCCGCCGTCGCCGCGTACCCCAGGTGGTCGCCCCGGAAGAGGTCCACGTACGGGGAGAGCCCGAGCCGCTCCAGGGTGTTGCGCGTCTCCTCGTACAGGCGGGCGGGCGCGATCCAGACGCCCGGCGCGGCCGTCCCGAAGCCGAGGCGGGCGAGCCGGGAGCGCAGCAGGTGCCGCTTGTGCCGCTCGGCCTCGGGCACCGAGAAGACGGCCAGGACCCAGCCCTCGGAGAGCTTCGGCTCGCTCCGGGCGTAGATCCGGCGGTCGCCGTCGTCCAGGAGCCGGCGGGCGTCCTCCGAGAGGGCGTATCCGGCGGCCCCGTCCGCCGTCCGGCGCGGCAGCAGGAGCCCGCGCCGCTTCAGACGCGACACGGAGGACCGCACCGAGGGCGCGTCCACGCCGAGGACGGCGAGCAGCCGGACGAGCGCGGCCACCGGCGTCGGCGAGTCGTCGGACGTACGCCCGTACGCGCCGTAGAGGGAGACGATCAGGGATCGGGGGGTGTGCTGCTCGGCCACGTGATCACTTTAGGCGGTGGGTGCGGGGGATGTGCACACGTCAGACGAGGTCACGCCGGGCGCCGCCGCCGGACGCGGCGTCACACCGGCTCCCGCAACCGGAAGCGCTGGAGCTTGCCGGTCGCCGTGCGCGGCAGCGCGTCCAGGAAGACGATCTCGCGGGGCGACTTGTACGGGGCGAGGCGGGCCCGCACGAAGGCGCGCAGCGCGGCGGCCGTGCTGGAGTCGCGCGGCACCCCGTCCCGCACCACCGCGTAGGCAACGACGACCTGGCCGCGCAGTTCGTCCGGGCGGCCCACCACCGCCGTCTCCACGACGTCGGGGTGGTCGAGGAGGACCTCCTCGACCTGGGGTCCCGCGATGTTGTACCCGGCCGAGATGATCATGTCGTCGGCCCGGGAGACGTAACGGAACCAGCCGTCGGGCTCGCGGACGTACGTGTCGCCCGTGACGTTCCAGCCGTCCCGCACGTACTCGGCCTGGCGCGGATCGTCCAGGTAGCGGCAGCCGACCGGGCCGCGCACCGCGAGCAGCCCCTCCTCACCGTCCGGGACCTCCCGGCCCTCCCGGTCGACGACCCTGGCGTGCCAGCCGGGGACCGGGCGGCCGGTGGTGCCGGGGCGGATGTCGCCGTCGGCGGCCGAGAGGAAGATGTGCAGCAGCTCGGTCGCGCCGATGCCGTTGATCAGGCGCAGGCCCGTGCGGGCGTACCAGGACCGCCAGGTCGCCTCCGGCAGGTTCTCCCCGGCCGAGACGCAGCGGCGCAGCGAGCCGGTGTCCGGGGCGGTGCCCTGGGCCAGCTCGTCGAGCATGACCCGGTAGGCGGTCGGGGCGGTGAAGAGCACCGAGATCCGGTGCCGCTCGATCGCGGCGAGGAGTTGTTTCGGACCGGCCTGTTCGAGGAGGACCGCGCTCGCCCCGGCCCGCAGGGGGAAGACGACGAGCCCGCCGAGGCCGAAGGTGAAGGCGAGCGGCGGCGAACCGGCGAAGACGTCGTCGGGCAGCGGGCGCAGGACGTGCGCGGAGAAGGTGTCGGCGACGGCCAGGACGTCCCGGTGGAAGTGGACGCAGCCCTTGGGCCGTCCGGTGGTGCCGGAGGTGAAGGCGACGAGGGCCACGTCGTCGGCGGCGGTCGGCACCGCCTCGTACGGGCCGGGGCGGCGGGCGGCGAGGGCGAGCAGGTCGTCCGGTCCCCCTCCGCCGAACGGGGTGATCCGGAGCCCGGGGATCCGGGCCGCGAGGAGCTCGTCGAGGGAGTGGGCGTCGCAGAGCGCGTGGGTGCAGCGGGCCGCTTCCGCCATGACGGCCAGCTCGGGGGCGCGCTGCTGGGCCAGAACGGTGACGGCGACCCCGCCGGCCTTCATCACGGCGAGCCAGCAGGCGGCCAGCCAGGGGGTGGTCGGCCCGCGCAGGAGCACCCGGTTGCCGGGCACGAGCCGCAGGTCGGAGGTGAGGACGTGGGCGATCCGGTCGACCCGGTCGAGCAGCTCCCCGTAGCTCCAGACCCCGCCCTCGCCGTCGTGGAAGGCGGGCCGGTCGGCACCGAACCGCTCCACCGTGCGGTCGAGGAGTTCCGCCCCGCAGTTGAGCCGGTCGGGGTACGCGAGCTCCGGAAGCCCGTCGAGCAGGATCCGCGGCCACCGCTCCGGCGGCGGCAGCCGGTCACGGGCGAAGGTGTCGAGGTGCGCCGAGGGTGTCAGCTCCATGAGTCCGTCCCCCTGTCGTGGTGGGGTCGCCCGTAGCTCCACGAGCGTATCGTGTCGGTGACGACAGTCAACGGTCCGCGACATGGGTGACCGGGGCCGCCGGAACGGGAGCGTCGGGAGGTGCGGTGGGGAAACTGCCGTGGGAGGCCGGTACGGGGCCGCCGCCGCCGGGCGCCGACCCGGAGGAGGCGGTGCCCGATGCCGGTTCCGCAGGGACCTTGAGGGGCGCCGGACCACGAGCCCAGGAGGGCTCCGGTACGGGGGTGCCGGTGGGGGCCGGGACGAGGATGCCCCGACCTGCCGGGACGGGGGCGCCGGACGGCATCGCTACGACGAGGCCGCCGGAAAGCGGCGTTACGACGGGGCGGCCGCACGGCACTGCTGGGACGAGGACACCCCGGCCCGCCGTGACGGAGGCGCCGGGCGGCACCGCTACGACCGGGCCCTCGCACGGCATCGTGACGACCGGAGCGCCGGAAGGCACCGCCGGTACGAGGACATCCCGACCCGCCGGGACGGGGGCGCCGGACGGCATCGCTACGACGAGGCCGCCGGAAAGCGGCACTACGACGGGGCGGCCGCACGGCACCGCAACGACCGGGGCGCCGCAAGGCGCCGCCGGGACGGAGGCGCCGCAGAGCGCCGTGACGAGGGCGCCCGAGGGCGCCGGAGAGGGCCCACATGCCCGCATTCTCGCTCGATCCGGAGCAGACCACCTGGTGTGCGGAGCTCCGCACCCTCGCCGCCGAACGCCTGAGGCCCCTCGCCGACCGGGGTGAACCCGGCCGGGTCAACCGCCCCCTCGTCGCCGCCCTCGGCGACCTCGGACTCCTCTCCCGCCTCTTCGAGGCCGGCGCCCTCGACCTCTGCCTCCTGCGCGAGTCCCTCGCCCGGGTCTGCACCGAGGCCGAGACCGCCCTCGCCCTCCAGGGCCTCGGCACCCACCCCGTCGCCGCCCACGGCACCCCCGCCCAGCGCGCCCGCTGGCTCCCCGAAGCCACCGCGGGCCGGGCCGTCGCCGCCTTCGCGCTCTCCGAGCCGGACGCCGGCTCCGACGCCGCCGCGCTCGCCCTCGACGCCGTCCCCGACGGACGCGGCGGCTGGCACCTGCACGGCGAGAAGCGCTGGATCTCCAACGCCCCCGAGGCCGACTTCGCCACCGTCTTCGCCCGCACCACCCCCGGCGCCGGCGCCCGGGGCGTCACCGCCTTCCTGGTCCCCGCCGACCGCCCCGGCCTCGGCGGCGAACCGCTCGACATGCTCGCCCCGCACGCCCTCGGCACCCTCACCTTCGACGGCGTCCCGGTCGGCCCCGACGACCTCCTCGGCGCCCCGGACCGGGGCTTCCGGGTCGCCATGGACACCCTGAACCTCTTCCGCCCCAGCGTCGGCGCCTTCGCCGTCGGCATGGCCCAGGCCGCCCTCGACGCGGCCCTCGCCCACACCGCCGACCGCCCCGCCTTCGGCGGCGTCCTCGCCGACCTGCAGGCCGTCTCCCACCGGATCGCCGAGATGGCCACCCGTACCGAGGCCGCCCGCCTCCTCGTCCACGCGGCGGCGAGCGCGTACGACCGGGGCGACCCGGACGTGCCCCGGCGCTCCGCCATGGCCAAGCTCCTCGCCACCGAGACCGCCCAGTACGTCGTCGACTCCGCCGTCCAGCTGCACGGCGCCGCCGCCCTCCAGCGCGGCCACCTCCTGGAACACCTCTACCGCGAGGTCCGCGCGCCCCGGATCTACGAGGGGGCCACCGAGGTCCAGCGCACGATCATCGCCAAGGAGCTGTACGCCCGTCACCGCGAGGAAGTCCGTCACCATGGGGAACAGGGACACGCTTCCCCCCGGAAGGAGCCGGCCCCATGAGCCTGCACCGCCACAACCCCGCCGACCTCGCCCCGCCCACCGGCTTCTCCCACGCCGTCACCGCCACCGGCACCCGCTTCGTCTTCCTCGCCGGACAGACCGCGCTCGACTCCGACGGCACGGTCGTGGGGGAGACCCTCCCCGAGCAGTTCACCACCGCCCTCGCCAACCTCCTCACCGCCCTGCGCCACGCCGGCGGCACCCCCGCCGACCTCGCCCGGGTCACCGTCTACGCCACCGACGTCGAGGACTACCGCGCCCACGCCCGTGAACTGGGCGGCATCTGGCGGAGGCTGGCGGGCCGTGACTACCCGGCGATGGCCGTGATCGGAGTCGTACGCCTCTGGGACGAGCAGGCCCTGGTGGAGCTGGACGGCTTCGCCGTCCTGGACGAGCCCGCGCACGCTTGATCGACTGGTCGCCCTTCCGGGCCGGGCTTAGTGTCGAAAAGGTGGGCCGACCGGCCCACGGCTCCCTCACGTGAGGGCGTTACGCGCCATGACCGCTCATGTCTAGCACCCCGAAGCCGACGGCTCCCACGGCGACCGCACCGCGCGGAAGCGGAGGAGACGGCAAGGGCATCGCCCTGTTCGTGATCGCCTCCTGCCAGCTGATGGTCGTCCTCGACATCACGATCGTGAACATCGCGCTCCCGCACATCCAGAGCGCCCTGGACTTCTCGACCACCAGCCTGGCCTGGGTCGTCAACGCCTACACGCTCACCTTCGGCGGCCTCCTGCTCCTCGGCGGACGCTGCGGCGACATCCTGGGCCGCCGCCGGGTCTTCATGTTCGGCGTGCTGCTCTTCGGACTGGCCTCGCTCCTCTGCGGGCTGGCCCAGAGCGAGTGGCAACTCCTGGCCGCCCGCGCCCTCCAGGGCGTCGGCGGCGCCATCGCCTCGCCGACCGCGCTCTCCCTCATCACCACGACATTCGACGAGGGCCCCGAACGCAACCGCGCCTTCGGCGTGTTCGCCGCCGTCTCGGCCGGCGGCAGCGCGATCGGCCTGGTGGCGGGCGGGATGCTCGTCCAGTGGCTCGACTGGCGCTGGATCTTCTTCGTCAACGTGCCCATCGCCCTGCTGATCACCTTCCTGACGCCCCGGCACGTCAAGGAGTCGGAGCGGCGCCCCGGCCACTTCGACCTCACCGGCGCGCTCACCTCGACGATCGGCATGGTGGCCCTGGTGTACGGGTTCATCCGCGCGGCGGACAAGGGCTGGCGCGACCCGTACACGATCGGCTCGTTCGTCGCGGCGGTCGTCTTCCTGGCCGCGTTCATCCTGGTCGAGCGCCGTTCCCAGCAGCCGATCACCCCGCTGCGCATGTTCGCCGACCGCAACCGCTCGGGCACCTACGCCATGATGCTCTGTCTGGCGGCGGCGATCTTCGGCATGTTCTTCTTCCTCACGCTCTTCGTGCAGCAGGTCCTCGGCTTCAGCCCGCTGCGGGCGGGGCTCGCGTTCCTGCCGGTCAGCGCGATCATCGCGGTCGGCGCCGGACTCACGTCCAACCTGCTGCCCCGGTACGGTCCGAAGCCCTTCATGGTGACGGGCTCGGTCCTGGCGGCGGCGGGCCTGTCCTGGCTGACCCTGACGGACGTGCACTCCACCTACCTGGGGAGCATCCTCGGCCCGATCCTGGTCTTCGGCATGGGCATGGGCCTGATCTTCGTCTCGCTGACCATCATGGCCCTCTCCAACGTCGAACCGCGCGACTCGGGCGCCGCGTCCGGCCTGCTCAACGCCATGCAGCAGGTCGGCGGCTCGCTCGGCCTGTCGATCCTGGTCACGGTCTTCGGCACGGCCAGCCGCAACGAGGCCGAGAAGCAGGTCCCGGCCTTCCTCTCCCAGGCGGGCCCCCTGGAGAAGGCCCGCTTCGCCGAGACCGGCCAGCTCCCCCCGCCCTGGAGCGACCAGGTCCTCACCTCCGGCGTCTCGGCGGGCTTCGTCACGGCGGCCGTCTTCGCCGTGGTCGGCGCCCTGGTCGCCCTCTTCGTCATCAAGGTCCGCCCCTCGGACATCGAACGCCTGAAGGGCGGGGCGGGGATGATGCCGGGCGGCTAGGGCCTGCCCGGCGGATCATGGCCGGGGACGCGGCGCCCGGCACGGCACCTCGCCGCGTTGCCGAAACGCCCCGATAGCTCCGCTGTCGAGCCGCTCCGGCGCCTTGCGATGCTTCCCCTGGGCCCTGCGGGCCCGGGGAGGCCCCATGCACCAGACGCCGCGTCCCACCCGACCCTGATCCGCCGGACAGGCCCTAGGGCCTGCCCACCGGACACCCCTAGGACGTCGGCTCCGGCCGCAACCGCGCGTACGGCGTGTCCGGGCAGCCCGCGTCCGGCGGGGCGAGCTTGAGGTAGGCGGTCGCGTACTGCGGGTTCTCGATCCGCCGGCCCGGCGCGGGCTCCTGGAAGCAGACCCTCCAGGTGCTCGGGTCGGCGGGCAGCGTGACGTCGGTGTAGACGCTCTCCGGGCGCACCTTCCTCACCCCGACCGCTTCCAGCATCTCCCCGGCCTTGAAGAAGTCCGCCCCGGCGACGCCCGGCATCGACGGCCAGGGAATCTCCTCGCCGTCCGCGCCGGGACAGGGAGCGTCGACGCGCACCACCCCGAGGTCGAGCACGGGCCGCTCCCCGCCCCGCTGCCCGGCCGCCGTCTGGAAGCACACCTTCCATCCGTCCGCGTCCCACTGCCCGGCGTTCTTCTCCGACGCGTCGTGCGTCACGACGTCGTACCCGGCCCCGGAGGCGACCTCCCGCGCCTCCCTGAGCACCTTCCCCACGAGCCGGGGCGGCCCGACGGGCGTCGAAGTCACGGAGGGAGTGCCCGTGGCCGCGACGGAGGAGGGGGAGCCCCCCGGCCGGCCCCCGCCCTTCGCCTCCCCGGGCACCCTCCCCGGCTCCCCGGACGGATCCCCGAAGAACAGCAGACCGCCCCCGAACACCAGGAGCACACCGACGACGACGAACACCGGCCGCCGCCACCAGGGCCGTACGGCGGGCGGGGGCGCGGAGGGAGGCGGGTACGAGTCCACGGCGGGATCGTAGGCCCGCCTCCGGGCCCACCGCCGGGGTATGCCGGGATCGGCGGAAACACGCCCTGGATATCCTCGGAACCCTTCACGAAGGGGACGGGCATTGATGCGCAGGACGGTGGTCCGCGGGACGGCGTGGACGGCGGGGGTGCTGGCCCTCGGTCTCCTGGCGACGTGGATCTGGTGGCGGGAGAGCGACACGGCGGCCCGCTGGCGCTTCGAGGAGGCCATGAAGACCTACTGCGGAGGCGTACTGGCCCACGAGAAGGGCCCGTTGTTCGACGGCCTCGGACACCACGTCGCCCTGCGGGGCGACCACGGCGCGCGGAAGGACGCCCACACCTGCCGGCTGGGCACGCCGGGACGGGAGGTCGTGGTGGCGCTCCTGCCCGGCGGCGATCCCGGCCCCGAGCAGCTGAGGAACGCCCTGCCGCCGCTCCGGGACGAGGTGCTGCTGCCCGTCCCGCTGGGCGGGGGCTGGCGGGGCTGGATCGACGGCTCCTCGGCACGGGTCCTGCTCGGCTGCCGGGGAAGCGCGGACCGGGTCGCCGTGACGGTCGGCATGGTCTCCCCCCTGAGCGAGAGGGACGTGGAGACGGTGTTCGCGAAGCCGGAGATGATGTGGGACGGGACCGACCACCTCTTCGGCACCCGGTTCGCCCTCGCGACGGCGGTCAAGGCGGCCGGGCACTGGGGCTGCGAGCCCGAGACGGGGAAGCCCCTCGCGTCCCTGCCCGAGGTCACCGGCGACGAGGCGACCGACCGCGCGGACGGCACCTGCGCGGGCCTGCCCTTCGCCCGCGACCGGCGGCTGGACACCGTACGGGAGACCGCGGTCGACCGGTCCGCCGTGTACGAGGTCTGCGAGGTCGCGGCCTCCCACTACTTCGACGACCGCTACTCCTTCACCGCCCGCTTCGGCCCGTACGCCCTGACCGGCCGACGCGAGGGGCGCGTCCGCGACGTCACCGGCGAGGCCGGCGCGCGGGGCGGCACCCTCTGGGCCACCGCCCGCTGCCCCGGCGACACCGAACGCGCCCTGTTCACCGGCTACACCCCGCCCCAGGCGGCCACCGTCCGGCTCCCCGGCGAGAAGGGCGAGGAGACCTTCGGCCTCCCGGCCTTCCACGAGTTCGCGAAACGCTCGGCCGAACGCCACGGCTGCACCGACCTGCGCCTGCCGAAGTCCCGCTGACACGACCGCCGCGGTGCCTCGCACCCTCCGGCGTTTTCCTGAGCCGGTGCAGGTGCCGCGGCGTTTCAGTCAGGGCTTATTGCAGTCGGCACGAACTACTTCTGCTGGAACCTGGTCTGCTCCGACAGTGCTGCGCGTGCTCCTTCGAAGTCGGCGAGTCTTGCCGCGACCGTTGCCATAGCAAGGCGCAAGGGTAGGGCGGCAGAGAACTTCAAGCCTGCCACCGCGCGCTGATCGACGTCAGGAAGAACTAGGGCAGGCCCGGATCCAGCAGCCTTGAGGGCACTCCTCCACATGTGCTGGGTCAGGTCTTCCCGTAGTCGGACGTAGCAGTCCGTCGGACGTTGGACAGGATCGGCGATCGATCCCAGCGTTGCACCGAGTGTCGCATTGGAGCGGTAGCCCGCCCACGTCCACCATCGCACGTCGTTTCCTTGACGCACCACGAGAGTGCCGCCGGGGTGGACCATGTACGGCGCTTCCTCGACGCGCCATTCCTCCAAGCAGACCTCAGCCCTACGGGTCAGACTCACAGGCGGGTCCGCACCGAGAAGGACCTCACGCATGGCGCGGGTGAGGGAGTGCGACAGCCCCGCGACCGACCCGCTCGACCATTTCGCCACTCCGCCGTTCTCGACCGGTTCGACGAAGACCCTCTTCCGTCCCCAATCGATGAACGTCACCTGCCAGCTGCGGCCTGCCAAAAGCAATCTGCGCGGCCCCGGCCGTTCTTCTGTGAGGACGGTGGAATCCATTCTGCCGATTTCGGTGCGCCCCGACAGAACGGTGAACTGAGGCGGTGCGGTGAAGGAGGCCGTCAACTCGATGAAGTGCCGTCGCCCGAACCTGTGCTCGGCCTCCGGGCCGATGAACAGCATTCCTCCGTCGGAATCGAGGAAGCCTTCTTCCACGAGGTGGCGAAGTACAGGGGCAGCTGAACGATCGAAGGGTACGAGGCCGTTCCATTGGTCCGGCCACAACTGATCGCCCAGTTTGTGTTCCTGCAGCGTGACGGCGAGGAGTTGCTGAGCCACGAGATGGCGAGGCTCAGGAGGCGGAACGACGGGTTCGACCCATCCCCGGCCCCAGAGCAGGAGCAGCGCCGCAGCCTGCAGCAGAGTCTCTTTGCGGGTTGCGAGGAAGAGACAGTTACGGGTGGAACCGGAACGTCTGCCCGTCCGACCGATGCGTTGCAGAAAGGAGGCGACGGTGGCGGGGGAATCGATCTGGATGACCCGGTCGAGGTCGCCGACGTCAATACCCAGTTCCAGGGTGGAAGTGGCGACGATGACACAGTCGCGCGCTTCGGCGAACGCCTGCTCGGATCTGGCCCTCTCGTCGGCTGACAAGGACGCATGTGAGAGGAACACCGTGGTGTCGCGTGCCCGAAGGGCCGCGCCCAGTTCCTCCACTTGGCGTCTGGAATCACAGAAGACCAACCGCTTCTCACCTCGGTGCAAGGCGGCGATGACCTTGGCTGCGTTGTCGAGGGAACCCACGTAGTCGAGTTCCACGTCTCCTGGTGGCGGTGACACCGGAGCGGTGGGAGACAGGCCCGGGGCCACGACACTGCCGGGACGCCGCCCGGCCTTGGCTCCCTGCAGCCACGTCAGGAGCTGCTGCGGGTTGCCGACGGTCGCGGACAACCCGATCCGCTGGATGGCGCGCCCCGTCACCCGTTCCAGGCGCTCGAGGACGGCCAGCAGGTGCCAACCGCGGTCGTCGCCGGCGAAGGCGTGGACCTCGTCCACGACGACGGCTCTGACGCCTCCGAGCAGATGAGCGTGGTCGGTCTTCACGCCGATGAGCATGGCTTCCAGTGACTCCGGCGTGGTCAGCAGGATGTCGGGCCGCTCGGTGCGGATACGACGCCGCTGGGACTCCTTGGTGTCGCCGTGCCAGAGGGCGGCCGAGCGGCCGAGCCACTGCGCGTATCCGTCGATGCGCGTTACCAGGTTGTTGAGCAGGGCCTTCAACGGACACAGATAGAGGACCGACGTGCCGGTCCAGTTCTGGGTGGACATGGCGGAGAGGAGCGGGAGGCAGGCAGCCTCGGTCTTTCCGCCGGCAGTGGGGGCGAGCAGCACCGCGTCCTCCCCGTTCATCACGGGATCGATGGCGGCGCGCTGGAGAGGCCGGAGGTCCGGCCAGCCGAGGGTGTTGACCACGTGGTGGAGGACGACGGGGTCGAGCCGGTTCACGGGATCGATGCCGTCCGGCATCACAGCTCCAGGTGGATGCCGTCGGCGGAGGACGCGGAGGCCAGGTTCCGTTCCACGTCAGTGAGTTCCGTGCTCGTCACGGTCAGCCGGTAGTGCTGACGCGGATCGAAGTCCTCGAACTGGTCGACGCGGTCGAGGACGTCCCCGACCAGTTTCTTCAGGAAGAGCCGAGGTGCCACGCCGACCTTCCCGCCGAGGGACCCGGCCACGGCACGGGCGAGATCGGCGATGTACGCGTCGTCGACGTGTGTGGTGATGCGCTCCGGCGCCGCAGCACCGGAGGCGTACAGGTCGCGGATGTTCACGCCGAGGCTGGTCAGCGACTCCTGGGTGAACCCGGTCAGGCGTAGCTGTACCGCCCGTGGGTTGTCGAAGCGCGGATCGGTCGTGAAGTCCGTGGCCAGACGCTGGGCGAGCGGCGCGAGCCGCTGTACGCCCTGCTGGCCGTCGAAGAAGGCGGGCGTCCCGGTGATGACGAGGTAGAGGCCGGGGAAGCGGCCGGAATGGACCTCGTCGATGAGCTGCCTGAGAGCGTTCAGCGCCTTGTCGCGCGCGTCCGACCGGACCCTCTGGAGGGTCTCCACTTCGTCGAGGACGACGAAGAGCCCCCGGTGGCCGGAGTCCCGCAGCACGGTCAGCAACCCCTGCAGGAAGCCGAGGGCACCGAAATGGTCGAGGTCCCCCCGTACACCTGCGGAGCGCCGGGCTGTCGCGGCCACGTGCGGCTGACCACCGAGCCAGGCGAGGACCGCCGCCGCCGTGGCCTCGTCGCCGTCGGCCAGCGCGGACCGGTAGCCACGCAGAGCCGCGGCAAAGGACGGAGCATGACGCGACACCTCCGTCAGCCGGGCGGCCAGGAGCCGCTCCACCTCCCCGGTCAGGTCCTCCTCGTCCACGCCGGCGGCGAGGGCGTCCTCCTCGAGGGCATAGAACCAGGCGTCGACCACGGGGCGCAGGGCACTCGGCGGGAAGCTTGCCGTCGCCAGTCGCTCGGTGAGGCGCCGGTAGACGGTCTCCAGTTTGTGCAGCGGTGTTTCGTTCTCCGAGATCTGGATTTCGGAGACGGCGAAATTGCGCTGCTTGGCGCGTTCGCCCAGCCAGCGTGTGAAGAACGTCTTGCCGGAGCCGTACTCGCCGCGCACGGCTTTGAAGACCGAGGCACCGGAGGCGACCGCGTCGAGCTCCGCGTCGAGCGCGGACTCGAAGCGGTCGAGCCCGGTGGCCAGCAGATCCAGGCCGCTGTCGGGGACCGCCCCGCGCCGGAGGGCGTCGATGGCGGTACGGCGTCGGGCGGCGGATACGACGGTGGGACGAGGAGCACTCACCCGGCCATTGTCCCATCCACTTCGGGGCGGGCACCCGGTCGAGTCATCGGCGACGCAGGCTGCCGTAGCCGAGAGCCGTCGTCAGGTGACCGACGAAGTCGGCGCTCTTCGCGGTCTTGTCCGGCCCCCACTGCTTCTCCTTCTGGAACAGTTCGAACTGTTCCCGGAGGGACGCCCACAGCGACTCGAGCCGTGCGGGAGTGGGGAAGATGTCCTCCCGGGCAGCGTTGCCGAGCGTGTCCGGCCTGTTGAAGACGCGGCCCATCAGGTCGACGGCACCGAGCATGGCGAGATGGAAGTGCAGGTTGGTGTACTCGGATCGTGAGACCGGCTCCGAGGCCGTCTGGAGGAACTCGTCCACCTGACGCTGAGCCCTGGCGAGCCACAGGTACACCGGGAGCTCGGTCTTCTCGGAGAACACCCGCCGGTAGTCCGTGTCCGACTTCAGCAGGCTCGACGGCCTGGCACGTGCGTGATCCGGCTGCCCGAGGGCCATCGCCATCACGGACTGGGCGAGCAGCGGGATGCTGACGATGCGGTCGGTCGGCTTGCCCTGGTTCCGGTAGAAGTTCTTGCGGCGGTCGTAGAACCACTCGTGCTCGAAGAAGTAGGACTCGATCTGGCGCTGGATGTCGTCGGTGGCGCGCAGGGAGGCCACGGGAACGCTGGTCTGCCGGTTGGTGGCGCGGATCACGGCATCGCGAGCGGCCTGGTCGGCCGTGACGAGGATGCGCACCTGGACGAGCCGTTCGAAGACGGGGTCGCTCGGCTCCGTGGAGTACAGCTCGCGCAGAGTCTCGTGGAGTGTGTACGAGGTCTGGAGGCCGTTGACGATCTGCACGTCGGAGAGACTGAGTCGTTTGCCGACCGACGTGGCCTGGGAGCACACGATCGTGATGCCGTTGTTGAGCCACCAGAACTCGGGCGCGTCCGCGTTCTGGAGGGACGCGGTGATCTCGCGGTTCACCTCCACGTTGCCCTGGTAGTCGCGGACGTTCCAGTCGAAGATGTGCGACTTGATCGTGCCGGTCTCGTCACTGAGGAAGTCGATGTACTCGCCCAGGGCGACCAGGGCGATGTGGCTCGTGCCGTGGGTGATGCTCTCGCGGTACGGAAGCTCCAGCGTGTACGAGGGAAGGGTGCTGGCCCGCTTCCAGAGCTCGGCGGGACCCAGGAACTCGACCTCACCCGTCGAGATCGCGAATGCCTGGGTGAGCTGGGCCTCCAGGAGCTTGGCCTTCGTCTGCACCTTGACGTGGACCTCGGACGCTTCGCCGCGCGTCACGTACGAGAACTTGATCAGCATGGTCGGGTGGCGGTGTGCGAGACGCTTCAATGCCTCCCGGAACAGCTTGAAGCGGCCCAGGAGGTCCTCGTTGTAGAGGATGGCCGCGGAACCCTCGTCGACCTCCATGTCGAGGAGGTCCTTGCAGGTGGCGGACACGCGGTCCAGCGCCAACTCGGAGAAGGTCTGGCTCGTCTTGGCCTGGACCAGCCACAGCGTCAGCTGCGTCCCGGCCTCCACCTGCGAGGCGGCCGAGGAGTGCTGGAAGACCTCGCTGTCCTCGTGCAGCAGCCGCCCGCCCAGGAATACGTACGCACCGTCGATGCCGCCGTCGTTCCCACCGCCGATGATGCCTGCCTCTATCTCCTCCTCAGACAGACCGAACCCGTGCAGAGCGTGCTCGCTCGCGAACCGTTCGAAAGCCGCGTCGAACGACAGGGGAACGGTACGGGCGTTCCGCCACTCTTCGATCATCTGGTTGATCAATACACGGTCGTTGGCGCTCATGGCTCCTGGCTCATCGTGACGAGGGGCGGTGGGGGTCGGAGGTGCGTGCCGTCAGTCGAGATCGAACTGGACGCGTAGCAAAGGAAGATCGAGTCGAACCGTCCTGCCGTCGGGAAGGGTCTCCAGGACTTGCACGCCGTCGTAATTGAGGAGTTGGCGCAGAATGGCGGCGAACCCGTCGGCCCTGGTGGCCGGGTAGGCCACCCGTTGGGCCAGAGCCGTCACGGGAAGCGTGCCGCCGGCATCGATCAGGGCACGGATCGCCTGCTTCACCTTCTCCATCGGGGGCTTGCGCGCAAGCAGTTCCTTCTGGCCCTCGAATGTGTCCGACGAGAAGAGCGCCTCGACGAGTGCGTCGTCGGGGTCGACGACAGCAGCACTCACCAGCGCGTCCTCATGGTCCGCCGCCGGAACGAGAGCAACGTCGAACAGCGAGTCGTGAGTACGAGCCAGACGCTCCTGCTCCTTGCTCGGTTTCTGCCGGACGGCTCGTTTCGCAGGGGTGACCGGCCCGGATGCCGAGACTTCGTCGGGACGACGCACTCGCTCCTCCAGGTGCCACCAGGCGGGCCGCTGGTCTCCCAGCTCTCGCCACGCCGGAGGGGGTGTGGCACCGAAGGGGAGGAAGGCGAGGACAGGAATGGTGAACTCGGCGAGCGACGCCCCGCCGTGGTAGCCGGCCTTTCTGGCCGTGTACCGGGAATCGGCGTCCCACAGAGCGACGACCGAGCCCCCGGGGAGGGGGGCGACGACCCTGCTCCCGCGCAACTCGATCTCCACGGGGGCGGTGTCGCCGCCCGGGGCCCGGTGGCGGGCGGACAGCGGTGATTCCGCCGGGACCTTCTCGCCGTGCCGGTCGACCACGTGCCCGTGGTCACTGGTGAGGAGGACGGCCATGCCCTGCTCCGCCGCCACCCGCATCAGGTCCAGCAGACCGGGGACGTGCGCGGCTTCCCATGCCCCGTCGCCGAGCTTCTGCTCCTTGGCGAGCCGATCGTCGATGGCGTTGAGGACCACTGCCACGTGTGTGCGGCCGTCCGCGAGGGCTTCGGTGAGCCCCCGCCCGAACGTCTCGCCGGCGCTGTCGGCGCGCAGATCGTCCTTGTGGAAGACGGCGGCGGGTGCTCCGCCCCAGAGCGGAAGCCGCGGGAAGAGCTGGATCTCGTCCTTCTGCGACCCCTGCATGAGCCTGCCCGCGAAGAGCGAGGTGCGGGAAACGGCCGTCAGCGTCGGAAGGGCGGCGGCCATGGCACGACGGCGCGGACTTCCGTCCTCCACCGGGTCGAACTCCGCCCACGAGGCCCGCAGCTCCTCGCCCAGCTCGGTGGCGATGGCCGCACTCATGCCGTCCAGGACGAGCAGCAGCACCCGCCTGTCGCCGGCGCCCTTCACGACGGGTTTGACGACCCGCTCCAGGAAGGACTCCACGGTCAGTCCCGTGCCGGGGCCGGTGCCCGAGGCCGTCCAGACGGCGAGCGTGCGGGCGAAATCGCGGTCGATTTCGCGGCGCCGTTCACGCACCCGAGCGGCGAGGGCACTGTACGCGGCGGCGAGCACCGGATCGGAGTCGCCGCCCGCCTCGATGTGTTCGAGAGCACGGTCCACCCAACCGGTCTCCGAGACGTGATCCTGCAGGGCGTCGAACACCGGCCGGTGCTCGACGACCGACTCCGTGGCCAACCACTGGACGAGCCGCTGTCCCATCCTGGCCCGCTCGATCCGGGCTCGGTGTTCGGGACCGTCGGCGCGCCGGTGCTTCTCCAGAGCGCGCACCGCGTCGGCGACTGGCTCCGGCTCACGTGCCGCCAGAGCTCGACCCACGGCTGTGAACCCGGCTTCCAAGCCTGCGGACAGGACGGGACTCTTCTGCGCCGCGGCCTCCGAACCGAACTGGCGCACCAGCGCTGATGCCCGATCCAGAACCGTGTCGCTGATCCGACGGGCCTCACGGGCATCATCCGAGCCGTCACCGGCGGTCCGTGCCGCCCTCGTCAACAGACTCGTGACGTACTCCTCCGCCGCCCGGCCGAAGGCCGATGCCAGTGCGTCGAACTGCTCCCCTTCGGCCGGTGGCCGGTCCCCGAACCACCGTTCGGCGCGACCGCGTGCGGTGTACGTGGCCGCGTCGGGTTCGGCATGGCACCACAGCGCGGAGCACACCAGACCGAAGGCGACGGCGTCCGGCCCGTGCTCCGCCTCGACCAGCGCGAGGAGTGCCCGCCCGGCGAGCCCGGCCTGGTCCTGCTCGCCGAGGAACGACACGAGGCCGGATCGCTCGGGCCCGCGCAGCTCGAGGAATCGTTCGGGCCCCGTTGCCGTCAGCGACCAACCCAGTAGGGCGTGCATGTCCAGACCGCCTGTCGCCACGGTGTGATCACGCGTACCGAGTTCGTGTTCGTCCCGGTAGGAGCCGAGCCGCAGGCGCCGCAGGGCGAGAGCCGACAGCGCGATGGACCGGGACAGCAGTCCGCCGCCGAGTCGCGGCCAGCCCGAGGGAGGGGCCGCGTCCAGCAGTGCTTCTGCGGCCCAGTTGTCCTCCTTGAGCCGCGGATCGATCTGGTGGGCGCCGAAGGCGTCACGAACCACGTCCCAGCTGTCGACCGCGTCGACGCGCTGCTTGTGGACACGGGCGAGGACCGCCGGGTCCAGCTCGTTCTGTTCCCGGTCCGTGAGGACGACGAGCACGGCAGGACCGTCCGCCCGGTCGGAGAGGTGGTCGAGCACCAACTCGTGCACGGCGAGCGGGGACGGTGCCGCGGTGATGCGGGCAGTCTGCCCTTCACCCCACACGGGTGCGCCAGGCCCCTCCCACTGCGGAGCAGAGCGCAGCAGAACGGCCCGGCGCCTGCCCCGGCCGGTGAGCGCGTCGGTGAGGGACGTCTGGGCGGACAGGTACTGGGTGATCGTCGCGAGGTTCAGCCGTACCGCGATGGTGCCGGTGGCGAGTGTGCTCATGACTCGACGACCCGCCAGGTGATCTCGACGATGGCTCCGGGCTCCTGGGCGGCCAGCTCGGCGATCTCGGCCTGAAGTTCTGCCACCGCGCGCACAGCGGTCGTCCGCCCGCCACCGGACCGGCGAACCCGACCGGTCGTGCCGCCGGCAGCAGCGGTCGACCGGTTCTCCTCGGGGACGGCAGGGTGGCTGCTCGGAGTGTTCAGGTCCACGTCGCCGGAACGAGGGGCCGGGGGAGCCGGAGCAGGCGAAGGGGGACTCACCGCCCGGTTGCGCTTCACCAGTGCCAGGACCTCGCGCTGCGTCTGGGCGAGGGCGTCCTTCAGATTGCCGGTGCGCTGGTCGCTGCGGGCGACGTTACGGAGGGAATCGAGAAGCGCCGCCCCTTCGGGCCCCTCGGAAGAGGCCAGATCGAGGGTGCTCCAGGACGTCGAAGCCAGTGCCCGCGCGACCTCGCCGGCCTGCTTGACGGACGTACCGAAACGGTCGGGGCTCACGGTACCGAAGTCGAAGGTGGCGAGTGCCTCGACCGTCTTCCTGGCTCCTGCGGCCCCCTGGCCGGCCGACCGGGTGAGCACGTCGAGCAGTTCCACGGCCCGGCGGGCGATGGCCAGGCGTCCCGTCTCCACCGTCTCGTCCAACTGGAGGAAGGCCGCGTGCTGCTCCAGCTCCGCCACCAGCTGACGGGCGTCCGGGAGGTAGGCCTTGGCCGCCTCGGCGATCTGCCGGGCCAACTGATTCACCATGCGGCCACGGCGCAGCGTGGGCGCCGGGTCCCCGAAGACTGCGGCGAAGCGCTGCCGGGCCGTGTCCCAGTCCCCTTCGGAAGGAAGCGGCTGGCTGCGCAGGGAGTCCTGGTCCTTGATTTCGTGCAGCCCGGGCGCGGGGTCGAGCGGCACGCCCGCGCGGACCCACACCCGGTCGTCCATCTCGGCGAACGAGGCCACGACGAGACGGACGAGGAAGGCGGGCAGCCCTCGCGGAGTCGGCCGGTCGGTCCAGTCGGTCAGGGTGATCAGGCTGAGGTCCCCGGTCACGCCCTGCTCGCGGGCGAGCTGCTGGAAGTGGTCGGTCCAGTAGCGCGAGAGCTCGAAGTACGCCTCCTTCTGCCGGCCGAGCTGCAGCGGTACGGCGACCCTGCGCATCAGGTTCCGGTCGGCCGACGGGATCTCGGCACGTCCGTCGCGGGCTTCGGCCGCCGTCCGGACGTGACCGAAGACCTTCTTGGCGTCGGCCGGCCGGACGGCCGTGCCGGTGCCGTCGGGGTCGAGGTCCGGGTGGTCCGGGTACTGGTTCGCGAGCAGCTTGCCGGCGATGTGCCGGATCCCGTCGCGCAGGGACTGGCCGAAGGAGAGCGTCAGCCCGTCGACCGCGCGCAGCGACTGGAGGTGGTCGGCGAAGCCCAGCTCCACGTCGGTCGCCTTCTTCTCGGCGAGTCCGTACGCCTGCTTGAAGGCCGCCTTGACGTTCTTGAGCAGCGTCTCCCGCTGGGTCTCCAGGAGACCCTTGGCCCGGGCCCGGTTGTCGGCGCTCAGGTGACCCGCGTACTGGCCGTCGAAGCGCTGCTCGTCCGCGAGCGCCTTGTCGATCACGACGAGGCGGCGGAAGTCCGCGTAGCGCTGGCTGGAGAGGTGTGTGGGCAGCCAGGCGACGCTACGGGACGGCTCGCCCTGCTTCTCGCGCAGCCGGCGCATGCGGTTGGCGTCCTCGACCGGCCCGTACTCGCTTTCGTCGAAGGGCAGGTCGATCGCGATGCGCCAGCGGCCGTCCAGCTGGGGCATCAGGTCGTGGTCGGGCAGCTCGTCCTCGTCCGCGACGTTGCCGAAGACGACCTCGACACTGCGCTCGGTGCCGCGCCAGACGAGGTTCAGCTCATCGATCAGCTGGCCCTGGGTGATTCCGAGTTCCTCGGCGAGGAGGCGCTTGGCGAGAGCGGCGCGGTTGCCCGGGTTGTCGTTGACGTTGGCGTTGGCGATGACCGAGTCCACGTCGACGCCGGACAGCTCGAGCCGGACACCCGGATTGGCCTCGGTACCGGTCTCCTTGATCTCCGGGAAGCGCCCCGCCCATTCGGCGATCTTGTTCTTCAGGATGCCGTACTCGCGGCCGGGGATCGGGGCGACCACCGAGCCGTAGTTCAGGGCCGACAGCCGGCGGATGGTGAGCTCGGAGAGGGCGGGGACGCTCGGGGCGAGCGCCGACAGCAGCAGAGTGCCGACGATGCGGTTGTCGCCGATGAACAGCTTGATCCGGCCGCGCAGCGCCGGGTCGGTGATGTCGTCGGGGCGGTTGGTGTACTTCTCGACGTCCTCCTCCGAGACGTTGTGCGTGAGGAGGAGGTAGGGGTACAGCTTCGTCTTGTACAGCTTGTCCGCCGCCTCGAAGACGACCTTCAGGCTGTCCGTGAACGGCTTGTCGCCGCCCGCGGTGATCAGGGGATATAGGTCACCGACCGGGATCAGGTCGCCGAGTCGCAGCTCGTTGCGGTGGTCGGCCAGGAGCTGGCCCATCAGCTTCATGCCGGTGCGGTTGCGCTGGAGCGCGGAGGACACGTGCACGAGGGTGTCCATGAAGGCCGGCGAGAAGGGGTACGTCAGCCGGAAGCTCTCCTCGTCCGCGCCGACGCCGTCCGCGCCCCGGTCGGAACCGAGCAGGGTGTCCCAGACCTCCTGGCGGATCTTGCGCGTCTTGACGAACTCCGCCTTCACGAGTGCCGCCGCGTCCGCGTCCTTCGGCCGGAGGAGACGGGCGTGGGCGACCTGGGGAAGGTTGCGGTCCTCGAGGGTGATCTTGTCGAACCGGCCGGAGGCCAGGTTCAGCGTGTCCTGGATGGAGGACTCGGCCGCTCCCGACACCTCCTCGCCCACGAGCTCGCGCAGGTCGCGCTGGCGGGCGATGAAGGAGACCACCGGAATGGCGCGGCGGGCATCGCCGCCCTCGACGAAATTGGTGATCTTGCTCGCCTCGCGGGCCACGAACTTCTGGTCGTGGATCAGCGTTGCCAGCCACAGGATCAGCTCGTCGAGGAACAGGATCAGACCGTCGTAACCGAGCCCCTTGGCGTGCTCGGCGATCACGGACAGACCGGCGTCGAGGGAGATGAACCCGTGCTCGTCCTCGGCGGCGTTCTTCGCGAAACCGGGCAGCAGGTTCGTGCTCGCGTCGCGCACGAGACGCGCCCGCAGCTCCGAAGGCGTGGAGGGGCGGACCAGGTTGAGCGCCTGACCGCCTTCGTGGACCTCCTCGGCGGCCAGCGCGGTGTCGAGCAGTTCCGGCGTCCACGTCCAGGCGAGGGACTCCCCCCACTCGTCCTCTCCCGCGCCTGCCGTCTCCCCGTCTCCGTCCACCGGGGCGAGACCGCCGATGACCGCCTGGTCGCCCATGCGCGCCCGCATCGACCGGATGTCCTCGAAGAGGGAGTCCGTCCGGTACACCTGCGGCGTCGGGGCCTCGGGGTGCAGCTTCTTGACGTGGCTCACGTAGCCGCCGAGGACCCGCTGCTCCAGGGCCTTCGCCCCGAGCATGTGGTACGGGACGAGCAGGAACTTCTTCCCGTCCGTGCCGAGCCACTCGTGCTTCGTCAGCACCGGGTCGAAGTCCCCCCGCCCATGGGCGGCCGGGCTGCCGCTGAGCAGGGCGTGCAGCACGGCCATGAAGTGCGACTTACCCGAACCGAACGATCCGTGGAGGTAGGCGGCCTTGGACGTGAATCCGTCAAGTGCGGACTTGATCAGGCCGAGCGCCTCGTCGAAGTTCTCGAGGAGGCGCTCCGTGACCACGTAGTCCCGCAGCGCGCGCTCCGCGCCCTCGGGAGTCGTCGCCTCCGAGAGCTGGAGAACGAAGTCCGAGGTGGAAATGGACTCCTTGATGTCGATGACGTCACGGAGCAGGGGCGGCTGCTGGGCCATTGACGATCTCACTCTCCGACGGGCGTGTGCTGCTGGTGGTACGGATGGTTGACGCTCGTCCGATCGTATGGCGTCGGTCTGACAACGGATGACCGTTTTCGGGCACCGGTGGTCGAGCCGGAACGGGCGTCGTCTACGCGTCGAGCACCGACGGGATCAGCGACCGCAGCTTCTCCCGGGTCTCCGCATCCGTCGAGTACACGATCGTGCCGACCATGCCCCGGGTCAGCAGCACCTTGTAGGTGTTCCGGACGAGACGGTCGATGTGGTCGTCCGGGGTGGCCTTGGTGAACGACGGGTCCTTGGAAGCCGTGCGGTCCACCTCCCAGTGGTCCGTACGCCACACCAGGTCCGGCCCGATGATCACGCCGGACCAGTCGTACTCGAAGCCCTGCGCCGTGTACACGCAGCCCACCTGTCCGAAACCTGCCTTGTCCGTCGCCCAGAGAGGTGCCGGCGGAGCCCCGAGCACCGACCGGTCGCCGTACAGGTTCCACGGCCGGGCCCAGTCGCCGATGACGACGTCGGCGGGCAGCTCCTGCATGTCCGGAGTGATCTTCGTCGTCCACTTCCAGCAGTAACCGGCCGACATCCGGGCCCCGTAGCCCTCGTCGCGGCGCTTGCCCAGGAAATCCTCGAGCTCCTGAGGAGTGTCGGCGACCCGGAGCCGCACCTTGCCGTCCGGCTCCCAGACCGTCGGCTCCCCGCCCTCCAGGCCGAGCAGGTCGGCCACCCACCGCACGTACGCGTCGCTGCCGCCGCAGCGGAACTGGTCGTCCAGCTCCACCACCGTGCACTCGAGTCCGTGCTCGGCGGCGGCCTGCCGGATCTGCTCCTTCGTCCCCATCTCGCCCGGACGCACCACCTGGTGCTGGTCGAGCAGGAACACCGGCACCCTGGCCGCGTCGATCAGCTCGGACACTTGCGGACGGCCGGTCCGCAGGGCGGCCTTCGTGTAGCGGTTGGCGGAGGTCACCCGCAGCCGGTGCGCCTCGTCGCAGATCAGCACGTCGAGGTCGTTCGGCTGGGCCTCCATGAAGCTGTTGAAGTACTTGAACAGCTTCTGCACCTCGGGCTTCCGCGCCCCCGCGACCTTCCGCATCGTCTTGGTGAACGACTGCGACCCGGTCGCGTGCAGGGCGGCCACCCCGCGCCGGTACAGCTCGCCGAGCAACTGCATCGCGATCACGCTCTTGCCGGACCCGGGCCCGCCGGTGACCACGATCACCTCCTTGTGGTTCGACCGCTGCGCCTTGCGCACGGCCGACATCACCAGCTCGTAGGCGATCCGCTGCTCGCCGAGCAGCACGAACTGCTCGCGGTCCCGCACCTCGGCCGCCGCGACGCTCATGAGCTGCTTGGACGGCCGCACCTTGCCCTGGAGGAGCACGTCGGCGGCCTCGGCGCCGGACTTGGGGGCGAGGCGCGAGCGCAGGAAGTCGATGAACGCGCCGCGCTCCTCGCCGGTGTACATGCGTCCGTGGAGCGTCTCGGGCACGGACCGCAGCGACCCGACCCCGAACTCGGTGGCGTTGTGCAGGTAGGCCACGCCGGCGACGGCCTCGGGCGTCCGCTCCACCGCGCCGTTGAAGGACAGCAGGTACTCGCAGTAGCCCCGCACCTGCTCGATCGGGTTCAGCACCGGATGCGCGTAGGCGTCGATCCGGCAGAGGACCGGGTCGTCCTCCTCGGGGTGCGCCTCGCTCCACTGCTTGAGCTCCACGACGACGTACGACGGCTCACCGGTGGTGGGGTGGACGCCGGCCAGTATCGCGTCCGCCCGCTTGCTGGTGAGCGGCAGCCCGTACTCGATCAGGACCTCGACCTCCCCGAGCCCGGCCTCGACGAGGGCGTTGGCCAGGGCGGGAAGGCTGCGCTTCCAGGACCGCACTTCCGAATTGCCGGGCTGGTGGCTGTGCTTGTGCCGGAAGTTCTCGACCAGGAGCAGCGCCAACGACCCTTCGAGCGTACGGGCGGCCACGGACGCGGCGGACTCACGGAACAGCAAGAAATGCCCCCAGGCAGCACGAAACGACGCTCGTGCGGGTGGGGGCGTGTCCTCGAAGTCCGCGGGGGCGGAACGGAAGCCCGGCGGGCCGCTCGGATGATTCCGGCCATCTTAAGACCGTGTGTGCATCATGTGGAGGGTGCTGGTCCGGACTCCGTCAGGTTCAGGCCAAGGGAGGACCCGTTACCGCTGCCGCGCCGACTGCGCGCGTTGGCCTCGGCGACGAGGGCGCTCAGCAGCTCCGCGCCGGTGAGGGGGTGGAGGTCCGCCGGGGCTACGTCCCACGGGACGCCGCCGACGAGCGGACGGAGCCGGAGGCACGGGCCGTCCGTGCTCGTGACACGGCCGACGAGGTTGCGGGTGGTGTCGAGGGCGACCGCCCCCACATCGGGGAGGTCGTGGTCCTCACCGGTCACCGCGTGAGCCCGTTCAGAATCACTTCGGCGAGCGCGTGGGCGACGGGCGCGGAGCAGACCCCGAGGTGGACGAGGGCGTAGGAGGCCTCCCCCTCACGCTCGTCCGGCCACGGGGTGCGGATGTCCATGGCGGGGAGCTGGACCCCGGCCTGAGAGAGGGCGGCGGCGAGGGCGTCCCGTGCATCCAGGGCCTCCTGGATCTTGGGCGTGGTGCTCGGTTCGCGCGGGGTGGATGCCATGGGTTCACTCCTCGTGGGTCGGTTCCGCCGTTTCACGGACCCGTTGACGTGCGGTGGATTACGTTGCGTAGTCCAGGTGTGACGAGGATGTGCCCGGACGCGAGTGGGCCTGGTGTGGACGGGGGAGTACTTCCGCGGCGCACGGCGCCGGTTCCACACCTTCCACACGGTCGGTCCGTACGAGCGACGCGGAGGGCGACGCAATGCCGCAGCGACGAGTGGTCAGCGGCCGAAGCCAGGAGCCGCGCCGGCGGTTCGCGGAGGAGCTGCACAGACTCCGGACGGCCCGGAAGCTGAGCCTCCGGCAGCTCGGCGAACGGGTGGGCTGGGACTGGTCCCTGTTCGGCAAGATGGAGAAGGGCGAGACGCTGGGCAGCCCGGACGTCGTCCAGGGCCTGGACACGTTCTACGAGACGCCGGGGCTGTTGCTGGCGCTGTGGGAGCTGGCGGCGGGGGACAAGTCGCAGTTCAAGGAGCGGTACCGGCGGTACATGACGCTGGAGGCCGAGGCGGTGAGCCTGTGGCACTTCGCGGTGAGCGTGCTGCCGGGGTTGTTGCAGACGCCGGGGTACGCGCGGGAGCTACTGGCGTCGGGTGGGTACAAGGGCAAGGAATTGGACCAGCAGGTCGAAGCCCGGATGAGTCGAAAGATGCTGCTGGAGGGGGAGGACGCGCCACCGTTCCGGACGATCCTGTCGGAGGCAGCCGTCCGGACCTCCCTGCGGGACCCGACGGCATGGCGAGAACAGCTCGAGTACTTGTGTGAAATGGCCGAGCAGTCGAACGTGACGATTCAAGTGCTCCCTCAAAGCGCCGGGTTGCATGGTCTGTCGAGTACGGACGTGTGGTTCCTACGGCTGCCGGGCGGACGCACCGTGGCGTACACGGAGCACGGATACGGGGGCGAGCTCTTCGAGGACAGCGCGGCGTTAGAGCGCATGCAACGTGCGTACGATGCGATGCGTGACCTGGCGCTTTCTCCGGCCGAGTCGCGGAAATTCATCCTGTGCATGTTGGAGGAGCTGCCGTGCGACCCATCGACCTGAGCACTGCGACCTGGCGCAGGAGCAGCTACAGCAACCAGGACGGCGGCGCGTGCGTCGAGGTCTCCGACGACTTCGCCCCCCTCGTCGTCCCCGTACGGGACAGCAAGAGCCCGCATGGCCCGGCCCTCGTGTTCCCGGCGGGAGGCTGGTCCTCCTTCGTGGCGGCGGTCAAAGGCGAGCAGTTGAACGGCTGAGAACACGGCAACGGCCCCCGCGAACCCGATGGTCTGCGGGGGCCGCTGGCGTACCCGGATCTACTTCTTGGTCGTACGGCGTCCTCGGGTGGCTGCCGCAGGGCGCCACGCGCGCAGGTCGTCATCCGTCAGGCCGTGCTTGCCCTGCTCCATCTGCCGGTCACCCCGGAAGAACGCGGCGGGGGACGAGCCGAAGGTGGCGTCGAACTCGTCGTGCCACTGGTCGAGCCACGGCTGGAGTTCCAGCAGACCCGCCAGGAACGGGGTGACTTCCTCGGTGGTCAGGGACTCGTGGGTGGCGATGTACGTGGTGAGCGCGTACGCCTGCTCCTGGTGGTCCCAGCCGGCCCAGCCGTACAGGTCGGGCGTGGGCACGTTGGCCTGGCCGTACGAGATGAAGCGCTCCTTCGGCACGTCGAGCTTGCCGCGGGCCCGCCAGTAGGAGGGGCGCAGGAAGTCGGCCGAGGTGTACTTCGGCGGTACGGGGATGCTGTCCCGGATCTTCCGCTTGGCCGGCTCGTCCTCAGCAGCGTCCTCCTGACGTTGGAGGTCCCAGACGTGCTCCCAGTCGGCATGCTTCTTGAGCCCGGAAGACTTATAGCGCAGGGCGGAGAGGAAGGGAACGTGCTCGTTGGTCATCAGCTCGACAACGACTGCGGGCAGTTCCTTGCGGGGTGCGTAAATTTTGGCGACGGAGACGAAGTCTTCGTCGCGGGACAGGTTGTCAGTGAGTCGGGAGAGGGTGACCAGGGCGGGCATCCCGTTCTCATCAAACCAATGGTCTTTTCCCTCGATCCGATCGAGCAGCCAGGCCCGCAGTGCCTTTTCCTGAAGCGCGTCCCAGCCCTCAGTAGCCCAGCGTCGCTTGTACTCGGGCCGCTCGACCATCCCGATGGCGCGCGACGACTCGATGGCGTCGATTCGCTTCTGAACGACCTCACGATAGGCGGCGGGCCAGCGTGTAGGGATCTCAGTAATAGGAATCGACTTGTGGTGCTTGAACCACTCGCCACTGGCCTCCCCGGCCGCGACGCGACGCGCGAGCACGATCTCGAAGGCGCGTTCGCCGAGGGCGAGGTCGGGGATGTCGGGCGACTCGGGATCCTCCGAGACCCGTAGGTCTTCGGAGTGAAGATTGTAGAGCGAATAGACCTGCCAGTCCAACTCCTCCTGCAGCGCAATCATGCGGGCACGAGTAGAGCGCCAATGGGCATAAGCTGAACGGAGTGTGGTCGTGGTCGGAGTGGTCTTGGCTGTGACGGAGGACGGTCCTGCCACTGCGAGTTGTTGGGCAAGGACATCCAGATGGGAAGGACAGGCCGAAGGTGACTGTGCAGGAAGTGGGACGCGTTCGATGTTGGTGCCATTGAATTGATAATTCCACGACCAAGGCTGATCGGCCATACCGCTGGACGCCGTGGCGTTCCCTTTACAGAAACAGACAAGCTTCAACCAGAATGCCAACGTTGAGCTATTTAGGAGCCCGACCAGCCTTACGTGGTCTTCCTCCGTTGCGTCCTGGCCGAGCTTAATGATGGGGGCTGTTCGAGCCAGAACGGATTCTTTTCGATTGACGACAAAGTGATTATGTGTAGCGATTTCGGCGAATGCAATGGCCCAAGGGTGGGTTTCGAGATCCCTAGGAAGCTGATGCCACTCCCACCAAGGCCGACCATCCTTAAAGTAGGTTTTGCCTGAGAATGTCGCACGGTTCCCTAGCTCGCTTCGATTCCGCCAGATAAATCGCTCGATCTGAGGTGCGAGACTCAGGTCGACCAGGCGTCGTGTTTCATCGTACGGATGAATCACGTGATTCTGGTACTTGGCTACGTAGTCACGTACTTCGTCGCCAAAGCTGACTCGCTCGATAAATTGATTCTCGGCATTGTTCTTTCTGAGGACATGTAGAGGAAAATTGAGTGCATCATCTGCATGGGTGTCGCCGTAGAATCCCACACGCACGCACTTACTCTTCAACTTTTCTGTGCCGGAGGAGCTGAGCAATTCGATTACTTCAAGCCCGCCGTCCACTAGTACCCATGGCTTCTTGCTGAAGTATCGATCGCGATCTAGGTCATCGACAGAGATCCATTGACTCGCGGATCCTGGCGTGTCAATTTGCCTCAAGATCGCGTTCCAGACAAGACCATCCTGGCCACTTTCTGGTGTGGTCGGCTCACCCTGAATGCTTCGCACGGTGCGAATAGTTGTTGAGCGCTTCCGTCCATCGCGATGCTTACCGATCAGGATGACGGTTGGGGTCGAGTGACCGGGAATGTACGCGCCCGAGGTGTCAATGACCTCGGTCAGCTCTACGCTATTGCGGAAATAGCTTTCGATCAGTCTCGTCCCGAATTCGCGCTTCATGAAAGAGTTGGACGTGATTTGCCCCACCATGCCATATCCGGAGCCGTTATCTCCCCCTTGCTTGGCCAGCTCGAAGAACCTCTGCGCGAATGGGACGGATAGTGCGTAAAGTCCTGCGCAAGCGTCGTAAAGCTCTCGGTATAGGTTATTTAGTTTCTTGTCCTTTACTGTGATATATGGCGGGTTTCCCACCACCACATGATACCGCCCCGGCCTCAAAATCTCTGGGTGCTCATGGACGTCCTCCGTCTCATACTTGAACTCAGCCAGCTCGTCAGAGCCCTCGCTCCCATCACCCTCAAACAGGCTCTCCTGTCGGTGTCGGTGCTTAATCAGCGAGTCGCCCACCGCCAAATGGATCGGCCATTCATACCGTGCCGCCTCCCCCAGTGACCGCACTCCACCCGCCGCCATAGCCGCAACCAACAACCGGAACCGCGCAATAGCCACCGCGAACGGGTTCAGGTCCACCCCATGCACCGAGTCCAGCGCAGCCCGCACCCGCTCGTGCAGGTCCCTCCCCGGCTGGCCCTCCCCCCACAGCCGCACCAACCGCCGGAACGCCCCCAGCACGAAGTGCCCCGACCCGCACGTGGGGTCGATCATCTTCAGGCCCTCGTAGCCGAACTCCCGGACCGCCGGGTCCATCGTGCGGTCGAGGATGAACTCCTCCACGAACTCCGGGGTCTGGAGCAGCGCGTACGTCTTGCGGGCCGCCTCGCTCAGGTCCTGGTACAGGTCGCCCAGGAACCGGGTGTCCCAGCCCTCCGTGCCGTCCTCGTTCAGCTCGTCCGTGAAGTCGTGGACCAGGACACCGGACTCGTCCCGCGCCCGCCAGAACTCCACCAGCTCCCGCGCCCCGTCGTGCGACAGCGGGATCTGGTACAGCGGGTTGTGGCGGCGGTCGAAAAGGAGCCGGCCCGCCTGGCCCGCGCCCAGCTCCTCGAAGGCGCGCTCCAGCCAGCCCCGGTACGTCGGGTCGTCCGACGTGGACAGGTAGTCCTCGTACCTCGCCAGCGCCAGGTCCCGGCGGTCGGCGCCGGGGGCCGTCAGATAGGGCTCCGGGATCAGGCCGTTGTCCTCGCAGAAGCGGACGAAGACGGAGCCGAGGACCCACGCCACCGCGACCTGCGTGATCCGCTCGTCCAGCCACGAGTTCCAGGTCGCCGCCGTACGGCCCAGCTTCCGGGCGCGGTCGTACTCGTCCCGCAGGCGCGCGCCCTCCGGGACGACCTTCACCTGCTTGCCGAGGTCGGCCTCGACCGCCTTGACCTGTTGCTTCAGGTCGTCCAACAGGGCTTTGCGGTCGATCACTTCTCGTCTCCCTCGATTGCGTTCAGACCCGACCGGTGGGCGTTCTTCACCCACGAGTCGGGCAAGTCGATCCATTCGCCCAGGCCCGCCTGGTACGGCACCGCCACGGCGCCCAGCCTCGGCTCACGCGCCGGGTCCGGCTGCGGTACGAGCAGCCACAGGCCGCGGCCCCCCTGCCTGGCCGCCTCCGCGAGCCGGTCCAGGACGCCCATCGCGTCGTACCGGGCGAAGACGGCCGTCTCCGTGAGGAGAACCGGGCCCGTGCCCGTCGCCGGGTCGAGCAGTTCCCGTATCCGGGGCTCGACCGTGCCCCACGCCGTCCGCGCGTACTCGGCGAACTTCAGCGCGCCCCGCGAACCGGGCTCGGCCACGTCGGCCTTCAGCAGGGTCTCCCACGTCGGCTTCGTGGCCGGCGGGACGAGGGCGTGCAGGGACTCCAGGAACAGCTCGGTCGCGGACAGCGGGCGGGCGCCGATCCGGTCCGCGGACAGTTCCCGTACGGCGTCGACCGTACGGCCGTGGTGCACGGTCAGGACCCGGTAGCCGTCCTGCCGGGCTGAGGCGAGCAGGCGCTCCTCCGTGCGGACCGCACCCGCGAGGAGCGGGTCGTCCGAGTAGCGGGTCACCGTGCCCACGTCGGTGGACCGGCGCCAGGTGCCGCCCGTGAGGTAGCTGGAGGAGCCGTCCATCCGCGCGGGCAGGTAGCGCAGGGTCTTCGTGTCCTCCCGCGTGGACAGCGTGAGCTCGAAGCCGGCGTCGAAGAGGGCCTTCGTCAGGCGGCCGCCGGTCGGCAGCTCGTGTGTCGGGAGCCCCCGCGCGTCGGCGACGACGAGTTCGGGGAAGCGGGCGCGGACCCGCTCGTGGACGTCCTCGCCGGTCAGGCCCGGCTGCCGGGTCTCCGGGACGCCCGGGATCATCGGGACCAGGCCGGCCTGGGTGAGCCGCAGGGCGCGCACCAGCGACAGGTCCCGCGGGTAGATCTCCAGGCGCGGGGTGGCGGCTGCGTTCGCCGAGGCGGCGGCCGCCAGTTCGACGAGGCGGCGCTCGTCCCACTCGACGAGACCGGGCGGCGGGGTGAGAGCGCCGAGCTCGCCGAGGACCGTGGTCGCCGTCGGGATGGTCTCCAGGCGGGCGAGCCGGTCGGCGGTCTTGCCCAGGCGCGTCGCGTAGTCGAGGAGACCGGGCGCCGCCGGGGTGTCCGGTGCGTCGCCCTCCCGGACGTCCAGGGCGAGCAGGCCCGCGACCAGGGCGTCCTCGGTGGCCTTGCGGTTGGGCTGGTGCTGGAACTCGGCCTCGTCGGGCTCGAGCTGCTCCACCTCCACCACGGCCCGCACGGCCGCGAGGGCCAGTGCGCGCCGCTGCTCGCGCTCGGCGAGCTGCGTGCCGCGGCGCACGGCGAGGGCGTCGGCGATCTCGAGGGCGGAGGCGACCCGGCCCAGGTCCTTGAGGAGACCCATGATCTCCTCGCGCAGGGCCTGTACCGCCGGATGCTTCTTCCAGCGCTTGCGCTCCTCCTTGAGCATCTGCGGGATGCGGCCGGCCGACAGGCCGAGGGCCTCCGCCACGTCCTTCTGCTTGGGCCAGACGCCGATGTCGGGCAGCTCGCCGCGCTCGTTCGGCAGGCGCAGCAGCAGCCGTACCATCTCGATCTTGTTGCTGTTGGAGCGGTTGTTGTTGAGCTCGGGGACGAAGACCGTGGCGAGGGTGTCCAGGCTGACCGAACGCAGGGCCGAGGCGGTGAGTCCACCCGCTCCCTCGACCGTGGCGAGGGAGCCGAGGACGGCCGACTCGGCGGCCGTGAGCTGGGCGAGTTCCTCCTTGGCCTCGGCGCGGCCCTTGGGAGTCAGCGGCGAGACGGGGGCCTCGCGCAGCAGCTTGCCCCACTGGCGCTGACGGCGCTGTACCTCGGTACGGGTCTTGGTGCCGAGCCCCGGGGCGTTGAGGAGCTTGCTGCGGCTGTAGTCGAGCAGCCCGCCGACGGTGGTGACGCCGAGACCGTAGAGGAAGGACTCGGCGGCCGGGGTGAGGCCCGCCGAGGAGAGGTGGGTGTCCCGGGTGACCGCGGCGGCGAGCTGCTCGCGCTGCTCGTCGGCGGTGAGCGGTTCGGCGTCGGCGATCGCGGGCGCACCGACGGAGGCGGACCGCTCGGCGGCGGGCTCCGGATGGCGGGTGCGGTGGCTGGAGGGCACCGCCTGCGCGGCGTCCAGGAAGATCTTCTTCCAGGCGTCCCGCATCGGCTTGAGTTCGGGGAAGCGCTGCGAGGCGTCGCGGTGCAGGGCCTTGCGGAAGAAGGCCAGCAGCCCGTCCCGTACGGGGGGCTCGAAGGCGTCGGCGGCGACGACGGGGTACGGGAACTCGGCGGCGTCCGTCATCCGGGGCGGGAGCGAACCGTCGCCCCACTTCGGCAGCTCGCCGGACGCCATCTGGTGCAGGGTGACGGCCACGGCGTACCGCTCGGCGTGCGAGTCGTACGCGGTGCGCGTGAGGGTGCCGATGAAGGGGTCGAGGTAACCCTCCGTGCCGGCCTCGTGGTCTGTCGCCGGGTAGCCGGCGAGCGAGAAGTCGATCAGCACCAGTTCACGGGTGCGGTTGGGACGGATGCGGATGGCGATGTTGTCGGGCTTGATGTCGCGGTGCCAGACGCTCTCGCCCTCCAGGAAGTCCACGGCTCCGAAGAGGTAGTCGCCATACGCCTCCAGCTGGTCCATCCGGAGACGGCCGCGCTCGCGGAGCTGACGGGCGACGGTCTCCTCGCGGCGACGATGGCGGGTGCCGCTGCGGGAAGCCGCGTCGGCGGCCGAGGTCGCGCCGTCCGCCTCGTCGGCCGGGGCGGAACCGTCGCCCGCGTCGCGTTCGTCGCCCACGTACTCCAGGACGAGCACGGTGCGGCCCGCGATGCGCAGGGGCGCCGGTTCGACGAGCCGGATGATCCGGGAGTCGGGGCGCAGCCGGCCCATCACCTCGGCCTCGTGGACGAGGATCTCCCCCCGGCTGTCGGAGAGGGCCACCTTGAGGACGGCGAGCGGGCGGGTCTTCCTGGCCTCCGCCTCCAGGTCGCGGACGAGGAACGCGCGACTGGTCGAGCCGGTGCCCAGACGGCGGCGGACCTCCCACCTGCCCCCGAGCACATCACCCGCCACGGCTTCGAGCGGGTCCTTCTCGGAGGTCTCGACGGCCTCGGTCTCCGTCGTGGACGACGGCGCGGTGAGGCCGTCCTCGACCAGCTCCAGCATCTCCAGGAACTCGTCCACCGAGGAGAGCCGCTGGCCGGGGCGGTAGGCGGTGGCCGCCTGCACGAGTTCGTCGATGTCCTCGGAAAGGCCGTCCACCAGCGAGCTCGGGCGCAGGCCCTCACCCGCTTCCAGGCGGGCGAGCAGTTCGGCCTGGCTCGCGGCCGGAGCCTTGCCGGTGACCAGGAGGTACGTGAGGACGCCGAGTCCGTAGACGTCCAGATAGACGGGGTCCGCGCTCAGCGCGGTCAGCTCGGGCGCGAGATAGGGGTCGGAGCCCTCCGAGACGTGCGTCACCGACAGGGCAGTGGGAGCGAAGCGGGTCATGCCCTGGCCCGTGCCGCCGTCCGTACCGGAGGACCGCTGGGTGGCGATCTGCCAGTCGGAGATCTGCAGCCGAGGGGTAGACCAGGCTGCCTCCTCCCCGATGGCCCTGCCTTCCCGGCCCCGGTTGCGCGGGATGACGTGGACCGAGCGTGCGGCGAGGGCGCGGTGGTGGATCCGGCTGGAGTGAGCGGACCGCATGGTTTCCGCCAGCTGCCGGACGAGCGCCATCCGGCCGAGGATGTCGAGGCGCTTCCCGTGCTGGAGCAGGTACTCGTCAAGGCGGAGGGTCTGAGGGTGGTAGTCGAAGATCAGGGCGGGACCGGCGGTGTGCCCGGACGGGAAGTACTGCTTCAACTGCACGACGCCGGGGTGGCGGAAGCGCTGGAGCACGGCGGCCTCGCGTCGGGCGGCGTTCTCCACCGAGCGGCGGATGGATGCGTCGGAACCGCGCTCGCTCAGGTAGACCCGGACCCTGGCGACCTCGGGAAGCTCGCTGTGGGTGGCCCGGTAGTCCGCCCAGGTCGCTCCGGAGTCGAAGGACTTCCGCTCCAGCTGGTACGGGCCGACCTTGTATGCCGCCTCGCTGCGCCGGATGCCGACGCGGTCGAGTGCGCCCTTGATCTCGCGGGAGTCGATCGCGGTGATGCGGCGGCGCTCGTCCCGGGGCGGCTGCTTCAGCATGGCCACGAGCTCGGGGACGGTGTGGACACCGTTCTGGTCGTGGGCGGGGAGGCGGACGCGCAGACCGCCGTCGGTGAAGCAGACGGCTTCCCCCACCCACACGCGCTTGCCGTTCTGGCCCAGGAGTGTGGCCAGTTCCTTCGCCTTCTTGTTGACCAGGTGGAGGGGGTTGCCGTGGGGGCGACGATGGCCGCCGGGGGTGGTCTGGACCCAGGTGCCGTTCTCGCTGGTCACGGAGCCGTGCCAGTCTTTCAGCTCGATCATGAACATGCCGGCGGGGGCGACGACGAGCAGATCGACCTCGCGAACGTGCCCGGTGTTCGCGGTGAAGGTGAAGTTCGACCAAGCGCGCCACGGATCCGTGTCCGGAAGCTGGGTACGGATGGCTTCCAGGCCGCGGCGCTCATGGTCGAACTCGGATTCGGCGACCGTCGTCCACCGGCCTTCCCGCATGTGCTTTTCCCCACCCGTCTCGGTTTCGTGCCGTTGATCTCCCGCCCGGACCAGGGCGCATCCGTGAGAAATCCTAATGGTGAGCACTGACGCCCAGGGCTGCCTCGGTGCAGGAGGCGACTGCTGAACGGGCAAGCCGATGATCGCCTCGCACGGGTGTCGGAAATTTCGGCCAGGGAGGCCGAATCGGCGTGGTTTCGCATTCCGTCGTCGACGCGGACCCTGGCCACAGGTCAACGGAGTCGGCAGAGCCGAGGGGGAATCCGTCATGTCCGATCTGTTGTACGTGCCCGTGCTGCCGGTCAGGCCGCATGCGGTGGAGGCCTATCGGTGGTTGCGGCCGAACGACCAGCAAGGCGTTGCACCCCTGTGGAACCTACCGCCCAGGCCGGGAGTCGCCGCTCCTGCCCTTGCCGCGGCGATACGGAAGGACCTCGCCTCGGTGAGCCGGGTCCAGCGCCACCGTGCCGCGTGGATCGACGCGCCCTTCGCGGACGAGACCCAGGTTCCCGTGCTGGCCGAGGTGCTCCACGAGTACAGCGTCCTCGGGACGCTCCAGCCGGTGACCGGACCGGACCGGTCGCTGCTCCAGCAGACTGCCTCCTTCGTAGCGGCGACCCGCAGCGGGTGGGGCCTCGGGGTGCGCGTCAGGGTCCCGGGGGAGTGGGACTCCACGGCCGCGGAAGCAGTGGGATCCCTGCTGAATCGCGCCGATCCCGTGATCGAGGTGGACCTGCTCCTGGACATGGGCGGCGTGCTCGGAAACCGCCCCGATGCCGGTAAAGAGGCTCTGAGGGCGCTCGACGCGCTGTTTCCTCTTACTCCCTGGCGTTCGGTTTCGGTGTTGAGCGGCGGCTTTCCGCACGTCACGGCAGACATGCTGGACCAAGGCCTGCGCGACGAACCGCGCTGGGACTGGGCGATGTGGCAGGAGGTGGCGCACAGCCGCCGGGCATACGTTCCCGCGCTGACCTACGGCGACTACGGGACCCAGCCCGTCGAGGCGATCACCCGGATATCGCGACCCGAGCAGAAGGGCGGACCCGACTGGGGCTTCCTTCGCTACACGACCGAGCAGACGTTCGTCCTGGCGAAGGTCTTGCACAGCGGTGTCGACAAGACCGCGTTCAACCGTGCGGCAGCGAGCGAGATCGTCGGGTTGACGGACTTCCGCGGGCCGACGGCCGGCGTCGGTGAGAGCTGGCTGCGCGACTGTGCACGACGGGGCGGAAACAGCGGCACGTTCCAAAAATGGCTGAGTGTGGGCAACGCGCAGCACTTCTCCTACGTCGCCCACACCCTGCGCCGACGCTGAGGCTCAGCGCACCGCCACGATGCGATCAGGTGCACCGTCCAGAAGGTGGACGCGCTGGAGCTCCATGATGTCGGCGGTCAACGTGGCGCGGATGTCGGGACCCAGCCGCCGCCAGCCGAAGAACTCGCAGACCTGCTTCATCAGCTCCTCGTCCGACATGCCGGGGCATTCGGCCGCCAGCTCCCACAGTGCGAGCGTGCGCTCGGCCGGTGCGATGTGCACCACCTTCCGCGCGGTCTGACCGGCGCCCGGCCTGCGTGCGGTGAAGGCCGTCCGGTCCGCCACGTCGTAGAAAGCACCGTCTGAAGAGATTGCCTTCGACCGGGCGAGAGCCTGCGCGACCTGCACGATGGCCAGCCGGATGCGACTACCGGCCTTGGTGAGGTTCCACGCCTCCCGAGCGCGCTGCACGAGGAGATCCTCGTGGATCGGCCCTTCGGCCTCGATGACGGCTGTCAGCACCTTCCGCAGGGCCGACTTGGCCTCCGGGCTGTGAATCTCATGGGATGAGGTGGCGCTGATCCACTTGATCTCATACGTGGCGCTCCAATCCCGCTGGACCTGCGTGTCCACCGGCACACGCTCGTACTCGATGTCGATCTGTGAGGTCGGAGCGGAAGCTGTAGACGCCACTGCGAGCGCAGGCATCCGTTCACCGTCGTCCGCGCGTGTCCGGTCCGTCCGTGCGTGCGCCGACACATCGCCGGGCTCGTCCACGGGACTTGCTTGTCGAGGCAGTTTCACAGGAGCCGCTGGAGCCAACGGCCCTTGAGCGACGGCGTGCTCGACCGCCTCGCGCAGGCGCAGCTCGGCCGACTCCCGGCCCCGGTACCAGTCGGTGCCCCAGATCCGGTACAGCCGCCACCCCAGTCCGGTCAGGATCTGCTCGCGCAGCCGGTCCCGATCCCGAGCGGCCTTCGAGGAGTGGTACATCGCACCGTCGCACTCGATCCCGAGGGCGTAGGCGCCGGGCAGGGCCGGGTGCCGCAGGCCGATGTCGATGCGGTAGCCCGCGACGCCGACCTGGGGCCGGACCTCGTAGCCCCAGTCGCGCAGCACCTCCAGTACCGCCTCCTCGAAGGGACTGTCGGGCTCGGCGTCCGGCAGGAGGATGTCGTGGGCGAGTACTGACGGGCCGTTCTCCGCGTACTCCAGGTACCGCTTCAGGTAGCGGACGCTCTGGTTCGGGCTGTCCGGCAGGCTGCCGCCGCGGAAGGAGGCGACGACCTCCATGCGGTACCGGGCACGGGTGACGGCGACGTTCAGGCGGCGCCATCCGCCGGTCTTGTTGATGGGCCCGAAGTTCAGTCCGAGTTTGCCGTGCTCGTCGGGGCCGTAGCCCACGGACATGATCATCACGTCGCGCTCGTCGCCCTGGACCGACTCCAGGTTCTTGATGAAGAAGCCGTCAAGACGATCCTCGGTGAAGCAGTGCTCGAGGTCGGGGCGGCTCAGTCGGGCCTGCTGCACGGCCAGGTCGATGGCGGATGCCTGCGCCTGCGAGAGGGCGACGACACCGAGGGTGAGGCCGGGGCGGGTGTCGAAGTGGTGGAGGACGCGCCGAGCCACGTACTTCGCCTCGGTGTGGTTGTCACGGCGACCACCGCGGTCGTAGACGCCGCCGGCCTCGAAGAAGGAGACACCGACGTCGTTGCCCTCCTCCTGGGCACCGGGAAAGGTGATCATCGAGTTCTTGTAGAACTCGCGGTTGCTGAAGGTGATCAGGTTCTCGTGGCGGCTGCGGTAGTGCCAGCGCAGCGGCAGCTCCCGCATGGCCCCGGCCTTGCAGGCGTGCAGCAGGGACTCGAAGGAATCGGGCACGTCGGCGTCGTACTCTTCCGAGTCGTCCTCGACCGAGGCACCGAAGAAGGAGGTCGGCGGCAGCTGCTTCTCGTCACCCGCCACGACCAGCGTACGGCCGCGGTAGATGGAGTTGATGGCGTCTCCGGGCCGGACCTGGGAAGCCTCGTCGAAGATGACGACGTCGAACTGGAAGTCCGCGGGCAGCATCTGGCTGACGGTGAGCGGGCTCATCATGAAACACGGCTTGACGGCCTGGACGACCTCACGGGTCTTGCCGAGCAGCTCCCGCACCGGCATGTGCCGGGTCTTCTTCTCCGCCTCACGGGTGATCACCGCGCTGCCACCGCTCCCGAAACGGCGGGGCCGCCGCGTGTTGCAGGCCTCGATGACGGCCCTGCCGGCGGCGGCGACCAGACGGCGGTCGGCCTCCTGGAAGTCGGCGACTCGGGCGTCGAGGTCCTCGGCACGCGTGGTCCGCAACCGGTCGTCGGACGCGAGGACACCGTCCGCCCAGGCCCGGAGCAGTGCCTGCTCGACGACGTCGGGCAATTGCCGCGGATCCAGGCCCTGCTCTGCCGCCGTCGCGACGAGACCGTCTGCACCATGCCGGGCCAGCACGGCGAGTCCGTCGCTGTAGGCACGCCACTCCTCGGGCCCGCGCGGGTCGTCGCTCAGGGCGTCGACCACCTTCCGGGCCTGGTCGAAGGAACCGAGCAGGGAAGGCGAGAGCTGAGTGGAATGCGCCGGCTCGAAGAGGGCGAGCAACGCCTCTGCGGCAGCCTCCCAGCGATCGGCCCGTTGTGTCGTCACCGCGCACCACTCTCCCAGCGCGCGCCGCACGTTGTCGGCGAGCAGCGAGGCGAGGCGGTCCTGGTCCGCTTCGTGAGCCAACTGCAGGGCAGCGGATCCGATGCGCTCGGCACCACGCGTCAGGACGGCGATGCGGTCGGCGTTGGCCAGAGCCGCATCGAGAGCGGGGAGCTCCTCATCCGTCCGCGGCACGTACGGACCGAGGAGCCCGGAGTGCTGCTCGGCGAGACGTGCCACCTCGGTGTGTGCGTCCTTCCAGGCGACGGCCTGGTCGAGCCGGGCGCCGACCGACTTGTTCCAGGCCTTGTCGACCGTGAGGGCGGTTGCGGTCGCCCGGTCGGCCTTGAACTGTGCCGAGAACCGGGACAGCAGCCCCTGGTGCTGTGTGGCGAACCGCTCCGCCAGCGCATGGAGTTCCGCCTCGTCCAGCACCTGCTCGCCGAAGAGGTCACCGGCCGCGGCCCGCGCGGCGACCTCTGCGGCGATTGCCCGCCGCAGTTCCGTCGCAGCGTCATGGGCTCGGGTGAGGCCGGAGGGCTCGAACCAGCCGCGGGGCGGCCGATGGCCGGCCGACGTCAGGTCGGCCAGTTCGCACAGCGCAAGTGCTGCTTCCCGGTCGGCACCACGGTACATGCCGAAGAGATCGGCCAGCTGGTCCAGCTGGGAACCGATGTCCTCGGGCAGTTGTCCGTCGACCGAAGTTTGTACCGACTGGGGAAGGCCTGCTTGCAGGACTCGTACGGCCTGCCTCACCTCACGTACGGATCTGGGCTCGTCCAGAGGAGTCGCGAAGGGCCGTCGGTCGATGGCCGCGCCCAGTGCCGACAGAGCACCTGCGGACTCGGAGACCACGGTCTGCGCCGACCCGCCCACGAGGCCGCGCCATGCGAACGCCGTTCCTTGCGCGGCGGGTCGCCAAGCCCGGCTGACGGCCTGCGCTGCCTCGATCGACTCCCTGAGGGAGCCGGCGCCCAATGTCCGGACCACCGTGTCGTTTCTTGCGGCCAACGGCAACTGTGGGACGGTGGCCCGGTCGAGCTGTACCAGATGCCCCAGCACCTCGTGGAGAGTGCGCTGGAGCGGTTCGCGGGGCACGTTCATGGCCGCGTCGCGTGCAGACAGCTCCATGCGCAACTGCCGGGCCTGCTCGAGCTCGTGCTGCGCGGCACCGGTGACCCGGGCCTCGGTCGTCAGGACGCGGGCGAGTTCGGCGGCCACCGCCTTCTTGCTCGTATCGCCGCTGTGCAGGGCCAGTACGAAGTCGCCGAGTCCGACACTGCGCAGGCGATTGCGCACGACGTCCAGTGCCGCGGCCTTTTCACTGACGAAGAGCACGCTGCGGCCGGCGTGCATCAGGGCGGCGATCATGTTGGTGATCGTCTGGCTCTTGCCCGTGCCCGGCGGTCCGCTCATGACGAAGGAGCGTTTGTCGAGGACGGTTGCGATGCACTGGCGCTGCGAGGCGTCGGCGTCCAGCACCATGGGGGTTGCCTCGGGCAGCTGGATCTCGTCGATGCGGTCCAGATCCGGAGGGTCGAAGCCGATGACGTCGTCGGGCAGACCGGCGTCCGGACCGAGGGCGACGGCTCGGACCAGCGGGTGAGAGAGGATTCGAGCCTCGTTCTGCAGGAGGTCCTGGTACATGGACTCCCGGTGGGAGGCGAAGAGCCCGAGCACCACGCGCTCGTCGACCGACCAGCCGTTCAGGCCCGCTGCAACCTTTCGCGCCGCAGAGAGAATCGCGGCCACATCGGTGACATCGATGCTGCCGACCTGGCTCCAGTCGATCCCCAGCTGTGCCATCTTGACCGCGAGTGCGGGGTTGTGCGTGCGCTCCTGTCCTTCGGCGAGCCGGAGCCGGTACTGGCGACTGCTCTCCTCCCGGCGCAGCTCGACCGGCACCAGGACCAGGGGCGCGGCACTGCCCTCGTACGCGCCGTCCTCACACCAATTGATCATGCCGACGCCGAGCCAAAGGACCCAGAGACCGTAGTCGTTGAACATCTGGCCGGACTTGCTCCGCAACTGGTACAGAGCACTGTCGAGGCCGGTTTGGGTGGTCTTCTGCGTGATGAGGCCGGCGCCCGGACGGGAGGAGTCGTCAGTGGCTTTGCGAAGAGTGACGGAGCTGCCCGTCTCCGTGTCGTCCTCAAGGCCTTCGGCGGCCCCGGCTACCGGGGCGAAAGTCCACCCCGGCCCGAGGCCGGCCAACAGCGCCTCGACGCTCGGGGACACCATTTCGAGCGTCGCGGTTCTGGTGTGCTTGAAGTTCAGCAGCCGGTTGCGTCCGCCCATGTCCAGCAGGGACTTGCGCCACTCTTCGAGAACGGCCTTCAAGCGCCCGAGACCGGGATCGCCGCCTTGGGCGGATGGCATGTGAAACGGGGCGGGCATGCGGTGGGTACCTCCTGAGCCGGACGCGCAGGGCTCGTCGCGACGACCCCCGGAGGTAACTGAATATCATCTCATGGCTCGATGCGCGGACGGTCTCAGCCACGCCGATAGGTTTACCGGCTGCTGTGCTTCCGGGCGGGCCGGCCGAAAAGCGTCCGCGCGGTGCCGCGCGGGTTCCGCCGCACCTCCCTCTCCTCGCGCGCGCGGATGCAGAAGAGGTGCGGCGGTCCAGGTTTCGCAGGCTCAGATGTCCCGGAAAAGACTCGGCAGCCCTGTGAGCTGCGCAGACTCGTGACGCAAGGTCTCTGACCTGGGAAAACCTTCTTTCCCTTCTTTCACCCTCGTACCGCTTGATGCAGCCGAAAGTCCCAGGAAAGTCCCAGAGGAGTCCCACGGTCAAACGGTGCCGCGCTGCTTGCCTCTTGAGGCCGTCCCGGGGGAGGACGCCCATGGCCTGACGTATCCATCGACGGCACCTCGCGCATGCCGGGTGGGTCGGAAGGTTCAGGCGGTTGACTGATATACGACGCGGGCCATCCGCTACTGGTCGCGCCTCTCGCGTGCTGCCTGCGCCACGCATACCGCAATGGCTGAGAGCCCCGCGAGTACGCCGAACAGGCCGTCGTACCCGCCGAGCGGACCCGCGAGGGCCGCACCGGCCCAGGGAGCGAGGGCGGCGGCGATGGTGGCCGGGGCCGTGAGGAGGGCGGAGAGACGGCCGTAGTGGGTGGTGCCCCACCGGTCGGTGACCGCGGTGGCCTGGAGGAGGGTGAGGTTGCCGCGGACGACTCCGGCGAGGACCGCGAGCAGGACGAGGAGGGGGATCGGTCCGGGGACGACGGCCAGCAAGGCTGTGGTCGCCCCGCCGAGGGCGATCAGGACTGTCGTGCGCGCGGTGACCGATGTTCTGGAGGCGAGGCCGGCGTAGAGGGTGCGGCCGAGGGTCTGGCCGGCTCCGCCGAGCCCGAGGGCCCAGGCCGCGGCGGTGGTGCTCGCGCCGCGTTCCTGGAGGAGCGGGACGAGGCCGATGACGACCGCGTACACGGCGAAGCCGGAGAGGGTGAAGGCGACGGCCAGGAGCACGAAGGGGCGGCTGCGGGCGATCGGGGTGCCGTCGTCTGAGGCCGGTGGCGCGGGTGGTGCCGGTGGCCAGGGGGCGCGCAGGGCGAGGGCGTGGGCCGGGATGGTGATGGCGGCGAGGATCACGGCGAGGACGGCGTACGTGGCGCGCCAGCTGAGGTGTTCGGCGAGGACGGCGGTGAGCGGGGCGAAGACCGTGCTCGCCAGGCCGCCGGCGAGGGTGACGATGGTCAGGGCGCGGATGCGGTCGGTGCCCCACCAGCGGGTGAGGGCGGCAAAGGCGGGCTGGTAGAAGGTGGCGGCCATGGAGACGCCGGCCGCTGTCCAGGCGGCGAAGAAGACGGAGAGGTTCGGTGCTGCGGCCACGGCGAGGATGGCCAGGACGGCGAGGACCGAGCCGCCGGTCATCACGAGGTGGGGGCCTCGCCGGTCCAGGACTCTGCCGATAGGGATACCGGCAGCTGCCGAGACGAGCAGGGCGAGGGAGAAGGCGCCTGTCGCGGCGTTCGTGGACCAGCCGGTGTCGGCGGTGATGCGGGAGAGCAGGACGGGGAAGGCGTAGTAGACGATTCCCCAGCTGGTGATCTGGGTGGCGCAGAGAGCGGGGAGTACGCCGCGAGGCCGCGACCGGACCCCCGTTCCGGTCGCGGCCACGTCGGCCTGGGTGCTGGGCACGGTGGTCAGCAGCCACCGGAGGAGGCGGGGGCTCCGATGCCGATGGTGAGGGTGGTGGGGGCGGCGCAGCAGCCACCGCCGTCCGTCTGGTTCGCCTCGGGCTCGTCGAAGAGACCGGCACCGCCGCAGACGCCCGTCTCGGGCAGGGTGAGTTCGACGCGCTCGGCGGCTTCCTGGTCGCCGGCGAGGGCGGCGGCAATGGAGCGGACCTGCTCGTAGCCGGTCATGGCCAGGAACGTCGGGGCGCGTCCGTAGGACTTCATGCCGACGAGGTAGACGTTCTTCTCCGGGTGGGAGAGCTCGTTGACGCCGTGGGGGTAGACGGTGCCGCAGGAGTGCTGGTTGGGGTCGATGAGCGGGGCCAGCTCGACGGGGGCCTGGAGGCGCTCGTCGAGGCCGAGGCGGAGCTCGTTCAGGAAGGACAGGTCGGGGCGCAGGCCGGTGAGGACGATGACCTCGTCGACCGGGTCGAGGCGGCGGCCGTCGTCGCCGACCAGGACCAGCTGCTCGCCGTCGCGCTCGATCGCCTCCGTACGGAAGCCGGTGACGGCGTCGGCGTGGCCCTCGTCGACGGCGGCCTTGGCGGCGAGGCCGAGGGCGCCGCGGGCGGGGAGCTGGTCGGCGGTGCCGCCGCCGAAGGTGGAGCCGGAGATGCCCCGGCGCAGGATCCAGACGGCGTGGGTGCCGGCACCGTCGTCGGACTTGGAGAGGTCTGCGAGCGCGGCAAGAGCGGTGAAGGCGGAGGCGCCGGAACCGATGACGGCGGTGCGCTTGCCGGCGTAACGGGAGCGTACGGCGGGGTTCTTGAGATCCGGGATGCGGTACGAGATGCGGGCGGAGGACGCCTTCTCGCCGACGGCCGGGAGGCCGTTGCCGCCGATGGGGCTCGGGGTGGCCCAGGTGCCGGAGGCGTCGATGACCGCGCGGGCCAGGAGCCGCTCCTCGGAGCCGCCGGCCAGCTCGATCTGCACGGTGAAGGGCTGGGCCTCGCGGTCGGCGTCGACGATACGGTCGCGGCCGACGCGGGAGACGCCGGTCACGGCGGCGCCGTAGCGGACCCTGTCGCCGAGGACGTCGGCGAGCGGCTGCAGGTACCGCTCGGCCCAGTCCGCACCGGACGGGTAGGTCGCACCGTCCGGCTTCACCCAGCCGGTGGGCGCGAGGAGCTTCTCAGCGGCCGGGTCCACGACCTCGGACCAGGTGGAGAACAGCCGCACATGGCCCCACTCGCGGACCGCACTGCCCGCGGCGGTCCCCGCCTCCAGGACGAGCGGCTCGATGCCACGCTCGACGAGGTGTGCGGCGGCGGCGAGACCGGCCGGGCCGGCACCGATGACGACGACGGGAAGCTGCTGCTCGGACATGACGGGTGTTCTCCTCAACGCGGGGTGGTGGCAGGGCGGCAGGGGTGGAACGCGGTCAGCTCAGTGGGCGCCGAAGCTGAGGAACGAGGTCTGGACGCGACGGCGGTGAGCCTCGGCGCGGCAGGTGGTGTCGCAGATCTCGCTGCGGCCGTCACGGAAGCTGACGTCGGCGAGCTGCCGGGCCGAGCGGCGGGCGCGGGCGGCGTGGAGAGCGCTGCGCAGGCTGGTGATCACGACGGAACCCCCTGGTTTGATGCTTGTCGATATCCTTCGATGACTGGAGCTTGCCACTTGTATCGACAGCTGTCAACATAGACGTATGTCGAATTCCATGGTGGAGCTTCCGGTCGTCGAGGCCGAGCAGGTCGCGCCGTGCTGCCCGCCGATCACGTCGGCCGAGCTGTCACAGGCGGACGCGGAGAAAATGGCCGTGATGTTCAAGGCCCTCGCCGACCCGGTGCGGCTGCGGCTGTTCTCGAAGGTCGCGTCCCATCCGGCCGGGGAGGCGTGTGTCTGCGACATCGCGGACGTGGGCGTCTCGCAGCCCACCGTCTCCCACCATCTGAAGAAGCTGCGGGAGGCCGGTCTGCTGGCTTCGGAACGGCGCGGCACCTGGGTCTACTACCGGGTGGAACCGTCCGTGATCGCCGCGATGTCCGCGCTGCTCGACAATCCGAACCCGCGCTGACAGGGCGAACCGCCGGGCGCGGGCCCTGTCAGACTCCGCAGCCGGGTGGGCAACACTTCGCCAGGTAGCCCTTGAGGGCGTCGAGGTGACTGGCCATCGTGGCGCCGTCGGCGCGGTAGTAGACCTGCTTGCCCTCCTTGCGGGAGAGGACCAGGCCGCCGCGGTGCAGCAGGCTGAGGTGCTCCGATGCGGTCGACGGCTTGAGCCCGCAGCGTTCGGCGATCTCCCCGACCGTGACTTCGACCCCTCCGGTGAACTGCTGCATCACCTTCTGGCGGGTCTCACTGGCCAGCGCCTTGAGGAAGTCGGCCGTCGCCGTATCCATCATTTCGTCACTTCCCGAAATAACGACTATGAGGAGTCCAGGATCTCATGAAGCGTGCCGACCTCGTCGTCATCGGCGCAGGCCAGTCCGGTCTCGCCACCGCCGCCCTCGCACCCCGCCACGGCTTCACTCGCACCCTGGTCCTGGAAGCCGCCGACCAGCCCGGCGGCGCCTGGCCGCGCTACTACGACAGCCTCACCCTGTTCTCCCCGGCTCGGTACTCGGCTCTGCCCGGCATGCGCTTTCCCGGCGACCCCGACCGCTACCCCACCCGGGACGAGGCCGTGGACTACCTGCGCGCGTACGCCGACCGTGTCCCCGCGGAGATCCGGACCTCGACGACGGTCGCCTCCGTACGGCCCGCGGCAGGCGTCTGGACCGTGCGCACTGCCGATTACGAGGAGTGGACGGCGCCCGCAGTCGTCGCCGCGACCGGCGACTACGGCCACCCGTACGTCCCGGAGATTCCCGGCAGCGCCGAGTTCGGCGGGGACGTCCTGCACGCCGCCGACTACCGCAGCCCTGACGCCTTCGCCGGACGGAGGGTCCTGGTCGTGGGCGGCGGCAACTCCGCGGTCCAGATCGCCGCCGAGCTGGGTGCGGTCGCCGACACGACGCTGGCCACACGTCGCCCCATCGGCTGGATGGCGCAGCGCCCCCTGGGCCGCGACCTGCACTGGTGGCTCAAGCACACCGGCCTCGACGTCGCACCGATCAGGAGGCTGCTGACGAAGGCTCCCGTCTCCGTACTCGACGACGGCACCTACCGCGAAGCCCTCGAACGGCACGCCGTCGACCGGCGCGAGATGTTCAGCCGCTTCACCACCGACGGGGTGGTCTGGGCGGACGGCGCGAAGGAGCCCGTCGACGCCGTGGTGCTCGCCACGGGATACCGCCCCGCCTTCCCCTACCTGCGGGAGAGCGGCGTGCTGGACGCCCAAGGACGACCCCTGCACCGTGGTGGCGTCGCCACCACCGCGCCTGGACTCGGCTTCGTCGGAATGGAGTTCCAGCGCAGCTTCTCGTCCAAGACGCTCCGGGGCGTCGGGCGCGACGCCAGCCACGTGCTCCGACGCCTGCGCGGGTGACCCCCTATCGCCGCTCTCCATGGAGCGGCTGCCCGCTATCGTCGACGACCGATGAAGAGCCCTGACAGCAAGGCCGCGCCACTGAGCCCCGAGAACCTCGACTTCTGTGTGGGCCTGTTCAAGACGCTTGCCGACCCCACGCGCCTCCACCTGCTCAACGTGCTGGCCACCGAGCAACGCCCCATGACGGTGGGGGAGATCGCCGACCGAGTGCCGATCGGGCAGTCGACGGTCTCCCATCACCTCAAGGCCCTGGCCGGAATGCGCTTCGTGCGTTCCGAACGAGCGGGCACCTCCACCCTGTATGAGGTCGACGTCCGCGGTCGGGAGCGCTTCGACACGGCTGTACGCGCGATCCTGGGGCGACCGTGAACATCACGCCCGCGCCCCTGCCTAGGGGCAGTGCGGTGCGGCCAAGCCGCCCGAGCACCGCTTCGCCACCGTGATCACCACGGTGTCGCCCGGACGACGGCTGTTGTTCGCCCGTGATCCACTCCCTCCCCCCGAACATCGGTGAGCATCTATGCACCGGGCGTCGGCAGGGACCGCGCTCGTTCATCCGCGTGCGCCCCAGGGGGATCACCGTGCAGCTTCGACGTTCGCGACGAACCAGGCCATGGAAGGCAGCGAGCGCTGTGGCGGCAGGCGTGCTGACACTAGGTGCGTGCGGCGGCGGTCCGGACGACGACGCGAAGCCGGTCGCGAGCAGCCCCGCTCCCGACATCGAGTGCGTCGGCAGCGGCCAGGTACGGGGCTCGGGATCGACGGCGCAACAGAACGCGATGAAGCGGTGGATGAACCAGTACCAGCAAGCCTGTCCGGGGGTGCAGCTCGTCTACAACCCGCTCGGGTCCGGTGCCGGTGTCGCTCAGTTCCAGCGCGGGGCCACCACCTTCGGCGGCACGGACGAGGCGTTGACCGAAGAGGACCGCGTGCTGACCGAGGACGTCTGCCCGGGCGGACAGGCGCTCGACCTTCCGATGCTCGGCGGGCCCATCGCGGTCGGCTACAACCTGCCCGGTGTGACGAGGCTGGTCCTGGACGCACCTACGCTCGCCCGCATCTTCGACGCACGCATCACACGGTGGAACGATCCGGCGATCCAGCGCCTCAACCCGAAGGTGAAGCTGCCTGATCTCGCGATCGCTCCGGTTCACCGCGCCGACGACTCCGGCACCACCCAGAACCTGAACGCGTACCTGACTGGGGCCGCCAAGGAAGTCTGGCCGTATCCCGCGGACAAGAAGTGGCATGGCCGGGGCGGCCATTCCGCGCCCGGCTCGGACGCGGTCTCCACCATGGTGACGCAGACGGAAGGTGCGATCGGCTACTTCGAGCTCTCCTTCGCCGCCAACAGGAAGATCGGCACGGTACTCATCGACACGGGCGCCGCCCAGCCCGTGGGGCCGAGCACCAGGAGCGCCTCTGCGGGCATCGCGGAGGCGAAGGTGGCCGGCGAGGGCAAGGACCTGAAGCTGAAGCTCGACTACGAGACTTCCGCCGAGGGCGCGTACCCGATCGTCCTCGTCACGTACGAGATCGTCTGCGACACGGGCAACGAGCCGGAGAGTCTTCCGGCGCTCAAGTCGTTCCTCACGTACACGGCGAGCCAGGAGGGACAGGAGCAACTGCACTCGATCCACTACGCGCCGCTGCCCGCCAAGGTGGCCGCTCAGGTCCGCGAGGTCATCGCCACGCTCTCCTGACCTCCGCGCCGGGATGCGAGTCGGCCACCGGCCGACGGCTCATATATCGTGCCTCGATATCGGAGTACGTAATGTGCGGCTGTGCCGCCGAGGGAGTGGGCCATGAGCAAGCCATCCACCACGGGGATGCCGGACGAGTTGAACCGTCGGCTCGGTGTGTCCGACGCCGTGGTCATCGGTCTGGGGTCGATGATCGGCGCCGGGATCTTCGCCGCGCTCGCCCCGGCCGCGCGGGCGGCCGGCTCCGGGCTGCTGATCGGCCTGGCCCTGGCCGCGGTGGTCGCGTACTGCAACGCCACCTCCTCCGCCCGTCTCGCCGCCCGCTACCCCGCCTCCGGCGGCACGTATGTGTACGGCCGCGAGCGGCTCGGCGAGTTCTGGGGCTACCTGGCGGGCTGGGCGTTCGTGGTCGGCAAGACGGCATCCTGCGCGGCGATGGCGCTCACCGTCGGCTCGTACGTGTGGCCCGGCCAGGCCCACGCGGTCGCGGTCGCGGCTGTGGTGGCGCTGACCGCGGTGAACTACACCGGGGTGCAGAAGTCCGCGCTGCTGACCCGCGTCATCGTGGCCGTGGTCCTGGCGGTCCTCGCCGCCGTCGTGGTCGCCGCCCTCACCTCCGGCGCGACGGACGCGGCCCGGCTGGATGTCGGCTCGGACGCCACGGTGGGCGGGGTGCTCCAGGCGGCGGGGCTGCTGTTCTTCGCCTTCGCCGGGTACGCGCGCATCGCCACCCTCGGCGAGGAGGTCCGCGACCCTGCCCGCACGATCCCGCGGGCGATCCCGATCGCGCTGGGCATCGCCCTGTTCGTCTACGCCGTCGTCGCCGTCTCCGTTCTGATGGTGCTGGGTCCGGCCGGTCTGGCCGAAGCGGGGGCGCCGCTGTCGGACGCGGCCCGTGCCGCGGGTGCCGACTGGCTCGTGCCCGTCGTCCGCGTCGGTGCGGCCGTCGCCGCGCTCGGCTCGCTGCTCGCCCTGATCCTCGGGGTCTCGCGCACCACCCTGGCCATGGCCCGTGACCGGCACCTTCCGCACGCCCTGTCCGCCGTCCACCCGAGGTTCCGGGTGCCGCACCGTGCCGAGCTGGTCGTCGGTGCCGTCGTGGCCGTGGCCGCCGCGACCGGGGACCTGCGCGGGGCGATCGGCTTCTCCTCCTTCGGGGTCCTGGTCTACTACGCCGTCGCCAACGCCTCCGCCTGGACCCTCACCCCCGGCGAGGGCCGCCCGGCCCGGGTCGTTCCGGTCGTCGGGCTGGCGGGCTGCCTGGTGCTGGCCTTCGCGCTGCCCGCCTCCTCGGTGATCTCCGGTGCCGCGGTCCTTGCCGCCGGCGCCGCCTGGTACGGCGTCCGCCGCCGGTTCGCCGCGCGGAGCTGACCGCCCCCACGATCCGTCTGATCATCCGATCGGGCGGCGCCCCGGCGTTGAGCCGGGCGCCGCCCGATCGCGTTGCCACGCTCTGCCCTTGCGCCCGACCCAGCGGCTTCACTATGAGGACCTGCCACCTGCCATGACCTGGTTCGAATCGATCATCCTCGGCCTCGTCCAGGGACTCACCGAGTTCCTGCCGATATCCTCCTCCGCCCACCTGCGCCTGACCGCCGTGGCCGCGGGATGGCCCGACCCCGGCGCCGCGTTCACCGCGGTCGCCCAGATCGGCACCGAGACCGCCGTACTGATCTACTTCCGCAAGGACATCGTCCGCATCGCCACCGCCTGGGCGAAGTCGCTGGTCAACAAGGAGGCCCGCCGGGACTTCGACGCGAAGATGGGCTGGCTGGTGATCATCGGGTCGATTCCCATCGGCGTGCTCGGCCTGACCCTGAAGGACTACATCGCCGGCCCCTTCCGCGACCTGCGGCTGATCGCCTTCAGCCTGATCACCCTCGGCATCATCCTCGCCATCGCGGACCGCTTCGCCACCCGCGCCGCCCTCCGCGCCCAGGCCGGCGGACGCCATCGCGCCGCCCCACCCGTCAAGGACCTTGAGCACCTCACCGTCCGGGACGGGCTGATCTACGGTCTGTGCCAGGCCCTGGCGCTCATCCCGGGCATGTCCCGCTCCGGCTCCACCATCACCGGCGGCCTGTTCCTCGGCTACAACCGCGCCGCCGCCGCCCGCTACTCGTTCCTCCTGGCCATCCCCGCCGTCCTGGCCTCCGGCGCGTACGAGCTGACCGAGATCGGAGAGCACGGCAGCCACGTCGCCTGGGGACCCACCATCATGGCCACCGTCGTCGGCGGCCTCGTCGGCTACGCGGTCATCGCCTGGTTCATGAAGTTCATCTCCACCCGCAGCTTCCTGCCCTTCGTCCTCTACCGCGTCGCTCTGGGCACCGTCCTGCTGGTGCTGATCTGGCTCGGCTGGCTCGACCCGCTCGCCGGCAGCGCCATCGGCGGCTGACACCGCCACCCCGTACGACACGCCCGCCCCGCGGTGGCGGGAATCCACCGGTGCCCCTTTGGATCGCGGGACGATATCGACAACCGATACGTCTCCGAGGACCGAGGGGCACCCGCATGACACCGTCCAGCAGCACCTGGCAGGCGAGGCTCACGGTCACCGACGCGCCCGCCGCGACGATCCTCATCCGCCTCTACGTCGGGGCGGTCTTCCTCTCCGAGGGGATCTTGAAGTTCCTGCGCCCCGAGGCGCAGGGCGTCGGCCGGTTCGACAAGGCCGGCATCCCCGCCCCCGGCTTCCTCGCACCGCTCGACGGCTTCTTCGAGATCGTCTGTGGCCTGCTGATCCTGGCCGGGCTCGCCACCCGCCTCGCCGTCCTGCCGATGATCGTGAACATGCTCGGCGCAGTGGCGATCACCAAGCTGCCGATCCTGTGGGGCGACGCCCCGCTGTTCACCGGCAAGTCCGGCTGGTGGGACTTCGCCCACGAATCACGCACCGACCTCGCCCAGCTGTGCGGCAGCCTCTTCCTGCTCCTCGTCGGCGCGGGCGCCTACTCCCTCGACGCCCGCCTCACCCGCCGCACCGCCAGCCCGGCCATGGAAGCCGAGGCCACGAGCCGCTGACGCACCGGATCTACAGGGCCTCGTCGCCGAGGACCTCGCGAGCCAGCTCCTTGAGCGCCCGCCGGTCCTCCGCCAGAGCCTGCTTCCCGGCCTCGGTCGCCTTGTAGACGCGCCGGGTTCGCCCGTCGACGACCTGCTGCTCCGAGGTGAGCAGGCCGTCGGCCTCCAGCCGGTGCAGCGTCGGATACAGCGTGCCGGGGCTGACCTGGTAGCCGTGCGAGGCCAGCTCCTCGGTCATCCACGCGCCGTGGATCTCCTCCTCGGCCGCGTGATGAAGGATGTGCAGCCGCACCGCACCCCGCTGGAACTCCCGCACCCTTACGCACCTCCCCGCCCCCGAGGGCAGTGACGAAACCGATATCGGGTAACGAGTCTACGACGGCGGCCCGCCGTTCGCTCCGGCTCTGTACGCGCGCCCGCCGTGGTTGGCGAGCCAGCCTCGGGGCACAGGAGCAGGATCCCGATCCTTGGAGGCAACCGCGATGACGGACACCGACAGGCGGGGCAAGCGGCCAGGACCCGCAGGAGGAGCGGCAGCAGCCTGGCTGGCCGTGCCGGCCGGCAAAGCCGCTCTGCTGCTCACCGCCGCCGCGGCGCTGACCATCTCCCTGGTCGCCGTCGGCGTGCGGCCTGTTCTGCGCCTGGACCAGGCCGTGGCGGAGCGTCTGCACGCGGCGGCTCTCCAGCACCCTGGTCTCACCCGCGCCAGCCGGATCGTCACCGACTGGGTCGTCGACCCGTGGACCATGCGCCTGCTGCTCGCCGCAGCCGTGGCCTGGCTGTGGCACCGGCGCCGGCGGCTCCTCGCCTGGTGGGTCGCCTGCACCTCCGCCGTGGAATGGGCGCTGCGCTCCGTGCTCCGATGGGCGATCGGCCGCGACCGTCCCGAATGGGACCGCCCCGTCGACTCCGCCGAATTCGCCGCCATGCCCTCCGGTCACGCCATGACCACGGCCGCCACCTGCGTGCTGCTGCTGTGGCTCGCCCACATCACCCACATGCCCACCGGCCTGCTGCGCCTCGGCGCGGCCACGGCCGCTGTCGCCGTCACCGCCGCCTGCTTCACCCGGGTCTTCCTCGGCGTGCACTGGCTCACCGACACCCTCGCCGGAACCCTCCTCGGTGCCGCGCTGGCCACCAGCTCCGCAGCAACCTGGTGGGCCGCTCAGGCACGGTCCGCTCGACCGGGGCACAGCCCTGGCGGACCCCTGGATGACGGTCATCGTCGCGGAGGGGCGCAGAGCCGACCGGCTGCCGGGCGCGCGCCGGGCTCCTGGATCAGCGAACCGCGCTCGCTATGGCTTGGGCGGCCTCGCGGGCGGGGCGGCCGACGCCGATGAGCGTGGCTGAGGCGGGGCCGGTCCAGTCGCCGTAGCCAAGGAGGTGGAGGCGTGGTTCCCGGAGCGCCTGGGTGCCCGCCGTGGGAATGTGGCCGCGCGGGCCGCGCAGGCCGAGCGGCGCGAGGTGGGAGAGGGCGGGGCGGAAGCCGGTGCACCAGACGATCGCGTCCGCCTCCGCCGTCGTGCCGTCCGCCCACTCGACTCCGGACGCCGTGAGGCGGGTGAACATCGGCTCGGCCTTGAGCAGACCCGAGTCACGGGCTTCGCGGACGGGCGGGACGGCGACGATGTCGCCGAGGGAGGCGACGCCGCCGGTGTCGGTGCGGCCCTCGTCGAGGGCACGGCGGCGGGCGGTCGCCGCATCGAACAGCGCGCGGCCGTCGATGTCGTCGGCGAGGAAACGGGCGGGCCGCTGGGTGACCCAGGTCAGCTCGGTGTCGTACGCGAGGTCGGCGGCGATCTGCGCACCGGAGTTGCCGCCCCCGACGACGATCACCTTCTGGCCGGTGAGGTCGGCGGGCCTGCGGTACTCCACCGTGTGGAGCTGGGTGCCCCGGAACTGGGACCGGCCGGGGACGCGGCGGGCATGAAGGGGCGCCACCACGTGCCGGTGGCGCTGATGACGGTACGGGCACGCCATGTCCCGCTCTCTGCCTCGACCCTGAGGGTGTCACCGTCGCGGTGGACCGCTTCGACGCGGACCGGGCGGACGACGGGGAGTTCGTAGCGCTGCTCGTAGTCGGTCAGGTAGCCGACGACGTGGGCCGCGTCGGGATACGTCTGCCCGGGCTGCGGAGGCATGATCCGGCCGGGCAGCGAGGAACACGCGGCGGGCGAGAACAGGCGCAGGGAGTCCCAGGTGTGCTGCCAGGCACCGCCCGGTGTGGGCTGGGCGTCGAGGATGACGAAGTCCAGGCCGAGACGCCGCAGGTGGTAGCCGGCCGCGAGTCCGGCCTGACCCCCGCCGATGACGACCACATCGTGATGCCTGCTCATGCCGGGTGATCCCTTCTTGCGCGGCTGCCCCGCTGCGAGCAGCGGGGCAGCCGGATGATGCCCTACGGCGTCCTACTTCCCCGGAGGGGTGGTGATCGCCGATGCCGCGAACTTCTTTCGCCAGGCCAGCGAGACGTACACGAGCGCCACGAGGACCGGGACCTCGATCAGCGGGCCGACGACACCGGAGAGCGCCTGGCCGGAGGTGACGCCGAAGGTGGCGATGGCGACCGCGATGGCGAGCTCGAAGTTGTTGCCCGCAGCGGTGAAGGCCAGAGTCGCGGTGCGGTCGTAGTTCAGGCCGATGGCCTTGCCGAGCAGGAACGTGCCGAACCACATGACCGCGAAGTAGACGAGCAGCGGGAGCGCGATCCGGGCCACGTCCAGCGGCTGCGAGGTGATGGTCTTCCCCTGCAGGGCGAAGAGGATGACGATCGTGAAGAGCAGGCCGTACAGCGCCCACGGCCCGATCTTCGGCAGGAACTTCGCCTCGTACGACTCGCGGCCCATCTTCTTCTCGCCGATGCGGCGTGTGAGGAAGCCGGCGACGAGCGGGACGCCGAGGAAGATGACGACGTTGAGCGCGATCTTCCACATGGAGATGTCGAGCGTCTCGCCCTCGCCCAGGCCCAGCCAGCCCGGCAGCAGGTCGAGGTAGAACCAGCCCAGCAGGCCGAAGGCGATGACCTGGAAGACCGAGTTCAGGGCCACCAGGACGGCCGCCGCTTCGCGGTCGCCGCAGGCGAGGTCGTTCCAGATGATCACCATGGCGATGCAACGGGCCAGGCCCACGATGATCAGGCCAGTGCGGTACTCGGGCAGGTCCGGGAGGAAGATCCAGGCGAGCGCGAACATGATCGCCGGGCCGAGGATCCAGTTGATGACCAGCGAGGAGATCATCAGCTTGCGGTCGCCGGTGACGGCGTCGAGCTTGTCGTACCGGACCTTCGCCAGGACCGGGTACATCATGATCAGCAGGCCGACGGCGATCGGGAGCGAGATGCCGCCGATCTCGACCTTGGCGAGCGCGTCGTTCAGCCCGGGGATCAGCCGGCCCAGACCCAGTCCGAGGCCCATGGCCAGGAGGATCCAGACGGCGAGAAAACGGTCAAGCGTCGAAAGCTTCGCGACGACCGAGGTGTCCTCGGTCGGGGCGGGCGCTTGGGTGGGGGTCACGGACAGGCCCTCTTGTTCTCGGCAGCGGTACGGGCGGTCTCGGCCAGCTCGGCGAACTGGCCGGCGATGGAGGCGATGACGTCCGGGCGGAGCTTGTAGTACGTGAACCGGCCGCACGGCTCGGTCTCGACGACCCCGGCCTCGCGCAGCACTCTCAGGTGGTTGGAGAGGTTGGTCTGCTTGGCACCGGTCTCCTCCACCAGGTGGGTGGTGCACAGCATCTCGCGGGCGAGCAGGGTCACGATCCGCAGGCGCAGGGGGTCGCCCAGCACCCGGATCAGCTCAGTGTCGACTGACGTCATCATGTACTGATACTCTCACATCAGTGGTGGATGACACCACCGGGTGCTGATTTCAGTGGCGCCTGATTTCGTCGCGAGACAAGAGAGACCCGCCGTGTCCGAGAAGCCCTCCGTCCTGTTCGTCTGTGTCCACAACGCCGGCCGTTCCCAGATGGCTGCCGCGTGGCTGTCGCACCTGGCCGGGGACCGCGTCGAGGTCCGTTCCGCCGGTTCCGCCCCCGCCGACCAGGTCAACCCCGCCGCTGTCGAGGCGATGCGCGAGGTCGGCATCGACATCACCGCCGAGACCCCGAAGATCCTCACGATCGACGCGGTCAAGGCGTCCGACGTGTGCATCACCATGGGCTGCGGCGACACCTGCCCCGTCTTCCCGGGCAAGCGCTACCTGGACTGGACGCTGGAGGACCCGGCGGGCCAGGGCGTCGAGGCCGTCCGCCCGATCCGCGACGAGATCAAGAAGCTCGTCGAGGGCCTGATCGAGGAGATCGCCCCGGAGAAGACCGCGTGAGCGAGATCCGGAACGTCATCATCATCGGGTCGGGCCCCGCCGGATACACCGCCGCCCTCTACACCGCCCGCGCGCAGCTCAAGCCGCTGTTGTTCGGCAGCTCGATCTTCGTGGGCGGCTCGCTCACCACGACGACCGAGGTCGAGAACTTCCCCGGCTTCCCCGAGGGCGTCGATGGTCCCGTCCTCATGGAGAACATGCGGGCCCAGGCCGAGAAGTTCGGCGCCGAGATGATCGATGACGACATCGTCTCGGTGGACCTGACCGGCGAGATCAAGGAAGTCACCGACTCCGCCGGCACGGTCCACCGTGCCAAGGCCGTGATCATCTCCACCGGCTCCGGGTACCGCAAGCTCGGTCTTCCGAATGAGGACGAGCTGTCCGGGCGGGGCGTGTCCTGGTGTGCGACCTGTGACGGGTTCTTCTTCCGCGACCGCGACATCGTCGTGGTCGGCGGCGGGGACACTGCCATGGAGGAGGCCACCTTCCTCACCCGCTTCGCCCGCTCGGTCACCGTCGTGCACCGCCGTTCCACCCTGCGGGCCTCGCAGGTCATGCAGAACCGGGCGTTCGCCGACGACAAGATCTCCTTCGCCTTCGACAGTGAGATCGCCGAGATCAAGTCCGAGAACGGGATGCTCGCGGGCCTGACCCTGCGCGACACGTTCACCGGCAAGACCCGTGACCTCGACGTCACCGGCCTGTTCATCGCGATCGGCCACGACCCGCGCACCGAGCTGTTCACCGGCCAGATCGACCTGGACGACGAGGGCTACATCAGGGTGGAGTCGCCCTCCACCCGGACGAACCTTCCCGGCGTCTTCGCCGCCGGCGATGTCGTCGACCACACCTACCGCCAGGCCATCACGGCCGCCGGTTCCGGTGCCGCGGCAGGGCTCGACGCCGAGCGCTATCTCGCCGCCCTCGCCGACAAGACCCCGGCCATGGCCGCAGTCACGGCCTGACGCGGACCGAACCGCACCACACACCCCACGAGGAGGTACCCGTGGCCCTCAAGACCGTGACCGACGCTTCTTTCGAAGTTGACGTCCTCAAGAGCGACAAGCCCGTCCTGGTTGACTTCTGGGCCGAGTGGTGCGGCCCGTGCCGCCAGCTCGCGCCCTCCCTGGAGGCCATCGCCGCCGAGCACGGCGACAAGATCGAGATCGTCAAGCTCAACATCGACCAGAACCCGGACACCGCCATGAAGTACGACGTCATGTCGATCCCCACGATGAACGTCTACGTCGGCGGCGAGGTCACCCAGACCATCGTCGGCGCCAAGCCCAAGGCCGCCCTCGTACGAGAGCTGGAGGGCCTCCTCGCGGGCTGAGCCCTTGGGGCACGCTGCCAGGGAGCGCAAGCAGGCCCCGGTCCCGCCGTGATTGCGACATGGCGGAACCGGGGCCGTTTTCGTTGCGTAGGCGGGTCAGGCGGTCTCGGGGTCGAGGATGTCCCGGACCCGGCGCAGCCCGTCACGGTCGACCGAGTACCAGACCCAGGTGCCACGACGGTCCCGCTTCAGCAGACCGGCCTCGGTCATGATCTTCAGGTGGTGACTGACCGTGGGCTGCCGCAGCCCCAGGCACTCGGTCAGGTCGCAGACGCACGCCTCCGCGGTCGGGGAGCGTTCGATCAGCCGCAGTATCTGAAGCCGGGTCGGGTCGGCGATGGCCTTGAGCATGGCCGCCAGCCGCTCCGCCTCCTCGCGGTCGATCAGGAGGCAGGCCAGCTGCGGGCTGCACGCCTCCGCCTCCGGGGCGCGCACGGCCTGCGACGCGTCTATTGCAGTGATAGCCATCTATTCACCATACGAGCGGCGGCACGCGGATCGGGGCCCTGGAAGGTGGCCATGCCATGAGTTCACCGAGCGTTCACTTTTGATCCCGCCTGTCCAGAAAATAGACGTGCATCTATGATCCTGTTAGGTGGGCCGGCCGGGCCCGCGGGTCGGACCGAGGAGGTGTGTGTGGTGGACGAGTCGGCTCACCTCGGGCGGTCGACGCCGCCGCTTCGGAGCACGAGCGCGCTGCTGGACCGCATCACGCGGCGGCTGGCCGCGCGTCACCGCCGGTCGTTCTCGCGCGAGACCGTCGAGCGGTACGTGGCGGAGTGCGCCCATCTCCTCTCGGGCCGCGCGCGGGTGCGTACCCATCTGCCCGCGCTCGTCGAGCGTTTCGCGGACCAGCGACTCAGCGCCCTGACGCGCGGGGCCGGGCTCAGCCCCAAGCCGGTCCCCGAGGTGCTGTTCGTGTGCACGGAGAACGCCGGGCGCTCGCAGCTGGCCGCCGCGCTCATGCGTCACCGCGCCGCCGACGCGGTGACCGTGACCACGGCCGGCTCGGCGCCCGCCGACGACATCTCCCCGGTCGTACGGCGGCTGCTCGCCGAGCAGGACCTGGACGTGGGCGAGGAGTTCCCCAAGCCGCTGACCTCGGAGATCCTTCAGGCCGCCGACGTGGTGGTCACCCTGGGCTGCGGCGACGCCTGCCCCGTACAGCCCGGCCGCCGCTATCTCGACTGGGACCTTCCCGATCTCGGCGGACTCGACATCGAGAGCGCGCGAGCCATGCGGGACGCTCTGGCCCTGAGGGTCGAGGGACTGGTCCGCGAGCTGCTGCCCGAGCAGGCTCCCAGCACGTGACCCGCTCCGTCTTCACGGTGGGTCAGCGGCGGGGGCTCAGGCACCAGGAGACCAGCGTCCGGGCCTCGCCGAGCGTGCCCGCCGTGATCAGCTCCACCATGGTGGGCCAGTCGGTCGCTCCGTACTGCCACCGTGTCGCCCCGGCCGCACGGAAACGCACCTGGACCCTCGTCGAGTACCAGCGCTTGCGGTAGACGAGGGTCCCGAGGGTGGGGATGTGGTGGCGTCCGCTGATCGAGGCCCAGCGGGGCCTGTGTACGGCCCGCCCCGGAAGATCGATGTACGAGCTGTCCTCCTCCGGCGAGTCCTCCATGAGCGGTCCGCCTTCCCCCTGGTGGCTTGTCCGCGTCAGGCGCCCGAGGGCGCCGGGGTGCGGGCGGTGCTGCATTCGAGCCGGTAGCCCAGCCCGCGGATGGCGTCGATGGTGCAGCAGCTCCCTGCCTCGTCCCGCAGCTTCATCCGGACGCGGCGGATGTGGACGGTGAGGGTGTTGCTGTCGAGGGCGTCGGTGCCCCACAGCGCGCGGGTGAGCTCGGGGCGGCTGATGACCCGGTTCGGGTGCTGCATCAGGTAGCGCAGCAGCTGGAATTCACGGACCGGCAAGTTCAGGGGGCGTCCGCGTACATGGACGTGGAAGCCGACCGGGTCAAGCTCGATGTCGCCGACGAGGAGAGGGTCTGCGGAGCCGTCTCCGGCGGCCTTGCCGCCGGTGAGCAGCGGGAGGATCTCCTCGATGCGGTAGGGCCGGGCGACGATGGCCACGGCGCCGGCGGCGAGCGCGGCGGTGGCCTCCTCCACTCCGTCCGGTCCGGCCCCGACGATGACGGGGACCGGGTGGAGGCGGGCGATCAGCTCGGTGACCCGCGCGGCGCCGACCACGGGCAGTGGGGCTGCGAGCAGGACGGCGGCCGGGTGGCAGACGCCGGCCTGGAGCAGGGCCTCCGCACCGTCGTGGCAGACGGTCACGGAGACGCCGGCGCCCTCGAAGCGGGCCACCGCGCGGCCCGCGAGCGTGACGTCCGGCTCGGCCAGGAGCAGTCCCGGACCGTTGGTGTCGGCCGTGCCGCCCCCGCCGCGCTGGGCGGCGGGCCGCGGGGGCCATGATGCTGCGGGTGTCACGCGTGGTTCTCCTTCACGGTGGCGGCGCGCAAAGGGCGGCTCGGGGAGGGCGGCTCAGCCGAAGCGGCCGGAGATGTAGTCCTCGGTGCGCTGGTCGGCGGGGGTGGAGAAGATCCGGGCGGTCTCGTCGTACTCGACGAGGCGGCCGTGGCGGACGCCGTGGTCGTCGACCTCGGCGGTGAAGAAGGCCGTGCGGTGCGAGACGCGGGCGGCCTGCTGCATGTTGTGGGTGACGATCACGATCGTGTACTCCTGGGCGAGATGCTCCATGAGGTCCTCGATCTTGGCCGTGGCGATCGGGTCCAGGGCCGAGCAGGGCTCGTCCATGAGGATCACCTCGGGCTTGACCGCGATCGTGCGGGCGATGCACAGCCGCTGCTGCTGGCCGCCGGACAGCGCGAGCGCGGAGCCCTTCAGCTTGTCCTTGACCTCGTCCCACAGCGCGGCGCGGGTCAGGGTCTCCTCGACCAGGTCGTCCAGGTTCCCCTTCACGCCGGCGACCCGGGGGCCGTAGGCGATGTTGTCGTAGATGGACTTGGGGAACGGGTTGGGCTTCTGGAAGACCATGCCGATCCGGCGACGGACCTCGATCGGGTCGACGTCCTTCCCGTACAGGTCCTCGTCGTGGTAGCGGACCTTGCCGGCCACGCGGGCGCCGGGCACGAGGTCGTTCATGCGGTTGAAGCAGCGCAGGACGGTCGACTTGCCGCAGCCGGACGGGCCGATCATCGCGGTGATCTGCCGCTCGCCGATGGTCATGTTGACGTCCCGTACGGCCTCGTGGTCGCCGTAGAAGACGGACAGGCCGCCGACCTCGAAGACAGGGCTGGTCAGTTCGGGCGCCGCGCGGAAGGTGACGTCCGGGGACTTCGGGCCGGTCCGGGTGGTGCCGTCGGCGGTGGCGTCGGAGGGTGCGGTCATGGCGGTCTCCAGTGGTGATGGAGTGGTGGTCGGGGAGGTCATGGGGGTCACCAGCGGCGGGAGTAGCGGTTGCGGAGCCAGATGGCGGCGGCGTTCATCAGCAGGAGGATCGCGAGGAGCAGGATGATCGCGGCCGCGGCGAGGTGGTGGAACTCCTCGCGGGACTGGCTGATCCAGTTGTAGATCTGGACCGGCAGCACGGTGTAGGAGCTCTGCAGGCCCTCGGGGTTGAACATCACGAAGGTGACCGCGCCGAGCATGATGACCGGGGCGGCCTCGCCGATCGCGCGGGACAGGGCGAGAATCGAGCCGGTCGCGATGCCGGGCACGGCGGCGGGGAGCACCTGGCGGCGGACCGTCTGCCACTGGGTCGCACCGAGCGCCAGGGACGCCTGCCGGATGGACTGCGGTACGGCCCTGATCGCCTCGCGCGAGGCGATGACGACGACCGGGAGCACGAGCAGCGACAGGGTGAGCGCGGCGGTCAGGACCGTCGTGCCGAGGGCGAACTGGCGGGCCAGCAGGCCGAGTCCGAGGATGCCGTAGATGATCGAGGGCACCGCGGCCAGGTTCTGGATGTTCAGCTCGATCAGCCGGTTGTACCAGCGGTCGGGATCGGCGTACTCCTCCAGGTAGATCGCCGCCATGATGCCGGTGGGCAGGCAGAACAGCGCGGTGAAGGAGATCACCCAGAGCGTGCCGAAAATGGCGGACTGGGCGCCGGCCCGCTCGGGGCGGCGGATGGAGGGGAAGTTCTCCCACAGCCTCGGGTCCATGCGGGGCCACGCCTCGATGAGGACGTAGGCCAGCAGGGAGACGAGGAAGACGATGCCGACCGCGAGGCAGGCCAGGAGCAACCAGCGGAACAGCGTCTCGCCGGGCCGGAACCGGGGCCCGGCGAGCAGGCCGCGCTCGGGCTTCCTGGCGGGTGCGGGCGCCTGGGTGGGGGCGGTGGTCACTCGTACACCTCCCGGTACTTGCGCACCAGACGGATGCTGATCAGGTTCATGAGGAAGGTGGCGGTGAACAGCAGGGCGCCGACCGCGAAGATCGTGTCGTACGCGATCGAGCCCACCGGCACGTCGCCGGACGCGGCGCGGGCGATGAACGCGGTCATCGTCTCCATCTCGTGCAGCGGGTTGAACGTGAACTCGGGCCGTGAGCCGGCCGCGATGAGCACGATCATGGTCTCGCCGACCGCGCGGGAGATGCCGAGGACGCAGGCGGCGACGATGCCGGACAGTGCGGCGGGGACGACGACGCGGACGGAGACCGTGCGCTTGCCGGAGCCGAGGGCGAAGGCGCCGTCGCGCAGGGAGTGCGGCACCGCCGACAGGGCGTCCTCGGTGAGCGAGGCGATCGTCGGCACGATCATCACGCCCATGACAAGGCCGGCGGAGAGGCCGTTGCGGACCTCGGGGTGCCAGCCCCCGGGCAGGACGTCCTGGAGGATCGGGGTGATGAACGCCATGGCGAAGAAGCCGTAGACGACGGTGGGGATGCCGGCGAGGACCTCCAGGCTGGGCTTGAGGACCTTGCGGACGCGGGGGTTGGCGTACTCACTGAGGTAGATCGCGGCGCCGAGGCCGACGGGGATCGCCACCAGCAGCGCGATGCCGGTGATGACGAGGGTGGCCGCGACCAGCGGCAGCACGCCGAACTTCTTGTCGGCGAAGAGCGGGGTCCATTCGGTGCCGGTGAAGAACTCCACCGGACTGACCTGCTGGAAGAAGCCCACCGCGGGCGGGATCAGTGAGATGACGATCCCGACGGTGGTGGCGACCGAGACCAGCGCGGACGCCAGCAGCAGGGCTTTGACCACGGCCTCGCCGTAGCGCGGGCGGGCCCGCCGCAGGGACCGCGTACCGGTCCCTGCGGCGGACGGGCTGGTGGAGCTCGTCACTTGGCGGCTGCCTTGAGCTTGTCGAGGGCGGCCTGGAGGTCCTTCTCCTGCTGGGCGTTGAGCGGGATGAACTGGGCGTCCTCGGCGATCTTCTTGTGGTTCTTGACGTAGAACTCGACGAAGTCGAGGACCTGCGGCTTCTTCAGGCCGGCGTCGGACGGGTAGATGAACAGCTGTCGGCCGAGCGGGCTGTACGTGCCGTCCTGGACGGCGGTGGCGCTCGGGTCCACGCAGCCCTTGCCGCCGTCGACGGCGACGGCCTTCAGCTTGTCCTTGTTCTCCTCGAAGTAGGAGAAGCCGAAGTAGCCCAGGCCGCCCTTGGTGCCGGAGACGCCGGTGACGATGACGTTGTCGTCCTCGCTGCCGCTGTAGTCGGTGCGGGAGGCGCCCTCCTCGCCGTTGATCTCGTCGGTGAAGTAGTCGAAGGTGCCGGAGTCGGTGCCCGGACCGAACAGCTTCAGCGGCTCGTTCGGGAACTTCGGGTCGACCTGGTTCCAGTTGTTCACCTTGGAGCCGGGCTCCCAGATCTTCTTCAGCTGCGCGACCGTCAGGCACTTCGCCCAGGTGTTGTCCTTGCTGACGACCACGCTCAGCGCATCGTTGGCGACGGCGAACTGCTCGTACTTGATGTTGTTCTGCTCACAGGTCTTGATCTCCTCGTCCTTGATCGGACGGGAGGCGTCGGAGATGTCCGTCTCGCCGACGCAGAACTTCTTGAAACCGCCGCCGGTGCCGGAAGTGGCCACCGTGACCTGGACCTTGGACTGCTCCTCGGCGTACAGCTCCGACGCCGCGCTGGACAGCGGGGCGACCGTGCTGGAACCGTCGATCAGCACCTTGCCGGACAGCTCCTTGCCGTTGCCGCCCTCGCCCCCGTCGCCCTTCGAACCCGCGTCGCCGCCACCGCACGCACTCGCGGCCAGCATCACAGCAGCCGTCAGCGCCAGGGGAGCCTTGACCCGGCGCAGCGAAGTGGAAATGTTCACGACTCTCGACCCTCGTGTCTGCCGGATACCCCGGCCTTCTGGATCCGGTGCGCGGCGCGCCCCGTTTCGGACAACTAGATCGAAGGCTGTCTATGTGAACACCCGGTGTACGAGAGGCCCCTCCCGAATGAACGATAGCCGTTCATCTATATAGATGAATCATGATGTTAGAGAGGGTTGCCCATGGTGCCCTCCTTTCACTGTTCGGCCGGAGTTCACCCTTCAGTCCATGTGGTGCGGGCATCCGCCGCCTAGCGTCCTCCATCGATGACCGCCTATGTCCTCGGCGGCAGGACCGTCCCGTCTCCCCTTGCGTGTGGAGGAACCGTGCCCGACCAGCCCGTACCCGGCGACCGCGACAGCCGGCGCACCGAGCTGCCGCTGCTGCCCAGCCACAACACCTCACGGTCGGCGCTGACCTGCCAGTACCGGTGCGGCAACGCCTGCTCCCACGAGGCCCCCAACCGCTCGCTGAACACCTACTTCGGCGACGTCGTCCGCCAGACCATGTCCCGCCGCAGCATCCTCAAGGGCGCGACCGTCCTGGCCATGGCCACCGGCGCCGCAGGACTCACCGCCGCCCCGGCCGCCGCCGACCCCGCCCGGCACGGAGGACACGGCCGCCCGCCGCGCGGCCTCGACTTCCAGGCGGTCGCCCCGAACACCGCCGACGCCGTCACCGTCCCCGAGGGCTACGCCCAGCAGGTCGTCATCCGCTGGGGCGACCCGGTCCTCCCCGGCGCGCCGCGGTTCGACGCCCGCAACCAGTCCGCCCGCGCCCAGGCCATGCAGTTCGGCTACAACTGCGACTACATGGCCCTCCTGGACGCGCCCCGGGGCCGCGGCCACCAGCTGCTCGTGGTCAACCACGAGTACACCGACGAAGAGATCATGTTCTTCGGCTACGACCCGGCCAACCCGACCCGCGAGCAGGTCGAGACCGCCTGGGCCGCCCACGGCCTGACCGTCCTCGTCGTCCGCGCCGACCAGCGCTCCGGACGGCTGTGGCCGGTGACCGACACCCTCAACCGCCGGATCACCGCCACCACCCCCTTCCGCCTCACCGGCCCTGCCGCCGGCAGCGAACTGCTCAGGACCGTCGCCGACCCGACCGGCACGTTCGTGCTCGGCACCCTCAACAACTGCGGCGGCGGCATCACCCCCTGGGGCACCGTCCTGTCCGGCGAGGAGAACTTCAACCAGTACTTCGCCAACGCCGCCGCCGTCACCGAACCGGTCGCGCAGCAGCGCCTCGCCCGCTACGGCCTGCCGAAGGGCGCGAGCCCTCGCGGCTGGGAGCGGTTCGACGACCGCTTCGACCTCGCCAAGGAGCCCAACGAGGCCAACCGCCACGGCTGGATCGTCGAGATCGACCCGTACGACCCGCACTCCGTCCCCCGCAAGCGCACCGCGCTCGGCCGCTTCAAGCACGAGGCCGCCGAACCCCGCCTGACCCACGACGGCCGCGTGGCCCTCTACATGGGCGACGACGAGCGCTTCGACTACCTCTACAAGTACGTCTCCAAGCACGCCTACCGGAAGGGCAACAGTCCCGCCGCCCGCGCCCACAACATGCGCCTGCTCGACGAGGGCACCCTGTACGTCGCCCGGTTCACCGGCGACAGCCCCGCCGCCGAGATCGACGGCACCGGAACGCTCCCCGAGGACGACTCCTTCGACGGCAGCGGCAAGTGGATCCCGCTCGCCAGCGGCACCACGTCGCACGTGCCCGGCATGACCGCCGAGGAAGTGTACGTCTTCACCCGCCTGGCCGCCGACAAGGTCGGCGCCACCAAGATGGACCGCCCCGAGGACGTCGAGCCGCACCCGACGACCGGCCGCGTCTACGTCGCCCTCACCAACAACAAGGACCGCGGCGCCACCGGCAAGGCCGGCCCCGACGAGGCCAACCCCCGCACGGGCAACAAGCACGGCCACATCCTTGAACTGGAGGAGCGCCGCTCCGACGCCGCCTCGCTCGCCTTCGGCTGGCGCCTGGTCCTGGTCTGCGGCGACCCCGCCGACCCCTCCACCTACTTCGCCGGCTACGACAAGAGCCGGGTCAGCCCGATCTCCTGCCCCGACAACATCGCCTTCGACGAGCACGGCAACCTCTGGCTCGCCACCGACGGCAACGCCCTCGGCTCCAACGACGGCCTCTTCGCCGTCCCGCTCAAGGGCTCCGAGCGCGGCCACGTCAAGCAGTTCCTCACCGTCCCGGTCGGCGCCGAGACCTGCGGCCCGATCATCACCGAGGACCGCATCCTGATCGCCGCCCAGCACCCCGGCGAACTCGACGGCGCCACCACCGAGAACCCGGCCTCGCACTGGCCCGACGGTCCGGGCAGCATCCCGCGACCGTCCGTGGTCGCGGTCTGGAGAGATCGACGTTGACGCGGACCGCTATGGAGTCCAGACCGGCCCGTGTCGGGTATGGGCGGGCGCATCGCGATCGTGCTGAATCCGCAGTCCTGTAGGACGCCGAGGTGGGGCGCAAAGTCCCAGAGAAGTCCCATAGGCGCCGCCGCACCCCCTCTGCCCTGCATTTTCGCAGGTCAGAGGGGGTTCAGCCGAGTTGACCTGACGGTGCTTCAGATGTCCCGGAAGATCTCGATCTGCGCCCCGATCGAGTTCAACCGCTCCGCCAGGTCCTCGTACCCCCTATTGATGACGTACACGTTCCGGAGGACCGACGTGCCCTCGGCGGCCATCATCGCGAGGAGGACGACCACGGCGGGGCGGAGGGCCGGGGGGCACATCATTTCGGCGGCGCGCCAGCGGGTCGGGCCCTCGACGAGGACGCGGTGGGGGTCGAGGAGCTGGAGGCGGCCGCCGAGGCGGTTGAGGTCGGTGAGGTAGATGGCCCGGTTGTCGTAGACCCAGTCGTGGATCAGGGTCTTGCCCTGCGCCGTGGCCGCGATGGCCGCGAAGAAGGGGACGTTGTCGATGTTCAGGCCGGGGAACGGCATCGGGTGGATCTTGTCGATCGGCGCCTCCAGCTTGGAGGGGCGGACCGTCAGGTCGACCAGGCGGGTGCGGCCGTTGTCGGCGGTGTACTCGGGCGAGCGGTCGTGGTCGAGGCCCATCTCCTCCAGGACCGCGAGCTCGATCTCCATGAACTCGATCGGCACCCGGCGGATCGTCAGCTCCGACTCGGTGACGACGGCGGCGGCCACCAGGCTCATCGCCTCGACCGGGTCCTCGGAGGGGGAGTAGTCGACGTCCACGTCGATCTGCGGCACGCCGTGCACGGTCAGGGTGGTGGTGCCGATGCCGTCGACCCGGACGCCCAGCGCCTCCAGGAAGAAGCAGAGGTCCTGGACCATGTAGTTGGAGGAGGCGTTGCGGATGACGGTCGTGCCGTCGTGCCGGGCGGCGGCCAGCAGCGCGTTCTCGGTGACCGTGTCGCCGCGCTCGGTCAGGACGATCGGGCGGCCGGGGGTGACCGAGCGCTCGACCTGCGCGTGGTAGATCCCCTCGGTGGCCGTGACGTCGAGGCCGAAGCGGCGCAGGGCGATCATGTGCGGCTCGATCGTGCGCGTGCCGAGGTCGCAGCCGCCGGCGTACGGCAGCCGGAAGCGGTCCATGCGGTGCAGCAGCGGGCCGAGGAACATGATGATCGAGCGGGTGCGGATCGCGGCCTCGGCGTCGATGGACTCCATGTCCAGCTCGGCCGGCGGGACGATCTCCAGGTCCACGCCCTCGTTGATCCAGCGGGTGCGCACCCCGATGGAGTTGAGGACCTCCAGGAGCCGGAAGACCTCCTCGATGCGGGCGACCCGGCGCAGGACCGTGCGGCCCTTGTTGAGGAGCGAGGCGCACAGCAGCGCGACACAGGCGTTCTTGCTGGTCTTGACGTCGATGGCGCCGGAGAGCCGGCGGCGGCCGACGACCCGGAGGTGCATGGGGCCCGCGTACCCCAGCGACACGATCTCGCTGTCGAGGGCCTCGCCGATCCGGGCGATCATCTCAAGGCTGATGTTCTGGTTGCCGCGCTCGATCCGGTTGACGGCGCTCTGGCTCGTGGCCAGTGCTTCGGCGAGTTGCGTCTGGGTCCAGCCGCGGTGCTGCCGGGCGTCACGGATGAGCCTGCCGATGCGTACGAGGTAGTCGTCTGCCATGGCGTCACGTTATCTCAGATATGAGATGAAGATCGGACCCGGGGTGGGCCGTCAGGGTGAAAGACCGTGCGCGGTCGGGTGACGCGGTTCGTACAGGGGGAGTTCGGTGCCGCTCGGCAGCCGGACGGCCGCGAGCAGCCCCCAGCCCCGGTCGCTGATGGCCCGTGAGATCTCCGCCCCCCGGTCCTCCAGGGCCGTCAGGGTGCGGGTGAGGTCGTCGCACATCAGGTACACCTCGTGCCCCGGCTCGCCCTCCGTGGGGTGCATCGCGATCTCGGCGGGCGGCAGCTTGAAGACGAGCCAGCCGCCCCCCGCGTCCACGTGCTCGAACCCGAAGACGTCCTGGAGGAAGGCGCGGTCCGCCTCCGCGTCCCGGCTGTAGAAGGTCACGTGCACGCCGCTGAACATGATCCGATCCTCGGCCCCCCGCGCCGGGGCGGCCAGTCGTGTGCGTCCGTACGGGCGGCGGGCCTCGTCCGTACGGGGCGCGGGCGGTCCGCCGCCCCGCGCGGCAGGATGCCCGTATGGAACGAGCCCTGCGCGTGCCCGACCTCGCCGCCCCCGGCGGCCTCGCCCTCCGGCCGTGGCGCCTGTCCGACCTCGACCTCGTCCGGGAGGCCGCGGACGACCCGTACATCCCGCTCGTCACGACCGTGCCCTCCCCGTACTCCGAGGCCGAGGGGCGAGCCTTCGTGGAGTGCCAGTGGGAGCGGGCGGCGAGCGGCACCGGCTACCCCTTCGTCCTCGTGGACCCCGGCGGGCGGCCCGTCGGCACCGTCGGCCTCTGGCCGGACGGGGAGGAGGCCGCCCTGGGGTACTGGGTCGTCGCCTCCGCCCGGGGCCGGGGTGCCGCCGCCACCGGGCTCGCCGCCGTCGCCGACTGGGCCCTGTCCGAGCTGGGCCTCCCGCGCCTGGTGCTCCACGTCGAGCCCTGGAACACGGCCTCGGTGCGGGTCGCCGAGCGCGTGGGTTTCCGGCGGGAGGGGATGCTGGAGGGGTGGCTGCGGATCGGTGACGAGCGCCGGGACGTGCTCGTGTTCGCGCGGTCCGGGCCCGCCGGGAAGACGGCACGACGGACTTCCCCGGCGCGCCGTCCCGACACTTCGCGGGCGCCCGGGCATGACCGGGCGACGGGGATGCACTAGAGTTATCTCGACATCGAGATAACTGCTTACGGCGCACCGTGGCCGCCCGGCCGGTAAGGGTTACCTAACTTAGCCTTACCTTAACGGATCCGCGAGGGGTCGTGGCGGCAGCATGACGGTAGTACGCGCACATTGATGAAGGAGACTGTCGTGTCGGCGAACAGCTTCGACGCCCGCAGCACGCTGCGCGTGGGCGACGAGTCGTACGAGATCTTCAAGCTGGACAAGGTCGAGGGCTCCGCGCGCCTCCCTTACAGCCTGAAGGTCCTCCTGGAGAACCTGCTCCGCACCGAGGACGGCGCGAACATCACCGCCGACCACATCCGGGCCCTCGGCAACTGGGACTCGCAGGCCCAGCCGAGCCAGGAGATCCAGTTCACGCCGGCCCGCGTGATCATGCAGGACTTCACCGGTGTGCCCTGCGTCGTCGACCTCGCCACCATGCGCGAGGCCGTCAAGGAGCTCGGCGGCGACCCGGCGAAGGTCAACCCGCTCTCCCCGGCCGAGCTGGTCATCGACCACTCGGTCATCGCCGACAAGTTCGGCACGAAGGACGCCTTCGGCCAGAACGTCGAGCTGGAGTACGGCCGCAACAAGGAGCGCTACCAGTTCCTGCGCTGGGGCCAGACCGCCTTCGACGACTTCAAGGTCGTCCCGCCCGGCACCGGCATCGTCCACCAGGTGAACATCGAGCACCTGGCCCGCACGGTCATGGTCCGCAACGGCCAGGCGTACCCCGACACCCTCGTCGGCACCGACTCGCACACCACCATGGTCAACGGCCTCGGCGTGCTCGGCTGGGGCGTCGGCGGCATCGAGGCCGAGGCCGCGATGCTCGGCCAGCCGGTCTCCATGCTCATCCCGCGCGTCGTCGGCTTCAAGCTGACCGGCGAGCTGCCGGCCGGCACCACCGCCACCGACCTGGTCCTCACGATCACCGAGATGCTGCGCAAGCACGGCGTCGTCGGCAAGTTCGTCGAGTTCTACGGCGAGGGCGTCGCCGCCACCTCCCTGGCGAACCGCGCCACCATCGGCAACATGTCGCCGGAGTTCGGCTCCACCGCCGCGATCTTCCCGATCGACGGCGAGACCCTGAACTACCTCAAGCTCACCGGCCGCTCCGAGCAGCAGGTCGCGCTCGTCGAGGCGTACGCCAAGGAGCAGGGCCTCTGGCTCGACCCGGCCGCCGAGCCCGACTTCTCCGAGAAGCTGGAGCTCGACCTCTCCACGGTCGTCCCCTCCATCGCCGGCCCGAAGCGCCCGCAGGACCGCATCGTCCTGGCGAACGCCGCCGAGCAGTTCAAGCAGGACGTCCGCAACTACGTCGACAGCGTCGACGAGGCGGGCCAGGAGTCCTTCCCGGCCTCCGACTCCCCGGCCATCGCCGGCTCGACCCCGTCGAACCCGGTCGAGGTGACCGCCCCCGACGGCTCCACCTACACGATCGACCACGGCGCCGTCACCGTCGCCGCGATCACCTCCTGCACCAACACCTCGAACCCGTACGTCATGGTCGCCGCCGCGCTCGTCGCGAAGAAGGCCGTGGAGAAGGGCCTGACCCGCAAGCCGTGGGTCAAGACCACCCTCGCCCCGGGCTCGAAGGTCGTCACCGACTACTTCGACAAGGCGGGCCTCACCCCGTACCTCGACAAGGTCGGCTTCAACCTCGTCGGCTACGGCTGCACCACCTGCATCGGCAACTCCGGCCCGCTGCCGGAGGAGGTCTCCAAGGCCGTCAACGAGCACGACCTCGCGGTCACCTCGGTCCTCTCCGGCAACCGGAACTTCGAGGGCCGCATCAACCCCGACGTCAAGATGAACTACCTGGCCTCCCCGCCGCTGGTCGTCGCGTACGCCCTCGCCGGTTCGATGAAGGTGGACATCACCAAGGACGCCCTGGGCACCGACCAGGACGGCAAGCCGGTCTACCTGACGGACATCTGGCCGACCGAGGCCGAGGTCAACGACGTCGTCGCCAACGCCATCGGCGAGGACATGTTCAACAAGTCCTACCAGGACGTCTTCGCGGGCGACGCCCAGTGGCAGGCGCTGCCGATCCCGACCGGCAACACCTTCGAGTGGGACGCCGAGTCCACCTATGTCCGCAAGCCCCCGTACTTCGAGGGCATGACGATGGAGACCACCCCGGTCTCCGACATCACGGGCGCCCGCGTCCTGGCCAAGCTGGGCGACTCGGTCACCACCGACCACATCTCCCCGGCCGGCGCCATCAAGGCCGACACCCCGGCCGGCAAGTACCTCACCGAGCACGGTGTGGAGCGTCGCGACTTCAACTCCTACGGCTCGCGCCGGGGCAACCACGAGGTCATGATCCGCGGCACCTTCGCCAACATCCGCCTGCGCAACCAGCTCGCGCCGGGCACCGAGGGCGGCTACACCCGCGACTTCACCCAGGACGGCGGTCCGGTGTCGTTCATCTACGACGCCTCCCGCAACTACATCGAGCAGGGCACCCCGCTCGTCATCCTGGGCGGCAAGGAGTACGGCTCCGGCTCGTCCCGCGACTGGGCCGCCAAGGGCACCGCGCTGCTCGGCGTCAAGGCCGTCATCACCGAGTCGTACGAGCGCATCCACCGCTCGAACCTCATCGGCATGGGCGTCCTGCCGCTCCAGTTCCCGGAGGGCCAGTCCGCCGACTCCCTCGGCCTGACCGGCGAGGAGACCTTCTCCTTCACGGGCATCGAGGAGCTCAACGAGGGCACCACGCCGCGCACGGTGAAGGTCACCACCGACACCGGCGTCGAGTTCGACGCGGTCGTCCGCATCGACACCCCCGGCGAGGCGGACTACTACCGCAACGGCGGCATCATGCAGTACGTGCTCCGCAACCTGATCCGCGGCTGACCCCGGATCCAGTGGCACGAAGCGGGCCCCGCTCCTCGGAGGAGGAGCGGGGCCCTTTCGTGTCGCCGTTCACCGGCTCATCGGCTCATCGACTCACCGGTTCACGGGCGGGACGGTCAGAACAGCTCGCGGAAGCCGTTCCAGCCCTTGGTGCCGATCTGCACGCGGCCGCTGTACGGGGCCGAGGCCTTGCCCGTGCCCTTGTACAGCCACAGCGCGCCGGCCTTGTCGCGGGCGACGAGGTCCGCGACGCCGTCGAAGTTCAGGTCACCCGTGGACACGAGGGCGTTGTAGAGGTTCCAGCCGCTGCCGATGCGCGTGCGGGAGCTGAAGGGCGCCTTGTAGTTGCCCGTGCCCTTGTACAGCCACAGCACGCCGGCCTTGTCGCGGGCGACGAGGTCGGCCTTGCCGTCGCGGGTCAGGTCGCCCTTGCCCGCGATCTGGGTGTAGGCGTTCCAGCCGCTGCCGACCCGGTAACGCGGGGCCAGGTTGCCGTTGCCGTAGCCCAGGTAGTGCCACAGCACGCCGGAGCCGTCGCGGGCGATCAGGTCGTCCGACACGGCACCGCCGGTGTTGCCGGCGGAGATGATCTCGTTGTAGATCTGCCAGCCGCCGCCGAGGTCGCGCGGCGCGCCCACGTCGGTGTAGTGCAGACGGCCGCTGCGGACGGCGTAGAAGCCGTTGGAGCCGCCGTTGCCGTCCAGGTCGACCTGGGTGAAGTGCTTGTGCGAGGTCCAGCCGGTGCCGGAGTTGTCCGCCTGGCGCTGGATGACGCCCCCGCCGACCGGCTTGTAGCCCCAGATGGTGCCCGCGCTGTCGACGCCGTAGAGGTAGTTGCGCGGCGTCGGGACGGCCGCGGCCGCGAAGGCGGTCGCGTTCGAGGACTGCTCGGCGACGGGAGTGAAGGACGGCGGCGCGTCGGCCGCGACGGCGGCGGTGGTGGTGCCGACGAGCGCGGCGGTCACCGCGGCGACGGTGATACGGGACAGGGTGCCCGTGCGGTTCAGGCCGGAAGTCTTGGCCACGTATGTACTCCAGATCCGTACGGAATGAGGAAGGCGCCGCCGCGCCCTTCGTCCGGGCGCGCTGCGGCGGGACCCCCATGATTGCGGATCGTTCTCATCGAACCTTCATCCCACCGGAGGTCTGTGACACAACTGTTTCGCTCAGGACACAACCGTTTCGGTCCGGCGGTATGCCCCCTTTGCCCTCGGCGTCTCCGGGCCGCGCCGTCGGGGCCGTGTCGCGGCCCCCGTACGGGTAGTTCCGGACCCGTGTCAAGGGTGTCGCCGGACGGATGGTTGGACGAAACGCCGCAGATCCAGCGTGGTTATCCCGCAGGTCTCAACTCGGGAAAGATGGTTGTCGAAACCTGCTTTCGATCTTGCTCAGTCGAAGGGAAGTGGACTATACCTGTCGCGTCCAGCCCGTCGTATCCATCGACGACGGACCGACGCGTGCACGACCCGGCTGCAAATGACCGCGGTGGCGGGGCCCTTCGCCTGAGGCGAGTGAGAACGGGCGACCGGTACACCGCCTGAGTCCTGAATGAAGGCGAGGACTTGAGCATGGGATCCACCTCCGCACAGACCAATGAGGGCCTCGGCCGTCGCGATCTGATCAAGCGTTCCGCCGCTATCGGTCTGATCTCCGTACCGACCATGGGGTTCCTGTCCGCCTGTGCGAGCAGTGACAGCGGTGGCAACGGAAAGGTCGAGAAGGGTACGAAGTCCGACAAGAACCCGCTCGGCGTGAACGAGTCGGCACCGCTCGACTTCGTCCTCTTCGACGGCGGATTCGGACAGCAGTACGCCAAGGACGCGATCAAGGTCTACGAGACGAATTACCCCAAGGCCAGCGTCAAGTTCACCCCGACCCAGAAGATCACCACCACGCTGCAGCCGCGCTTCAACGGCGGTACCCCGCCGGACCTCATCGACAACTCCGGCGCCGAGCAGATGGACATGGGCGTCCTGGTCGGCCAGAAGCAGCTCGCCGACCTCACCCCGCTGCTCGACGCGCCGTCGATCGACGACCCGAGCAAGAAGGTCCGCGACACCCTGCGGCCCGGCATCGTCGAGATGGGCCAGTTCGACGGCGAGCAGTGTTGGATCCTCAACTACGCCTACACCGTCTACGGCGTCTGGTACTCGCAGAAGCTCCTCGACTCGCTCGACGCGAAGTACCCGGAGACCTGGGACGAGATGCTGGCCGTCTGCGAGAAGGCCAAGAAGAAGGGCATCGCCGCCTGGACGTACGCGGGCAAGCACCCGTACTACGTCCCCTTCTCGCTCTACCCGATGATCGGCAAGGTCGGCGGCCGCGAGGTCCTCGACGCCATCGACAACCTGGAGCCCAAGGCCTGGGAGCACCCGGCCGTCAAGGCGTGCTTCGAGGCGTACTACGAGCTGGTCCAGAAGGGCTACATCCTCAAGGGCACGCCCGGCCTCGACCACATCCAGTCGCAGACCGCCTGGACCGAGGGCAAGGCGCTGTTCATCCCGAACGGCTCCTGGGTCGAGAACGAGGCCGCGAAGACCATGCCGGCCGACTTCGCCCTGGCCGTCTCCGGCCCGACCGGCCTCGACGCCTCCGACAAGATGCCGTTCGGCACCATCTGGGCCGCCGGTGGCGAGCCCTTCATCGTCCCGGCCAAGGCGAAGAACGCCGAGGGCGGCATGGAGCAGCTGCGCATCATGCTCAGCGAGGCCTCCTCCAAGAACTTCACGCAGTCCGTGAAGTCCCTGACCGCCCTCAACGGCGGCACCGACGGCATCGAGCTCTCCCCGGGCCTGAAGTCCGGCGTCGCCGCCCTGGAGAAGGCCGGCCAGAACGTCGTCAACCCGCGCCTCCAGGACTGGTACGTCGCCCTCCAGAAGGAGAAGATCGGTGTCGCCGGCATCGGCGAGATGATGGCCGGCCGCGCCACCCCGGCCGAGACGATCAAGAAGATCCAGAAGTTCGCCGACGAGGCGGCCAAGGACTCCTCGATCAAGCACTACAAGCACTGATGAGCGGTGCCGGGGCCCCTTCCCGCCGACCGGGAGCGGGCCCCGGCCCCTTGGCACGCGGCACGAGCGGCGTGCCCGGCGCGGGAAAGATCGGGGTCGGTAGGAAATGCAACACGGCAAGTACCGTTTCATCGTGGGGTTCCTGGCGGCCCCCCTCGCGCTCTACGCGCTGTTCGTCATCTGGCCGTTCATCCAGTCCATCTACTACTCCTTCACGGACTGGACCGGACTGAGCCCCGAATTCGGAATGATCGGATTCGACAACTACAGCAGGATGCTGGACGACGAGATCTTCTGGAAATCGCTCCAGCACAGCCTGACCTTCGCGGTGGTGCTGCCGCTGGTGACCGTCGGCCTCGCGCTCTTCTTCGCCTTCATGCTCAATGTCGGCGGTCGGCGCCGCAAGAGAGCGGCCATCGCCGGTGTGCGCGGGTCCTCCTTCTACAAGATCGTGTATTTCTTCCCGCAGGTGCTGTCGATCGCGATCGTCGCGCTGCTCTTCCAGTTCGCGTACAACCCGAACAGCGGAGCCATCAACTCCGTACTGAAGGGCGTCGGTCTCGGCAGCGTCCAGCCGGACTGGCTCGGAGATCCGGACCTCGCCCTCATCTGCGTGATGGTCGTCCTCGTCTGGTCCACCGTCGGATTCTTCGTCGTCCTCTTCTCGGCCGGCATGGCGTCCATTCCGAAGGACTTCTACGAGGCGGCCCTCCTCGACGGCGCGAACCGCTTCACCACCTTCTTCAAGATCACCCTGCCGCTGCTCTGGGACACCGTGCAGTCCGGGTGGATCTACATGGGCATCCTCGCCCTCGGCGCCGAGTCCTTCGCCGTCGTCCAGATCATGACCGTCGGTCCCAGTGGCGGCGGGCCCGACTACTCGACCATCGTCCTGCCGCTGTACGTGTACCAGAAGGCGTTCCGGGACGGTCAGGCCGCCTACGCCACGACCATCGGCGTCGCCCTGCTCGTCGTGACGCTGGCCTTCGCGGCCGTCGTGATGAAGCTGGGCCGGCGCGAGCGGCTGGAGTTCTGATGAAGATCACCGACACAACCCCCGCCGGAGTGGAGAACCCCGGCCCCCCGTCGGGACCGGACCCCGTGGTCACCAAGACGAAGGCCCCCGCGCCCCGCAAGGAGCCGAAGGGCGAGGGCGTCACCCTCAACGTCTTCTCCCACGGCATCCTGATCCTCTGGGCGATCATGGTCGCCATGCCGCTGCTCTGGGCGGTCATGACCTCCTTCAAGACCGACCGGGCGATCTTCACCTCCCCGTGGGCACTGCCCGACCGGCTGCACTTCGAGAACTGGTCGCGCGCCTGGACCGAAGCGCACATGAGCGACTACTTCCTGAACACCATCCTGGTGGTCGGCGGCTCGCTGATCGGCACGCTCCTCTTCGGCTCGATGGCGGCCTACGTCCTGGCCCGCTTCGAGTTCCCGGGCAACCGCTTCATCTACTTCCTCTTCATCGGGGGGATGAGCTTCCCGATCATCCTGGCGCTCGTGCCGCTGTTCTACGTGATGCAGAACATGGCCCTGCTCAACACGCTGCACGGCCTGATCCTCGTGTACATCGCGTACTCGCTGCCGTTCACCGTCTTCTTCCTCACGGCCTTCTTCCGCACCCTGCCGACCTCGGTGGCGGAGGCGGCCTTCGTGGACGGCGCCTCGCACACCCGGACCTTCTTCCAGGTGATGCTGCCGATGGCCAAGCCGGGCCTCATCAGCGTCGGCATCTTCAACTTCCTCGGGCAGTGGAACCAGTACCTGCTGCCGACCGTGCTCAACACCGAGCCGGAGCGGAAGGTGCTCTCGCAGGGGCTCGTCCAGCTCGCGGTCAGCCAGGGCTACAAGGGCGACTGGTCCGGTCTCTTCGCCGGCCTGGTGATGGCCATGCTCCCGGTCCTCGCCGCGTACATCATCTTCCAGCGGCAGGTGGTGGCCGGTCTGACCGCCGGCGCCGTGAAGTGATCCCCGGGGCCGCACCGGCCCCCACCGCTCCCGAAGGGCCCCCGGCGCACCGCGCGCCGGGGGCCCTTCGGGCGGTACGGGGCCGGGGGAGGACGGGCCGGGAAACCCGCCGCGAACACCGTGTGACCCTCACCTCCGTCACTCAAGGTCTTGACGGGGACCAAGCCGAAAGCGTCCCCTTAGAGTTCACATGTTGGAGAAAACGGTGGGAGTGAGTGAGTCGATGGAGACTCCGGGTTCGCAGACTTCTCTGCACAGGGCCAATCTCGAACGGGTCGTCCGGGCGGTGCGCATGGCCGGCTCGCTCACCCAGGCGGAGATCGCCCGGGCGACGGGCCTCTCCGCCGCCACGGTCTCCAACATCGTGCGGGAGCTGAAGGACGGCGGGACCGTCGAGGTCACGCCCACCTCCGCCGGGGGGCGCCGGGCCCGCAGCGTCTCGCTCTCCGGCGACGCCGGCATCGTGATCGGGGTCGACTTCGGCCACACCCACCTCCGGGTCGCCGTCGGCAACCTCGCCCACCAGGTGCTCGCCGAGGAGGCCGAGCCGCTCGACGTCGACGCCTCCGCCGCCGAGGGCTTCGACCGGGCGGAACAGCTGGTCAAACGGCTCGTCCTGACCACCGGCATCGGCCCGGACAAGGTCATCGGCGTGGGCCTCGGCGTCCCGGGCCCGATCGACGTCTCCTCCGGCACCCTCGGCTCGACGTCGATCCTGCCGGGGTGGAGCGGCATCAACCCCGCCGAGGAGCTCTCGGGCCGCCTCGGGGTCCCCGTGCACGTCGACAACGACGCCAACCTCGGCGCGCTCGGCGAGCTGGTCTGGGGCGGCGGCCGGGGCGTCAAGGACCTGGCGTACATCAAGGTGGCCAGCGGCGTCGGCGCCGGTCTGGTGATAGACGGACGGGTCTACCGGGGCCCCGGCGGCACCGCGGGGGAGATCGGGCACATCACCCTGGACGAGTCGGGGCCGGTCTGCCGCTGCGGCAACCGGGGCTGCCTGGAGACCTTCACGGCCGCCCGCTACGTCCTGCCGCTGCTCCAGCCGAGCCACGGGCCCGACCTGACCATGGAGCGGGTCGTCCAGCTGGCCCGCGAGGGCGACCCCGGCTGCCGCCGGGTGATCGCGGACGTCGGGCGGCACATCGGCAGCGGCATCGCCAACCTCTGCAACCTCCTGAACCCCAGCCGGGTGGTGCTCGGCGGCGACCTCGCGGAGGCCGGTGAGCTGGTCCTGGCGCCCATCAGGGACTCCGTCTCGCGGTACGCGATTCCCAGTGCCGCCCGGCAGCTCTCACTGGCCCAGGGGGCCCTCGGCGGGCGCGCCGAGGTGCTGGGCGCACTCGCCCTCGTCCTGAGCGAAATGGGCGATTCGACCCTGTTGGAGAGCGCCCTGCCCGCCGCCGCTCCGGCCTCCCGGCTTGCCTTCACTTAGATAACGAACACCACCGTTGTCATCTCGTTAAGAATTTACTTCTTGACGCCAACGTTGCGGCCGAGTTGACTTCGTGCCACCTCGGCCGCAACGTCGCGGCCTCGTCAGGGAGGCAACCCCAAATGAACGCAGTGACGCGTCGTGCCGTCATAGCCACGGCCGCGGTGTCGATGGCCCTCTCGCTCGCCGCCTGTGGCCAGGCCGGCGGCGACGACAGCGGCGACAAGGGCAGCTCGACCAAGATCGGCCTGCTCCTTCCCGAGAACAAGACCTCGCGCTACGAGGCCCTGGACAAGCCCCAGTTCGAGAAGGCCGTCAAGGCCGCGTGCGGCGACTGCGAGGTCGTCTACAACAACGCCGTCTCCGACGTCGTCAAGCAGAAGCAGCAGTTCGACCAGTTCATCGCGGACGGCATCAAGGTCATCGCGCTCGACCCGGTCGACGCCACCAAGGCCGAGGGCTGGGTCAAGGACGCCAAGGCCAAGGGCGTCAAGGTCGTCGCGTACGACCGCGCGGTCAAGGGCGCCGACGCCTACGTCAGCCACGACAACAACAAGGTCGGCGAGCTCCAGGGCCAGGCCCTCCTCGCCGCCCTCGGCGACAAGGCCGCCGCCGCCAATGTCGTGATGATCAACGGCGACGAGAAGGACCCGAACGCCGCCCTCTTCAAGAAGGGCGCCCACACCGCCCTCGACGGCAAGGTCGGCAAGATCGCCTACGAGGCCTCCGGCGAGTGGGACCCGAAGATCGCCGGCGAGAAGATGTCCGCCGCGATCTCCTCGGTCGGCAAGGACAAGATCGGCGCCGTCTACTCCGCCAACGACGGCATGGCGGGCGGCATCGTCACCTCCCTGGAGAACGCCGGCATCAAGGGCATCCCGGTCGGCGGCCAGGACGCCGAGGTCGCGGGCATCCAGCGCATCATCGCCGGCACCCAGACCTTCACGATCTACAAGTCGCCGCTCCAGCTGGCCCCCGAGGCCGCCAAGTTCGCGGTGAACCTGCTCCAGGGCAAGGACCTCGGCGCCCAGGGTGACACCGACGGCGTCCCGTCCACGCTCTTCCCGCCGGTCGTGGTCGACAAGACCAACATCCAGGACACGGTCGTCAAGGACGGCATCTACAAGGCCGCCGACCTCTGCACCGCGGACCTCGCCGCCAAGTGCACCGAGCTGGGCATCAAGTAACACCCGGCACGACCCCGCCGGGCCCTCCGGGGCCCGGCGCCACGGATCCCCGCCCGGCCGCGCCCGGCACCCCGGCCGTCTCCCGACCGAGACGGCGCCGGACGCGCGCCCGCCGTCCGCCCGCGTACAGAGGGTGAACACCCCGTACGGCGACCGGCGAGGGGCCCGGATCCGTTCCCCCAAGCCCGTCCGGTCCCCGGCCGACCCAGACCCCGCTGTCGGCCCGGGGGCCGGACGAAGCCCACCCCCCAGAACTTTGTTGGCGCTGCACCGGCGGCGCGACGTGCCGCCGTCCGCGGGCGGCGAAGGAGTTGGTTCACGTGTCCCAGACGCCCGTGCTGGCGTTGCGCGGGATCTTCAAGCGATTCGGAGCGGTCCAGGTCCTCTCCGGTGTCGATCTCGAAGTCCACGCAGGTGAGGTCGTCGCGCTCGTCGGCGACAACGGAGCGGGAAAGTCCACGCTGGTCAAGACGATCGCCGGCGTGCACCCGATCGACGAGGGCGTCATCGAGTGGGAGGGCGAGCGGGTCGAGATCTCCCGGCCGCACGACTCCCAGAACCTCGGCGTCGCGACCGTCTACCAGGACCTCGCGCTCTGCGACAACCTCGACGTGGTCGCCAATCTGTTCCTCGGCCGCGAGATCAAGAAGGGCGGCGTCCTCGACGAGGTCGCCATGGAGAAGCGCGCGAAGGACCTGCTCTCCACCCTCTCCATCCGCATCCCCAGCGTCCGCATCCCCGTCGCCGCCCTCTCCGGCGGCCAGCGGCAGGTCGTGGCCATCGCCCGCGCCCTGGTCGGCGACCCGAAGATCGTGATCCTCGACGAGCCGACCGCCGCCCTCGGCGTCGAGCAGACCGCCCAGGTCCTCGACCTGGTCGAGCGGCTGCGCGAGCAGGGCCTCGGCGTCATCCTCATCAGCCACAACATGGCCGACGTGAAGGCCGTCGCGGACACCGTGGCCGTCCTCCGCCTGGGCCGCAACAACGGCACCTTCCCGGTCGCCACCACCACGCACGAAGAGATCATCGCCGCGATCACCGGTGCCACGGACAACGCCGTGACCCGCCGCCAGGCCCGCAACGCGGAGGTAGCGAAGTGAGCACGACCCCTCCCACCGCGAACGACCCGGCCGCGGTGCCCGAGCCCCGCACCCCCGACGCCGAGACCACCGAGAGCCCGGCCACCGAGACCCCGGCCGCCGCCGCGATCCCCGCCGTCGACCCCCGCCTCCTCGTCCGCGAGCAGGGCTTCAAGGGCTACGTCGACGAGTTCAAGCGCAAGATCCGCTCCGGCGAGATCGGCTCGCTGCCCGTCGTCGTCGGCCTCATCGTCATCGGCATCGTCTTCCAGGCCCTCACCGGCAACTTCATCACCTCGTACAACCTCGACCAGATCACGCTGTACGCGGTCGGCCCCGGCATCATGGCCGTCGGCATCGTCTTCGTGCTGCTGCTCGGCGAGATCGACCTCGCCGTCGGCTCCGTGGCCGGCCTCGCCGGCTCCGTCTGGGGCGTCCTCGGCACCGACATGCCCGACGGCCTCGCCATCCTCCTCGGCATCCTGTCCGGCACCCTGATCGGCGCCTTCCACGGCATCGTGTTCGCCAAGATCGGCGTGCCCGCCTTCGTCGTCACCCTCGCCGGCTTCCTCGGCTGGGCCGGCCTGCAGACCTGGGTGATGGGCGAGCGCTCCACCATCTCCACCCCGATCGGCAGCTTCGTCAACGACCTCACGAAGTACTACTTCTCCGACGTCGCCGCCGCCTACGGCCTCGCCGCCGTCGTGATCGCCGCCTTCTACCTGGCCCAGTTCCGCGACGCGCACCGCCGCAAGGCCGCCGACCTGCCGCACCGCCCGCAGAGCGAGATCGTCCTGCGCACCGCCGTCCTCGCGGTCCTGGTCCTCGTCGCCGCGTACGGCTTCAACCAGGAGCAGGGCCTGCCCCTCTCCCTGGTGATCTTCCTGGTGATCCTGCTCGTCACCGACTTCGTCCTGCGCCGCACCACCTACGGCCGCCAGGTCTTCGCGGTCGGCGGCGGCATCGAGGCCGCCCGCCGCGCCGGCATCAACGTCTCCTGGATCCGGGTCTCGGTCTTCATGATCTCCGGCACCATGGGCGCCGTCGGCGGCCTGTTCCTCGCCTCCGCGACCGGCGGCGCCGACCGCTCCCTCGGCGGCGGCAACCAGCTCATGATGTGCATCGCCGCGGCGGTCATCGGCGGCACGTCCCTGTTCGGCGGCCGCGGCAAGGTCTGGTCGGCGCTCCTGGGCATCCTGGTCATCCAGTCGATCGTCCAGGGCCTCAACCAGATGAACCTGTCCTCCAACGCGATCCAGTACATGATCACCGGAGCGGTCCTGCTCATCGCCGTGATCATCGACTCCGTCTCCCGCAAGACCCAGAAGACGGCCGGACGCGCCTAGCGCGCCGCGCTCACCGGAGCGACACGCGCGCGTAACGCTCGCCACACCTGCCCGGCGCCGTGAAACCGGCGCCGGGCACCGGTGCGTCCGGAGCGGTGCACACGCCCGTACGGAGCCGTACGGATCAGCGGGCCGTAGACCGTCGGAGTGACGCCTCACTCCCCGGCCCGCTGCCCACGATCCAAGACGGAACATTAGACTCGACGAATCGGCAAGCTCGACCAGCTCAAACGCAAGGAGGAACGGGTGGCTCTGCTGACCCGTATCAGGGGACCGCGAGACCTGGACCGGCTCTCCCCGGAACAGCTGGACCAGCTGGCCGACGAGATCCGGACGTTCCTCGTGGACGCCGTCTCCAAGACCGGCGGGCACCTCGGACCCAACCTGGGCGTGGTCGAGCTGACCATCGCCCTGCACCGGGTGTTCGACTCCCCGAAGGACAAGGTCCTCTGGGACACCGGCCACCAGAGCTACGTCCACAAGCTGCTCACCGGCCGCCAGGACTTCTCGAAGCTCAAGATGAAGGGCGGCCTCTCCGGCTACCCCTCGCAGGCCGAGTCCGAGCACGACGTCATCGAGAACTCGCACGCCTCCACGGTCCTCGGCTGGGCCGACGGCCTGGCCAAGGCCAACGAGGTCCTGAAGAAGGACGACCACGTCGTGGCCGTCATCGGCGACGGCGCCCTCACCGGCGGCATGGCCTGGGAGGCGCTGAACAACATCGCCGCCGCCAAGGACCGCCCGCTCGTCATCGTCGTCAACGACAACGAGCGCTCCTACGCGCCCACCATCGGCGGCCTCGCCAACCACCTGGCGACCCTGCGCACCACCGACGGCTACGAGCGCTTCCTCGCCCGCGGCAAGGACATCCTGGAGCGCACCCCGGTCGTCGGGAAGCCGCTCTACGAGACCCTGCACGGCGCCAAGAAGGGCCTCAAGGACTTCATCGCCCCCCAGGGCATGTTCGAGGACCTCGGCCTCAAGTACGTCGGCCCCATCGACGGCCACGACATCGAGGCCCTGGAGTCCGCCCTGACGCGCGCCAAGCGCTTCGGCGGCCCCGTCATCGTCCACTGCCTCACCGAGAAGGGCCGCGGCTACCAGCCGGCCCTCCAGGACGAGGCGGACCGCTTCCACGCCGTCGGCAGGATCCACCCCGACACCGGCCTGCCGATCGCCACCTCCGGCGCCGACTGGACCGGCGTCTTCGCCGACGAGATGGTCGCCCTCGGCAAGGAGCGCGCGGACGTCGTCGCCATCACCGCGGCCATGCTCCAGCCCGTCGGCCTCGACAAGTTCGCCAAGGCCTTCCCGGAGCGGGTCTTCGACGTCGGCATCGCCGAGCAGCACGGCGCGGTCTCCGCGGCCGGCCTCGCCACCGGCGGCCTCCACCCGGTCTTCGCGGTGTACGCCACCTTCCTCAACCGCGCCTTCGACCAGGTCCTGATGGACGTGGCCCTGCACAAGTGCGGCGTCACCTTCGTCCTCGACCGGGCCGGCGTCACCGGCACCGACGGCGCCTCCCACAACGGCATGTGGGACATGTCGATCCTCCAGGTCGTGCCCGGCCTGCGGCTCGCCGCCCCGCGCGACGCCGACCAGGTCCGCGCCCAGCTGCGCGAGGCCGTCGAGGTCACCGACGCGCCCACCGTGGTCCGCTTCTCCAAGGGCGCGGTCGGCCCCGCCGTCCCCGCCCTGCGCCGCGTCGGCGGCATGGACGTCCTCCGCGAGCCCGGTGCGGACCGGCCCGACGTCCTGCTGGTCTCGGTCGGCGCCCTGGCGCCCATGTGCCTGGAGATCGCCGACCTGCTCGACCGGCAGGGCATCTCCACCACCGTCGTCGACCCCCGCTGGGTCAAGCCCGTCGACGAGGCCCTCGCCCCGCTCGCCGAGCGCCACCGGGTCGTCGTCACCGTCGAGGACAACAGCCGCGTCGGCGGCGTCGGCTCGGCCGTCGCCCAGGCCCTCCGCGACGCCGGAGTGGACGTGCCGCTGCGCGACTTCGGCATCCCGCCGCGCTTCCTCGACCACGCCTCCCGCGCCGAGGTCCTCGCCGAGATCGGCCTGACCGCCCCGGACGTCGCCCGGCAGGTCACCGGCCTCGTCTCCCGCCTCGACGGCAGGTACGAGGAGAGCGGCGCCAAGACGGCGGAGCCCGCCCGGGACTGACCCCGCGGCACGTCCGGACCACCCGTTGGGCCGGTCGGTTCACCCTCCCGGGTGCCGACCGGCCCATTCGCGTGCATTCTGGCTCTGTCCGGGCAGACGTCATCACAGCCTCCGACCCGCGGAGGCACCGAGACCGACGTCGGGCGGAGCGCGGAGGTACCACGGTGAGTACGGACCAACAGCCACGGGCGAACTCCGGGGTGTTCCGGACCAAATCGGTCGAGCAGTCGATCCGGGACACGGAGGAGCCGGAGCACGCCCTCAAGAAGTCCCTGTCCGCCTGGGACCTCACGGTCTTCGGCGTCGGCGTCATCATCGGCACCGGCATCTTCGTCCTCACCGGCAAGGTCGCCAAGGAGAACGCCGGCCCGGCGACGGCCCTCGCCTTCGTCGCCGCCGGCATCGTCTGCGCCCTCGCCGCCCTGTGCTACGCCGAGTTCGCCTCGACGGTGCCGGTGGCCGGATCGGCGTACACCTTCGCGTACGCCTCCATCGGCGAGCTGCCCGCCTGGATCATCGGCTGGGACCTCGTCCTGGAGTTCGCCCTCGGGACGGCGGTGGTGGCCGTCGGCTGGTCCGGCTACGTCCGCTCGCTCATGGACAACATCGACTGGCACCTGCCGGCGGCCCTGGAGGGCCCGGACGCGCCCGGCGGGACCTTCGACATCCTGGCGTTCATCCTCGTCCTGGTCCTCACCGTGGTCCTCGTCCTGGGCATGAAGCTCTCCGCCCGGATCACCGCGCTCGTCGTGGCGATCAAGGTGACCGTGGTGATGATCGTGATCGTCGCCGGCCTGTTCTTCATCGTCGGCGACAACTACAAGCCCTTCATCCCGCCGGCCGTCACCCCGGAGGGCGGCGGCTCCAACTGGGACTCCCCGCTGGTCCAGCTGCTCTTCGGCTACGAGCCGACGAACTTCGGCGTCATGGGCATCTTCACCGCCGCCTCCGTCGTCTTCTTCGCCTTCATCGGCTTCGACGTGGTGGCCACCGCCGCCGAGGAGACCAAGCTGCCGCAGCGGGACATGCCCCGGGGCATCCTCGGCTCGCTCTTCATCTGCACCGTGCTCTACGTGGCCGTCGCCCTCGTCGTCACCGGTATGCAGCACTACACGGAGCTGTCCGTGAGCGCCCCGCTCGCCGACGCCTTCAAAGCCGCCGGCCACCCCTTCTACGCGGGCGTGATCAGCTTCGGCGCCGCCGTCGGCCTCACCACCGTCTGTCTGATCCTGCTGCTCGGCCAGACCCGCGTCTTCTTCGCGATGAGCCGCGACGGCCTGCTGCCGCGCTTCTTCTCCGTCACCCACCCCCGGTTCCGGACCCCGTACCGGCCGACGATCCTGCTCGGCGTGATCATCGCGATCGTCGCCGGCTTCACCAGCATCAACGAGCTGGCGACCCTGGTGAACATCGGCACCCTCTTCGCCTTCGTGGTCGTCGCGATCGGCGTCATGGTGCTCCGCCGCACCCGTCCCGACCTGCCGCGCGCCTTCCGCACCCCCTGGGTGCCCGTGCTGCCGATCCTCTCCATCGCGGCCTCGTTCTGGCTGATGCTCAACCTGCCCGGCGAGACCTGGTTCCGGTTCGCCGTCTGGATGGCGATCGGCATCGTCGTGTACTTCCTGTACGGGCGGAGTCACAGCCGGTTGGGCCGGGAGGGCCGCGAAGCCCGGTACTGAGGGGCCTCCGGGAGCGGGGCGGCGGGTGGCGGGAAGAGCGTTCGAAGGGGCCGCTACAGTCGGCTCGTACCCGACCCGCCCCCCGATGATCCGGAGCGCTGCACCCCTCATGGCGAATCGATCCGAGGCCCCCGCCGCCCACCCCCACGGCTCCTCCACCACCCCCGTGCTGCGGGGATCCTGGCTGGCCCGGGGGAAGGAGGGCAGATTCAGCGTCTATCTGCCCCGGGACGGCGAAGTGGTGCGCTGGACCGAGGACGGCGGCGGCTGGAGCGGGCCCGTGTCCCTCGGCGGCGGCGGTGCGCTGCTGCCCAGCCTCTCGGTCGGCCAGGGCGCCGACGGATACGTCCACCTCGTCGGCCTGCGGCCCGTGCCGGCCGGCGGGGCGGACCACGTCGAGCTGGTGCACACCACCCAGTACCAGACGGGCCGCCCGGCCCTGGAGTGGCGCTCGATCACCCACCCCAACGGCGCCTCCTACCGGTGGACCGGCACCCCCTCCGTGACCGTGGACGGCATCGGGCGCGCGTACGTCTTCTGCCGCAACGGCGGCGGCGGCATCAGCGTGCGGGCCCAGAAGGACGCGGGCGGCTGGCACCCGTGGTGGGATCTCGTCGGCTCCAAGACCGACCCCCTGCCGGCGGCCGTCACCAACGGTTCGGGCTTCGTCGAGCTGTACACCTCGCACGCCACGGGACTCCTGCGCTACGTGCAGCGCGAGTCGGGGGCGAAGCCGATCCGCGAGGAGATCCTCCCCGCCGCGGTCACCATGGGCACCCTGGCGGCCGTGAAGGGCCCCTCAGGGCACGCCACGGCCTTCTACGTCGACCAGGACGGAAAGGTGTGCGCCTGGTCGCCCGAGCGCTCCCTGAAGCCCACGCCCCTCACCGACGCGGTCGGCACCGGCCCGCTCTCCGTCACCCGCTGCCTCGTCGACGGCTTCGACTGCACCGTCCTGGCCCAGCGGTCCGAGGACGGCCGGCTCGCCCTCGCCGCCTACCCGAGCGAGCAGGAGGAGGCGGGCGCCCGCTGGTCGGAGACGGGGGAGCGGCACGGCGAACTGACCACCGTCCTCACCCGGGACCTCGAAGGGCGCCTGGTCGCGATGGCACTGGCCGGCGGGACCTCGCTGCTCACCACCCGTCAGCGGCCCGCGGCGGACGGCTTCGTGCTGGAGAACTGGCGCCCGGTGCGCTGACCCCCGGCGGAGCGCGTACGGGAACGGGAACGGCCCCGGCACCTTGGGAAGGTGCCGGGGCCGTCCGTACGAGCCCTGGAGCGTTACGCCGGGACGCTCGCCACGCCCTGCGCCAGGAAACGCTTGCCGTTGACGCGCTCGGAGACGCCCTCGCGGTCCAGGTACGGCGTGATGCCGCCCAGGTGGAAGGGCCAGCCCGCGCCCGTGATCAGGCAGAGGTCGATGTCCTGCGCCTCGGCGACGACACCCTCCTCCAGCATCAGGCCGATCTCCTGCGCCACCGCGTCCAGGACGCGGTCGCGGACCTGCTCCTCGGTCAGGACGCTGTCGCCCTGCTTGAGGAGGGCGGCGACCTCGGGGTCGAGCTCCGGCTTCCCGGAGTCGTACACGTAGAAGCCGCGCTTGCCGGCCTCGACGACCGCCTTCAGGTTGGGGGAGACCGTGAAGCGCTCGGGGAAGGAGCGGTTCAGCGTCTCGGAGACGTGCAGGCCGATCGCCGGGCCGACCAGCTCCAGGAGGACCAGCGGCGACATCGGCAGGCCGAGCGGCTCGATGGCCTTCTCCGCCGTCTCGACGGGGGTGCCCTCGTCGATGACGTTCTGGATCTCGCCCATGAAGCGGGTCAGGATGCGGTTCACGACGAACGCCGGGGCGTCCTTGGTGAGGACCGCGGTCTTCTTCAGCTTCTTCGCCACGCCGAAGGCGGTGGCGAGGGAGGCGTCGTCCGTCTGCTCGCCGCGCACGATCTCCAGGAGCGGGAGGATCGCGACCGGGTTGAAGAAGTGGAAGCCGACCACGCGCTCGGGGTGCTTGAGCTTGGAGGCCATCTCCGAGACGGACAGCGAGGAGGTGTTGGTGGCGAGGATCGCGTGCGCCGGGGCGACCGCCTCGACCTCCGCGAACACCTTCTGCTTGACGGACATCTCCTCGAACACGGCCTCGATGACGAAGTCCGCGTCCGCGAAGCCCGCGGCCTTGTCCAGGACGCCGGAGACCAGGCCCTTGAGGCGGTTGGCCTTGTCCTGGTTGATGCGGCCCTTGCCGAGCAGCTTCTCGATCTCGGCGTGGACGTAGCCGACGCCCTTGTCGACGCGCTCCTGGTCGATGTCGGTCAGGACGACCGGCACCTCCAGACGGCGCAGGAAGAGCAGGGCCAGCTGGGAGGCCATCAGACCGGCGCCGACGACGCCGACCTTGGTGACCGGGCGGGCCAGCGACTTGTCCGGGGCGCCGGCGGGACGCTTGCCGCGCTTCTGCACCAGGTTGAAGGCGTAGATGCCGGAGCGCAGCTCGCCGCCCATGATCAGGTCCGCGAGGGCCTGGTCCTCGGCGTCGAAGCCCTTCTGCAGGTCCCCGTCCTTGGCGGCCTCGATGATGTCGAGGGCGCGGTAGGCGGCCGGGGCGGCGCCGTGCACCTTGGAGTCGGCGACGAAGCGGCCCTTGGCGACGGCCTGGTCCCAGGCCTCGCCGCGGTCGACCTCGGGGCGCTCGACGGTGGTGGTGCCGTTGAGGACGGAGGCCGTCCAGATCAGCGACTGCTCCAGGAAGTCCGCGCCCTCGAACAGGGCGTCGGCGATGCCCAGCTCGAAGACCTGCTTGCCCTTGAGCTGACGGTTCTGGTTCAGCGAGTTCTCGATGATGACCGAGACGGCCTTCTCGGCGCCGATCAGGTTCGGCAGGATGGCGCAGCCGCCCCAGCCGGGCACCAGACCGAGGAAGACCTCGGGCAGCGAGAAGGCCGGCAGGGCCTTCGACACGGTGCGGTAGGTGCAGTGCAGACCGACCTCGACGCCGCCGCCCATGGCCGCGCCGTTGTAGTACGCGAAGGTCGGCACGGCGAGCGAGGACAGCCGCTTGAAGACGTCGTGGCCGCCCTTGCCGATGGCGAGCGCCTCGTCGTGCTTCTTCAGCAGCTCGACGCCCTTGAGGTCGGCGCCGACGGCGAAGATGAACGGCTTGCCGGTGATGCCGACGCCGGTGATCTCGCCGTTCGCGGCCTCGGCCTCGACCTGGTCGATCGCCGTGTTCAGGTTGGCGAGGGACTGCGGGCCGAAGGTGGTCGGCTTGGTGTGGTCGAAGCCGTTGTCCAGGGTGATCAGGGCGAACCGGCCCGCACCCGCGGGCAGTTCGAAGTGCCGTACGTGGGCGCTGGTGACGACCTCGTCCGGGAAGAGCTCGGCGGCGCCCTTCAGAAGCTCGGCGGTGGTGCTCACTTGCCCTCCCAGTGGGGGTTTTCCCAGATGACCGTCGCGCCCATGCCGAAGCCGACGCACATGGTGTTGAGGCCGTAGCGGACCTGCGGGTTCTCCTCGAACTGGCGGGCCAGCTGCGTCATCAGACGGACGCCGGAGGAGGCGAGCGGGTGGCCGTAGGCGATGGCGCCGCCGTACTGGTTGACGCGGGCGTCGTCGTCGGCGATGCCGTAGTGCTCCAGGAAGGCGAGGACCTGGACCGCGAAGGCCTCGTTGATCTCGAAGAGGCCGATGTCCTCGATGGACAGGCCGGCCTGCGCGAGGGCCTTCTCGGTGGCCGGGATCGGGCCGTAGCCCATGACCTCGGGCTCGACGCCGGCGAAGGAGTAGGAGACCAGGCGCATCTTGACCGGGAGGCCGTTCTCCCGGGCGAAGTCCTCGGAGGCGATGATCGAGGCGGTGGCGCCGTCGTTCAGGCCGGCCGCGTTGCCCGCGGTGACGTTGCCGTGGACGCGGAACGGCGTCTTCAGGTTGGCCAGCGACTCCAGGGTGGTGCCCGGGCGCATCGGCTCGTCGGCGGTGACCAGGCCCCAGCCCGTCTCGCCGCCCTCGGGGGAGGTGCGGCGGACCGAGATCGGCACCAGGTCCGGCTGGATCTTGCCGTCGGCGTACGCCTTGGCGGCCTTCTCCTGCGAGCGCACGGCGTACTCGTCGGCGCGCCGCTTGGTGATGCTCGGGTAGCGGTCGTGCAGGTTCTCGGCGGTCATGCCCATGAAGAGGGCGGCCTCGTCGACCAGCTTCTCCGACACGAAGCGCGGGTTCGGGTCGACGCCCTCGCCCATGGGGTGGCGGCCCATGTGCTCGACGCCACCGGCGATGACGGCGTCGTACGCGCCGAAGGCGATCGAACCGGCGGTCGTGGTGACGGCGGTCAGCGCGCCGGCGCACATGCGGTCGATGGAGTAGCCCGGCACCGACTGCGGCAGGCCGGCGAGGATGCCCGCCGTACGGCCGAGGGTCAGGCCCTGGTCGCCGATCTGCGTGGTCGCGGCGATGGCGACCTCGTCGATCTTCGCGGGGTCGAGGCCCGGGTTGCGGCGCAGCAGCTCCCGGATGGCCTTCACGACGAGGTCGTCGGCGCGGGTCTCGTGGTAGATGCCCTTCGGGCCCGCCTTGCCGAACGGGGTGCGGACGCCGTCGACGAAGACGACGTCCCTGACGGTACGAGGCACGATGGCTCTCCTCCAGGGTGCGGGATGGCACTGCTGCGGCGCACGCCTAAGCGTGCGCTTGCTCCCCCATGCTACTTGCGGGTAACCATGCTGCCCACCCCCCGGGGGGCAAGCGGCGAAGGTCACACCGGGAACTCTGCCGGAGATGGCCGAAAACGGCGGAACCCCCGTCACCCTTCCGGGTGCGGGGGCTCCGCCCGGGGACCGCTACGCGGTCGCCGTCAGCGCCTTCTCCAGGAGCGGGGTCACCAGCTCCACCTGCCAGGGGCGCGCCCCGTAGCCCGTCAGGGCGGCGGCGACGCGGTCGGCGTCGGCCGGGGACGGCGGCTCCCAGCAGACCCGGCGCACGGTGTCCGGGGTGATCAGGTTCTCCTGCGGCAGGTTCAGCTCCTCCGCGAGCGCCGAGACCGCCGCGCGCGCCGCCGACAGGCGGGCCGCCGCGACCGGGTCCTTGTCGGCCCAGGCGCGCGGCGGGGGCGGCCCGGCCGGCTGCTGGCCCGGCTGGGGCAGCTCGCTCTCCGGCAGCGCCCTGGCCCGGTCCACCGCCGCCTGCCACTGCTCCAGCTGGCGCCGGCCCATCCGGTGGCCGAAGCCGGTCAGGGCGGTCAGCGCGGCCAGGTTCACCGGCACCGCGAGCGCCGCCTCGACGATCGCCGCGTCGCTCAGCACCTTGCCGGGGGAGACGTCGCGCCGCTGGGCCACCCGGTCGCGGGCCGTCCACAGCTCCCGTACGACCGCCATCTGGCGGCGGCGGCGCACCTTGTGCATCCCGGAGGTCCGGCGCCAGGGGTCCTTGCGCGGCGGGGCGGGCGGGGCGGAGGCGATCGCGTCGAACTCCTGGCGGGCCCACTCCAGCTTCCCCTGCCGGTCGAGCTCCTCCTCCAGGGCGTCCCGCAGGTCGACCAGGAGCTCCACGTCGAGCGCCGCGTAGCGCAGCCAGGGCTCGGGGAGCGGCCGGGTCGACCAGTCCACGGCGGAATGGCCCTTCTCCAGGGCGTAGCCGAGGACGGACTCGACCATCGCGCCGAGGCCGACGCGCGGGAAGCCCGCGAGCCGACCGGCCAGCTCGGTGTCGAAGAGCGAGGTCGGCACCATGCCTATGTCGCGCAGACAGGGCAGGTCCTGGGTGGCGGCGTGCAGGATCCACTCGGATCCGGCGAGGGCCTCGCCGAGTCCGGAGAGGTCGGGGCAGCCCACGGGGTCGATCAGGGCGGTGCCCGCGCCCTCGCGGCGGAGCTGGACGAGGTAGGCGCGCTGGCCGTAGCGGTAGCCGGAGGCGCGCTCGGCGTCCACGGCCACGGGGCCGGTTCCGGCGGCGAAGGCGGCGATCACCCGGGCGAGGGCGTCCTCGGTCTCGACGACGGGCGGAACCCCCTCGCGGGGCGCCAGCAACGGGATCGGAAGCCCATTCGCAGGGACGTCGTCGTCCGGGGGGCCGCCCCCGGTGGTGCGCAGTGCCGCGTCTGCTGCGGTCTCTTGGGCGTCGGTCACCCGTCAAGGGTATCGGTGAACGGCGGGCACCTGTCGACGGAACGTTCCGTCGACAGGTGCCCGCCGGTTGTCCACCGCCCGTCAGTGGATGATCCCCGTCCGCAGGGCCACCGCGACCATTCCGGCGCGGTCGCCGGTGCCCAGCTTGCGGGCGATGCGGGCGAGGTGGCTCTTCACGGTCAGGGCGGACAGGCCCATGGAGACGCCGATCGCCTTGTTCGACTGGCCCTCCGCGACGAGCCGCAGCACCTCGACCTCACGGCCGGAGAGCTCGCGGTAGCCGCCCGGGTGGCTCGGGGCACCCGGGGGGCGGCGGTGGCCCAGACGGGCCGCCGCGGCGCCGATGGGGGCGGCGCCGGGGCGGGTGGGGTGACCGATGTTGGTCCGGGTGCCGGTGACGACGTAGCCCTTCACGCCGCCCGCGAGGGCGTTGCGCACGGCGCCGATGTCGTCGGCGGCCGAGAGGGCGAGGCCGTTGGGCCAGCCCGCGGCGCGGGTCTCGGACAGCAGGGTCAGGCCGCTGCCGTCGGGCAGGTGGACGTCGGCAACGCAGATGTCGCGCGGGTTGCCGACGCGGGGGCGGGCCTCCGCGATGGACGAAGCCTCGATCACGTCGCGTACTCCGAGGGCCCACAGGTGGCGGGTCACGGTGGAACGGACGCGCGGATCGGCCACGACGACCATGGCCGTCGGCTTGTTCGGGCGGTAGGCGACCAGGCTTGCGGGCTGCTCGAGGAGAACGGACACCAGGCCTCCTGGGGGGAAGGTGGGGGACGGAGCCGGCTCGGGGAAGAAGCCGGGAGGGCGAACCCGTGCTGTGAAGGGGTCACTGACTCCTTCGGCAGCAGGGCCGCCCGCCTTTAGGGAAAGATCACGATTTGGTGAGTAACAATTAGGGCAATTCGGACGCTTGATCGATCATCCTACGAGCGGGCCCCGCGACTTCACCCTCCCGGGGGAGCCCGGAGCGCCTTTCCGAACGCCTTGTGCGACACGGTCTTGTGCGACACGGTCTTGTACGACGCACCGCGTACGGCGCGCCCCGGACGACACGTCGTGCGCGACACGTCCCGTACGGCCCTCCGGAGCGCTCCGGGGGGCGTCAGACCTGCTGCGGCCCCCGCCGCTGCGGCAGCGAGACCACGCCCGCCCCCGTGGTCGTCCCCGCCCCCGGCTCGGCCGGCGCCGGCGGGAGCCCCGCGATCTGGCAGAGCAGGTCGCACCAGGCCGCCAGGTGCGCCCCCGTGTCCGGCACCCCGCCCAGGCCCTCGCGCGGCGTCCAGGACGCCCGGATCTCGATCTGGGTCGCCGGCCGCCGGTCCGCGAGCCCGCCGAAGTAGTGCGAGCCCGCCATCGTCACGGTCCCGCTCGCCTCCCCGTACGCGAGCCCCCGCGCCTCCAGGGCCCCGGTCAGCCAGGACCAGCACACCTCCGGCAGCAGCGGGTCCGCCGCCATCTCCGGCTCCAGCTCCGCCCGGACCAGCGTCACCAGGCGGAACGTTCCCTTCCAGGCCTCGTGCCCGTCCGGATCGTGCAGCAGGACGAGCCGCCCGTCCGCCAGGTCGTCCTCGCCGTCGACGACGGCCGCCTCCACCGCGTACGCGTACGGCGCCAGCCGCTGCGGCGGCCTGGTCGGGTCCACCTCGATCTCGGACCGCAGCCGCGCCGAGCGCAAGGCCTCCACCGCCCGTTGGAAAGCCGGTGGCACCGGGTTCGTCTCCGTACTGCCCGCCGTTTCGTCCGTCCCTCGATCGCCGTCGGAATGATCGGAAAAGTGTCCCTGAGCCGCAGCCATGCGGGGAAGAGTAGGCGGAACGGGGCCTCCGCGCAGGGAGGGACACCCGGCCCGGACGAGCGGCTTCCCGCCACATGCGAAGATTCTGGGCGTGAGTGCCAACGACAGCCCGCAGGGCCAGCAGACGAAGCAGCAGTCGCGGACGTACGACTCCGCGTTCCTCAAGGCGTGCCGACGCGAGCCGGTGCCGCACACCCCCGTCTGGTTCATGCGGCAGGCCGGGCGCTCCCTCCCCGAGTACCTGAAGGTCCGCGAGGGCATCCCCATGCTGGAGTCCTGCATGAGGCCCGAGCTGGTCACCGAGATCACGCTGCAGCCGGTGCGCCGCCACGGGGTCGACGCCGCCATCTACTTCAGCGACATCGTCGTCCCCCTCAAGGCCATCGGCATCGACCTCGACATCAAGCCCGGCGTCGGCCCGGTCGTCGCCGAGCCGATCCGCACCCGCGCCGACCTGGCCCGGCTGCGCGACCTGACCCCCGAGGACGTCCACTACGTCACCGAGGCCATCGGGATGCTCACCGGCGAGCTGGGCGACACCCCGCTCATCGGTTTCGCCGGTGCGCCCTTCACCCTCGCGAGCTACCTCGTCGAGGGCGGTCCGTCCCGCAACCACGAGCACACCAAGGCGCTCATGTACGGCGACCCGCAGCTCTGGGCCGACCTCCTCGACCGCCTCGCCGAGATCACCTCGGCCTTCCTCAAGGTCCAGATCGAGGCCGGCGCCTCCGCCGTGCAGCTCTTCGACTCCTGGGTCGGCGCCCTCGCCCCGGCCGACTACCGCCGCTCCGTGATGCCCGCCTCCGTGAAGGTCTTCGACGCGGTCGCCGGCTACGGCGTGCCGCGCATCCACTTCGGCGTCGGCACGGGCGAGCTCCTCGGCCTCATGGGCGAGGCGGGCGCGGACGTCGTCGGCGTCGACTGGCGCGTCCCGCTCGACGAGGCCGCCCGCCGCGTCGGCCCCGGCAAGGCCCTCCAGGGCAACCTCGACCCCGCCGTGCTCTTCTCCACCCGCGAGGCCGTCGAGGCCAAGACGGACGAGGTCCTGGCCGCCGCCGAGGGCCTGGAGGGACACGTCTTCAACCTGGGTCACGGCGTCCTGCCGACCACCGACCCGGACGCGCTGACCCGCCTCGTCGAGTACGTCCACACCCACACGGCCGTCTGACCCCGGGGCAGGCACTCACGCGACGGCGACGGCCGCCGGGACTTCCCCGGCGGCCGTCGCCGGCCCCGCCCTCAGCCCGCCGCGCGGACCGCCGTCACCGCCTCAGCCCGCCGCGCGGACCGCCGCCGTGGCCTTGCGGGCCGCGACGAGCACCGGGTCCCACACCGGCGAGAACGGCGGCGCGTACCCCAGGTCCAGGGCCGTCATCGCCTCCACCGTCATCTTCGCCGTGAGCGCCACCGCCGCCACGTCCACCCGCTTCGCCGCGCCCTCCCGGCCCACGATCTGCGTGCCCAGCAGCCGCCCGGTCCGCCGCTCGGCCAGCATCTTCACCGTCATCGGCGCGGCCCCCGGGTAGTAGCCCGCCCGGCTGGTCGACTCGACCGTCACCGTCACGAACCGCAGCCCCGCCTCCAGGGCCTCCTTCTCCCGCAGGCCGGTCCGCGCGATCTCCAGGTCGCACACCTTCGACACCGCCGTGCCCACCATGCCGGGGAAGGTCGCGTAGTCGCCGCCGACGTTCGACCCGATGACCTGGCCCTGCTTGTTCGCGTGCGTCCCGAGGGCCACGTGCCGCATCCGGCCCGAGACCAGGTCCAGGACCTCCACGCAGTCGCCGCCCGCCCAGACGTTCTCGTGCCCCCGGACCCGCATCGCCAGATCGGTGAGCAGCCCGCCGTACGCCCCGAGCGGCAGCCCCGCCTCCCGGGCGAGGGTGGTCTCCGGCTCCACGCCCGTGCCCAGGACCACCACGTCCGCCGGGTACTCCTCCTCGTCCGTCGCCACCGCCCGGACCTTGCCGCCGGGCCCGGTCAGGACCTTCGTGACCGCCGCCGAGTTGACCGTCCTGATCCCGAGCCCGTCCATCGCCGCGTGCACGAGCCGCCCCATGTCCGGGTCGAGGGTCGCCATCGGCTGCTCGCTCCGGTTGAGGACGGTCACCTCGTACCCCCGGTTGAGGAGCGCCTCGGCCATCTCCACCCCGATGTACCCGGCGCCGACCACCACCGCCCGCCGCCCCTCCGCGCCGGAGAGGGTGTCGATCAGGGCCTGGCCGTCGTCCAGGTTCTGCACGCCGTGCACCCCGGGCGCGTCGATCCCCGGCACCGGCGGGCGCAGCGGTCGCGCCCCCGTCGCGATCACCAGCTTGTCGAAGCCGGTCCACTCCTCCGCGCCGGACTCCAGGTCCCGGGAGCGGACCCGCTGCCGGTCGACGTCGATCTCCGTCACCTCGGTCCGTGTCCGCAGGCCGATGTCACGGGCCCGGTGCTCCTCGGGGGACCGGGCGATCAGCTCGTCGCGCGAGCCGACGTCCCCGCCGACCCAGTACGGGATGCCGCAGGCCGAGTACGAGGAGAAGTGCCCGCGCTCGAAGGCGACGATCTCCAGCTCCCCGGGGGACTTGAGCCTGCGCGCCTGCGACGCGGCGGACATGCCCGCCGCGTCGCCACCGATGACCACCAGTCGTTCGCTCATGGGGACGACGCTACTTCGCGGACGCTACTCCCCGGGGGCCTGCGGGGATTTCGGGACCTGCGGGGTCTGCGGGGACTCCGGGGCCCGCGCGGGCCCCACGGCCGCCCCGGCCGCGTTCCGCTCGACCGCCGGTCCCTCGGGGCGCGGCCCCGGCACCGGCGCGGGACGGCGGGCGGAGAGGCGGGGACGGATCAGCCGGCGCCAGAGGACGAAGGCGACCAGGCCGACCGCGAGCCACGGGGCCAGCGCGGCGAGCACGATCAGGATCCAGGCCACCACGCCGACCAGGGCGTTCCAGCCGCCGGCCAGGGCGTCCAGGAAACCGGGACGGCCCTCCTCGCGCTCCTCGGCCTTCGGCTGCTCCTTGCGCTTCTCGGTGAGCTGGAGGGTGATCGTCGCCAGCGACGTCCGGTCCTTCAGCGACGACTGCTGGGCGAGCAGCGCCTCCAGGTCCGCCTGGCGCCGGCTCAGCTCGGCCTCCAGGGTCACCACGTCGGACAGCTGGTCCGCCCGGTCCATCAGCTCCCGCACCCGCGCCACGCTCGCCCGCTGGGTGGCGATCCGGCTCTGCACGTCCACCACCTGGTCGGTGACGTCCTCGGCGTCGGCCTTGCGGTTCAGCAGCCTTCCGGTGCCCGCCAGTTCGGCGAGGACGGAGTCGTACTTCTCCTGCGGCACCCGCAGCACGATCCGCGAGGCGAGGTACGCGTCGTCGATCCGCTCCGTCGACTCGTTCTCGACCCGACCGCCCGCGTCCAGCGCCGCCGTGCGGGCCGTGACCAGGGCCTTCGCCGCGTCCGCGACCTCCACGGACAGTGTGGCGGTACGGATGACGTGCTGCTGGGCCGGCGCCTTCGCCGTGGCCTTCGCGGAGCCGGAACCGGAACCGGAATCGGCCCCGGATCCGGAGCCCGAGGAGGCCCCCGAAGCCCCTGTGGCCCCCGAGGAGCCGTCCGCCGTGCCCCCGTCCGGTGCCCGCTCGGCGGGCTGCGCCGCCCGCGCGCCCGCCGCCTTGTCACCCGCGTCCGTACTGCCCGCCCCGCAGCCCGTCAGGACCAGTGACGCCGTCAGCAGGACGGCGGCCGTCGTACTCGCTCTCCGCACGGGAACCCCCCAAGGTGGTGATGATCGCTGCCCTTTTGACGTACGACCCCGCGGCGCGGGTTGCCGTCCGGCGGTAGCGATGCGGTCACGGTCCGGCCTCGGAACGGGAGCGGGCGGGCGATTTGAGAGAGTGGTCCCATGAACGCGGACACCACGGGACCCCACGTCGTCGTCGCCGGAGGCGGGATCACCGGCCTCGCGGCCGCCCACCGGCTGGCCCTCGCCGGCCACCGGGTGACCCTCCTCGAAGCGGACGCCCGGCTCGGCGGCAAGCTGCTCGCCGGGGAGATCGCGGGAGCGCCCGTGGACCTCGGCGCCGAGTCGCTGCTCGCCCGCCGCCCCGAGGCGATCGCCCTCGCCCGCGCCGTCGGCCTCGGCGACCGGCTCCGGGCCCCCGCCACCACCACCGCGTCCGTCTGGTCCCGGGGCACCCTCGTGCCCATGCCGAAGGGCCACGTCATGGGCGTCCCCGGCGACGCCCGCGCGGTCGAGGACCTGCTCTCCGAGGAGGGCGTGCGCCGGATCGCCGCCGACCTCGACCTGCCGCCCACCGAGATCGACGACGACATCGCCATCGGCGCGTACGTCGCCGCCCGCATGGGCCACGAGGTCGTCGACCGCCTCGTCGAACCCCTCCTCGGCGGGGTCTACGCCGGGGACGCCCACCGCATCTCCATGAAGGCCGCCGTCCCCGCCCTCTTCGAGGCCGCCCGCGCGCACCCCACGCTCACCGCCGCCGTCCGCGCCGTCCAGCGGGCCGGCGCCGCTGTCCCGGCCGACGCGGCGGGCGCCGCCACCGGCCTCGGCGGCTCCGTCTTCGCCGGCGTCGAGGGCGGCGTCGGCACCCTGCCCGGCGCGGTCGCCGACGCGGTCCGCGCCGCCGGCGGCGAGATCCTCCCGAACGCCCCCGTGACGGCGCTGCGCCGCACCGGGGCCACCGGCTGGCAGGTCGTGAGCGGCGACCGGGTCCTCACCGCCGACGCCGTCGTCCTCGCCACCCCCGCCGGGCCCGCCGCCGCGCTCCTCGCGGAGCACGCGCCCGCCGCCGCGTGCGAGCTCGGCGCGATCGAGTACGCCTCCATGGCGCTGGTCACCCTCGCCTTCCGCCGCTCGGAGATGCCGGACCTGACCGGCTCCGGCTTCCTCGTGCCCCCCGTCGACGGCCACACGATCAAGGCCTCCACCTTCTCCTCGCGGAAGTGGCGCTGGGTCGCCGACGCCGCCCCCGACCTGTTCGTGCTGCGCACCTCCGTGGGCCGCCACGGCGAGGAGGAGCAGATCCACCGCGAGGACGCCGACCTCGTCGCCGCCTCCCTCAAGGACCTCGCCGCCGCCACCGGCCTCGGCGCCCGCCCCGTCGCCGCCACGGTCACCCGCTGGCCCGGCGGCCTGCCCCAGTACCCGATCGGCCACCTCGCCCGGGTCGCCCGGATCCGCGAGGCCGTCGCGGGCCTGCCCGGACTGCGGATCGCGGGCGCCGCGTACGACGGCGTCGGCGTCCCCGCCTGCGTCGCCTCGGCCCACCGCGCGGCCGACGAGATCATCGCCACGTCGGAAACGGCGGCCCCGGGTGCGGGGCACTCCTCGTGACGGGCGAGAATGGGCGTATGAGTGCGCCCGAAAAGATCCCGAACGCCGGTAAGAAGGCGAAGGACCTCAACGAGGTCATCCGCTACACCCTGTGGTCCGTCTTCAAGCTGCGCGACGTCCTGCCCGAGGACCGGAGCGGCTACGCCGACGAGGTCCAGGAGCTGTTCGACCAGCTCGCGGCCAAGGACATCACCGTCCGGGGCACGTACGACCTCTCCGGTCTGCGCGCCGACGCCGACGTGATGATCTGGTGGCACGCCGAGACGAGCGACGAGCTCCAGGAGGCGTACAACCTCTTCCGCCGTACGAGGCTGGGCCGCGCCCTGGAGCCGGTCTGGTCGAACATGGCGCTGCACCGCCCGGCCGAGTTCAACAAGTCGCACATCCCGGCCTTCCTGGCCGACGAGAACCCGCGCGACTACGTCTCGGTCTACCCCTTCGTCCGCTCGTACGACTGGTACCTGCTGCCGGACGAGGACCGTCGCCGGATGCTCGCGGACCACGGCAAGATGGCCCGCGGCTACCCCGACGTCCGGGCCAACACGGTCGCCTCCTTCTCGCTCGGCGACTACGAGTGGCTCCTCGCCTTCGAGGCCGACGAGCTGCACCGCATCGTGGACCTCATGCGCCACCTGCGCGCCTCCGAGGCGCGGATGCACGTCCGCGAGGAGGTCCCGTTCTTCACCGGCCGCCGCAAGGACGTCGCGGACCTGGTGGCGGGCCTGGCCTGACGGCCGTACGAAGACCTGGTGGCGGTCCGGCTCAGGCCGGGCGCGCCATCCCCCGACCCGGAAGATCAGACGGCCGGCGGAAACCATCCGCCCGCCGCTCCAGCGACACCGGGTCCGGCTCCTGGTGCGGCGCGCTTCACGCGCGCCGCACCGGCGTCATTTCCGGGACCTTTCACGGCCCCTTCCCGGGCGGTACGGGCGGTCAGCTGCTGGAGCTGGAGCTGGAGCACGAGCTGGAACTGGAGCTCGAACACGAGCTGGAGCTCGACCCCGAGCACGAGCTGCCGCCGCCTCCGCCGCAGCTCCCGCCGGAGCCCCCTCCCGAGCACGAGCCGGAGGAGCACGAGCCCGACGAGCAGGAACTCCCGCCGCCTCCGCCCCCTCCGCCGCAGGAACCGGAGTCCGCGCACCACACGGTGACCACGCCGAGCGCGTCCGCGCCCGAGGAGGAGCGGTGGTGCCCCGACCCCGACCCCGACCCCGCACGCCCTCCGTACCCTCCGCGCCCGCCGCGTGCGGACCTTCGCGGCCCGTTGATGCGGGCGGCGGCGAGGAGCTGCTCCCGGAGCACCGGGTCCGGCAGCGCCCGCAGCCCGTGCACGGCCACGAGGTGGCCCGCGTCCGCGAGGTGCCCCCGCTCGCGCCCGTACGCGGCGACCGCGCGCCGCCCGGCCGGGGTGATCCGCCCGGCGGCGACCGACGCGCAGACGACGGCCGTGATCCCGACGACGAACAGCGCCGGCACCACCTTGAAGACGAACGGCGCCGAGAACTCCTCGCTCGTGCCGAAGTCGACGATCGAGAGGAGGACGGAGACCGGGAACAGCAGGAACGCCGTGGCGGCGACCGCGGTGCACCAGTGGGTCGTGGTGCGCCGCGTCGCCGGGTCCACGAGGAGGCCGCGCTCCGCGAGCCCGTCGCCGATCTCCTGCACCGCCGGGTGCCGCATCACGGCGAGCCGCAGGTGGTGCAGGGCCCCGTGCGGGGCGGCGGCGTGCTCCTGGAGCACCGCGCGCTCCACCAGGTCGCGCGCGGTGGGGCGGACGACGGCCACGATGCCGGGCCCGCCGACCGCGATCCGGCCGTCCGACTGGAGGGCGGCGAGGGCGCTGTCGACGACCCTGGCGGGACCGCCGTTGAGGAAGGCGGCCTCGTACCGGTCGTGCACCGGCCCGCCGGAGCCGCCGCGGGTCCGGACGAGCCGGGTGACGATCACGGCGACGGCGACGGCGCCCGCGAGGTAGTAGAGGGGTACCAGGACGTCCATGGTCATCTCCGTACGAGCGCGTGGCGGGCGGCGCGGACGAGCCGTGCGGCGGGGCCGGGCGGGCGGTGGCCGGAGCGGTCCTGCCACCACCGGGTGAGCCGGCGGTGCGCGACCGGGTCCTCAGGCCGCCCGGCGATCAGCAGGTGCTCGGCGAAGTCGAGCGCGTCCCGGCGGTAACCGCCGCTCATGGGACGGGACCTGGCGTACGCGAGGAACGTGGGCCGGAACTCCCGGCCCAGGATGTCGGGCAGCTCCGGCGCGACCTTGGCGACCACCCCGGCCCGCTTGGCCGCGAGCGCCCGGCTCTGCACTCCGAGCCGCCGGGTGTCGAACCCCTCGGGCACGGGCGTCCCGGCGACGAGCGCGGAGAGCAGCGAGGCCTGCGCGAGCCCGAGCCGCTGCCGCGCCCCCTCGTCCCGTACGGGCACGGGCACGGGCGCGGGCGCGACGGCCTCCGGCACCGCCGGGGGAGCCTCCGGCACGGGGCCGGGCATCGGCCCGCCGGAGACGCGGGCGCCGGCGCCGATGAGCAGCGCCCGCTCGGCGGGCCGCTTCCCCGCGCCCGCGCTCGTACCCGCTCCCGCTCCCGCGTCGCGGCGGGCGGACGCCGCCCCGGTCACCGTCGCCCGGATCACGGTCAGCTCCTCCGCCAGCTCCTCCGCCGGAGGGAAGTCGTCGTCCCGCTCCAGGAGCACCCCGGGCGGCGCGACCCGGGACGCGAGGTCGGCGAGGACGTCGAGGACCGGGCGCGGCACCGGGTGGGCGTGCGTGTCGTGCCAGACGCCGTCCCGTTCGACGCCGCCCGCCACGTGCACGTACGCGATGGCCTCGGCGGGCAGTTCGGCGAGGGCCCGCGCCGGGTCCTCGCCGCGGTTGACGTGGTTGGTGTGCAGGTTGGCGACGTCGATGAGGAGCCGCACCCCCGTGCGCTCCACCAGCTCCGCGAGGAACCGCCCCTCCGACATCTCCTCGCCCGGCCAGGCGATCAGGGCGGCGATGTTCTCCAGGGCGAGCGGCACGGGCAGCGCGTCCTGCGCGATGCGCACGTTCTCGCAGAGCACGTCGAGGGCGTCCCGGGTGCGGGGCACGGGCAGCAGGTGGCCCGCTTCCAGTGCCGGGGACGCGGTGAGCGCCCCTCCGGCCCGTACGAACGCGATGTGCTCCGTGACCAGCGGCGCCCCCAGCGCCACCGCCTTCTCGCCGAGCGCCGCGAGGCGCCCCGGGTCCGGCCGGTCCGCGCCGCCGAGGCCGAGCGAGACCCCGTGCGGGACGACCGTGACGCCGCGCCGCCGCAGCCTGGTCAGGGAGTCGGGCAGATGGTCGGCGCAGATGTTCTCCGCGACGACCTCCACCCAGTCGACTCCGGCCAGTCCCTCCACCGCCTCCGCGATCTCGGGACGCCAGCCGATGCCGATGCCGAGTTCCGTCATGTCCCCCTCCTTCGGTCCTCAGTTGCCCACGTGATGGCCCACGCGGAAACGTTCGAACCCCGGGAGGGGGACGTTCAGAGCTTCATTTGAGGTTTCGGGGCTCCGGTGGCGTTCTCAGCCGGTCCGGGGGAACGCCGACACCACCGTGGCCGAGCCCGGGGCGATCTCCGTGAAGCCCGCGTCGCGGACGACCGGGAGGCCGCTCGTCGTGAGGGCGGGCCAGTCGGCGGCCGGGGCGGTGCGCACGGCGAGGGGGAAGCCCGCCGCGCGCCAGGCCTCGCGCGCGGCGTCCGGCATGGCCCACCAGAGGAGCTGGGCGCCGTGTCCCGCCTGGGCCATCGACTTCCCGGCCGACATGTCCAGGTCCGGGTTGAACCACAGCACCGCCGCCCCCTCCGGTACGGGGCCGGGGGCGGCCGGGTCGTCGAGGTCGGTGCCCGAGACCTGGAGGCGGGCCAGGTCCTTGGGCCAGCCGTCGAGCGGGACCGGCGGGAAGACCCGCACCTCCGCCTCCGCGCCGGTGACCGTGAGGCCGGGGAGCGCGGACGCCCGTCGCCACTCGGCGCCGCGCGCCCGGCGCACCACCTTGCGGATCCGGGCGTCCTGCCAGTCGGCCACGGCCCGCGCCCACTCGCCCTCGCCGGTGGAACGCCCGTCGGTCAGGATCTCCAGGACGGCCCGCGCCGCGGTCTCCAGGGCGTCGGTGCGGGCCGGGGGCGCGTCGCGCTCGATCCGTACCACCAGGGGGAGGACGAACTGCGGCTTCTCGTCGCGGACATCGGTCTCTTCGCTGCTCACCCGGCAAGTCTGCCACCGCCGCCACGGGCGCCGTGACGAGGGATTCTTGTGGGAATCGTCCCTTCCGCGCCAGGATGCGCCCATGAAGAGCGATCTTTCCGCCGGGGCGCGTCCCGGCTCCCCGGTGACGGTCTCGCGGAAGGGCGCGGCCGGTTGAGGCTGGAGGAGGTCGGGCGCCGGCACGGCCCCCGGGGGCCGTGGGTGCTGCGCGGGGTCGACCTCGACCTGCCCGCCGCCCTGGTCCGGGTCACCGGCGCCAACGGCACCGGGAAGTCCACGCTGCTCCGGCTGCTCGCGGGCATCGACGCGCCCACCGAGGGACGTGTCATCGGACGGCCCGCCCGCACCGCGTACGTCCCCGAGCGCTTCCCCGTCGCGCTGCCGTTCACGGCCCTCGGCTATCTGGTCCACCTCGGCCGCGTGCGGGGCCTCGGCCAGGCGGCCGCCCGGGCCCGGGCGGGGGAGTGGCTGGAGCGCTTCGGGGCCGGCGGGCACGCCCGTACCGGGCTCGCGGAGCTCTCCAAGGGCACGAGCCAGAAGGTGGCCGTCGCCCAGGCGCTGCTCGCCGATCCGGCCCTCCTCGTCCTCGACGAGGCCTGGACCGGGCTCGACGCCGGGGCCCGCGCGGAGCTCGACGCCGTCGTCCGCGCGCGCGTCGCGGCGGGCGCGACGGTCGTCTTCGTCGACCACGACCCGCGCCGGCTGCGGGGCGAGGCGGGCACGGTGTACGGGGTGGAGGCGGGGCGGGTGCGGCCCGCGCGGGAGCCCGCGGCGGAGCCCCCGGAGGCCGCCGTGCGGATCACCGTCTCCGGCGGGGCCGCGCTCCCCGGGCGGCTGCCGGGGGAACCGGCCGTCGCGGCCGGCCCCGGCGGCACCACCGTCCTCACGGTGGGCGCGGCGCACTCCGACGCCCTGCTCGGGGCGCTCCTCGCGGCCTCCTGGCACGTCCACCGGCTCTGCGCGGCGAAGGCCGGCGTCCCCGAAGGAGGCGTACGGGCATGACGGCGCTGCTGCGCTACCAGTCGGGTCTCCTCTTCCGCTCGCAGCGGTGGCTCGCGCCGCTCCTCCTGTACGCGGTGTTCATCGGCGCCGGAGTCCAGGCGGCCGAGCCCGTGCTCGACGCGCTCGGGTTCACCGCCGCCGCCCTGCTGCCGGTGACGGCCTGGACGGTGCGGATCTGCCTCACCCAGGAGCCGCCCGCCGCGCGGAACGTGGTGGCGGCCGCGGCCGGCCGGAACCGCGCGCACCTCGCGGCGCTCCTCGCCGGGACCGCCTGGCCGCTGCTGCCCGGCACGGTCGCCGTCCTGTTCGTGACGCTCGTCAGCGACCGGCGGGGGATTCCCGTCCCCCTCGCGGCGGTCACCGGGCTCCTCGCGGCACTGGCCTGCGCCCTCACGGGCGCCGCCGTGGGCGCGCTGGCCTCCCGCCCCTTCCTGAAGGCCTCCGGCTGGTCCCTCTCGGCGCTGGTCCTCGGCTCGCTGCTCGCCTTCGTGGTCACCGGCTCCCCGGCGAAGCACGCCATGACGGCCCTGACCACCGGGGCCCGCACGGCGACCGCCGACCCGCCCTGGCTCGCCTGCGCGGGCGCCCTGCTCCTCGCGGCGACGGCGGCGCTCCTCGCCTGCCGCGCCACGGCCCGGCTGGAGTGAGCGGACCGCCTCGGGCACGCCCGGGGCGGGCGCGCCGGGAGTACGCTCGGACACATGACCGAGTCCACGCCCGTCTCCGCGCCCGCGTCCGCGTCGTACTGCGCCCCCGAGCCCGGTCCGCAGCACGAACCGGCGGCCGAGGGGCCCTTCGCCGCCTGCGTGCTGTGCCGGGAGCCGACCGAGTACCCGGAGTCGGCGAAGGGCATCACGCTCTGCCCGGTGTGCGAGTGGCAGGAGGCCCAGCGCACGGCCTGCTCGGGCTGAGGCCGCTCAGCCGCGCATCAGGTCGGAGACCTTCACGAAGCGGTAGCCGCGGGCCCGCAGCTCCGGGACGATCCGGCGGATCGCCCGCTCGGTGACGGGCGCGGCGCTGCGCGTGCAGTGCATGACCACGAGCGAACCGGGCTTCACCCCGTCGAGCACCTGCTCGGCGACCGCGTCCGGGTCCTTCGCGAAGGCGTCCCCGCTGACCACGTCCCACTGGACCGCCGTCACCTCGGCGGGGCCGAGGGCGCGCAGGGCCGCGTCGTCGTAGCAGCCGCCGGGGAAGCGGAAGTACGGGACGACGTTGAGGGCCCCGGCGTCCCGGAAGGCGTCGAAGGCGCGCCGCACGTCCGCCGCCATGTCGGGCCCGGCGACGGTGGGCAGGCCGTAGCAGGGGGACGCGAAGGCGTAGTGGCTGTACGAGTGGTTGGCGATCTCGAAGAGCGGGTCGCCGCCGATCGACCTGGCCTGCTCCGGGTACTCCTCCGCCCAGCGGCCCGTCATGAAGACGGTCGCGTCCACCTTCAGGCGGCGCAGGGTCGCGATCAGCTCCGGGTTGTCGAAGCGCTCGCCGCGCGCGGCCCGGGGACCCTGATCGGCCGTCATGTCGGCGTCGAAGGTGAGCGCCACGACCTTCTCGGCGCTCTTCGGCGCGCTCGCGACCCGGCGCGTGTAGACGGGGGTGAGTCCGCCGGGCCCGGGCGCCATGGTGGGCGCGGCGGCGGGCTCGGCGCCCGGCTTGGGGCGGGCGGCGGTCGCGCTCGCGCGCGGGGAGGGGGTGTCGACGGCCGCCGGAGTGCTCGGGGCCTTCGGGGCGGCGCCCTCGCCGCAGCCGACGAGGACGGCGCCCAGCAGGCCGAGAGCCGCCACTTTTCGTACAGGAATATTCACGATCGGAAGTTATCCGATCAAAGTTATGAATGCTTGCGACCCGGCGGGGGCAGCGCCCGAGTCCACGCGACGGGCCGCGGCGCACCCCGCCGGACGGCGCCGCTCAGGACGCCAGCAGCCGCTTCCGGCTCTCCTCCACGTCGAAGTCCCCCGGCGGGTACGTCGGGTCCAGGGCCTCCAGGTGTTCGAGGAGGAGCTTGCTGATCGCCCAGTTCCGGTACCACTTGCGGTCCGCCGGGACGACGTACCAGGGGGCCGCGTCCGTCCCGCAGCGCTCCAGGGCCAGTTCGTACGCCTTCTGGTAGTCCGGCCACAGGGCGCGTTCCTCGATGTCGCCCGTGCTGAACTTCCAGTGCTTGTTGGGGTCGTCGAGGCGTTCGAGGAGCCGGCCGCGCTGCTCCTCGTACGAGAGGTGCAGGAAGACCTTCACCACCGTCACCCCGTCGTCCGCGAGGGACTTCTCGAAGTGGTTGATCTGCCGGTAGCGGCGCTTGGTCTCGGAGCGGGAGACCAGGTCGTGGACGCGGGGGACGAGGACGTCCTCGTAGTGCGAGCGGTCGAAGATGCCGATCTCGCCCGGCAGGGGGAGCGCCTTCTCGATCCGCCAGAGGAAGGGGTGCTCCCTCTCCTCCGGCGTCGGGGCCTTGAAGGCGCGCACCCGGCAGCCCGAGGGGTTGAGGAAGCCGATCACGTGCTTGACCGTGCCGCCCTTGCCGCTGGTGTCCATGCCCTGGAGGACCAGGAGCAGCCTGCGCCGGTCCCCGGCGGTGCTCGACGCGTACAGCCGCTCCTGGAGCCCGGCGAGGCGCGGCCCCAGGGCGGCGGTGGCGGCCACCCCGGCCGCCTTGTCGGCGGGGCCCGCCGGGATGCCCCGGGCGTCGTACGAGGCGAGGTCGACCGGCTCGCCGACGGGCACGCGCAGCACGTCACGCAGGACCGGCTCCCGCTCCTCTCGCCGCTTCTTCCCGTCGCTCTTCTTCGCCATCGCGCGCTCCTTCCGCAGTCCCGCCCGCCTTCCCCCGATCCTCCGCCGCAACCGGGCCGTCCGCGAGCGCGCGCCCGCCCGGCAGGTGGTGGAAGAGGAGGTTCAGGAGGAAGGCGGCGAGGGCCGCGCTCGTGATGCCGCTGCCCAGGACGATGCGGGACCAGGCGGGGAAGCCGTCGTAGACGCCGTCCGCGACCTCCGGGAGGAGTCCGACGCCGAGCGCGACCGCCGCGATCGTCAGGTTGTGGCCCCGGTCCAGGTCGGCCCGGCGCAGGGTGTTCACGCCCACCATGGCGACCGTCGCGAAGAGCACCAGACCGGTCGCGCCGACCACCGGCCCCGGGAGCGCGGCGACGACGGCGCCGAGCCGGGGGACCAGGCCGAGGGCGACCAGGATGCCGCCCGCGACGGCGGTGACGTACCGGCTGGCGACCTTGGTGATGCCGATCAGGCCGACGTTCTGGGAGAAGACGGTGTCCATGAAGGAGTTCATGGCGCCGCCGAGGACGCCGGAGAGCCCGTCGGCCGCCAGGCCGCGCGCCAGGTCCCGGTCCGTGACCGGCCGCCCGGTGGCCTCGCCGACGGCGAGCATCGCGGCCGTCGACTCGGTGAAGATCACCAGCATCACCACGCACATCGCGACGACGACGGTCGGCGGGAACTGCGGCGCCCCGAAGTGGAAGGGGGCGGCGAGCCCCACCCAGTCGGTGCCGGAGACGCCGGAGAAGTCCGTGAGCCCCACGGGCACGGCGGCGAGGGTGCCGAGCACGAGGGCGAGCAGCACGCCGATCTGGCCGAGGAAGCCGCGGGCGAAGCGGGTGAAGAGGACGAGGAAGAGCAGCACCCCCGCCGCCAGGGCGAGCCGCTCGCCCGAGGCGTGGTCCGGGGCCTCCGGGTCGTTCCCGGTGATGAGCCCGGCCGCGACCCCGATGAGGGAGAGGCCGACGACGGTGATGACCGTGCCGCTGACCAGCGGCGGGAAGAAGCGCACCAGCCGTGCGAACGGCACCGCCACCAGGAGCCCGAAGAGCCCGGCCGCCAGCATCGAGCCGTAGACGGCGGGCATCCCGTACTCCTGCTCGATCAGGATCATCGGGGTCACGCCCGCGAAGGTCGCCCCGGTGACGATCGGCAGCCGGATGCCGAGGACCTTCCCGACGCCGAGGCTCTGGATCAGGGTGACGAGACCGGCGATCAGCAGGTCGGCGTTGATGAGCAGGGCGATGGCGGCCGGATCGAGCCCGGCCGCGCCGCCGAAGACGAGGGGGACGGTCACGCAGCCCGTGTACATGATGAGCACGTGCTGGGCGCCGAGGGCGGCGAGACGGCCGAGCGGGGGCCGCCGGTCCACGGGGTGAAGTGCGGGAAGGGTCACCCGCGCATTCACGCAAGCGTTCGTTTTCGAGAGGGGGCGGTCGCGCTACGGACGTGTAACGCGACCGCCCGCCGGGAGCCTCAGCGCCAGGGGCCCGTCACCGCGAACGTCGTCCCGGGCGCGTAGCAGTTCACGTACATCGTGCTCCGGTCCGGGGAGAAGGTGACCCCCGCGAACTCCCCCCACTCCGGGGCGTCGGGCGTGCCGATGTTCTGCCGCCCCCGCGCCACCGGGTAGACCTCGCCCCGCTCGCTCACCCCGAAGACGTGCTGCGCGCCGCCGCCGTCCTCGCTGACCATCAGGCCCCCGGTCGGCGCCAGACAGATGTTGTCCGGCGACTCGCCCGGCAACTGGACGTCGGTGCTCGGGCCGAAGACCACGACGAGGGTGAGCCGGCGCCGGTGCGGCTCGTACTTCCACACCTGGCCGAAGTGGGTGGCCGCCGAGCCGTCCCCGGTCCGCGCGAACGAGGACACGAAGTAGACGGCCCGCCCGCCCCAGTAGCAGCCCTCCAGCTTCTGCGCGTGCGTGATGCCCTTCGGCCCGAAGTCCTGGAACCTGATGGGCGTTCCGGCCGCGAGCGGATCCGGTACGGGGACCCATTCGACGCCCTCGAAGCGGGCGCCGGTCTCCTGGACCGCGGAGAGGTCGGGGACGTCGGGCACCCGCATCGCCTCCAGGGCGCCGCCCGCGCGCAGCGAGCCCGTGCCGCCGAGCGGCTTGCGGGGGAGGAAGCGGTAGAAGAGCCCGAAGGGGCGGTCGAAGGCGTCCTCCGTCTCGTACACGATGCCGCTGTGCGGGTCGACGGCGACGGCCTCGTGCTGGAAGCGGCCCAGGGCGGTGAGCGGGACGGCCCCGGTGCGGCGCGGGTCGGCGCCGTCGACCTCGAAGACGAAGCCGTGGTCCTTGGCGTAGCCGTTCGTGCCGGCCTTGTCCTCGGTCTCCTCGCAGGTCAGCCAGGTGAGCCAGGGCGTGGGCCCGCCCGCGCAGTTCACCGCCGTGCCCGCGACGGCGACCCGCTCGCCGAGGACGCGGTTCCGCCCGTCGAGTTCGAGGACCGTGCAGCCGCCCTTGGCCGCCGGGTCGTAGGTGAGGCCGGGGACGGTCGGGACGCCGATCTTCCCGGTGGCCTTGTTCTCGTGGTTGCGGACCAGGTGCACCCGGCCCCGGTGGCCGGGGAAGGCGCCCATGCCGTCGTGGTTGCTCGGGACGGGGCCCTCGCCGGAGCGCAGGGGGTCGCCCTGCCGCGAGAGCACCTCGTAGCGGAAGCCGGCCGGCAGGTCGAGGAGACCGGCGGGGTCGGGTACGAGGGGGCCGTAGCCGCCCCGGGGCGGAGGGCCGCCGGGGCCGGCCGAGGCGGTTCCGGCGAAGAGTTCGGAGAGGGCGCCGGTGAAGGCGATCCCGGCGACGGACGCGCCGGTGCGGGACAGGACCTGACGTCGTGTTGCGGACATGGGCAACGGGCTCCCCTGTTGGCGGACAGGATGTGACGCTCCGTCGTGTCACGTGTTGCCTGTGTGACGTGCGACCCGCACGTGTGTATCACGCACTCCGGTGGCGCGTGAACCATGCGGGCCGCAACTGCCCCGTGTGGCGCGGTTTATGACTCTAGGTCAGGCCAGCTCGGCGGTGAGCGTGATGGTCGTGCCCGACAGCGCCTGGCTGACCGGGCAGTTCTTCTTCGCGTCCTCCGCCGCCGACCGGAAGCCTTCCGGGTCCAGGCCGGGGACCTCGCCGCGCACGGTCAGGTGGATGCCGGTGATGCCCTCGCCCGGCTGGAAGGTGACGTCGGCCTTGGTCTCCAGACGGGTGGGCGGGTTCCCGGCGCCGGTCAGGCCGTGGGAGAGCGCCATCGAGAAGCAGGAGGAGTGCGCGGCGGCGATCAGCTCCTCCGGGCTGGTCTTCCCGTTCGGCTCCTCCGACCGGGCGGGCCAGGAGACGTCGTACGAACCGATGCCGGAGGAGTCGAGGGTGACGACGCCGGAACCCTGGATGAGGTTGCCCTCCCAGACGGTGTGGGCGTGACGCACGGTGGCCATGGTGAATCCCTTTCGATCGATCGGGTACGGCCCCCAAGCTACTGCGCGACGAGCCCCTTCGCGTCGCGGGCGAGCGCGGTGAGCCGCGAGATCGCCCGGAAGTACTTCTTGCGGTATCCGCCGTTCAGCATCTCCTCGCTGAACAGGCGGTCGAAGGGCAGACCGGAGGCGAGGACCGGTATCTCGCGGTCGTAGAGCCGGTCGGCCAGGACGACCAGCCGCAGCGCGGTCGACTGGTCGGGCACGGGCCGCACGTCGGTGAGGCAGACGGCCGTGAGGTCGTCGGTCAGGGCGCCGTACCGGCTCGGGTGGACCCTGGCCAGATGTTCGAGCAGGTGCGGGAAGTCGTCCAGGGAGGCGCCCGGCGTGGCGTACGCGGTCTCCGTGACGGTCTGGTCGGAGTGCGGCGCGGGGGCCTCGGGCAGGCCCCGGTGGCGGTAGTCCTCGCCGTCGATCCGCAGCGGCCGGAAGTGCGCGGAGAGGCCCTGGATCTCGCGCAGGAAGTCGGCGGCGGCGAAGCGGCCCTCGCCGAGCTTGCCCGGGAGCGTGTTGGAGGTGGCGGCGAGCGCCACGCCCGCCTCGACCAGCTTGCCGAGCAGGCTGGAGACGAGGACGGTGTCGCCCGGGTCGTCCAGCTCGAACTCGTCGATGCACAGGAGCCGGTGCCCGCTCAGGGTCTTCACCGTCTGCTGGAAGCCGAGCGCACCGACCAGGTTCGTCAGCTCCACGAAGGTGCCGAAGGCCTTCAGGGCGGGCTCGGCGGGGGTCGCGTGCCAGAGCGAGGCGAGCAGGTGGGTCTTGCCGACGCCGTACCCGCCGTCCAGGTAGACCCCGCGCGGCCCGGTGGGGGCGGCGGGCCTCTTCGCGAACCAGCGGCGCTTCCCGGCGCCGGAGGCGTGCGCGCCGCCCAGCCCCTCGGCGAAGGCGCTCAGGACCTCGACGGCCTGCGTCTGGCTGGGCTGGTTCGGGTCGGGGATGTACGTGTCGAAGCGCGCGGAGTCGAAGCGCGGGGGCGGCACCATCTCCGCCACGAGGCGCTCGGCGGGGACGTGGGGCTCTCGGGAGCAGAGCGAGAGCGGGGCCGCTGCGGAGGAGACGGCTTCGGTGAGGGCACGGGTCGACACAGTTCCCCACTGTAAGCGCCGTGTCAGACTGCCAGAATGCGACGCCTGTTCCCTGTGACGGACATGACAGCCGAATCGGCCGGGCCGGCCGCGCCCGCCGCACCCGCCCGCGGGGCCGGACCGGAGGGCGGCGAGTGGTCCCTCGACGCGCTCGCCGACGCCTACGCCTATCCGGAGGGCGACGGGTCCTGGCTGCGGGCCAACATGGTCTCCTCGCTCGACGGCGCCGGCCAGCACGAGGGCCGCTCCCAGCCGCTCTCCTCCGAGACCGACATGCGGATCTTCGGCACCCTGCGGGGGCTCGCCGACGTGATCGTGGTGGGTGCGGAAACGGTACGCCTGGAGGGGTACCGCCCCGCCCGGGCGCGGGAGGCCTTCGCCGCCCGCCGGGCCGCCGCCGGACAGGGCCCGGCCCCGGTGATCGCCGTGGTCAGCGCCTCGCTCGACCTGGACTTCTCGCTTCCGCTCTTCACGGAGCCGCTGGTGCCGACCCTGGTCCTCACCGGGACCGGGGCGCCCCCGGAGCGGGTCGGGGCGGCCCGGAAGGCGGGGGCCGAGGTGCTGTTCGCGGGCGACGGGACCCGGGTGGACCCGGCCCGCGCCCTGGCGGCGCTGTCGGAGCGCGGCCTGCGCCGCCAGCTCACCGAGGGCGGGCCCCGGCTGCTCGGCCAGTTCGTGGCGGCGGAGGTCCTCGACGAGCTGTGCCTGACGATCTCGCCCACGATGACGGCGGGCGACGCCCAGCGGATCGCCGGAGGCCCGCCGGTGGCCGTCCCGACACGCTTCCAGGTGGCTTCCGTCCTTGAGCGGGACGGCTTCCTCTTCACCCGCTACCTTCGGATCTGACAATCGCGGAATTCATCGTTCCGCTTACCGTCCGCTGGGCACACTTACTGTCGCAGACCCCGTGCGAACACGGGGAAGGATGGTTTCCGCAGAAGGGCTCCCGAAGTGTTCACAAGCGTTCTGATGATCGAGAAGCCCCTGACGTCCGTCGACGTGGAATTCGTCACCACGCTGCACGGCGACGAGGGCGTGTCCTTCATCGTTCTGATGCAGCCGCGCGGTGACCAGGCCGATGTACTGCTGCGCGCCATCGACGACGTGGCCATGGGCGAACTGAAGGAAGCGGCCCGCGAGGGCGAGGAGCCGGAGGGCAAGGAGGCCCGGCCCCCCGCCGAGCAGGCCCTGGAGCACTCGCTCCGGGCGCTGAGAGACGCCGGCTGCGAGGCGGTCGGCCAGGTCGTCGAGGACCACCCGCTCGACCGGATGAAGGCGGTCGTCGACGAGGCGGGGGCGGACGAGGTGATCGTCCTCACCGCACCGCACTACGTGGAGGAGTTCTTCCACCGCGACTGGGCCTCCCGGGCCCGCCACAAGGTCGGCGTCCCCGTCCTGAAGCTCTTCGCGCACAGCGAGTGACCGGACGCTGACGGCCGGGCCCGCGCTCCGTGCAGGGGGCGCGGGCCGGGCCGTGCCCTGCGGGGCGGGCGCGCGGTGAGCGACTAGGCTGGTGAGGCCCCCACACTCCACTTGTGGGGACCCACTTTCAGGCACTGACGAAGCAGACCCCGGGGAGAGATCCGCATGGCACCCGCCATTCCCGCCGCCATGGAACGGCCGCACTTCATCGGCATCGGCGGTGCCGGGATGTCGGGCATCGCGAAGATCCTCGCCCAGCGCGGCGCCAAGGTCGCGGGCAGCGACGCCAAGGACTCCGCGACCGCCGAGGCCCTGCGCGCCCTCGGCGTCACCGTGCACATCGGCCACGCGACCGAGCACCTGGCCGACGACGCCTCCGCCGTCGTCGTCTCCAGCGCCATCCGCGCCGACAACCCCGAGCTGGCCCGCGCCGCCGAGCTCGGCATCCCGGTCGTGCACCGCTCCGACGCGCTCGCCTCCCTCATGGACGGCCTGCGCGCGATCGCGGTCGCCGGGACGCACGGCAAGACGACGACCACCTCCATGCTGGCCGTCGCCCTCACCGACCTCGGCCTCGACCCCTCGTACGCCATCGGCGGCGACCTGGCGGGCCCCGGCACCAACGCGCTGCACGGCGACGGCGAGGTCTTCGTCGCCGAGGCCGACGAGAGCGACCGCAGCTTCCAGAAGTACGACCCCGAGGTCGCGATCGTCCTCAACGTCGAGCTGGACCACCACGCGAACTACGCCTCCATGGACGAGATCTACGAGTCCTTCGAGGCCTTCACCGCCAAGATCCGCCCCGGCGGCACCCTCGTCGTCGGCGAGCACGCGGGCGCCCGCGAGCTGGCCCGCCGGGTCGCGGACCGCGAGGGCCTGCGGATCGTCACCGTCGGCGAGTCCGAGGACTCCGACGCCCGCATCCTGAAGATCGTCCCGAACGGCATGAAGAGCGAGGTGACCGTCGCCCTCGACGGCACCGAGCACACCTTCACCGTCTCGGTCCCCGGCCGCCACTACGCCCACAACGCCGCCGCCGCGCTCGCCGCCGGCGCCCGCGTCGGCATCGACCCGGCCGACCTCGCCCGGGCCCTCACCGCCTACACCGGCGTCGGCCGCCGCCTCCAGCTCAAGGGCGAGGCGAAGGGCGTCCAGGTCATCGACTCGTACGCGCACCACCCCACCGAGATGACCGCCGACCTGGAGGCCATGCGGGGCGCCGCCGGTGACTCCCGGCTCCTCGTCGTCTTCCAGCCGCACCTCTTCTCCCGCACCCAGGAGCTGGGCAAGGAGATGGGCGACGCGCTGGCCCTCGCGGACGCCTCCGTCGTCCTCGACATCTACCCGGCCCGCGAGGACCCGATCCCGGGCATCACCAGCGAGCTGATCGTCGAGGCCGCCCGGAAGGCCGGCGCCGACGTGACGCCCGTCCACAACAAGGGCGCCGTGCCCGAGATCGTCGAGGGAATGGCCGGACCCGGCGATCTCGTTCTCACCATGGGAGCGGGCGACGTCACGGACCTCGGCCCGCGCATCCTGGACCACCTGTCGAAGTAGTGCGGAGCAGAGGGAGCGAGCCCATGGCGTACGACGTCGAGAAGCCGGACGAGCAGTGGCGTGCGGAGCTGACCCCGGCGGAGTACCAGGTGCTGCGCCAGGCGGGCACCGAGCCCGCCTTCCGCGGTGAGTACACCGACACCACCACCCGGGGCGTCTACTCCTGCCGGGCGTGCGGCGCGGAGCTGTTCACCTCGAACGAGAAGTTCTCCTCGCACTGCGGCTGGCCGTCCTTCTACGACCCGAAGGACTCCGACGCGGTCGAACTGATCGAGGACCGCTCCCACGGCATGGTCCGCACCGAGGTCCGCTGCTCCCGCTGCGGCTCCCACCTGGGCCACGTCTTCGCGGGCGAGGGCTACCCGACCCCGACGGACCAGCGGTACTGCATCAACTCGATCTCCCTGCGGCTGGAGCCCCGCGAGGGCTGAGCCGGCAGGACGGAGGGGCGGGACGGTGCGACCGTCCCGCCCCTCCGTCGCGACGTCGGCTACCCGGCGTCGACGGTGATCTTCTCGGCGCCGATCCGCCGCATCCGCTCGGTGCCCCAGTCCCCCAGGGCGGCCAGGGCGGCGTTGAGCGAGACGCCGTGCTCCGTCAGGGAGTACTCCACCTTCGGCGGAACCTCGGGGAAAACCTCGCGGTGCACGAGCCCGTCCTCCTCCATCTCCCGCAGGTGCTGGACCAGCATCTTCTCGCTGACGCCCGGCAGGCCGCGCCGGAGCTCGGCGAACCGGCGGATCCCGTGGTCGTGCAGCTCCCAGAGGATGAGCGCCTTCCACTTGCCGGCGAGCACGTCCATCGCCGCGTCGACCCCGCAGAAGTAGGGACCACGTCGTGCCGATGCCCTCATCAGCCCTCCCCCGAACCGTACTTACCCCAAGGTGAGTACCCCACCAATTAGTCCGTACTGGTCAACCCTACCGGCGGTGGAGAGGATCGAAACCGAGCGCAGAACACGAGCGAAGGACACGAGGGGAAGCCCCGGGATGACGACCGACGGCAACGGCAACGGCAATGACAGCGGCACCGGCAATGACAGCGGCAGCGGCAGCGGCAGGAGCGACGAGCGGGTGAGCGTGCTCGGTCTGGGAGCGATGGGCAGCGCCCTCGCGGACGCCCTGGTGAAGGCCGGTCACGCGACGACCGTGTGGAACCGCTCGCCGGGGAAGGCGGACGGCCTCGTCGCCCGGGGCGCGGAGGCCGCCGCCACGGCCGGGGACGCGGTCCGGGCCGGACGGCTGGTGATCGTCTGCCTCCTGGACCACGCGTCGGTCCACGAGGTGCTCGACCCGCTCTCCCGCGAGCTGGCCGGACGGGCCCTGGTCAACGTGACCACGACCTCGCCCGAGCAGTCGCGCGAGCTGGCCGCCTGGGCTGACCGGGCCGGGATCGCGTACCTGGACGGCGGCATCATGGCCGTACCGCAGATGATCGGCGAGCCCGGCTCCTCGGTCCTCTACAGCGGGTCGGCCGACGTCTTCCGGCGGTACGAGCCGCTGCTCGACCTCTGGGGGACCAGCACCTACTTCGGCGAGGACCCGGGACTCGCCTCCCTGTACGACCTGGCCCTGCTCGCGAGCATGTACGTCATGTTCGCCGGGTTCATGCACGGCGCCGCCATGGTCGCTCCGGCCGGCGTGACGGCGGGCGAGTTCGCCGCCATGGCCGCGCCCTGGCTGACCGCGATGACCGGTTCCTTCCGGGAGTACGCCGAGGTGATCGACGGCGGGGACTACACCGTGGAGGGACAGCAGAGCCTGGAGTTCTCCGACCTCGGCGACATCCTGACCGCCAGCTCCGACCAGGGCGTCGGCACCGAGGCGGTCGCCATGGTCCAGGGGCTGATCCGGCGTCAGATCGACGCGGGCCACGGGGCGGAGGGCTTCGCCCGCATCTTCGAGAGCATCAGGCGGCCGGCCCAGGGCGTCTCGCCGCGGACGTGACATATCCCCGGCCCGGTGATCGTTTCGGTCGTATGATCGAGCGCGATCACCGGGGTCACGGGGAAGCGAGGGCCGCACGGGCGTCGAGACCGACGCCGCCGCGCGCCCGCCCCCCCGGAGCCGGTCCAAAGGGGGAGTAACAACATGCGCAGATTAGGGGCCGCCGCGGCCGGGGGCGTCCTGATGGTCCTCGGCATCGGCCCGAGCGGCAGCGTGGCCGCCGCTCCGCCGCCACCGGCGGGCACGAACCTCCAGGTGCTCAGCTGGAACGTGTGCGACGTCGTCCGCTGGGGCGGCTGTACGGAGCGCCGGACGGCCGAGAAGGTCGCCCTGCTCAAGCGGCAGGTCACCGAGAAGTACGTGCAGGCCATGCTGCTCCAGGAGGTCTGCCAGAGCACGCTGAAGGAGCTGCTCGGGCAGCTCGGCCCCGCCTGGAGCGCCCACTTCACCCCGTACCACTGGTCGCAGAAGGGCGTTCTGACGGTCAGTCCGTGCGCGACCAAGCCGGGCACCAGCCAGCCCGCGGACCCGGACGACGACGTCGGCACCGCCATCGTGGTCAAGGCGGGTCTGGAGGACCCGGTCCAGTACCCCATGATCCGGGCGAGCACCCAGCTGGTCCCGCCGTTCCAGTGCGCCACCGCCACCTACTTCGGGGTCCGGCTCTGCAACGCCCACCTGCCGCGCAGCCAGTCCGACGACGACTTCCCCGGCCTCGACTACCGCGACGACCACATGCTCGCCGTGAAGGACGTCGTCGACGACCACCCGCAGGTCGTCTTCGGCGGCGACTTCAACACCCAGCCGCCCGACGCCGGGCCGTCCTCCGCCAAGGTCTGGAAGCCCGCCGAGCTGTACTCCACCGGTACCGGGCAGCCCGGGTACGCCGAATGCGACCAGGTCGGCCTGCCGGGCACCACCAAGCCGCGGAACGGGCGCCCGACCCACGACAGCAACGTCAAGATCGACTACCTGTTCGGCAGCCTTCCCGGCCGCTGGTGCGAGGTGGAGCCCAAGGCCCCGGCCGGCACGGCCAACCTCTCCGACCACCGGTACCTGATCTACAGCACGGTCGTCGCGCCCTGACCCGGCCCCTCCGTCCCGCTCCCGACCACGAAACGGATTCCACGTGCCCGACACCATTCCGCTTCCGTCCCCGCTGCCGTCCCTCGACGCCCAGGCGGACCGGCTGATCGACCTGGGCGTGCCCGCGCTCGCCGGGCTGAGCGCCGACGAGGTGCGGTCCTTCGCGGCGAAGGCCGGCGGCGGTACGGAGGGCTCCCTGCTCGCCGTCCACCCCGGCGCCCTGCCCGCCTCGGCGCTCGCCCCGCTGCTGCGCCACGCCGAGCGGCCCGGCTTCGTCGTCACCGACATGCCCGACGTCGACCTCTTCGCCCCGACGGGCGTCGAGCTGCCCGACGGCCCCCTCTACCTCGTCGACGGCGCCGACCGCGGCGACCGCATGTCCAACTGGAGCCCCGACGAGGCCCTTCCCGCCCTCACCGGCGAGGGCCGCACCCCCATGCTCCTCACCGAGGGAATGCACTGGGTGCTCCAGACGCCGGACGTCCTCGTCCGCAACCACTGCTTCATGACCATCGGCTCCCGGCTGCGCAAGGCCAACGGCTCCTGGGACGCCCGCACCCCGGCGATCTGGATCAGCAACGGCACCGGCCGGGACGGCCGCGAGCGGCGCGACGCCCCCAAGATCGGCTGGTGCTGGTGGAACAACCGCCACACCTGGCTCGGCTTCGCCTCCACCACCGGCCGGCGCCCCGGCGCCTACTGATCTTTTCGTTAGTCGGGTGGGGTTGGTGGGTGGAGGGTGAGGCCGGTGTGGGCGAGGAGGCATCAGGGCGGCTGGGGGTTGTGGTTGATGCGGTGGATGCCCTGTTCGGCGACGCCGGCGACGTCGGCGAGGTGGTCGCCGGCGAGGTTGGCGAGCTCGCGTTTCTTGAGCGAGGACCACAGCGGCTCCACCGGGTTGAGCTCGGGTGCGTAAGGGGGTAATCGCTCGAGGGTGAGCCAGTCCTGCTCGGCGACCCAGGCTCGCACGGCCCGGCTCCAGTGAGCCGACAGGCCGTCCCGGACCAGGACCACTCGCTCACCGCGGTAGAACGCCTTCATCTGCTCCAGGACCTCGATGAGTGCGGTGGTGTCGTAGCCGCCGGGTTTGAGGTGGAAGCACAAGCGAGGACCCCGATCGGGGTCGGTAGCGTGATAGCCGAGGGCCGCGGCCATCGAGGCACGTTTCCAGTTCAGCCGGTGTCGCAGGAGAGGTGCGCGGCCGCGGAGTGCGTAGGTGCGGCGGACCTGCGGCAGCAGCGAGACGCCCGATTCGTCGAGGAAGACGATCCAGGCACGTGTGTTCACCGACCCCTTTTGATCCGCAGCCACTCGTGCGCGATCCAGCGGGCGATCTCGGACTCGTCTCTTTCGACCGCACGTCGTTCGGGTCGCCGCAGGCTCCATCCGAGCCGGCCGGTCAGCAGCCGCCACACCGACGCCTTCGACAGCGCCACCCCGGTCACCCGCTCGACCACCAGGCCGACCCGCTCCAGCGTCCACAGATCGGCCTCGAAACCATGGGCCCGGGCGCCTTGCTCCAGCGCGGCCCGCACCCGCTCGACCTGGGCATCGTCCAGCTTGGGCGGGCGACCGGTGGCCGGGCGCCGACGCAAGGCGTCGGCGCCGCCCTCCTCCCGGACCCGTCTCCACCGCCGCACACTCTCCTCGCTGACCCGCAACGTCTCCTTCCGGCGCTTCCGCGACGGCGTCACACCACACGGGTGGAGGCGGGGCGATGTCGCTGATGCACGGAGAGCCGGGTGCATGTGCTTCCGTGCTGGATGTCCTCAGGGAGGTTCCCGAGCAGAGGGGGCGAAGGACGGAGTGGCCGAGTCGTCTAGTTGAATGGGTGACGACATTTGGGTCACCGTGGCCGCCGCGATGCAGCAGCGTGTCGCGTGTGCGGAGGGGATCACCATGCGCCAGGCCGCTCAGGAAGCGGGCGTCTCGTCGTTCGGGCGGATGCTGCGGCGGTTGCGGCTCGACCACGGGCTGACGATGGAGGAGCTCGCGGAGGCCTCGGGCGTGTCGATGCGGGCGATCGGCGACATGGAGCGGGGGCGCAGCGCGCGACCCCGGCGGGGGACGGTTACCGCGCTGGCGCAGGGCATGCGGCTGGAGGGGGCGGCGTACGACGGGTTGATGGCGGCGGCGCGGGCGGCCCGGGCGTCGGACAGGGGGGCCTCGCCCGTACGCGTGTCGCCCTGCATGCTGCCGAGGGGCGTGCCGGACTTCGTGGGGCGGACGGACGAGCTGGCCGTGCTGCGCGACCTCGCCCGGCGAGCGGCCACGGACGACCGGCCCGGAGCGGGTGCACAGCGTTTCCCGACGCTTCCGGTGGCGGTGGTCTCGGGTGTGCCGGGGAGCGGGAAGACGACGCTCGCGGTGCGGCTCGCGGAGGAATGCGCTCCCGCGCTCTCCGACGGCGCGTTCTTCGTGGACCTGCGCGGCCTGGACGAGCGGTCGCTGAGCGCCGACGAGGCGGCGATGCGGCTACTGGGAGCCTGGGGGGCGGGGGATTCCGCCGGCGCCCAGTTGAGCGCGGAGGACCGGATGGCCCTCTACCACGCCACCGCGGCTGAACTGTGTGCGGTGGTGGTGCTGGACAACGCGCGGGACGAGGCGCAGGTCAGACCGTTGCTGCCGGCGCGGGGGCGGGTGCTGGTGGTGGTCACCAGCCGCCACACCCTGGCCGGTCTGTCGGGGGTGCGGCGGGTGGCGCTGGGCTCGCTGTCGGAGCGGGAGTCGACGGCGCTGCTGCGGGCCGTGGTGGACGACGGGCGGGTGGAGGAGGATCCGGCGGCGGCGGGATCGGTGACCGAGCTGTGCGGGCACCTGCCGCTGGCGGTGCGGGTCGCGGCCAACTGGGCGGCCACCCGCTCGAACTGGAGCCTGCGGCGGCTCGCGGCGCGGCTGGCGGACGAGGACCGCCGGGTGGACGCACTCAGCGCCGGGGACCTGCGGGTCAACTCGGCGTTCTCACTGTCGTACTCACGCCTCTCCCCCGAGACCGCGCGGATGTTCCGGCTCCTGTCACTGGTCCCCGGCGGGGACTTCAGCGCCCCACTGGCGGCCGTGGTCGCGGGGGCGGCGCTCCTGGACGCCGAGGACCTCCTGGAGGAACTCCTCGAAGCCGGACTCCTGATGACATCCCGCGGCGACCGCTACCGCTTCCACGACCTGCTGCGGTTGTACGCGCGCTCCCGACACCGCGAGACCGACAGCCAAGAACGCTCGATGCAGGCGTCGACGGATCTGCGCACGTGGTTGCTCGAGACGGTCTTCGCGGCAGGACAGGTGTTCGGCACGGGCGACAGGGCGTCGGTCTCCCCGCGCTTGAGGCACATCGACCTGACCGGTCGGGACGAAGCTCTGGCCTGGCTGAAGGCCGAGGGCGACAACTGGCTGGCGGCGTACCGCCAGGCAGCCGGTATCGGTGAGCACCACACGGTCACGGCGACCGCGGGCGCTGTGGAGGAGGCGGTGGGAAGCTGGATCTCGTGGGGCCACTGGGCAGAGGTCTTCGAACTGGCCGCCCGGTCCTCGGCCGTATCCGGTGACCAGGTGTCGGAGGCTGCGTTCCGCAGCACTCTCTCCTGGGTCCTCTGGCAGTGCGATCGCCGTCATCAGCCCGCGATCGCAGCCGCGACCTCCGCGCTCGCCCTTGCCCGCGACTGCGGCGACCTCGTCCAGCAGGCGAGGGCCCATCTCTACCTCGGTTGGCTCCAGGACGCGGCCGACGACGCGGCGCCCGCCGCCGACAACGTCCAGCAGGCCATGGACCTGTTCGACGAGGCCGGCGAGTTCCACCGGTACCTCCAGGCGGCCAACCTCAGCATCACGACGCTCCGCAAGGCCGGCCGATCGCAGGAGGCCGTGGACACCCACCGCATGGTCGTGCGCGCCCTCGCCGATCCCGCCCATGCCGACCGGATACCGCCGAACGTCATGACCGGCGTGATCTCCGCCTACCACGTGTCGTACGTGTACTTGAACGAGGGCCGGTGGGAGGAGGCGGTCGAGGCGCTCAGCTCCATCCGCGGCGAGCAGGAGGCCCGCGGCTACTACCGGGCCGCGGTGAAGGTGTACCTCTACCTCGGCCATGCCCTCGCCCGCCTCGGGCGGAGCGACGAGGCGGAGACCGCCTACCGGGCCGTGCTCGACCTCGGCGTCCCCCCGCCCCCGGAGCTGCTGGACGAGACGCACGCGAGCCTCGACGCACTGGCCGCGGGGATGCTCCCGACGCGCACGGCCTTCGAGTAGGGGCCGTCCGGCGGGCACGTCCGATGGGCACTTTCGAACTGCTCATGGTGCTGCCTGGGACGGACCGCGGTCCGCTGTTTGGCTGATCGGGACGGAGGAACCGCAGGCCCGAGCGCCCCGGCTCCCTCCGACTCCGTGATGTGCGAGGCAGGAAGGAGCGTCGGGTGTCCCCGATGCCGACAGCGGACGCGGTCCGTGAAGACACACAGCTCAGCCACTGGCAGGAGCGGCTGCGCAGGGTCCTGGGCGCGGTTCGGGTCACCACGGCGGACGGCACCTCGCCGGGCGGGACGGTCGTCACCGCCCGCCTGGGCCACGTCGACGTCTCCCGGGTCGAGTCGGACGCGCAGCGCGTGGCCCGCACCGCGCGCGCCCCGCGCCACGGCGAGGCCCCTGACGTGCTCCTCGCCCTGCTCAGGGGCGGCACCATGGCCCTCGTCCAGGACGAAGGCCACGTCGTCGCAGACCAGGGCGACCTGCTGGTATGGGACGAAGCCAGGCCGTACTCGCTCCACTGCGGCGGCCCTTTCACCGCTCTGGTGCTGCGGGTGCCGCGCTCGCGGCTCGGGTTGTCCGACGACTCGACGCGGAGTGTCGCGCTGTCGGCCTTCGCGTCGTCGGCCGGGACCGCGGGGTTGCTCGGCACGGTCGTCTCCACCCTCGCCACGTCACCGGCCTCGTACGCCCCCTCGGTGGCCGGCCGGCTCGCGGACAGCGTCGTCGATCTCCTGTCCATCCTGCTCCTCGAACGCTCTCGGCCGGGCGACCACGGGGCAGGTGAACGGGCCGCACTGGTCCGGCGGGTGCGCGAGCACATCGACCGGAACCTCCAGGACCCCGCCCTGTCCCCGCGGACCGTGGCGCGCGACCACCACATCTCCGTGCGCTACCTGCACCGCGTCTTCCAGCCGGAGGACACCACCGTCGGACGGCTGATCCAGCAGCGCAGGATAGAGCAGAGCGCCCGCGAGCTGGCGCGGCACGAGCTCCGGACGCTGTCCGTCGCGGCCGTCGCCCTGCGGTGGGGCTTCGCCAACCCGGCCCACTTCAGCCGGGTCTTCCGCCGGCGCTACGGGTGCACGCCGGTGGAGTGGCGCAGGAGCGGCAGCCGCGCGTGACCCGGCCCGGGCTCAGTCGAAGCGCAGATCGGCGATCTGCCGTTCCAGAGCCGTGACCTCGTCCTCCGTGTCGGCCGCCGGCCGGTTCCCGCGGGCGGTCATGAGAGCGGCCAGCTCACCGCCCGCGCGCAGGATGCGGGAGGGCAGGCCGTCGGCGTACTCGTCCCCGCCCGCTCCCCAGTCCTCGGACGCCGCGTACACCGCCGTGGGCACGACGACCGAGCGCAGGTAGGCGAAGAGCGGCCGCATGGCGTGCTCAAGGACCAGCGAGTGGCGGGCGGTACCGCCGGTCGCCCCGATCAGGACCGGGGTGCCGGTCAGGGCACCGGGGTCGATCAGGTCGAAGAACGACTTGAACAGGCCGCTGTAGGACGCGGTGAAGACGGGGGTCACGACGATCAGGCCGTCGGCCGACGTCACGGCCTCGACGGCGGAGGCCAGGCGTGGGGGCGGGAAGCCGGTCACGAGGTGGTCTGCCACGCTCCTGGCCAGCTCGCGCAGCTCCACGACCTCGACGATCGGCTCGTCATGGTCGGCACGGAGCTGTGCGCGGACGGCGTCGACCAGCCGGTCGGCCAGTAGGCGCGTCGAGGAAGGCGTGCTCAGCCCGGCGGAGACGACGGTCAGCTTCACGCCGCGGTCACTCCTCCGCGCACGGACGCGGCGACGCGCGCCGCATGGGTGGGGGCGTCGGGGACGCCGGCCGGGCGGAGCTTGGCGAACTCCTCGCGCAGGACGGGGACGACCTGCTCACCGAGGATGTCCAGCTGCTCCAGGACCGTCTTCAGCGGCAGCCCCGCGTGGTCCATGAGGAACAACTGCCTCTGGTAGTCGCCGACATGGTCGCGGAAGGTCAACGTGCGCTCGATGACCTGCTGCGGGGAGCCGACGGTCAGCGGGGTCTGCTCGGTGAACTCCTCCAGCGACGGACCGTGCCCGTAGACGGGCGCGTTGTCGAAGTACGGCCTGAACTCCCGTACGGCGTCCTGGGAGTTGGCCCGCATGAACACCTGGCCACCGAGACCGACGATCGCCTGCTCCGGGGCGCCGTGGCCATGGTGGGCGTAGCGACGCCGGTAGAGCTGCACCATGCGTCTGGTGTGGTCCGCGGGCCAGAAGATGTTGTTGTGGAAGAACCCGTCACCGTAGAACGCGGCCTGCTCGGCGATCTCCGGGGAGCGGATCGAGCCGTGCCACACGAACGGCGCGACACCGTCGAGGGGGCGCGGCGTGGCGGTGAACGCTTGGAGGGGCGTGCGGAAGGCCCCTTCCCAGTCCACCGTGTCCTCGTCCCACAGTCGGCGCAGCAGGGCGTAGTTCTCCTTCGCCAGGGCGATGCCCTGACGGATGTCCTGGCCGAACCAGGGGTAGACCGGCCCGGTGTTGCCGCGCCCCATCATGAGGTCGACGCGGCCGTCGGCGAGGTGCTGGAGCGTCGCGTAGTCCTCCGCGATCTTCACCGGGTCGTTCGTGGTGATCAGGGTGGTGGCCGTGGAGAGGGTCAACCGCTCGGTCCGGGCGGCGATGTGACCGAGCAGGGTGGTGGGGGACGACGGTACGAACGGCGGGTTGTGGTGCTCACCGGTGGCGAAGACGTCGAGGCCCACCTCCTCCGCCTTGAGGGCGATGGCGACCATCGCCTTGATCCGCTCGTGCTCGCTCGGAGCACGGCCGGTCGTGGGGTCGGGGGTGACGTCCCCCACGGTGAACACGCCGAACTGCATGGGATACCGCTCTTCCGGATCGATGTCGAAGGTCTGGGGTGCGGCGGCCGGGCCGGTTCCTCCGGCCGCCGCTGGGGGTGGCGGGCCCGCCGGGAACCGGCGGGCGGGTGTCACTTGGCCAGGAAGGCGAGGAGCGCGGCGTTGACCTCTTCGGCGTGGGTCCACAGCAGACCGTGCGGGGCCCCCTCGATCTCGACGTAGTCGGCGGCCGGGAGCGCCTTGTGGAAGGGGCGCCCGGTGCCCTCGACCGGCAGGATGCGGTCGGCGGTGCCGTGCAGGATGAGCGCGGGGACGTCGACGGCCGGGATGTCGGCCCGGAAGTCGGTGTACCAGGTGGACGGGGCCGCGGCCGCCGCGTACGCACCGCCTCGCGCGGCGGTGTTCCAGCTGTTGCGGACCGCCTCCTCGCTGATGCGGGTTCCGAGGTTCTCGTCCAGGTTGTAGAAGTCACCGAAGAACGCCGTGTAGTAGGCGTAGCGGTCCGCCTCGACGGCCGCGACGACGCCGTCGAAGAACTCCCGGGGCGCGACCCCGTCGGGGTTGTCGTCGGACTTCAGCAGGCAGGGCTCCAGGGAGGCGAGGAACGCGACCTTCGCCAGTCGGCCGGAGCCGTACCGGGCGACGTAGCGGGCGACCTCGCCGGTGCCCATGGAGAAGCCGACCAGTACCGCGTCGCGCAGGTCGAGCGTCTCCATCAGGATGTTCAGGTCGGCGGCGAAGGTGTCGTAGTCGTAGCCGGCCGTGGGCTGCGAGGACCGGCCGAAGCCTCGGCGGTCGTAGGTGATGACGCGGTGGCCGGCGTCGAGCAGAGCCGCGCTCTGCCGCTCCCAGGAGTGGCCGTCGAGCGGGAAGCCGTGGATGAGCACGACGGGCCGACCGGTGCCGTGGTCCTCGTAATAGAGGTCGATGGCGGTGGTGTTCTCCTGGCCGACGGTGATGTGAGGCACGTGATACTCCATGGTGTCAGGGTGGGTGGGACGACTCGGAGGTGCGCGGTCGGGCGCCCTCAGAGGGTGCGGCGGACGCCTGCTTGGCGTTCGAGATCGCGGAGTTGGACGGTGAGGTCGCCCTCGACGGCGGTATGCGCGGGGCCGCTGCGGCCGAGGGGCAGGACCTGGTGGCCGCGCATGTCCTCCAGCATCAGGGCGAAAGCGGCGTAGCCGGCGATGACGGCGACGAGGAGGCCGAGGCCGCCGGCGGTGTGGATGAGCCAGTCGGCACCGGTGAGCCCGGCGAGGCCGGTGGCCGCCCAGCGGGGCAGTGAGGCAACGATGACCAGCCAAAGCGCCCGTTTGGGGGGCGTCACCGCGGCCATCAGGAGGCCGAAGGCCAGGAACGCCAGGTTCAGGACGCCGAGCACGCGTGCGCCGTCAGGGACGTCGGTGGCTGTGACGAGGATGAAGGCGAGCCAACTGCCGGCGAAGACGCTCATCAGGGTGGCGGCGATGACGTCGCGGGCTCCGAAGGCGAGGATTCCCACCAGGAGTTGCAGGAGGAAGGCGGGGACGACGCAGAGTGCGACGGCGGTGCGGGCCTGTTCCGGCAGGACGCCGAGCTGGAGGCAGGCGGTCGGGACGGAGGCGATCGCGAGGGCGAAGAAGCCCAGCGGCAGGGGCGAGGCGATGGGCCGCAGGTTGATGCGGGTCATCGACCGCAGGTCCGGTTCGAACCGGCGCGCGGGGAGGGTGTCGGGGGGTGCGGGGTCCGGGCTCACGGCAGGGATGTTCCGTTCGGGGTTCAGTGGGCGAAGCAGGGATCGACGAACGGGGTCGGCTCGTCAGGAGTGACGCCGCGGTCGACCCGCCACCGGTGGTGCCGTGCGGACTCGGCGGCCGCCTCGGCCACCAGCGACGCCTGGTCGGCGCCGGCCTGGTAGCCGCCGAAGCGGGCCACCGGGGACCATGCGGGGACGATCGGCGGGGCGGTCTCGGCGAGCCCGTCGTACTCCGCGGTCGCGTGGACGATCCGGCCGCCGACGACGGTGAGCACGGACTCGATGCCGGGGATGACCTCCTCGGGCACCGTCAGGTTGTCGTCGGACAGGACGGCGAGATCGCCGTAGTAGCCCTCGCTCAGGATGCCCTTGACGTCCTGCTCGCCGGTGAGCCGCGCGCCTCCGCGGGTATACAGGGCGAGTGCGGTCTCCCGGTCGAGCCCGCTCCCGGCCGGGCGGAGCGCGGTGCCGCCGACGGTGCGGCCCGTGATCAGCCAGTGGAGGGCAACCCAGGGGTTGTAGGAGGAGACGCGGGTGGCGTCGGTGCCGGCGGCGACGTCCAGGCCGCGGTCCAGCATGGCCCGCACGGGCGGGGCGAGGGCGGCGGCCTCCGCCCCGTAGCGGTCGCGGAACGCGGTCCCCTGGAACGACATCCGGTTCTGGACCGACAGCGCCCCGCCGAGGGCCGCGATCCGGTCCAGGCTGTCGGGCGAGACGGTCTCCGCGTGGTCGAAGAGCCAGCGGTTGCCGCCGGGGAAGAGGCCTTCCGCGGCGAGCTTCTCGAAGACGGCCAGGTCGCGGCGGATCGTCTCGTCGTAGGTCGCGTGCAGCCGGAAGCCCCAGCCGTTCTCCATCAGCAGCCGCACCGCCTGCTCGAACTCCGTCTCGTAGCCCGGGCCGAGGTCGGGACGGGGTTCGGTGAAGTTCTCGAAGTCGGCGGCCGCCCAGGTGAGGTTCTCCCCGGCCCCGTTGAGCCGCAGCCACGCGTCGCCGTCGCCGGGGCGGACCGTCTGCGTCCAGCGCCGCAGGTCCGCGAGCTCCTGGCCGGCCGTCTGCGGGAAGAGGTGGTAGGCGATCCGCAGGGTCAGCTCCCCGGACCGCGCCAGGTCGGCGACCGTGGCGTAGTCGTCGGGGAAGTTCTGGAAGCCGCCCGCGGCGTCGACCGCGGAGGTGAGTCCGAAACGGTTCAGCTCGCGCAGGAAGTGCCGGGTGGAGGTGCGCTTGTCGGCCGGGTCGAGGGCCGGTGCCTTGGCCAGGGTGGAGTAGAGCAGGAGTGCGCCCGGCGCGGCGAGGAGCACCCCGGTGGGTTCGCCGTCGCGGCCGCGGACGATCTGACCGCCGCGCGGGTCGGGGGTGTCACGGGTGAACCCGGCGGCCCGCACGGCGGCCCGGTTCATCAGCGCGGACTGGTAGAGGTGCAGGACGAACACCGGGGTGTCGGGGGCGGCCGCATTGAGTTCCGCGACGGTCGGCATCCGGCGTTCGGCGAACTGCTCCGCCGTCCAGCCGCCGACGACCCTGATCCACTGCCCCCTGGGGGTGCGGCCCGCCTGCTCGCGCAGCATGGCCAGCGCGTGCCGCAGGCTGCGCACCCCGTCCCAGCGCAGCTCCAGGACGTAGTTCAGGCCGCCCCTGATGACGTGCAGGTGGGAGTCGTTCAGGCCGGGCACGACCCGGCGGCCGAGGGCGTCGACGACCCGGGTGCCGGGGCCGACGAGCGGGGCGAGGTCGTGGTCGTCGCCCAGGGCCGTGATCCGGCCGGCGCGGATCGCGAGTCCGCCGGCCTCGGGACGGGCGGCGTCGCCGGTGGACACCTTCGCGTTGCGGACGACGAGATCGGCGTGCACGGGCTCCCTCCGCACGGCAGGGACGAGCCCCGCCACTGGCATGCCTGCCGGCGCGCCGCTCACGCGAGGGCCCTGCGCAGGATGTCGACGGCCACGCCGACGGCGAGTTCCGCGCCGCGGGTGCCACGCAGAGCGTTCAGCATGACGAAGTCGTGGATGACCCCCTGGACCCGCAGGGAAGTGACCGGAACTCCCGCGGCACGGAGCTTCGCCGCGTAGGCCTCGCCCTCGTCGCGCAGCACGTCGGCCTCGGCGGTGATCACCAGGGCGGGTGGCAGGCCGGTGAGCTGTTCGGCGGTGGCCCGCAGTGGGGAGGCGGTGATCTGAGCGCGCTCGGCCTCGTCGGTCGTGTACTGGTCCCAGAACCAGCGCATGGCGTCCCGGCGCAGGAAGTAGCCCTCGGCGAAGTCACGGTAGGACTCGGTGTCGAAGCTCGCGTCGGTGACCGGGTAGAAGAGGACCTGCTGCGCGAAGCGGACGTCGCCGCGCTCCTTGGCCAGCAGGGTGACGGCGGCGGTCATGTTGCCGCCGACGGAGTCACCGGCGACGGCCAGGCGCGTGCCGTCCAGCCCTCGGCCGGCCCCTTCGCGGACGATCCACCGGGCGACGGTGTAGTTCTGCTCGACGGCGACGGGATAGCGGGCCTCGGGCGAGAGGTCGTACTCGGGGAAGACGACGGCCGCGCCGGTGCCGACGGCGAGTTCGCGGACGAGCCGGTCGTGGGTGTGGGCGTTGCCGAACACCCAGCCCGCGCCGTGGATGTAGAGCACGACGGGGAGCGGGCCGGCCACGCCGCGCGGGCGGACGATGCGGGTCCGGACGCCGGCGTCGACGGTGATCCATTCCTCGTCGACGTCGGGCAGGGCGACGCCCTCGCCGTTCTGGACGTCGTCCACCGCCTTGCGGCCGTCTGCCACGGGGATCTGGTAGAGGTACGGCGGCTCGGCGGTCGCGTCGGCGAAGGCCCGGGCGGCGGGTTCGAGGATCGGCCGGTCGGTCATGGGGTCTCTCCTTGAGGGACGAGGGGTGGGGAGTGAGGGTGAGGGAGGGGCGGGGCAGGTCCGCGTGACGCCTCGCGGAACCGTCAGCCCCGCACCAGCGGGGTGTCCACGAGGTGTTCGGCCAGGAACCACACCTGGGCCTCACCGGTGCGGATGACGTCGGAGACGAGCAGGTCGGCGCTGCCCTCGTCGCCCTCGGCCGCGACCCTGGCGGCGGCGTCCCGCGCGTCGACGAGGATTCGCTCGTGCGCGTCGAGGAGCCGCGACAGCATGACGGGGACCGGTTCCACCCCGTCCGGCGGCCGGGGGATCGCCGTCAGTTCGGCGACGTGGCGCGGGTCTCCGACCGCGACGCCGCCGAGGCTCTGGACCCGCTCGGCCAGCGCGTCCACGATCGCGAGCTGGGCCTCCGCGTGCTTGTCCAGCATGAGGTGGAGCGCGTAGAAGGTCGCCCCGCGCACGAGCCAGTGGTGCTTCTTGTAGAGGGAGTGGAGGATCTGCGTGTCGGCGAGGACGCGGTTCAGCCGCTGGCAGGCGTACAGGCGGGTGTCGTGGCCGAGGCCGATCGGCAGCCGGTTGAGCGTGCCGAACGCCTGGGTCTCGGCGCCCTTCTGGTGCAGCAGCGGCTGGCCGCCGCCGTGCGGGGGCGCGGTGGTCACGGTGGTCGCGGTTTCCATCAGGTGGTGCTCCTGGCTGGGCGGGTGAAGGGACCTGGGGGGGAGGGCCTGGGCAGGTCGAAAGGGCCCTGGGCGGGTGGGAGGAGCCGGGCGGGGGAAGGGGCCGGGCGGCGCGGGGTGGAAGGGCCCGGGCGACACCGGGCGATCGGGCCGCCCGGGCGACACCGGCCGTCCACGCCACCCGGGTGACACGAGACGCCCGGATCCGGACGGCGCGGCTCGTGTGTCAGCGGCCGCCGGGGGAGGTGGCCCGCGGTGCCGGGACCGGCGGGACCGCCCGGTGCAGGACGAGGCGGGCGAGCAGGCCGCTGCCGAGGCCGGCCGCGAGCGCGGGGGCCGCCCACCACGACGGGTACGGGGCGAGGCCGAGGGCGGCGTCGAGGGACCACGCGCCGGGGCCGGTGGCGGCGAGGGCGGTGGCGGTGCCGACGAGGACGAGCGGGTACTCGTACCCGTCGTTCTGCACCCAGAGCCCGTTGTGCCGTTTCACGGTGAGGGCGACCGTCATGACCCCGACGATGCCGGTCGCGGCGAGCGGGGTCAGGAGGCCGGCCGCGAGCAGCAGCCCCGACCCGATCTGCCCGCCGCCCGCCGCGAGGGCGGTGAGGGCCCCGCCGCGGAAGCCGTCGGCGCGGAACTCCTCCGTGCCGCCCTCGATCCCCCTGCCGCCCAGGTGCGTGCTGATCTTCTGCACGCCGTGGCTGGCGACGAGCAGGCCCACCAGCAGACGCAGGATCAGAATGCCGGTGTCCACGGACGTCAGCCGGCCGCGTGCGCGCCGATGACGCTCTGCGCGTACACGACGCCCAGGCCGTACGCGCCGGCGTGCGCCTTGACGATGTCCATGACCGCGCCGTAGGTCTCCTGACGGGCCCAGTCGCGCTGGAGTTCGAGGAGGATCTGCACCCACGTCACGGGGACGGCCCCGGCCACGGTCATGCGCTGCAGCGCGTGCTCGTGGGCGGCGGGGCTGACGCCGCCCGACGCGTCGGCGACGACGTACACCTCGTACCCCTGCCCGAGCGCGGAGAGGACGGGCAGTACCAGGCAGACCTCGGTCCACAGACCCGAGATGACGATCTTCCGGCGCCCGGTCGTCTTGATCGCCTCCACCAGGGCCTCGTCCTCCCAGGCGTTCATCGTGGTGCGGTCGATGACCTCCTGCCCCGGGAACACCTCGGCGAGCTGCGGAAGCAACGGGCCCGAGAAGGACTCGGCGGCGACCGTGGTCAGCACGGTCGGTACGCCGAACGCCCGGGCCGCCTTCGCCAGGCCGACGGTGGCATTGACGATCGCGGCCCGGTCGCCGCTGCCGGTGCCGAAGAACATCTGCGGCTGGTGGTCCACGAAGAGCATCACGGCGTTGTCGGGCGTGATGAGATCGGCGCTCGGGGCGGCCTGCACCTGGGTGATGTCGAACATAGGAGTCTTCCTCTGGGGGATCCGGCAAGACGCCCACCGCACTGCGGCTGGGCACATCCCCAAGCTATGTCCGCTCCGACCTGCTGACTTCTCCCTCAGTGCCCACCCCTGACCCCTCAGCGCACTTCCGTCCCGCACCCGCGTCCGGCATCGGCCGCCGCTGCGCCGGCGGGACCTGGTTCAGCACGGCGTCGCCGGGAGGCGCAGGCGTCCGTCGTGGACTTCGGCGATCTGGTCGACCGCGGTGAGGCGGGCGCGATCGTGGGTGACCAGGACCGTGGCGGTGGCCGCCGACGGGTGAGGCGGGCGGGAGGTCGAGGGCGCTGGTGGGTTCGTCGACCAGGGGGTGTCCGGGCCGGACCGTACCCCGCGCGGAGGCGAAGGAGGCCTCCGGCGGTCCGGTCAGACGCGGGTCGTGCGTTCCGGGTCGTCCAGCGGGGTGTCCACCCGGAGCCAGCGGTAGCCGTACGGTGCCAGGGCGACGCCGACGAGGCCGCCGGCCGACGCCTCCAGGGTGTCCCCGGTGAACACGTCGGTGAGCGTGCGGCCGCCCTCCAGACCGGGCACGGTCGTGGTCGCGCGGGTCTGCCGGGCCGAGAGGTTGTGCAGGGCCAGGACGGCCCCTTCGGGCAGCGACGAGAGGTGGGCCAGGACGCCGGGGTCGTCCACGTCGAGCACCTCGGTGCGGCCCCAGGCGAGTTCGGGTGCCTCGCGGTACCGCTCGATCAGCGTCCGCACGCGCGTGAGCAGCGAATCGGGGTCGTGCGCCTGCTCCCGCACGTTCACCCGGCCCGGCCCGTACGGACCCCCGGTCATCGGGTTGGGGAAGTCGCCGGCCGGGGCGGTGGAGAACCCGGCGCCCTCCTCCGCCGTCCACTGCATGGGGGTGCGGACGGCCTGCCGGCCCTCCGCGGCGAGGTTCTCGCCCATCCCGATCTCCTCGCCGTAGAAGAGGACGGGCGTCCCGGGCAGGGTGAACAGCAGGCTGTAGGCCAGCTCCACCCGGCGGCGGTCGCCGCCGACCATGGGCGGCAGCCTGCGGCGCAGCCCCCGGCCGTACAGCCGCATGTCCTCGTCCGGGCCGAAGGCCGCGAACACCTCGGCGCGCTCGTCCTCGTCGAGCTTGTCGAGCGTCAGCTCGTCGTGGTTGCGGACGAAGGTCGCCCAGTGTCCGTCGCGCGGCGCCTCCGGCCGCTCCCGCAGCGCCGAGGCCAGCGGTCCCGCCTCGCCCCGGGCGAACGACAGGTACATCTTCTGCATCCCGATGAAGTCGAAGCACATGGTCAGCTCGTCGCCCCGCTCGGACTCCGGGTCCCCGAAGAACCGCAGGGTCTCGGGGTAGGGCAGGTTGACCTCGCCGAGGAGGACCGCCTCGCCGTTGCGGCGGCCGAGGAAGGCCCGCAGGTCGGCCAGGTACTCGTGCGGGTCGGGCAGCGCGTCGGCGTCCTCCTGGCCGTCGGTCTCCAGGAGGAAGGGGACCGCGTCGACGCGGAAGCCGGACAGCCCGAGCTGCGTCCAGAAGCCCATGATGCGGGCTATCTCGTCGCGCACGGCGGGATTGGCCACGTTGAGGTCGGGCTGCTCCCGGTAGAAGCGGTGCAGGTAGTACTGCCCGGTCTTCTCGTCGTACTCCCAGGGGCTCTTCTCGGCGTCGGGGAAGACGACGCCCTCGGGCCCGTCCTCGGGCGGCTCGTCGCACCAGACGTACCAGTCGCGACGGGCGGCCGTGCGGCTGGAGCGGGCCTCCAGGAACCACGGGTGCTGGTCGGAGGTGTGGTTGACGACCAGGTCGGCGATGACCCGGATGCCCCGGTCGCGGGCGGTCCGCACGAACTCCGTGAAGTCCCCGAGGGTGCCCAGACGCGGGTCGACGGCGTAGAAGTCGGTGATGTCGTAGCCGTCGTCCCGCTCCCGAGTCGGATAGAACGGCATCAGCCAGACGCAGGTGACGCCGAGGCGGACGAGGTGGTCGATCCGCTGGGTCAGGCCCGCGAAGTCGCCGGTCCCGTCCCCGTCGCCGTCCTGGTACGTCTCCACGTCCAGGCAGTACACGACCGCGTTCTTCCACCACAGGTCGGAGGTCCTGGTCAGTCTCATCGGGCGCCCTCCACGACCGCGGGCCCCGCCGGGGTCGCGTCGAGCCGGGGCAGCACCTTGTCGCCGAACGCGTCGACGAACGCGTGCTGTTCGCGCCCGACGTGGTGCAGCATGACCGTGTCGAAGCCGAGGTCGGCGTACTCCTGGAGCCAGGCCGCGTGCTGCCCGAGGTCCGCCGAGACGTTCACCGCCTCCGCGACCCGCTCGGGCGTGACGTGCTCGCTGACGCCGTCGAACAGCTCGGCCGTGTCCAGGTCCCAGCTCACGGGCGGCCCGTGCACATTGGTGCGCCACTGGTCGTGGGCGACGGCGAGGGCGGTGTCCGGGTCGGGGTCCCAGCTCAGATGGACCTGGAGGCGGAGCGGCCCGGCGCCGCCGGCGGAGCGGTAGGCGTCCACGATCCGGCGCAGCCGCTCGTGCGGGGCGTTGACGGTGATGAGCCCGTCGGCCCACTCCGCGCACCAGGCCGCGGTGGCCTCGCTGCACGCGGCGCCGATCAGCGGCGGCACGGTCTCGGGGCGGGTCCACAGCCGCGCCCGGTCCACGGTGACCAGGCCGTCGTGGCTCACCTCCTCGCCGCGCAGCAGCGCCCGGATGACGTCGACGCACTCGCGCAGCCGCGCGTTGCGCACGTCCTTGCGCGGCCAGCGGTCGCCGGTGATGTGCTCGTTGGACGCCTCGCCGCTGCCCAGGGCCGCCCAGAAGCGGCCCGGGTACATGGCGGCGAGGGTGCCGACGGCCTGGGCGACGATCGCGGGGTGGTAGCGCTGCCCGGGAGCGTTGACGACGCCGAAGGGGATGCGGTCGGTGGCCTGGAGGGCGGCGCCCAGCCAGGACCACGCGAAGCCGGACTCGCCCTGCCGGACGCTCCAGGGCGAGAAGTGGTCCGAGCACATGGCGGCGCCGAAACCGGCCTCCTCCGCGCGGACGGCCGCGGCCAGCAGGTCGGCCGGAGGCACCTGTTCGTGCGAGGCGTGGAATCCGTAGACGGTCATGGGCCGCGCCTACCCGGGGAGGCGCGGATCATCGGCGGTGCGGTCCGCGCCGGTCGCGTCGCCCGCGCCCCGTCCGACCCGGCGGTGCACCCTCGCCTCCCAGGGCGCGAGGACCGTCCGCCCGTCCTCCGCCGGTGCGGACGGCCCGTTGCCCAGGACGAGTTCGGCGTCCTCCCAGTCGCCGGGGAGGTCCACGGCCACCGTGTCGCCCGTGAAGTTGCCGACGACGAGCAGGGTCGTCCCCTCGTGGTGACGGGTGAAGGCGTACACCCGCTCGTCCTCGGGCAGCAGCATCGTGAAGTCGCCGTGCACGACGGCCGGTTCGTCGTGGCGCAGGGCGATGAGCCGCCGGTAGTGGTGGTAGACGGATGCAGGATTCGCGTACGCGGCGGCGGCGTTGACCTCGGTGTGGTCCGGATTGACGGGGAGCCAGGGCGTGCCCGTGGTGAAGCCGGCCTGCGGGGAGGCGTCCCACTGCATGGGCGTACGGGCGTTGTCCCGGCCCATCGCGCGCAGCCCCGGCAGGACCTCCTCGGGCTTCGCCCCCGCGTCCAGCGCCTGCGCGTAGTGGTTCAGGGACTCGATGTCCCGGAAGTCCTCGATGGTGCGTAGGGGAGCGTTGGCCATGCCCAGCTCCTCCCCCTGGTAGACGTAGGGGGTGCCCCGGTGCAGGTGCAGCACCGTGGCCAGCATGGTCGCGGACCGGGTGCGGTGGCGGGGGCCGTCGTCGCCGAAGCGGGAGACCACGCGGGGCTGGTCGTGGTTGTTCCAGTACAGGCTGTTCCACCCGACGTCCGCGAGACCGGCCTGCCAGCGGCCCAGGGACGCCTTCAGGTCGGTCAGCCGCAGCGGCCGCGGGTCGAACTTGTGGGCGCCGTGGTCGAGTCCGACGTGCTCGAACTGGAACACCATGTCGAGCTCGGCGCGGTCCGGGTCGGTGAACAGCCGGGCCTGCTCGACGGTCACGCCGGGCATCTCCCCGACGGTCAGCAGCCGCCCGGGATACCGAGCCATCACCTCCCGGTGCATCTCCCGGAGGTATGCGTGGACGCGCGGCCCGCAGACGTAGGAGGGCGACCCGTCGCCGTACGGGCCGTCGCCGCGCGGCACTCCGTCGGGCAGCGCCGGGTCCTTAGAGATGAGGTTGACGACGTCCATCCGGAAGCCGTCCACGCCCCGCTCCAGCCACCACCGCATCATCGCGTGCACGGCCCGCCGCACCTCCGGGTTCTCCCAGTTGAGGTCGGGCTGCTTCGGGGAGAACAGGTGGAGGTAGTACGCGTCGCTCGCGGGGTCGCGCGTCCAGGCCGGGCCCGAGAAGAACGAGCCCCAGTTGTTGGGCTCGCGGCCGTCGCGCGGCGGCCGCCACCAGTACCAGTCGCGCTTGGGGCCGTTCGGGTCGCGCGACTCCCGGAACCACGGGTGCTCGTCGGAGGTGTGGTTGACGACCAGGTCCATGATCAGCTTCATGCCGCGCCCGTGCACCGCCGCGAGGAGGCGGTCGAAGGCCGCCAGGTCCCCGAAGACGGGGTCGATGTCCTGGTAGTCGCTGATGTCGTAGCCGTTGTCGTCCTGTGGCGACGGATAGACGGGCGAGAGCCACACCACGTCCACGCCGAGGTCCGCGAGGTGGTCCAGACGGCCGGTGACGCCGTCCAGGTCACCGATGCCGTCGCCGTTGGAGTCGGCGAAGCTGCGGGGGTAGATCTGGTAGACGACCGCGGACTTCCACCACGCGTCGGTCCGCTCTGTCACGCTGCCGGACGTCATCGACGGTCTCCTCCGGGGATCGGGGCCACGAGCCGTAGATTTCCTTTCCCGCATACGGCGTCCGAACCGGCCCGGGAACCCGGAACGACCCCCGGAGAACGCCCTAGGGGACGTCGTCCCGCCCCGCACGACCGGGAAGGGGCGCACGCCCCTCGGACAGGCGCCCCTCGGGCGTCCGTCCCTCGGGCACCCGCCCCCCGGGCAACGCGCCCGCCCCGCCCGCCCCTCCCTCCGCGCAGTGCGGGCAGCGCTCGCGGCCGTCCCACGCGGACCAGCCGAAGTCGGACGGGGCGAGCGCGGGCCCCTCCAACTCGGCGCGGACGGCCTCGCGGTAGGCCCAGACGGCGTCCAGATAGGGGTGGTAGACGTCGTGGAACGCGGAGGTCGAGATGCCGGCGCCCGCCGCGACCGTCCTCCGGAGGGCGCGCAGCCGCTCGAACATGGTCTGTCCCGTGCCCGCGATCCGGGCGCTGGCGTCGAGGAAGAGGCGCTCGCGCACCTCGTAGACCCGGGCGTCCGTCAGCGCCGCGCGGCTCGCCTCCTCCAGGCCGGCCGCCCCGGCCCCGCTCTGCGCGAGCCGGCGCAGCTCCGTGTGCGCCGCGCCCGCCGCCGCGATGAACTCCGTGTAGACCTCCCGGCGGCGCTCCCGGAGGCCGCGCCGGTGTTCCTGGCGGGTGCGCAGCCGGTCGGCGAGCACCGTACCCGCGATCGCGATCAGACCACCGCCCAGCGTGGCGGCCAGCGTTGCCCACTCCATGCCGTGTCCCCCCGTCGGCGCTCCGGAAGGGCGCGCCCCGCGCCGTCCCCCCACCACTCCGCCCCGTACCGCTCCGTCCCACAGATCATGCCCGACGCACCCGCGATACCACCCCGGCCCGATCCGGCCCCTCCCGCTCCCCCCACCCCCACCCCCGCGAAGAGCAGGGCCTTCCGTCCGATCCGGGGGACACGGCGGGCGCTCTTCCCTAGGGTGTGCGGTGACGCACAGGGGGAGAACCGCATGGCACGCAGACAGTTACGGACGCTTCCGACCTACCGCAAGGACGCGGTGACCCGGAAACTGTGCGCCCACGTCCACCTCGACGAGGCCTTCGCCCGCGAGATGGACACCGAACTCACCGCGGACCGGATGACGGCGCTCGGGCTCCCCCTGGGGATCCACCTGATCGCCCTCGCCCGTCACGCGCGGGCCGCGGTCCGCCGGGCCGAGCGCCGCGACCGCGTCCTCTCCGCCCTCTTCCTCGTCCTCTGGGCGGGCGTCGCCCTCCTGGTGTGGAGCCTCGTGAAAGGCGCCGCCCCCGGCCTGTGGGCGGGCGGCGCGCTGGTCGCCGGCTGCCTCGCCGGAGCCTGGTGGGCCGTCCACGACGCCCTGTCGGCCTCCTGGCGCGCGGCCCAGGAGGTGTACTGGGGCGGCGCCCGCCCCGAGACCCTCGCCGACCCCGTCGAACAGCGGGCCGAGCAGCGGCTGAAGTCCCTCGCCAGGGCCAACGTGGTGCCGTACGCGGCCGCCGCCGCCCACACCGACCCCTTCGTCGGCAGCGGAAAGCGGATCAAGGACGTCGTCTGGCAGCCCATCGACGTCTCGCGGCCCGCCGAGGACCCGGCGAACCCCGGCCGGAAGCTCACCATCGTCCCCTTCGACGCGGTGGACCTGCACACCTACGTCGCCAAGGAGATGGCGAAGATCGCCGGCCTCGAAGGACTGCGCGCCAGGAACCGGCTGTACGTCTGCGGCGACCACGTCCCGCTCCTCGCCGACGAGCTCCTGGAGGAGCCGCAGGGCCGCCCGCGCGCCCAGATCGACACCGACCTCGTGCGCACCGGACTGGTCAACCCCGGCGCCGGGATGCGCACCTTCCTCAGCCTGGAGCGCGTCAGCGACGGCGGCCGGGTGATCGTGACCATGCAGCTGCGGGCCCGGCTCCACCTCCCCCTCCTCTCCTGGGAGGTCCTGGTCTTCGTCATCCCGCCCCTGCACGCCGTCTACGACCACGTGGACGCCCTGCCGTTCGGCGGCTTCGAACGGACCCGGAAACTCCTCGGGGCCACCCGGCGCTCCTGGTGGACCGCCCTGCGCGGCGCCCGGCGCCGCAACGCCGACCGGCGCTCCCGCGCCCGCGACCGCTCCCGCGAACTCCGCCAGTGGCGCAGGGAGATCTCCGAGCGGCACGTCCTCTTCGACCACGGGGCAACCGGGAGCATCCGCGAGAGCGTCTCCTCCTGGGACCGGATGGTGCACAACGACCGCTCCGACTCCCGGGACTACCTGCACCGGCTCCAGGGCGGCGTCCTCACCGCCACCGAACGGTTCCTGGAGGCCCACCACGTGGACACCAGCTCGTACGAGCAGGCCGTCCAGGTGATCAGCACCCAGACGTACAACATCTCGGGCGACATCCACGGCAGCAACGTCGGCGGCCACGGCGTCGTCAACCAGCACGGACCGGGCGGACAGCAGGGCGCTCCGACCCCGTAGGGCCGGTCCTGAGAGGGAGGGAACCCATGAGCACGTACAACTTCCACGGCCAGGTGTCCGGAAGCAACATCGGGGACCACGGCCGGGTGGAGATCCACCAGTACGGGACGGACCCGGCGAGCGCCGTGGCGATGGCGGCCCGGCTCGTCCGCTGGCTCCGCGAGGAGGAGGCGGCCCGGGCCGCCGTCGAGCAGGCCGAGGCGGTGCACGGCGAACTCGTGAGCGCCGAGCGCGAGCAGCGGCCCGCCGACCGGGGCCGGATCCGGTCCGCGCTCACCGCCATCGAGCCGTACGTGACCGTCGGCAGCGGCGGTCTGGCCCTCGTCCAGGGGATCGCCGGAATCGTCGGCATGTGATCCCCCGGAAGAGGAGCCGGCCGTCAGGGCCTGTCCGGCGGATCGGGCGCTAGCGGGCCCGGACCTCCGCCCTGGCGCCGCCGTCCAGCTCCAGGGCGAGCCCGGACCGCAGCGGCACCGTCTGGCCGGGGACGACCCGCTGGGTGGTGCCGTCGGAGCGGGTGCCCGTCCAAGCCGTGGCCGACCGGTTGGCGAGCCCGTAGCGCCCCGGCTTCTGCGGGTGCTCCACGAGTTCGGCCACGAGGCTCTGCTCCGAGTAGTCGTGCCGGGAGGGCTCGGGGCTCAGGTGGTGCAGGTGGATCCGGGCGGTCCGGCCCAGCATGATGTGCCGCTCCGCCCTCGGCGGCGGGGTGGTCACCACCAGGCGGGGCGGGAGTACGAGGGTGGCGCGACAGCCGTCCTTCCAGCAGGTCCCCGGGGTGGCCGAGCCCGGCTCCGTCATGTTCTCCCGGCCGCAGTTCGCGCACTCCACCACGGCGTCCCGGACGGCCCGCAGCGCGTCCCGCCACTGCGACTCGCGCACCCGGGCCGAGGGCTCGCGCAGCCCGACCGTGAAGTTCTGGACGAACAGCGCCTGGAGGGAGGGCGGCACCAGCGGCCACAGGGCGAGCACGGTGGAGTGCTCGACGGGGTCCGGCCGGTTGTCCGTGTACTGCGGGTCGAAGACGAACAGCGGCTCGCGGCCGTACAGCTTGCGCTCCGCGTTCTCGTCCAGGCAGTGGATGGCCAGCTCCCTGGCCCCCTTGAGCGGGTGGTGGTTCATCAGGAACATGAACAGCAGCACCGACAGCGAGTGCAGGTCGCTCTGGGTCCCCGGCTGGGCACCGGGGTCGCCGCGGACCAGCTCGGGCGCCATGAACCCCATGGTCCCGGAGATCCCGCTCTGGTCGCCCTCCACCACCGCGTTGTCGTTGTCGCAGACCAGGACCTCGCCGGTGGCCGGGTCGAAGAAGATGTTCCCCCAGGAGATGTCCCGGTACGCGATCCCCTTGGAGTGCAGCGCCTGGTACGCCTCCACCGTGTACAGGCAGGCGGTCAGGAGGGCCCGGAAGGACGTGCTCACCGTCCGCCGGAAGAGCTCGGGGAGGCCCCGGAAGCGGTCGGGGCGCACGTCCATGAGGTAGCCGAAGCGGTCGTCCCCGGCGCTGACGAAGGCCGTGGGCCAGAGGAACCTGTCGTCGTCGAAGTCGCGGGACACCAGGTCCTCGACGACCCTGCGCTGCTGCGGGGTCGCGCTGTCCGGGTAGTACCACTTGAGGGCCTTGACGCCGCCGTCGGGCAGGCCGACCCGGTACACCTCGCCCTGGCCGCCCGAGCCGAGCAGGCGGTCGACGACGATCGTCTTCCCGTCGTCCGTGGTCAGCGAGTCCCCACTGTCGAGCATCCCGTTCATGGACGTCCTGTCTCCTCATCGTGGATGCGCGGGTCCCGGGGGCTGTTCCCCGGCTCCTCCGCGACCTTCTCGGCGGCTTCGTCCGCGGTGCCGCCGAAGCCCTCGGCTCCGCCGAAGCCCTCCGCGACGACCCTTCCGGCGGCACCGCCCACGGCCTCTCCGACGACCCCTCCGTCGGCACCGCCCAAGGCCTCTCCCGAGCCCTCTCCGACGGCCTCGTCGTCGGCCTTCCCGGCGACATCGTCAGCGGCCTGCCCGACGTCCCCTCCGACGAGCTTCCCGACGACCTCGTCAGCGGTCTCGTCGGCGATCTCCCCGGCGTTCTCGTCGGCGTTTCCGTCAGCGGCCCTGCCGACGCCCTCTCCGCCCGTCTCGTCGGCGCCCCCTCCAAGGGTCTCGCCGCCCGTCCCGGCGACGGGCCGGCGGGCGAGGGCCAGGGTGGTGTCGTCGCCCGAGTGCCGGGAGGCCTCCTCCAGCCACCGGGGGATGTCCCCGGCGGTGCCCGGCAGGCCCCGCTCCGTCAGCCGCCGGTGCAGCCCGGCCGCGAACTCGGTGAAGCCGTCGTCCGAGACGAAGCTCTTCGACAGGCCGTCCGTGGACAGCGCCAGCAGCCGGGGCGCCCGCGCCGGATCGGGCAGCGGCTCCCAGTGCACCCGGACCAGCTGCCAGGCGTTCCGGGTGCACAAGGAGGCCGTCTCGTCGCCGAGTTCGGCCCGCGCGGGGGCCAGCGGCAGCCTGACCCGCCCGTCGTCGTCCACCACGGTCAGCTCGCCGTCCCCCAGCTGCCAGGCCACGAACAGGTCCGGCGTGAGGACCGCGCCGATCAGCGTCGACCCGTACAGCCGCAGGATCGCCCCGGGGGACGCCGGGTCCCCGTCCGGGGTGGGGTCCCGCTCCCAGTGGCCGAGGACCTTGCCCTGCCAGTCCCGGACCAGCCGTTCCGGCAGGCCGATCCGGGCGTAGTCGCGCAGCCGCCCGCGCCAGCCCGCCCGGTCGCGCGGGGCCACGGAGGTGGCGAACTCGAACGCCCGGTGCGCGAACAGGTCCGTCGCGTACTGGGCCCCGACGTGACTCCTCGGATACGCGGCGGAGCCGTGCCCGTCCGCCACGGTGAGGATCAGCGGGTCCTCGGCCGTACCGGTGCCCCGGACCAGACAACGGTCCTGGTTCCGGGCCTTGTTGACGCCCCGCACGCTCTCGTGGAAGGTCTCCCAGGTCGGCAGCGCGCTCACCACACGTCGTCTTCGTCGTCGTCGGCGAGGACGGGGGGCGCGTACGGCGCCGGCTTGGTGGCGGTGTCGTTCGCGCCGGCCACCGGCTGCGAGGCCGCCTTGACCGCGGCCGTCGAGGCCCAGCGGATCGCGGCGGCCAGCTGCTTGGGGCTGTTCGCGTCGAGCGGGCGCAGCTCCGGATTGGCCAGGAACTCCTGGAGCACGCTCCGGTCGGCGTCGGTGCCGATCGCGATGGCGACCCGCACCGCCTTGCGCCCCCACGGGGTGGCGTCGATCGCCTTGAGGCCCGCGCGCCAGTCGTCCGTGGGCACGCCGTCGGACACCAGGGCGATCACCGGCTTGAGGGCGCGCTCGGGCATCGGCGGGGTGCGCAGCTCGCCGGCCACCAGCTGGAGGGCCTCACCGAGGTTGGTCGTGCCGTCGGGCTGCACGTCCTGCCAGGTGAAGTCGTCCACCGCGACGGGGTCCTTGTGGTGCCAGCGGGCGGTGGTGGAGAAGGTGATCGTGCGCAGCAGCAGTTGCGCGGCCGGGTTGTCGTGCGCCACCGAGCGCATCTCCGGGATCGCCTCCCGGATCGCGTAGTTCAGCTGCCCGATCTTCTCGCCGAGCATCGAGTACGAGCAGTCGAGCAGCCAGATGAAGTGCACCGGGCGGTTCGCCATCGGGCCGCCGGGGATCTCGGTCACGAGCATCCTCCTGAGGGTGAGTAGGGGTCGGATGATGAGGAAAACGAGAAGGGAGAGGAGCGAGGGGGACGGCGGGCGGGGGTCAGCCCTCCTCCCACAGCCGCCACACCTCGTCGATCAGGCCGGGAAGCCCGTACAGGGCGCCGAGCACGGCCGCCCCGAAGACCACGACGCAGGCCGTGGCGAACAGCGCCGTGAGCACCTTGCGGGCCCGCGCCACGCGCGGAGTCACCACCGTCATCCCCGTCGGACCCCCTGTCCCTTCACACCGGTACGGATCGTGCCGCCGAGACCGCGCTGCCGGGGGACCGTCCCCCGCGACTCGACCAGGTCCCCGACCCGCAGGCCGGTGCGGGCGAGCAGCCACAGGACCGGCTCCGCCGCCCGCCGCCGCTCGCTGTCCAGGGCCCCGCCGCCGGTGGCCGCCGAGGCGCTGACCGCCCAGAAGCCCGCCGCCTTGAAGTCGTGCGTGAAGCCCCGGACGAGTCCGCCGAGGCCGATGGCGACGAGCCAGTCGTCGACCCGGGCCCCCGCCGCGGGCAGTGCCTCGACGCGGTCCAGCACGTCCCGTTTGGTGACCACCACGGCCGCGGGCAGGTCGCCGCGTCCGCCGGTGAGCGAGGCCAGTTCGCCGGTGAGCCCCTGGTAGGTGTCGACGGGCCCCTGGGCGGCGGGCCGGGCCTCGCCGGCGAGGGTGTCGTCCGCGCCGCTCAGCGCCTGCCGGACCGTACGGTCGGCCAGGACGTCGACGACGAAGAGGACGCCGTCCGCGTGGGCGAGGTACTGCTGTTCGCGCACCCGGTCGGCCCGGTGCAGCGACTCGCCCATGGGGTCGTAGAGGTACAGCAGCCGCCTGCGCAGCCCCTTGCCCACCACGATCATCCAGGCGCGCTGGTCGCCCTGGGTCTTGAGGGCCCAGTCGTTGCGGTCGATCTCCCGGTCGAGCGCCTCGCTGTCCCGCTGGTCGGCGTCCGAGGCGAACTCCACGGTGAGGTTCCCGCGCTCCGCCCAGGAGCGGAGCCCCGCCACGACGGCCGCCAGGAGCATCGTCTTGCCCGAGGACGAGCCGCCGATCAGGGGGACGTGGACCACCCGCGTGGTCCCCGCCGACGGCGGCAGCGGGCGTGCGCAGGACGGGCATTCGGCCGGAACGCCGGAGCGGCCCGCGAAGAGCGCGGAGGGCAGCTGGCCACCGCAGCGGCAGGTGTGCCGGAACACCCCGTACCGCCCCGGCACCAGCGAGGTGTGGACCGCGCGGCACTGCGGGCAGGGGTGGGCCGCCCGGGGGAACGGCCGGTGGCAGTCGGGGTGCGGACAGACCGTCCGCACCCGGCGCAGCAGCAGCCAGCCGCGCTCCGCCCCCCGGACGACGCCCACGGTCAGGACCCAGGCCGTCCAGAGGAGGGTGACGCCCGCGCAGAACACCACGACGACGCCCGTGTGCAGCGCGGCGGCGAGCAGCGCGGCGACGGTCGCGCCGACCGCCGTGCCCGGCGCCACGAGCCGCATCGTCAGACGGGTCAGCCCGTTCTTGCCCCGCCGGTCCGTCCCCGGCCGCCGCCCCCGGAAGAGCCGCGCCGCGACGGTGAGCGTCCAGTGCCCCCACCACCGGCTCCACAGCGCCCGGTACGAGCGTCCCACCGCCGTGCTGGTGTCGATCCACACCTGCCGGTGCCAGTACGAGGGATGGGCCGGTTCCGTGCCGATCGTGAGGACCCGGAGGTCCGACCGCCCCGGCCGCAACGGGCCCAGCGCCCGCGCCGCGCTCCGGCACGCCGTGGTGAGGAACTGCCAGAAGGCGTACGTACAGCACACCAGGAGGCCGGTCACGCTCCAGAACGCCAGCAGCACGACGACGACGGTCCTGGTGAGTTCGTCACCGGTCATGGCGTCCACCGCTCTTCCGTGCCTCCGTCATCGCGGGTCCCCCTTCTCCCCGGGCCGTTCGACGTCGCCCCGCCAGGACGACGACGGCGTCTCCGGGGCGCGCCCGCGGTTGCGGAAGAGGCGGCCCAGGACGCCCGCGGGCCGGTTCCACTCCCGGAAGTCGTAGACGCGGCCGATGGCCACGAGCGACAGCTGCTCCTCCACCTTGAGGACGTTCTCGTCGGACAGGCCCCGCACGACGGGGCGCAGCACCTCGTCGAGGAGCGCCCGGCGCGTCAGGTCCCACGCGGGGCTCGCCCCGGCGTGCGCGTTCCAGTCGACGAAGCAGTTCGCCGCCCGGCGGGGGACCGACCGCAGCACGTCGCGGAAGAAGGGCGTACGGGCCGCCGAGGCGTACGCGTCGATGACGTCGAGGTCGTCGCTGCGGGCCAGTTCGCCGAGTTCGTCGGCGGGCCGGTCCGGGCTCAGGAGGCGACGGGCCAGGGCGGCCGTGGCGCGCCGCCGGACGCCGGGGCGCGAGGAGTCGGAGAGCGCCCGGACCCGGGCCGTCCAGCCGCCCTGCGCGGCGCCGTCCTCCTGCGCCTCCAGGTCGTGGACCAGGGACAGCAGCTTGAGGTCGTCCAGGACCGAGCGCCCGACGGACTCGGGCGCGGCCGCGAGGATCTGGCGGGCCAGGAGCGGGGCCTCCGCGTCCTCGGCCGGCGCGTCGACGGCGGCGGTCACCAGGTGGTCCCAGGTCCCGGCGGCGACGTGCGGCCGGGCCCCGGCCTCGCTCAGGAGCAGGGAGGCCTCGGCGGCGGTCGGCCCCCGGTCCTCCCAGACCAGGGCGACCGCCGTGCGCAGGGCCAGCGGGTCCCCGTGGGGGGAGGCACCGGCGACCCGGAGCAGCCGGTGCAGCTCGCCGTTCCGGTCGCGCCCGGGCCCGCCGGACCCGGCCGCCGCGCACATCAGGAGGTGGGGCACGCCCCGGACCCCGTCGAGGGGGAGCCGGGCGTCCCGCAGGGCGCGGGCGGTCCCCGGCGGGTCGTCGGCGGCCCGGGCGTCGAGGTGGACGAGGGCCAGGTCGAGAAGGCGGCCGGGCTCCGCGAACGCGTCCCGCAGCGCCTCCGCCGCGGCGCCACCGGACCCGGCCCCGGAGAGCAGGCCGTCGCCGATCCGCTCGGCGAGCGCCGCCGCCAGGTCGTCGTGGCCGACCCCGAGCAGCCGCGCCACCCGCAGCAGCTCGGCGACCCGGGCCAGCGGCGTGAGCGGGTCCCGCAGCGCCCGGCGCAGCTCCTCGCCGGACTCGGCGGCCAGCCGGCTCCGGTACGGCTCGGGCAGCGCGCCCGGCGGCAGCGGCGGCAGGGCCGTCGTCCCGCCGCGCAGGGCCCGGTCGACGAGCCGCGCCGTGAGCGGGGCCGTCAGGGCGGCGGGGACGGTGCCGTGCAGCGCGTCCAGGAGGCCCGCCAGGGCGTCCGAAGGGAGTTCGGGCGTGCCCGGGACGACCTCGCAGACGGCTTCGAGGAAGCGGGCGAGCGTCGGCTCGTCGAGGGCGGCGGGGTGCGCGCGGACCCAGACGGCCGCTTCGGTCCGGGCGTCCTCGGGGACGGCGACGCCCTTCACCAGCGCGAGCGCGGCCAGCGGACCCGGTGCGAAGGGCGCCGCCGCGTACTCCTCACCGGCCGCCTCGCGCGCCCGCCGGAAGAGCGGGAGCAGACCGGACGCCAGGACGGCCGCCGCCGTGTGCGCCCAGGGGTCGGCCGGGGCGGCGGGGGCGGTCGAGGGGTCGGAGCAGTCGTGGACGCTGTACCGGTGCGGCTGCCCGGCCACGGACCGGACGTCCTCCGGGCGCACCCCGACGAGCTGCTGCCGCGCCTGCTGCGGACGCCGGGTGTACGTGGTGAACGTCAGGTCGCGGGCGAAGTCCCGGGGCAGCGCGGTGCACGCCAGCATCACCCAGTGCGCGACCCGCCCGGTGTCCTCCTCGGCGAGGACGACCTGCGGGGCGTGCGGGCTCTCCGCGAGCCGCCGCAGATCGGCCAGGACGGCCGCGAGCCAGGGCGTCCGGCCGGCCGCGAAGGCCGCGAGCTCCGAACGGAGTTCGTGCGAAGGCGGGGGCGTGAGGCGGCCGAGCGGCGGCGCCCCGTTCTCCGGGGTGCGGTCCGCCCACTCGGGCGCGCCCCACGCGGCGATCGGCGGCATGTCGCCGGACAGCCGCTCCCCGGCCGCCAGGTGCACGGCGTGCGCGTGGAAGTTGCCCCACCGCCCGCTGTAGTCGGCGCCCGTGTACACGGTGCGGCTGAGCAGCCCGCTGCCATCGGAGAGCCGGGTGTGGCTGAACATCTCGGGGAACAGCGCGAGGTCGTCGGGGGTGGGGCGCGACGGGGCGTCCCGGGGCGGCTCGTATCCGATGAGCTGTTCCGCCTCGCGAAGCACGGACGCCGGGACGCCCGGCGTGACGGCGGTGAACCGGAAGCCGGAGCCGTCCGGTCCGGGCGGGGCCGAGGTGTAGTGCATCTGGGGCAGGCTCATGCCGCGGACTCCCCCTTGCGGGCGCCGTCGCGCGGCGGCTTGGCGACCGGGATCAGACCGCGCAGCCCGAGGAGCCAGAGCAGCGGGTCCTCGACGCGGACCGGCTGCGGACCGGACTTGGGCGCGTCGGCGGGGGCGTCGGCGGGCGGCGGCGAGCCCAGCGCGGAGAGGCCGAAGAGCGACACCGAGGAGAAGTCCCGCTCCAGCTGCCGCCAGAGCGCCCCCGAGTCCCAGCCCTCCAGGAGGGACCGGGCCTCCTCGTGGACGGCGATCCGGTCGGCCTCGTCGAACCGGCCGCCGGAGTGCGGGGTGTTGCGCAGCAGCGGGGAGTGCGGGTCGAGCAGCGGGCGCAGCGCGTCCGTCTTGGTGACGGCGACGGCCAGCGGGGTGTCCACCCGGCCGCGCGAGCCGCCCCGCCGGTGGGACCGCAGCTGGGTGGCCACGTCGGCCGCGATCTGGAGGGCGGGGGTCTCGCGCGAGGGCAGCGGCGGTCCGCCGTCCTCGGGCAGCGCGTCCCGCACCGCCCCCAGCTGGAGGGGGTCGACGAGCAGGATGATGCCGTCCGCCGCGCTCAGGTAGTGGGTGTAACGGGCCATGGACTCGGCCGACTTGAGGTCCTCGCCGGCCGCGTCGAAGAAGACGAGCGCCGTGTGCCGGGTGCCCCGGCGGCCCTGCCGGGGCAGGCTCAGCCGGTAGAGCAGCGGGTCGTTGAAGCCGGTCGCGGCGGGCCGGGTGGTGCCGGGCAGCCGCAGCCGCTCGTAGAGGTCCTCGGCCATCTCGCGGTCGCGGTTCTGGCTCTCGTCGCCCATGGCGGCCAGCGCCGCCCCGTACGCCTGCCCCACCCGGTGCCGCAGCTCGTTGACGAGCACGGACACGTAGGTGCTCTTGCCGGACGACTTGGCGCCGACCAGCGCGATGATCCGGCTGTCCTGGGCGCAGTAGTCGCTGGGCAGGTCGCTGTGGCAGGCCGCGCACACCCGTACGGGGGTGGCCACCCCGCAGTGCGGGCACTCGGCCCGCCCGCCCCCGCCGCGCAGCCGTCCGAGGCTGCGCGGCGGCGGGAACACCGGCCCCTTCATGTACGCGGCGGGCGGCGCGGCGGAGCCCGTGAAGCTGGCCCACAGGTCGTCGCGCTCGGGGTCGCAGGGGGTGCCCCCGCGCAGGCCGGTGCGGGACATCAGACAGCGGTAGGGCAGGCGCGAGGCCTGGGAACGGTCGAAGCAGTACGGGCAGATCACCGTCGTCATGTCAGCGCACCACCAGGGTCGAGAGGGCTGGTTCTTCGAGGCGCGCGGAGGCGGCGTGCTCGCCGGCCAGGAACGCGCGCAGGGCGTAGGGCGGGCGGAGGAGCCCGGGGGAGAGTTCACGGGTCGTGTGCGGCGAGGCCGCCAGGTCCGCCCCGGTCAGCCGGACGAGCACGTCCCCGTCGTCCCGGTGCCGGGGCCGGGCGGAGGCGGTGTCGCCGCCCCGGCGGACTAGGACGAAGTCGGGGAGGGGGCAGGAGGGGTCCGCCCCGGCCACCGTCACCTCGACCCCGGCGGACACCACCTTGCGGGCGAGGCCCCGGCGGCGGACCACCAGCCGGTAGGAGACGACGACGTCCCCGGGCAGCACGACCGAGGCGGGGGCGCGCCGGACGACGACCGTACGGCTCGACGCGCCCGCGCCCGGCCCCGGAGCGCCCGGTTCCGGCACGGGCGTTTCCGGCGCGGCGGCGGCCGACGGTTCGTGCCGCGAGGCGGCGCGCACGTCGATCCGGGCGGCGGCCGGGCCGACGGGCAGCCGCAGGCCTTCCCGGAGGAAGCGGGAGCGGCTGACCCGGACGCGTTCCCGGACCCCTTGCCGCTCCCACGCGGCCTCGACCGAACCGGCGTCGGCGGGCCAGTCGAAGACGAGCCGGACGTGCCCGTCGGATTCGCGCAGCGCCCGCAGGCCGGTGACGGGCGCGGGCACGTCGAGCCGTACGGCGGGACCGGCGACGGCCCGCTCCCCGAGCACGGTCACCCCGACGACGAGGCCCGAGAAGGCGGACGGGGGCTCGGCGGGCCGGTCGGCGCCGTACGCGGCCCAGGGGAGCGGCGCGGGCAGCGCGGCGGTGTGCAGACCGGTCCCCGGCGGCGGCGTCCCGGCGGGATCGTCCCAGGCCACGAGGCGGACCTCGGTGCCGGCCGGTCCCCGGCCGGTGAACCGGACGCCCCCCTCGGGGCCCGTCTCTGCGGTGAGCGAGGTGAGCGCCTCCGGCCACGGATGGACGGTCGCCTCGGCCCGTACGCCCGCCGACTCCACGTCCTCGCCCCGGGGCGAGGGGTGGTGGCAGACCACGCGGACGGCGTAGGGGCCCGGCGCGAGCCCCGTGAAGGCGTGCGTGTCCGTCCGGGCGTCGGCCTCGTGCCGCGCGACGACGTCCCCCTGGGGCGCGGAGGCCGTTCCGGAGTGGAGGGTGACCGTCACGCGTCCGGTGCGGGGCGGCCGGGTCCAGCGGGCGGTGAGCCGCGCGGGCCCGTCCGTGACGGCGAGGCCCTCGACGTCGGGGGCGATCAGGAGGGGCTGCGACACGAGCGGGAGGGCGTGGGGGACGCCGTCGAGGGTCGGGAACACCGCGTACCGCACCAGGGTCCCCCGCAGGGGGCCGTCGTCGACGGCGGTCTCCCGCGACCCGGGACCGGACCCGGCCCCGGCGCCGGAGGAGGGGGCGGGAGCGGACAGGGGGACGATCGCCGGCCGGTCCGTGCCCCGGGTGAGCCGGACCAGCCGCCGCCCCGCCCCGCTCGCCCCCGCCCCGTCCGGCACCGGCCAGGAGAGCAGGACCCGGTCGCCGGTGAGCCGGACGGAGAGGAGGGCGTCCTCGCGGGGGCGGGGCCGCTCCAGCATGATCAGTCCGCGCGTCGCCGTGTCGTCGTCGGCGGCCGTCCCGAGGGCGTCCAGGTAGTGGGCGCCGGCCGTCCGGGGGTCCCGGGCGGCGCGGGCGGCGGCGAGCGAGCGGTCGCAGCGGTCGAGGCGCAGGGCGAGCCGGGCGGCGAGGGTGGTGAGCGCGGGGTCCGCGTGGACCGCGGTGGTGCCCAGGGTGTCGAGGGCCCGTCCGACGGCCCGTAACCGCCGCTGCCGCCAGAGCCGTCCGAGCGCCTCCGCCGCCTTGCGCTGCCGGGCGTCGAGGACGGGCACGGTCCGGACGGCCTGCGCGAGGACGGCCGTCTCGGACGGCTCGACCCCGGCTAAGGAGGCCCGTGGCCCGCCTCCCTGGAGGAGCGTGACCAACTGGTGGAGCAGGACGCGCCGCAGCAGGGCCGGCTCGCGTTCCTGGACGTCCGCGAGCAGTTCCAGGAGCGGGGCGCGGGACGGATCGGCGGCGGCGAGGGCGCGCAGCCGGGCCGCGTCGACGTGCCGCCGCCGCGACCCCGCGCACAGGAAGAGACCGTCCACGAAGGACAGCGACTCGCCGTTCCCGACCAGGGCCTCGCCGAAGTGGTCGGCACCCGCCGCCATCTGGCGGGACATCAGCTCGTCGTACTCGGGGACGAGCGGGGCGAGGGGGAGGGGACCCAGTGCGCGGGGCAGGCCTGACCGTTCTCCGAACCCCCGTCGCATTCCCGTCCTTTGTGCTCGTACCGCTACCCGCTGGGGGTACATCTCAGCAGAAGAACCGGCACCTCGGAGGAGATTTCCTCCTATTACCCGACGTGCCGGTAGGCGTGCGCAGAGTGATCGGCGGCGGCCCGGAGGAACGGACTCCGGGACCGCCCCGGTTCAGTGGACGGACAGGCCGCCGTCCACGAAGAGGGAGTGGCCCGTGACGTACGCGGAGGCGGTGCTCGCCAGGAAGACGGCCGCGCCCGCGAAGTCCTCCGCGAGCCCGTTGCGGCCGACCATCGTGCGGGCGGCGAGCGCGGCGACCTTCTCGGGATCGGAGGCCAGCCGCTCGTTGAGCGGGGTCAGGACGACCCCGGGCACGAGCGTGTTGGCCGTGACCCCGTACGCGGACCACGCCTCCGCCTGCGAGCGGGCCAGCGACTCAAGCCCGCCCTTGGACACCCCGTACGCCCCGCTCTGCACGAACGCGCGGTGCGCCTGCTGGGAGGTCACGTGGATGATCCGCCCGAAGCCGCGCTCGGCCATCCCGGGCCCGAACCGCTGACCGAGCAGGAAGGGCGCCTCCAGGTTCACGGTCATCGTCGTGTCCCAGACGTCCTCGCCCAGCTCGCCCAGCGGAGGCCGCAGGTTGACGCCGGCCGAGTTCACCAGGATGTCCGGCTCCCCGAACACGGCCGCCGCCTCCTCGGCCCCGGCCCTGATGCCCTCCCGGGTGCCCAGGTCGGCGCTCACCCAGGCCGCCCGGCAGCCGTCGGCCGTCAGCTCGTCCACGGTCGCCACCAGGTCGTTCTTCTTACGGGCGAGCACGACGACCTCCGCCCCGGCACGGGCCAGCGCCCCGGCGATGGCCCGGCCGATACCGGAACTGCCTCCCGTGACGAGGGCGGTGCGCCCGTCGAGAGAGAAGAGGCCGGAGAGGTAGTCGGCCGGGGTCGTGCTCATGGTGACGCCCTTCAGCTCAGCCGGGTCAGGAACGCGGACCAGGCGGCGGGGGAGAGGGCGAGCTGCGGACCGGTGACGTTCTTGGAGTCACGGACGTGGACGGTGGAGGGGCAGGAGGCGACCTCGACGCAGTCGCCGTCGCCGCCACTGCTGTAGCTGGACTTGTGCCAGGAGAGGGCGACTTCCACGCAGTTGTCGCCACTGCCGCTGCTGTAACTGCTCTTGAACCAGGCCAGGTCAGTGTTGCTCATAGTGCTCCTCGGATCTCCTGCAACAGGCTCATGGAGTCCTCTGCGGAAAGAGCCTGTGCTCGCATCCTGGCATACCGCTTCTGGAGGATGCTGACTACTTTGGACTCGGAGATGAGGAGGCCGTTCTCCTGGCCCTCGCTGTAGGCGTACCACCTGTTCTCCGGAGTCTCCAGGAGCCACAAGGGGCCGCTGAGGCCAGCATGGTGCCCGCGCGAGTGCGGCATGATCTGGATGTCGATGTTGCGCTGGGCGGCGATGGCGATGATGTGGTCGATCTGCTCCCGCATGACCTCCGGGCCGCCCGTCTGGCGGCGCAGCACGTGCTCCTCGACGATGAAGCTGTAGATCGTGTGGGGGCGGTCGGTGAGCAGCTTCATCCGTTCGACACGCGCCACGAGCTTCGACTCGATCTCGTCGTCGCCCAGTGCCGGGATCTGCTCGTCGAACAGCGTCTTGGCGTACGCGGGCGTCTGGAGCAGCCCCGGCACCAGCCGGTTCTCGTACGTGTAGAGCGTCACCGCCTTGAGTTCCAGCTTCGCCCACTGGCGGAACCACTTCGCGAGGCCCGGCTTGCGCGTCAGGTGCTTCGCCGTGGCCTGGATCACCCCGAACGCGTCGAGCACCACCTCCGCCTGCTCCACGAAGTCGTCGGACGGGAAGCGCCTGCCCTGCTCGATCGATGCCACCGTCGGTACGGAGTACCCGACGCGCGGCGCGAAGGTCTCCTGCGTCAGCCTGGCCCGCTTGCGGAAGGCCTTGACCACCTCCCCGAAGGCCTTCAGGCTGTCCGTCGCCTCCGGTTCGCTCCCGCTCTGTCCCTCGTCCGGCACCGCGTCCGTCACTCCGGCCACCTCCCGCACCCGTGCGCTCTTCTGAACGGCTCCATCGTCACGGATGGTGATCGGTACGGTCCAGAGTGTGAACCCGTACGCTGTCGCAGCGTACGGGTTTCTGAGCTGGCAACCCGCCCCGCACGACGCCACATTGGCCCCATGACCTCCCCCGTGACCCGCGAAGGGCCCGTCACCGTACGTGTGTTCGCGCAGCGTTTCAGTTCCACCCCGCGCGGCGCCCGCCTCGCCCGCCGCCTCGCCGTGCTCCAGCTGGACCGCTGGGGCGTCCCGTACGACTCCGAGACGTCCGAGACGGCCGCGCTGCTCGTCGCGGAACTCGCGGCCAACGCCGTCACGCACGGCAGGGTGCCCGGGCGCGACTGCGAGCTGACGCTCTCGTACACGCCCGGGCGGGTGCTCCGGATCGACGTGTCCGACACCCGGGGCGAGCGGCGGCCCGCCCCCGCCGAGCAGGAGTCGCTGGACGAGGGCGGGCGCGGCTTACTCCTGGTCGGGGCGCTGGCCTCGCGGTGGGCCGTGCTCGACCGCGTACCGGTCGGGAAGACCGTACGGGCCGAGCTCGACCTCAGCCCCGGGCCGGCTCGTACCCGGCCGGGCGGGTGGTGAAGGTGCCCCGGCCCTGGGTGCGGCCCCGCAGGCGGGACGCGTAGCCGAACAGCTCGGCCAGCGGCACCGTCGCCGCCACCACCGCCGTACCGCCCCGGGCGGTCTGGTCGGTGACCCGGCCCCGGCGGGCCGCGAGGTCGCCGAGGACCGCGCCGACGGACTCGGCGGGGACGGTGACGGTCACGTCGGCCACCGGCTCCAGGAGGGTCATGGCGCTGGCCCGCAGCGCCTCGCGGAGGGCGAAGCGACCCGCCGTGCGGAACGCCATCTCGGACGAATCCTTCGGGTGCGTGGCGCCGTCCGTGAGGGTGACCCGGACGCCGGTCACCGGGTGGCCGCCGAGGGGGCCCTCCAGGAGGGCGTCCCGGCAGCCGGCCTCGACCGCGCGGACGTACTCCTGCGGGACGCGGCCGCCCGTGACGGTGGAGCGGAACGCGAACTCCTCGTCTCCCTCCGTCGGTTCGAGGTCGATGACGACGTGGGCGAACTGGCCCGCGCCGCCGTCCTGTTTGACGTGGCGGTACAGCAGGCCGGTGACGCCCTTCGCGACCGTCTCGCGGTACGCGACCTGGGGACGGCCGACCGCGACCTCCAGGCCCCGGTCGCGGCGCAGCTTCTCCACCGCGACCTCCAGGTGGAGTTCACCCAGGCCGGACAGGACGGTCTGGCCCGTCTCCGGGTCGGACCGCACGACGAGCGAGGGGTCCTCCTCGGACAGGCGGGCGAGGGCCGTCGCCAGGCGGCCGGTGTCCGTGGCGCGACGAGCCTCGACGGCGACCGAGACCACGGGGTCGGCGGTCGTGGGCGGTTCGAGGACGAGGGGCGCGGCCGGGTCGCACAGGGTGGCCCCGGCGCGGACGGACTTCGGTCCGACGACGGCGACGATGTCACCGGCGCGCGCGGCCTCGACCTCCGTCGCCCGGTCCGCCTGCACGCGCAGGATGCGGGCGATCCGCTCGGTGCGTCCGCCGAGGGCGTCCAGCACGGTGTCCCCCTTCCCGATCGTGCCCGCGTAGACGCGGACGTAGGTCATGCGGCCGGTGGCCGTGGCGCTCACCTTGAAGGCGAGCGCGGTGAACGGCGCCTCCGGGTCCGCCGGGACCTCGCCGCGCACGGGCGGCAGGTCCGACGGGGCCGGGAGGTAGGCGACGACGGCGTCGAGCAGGGGCTCGACGCCCCGGTTGCGGTAGGCCGAGCCGCAGAGCACGACCACGGCCTCCCCGGAGAGGGTGAGGTCGCGGAGCGCGCTCCGCAGGGTCGCCTCGGCCAGCTCCTCGCTGGTGACGAACTCCTCGAAGGCGCCGGGGTGCAGCTCCGCCACGGCCTCCTCCAGGCGGCGCCGACGCCGCCGGGCCTCGTCGAGGAGGTCGTCGGGAACGGGAAGCTCGGCGTACGGGCCGTCGCCGTCGGCCCACACGTACGCCCGCATCCGGAGCAGGTCCACGACGCCGGTGAAGCCGTCCTCGCGGCCGATCGGCAGCTGGACGGGGAGCGGGACGGTGCCGAGCCGGTCGCGGATCGACTCCACGGCGGCGTCGAGGTCCGCGCCGGCCCGGTCCAGCTTGTTGACGAAGGCGAGGCGCGGGACGCCGTGCCGGTCGGCCTGCCGCCACACCGTCTCGCTCTGCGGCTCGACGCCCGCGACGGCGTCGAAGACGGCGACGGCGCCGTCGAGGACGCGCAGCGAGCGCTCGACCTCGTCGGAGAAGTCGACGTGGCCGGGCGTGTCGATCAGATTGACCCGGTGACCGGCCCAGTCGCAGCTGACGGCCGCCGCGAAGATCGTGATGCCCCGGTCGCGCTCCTGCGGGTCGAAGTCGGTGACGGTGGTGCCGTCGTGCACCTCGCCCCGCTTGTGGACGGCCCCGGTCAGATACAGGACCCGCTCGGTGACGGTGGTCTTCCCGGCGTCGACGTGGGCCAGGATGCCGAGGTTGCGGACGGCGGTGATCTCAGGAGTGCGCACGGTCTCGTGCCTTTCGCTGCTGCGGTGGTGGAACGGGCAGCGCGATTCCCGGACGACGGACGCCTATCGGGTTCGGAAGGCGTACGGGGCCGTCACGGGCGGCGATGGCGGGCGCGCAGCCGCCACCGCTCGGCCGAGGAGGCGAGGATCACGTCGTACCGGGCACGGGAGGAGGACACGACGACGGCGGCGTGGCTGCGCACGGTCTTCTCCCCTCGACGGACGGACGGACGCCTGACGGCGGCACCGAAGGGTGCGCCGGGAGGTGAGTGTAGGGACCCGAACGGGCCGTACGACAACGGTTTTGCGCGGGACGGGACCGCGGGGCCGGGGGAGATCGTTCCCGTCGTCCGGCCCCGTGCCCCGCCCCGCTCACCAGCGTTCGTACACGACGAAGGGCCGCCCCGGTCCCTCGGTGTCGTAGCGGGAGACGATCAGCAGGCCGTCGCGGTCGAAGAAGCCGCCCAGCCAGCCGTCCTCCTGGTCGACGTTGACGGAGAAGGTGCGGTCGTCCAGCTCCTCGCCGGTGGCGCCGTCCAGGACGTACAGCTCTTCGGTGAAGCTGCCCCGGTCCTGCTGCAGGACGGTGACCTTGCCGTCGTGGACGGCGAGCGCCACGGCGTCACCCCGGCCGGGGTTCGCCTGCCAGGCGAAGCGGCCGGTCGCGAGGTCGACGGCGACGGCCCGGGAGCTGGTGGAGGACTTGCCGAACTCGGCGACCGCGTAGAGGCGTTCGCCGTCGACGGCGACCTTGGAGGGCTTGTCGGCGACGATCTTCCCGTGCTCGCCGGAGCTCTCGATCCGGGACGTGCGCCGACCGTCCGCGCCGAAGGCGAAGAAGGTGCCGGTGCCGGCCCTTTCCTCGTACGGGGGACGCACGAACACCACCAGCGGGTCGACGGACACGAGCGCCGTCCGGACCCCGAACGGGGCGACCGGGCGGCGCGCGTCCAGGGGCTCGTTGTGGAGCAGCGCGCCGGTCGCCGGGTCGAGGGCGGCGGCCGTCAGCTCCGCCCGGTCCTCCTTCCCGCAGCTGAGGACCGCGACGACCCTGCGCTGCGCGGCCCCGACGTCGAACGGCAGGCAGTCCTCCGGAAGAGCGGCCGTCCAGCGGCGCTCGCCGGTGCGCAGGTCGACGGCGCGGACCGCCTTCCGGCCGTCGGCGACCGCCTCGCCGTCCCCGTCCGTCCACGTGTCGAGGACGACCGCGAGTCCGCCGCCCGCGGCCACCGCGCCGCTCACGGGCCCGCCGGCGGTGGCCTCGGGGGAGGCCTTGCGGGAGCCGCTCCACAGCTCCTTCCCGGTCTTCAGGTCGAGCGCGGTGACGTCGGCGCAGCCCTCGGTCCGGGTGGCGGCGACGTTCTCCCCGTGCACCAGGAGCAGCACCGAGTCGTCGGGGGCGGACGTGGAACAGATCTCGGACCGGCCCGGCGGCACGTACTCCCACCGCTGCTTCCCGGTCCGCACGTCGTAGCCGGTGACCGCGTCGAAGCGGCTGCGCACCAGGACGTCGCCGACCGGCCAGCTGCCGTTGCCGTGCTCGGCGGCCGCCGGGTCGGCCGGCGCCTCCCAGACGGTGTCCAGCGAGTCGCCGGGCATGTGCCCGACGATCATCAGGAGACCGGAGACGAGGCCGCCGACCAGCGCGAGCACGGCCACGATCGCGACCACCAGACAACCGGTCCGCCGGCCCCGGCCGGATCGGTCCACCGGCCCCGGCGCGTTTCCGGCCCGCGCGTCCGTCGTTCCCATCCCCGACCCCCTCGTCCTCCCCGGCCCCCGGGGCTCCGCGAAGCCCCCCGGCTCCGACGGCGGCCAGGGTAGACGATCAGCGCTTTCCGGCGGCACGGGCGTTCGCACGCCGGTTCCCGGGCGACGGGGGAGACGTCGGAGACGCGGTCCCTAGGCGGGGTCCGGTACGGAGTCGGGCGCGTCCGCCGGCTGGAGGAGGTCCCAGCGGTTGCCGTACAGGTCCTCGAAGACGGCGACCGAGCCGTACGGCTCGTGGCGCGGCTCCTCCAGGAACTTCACGCCGGCCTCCGTCATGCGGGCGTGGTCGCGGGGGAAGTCCTCGGTGTGCAGGAAGAAGCCGACCCGTCCGCCGCTCTGGTTGCCGATCGAGGCCTCCTCGGCGTCGTTCTTGGCGCGGGCGAGGAGCAGGCCCGCGTTCCCGAGGCCGCCGACCCCGGCCGCACCGCGCGGCCGGACGACGACCCAGCGGGTGCCGCCGCCCCGGTCGGTGTCCTCGACGAGGTCGAATCCGAGGGCGTCGGTGTAGAAGGCGATGGCCTCGTCGTAGTCACGGACGACGAGGGTGACGAGTGCGATGGACGGCATGGAACCAAAAGTAGTACGTATCGGTCTACCCGCGTCAACCGGCACGCCCGCCGTGAAGAATGCCCGACATGGACACGCAACAATTCGAGCGCCTCGCGGCCCGCGCACGGTCCCTGGCGGAGGCGGGGGACCGCCGCATCCTGGGCCTCGCGGGCCCGCCGGGCGCCGGGAAGTCCACGCTCGCGGCCCGGCTCGTCGACCGCCTCGACGGGCTCGCCGTCCTCGTCCCCATGGACGGCTTCCACCTCGCGCGGGCGGAGCTGGAACGCCTCGGCCGGGCGGACAGGAAGGGCGCCCCGGACACCTTCGACGCCGCCGGCTACACCGCGCTCCTCACCCGCCTGCGCACCCCCGAGCCCGGCACCACCGTCTACGCCCCCGCCTTCGACCGCTCCCTGGAGGAACCGATCGCGGGATCGGTCCCCGTCGCCCCCTCCGTCCCCCTCGTCGTCACCGAGGGCAACTACCTCCTCCACGACGAAGCCCCCTGGCCCGCCGTCCTCCCCCTCCTGGACGAAGCGTGGTACCTCGACCTCCCCGACCACCACCGCATCCCCCGCCTGATCGCCCGCCACGTCCACTTCGGCAAGACCCGCACCCACGCCGAACACCGGGTCCACACCTCCGACGAGCCCAACGCCCGCCTGATCGCCAGGGGGCGGGACCGGGCCCATCTCGTCGTACCGGTGGACTAGGGCCTGTCCGGCGGAACATCGCCCGGCCACCCCGCCCGGCGACGGTTTGGCGGGTGGGCGCGTGGACAGAACAGGACAGGCAGCCCTCACTCGAACGAGCCACCCGGGGGAACATGTCCGACGGATACATCAGCTTCGGCATAGGCGTGGCGGCCCAGGCAGCCGCCTCGCTGGTCAACACGAAACGCCAGATCAGCGCCGCCGAACGCGCCCGCACCACCCAGCACGAGTTCGAACGCAACCAGTCCGACACCCGCTTCGGCCGTGAACTCCAGCTGGAAGCCGTCCGCCACCAGCGCCAGTTCGACCTCCGGCACCTGGAATCAGGACTCCGCCGGGAGGAGTCCCTGGAAGCCCTCGGCAACCAGACGCTGTACTCGACCTACCCGGTCCCCGAAGGCCCCGGCCACCTGCGGGCCGGACTGCACCTCCTCGCCGAAGACCTCTCCGACCTGCCGCCGCTCCTGCTGCTCCCCAGGTTCAGCGGCCTCAACGAGCCGCACTGGGCCGGCCTGCGCACCGCCCTCTCGGCCGCTCTGAGGCACACCCTCGGCAACGAGGGGCTGGTCGAACTCCACGACGGCCTGGGCGCCCTGACCTGGCCGCACGCAGGCTTGTACTGGAACGACCTCTACGGTGTCCCCACCTTCGTCGCGCAGGTCTCCCTCTACCGCGACACCCTCGACCTGAGCCTCGGCGGCTGCCACCTGGGAACCGGCACCGTCCCCACCGAGCCCCTGCGCCTGCTGCTGCGGCACCGCCGACAGCCGCCCGGCACCTGGACGGAGAAGTCCGTCGCCCGGCTGAACGCCGAAGCACCCGAGGGCCATGAACTCGCCGTGCCCGCCGACCCCGAGGGCCTCAACCGGCTGGAGGTCGAAGTCGCCGCCCGCGCCGTCACCGCCGTGGTCACCTCAGCCGTGGACGCCTACTGGCTGGCCGGAGCCGTCCGCTACCGGCAGCGCTTCGACGCGGCCGCGGCCCTCCTGGGACCCGCCGCCCGAACCGACTGGCCCGCCGACCTCGGCGTGTCCCTCGACCGGGTCGCCGACCCCGCGTACCACCTCCTGACGGTGGCCCGCCGACTGGCGGCACGGGGCCGCCCCGCCGAGGCGGTGGCCGCCCTGGAACGCTCCCTCGCGATCCTCGCCCACCCCGACTACACGCTCGCCGGACCGCCCTTCCCCCCGCCCGCGGAGACCCTCGAACACCTCGCGGACGCCGACCCCCGCTACACCGAGGCCCTGCGCGAGACCATCGCCGCCGTCACCGAAGGGGTCGACGGCGAACTGCCCGAAGGCCCCGCCGCCGTCCGGGAGGCCCTGGATGACCACTGAGACCGACCTCGCCGACCTCGCCGCCGCCCTCGACCGGTACCACGCCCTGCTGTCGACGCCCGAACCCGCCCTCGAAGACGCCCTGACCGCCCTGGACCGCTCCCGGGACCAGGCCCACCTCGCGATTCTCGGTCCCGAGAGCGCCGGAAAATCCACCCTGGTCAACGCCCTGGTGGGCGCCGAGATCAGTCCGGTGTCGATCGCCATGCCGGGCACGGTGGCCCCCGTGCACGTCCTCCACGCGGAGGTCGAGCACCCCCGCTACCAGGTCTTGCGGACCGACGACTCCGGGAACCAGGTCACCGAGAACCCGGCGGACCGGGCGGAGTTCGAGAGGTGGATGCTGCAGGAGCACAACGAGGACAACGCTCTCGAAGTGCTCCGCGGGGAGATCAGGCTGCCCGCGCCGATGCTCGCGGGCGGCCTCCGCCTGGTCGACCACCCCGGACTCTCCGGAGTGTCCCGGGCCGTCGCCGCCCAAGCCGAACGCGACCTGGCCGGAAAGGCCTTCACCGTCGTCCTGGTCTCCATGGGCCGGCTCAGCCTCAAGGCATTGGCCGACACCGTCCGCGACCTCGCCGACAGTCCCCGCCCCGCCCGGATCGCCGCCGTCCTCTTCAACGAGTACGACTCCCGGCTGCTCGTCCCCGAGCGGCTCCCCGCCCACCTCGCGATGCGCCGGGAGAGCGTCGACAAGTTCCTCGTCCCCCTGGACGCCGACGGCCGTCTCGGCCTCGCCGACGCGAGCCTGCACTGCATCGACCTCTCCGCACCCGACGAGAGTCAACTGGACGTCCTGCGCGCCAAGATCACCGTCTCCGTCCGGCAGGAGATCGATCGCACCGTCGCCGATACCTCCCGCTACACGCTGCCGGTCCTCGACGCGGCGCTGGAGCGCCGGGCCCGACGGGTCCGTGCCGTCCTCGACGGCACCGTGGGCCGTGCCGAGATAGGCCGCCACGCGGACGAGGCCCTCGCCGGTCTCGCCACCGGCGGGCTGGGCGCGCTCTTCGGCTTGGGACGCACCCGTTTCAACCGGACCGACCAGCTGAACGCCGTGGAGGCGGAGCGCCGTTCCGCGGACTGGCAGGTGGTGAAGGGAGTCTTCCTGGAGGAGAACGCGCGGCTGACCGGACTCATCGACGGACACCTCCGGGACCTGAATCCGGAACTGCTGATCGACAAGCACCGGGCGAAGAGGATCAGCCAGGCGGTGGAGGGGCAGATCGCGGTCACCCGGAGGCGCATCGCCGAGGCCTGTGCTCCCGGGCTGCGGGCGCTGGGCCTCGACCTCGACGCGGTCGCCCGGGAGCGCGAGGCCCTCTTCGACTCCCGGGTTCCCACGGGCCTGCACCGGACCCGTCCGCGGAATCGGGAAGACTCCGAGATGGAGGTGGGGAGCTATCGGTACGAGAGCGCCTACGAGCGCTACGAGCGCGGAGTCAAGGAGTACGACGACAGCGTGCTGTTCAACATCAGTGCCCTTTTGTACCTGGTGCCCCTGCACTATCTGGGAGGGGGGCATCTGATGCACGTGCAGCGACGTCTGCGGGAGGCCAGGCAGGAGACCGTGAGCCTTCTGGCGGCGCCGGAAGGCGGCCAGGCCACGGCGTGGCTGCGGCAGCGGAGGCGACTGGTCGGCCTGGTCCGCGAGGAGATCGGCGACCGGATCACCCTGCTGGCCGGGACCGCCGCCGACCACCCGGAGAAGCTCGTCGCCGGGCTCCGCGACCACCAGGACCGCATCACCGAGGCCCGTGGCGAGCTGGACGGGTGGCGGCGGACCCTGGAGGCCGCGGGAACTCGTCAGACGTCGAAGGTGGCCCCGCCGCCGTAGTCGGTGACGTCCGCGACGGTGGTCTCCGTGACGGAGGGATAGCCCTGGCCGGCGTCGTCGGACGAGTGCGTGTCCCCGGAGGAGCCCGGCCGGTCCCCGCCCTGGCCCTCCGGGGAGCAGGCGGGGGCCGGTGCGGGGTCGGGCGTGTCCCAGGAGTCGGGATACGTCAGGCCGATGTCCCCGTCGAACGTGGTGGACCCGGTGCTCTTCCCGTTCTCGATCCTCTGCTCGTCGGTGCGTGACACCGAGCCGTGGAGGGTGATGTTGCCGGCCACGTCGAAGGGCTGTTCCGTACCCCAGCTCTCGCCGGTGGCCGCCGATTCCACCCCCATGGACTCCGTGCCGGACGTCGCTTCCGTGCCGTACCCGTAGCCGTCCTCTGTCGTGGACATGAGCCCCTCCCGGCCGTCGTGGGCGGTTCTCCACCGGACCGGCGCCGCCCTGGAGACGCACCTTCCCCGGCACCGCCTCCCGCACACTCCGGGAGACGACGGACGGTCCTGCCGAGGGCTGCGGGCCGTATCGGCTGGTGGTGTCCGTGCGGCGGAACTCCGTTGCCCGCCCCCAAACCCCCGTGAGAACATCGGGATCAACGGTCCGGCTCCTTTCGTTCGTGTTTCGGCGCGAAGGGAAGAGTGCGGACCGTCGGCATGTCCACGGTTTCGGGTGATCCATCGAGGTCTGCGAACGGCGGGTACCGTTTGATGAACACGACAGAGCTGGCGGAAGCACGCATCGAGGATGCGGACAACGTCCTGGTCGCGCCTTCGGAGTCGTGGGGCGACGGCGGGGTCGGGGACTTCTTCGGGGTCGCGATCACGCCGGAGGAGCTGGCGTCCGGGGCGCCCGACCTCGCCGGGAAGACCGTCTACCTGTGCGGTGACGTATCCGGGATCAGCAGCGGTCATCTGCGCGCGGCAGAGCGGGTGTTCGTCGTGCGGGAGCTGTCGCACGGTTACGGCGAGAGCGAGAGCGAGAGCGAGAGCGAGAGCGAGGGCGACGGCACGGTCTGGCCCGTCGTCGGGCTCGGCCGCGTCCCCCTCCGCGTCCACGGCGTCGGCGTGTACTACCGGCGATTCTTCGCGCTCGACGCCGGCCATTTCGAGAGGATCCGTACGGAGCACGCGTTCCAGTCCCTGACGGAATCCACCAAGCCCGGGACGGCCCACCGCAGCGGCATCTATCTGACGCCCGTCACGCGTGAAGGCGACGCTCTGCACTTCCGTCTGCTCCGGTGCTCCACGAACTTCTCGGGGCCGACGGAGAGCTTCCGCTCGACCGACACGGACATCGTCGAGGAGCTGAACCGCGAGGCCGCCACCGTCTTCCGGGGCCAGGCGCCGCTCAATCACGTCCTCGCCCAGATCTACCACAACACCCACGCCACGCCCGAGCGCAAGCAGTCCAAGGCCAAGATCTCGGCCCACGCCGACAAGACCAAGGACATGCCCGTCAACGGCGTCATGGCCTTCTGCACCTTCTACGACGGGCTCGACAGGCTGGAGCCCCTGGCCGAAGACGCCTTCGACCACGGGCTGAAGGGCGTCAGCGGGCTGACCAGACTCCACTTCCGGCTCAAGGACCCGGCCGGAGAACACGAAGGGGCCGCGCTCCCCGCGCAGTTCGGCATCACGCTCTACCCCGGCTCCGTGTTCTTCATGCCGCTGTCCACCAACCGCCTCTACACGCACGAGATCCGGCCCGCGCCGCTGGACGCCGCATCGCTCCCCACCCGCCTGGGATACGTGGTGCGCTGTTCGAGCGCCGAAGCCGTGCACCAGGACGGCCACACGTTCCTCAAGAAGGCCGGGGACCTGGTGAGGCTGGGGCCGCCCACGGAGGACGGCATGGACGAGCTGCGCAGGCTGTACGCCGAGGAGAACAGGACCTCGTCCTTCATCGACTACGGCGACGCGTTCCTCTTCAGCATGAACGCGGGGGACTACCTTGCCCCCCGTGCCTAGGATCGCGGACGAGATCCGCTCGTACGCCCTGCCGGCCGAGGGGGACCTCTTCGCGGAGCTGTCCGCGTCGACGCGTCTGGAAGACCTCGGAAAGGGGCGGCGGGGCGGCGTGATCGCCCGGGTGGACGAGACCGGCGGCGTGCCCCTCGTCCGCACCACCACCCGCTACGGCAGCCCGGCGCAGCGCTTCCGGGAGGTCCACGAGCGGCTGGCGCGGCGCGTTCGGGAACGGGCGGACCTCCCGGTCGGCTTCAACAACGCCCTCGTCGAGAGCTACACGCACGCCTACAAGACCATGGGCGCCCATTCCGACCAGGCCCTCGACCTGGCCGACGACTCGTTCATCGCCGTCTTCTCCTGCTACCGGGACCCCGGAGCCGGCCCTTCGAGGAAGCTGGTCTTCGAAACCAAGGAACCCGGCGGCGAGAAGTTCGAGATCCCCCTCGCCCACCACGGCGTCGTCGCGTTCTCCGTCGCCACGAACCGGCGCCTCAAGCACAGGATCGTGTGGGACGCGCCCGCCGGAGCGGACGACAACCCGTGGTGCGGCGTGACGTTCCGGACGTCGAAGACCGTCGTCCGGTTCCGCGACGGACACGCGTACCTCCCGCAGGGCGACCGTCTCGTGCGGGCCGACGAGGAACAGCGGAGCGAGTTCTACCGGCTGCGGCGCCGCGAGAACGGCGAGACGGACTTCGACTATCCCCCGCTGACGTACACCGTCAGCGAGAGCGACCTGATCCCGCCCGTCTGAACTCCGGGGGGGGGGGGGGCGGCCCCGGAGGCCCCCCGGAGCGGTCGCGTCCTCTAGGGTGCCGCCATGACCGACGACGCCGCCACGACCGACGACCAGGACTGGGAGCGCCGGATCGCCGCGCTCTGGGAGCGCATCGACGCCCACGAGCCCGCCGACTTCCGCGCCCGCGTGGCCGAACTGGCCGCCGAGCGGCCCGCCGACGACCCCGCCGCGCTCTTCGAGCAGGGCGCCGCCCACGACTCCACCGGCCTCCCCGAAGAGGCCGTCGCGCACTACCGGCGCGCCCTCGACCTCGGCCTCACCGGACTGCGCCGCCGCCGGGCCGTGATCCAGCTCGCCAGCAGCCTGCGCAACCTCGGCCGCCCCGACCTCGCCGTCGACCTCCTCACCACCGAACGGGACGTCCCCGCCGACCGGCTCGACGCCGACGAGCGGGCCCTCTCCGGCGCCGTCGACGCCTTCCTCGCCCTCGCCCTGGCCGACACCGGCCGCGACCGCGAGGCCGCCTCCCTCGCCCTGGGCGCCCTCGCCCCCCTCCTGCCCCGCTACAACCGCTCCCTCGCCCACTACGCCCGCGCCCTCCTCACCGCCCCCGACGGCTCCTGAGAGGCTGCGCGGCAAACCCGCCGGGACCGTGGCCGAGTTGACCCGACCGCAAGAGCGCCGACATCCGCAGTCGCTACCCTGGGACCCACGGCGACGGAAGGCGGGCGGGCGTGGGCTGGCTGCGGCGGGGACCCAGGCGGGACGGCGACGACGCACCGAGGGATCCGGGGTTCGCGTACTTCTCCCGGAACGAGGCCGCGCTCTTCCGCGGCCGGGTCCGGGAGACCTTCGCCGAACTCGGCCTGGAGGTCACCGTCTACGCCGACCACGTCGTCGACGACCGGGGGCGCCGCTTCGGGCTCACCAACCTCGCCGCCGTCTGCCACCAGGACCGGCGCGGCCCCCGCGTCTGGCCCGGCCTGATCCGCCGCCACATCGAGCTGGTCGTCCGGGCCATGGACGGCCCCTCCGCGCTCGACACCCTGCCGCCCGAGCAGATCCGCTCCCAGCTCTACCCCCGGGTCGTCAGCGGCGACGGCATCGACACCGCCGCGTTCGGATACGCCAGGACCGTCGCCCCCGGCCTGTACGAGATCCTCGCCCTGGACCTGCCCGAGAGCGTCATGATGCTCACCGACGACGCCCTCGCCCGGCTCGGCAGCCACGCGCAGCTGCGCGACCGGGCCCTGCGCAATCTGCGCGGCCTCCCCGTCGAGGGGCACGAGACCGTCCGCGACGCCGACGGCATGTGCTTCGAGGTCGTCCTCGGGGACTCCTTCTACACCGCGAGCCGCGTCCTCGACCTCGACGGGGTCGTCCGCCGCGTCACCGGCCTCCCGCTCGGCGAGCACGGCGCCCTGGTCGCCCTGCCCTTCCGGCACCAGCTCGCCTTCCACCCCATCCGGGACACCTCCATCATCCCGGCGCTCGGCGCGATGGCCTCCTTCGCCGCCACCGGCTACGAGGACACCCCGGGCGCCATCAGCCCGTACGTCTTCTGGTGGCGCGACGGCACCCTCACCCAGCTCAGCGAGCACGACGAGGAGCGCGGCGACCTGCGGATCGTCGTCGGCGACGACTTCCAGGAGCTCCTGGAACGGCTCATCGCCCAGGGGCCCGACCGCCGCTGAGCGGTCGCGGCGCGGGCCCCCGCCGGGCAGGATGCTGTACGTCCGGGACGCAGCGGTCCGAGAAGGAGCCCCCCATGCCGAGCACCCCCGACGGCCCCGCCACCCCCGCCTCCGACGAGCCGGTGCCCTTCACCGCCGACGACTACCGGGCCCGGATGGCCCGCGCCGCCGAGTCCGCCGCCGACGCCGGACTCGCCGGAGTGATCGTCGCCCCCGGCCCGGACCTGGTCTACCTCACCGGCTACCAGCCCACCGCGATCACCGAGCGCCTCACCGCCCTCGTCCTCGCCGCCGGGCGGGAACCGGTCCTCGTCGTCCCCACCCTGGAGGCCCCCGACGCCGAGCGGTCCGCCGGGGCCGCCGCGCTCACCCTGCGCGACTGGACCGACGGCAAGGACCCGTACGCCGTCACCGCGCCCCTCCTCGACGCGGGCGGGCGCTTCGGCGTCAGCGACAACGCCTGGGCCATGCACCTCCTCGGCCTCCAGCGGACCCTGCCCGGCACCTCGTACGTCTCCCTCACCGAGGCCCTGCCGATGCTCCGGGGCGTCAAGGACGCCCACGAACTGGCCCGGATCGCCGCCGCCGGGGCCGCCGCCGACCGGGCGTACGGCGAGATCCTCAAGGTCCGCTTCGAGGGCCGGAAGGAGACCGACGTCGCCGCCGACCTCGCCGCCCTGCTGCTGCGCTTCGGCCACTCGCAGGTCGACTTCACCGTCGTCGGCTCCGGACCCAACGGCGCCAACCCGCACCACGAGGCCGGCGACCGGACCATCGAGCGCGGCGACATGGTCGTCCTCGACTTCGGCGGCCTCAAGCACGGCTACGGCTCCGACACCACCCGCACCGTCCACGTCGGGGAGCCCACCGACGAGGAGCGGCGCGTCCACGACCTCGTACGGGAGGCCCAGCAGGCCGGTTTCGAGGCCGTACGGCCCGGGGTGGCCTGCCAGGACGTCGACCGGGCGGCCCGCCGGGTCATCACGGACGCCGGCTACGGCGAGTACTTCATCCACCGCACCGGCCACGGCATCGGGGTCACCACCCACGAGCCCCCGTACATGATCGAGGGCGAGGAGCTGCCGGTCGTCCCCGGCATGTGCTTCTCCATCGAGCCCGGGGTCTACCTGCCGGGCCGCTTCGGCGTCCGCATCGAGGACATCGTCACGGCCACGGAGGACGGCGGGGCGCGCCGCTTCAACAACACCCCGCACGAGATGGCGATCGTGGAGTGACCGGGGCGGCGGGGGTCAGCCGTCCGCCAGGACCACCGCCGACTCCGCCGGCACCCTCAGGACCCCGTCCGCCGCCGGCGGGTCGACCGGCTCCCAGGACGCCAGGACCCGGTCCCGGCCGTTGGAGCCGAGCGGGATCACCGCCGGCTCCTTGCCCAGGTTCACCGCCACCCGCAGGTCCCCGCGCCGGAAGACCAGCCAGCGGTCCTCCTCGTCGTACGCGACCTTCACGCCCCCCAGGTCCGGATCCGTCAGGTCCGGCAGGGTGCGGCGCAGCGCGATCAGCTCCCGGTGCCAGGCGAGCAGCCGCTTGTGCGGGTCCTCCTCGCGCTCGGTCCGGTCCAGGACCGAGCGGTCCCGGGTGGCCCGGTCCTGCGGATCGGGCACCTCGTTCTCGTCCCAGCCGTGCTCCGCGAACTCCCGCCGCCTGCCCCGCCGCACGGCCTCCGCGAGCTCCGGGTCGGTGTGGTCGGTGAAGTACTGCCAGGGGGTCGTCGCCCCCCACTCCTCGCCCATGAACAGCATCGGCACCGACGGCCCGGTCAGGACCAGGGCCGCCGCACAGGCCAGCAGGCCGGGGGAGACCGAGGCCGAGAGGCGGTCCCCGAGGGCCCGGTTGCCGATCTGGTCGTGCGTCTGCGCGTACCCGAGGAAGCGGTGGGCGGGGGTCCGCTCCCGGTCCACCGGCCGCCCGTGGTGGCGGCCCCGGAAGCTGGAGTACGTGCCGTCGTGGAAGAAGACGTGCGTGAGCGTCTTGGCGAGCGCCGCGATCGGGGCCCGCGCGAAGTCGGCGTAGTAGCCCTGGGACTCGCCGGTCAGGGCGGTGTGCAGGGCGTGGTGGAAGTCGTCGTTCCACTGGGCGTGGAGCCCGATCCCGCCCAGCGCGCGCGGGGTCGTCGTGCGCGGGTCGCCCATGTCGGACTCGGCGATCAGGAAGTGCTGGCGGCCCTGCTCCCGCGCCAGCTCGTCCACGGCCGCCGACAGCTCCTCCAGGAACGTCAGCGCCCGGGTGTCCGCGAGCGCGTGCACCGCGTCCAGCCGCAGCCCGTCGATCCGGTAGTCCCGCAGCCAGGCCAGCGCGCTCCCCAGGAAGTACGCCCGCACCTCGTCCGAGCCGGGCGCGTCCAGGTTCACCGCCGCGCCCCACGGGGTGTGGTGGGTGTCGGTGAAGTACGGCCCGAAGGCGGGCAGGTAGTTGCCGGAGGGGCCCAGGTGGTTGTGGACCACGTCGAGGACCACGCCCATCCCGAGCCCGTGGGCCGCGTCCACGAACCGCTTCAGCGCCTCGGGACCGCCGTACGGCTCGTGCACCGCCCACGGCGCCACCCCGTCGTACCCCCAGCCCCACGTCCCCGGGAACGGGCACAGCGGCATCAGCTCCACATGGGTGATGCCGAGGCCCGCCAGCTCCCCGAGCCGCCCGGCCGCCGCGTCGAGCGTGCCCTCGGGGGTGAAGGTGCCGACGTGCAGCTCGTAGAGCACGCCGCCGCGCAGCCGCAGCTTCGGGGACTCGTTCCGCCAGGCGTACGCGGAGTGGTCGACGACCGCGCTGCGGCCGTCGGGCCCGTCGGGCAGCCGGCGGGAACGGGGGTCGGGCAGCACGGGGCCGTCGTCCACGGCGAAGCCGTACCGGTCGCCGTCCCCGGCGGGCGCCACGCCGCTCCACCAGCCGTCCCGCTCGGCGTCCCTCTCCAGGGGGTGGCCGGTGCCGTTCAGCTCCAGCGTCACCCGGTCACGGGCGTTCGGCGCCCACACCTCGAAGAGCACGGGAATCCCCTCGTCGTCGTCAACCGGTCGGCCGCGCGATGGTGACGGCCGACCACCGCGACCATCCTGGCAGTCAGGACCCCGGCGTGCCCGGCGCGTCCCACACGTAGGTGATCGCGCGCTCGAACGTGTCGTAGCCCGTACGGGCGAACGCGGCCGCCATCGGCACGTTCCCCAGGTCCGTGGCCGCCCGGATCCGGGGCACGCCGACGGCGGCCAGGATCCGGGTCCCCTCCGCCAGGACGTCGTCGACGTACCCCTGCCCCCGGTGGGCGGGCAGCACACCGATGTACGCGATCGTGTGGTGGTAGTTGTTCCGCGCGGGGACGACGAAGCCGACCGGCTCGCCGGTCTCCGGCAGCGTGGCCACCCGCCACCACTCACGGGGCGAGGAGTAGTGGGCGAACTCCTCGTCGTAGTGCCGCTCCGCCACCTCCCGCGCCGGGAGCCCCGACGCCAGGTCGGCCTGCCCGTGCGCGTCGAGGGTGCCGTCGAGCACCGGGACCATCAGGGAGACCAGGTCCTCGCGGTCCCGTACGGGCCGGAACTCCAGGCGCCCCTCCGGCTCTGGCACGGGGGTGCCGGGCCGCCACTCCAGGCGCAGCCGCTCCACGAGGGGGCGGGCGCCCGAGCGCTCCAGGACGGCGAAGACCGACTCCAGGTACGCCCGGGTCTCCGGGACCTCGCGCCAGTCGCCCGGGACGAACCGCCCGTACTCGGGGCGCGGCGCGCCCGCCGGGACGACCGCCGCCGTCGCCGTCTCCAGGAGCCGCAGGCCGACGTCGGCGCGCTCCCCGGCGGACAGCTCCGGATCCAGGTCGAAGAAGTCGAGCACCTGCGGCTCGGCACCCGCCTTGTGGGTCCACCAGGCGATCCGCCCGACCAGCCGGTCACCGTCCAGGGCCACCCACAGCCACTCCGGGAGGCGGCGACCGGTGACGAGGTCGTCGGCGAGCTCGTGGTCGAGCGAGTACGAGAGCCGGAGGAAGAGCTCCAGCTCCTGCGGTCCTGCGAGCGGGCGTATCACGATCACGTGTGGTTTTCCCCTGGGGAGTCCGGTGACGAGGCGGGGGTGACCGTAGCAGTGATCTTGGGGGAGGGGGTATGGGGTTTTCTGGGGGGTGCCGGGGATGGCGGGGCACCGGGGGCGGCGGGCCACTGGGGGTGGCGAGGTCACCGGGGTGGCTGGGTAGGCGGAGCCACCAGGGCCACCAGCGGTGGCGGGAAGGCAAGGCGGTGGGGTCAATAGGGGGAGCGGGGTCGGTGGGCCGCCGGAGTCACCGGGGTGGTCGGGTCACCGGGGTGGCAGGGGCGGCGGGCTCACCGGGGCCAACGGGCCCACCGGGGTGGCGGGATCGGCAGGGTCGTCGGGGATACCGGGGTGGCAGGCCCACCAGGGCCACTGGGGGTGGCGAGACCACCGGGGCGGCAGGGCCACCAGGGGCGGCGGGGTCACTGGGGGATAGCGGAGGCGGTGGAGCCACCAGGGCCACCGGGCCCACTGAGCCCACCAGGGCCACCGGAACCGCCGGGCCGACCGGGACCACCGGGACCACCGGGACCACCAGTGCAGCGGTATCGGTCGCGGTGCGGGGCCGCCGGGGCAGGCCCAAGCCAGGGGGCCGGTGGGGGCCTTCGTAGGGTCCTTCTGGACACTTCGGGCCCGTCGGGCCGACAATCTCGGGTGTGACGACCCCTTTCGAGCTTCCGGCGAACTCCCCTCGGCTGACCGACGCCGAGCGGGACCGCGCGCTGGTGCTGCTCCGTGAGGGCGCCGCCCAGGGACGCCTCTCGCACGACACCTTCGTCTTCCGGATGGAGCGCGCGCTCCAGGCCCGCCGGCCGGACGAACTCGACCTGCTCGTCGCCGACCTGAGGAGCGAGGGGACCTGGACCCGCCGCGCGGTGGGCGTCGTGGAGCGGATGTCCGCGTTCACGGCGAAGCTCGGACGCGCCTGGCACGCGGAGCGGCTGCCGAAGCTGCTGCTCCCGCACCCCGGCCCGCACCCGCTGCGGATAGGCCGCGATCCGGTGAACGGGCTGCGGCTCAGCCACGAGACCGCCTCCCGGCTGCACGCCGAACTCTCCCTCCAGGGCGGGCTGTGGGTGCTGCGCGACCTCGGCTCGACGAACGGCACCACCGTCAACGGACGCCGGGTCACCGGCGCGGTGGTGGTGCGGCCCGGCGACGTGGTCGGCTTCGGCCAGATGGCGTTCCGCCTCTCCCACCACTGAGCCCGGCCCCCCCGAGCAGGCTTCACCCGTTCGGCGGTGCGTGATGGGCGGCCGGAGCCCCCGGATGGTGGGCTGGAGCGGACGCGGGCCACGTTCTCCGGCCGCGGCACCCACCGCCGACCGCAGGGGGCGTGATGACCGCCGAACCGACCCGAGGCATACGCGACGACCGGCCGGAAGAGCCCGGCGGGGCCTGGACCCGGCTGCCGGCCATGAACCCGGCCACCCCCTCCGCCGCCACCCCCTCGGAGGCGGACCCGGGCCGCGCCGCCTCCCCCGTACGGACCGGACGGGGCGCCGCGCCCCTCCCCGGCCGCGTGCGCACCGCGCCCGGACCGGCCTCCGGCGGGTCCGGCGGCACCGGCGGGCGGACCGTCGCGCCGAGCCCCCTCGACCCCGGCGCCTCGCAGGACCCGCACGGCATCCACCGCAGGCTCCGCGAGGAGTTCCCGCTGACGTACGACCCGCTGCTGCGGGCCTGGGTCCTCAGCCGGTACGCGGACGTGGCCACGGCCCTCACCGACGGCCGCTTCACCCACGGCCACCGGCCCGGCGACCCGCCGTGCGTCCGCGCCCACGTGGACGTCGACACGGCCGCGCTGCGGGCCGTCACCGAACGCACCGCGTACGTCCTGGCCCGCCGGATCGCCGACCGGCCCCAGGCCGACCTGGTCGCCGACTTCTGCCACTGGCTGCCCGCCGGAACCGTCGCCGCCGCCGTCGGCGTCCCCTACCGGGACATGATGCGGCTCGTACGGGGCCGGGCGGCCGGGGCCCTCGCCGGGGAGTGCGGCACCCAGATCGCCGTACGGGAGAAGGCGCTCGCTTCCTTCCTCGGCAACGTCCTCTCCGACCCCGACCAGGTCGCCGCCCTCCGCGACGCGCCCGCCGCGCTCGTGGCCCGGGCCTGGACCGAGTCGCTGCGCCGCGACCCGCCCGTGCAGATCGCGGTGCGCCGCACCGCCGCCGAGGTCCCGGTGAGCGGCGGGACCGTCCCGGCGGGCGCGTCCGTCGCGCTGCTCGTCGGCTCGGCGGGCCGGGACCCGGAGCGCTTCCGGGAGCCCGACCGCTTCGACCCGCTCCGCGACGACCCGGGCCAGCTCACCTACGGCCCCGGCTTCTGCCCGGCCGTCCTCCTGGCCGGCATCGAGGCCGAATACGCCCTGCGGGCCCTCTTCGCGGAGATGCCCCGGCTGCGCCTCGCCGACGGCTTCCGCCCCACTCCGGCGGGGCTCATCACCCGCGCCCCGCGCACCCTGATCGTCCGTCCCCGAGGCTGAAACCTCCGCTCCCCGTCGCTGCTAGGGTGTCGTGCGCTCGTCAACCGAGCCGTATTCACTACCACTTTCAACGGGGTTTGAAACATGAAGATGCGTCATGTCCGCGCACTCGCGGTCTTCGGCATAGCGCTCGTCGCCCTGACCGGCGCCCGGGGCTCGGGAGGCGGCGGCTGCGACAGCCACAGCAGCTCCGGCTCCAGCTCCAGCAGCAGCGGCGGCAGCGGCTCCCACCACGACAACGACGACAACGGCACCTCCGGCGGTTCCGTGTCCGGCGGTTCGGGCAGCGCGAACGAGGCCCTGCGCGACATCACCATCGACACGTGCGCCTACGACGCGGCGACCAAGAACCTCACCGCGCGGATCACCGTCAAGAACGACGGCGTGCTCGACTACGACTACGACGTCACGCTGAAGTTCAAGGGCACCTCCGCGACCACGGCGACCGCGACCACCACCGACATCGCGGTCGCGGCGGGCGCCTCCAAGAGCGTCGACGTGACCACCCCGTACGCCGGCACCGGCGACGGCTCCGAGTACACCAAGTGCGAGGTCACGCGGGCCAGCCGCTCCTGACTCCCGGAAGGGGGGCGGAGACGCGGTCGGCGTCCCCGCCCCCCTTCCGTCATCCCGTCTCGTCCGGGATCCGCGCGAGCAGCGCCACCGGCCGCTCCTCGAAGAGCTCCGCCAGCTTCAGCTCCGTCGCCGGGCCGCCGGTGAACTCCCGCACCCCGCCCAGGGCGTCGGCCCACCGGCCCTCCGGCAGCACCAGCTCCGTGTCCTGCCAGCCGCCCGCCTCCGCCAGCCGCAGCGGGAGCCGGGTCACGGCCGTCACCACCTCGCCTCCGCGGGCGAAGGCCAGGCAGTGGCCGGCGGCCGGCCCCTCCGCCGCCAGCGGCGCGTACGCCCCGCCCGGCCCGAAGGCCGCCGGGCGCTCCCGCCGCAGCCGCAGCGCCGCCCGGACCAGGGCCGTCCGGTCGTCGTCCGGACCGGCCGCGAACGGCGCCCGGTTGTCCGGGTCGACCAGCGCCCGGTACTCCCGCTCCGTGTTCTGGTACAGCTCCGGCACCCCCGGCATCGTCAGCTGCGCGAGCAGCGCGCCGAGCGCGTGCGTCCGGATGTGCGGCTCCAGGGCGAAGGCCGCCTCCGAGGCCGCCCGGAGCGGGATCCGGCCGGGCCCGGCCGCCGCGAACTCGGCCACCGCCCGCTCGTACTCCTCGTCCGGCTCGGTCCAGCTGGTCCGCAGCCCGGCCTCCCGCACCGACTTGAGCAGTGCGGGCACCAGCCGGTCCGCGTCCGGCGTGCCGAGGCCGAAGGCCGTCTGCCAGGCCGTCCACGCCAGGTGCTGGTCGGGCGCGGGCACCCCCGCGACCTCCCCGAGCAGCTCCGCCCACACCTCCGGGCACTGGGCGAGGACCGCGATCGCGGCCCGCACGTCCGCGCTCCGCTTGGTGTCGTGAGTGGACAGGACCGTGCCCGTGGCCGGCCAGTCCCGGGCGATCCGCAGGCAGTACGCGTGGAACTCCTCCACCGGCACCGCCGGGCGCCCCGCGTCGCCGCCCACCTCGTTCGCCGAGAGCAGCGGTGTGTACCGGTAGAAGGCCGTGTCCTCCACGGACTTGGCCCGCAGCGCCGAGGAGGTCTGCGCGAACCGGGCCCGGAACGCCCGGTGTTCCGGCCCGTCGCCCCGCAGCCCGAGCGCCAGCTCCCGCACGAGGTCGACCGCCGAGGCCTCCTCCTCCACCGCGAACGCGGCCTTCGCGCCGCGCGCCGCCTCCGGGGTGATCACCTCCTCGCCGCCGGTCCGGTAGGTCCGGTAGACCGGCACCCGGACGAGCAGCTCCCGGACCGCGGTGCGCAGCGCCCAGGGCGCGTGGTCCCGCAGGGCCGGGTCGGCGGCGCAGATCCGCTCCGCGATCCGGGTGAGCGCGGCCGTCTCGGCGGCCAGGTCGTGCCCGACCACCTCGTACGCGGCGCGCCGCTCGGTCGCCTCCCAGCGGCCGCCCCGGTCGGCGGCCTTGCCGACGAACCCCCGGTACAGTTCGGCGAGCGTGTCGGCGCCCACGGGGTCGGTGAAGACCCCGTCGAGCCGCCGCAGCGCGTCGTACCCCGTGGTGCCCGCCACCGGCCAGGCGGCCGGCAGCTCCTCCGTACCGGTGAGGATCTTCTCCACCACCGTCCAGCAGCGCCCGCCGGTCGCCTCCGCCAGGTCCTCCAGATAGCCCTGCGGGTCCGCGAGGCCGTCCGGGTGGTCGATCCGCAGCCCCTCGACGACCCCGTCCGCGACCAGCTCCACGATCTTCGCGTGGGTGGCCTCGAAGACCCCGGGCTCCTCCACCCGCACCCCGATGAGGTCGGAGACGGTGAAGAAGCGCCGGTAGTTCAGCTCGGTGCGGGCGAGCCGCCACCAGCCGAGCCGGTACCACTGGGCGTCGAGCAGCTCGTCGAGCGGCAGCCCCTCCGTGCCGGGGCGCAGCGGGAACTCCTGCCCGTCCAGGCGCAGCACCCCGCCGGAGACCCGCAGCCGGTCCCGCACCTCCGGGAGCCGGGCGGGCAGCACCGGGAGCAGCAGCCGGCCGTCCCCGGCCCGCCAGTCCACGTCGAACCAGCGGGCGTACGGCGAGTCGGGGCCGTCGCGGAGCACGGCGCGCAGCGCGTGGTTGTGGACGGGGGAGGCCGCCATGTGGTTGGGCACCAGGTCCACGACCAGGCCGAGCCCGTGCGCCCGGGCGGTCGCGGCCAGGGCCCGCAGCCCCTCCTCGCCGCCCAGCTCGGCCCGTACGGACCGGTGGTCGGTGACGTCGTAGCCGTGGGTCGAGCCGGGCACCGCCTCCAGGACGGGGGAGAGGTGCAGGTGGGAGACCCCGAGACCGGCCAGGTGCGGCACGGCCCGCTCGGCGGCCGCGAACGGGAAGTCCGGCTGGAGCTGGAGCCGGTAGGTGGCGGTCGGCAGGGAGGCGGGGCGCGAGAGCGGGGAGGGGGCCGGAGAGGAGGTCATGCGAACGTACGTACCCCGCTGGAGGGCTTCTGTGTCATCGCCTCCGCGTCCGCCCGGCCCCACCGCACCGGATTCCCCCGAAAGGATGACGCCGAACGGCCCCGCCGGTCTCCCGGCGGGGCCGTGGCCCGGAGGCGGCGATCAGGCCGGCCGGCGCAGCACCGTCAGGCTGAGCGGCGCGAGCGTCACCCGCTCGCCGCCCGCCAGCTCCGGCCCCTCGTGCGGCGGCATCCCCTGCGGGTCGGAGGTGTCCACGACCATGCGCCAGTAGTGGCCGTGGCTGTCCGGCACCGAGAACTCCAGCTCCCTCGACGAGGCGTTGAACATCAGCAGGAAGGAGTCGTCGGCGATCCGCTCGCCCTGCGTGCCCGGCTCCGAGATCGCGTTCCCGTTCAGGAAGACGGTCAGCGCCTGGGCGTGCGCCGCCTGCCAGTCCCGGGAGGTCATCTCCTCGCCCTCGGGCGTGAACCAGGCGATGTCGGTCAGCTCGTCGTGGGTGCCCTCGACCGGCCGCCCGTGGAAGAAGCGGCGCCGCCGGAAGACGGGGTGCTCGCGGCGCAGCCGCACCATCGCCCGCGTGAAGCGGAGCAGCGTGGCCTCCGCCTCGCTGTTCTCCTTGGGCCACCGCACCCAGGACACCTCGTTGTCCTGGCAGTACGCGTTGTTGTTGCCGCCCTGCGTCCGCCCGAACTCGTCGCCGTGGCTGAGCATCGGCACGCCCTGCGACAGCATCAGGGTGGCGAGGAAGTTGCGCATCTGGCGGGCGCGCAGCTCCGCGATCCCGACGTCCTCGGTCTCGCCCTCGGCACCGCAGTTCCACGAGCGGTTGTGGCTCTCGCCGTCCCGGTTCTCCTCGCCGTTCGCCTCGTTGTGCTTCTCGTTGTACGAGACGAGGTCGCGCAGCGTGAAGCCGTCGTGGCAGGTCACGAAGTTGACCGAGGCCAGCGGCCGCCGCCCGTCGTCCTGGTAGAGGTCGGAGGAGCCGGTGAGCCGGGAGGCGAACTCCGCGAGGGTGCGCGGCTCGCCCCGCCACAGGTCCCGCACGCAGTCCCGGTACTTGCCGTTCCACTCGGTCCACAGCGGCGGGAAGTTCCCCACCTGGTAGCCGCCCTCGCCCACGTCCCACGGCTCGGCGATCAGCTTCACCTGGCTCACCACCGGGTCCTGCTGCACCAGGTCGAAGAAGGACGAGAGCCGGTCCACCTCGTGGAACTGGCGGGCCAGGGTGGCCGCCAGGTCGAAGCGGAAGCCGTCCACGTGCATCTCGGTCACCCAGTACCGCAGGCTGTCCATGATCATCTGGAGCACGTGCGGGGACCGCATGAGCAGCGAGTTCCCGGTGCCGGTCGTGTCGAAGTAGTGCGCGGGCGCGTCGTCCACGAGCCGGTAGTACGAGGGGTTGTCCAGGCCCTTGAAGGAGAGCGTCGGGCCCAGGTGGTTGCCCTCGGCGGTGTGGTTGTAGACCACGTCGAGGATGACCTCGATGCCCGCCTGGTGCAGCGCCCGGACCGCCGACTTGAACTCCAGGACCTGCTGGCCCCGGTCGCCCCAGGACGCGTAGGCGTTGTGCGGGGCGAAGAAGCCGATCGTGTTGTAGCCCCAGTAGTTCGAGAGCCCCGCGTCCGCGAGCCGGTGGTCGTTCACGAACTGGTGGACGGGCATCAGTTCGAGCGCCGTCACCCCCAGCTCCTTCAGGTGCCCGATCACCGACGGGTGCGCCAGGCCCGCGTACGTCCCCCGCAGCTCCTCGGGGAGGTCCGGGTGGAGCATCGTCAGGCCCTTCACGTGGGCCTCGTAGATCACCGTGTGGTGGTACTCGGTGCGCGGGCGCCGGTCGTCGCCCCAGTCGAAGTACGGATTGACCACGACCGAGGCCATCGTGTGCGGGCCCGAGTCGAGGTCGTTGCGCGCGTCCGGCTTCCCGAAGGGGTAGCCGTACACCGCCTCGCCCCACTCGACCCGCCCCGACATCGCGCGCGCGTAGGGGTCGAGCAGCAGCTTCGCCGCGTTGCAGCGCAGCCCGCGCTCCGGTTCGTACGGGCCGTGCACCCGGAACCCGTAGCGCTGTCCGGGCATCACGCCCGGCAGATAGGCGTGCCGCACGAACGCGTCGGTCTCGCGCAGCTCCACCGCCGTCTCCGAGCCGTCGTCGTGGAGCAGACACAGCTCGATCCTGTGGGCGGCCTCCGAGAAGACCGCGAAGTTGGTTCCCGCACCGTCATAGGTGGCGCCCAAGGGGTACGCCTGTCCCGGCCAGACCTGCATGGATACGACTATTCCTCTTCTGTCCGGGTTCTTCTGGATGGTCTTCGGCCAGATCCTGCCCGAAAGAGGGGCCGGCTCCTAGGACTTCGCCCGGTCCTACCGGGTGACCGCCGACCGGGAGGGGGACGGGGGAGGAAATGTGTACGAAATGACATCCCGCCACTCGGGGGAACGGGCAACTCGGGAGACTCCGGACGGACCGCCTCCGGGGTCAACATCGGGTTCCGCCGCGTCGCCCCGGACGGGTCCCCGCGACCGGGGCCGGACCACCGGCCGGACCCCCGCCGCCACCCCGGGGCGCAACCGCTATGAATCCGCTCACTCCACCCGATCTCGCCCCGGGGAACGGGCGCTTCCGCCAGGGCAGTTGAGGAAGGAGCCTGGCGATCCTGCTGCACCGCCTCCCGCTCCCGGAGTACCCTTCCTTGATCGTTGTCGGAGTGGTCGAAACGAGCGTCCAGGAGCAGAAGGCGGTGCGCGGGTGAGCTCGGGAGGTCTGGAGCTGCCCCCAGGGGACGCGGGCCGGGACGGGGGCCCAGCGGGCCCCGCCGGGGCGCCGCCCGGAGCGGCCGCACCGCCGGGGACCGGCGTGCCGCCGGGCGCCGGCGCGCCCCCCGGCACGGTCGCCGTCGCCCGGCCGGTCGAGATAGGGGCCGAGCTGGACTGGGACGCCGAGGCCTGGAGCGAGGTCCGCACCCGGGCCCAGCGCGCCGGCCGCGCCTACATCTGGCTGAATCTCGTCGAACAGCGCCTGCGGGCCGTCGTCGCCGCCGTCCTGCGGCCCGTGTACGAACCCGTCCACGGCGAGGAATGGGTGGTCGCCGCCGCCGGACCGGCCGGCCAGGAGTGGGTGCAGCGCGCGGTCGCCGTGCGCGAGGTCTCGCGGCGCAAGGGCTACCTCCTCGACCCGGCCGACGACAACGTGCTGAGCTTCCTCACCCTCCCGCAGCTGCGCGAGCTGATGGTGCAGCACTGGCCCTGCTTCGAGCCCTACTTCGACGACCGCCGCGAGGTCGAGCTCGCCCTCGACGAGCTGGAGGTCACGCGCAACGTGGTCTCCCGCAACCGGGCCCTCTCCCTGACCGTCCTCGCCCAGTCCGAGCGGGCCTCCGCCCGCATCCTGGAGATCCTCGGCAGCGGGGCCGGGGTCCCGTCCGCCGACCGGCTGCCCGTGGACGCCGTCGAGGACCTCGTCGGCGACCGGTACGCGGACGTGGTGCAGGTCCACCCCGACCGGGTCCGGCTCCAGCGGCAGCTGCCCGCCGAGGACCTCTTCGGCGGGGCCCGCCGCCTCGACGCCACCGGCATAGGCCTCAACCTGCTCGTGCAGAACTTCTCCGGGCGCCGCATGGTGCGCCTCGCCGAGTCCGGCTGCCGGACCCGGCTCCTCTTCCTCAACCCCGCCAGCAGCGCCGTCAAGCGCCGCGAGCGGGAACTCGGCCTCAAGAAGGGCGAACTGAGCCGCTCGGTCGAGATGAACATCCTGCACATGCGCCGGGTCCGCTCCAAGCTCCGCGACCCGGGCGCCTTCCAGATCCACGTCTTCGACGAGACCCCCCGCTTCACCGCCTACCTGGTCGACGGCGACGGCCCCGACGGGGTCGGCGTCGTCCAGTCCTACCTGCGCCGCGCCCGGGGCATGGAGGCCCCGGTCCTGGTGCTGCGCGGCGGCGGCCGGAACGTGGTCCGCCACGACCAGCACGCCCGTGACGGGGACCACGGCCTGTTCGAGACGTACCGTGAGGAGTTCGAATCGGTCTGGCTCGACTCCCGGCCCGTCTCCTGAGCCCCGCGAGGGGCGCCCGAGGCGGTTGTCAGTGTCGCGTGCGAGGCTGGTCAATACCACGGGGGAGATCACGTAAGGAGGACCCGATGGCTTGGCACGGCGAGACGCTGGTCGGCTTCGATCTGGAGACGACCGGCACCGATCCGCTGGAGGCCCGCATCGTGACGGCCTCGATCGTGGAGGTCGAGGGCGGGGGACGCGTCGCACGGCGGCGGGACTGGCTCGCCGACCCGGGAGTCGACATCCCGGAGCAGGCCGCAGCGATCCACGGCATCACCACCGAGCGCGCGACGGCCGAGGGCCGGCCGGTGCGCGAGGTGGCCGACGAGATCGCGAAGACCCTCGCGGAGTACTGGGAGGACGGCGTCCCGGTCGTCGCGTACAACGCCTCGTTCGACCTCACGCTCCTCGCCGCCGAGCTGCGCCGCCACGGACTGCCCCCGATGGAGGAGCGGCTCGGCGGGACCGGCATCGGCCCGGTCGTCGACCCGTACACCATCGACCGCGCCGTCGACCGCTACCGGCGCGGCAAGCGGACCCTGGAGGCGGTCTGCGGCGAGTACGGCGTCGTCCTCGAATCCGCGCACGAGGCCGCGGCCGACGCGCTCGCCGCCGTCCGCGTCGCCGTCGCGATAGCCGAGCGGCACCGGCGGGTGGCCGACCTCGACCCGGCCGAGCTCCACGCGCGCCAGATCGACTGGTACCGCGCCTGGGCCGAGGACTTCCAGGCCTTCCTGCGCCGCAAGGGCGACGCGGAGGCGGTCGTCGACACCGCGTGGCCCCTGCGCGACGCGGTCGTGCCGACCCGCTAGCCGCTTCCCCGGGTCGCTTCTCCTCCGGGTCGGTTCACCTCCGGGCCGGTTCTCCTCGGGTTCAGTTCTCCTTGAGGAAGGAGAGCAGCAGCTCGTTCACCTTCTCCGGCCGGTCGAGCTGGAGCCAGTGGCCCGCGTCCTCGACCCGCTCGTAGCGCCAGGTCCCGGCGACGTGCTCGCCCGTACGGGACATCGAGCGCTCGGTCAGGAAGCGGTCGCCCGTCGACCAGAGGCCCAGCACCGGAACGGGCTCCGGGAGCGGCGGCGCCGACCCGTCCGCGCCGAAGAGGGCCTCCGGCGGCAGCCCCGCCCGGTAGACGTTCAGCGCGGCCGTCAGCGCGCCCGGCGCCCGCAGCGGCTCGATCACGGACTCCGCGTCCGGGTGCTCGGCCAGCATCTCGCGCAGCTGGGCGAAGTCGTCCCCCGCGAGCCAGTCCTCGGCCACCCCGGCGAGCTGGAACAGCAGCATGTACCAGGAGCGCTGCCGCTGCTCCCAGCCCGCGTTCAGGATCGCCGCCAGGTGCCCCACCGACAGCAGGCTCAGGCTCCGCACCCGGTCCGGCACCGTGTGGGTGAGGCCCTGGGCCACGCCCGAGCCCCAGTCGTGGCCGACCAGGTGGAACCGGTCGACGTCCAGCCGGGCGAGGAGTTCGAGCAGGTCGCCGACGTGCTTCGCCGGGTGGTACGCCTCCGGGCCGCCCCCGGGCCGGTCCGACGCGCCGAAGCCCCGCAGGGTGGGGACCACGCACCGGAAGCCCGCCGAGGTCAGGGCCGGGACCTGGTGGCGCCACAGCCGGCGGCTGTCGGGGAAGCCGTGCAGGAGGAGGACGGCCGGACCCTCCCCGCTCGCCTCCACGTCCAGCGTGACGTCCGACAGCTCCACCCGCATCGCAACTCCCTTGTTCCGTCGTCCGGTTCGGCGGGATCATGATGGCAGAGCGGGCGTACCCCGGGCGGGTGCCGGTCAGAACGGGTACCAGCGCACCTCCGGGTCACCGTCCCGCAGCGAGGCCACCCGCCGCTCGAACTCGGCCAGCGCCTTCGGGTTCACGGGTGCGTGCTGCGCCACCCACGCGCAGCTCGCGGTCTCCCGCGCCCCGCGCAGCACCGCGCACCCCTCCCACTCCCGCACGTCCCAGCCGTACGCCTCCGTGAAGGCGTCGTACGCGGCCGGGTCGAGGCCGTACCGGTCCCGGGAGAGGGCCAGGACGACGAGGTCGTGCTCGCGCAGGTCCGAGGAGAAGGTCTCCAGGTCGACCAGGACCGGGCCGTCCGGGCCGACGTGGACGTTCCGGGGCAGGGCGTCCCCGTGGATCGGGCCCGGCGCCAGGCGCGGGGTCAGGGCGGCGGCCGCCGGGGCGAAGGCGTCGCGCCGCTCGCGCAGGAAGGCCGCGTCCACCGGGTCGATCGCGTCCCCCGCGAGCCGCAGCCACCGCTCCACCCCGCCGAGCAGCTCGCGGCGGGGGAGCGCGAAGCCCTCCGGCTCCGGCAGGGCGTGCACCCGCCGGAGCAGCGGGGCGAGGTCCCGGGGCTCCGGCGGCCGGACCGCGTCGGGCAGTCGGTGCCAGAGGGTGACCGGGTGGCCCGCCACCAGCCGGGGCCGCTCCTCCGCCGCCCGCACGGCCGGCACCCCGGCCTCCGCCAGCCAGGCGGCGAGCGCCAGCTCCCGCTCCGCCCGCCCGAGCAGCTCGGCGTCCCGGCCGACCTTCACCACCAGGTCGCCCACGGCGAAGACCGCGTTCTCTCCGAGCGCGAGGAGCCCGGCCTCCCCGGCCGGCAACCCCGCCCCGTCCAGGACCTCCCGCGCCCGCGCCTCGTCCATCGACCTCTCCCTCACCCGACCTGTGCGTTCGCGTCGAAGTCTCGCATCCACCGGGGCACCCGCCCGCTATCGGCTCAAATGAACGGTTCGCGGACGGCCCGTCATTACGAAACCTTGCTGAAAAAGTCACAGTAGGGTGAAGGCCCTTCTCCCGCCCTCCTCCATCGGACAGTGTTCGAACCGGCCACCGTGCCGCCCCCCACGAGGCGCGGTGGCCCCTTCGCGCCGGGACCGCGGCGGAGGGCCGTAGGTTGGGGCCATGACGCAGACATACGCGGTGCTGCTCCGGGGGATCAACGTGGGCGGGCACCGGAAGGTCCCCATGGCGGAGCTCCGTTCCCTCCTCGAAGGCCTCGGCCACGGGAACGTCCGCACCCACCTCCAGAGCGGGAACGCCGTCCTCACCACCGGCACCGGCGCCTCGGAGGACGAACTCAGGGCCGCGATCGAAGGGGCGATCGAGGACCGGTTCGGGTTCCGCGTGGACTGCCTCGTCCGCGACGGCGCCTATCTCGCCGCCGTCGCGGAGGCCTGCCCGTTCCCCACGGCCGGGATCGACGGCAAACAGCTGCACGCCTTCTACTTCTCGGGCCCGCCCGACCCGGAGCGCTTCGCCGCGATCGACCGGGCGGCCTACCGCCCGGAGGCCTTCGCCCTCGGCGACCGGGTCCTCTACCTCTACGTCCCCGAGGGCCTCGGCGGGTCCAAGCTGGGCGACGCCGTCTCCCGGCCGTCCCTCTCCAAGGGGCTCGTGGTCACCGCCCGCAACTGGAACACGGTCCTCAAGCTGGTGGAGATGACCCGGGAGGGCTGACGGGTGAATGGCCCGCCGGAACGACCTCGAAATGGCCCAGGGAGGCGGGCCGTCCGCCGCCTAGGTTCGGTCCCATGACCACCACCCGCACCGCCGTCGACTTCTACTTCGACCCCGTCTGCCCCTTCGCCTGGATCACCTCCCGCTGGATCCTGGAGGTCGAGCGCCACCGGGACGTCGACCTCCGCTTCAGGGTCATGAGCCTGTACCTCCACAACGAGGGCAACGAACTGCCCGGCTGGTACCGGGAGCTCGTCGACGCCTCCCTCGGCCCCGTGCGCGTGGCCGTGGCCGCCGCCGAAGCGCACGGCGAGGAGGTCCTGCGCCCGCTCTACACGGCGTACGGGACCCGCATCCACGAGGGAAAGCGGAAGGACTTCGGCGCGGTGATCACCGAGTCGCTCGCCGAACTCGGCCTCCCGGCCGGACTCGCCGCCGCCGCGCACGACCCGGCGCACGACGCGGCGGTCCGCCGCAGCCACGACGCGGGCCGGGACCCCGACGCCGGGGCGTACGTCGGCACCCCGACGCTCCACGTCGACGGCACCGCCTGGTTCGGCCCGGTCCTGCGCGCCGTCCCGCGCGGCGAGCGGGCGGCCGAACTCTACGACGCCTTCCGCGTCCTGGCCGCCCACCCGGACCTCTTCGAACTCAAGCGCACCCGCACCGGGGGCCTCGACTTCGGGTGACCCGGCCCCGGCGTCAGCCCTTGGTCAGGGTGCAGGTGTACGGGGCGGCCCCCGAGCCGCTGTAGGCCTCCACGTCGACGTAGTAGGTGCCCGTCCCGGAGGCGGTCCGGGTGAAGGTGAGGGACTCGTCGGCCCCGGCGCCGTCGGTGACGGAGCGCTCCAGGGTGCCGCCGGACGAGTCCAGCCAGTACACGTCGGCGTCGTAGGCGGTGGGGACGGCGCAGTTCAGGGTGGCGGTCTTCCCCGAGGCGAGGGTGACCTTGAAGTAGTCGCGGTCGCTGGTGGACTTCATGCCGCCGGTGATCGAGCCGGGGGACGCCAGGGCCGTGGCGTCGTCGGCCGTGGTCCGGGTGTCGTTGGGCTCGCTCTCGGCGAGGCCGCCGCCCCCGCCGCCCTGGCCGCCGCAGTCCGTCACGGGCGTGCCGTCGTAGAGGTCGGCGTCCGGGGTGCCGTTGGTGACGCCGCGCAGGTAGTAGCCGCAGGTGGGGCGGTTCTTGAAGTCGAAGGTCGCGCCGGGGGCGAGGCGCCAGATCTTGAAGCCGGAGTACGTCAGCCGCTTGCCCGCGACGGCCTGTTCGGGCTGGTGGTCGGCGAGGACGACATAGGCGTCCTTGCCGTACTGGGTGGCCTTGCCGTCGCGGTCCAGGAACAGCGAGCCGCCGCCCTCCTCGACCCCGACGCCCCAGGCGGCCCCGCCCGGGGTGAGGCCGTCCTTCACCGCGCGGGCCAGGAAGGCCATGGTGCGGCCCATCCGGTCGCGGGTGACGAAGTGGGAGTCGTTGATCACGCCGCCGTAGTGCGCCCACTGGAACATGCCGGTGGTGAAGCTGATGTAGCTGTCGTAGGGGTTGGCGAGTGCCTCGGCGCTGGTGACGCTGCCGTTGCACGCGTCGTAGACGACGGGGCTGTTGATGTGGTGGCCGGCGCTGCCGCCGCCGGAGCCGCCGCCCTTGGCGACGACGGACTCGACCGAGGCCTCCAGGGCGGTGCCCTTCCAGGCCGCGTACCTGCACTGGTCGCCGCCCGCGAAGTAGACGAACTCGGCGTTGCGGACGTCGGTGTTGACCTGGCCGTTGTTCCCGTCGGCGGCGGCGGTGAGCGTCCACGTCGTACAGGAGTTGACGCCGGTCAGGCCCATGACGGTGTCGCACTCGGGGGTCTTGCTCCCCGAGGTGGGGGCCGATCCGGCCAGGACGACGACGTCGATGCTGCCGGAGCCGCCGCGGATCTCGTCCACGGCGCGTGACATCGAGGCGGCCACGACGCCGCCGGCGCCGTTCATCGTGAACGCGGGCCCGTTCCAGGAACTCCTGCTCACGTCCGAGGCGCTGCCCAGCCGGATCCTGTCGGCGGCCGCGTGGGCGGGCTGGTGCACCGTCAGTGCCGCGGTCACCGCCAGCAGGGCGGCGGCGACCGGCGTCGTTCTGCGGAGGGGGCGTGACGTCATCTGCGCTCCAGGGGGGGCGAGGAGGGAGGCTCTGCGAGTTGGTAGCGGAACATACAAGTCATCGATCCGGACGGGAAGATGTACGAGCCTTTTTCGTGCGCGACTCGTTCCTCCACGGCTGAATCGCCGTACAAATCCGCGCTAAAGGGGCGAAGAGTGGTTCCCAAGTCCGCGTTACGCGAACGTAACGCGAAGTACATCTAGTCAGATTCGGAGGGGATCTGTAATTTCCCTGGTGTGGTCGGCGGCCGGATTCCGCCGGCGAAGAATCCCCCGAGAGGCTCCACCCGATGAACGCTCGTTCCGCACGCCGCGCGGCCGCCGCCGTCGCCGCGGCCACCGCGCTCGTGTCCCTCTCCGCCTGCGGAGACCCCGACCCCGCCCCCGTCGCGAACGGCAGGGTCTCGGTCGCCGGGGTGGAGATCGCGAAGGACCAGGCCCTGCACGACATGCTGCCGGAGCAGATCAGGAAGGCCGGCAAGGTCCGGGTCGCCACCGACGTCCCCTACCCGCCCTTCGAGATGTACGTGAAGGAGGGCGAGACCGCCCTGACCGGCCTGGACTACGACCTGGGCCAGGCGCTCGGCGGCAAGCTCGGCGTGACCTTCGCCTTCGCCCCGCAGAAGTTCGACGGCATCGTCCCGGCCATCCAGGCGGGCAGGTTCGACGCCGCCATGTCGGCCATGACCGACAACAAGGAGCGCCAGCAGGTCGTCGACTTCGTCGACTACTCGCAGTCCGGCTCGGGCATCCTCGTCGGCGACGGCAACCCCTCCGGAATCAGGACCCTGGACGACCTGTGCGGCCGGAAGGTCGCCGTCCAGGCCGCCACCAACCAGCTCGACCTGCTCAAGTCCCACCAGGACGCCTGCGCGAAGGCGGGCAGGGGGAAGATCGACGTCCAGACCTTCCCGAAGGACTCCGACGCGCAGCTCGCCCTGCGCTCCGGCAAGGTCGTCGCCCAGGTGCTGACCAAGCCCGCCGCCGGCTGGGTCGCCAAGACCGCCGACGCCGGCAAGGCCTTCGACCTGGTCGAGGATCCGGCGGCACCCGGCGGTTACCAGGCCTCGCCCAACGGCATCGCGATCAGCAAGCAGCTGCCCGAGCTGACGGACGCGGTCCAGAAGGCGCTCCAGGCCCTCATCGACGACGGCACCCTCACCAAGATCTACGACAAGTACGGCGTCGCGTCGATCGCGGTGAAGGCGGCCACGAAGAACGCGGCGGTGGACTAGAGATGGCCACCACCAAGGCCTCCGCCGGGACTCCCGGAGCCGGTACCCCCGGAACCACCGGGCCCTCCGGAACCACCGGTACCCCCGGAACCGCCGGGACCTCCCGGGCTCCTGGAACCCCCGGACCCGCCGGCCCCGTACGGGAACTGGAGATCGTCCCCGTCCGCCACTACGGACGCTGGATCGCCGCCGTCGCCTCGATCCTCGCCCTGGTCGGGCTGATCGGATCACTGGCGAAGAACGACAACCTGCGCTGGGACGTCGTCGGGAAGTACCTCTTCGCCGACCTCGTCTTCGACGGCCTGGTCACCACCCTGTGGCTGACCGTCGCCGCCATGCTCCTCGGCCTGGCCCTCGGCACCCTCGTCGCCGTGATGAGGCTGTCCACCAGCCCCGTCCTGTACGGCCTGGCCGGCGCCTTCGTCTGGGTCTTCCGCGGCACCCCGCTGCTCGTACAGATCATCTTCTGGGGCTACGCGGCCGCCCTCTACAAGTACGTGAAGATCGGCGTCCCCTTCACCGACGTCACCTTCTTCCAGGCCGAGACCAACAGCCTGCTGACCCCCGCGATCGCGGCCCTGCTCGCCCTCGGCCTCAACGAGGCGGCCTACGCCTCGGAGATCGTCCGCGCCGGCATCCAGTCCGTCGACCCCGGCCAGACCGAGGCCGCCCACTCGCTCGGCATGAGGCCCGCGCTCACGATGCGCCGGATCGTCCTGCCCCAGGCCATGCGCGTCATCATCCCGCCGATGGGCAACGAGACCATCAACATGCTCAAGATGACCGCCCTGGTCTCGGTCATCTCCGCCCACGACCTGATGTCCAACATCCAGGACGTGTACGCCCAGAACTACCAGGTCATCCCCATGCTGGTCGTCGCCAGCCTCTGGTACCTGGCCCTCGTGACCCTCCTGAGCGTCCCCCAGGCCTGGCTGGAGCGGCGCTACGGGCGCGGCACCGCGCGGGCCGGACACGTCTCGCCGTTCCGCCGCCTCCTCGGCGGAACCGTGGAGCGGCTCGGCAGGAACAGCAAGGAGCAGAACCGATGAGCACTCCCATGGTGCGCGCCGAAGGCGTCCGCAAGCACTTCGGAAGGCTGGAGGTGCTCAAGGGCATCGACCTCACGGTCGACCGGGGCCAGGTCTGCTGCCTGCTCGGCCCCTCCGGCTCCGGCAAGTCCACCTTCCTGCGCTGCATCAACCACCTGGAGAAGGTCGACGGCGGAAGGCTCGCCGTCGACGGCGAGCTCGTCGGGTACCGGCAGCACGGGGACAGGCTCCACGAGCTGCGCGAGCGCGAGGTCGCCGCCCGCCGCCGGGACATCGGCATGGTCTTCCAGCGCTTCAACCTCTTCCCGCACATGACGGCCCTCGACAACGTCGCCGAAGCGCCCGTCAGGGTCGCCGGGGTGCCGAAGGCGGAGGCCCGCGAACAGGCCGGGGAACTGCTCGGCCGGGTCGGTCTGGGCGACCGCGCCCGCCACTACCCCGCCCAGCTGTCCGGCGGGCAGCAGCAGCGCGTCGCCATCGCCCGCGCGCTCGCCATGAAGCCCAAGCTGATGCTCTTCGACGAGCCGACCTCCGCCCTGGACCCCGAGCTCGTCGGCGACGTCCTCGACGTCATGCGGCAGCTCGCCGCCGACGGCATGACCATGGTCGTCGTCACCCACGAGATCGGCTTCGCGCGGGAGGCGGGCGACACCGCCGTCTTCATGGACGAGGGCGTCGTCGTCGAGGCCGGCGACCCCCGCCGGGTCCTCGTCGAGCCGGAGCAGGAGCGCACCCGCGCCTTCCTGTCCAAGGTCCTGTGAGCGCCCCGACCCGCCGGCGGGAGCCGGCCGCCGAACTCCTCGGCGCGGCCCGCGCCCACCGGGCCCGGTATCTGCGCGACCTGGAGGCCCTCGTCTCCATCGACTCCGGTTCCTACAACGCCGAGGGCGTCGACGAGGTCGCCGACTGGGTGCAGCGCCGTCTGGAGGACCTCGGCTTCGACGTCGAGCGCGTCCGCTTCGCCCCGGTGGACGGCCGCCGCTCCGGCGACGCCCTGGTCGGCCGCAAGCGGGGTCGCCTCCCCGAGGCCGAGGGCGGACGCAGGATCGTCCTCGCCGGCCACATGGACACCGTGTTCGAGGACGGCACCGCCGCCGCGCGCCCCTTCCGCGTCGACGGGAGCATCGCCTCCGGGCCCGGGGTCAGCGACGACAAGGGGGGCCTGCTCGCGGGCCTCACCGCCCTGGGCCTCCTCGAAGAGCACGGCGAGGACGCGTACGACGAGCTGGTCTTCCTCGCCACCCCCGACGAGGAGATCGGCTCGCCGGCCAGCCGCGATCTCATCGAACGCACCGCCCGGGGCGCGCACTACGGCCTCGGCCTCGAATGCGCCCGCGAGAACGGCGACCTCGTCATCGCCCGCAAGGGCGTCGCCGACTTCCTCCTCACCGTCACCGGCCGGGCGGCCCACGCCGGCATCGAACCCGAGCGCGGCGCCAACGCCGCCCTCGCCGCCGCGCACCTGACCGTCTCCCTCCAGGCCCTCAACGGACGCTGGGACGACGTCACCGTCAACGTCGGCGTCGTCCGCGCGGGCACCCGCGCCAACATCGTCTGCCCGGAGGCCGAACTGCGCGTCGAGGTCCGCGCCGCCACCACGGACGGCGTACGGAGCGCGGAGCGGGCCATCCGGGAGGCCGCCGGCCACCCCGCGGTGCCCGGCACCGGCGTCACCGTCGAACGGCTCGACCTCTGCCCGCCCATGGAGGACACCCCCGCCTCGCGCCGCATGTTCGACAAGGCGCGGCGGGCGGCCCGGTCGGTCGGCGTGGAACTCGGCGCCACGGCCACCGGCGGGGTCGGCGACGCCAATCTGATCGCCGGGGCGGGCGTGCCGGTCCTCGACGGCCTCGGCCCCGTCGGGGGCGCCGACCACACCCCGGGGGAGTGGCTCGACGTCTCCAGCGTCCCCCATCGCGTCGCCGTACTCGCGGCCCTCGTCGTCTCCCTGGGCGACGCCGCGCACGACTGAACCGTCCCCCACCCCGTAAGGGCCCCCGCGTCCGTCCCGGCGGGCCCGTCCACCCACCCCACCGCCCCCACGGAGGCACCATGCGCGCACCCGCCCGTCCCGCCCGCCGCACCGCCCTCGCCTGCGGCATCGCCCTCGCCGTCCTCACCGCCGTCCCCGCCGCCCAGGCCCACACCGGCCACGCCGCCCGGCCCGGGGCCGAGACGGGCTCCCTCGTCCTGGTCGGCGGCGCCCTCAAGGACGACAACGCGGCGGTCTACGGCGAGATCGTCAAGCGCGCCGGCGGCCCCGCGGCACGCATCGGCGTCATCACCGCCGCCTCCGTGCCCGAGAGCCAGGACCCGGACGCGGACGACCCGGACCTGTGCGGCAACTCGGCCTGCAACGGCGCCTACTACGCCGGGCTGTTCGAGAAGCACGGCGCCGCCGACGCCCAGTGGATCCCGATCGACCTCGACCACGTCGCCAACGCCGACTCCGACGCCGTCGTCGCCCAGGTCGAGTCCATGACCGGCTTCTTCTTCGGCGGCGGCGACCAGTACCGCTACCTCACCACCCTCCTCCACGGCGAGAAGCACACCGACTCCAAGGTCCTCGCCGCCATCCGCGCCAAGCTCGCCCGGGGAGCGGTCGTCTCCGGCTCCTCCGCCGGAGCCCAGATCGCCTCCGGACCGGACATGGTCAGCGGCGGCGAGTCGTACGAGGGGCTCCGCGACGGCAGCGCCCCCGGCTACTTCGACGACCCGACCCGCCTCGGGTACATCCCCGAGGGCGGCTTCGGCTTCCTGCGCTCCGGACTCGTCGACACCCACACCGGCTCCTACGGACGCGAGGGCCGCGCCCTGCGCCTGGCCGCCGACACCGGCCACGACCGCGTCTACGCCCTGGAGGAGAACACCGCCCTGGTCGTCGACGCCCCCGGCAGCCGGAACGAACGGATGACGGTGATCGGCACCCAGGGCGTCGCCGTCCTCGACCTGCGCCGGGCGCACGCCCGCACCACGGCGGCCGGCTGGTCCCTGCGCGACGCCCGCTACACCTACCTCACCGACGGCGACCGCTACGACGCCCGCACCTGGGCCCCCACCGTCGCCCCCGGCAAGAAGCCCCTCACCGCCCGCGACACCGGCCCCGTCCCGGCCAACACCGACGTCTTCCACTCGGTGGCCAACCCCGACGGCCCGTCGTACTCCTTCCGCACCACCGCGCGCGAACTCGCCGCCCGCACCCGGCGGACCGCCACCGCCACCACCTTCGAGACCGGCCCCCGCTTCACCGTCACCTTCACCGAGGTCGGCGGCTCCGGGGCCTGGACCACCGACGGCACCACCCCCCGGACGCTCGTCGGCCTCCGGATCGACATCGCGCCCCGCTGACCCCGCGCGTCGGATCAGATCTGATCAGAGCAGACCGGCCCGCCGCGCCGCGTCCTCGGCCCGCTTCATCCGCTCGTGACCGTCGCCGCCGATCCGTTCGAGGACGGCGGCGATCAGCGCCTCGATGAGCGCCACGGCCGGAGTGAGGCTGTCGTACGGCGAGTCCGAGGCCACCTGGCTGATCAGGACGACGTCGGCGTGGGCCGCGGCCGGCGACAGCCACGGGTCGGTGAACACGACCACCTTGCCGCCGCGCTCGCGGGCCAGCTCCGCGATGACGGTCTTGTCGGTCTCGTAACGCCGGTAGTCGAAGACGACGGTGACGTCACGGCGGCCCAACTGCGCGAGGAAGGAGGCCCGTTCCACGTCCCCGTCCGGCAGGAAGTCCACCTGGTCGCGGAACTGCGTCAGGTGCAGCCCCAGATACCGGGCGAGCAGGTGCGTGAACCGGCCCCCCGCCACGTGGACGCGGCGCCGGGGATCGCTCAGGAGGTCCACCGCGTCCTCGAACTCGTGCGGCGCCAGCTCCTTGAAGGTCTGGGACACCGCCTGCCGCACGAGCGCGAGCCGCTCCCCGAGCCGGTGCGGATCCGCGCCGTCCGCGTCGCCGGACGCCTCGCGCTGCGACGAGCCCCCGGTCTCGTACAGGGTGATCGGCGACGCGGTCCGCACGTCCAGTTCGGCGCGCAGCGCGGCCTGGAGGTCGGGGAAGCCCTTGTACCCGAGGCGCGACGCGCAGCGCAGCACCGTGGGCGCGGAGACCGAGGCGCGCTCCGCGATCGTCGCGACCGTCTCGAAGACCGCCGCCGGATACCCCGCGAGCAGCACCCGCGCGACCTTGCGCTCGGCGGGGCTCAGGTCACCGAGCCTGCTCCGGATCTCGTCGGCCAGCGTGGGGCTCACGGGCTTCCCTTCCTCGACCGTACAGACGGCGTGCTTTCCGGGGGTAAATGTATCGCCTGTTACGCCCCGGCCACAGGCCCGGTCCGGAAGGGGACCACTCAGCGCCGCACGCCCGTGAACGTGTGCGTGATGCCCGTCTGCCAGCCCGGCAGCGGCAGCGCCCGCACGTCCCCGAAGCCCGCCCGGCGCAGCCGGTCCGCGAAGGCGGGCGCGGTGTCGAAGTCCAGGACGCTGCGCCACAGGTGCCGGTAGAGCGCCTCGTCCCCGTGGCGGCGACCCCACGGCAGGACGACCGCGCGCATCACCGCCGACCACACCGCCCGGTGGACCGCCGGGCCGCCGAGGGCGTACTCGTGCACGACCAGGCGCCCGCCCGGCCGCAGCACGTCCCGCACCCCGGCGAGGGCCCCGTCGGGATCCGCGACGTTGCGGAAGAGGTAGGCGGCGAAGACCGCGTCGTACGGGCCGCGCACCCCGGCCTCCGCCATGCCCTCCACGGGCGCGTGCACGAAGGAGACGCCGGGGGGCCACGGCTTGTCGCGCGCCCGGTCGAGCATCCCGGCGGACGCGTCGACCCCGGTGACGGACGCCCCGGGCGCGGCCCGGAGCAGCGCCCGCGTCGACGCCCCCGTACCGCAGCCGAGGTCGAGCACCGACCACCCCCGCCCGCCGTCGGGCAGGGCGAGGCGGCGGGCGGAGCGGAGCAGGTCCCGGTGGTAGCCGGGGCTCGCGGAGGTCATCCGGTCGTAGGTCCGCGAGGCGCGGTCGAAGGCGTGGGCGAGGTCGGCGTCTCGCAACAAGGACATGGTCCGCTCCTCCGTCGGGGGTTCTCGTCCACCGGAGTCTTCCCCGCCGGGCCCCTTTCACGGCGCCGCCCCGCCGGGGAGGGGCGGCGGGCGGTGATTGGGCCGGGCGGCCCAAGGAACGGTGCATCCGATCCCCCGGGCGGTACTGAATGACCCGTGAGGACGAAGAGATGCCGCCCGGCGAGCGAGGGGTGAACCGATGCGCGTGCCCGATCCACTTCAGGTAGACGAGGGGGTGCCGGCCGCGGTCGAGGAGCGCCTCGCCGCCGTCCTCCGCCGGCGGACGGCGGACGCGGCGGACGCCGACCCGGACTTCGCGTCCGACATTGCCGACCGGGTCGCCGCCTTCGCGCTCGGCGGCGGCAGGCGGCTGCGCGCCGAGTTCCTGTGGTGGGCGCTGCGGGGCAGCGGCGGCGGGACGCGCGAGACGCCGGCCGCCCTGGGGGTCGCGGCGGCCCTCGAACTGATCCAGACGTGCGCCCTGATCCACGACGACGTGATGGACGGCTCGCCCCTGCGCAGGGGGCGCCCCTCCGTCCACGTGCAGCTCGACGCGCGGTTCGGCACGGGGGAGCGGGCGCTGCCCTGCGGCACGTTCGGCGGCGCCGCCGCCGTCCTGGCCGGAGACCTGGCCCTCGCCTGGGCCGACGACGCCTTCGCCGAGTCCGTGGCGGGGCTGCCGTCCGCGTCCCGGGCGACCGGGGTCTGGCGGGTGATGCGCACGGAGATGGTCGCGGGCCAGTACCTCGACCTGCGCGCCCAGGTCACCGGCGACGGCTCGGCCGACGGGGCGGCGCGCACGGCCGTCCTGAAGACGGCCCTCTACTCGATGGGCCACCCCCTGGCCCTGGGCGCCACCCTCGCGGGAGCGCCCGACGGCACGGTCCGCGCGCTCCGCGAAGCGGGCCGGTCCGCCGGGCTCGCCTTCCAGCTCCACGACGACGTGCGGGGTGCCTTCGGCGACCCGGCGGCCACCGGGAAGCCGGTCGGCGAGGACATCCGGGAGGGGAAGGCGACCTACCTCCTGGCCGTCGCCGGAGAGCGGTGCGCCGAGCTGGGCGACCGGGCGGGGCTCGGACTCCTGGAGCGGATCACCGGCGGAGCCCGTACGACCGAGGAGGACGTGGACCGCGCGCTCGACCTGCTCGTCGCCTGCGGGGCCCGGGACCGGGTCGCCCGGCGGGTCGAGGAGTTGTGCGCCCGGGGCGCGGAGACGGTGGCGCGCGCCGGGCTCGCCCGGGAGGCGGCCGACCGGATCGCCCACCTCTTCGCGACGGCCTGCGGACTGGAGACGAGCGCCGGCCGCACCACCGGCCCGGCGCCGGAACCCGCCCGCGCCACCGGCCCGGCCACGGGCCCCGGTCATGACACCGCACCGGCGCCGGAACCACCCGCCCCGCCCGTCCCCTCCGTACCGCCCACCCTCCCCGTTCTCATCGGGGAGGCCCGGTGAAGGCGATCGCGGGGCCGACGGACCACGTCGTCGTGGTGGGCGCGGGGCTCTCCGGGCTCGCCGCCGCCCTCCACCTGCTCGGCGCCGGACGCCGGGTGACCGTCGTCGAGCGCGGCCCGCTCCCGGGCGGCCGCGCCGGACGGCTCGACCTCGGCGGCTACGGGGCGGACACCGGGCCCACCGTCCTCACCATGCCCGACATCCTCGACGACGCCTTCCGCGCGGTGGGGGACTCCCTGCGCGAACGGGTCGACCTCGTGCCCCTCCACCCGGCCTACCGGGCGCTGTTCGCCGACGGCACCCGCCTCGACGTGCACACCGACCCGGAGGCCATGGAGGCGGAGGTCGCCGCCTTCGCCGGACCCCGCGAGGCCGGCGGGTACCGGAGGCTGCGCCGCTGGCTGGAGGAGCTGTACGCGCTCCAGATGCGCCGCTTCATCGACGCCAACTTCGACTCCCCCCTCCAGCTCCTCCACCCCGACCTCGCCCGGCTCGCCGCCCTCGGCGGCTTCGGCCGGCTCGACCGGGCCGTGGCCCGCTTCCTGGCGGACGAGCGGCTCCGGCGCGTCTTCTCCTTCCAGGCCCTGTACGCGGGCGTGGCACCCTCCCGGGCCCTGGCCGCCTACGCGGTGATCTCCTACATGGACACGGTCGCCGGGGTGTACTTCCCGCGCGGCGGGATGCACGCCGTACCGGCCGCCATGGCGGACGCGGTGGTACGGGCCGGCGGCACGGTCCGGTACGACGAGCCGGTCACCTCGCTCGAACGCCGGGGCGAGCGCGTCACCGCCGTCCTCACCGAGCACGGCCGGATCCCCTGCGACGCGGTCGTCCTCACCCCCGACCTGCCCGTCGCCTACGGCCTCCTCGGGCAGGAGCCCCGCCGCCCGCTGCGGCTGCGGCACTCCCCGAGCGCGGTCGTGATCCACGCCGGGACGGACCGCACCTGGGACCACCTGGCCCATCACACGCTCTCCTTCGGGCACGCGTGGGAGGGCACCTTCCACGAGCTGATCGACCGAGGGCGCCTGATGAGCGACCCCTCGCTGCTCGTCACCCGGCCCACGGCCACCGACCCCTCCCTCGCCCCGCCCGGCCGCCACCTGCACTACGTCCTCGCCCCCTGCCCGAACACCCGCGTCGGACCGGACGCCGCCCACTGGGGCGACCTCGGACCGCGCTACCGCGACGCGCTCGTCCGCGAGCTCGAACGCCGGGGCCTGGAGGGCTTCGGCGCGTCGATCGAGGAGGAGGCCCTGGTGACCCCGGCGGACTGGACGGCACAGGGGCACGCCGCGGGCACCCCCTTCTCGGCCGCCCACACCTTCGCCCAGACCGGCCCCTTCCGGCCCCGGAACCTCGTGCGGGGCACGGCCAACGCCGTCCTCGCGGGCTGCGGCACCACCCCCGGCGTGGGCGTCCCCACGGTGCTGATCTCCGGGAAGCTCGCCGCCGCGCGCATCACCGGCGGCGCCGCCCGCCCCGGACGGCGTCCCGCGCCGCCCGGCACGGACCGCACCCGGGTGCCCGGAGCGAGCGGGGCCGCGCGATGACCGCCCGGGAGCTGGACGCCGCCGGCATCACCGACCCGCGCCTGCGGGCCGCGTACACCGCCTGCCGGCGCCTGAACGCCCGCCACGGCAGGACGTACTTCCTCGCCACCCGCCTCCTGCCCGTCGACCGGCGCGCGTCCGTCCACGCCCTGTACGGCTTCGCGCGCCGCGCCGACGACATCGTCGACGACCTGGGCACCGACGCCACGACGGAGGAGCGCGCCGCCGCCCTGGACGTCCTGGAGAGCCAGTGGCGGCACGCCGTCCGGGGCGGGGAGGTCCGCGAACCGGTGGTGATGGCGGCGGCCGACGCCCGCGCCCGCCACCACATCCCGGAGCGCCACTTCACCGACTTCCTGACGTCGATGCGCAGCGACCTGACGGTCGAGCGGTACCCCACGTACGCCGACCTCCACGCCTACATGCACGGCTCGGCGGCCGTCATCGGGCTCCAGATGGTCCCCGTGCTCGGCACCGTCGTCCCCCGCGCGGAGGCCGAGCCGTACGCGGCGGCCCTCGGCCGGGCCTTCCAGCTCACCAACTTCCTCCGGGACGTGGGCGAGGACCTCGACCGGGGGCGCGTCTACCTGCCCCTGGACCTCCTCGCCGCGTACGGGGTCGACCCCGACCTGCTGATGTGGAGCAGGCTGACCGGCTGCCGGGACGCCCGCATCACCGCCGCGCTGCGGGCCGCCGCCGCCCTGACCCGGGGCGTCTACCGCGAGGCGGAGCCCGGCATCGCCCGGCTCGCCCCCGTGTCCGCGCCCTGCGTCCGCGCCGCCTTCGTGCTGTACCGCGACATCCTGACGGCCATCGAGCGGGACGGGTACGCGGCGGTGCACCGCCGGGCGGTCGTCGGCCGCCGCCGCCGGGCGGCCGTCGCGGCGCGTGGCCTGGCGGGCGCGCTCGCCGCCCGCACCCTGCCGGACCGGTCCCGCACCGCCTCCGCCGCCGTCCCGGCCGTGCCGCGCACGGACGTCCGCGGCACGTGGGCGGGGAGCGGGGCCGAACTCGACCGCACGACACGGGCGGCGGAGACGACGGGGAAGACGGAGACGGCGGAGACGACCCGGACGACGGGAGGCGGCGAGCGGTGAGCGCGATGCGGAGGCCGGAGATCCCGCTGCGGCTGCGCCGGAACCCCGTCTCCTGGGAGCGGCAGCGGCCGACGTGGCGGGACGCCAAACCGGCCCTGATCGCCGAGGCGCTGGACCGGTCGAAGGCCCGCCCCTCCGGCAACTGGTTCGTCGTCGGCGCCGGCCGCGACCTCCGGGACGGCCGGCCGCTCGGGCGGACCGTCGCGGGCACCGAGATCGTCCTGTGGCGCGACGCGGAGGGCACGCCCCACGCGGGCCCGGGGGCCTGCCCGCACCTGGGGGCGCCGCTCAAGGACAGCGTCGTGCGGTGCGGGACGCTGATCTGCCACTGGCACGGACTCGCCCTGGACGGCGGCCCCTTCGCCGGCTGGGCGCCGTGGCCCGTCCACGACGACGGACTGCTGCTGTGGGTCAGGCTCGACCGGGCGGGCGGCGAACCCCCCACGGAACGGCCCCTCGTGCCGGAGCGCCCCCCGGCGGCCGGAGCGGTCGGCGCCGTCTACACGGGCGTGGGCACGTGCGAGCCGGAGGACGTCGTCGCCAACCGGCTCGACCCCTGGCACGGCGCCTGGCTCCACCCGTACTCCTTCGTCGACCTGGAGGTCCTGCGGACCCCGACGGAGGAGGACGACGAGCTGGAGGTCGAGGTGTCGTTCAAGGTGGCCGGGCGGGTCGTGGTGCCCGTCCGGGCCGTGTTCACCGCGCCGGACCCGAGGACGGTCGTCATGCGGATCACGGCGGGGGAGGGCGCGGGCTCGGTGGTCGAGACGCACGCGACGCCCCTGACGGCGGCGGGGGACCGGCGCCCGCGCACCGCCGTCGTGGAGGCCGTCGTCGCCGGTTCGGACCGGCGGGGGTTCGCCGTGGCCCGCCTGGCGGCCCCGCTCCTGCGCCCGGCGATGCGGGCGGCGGCGGGCCGCCTGTGGCGGGACGACCTGGCGTACGCCGAGCGGCGCTGGTCCCTGCGGGCACGGGGGCTGTTCCCGGGCTGAACGACCGGGCCCCGGGCCACCGGGCTCCGGCCCACTGGGGAGCAGCCCACCGGGCCACCGGGGACCGGCCCACCGAGCCCCGGTCAGTACTCCCCGTACACCCGCGCCGCCGCCCTCAGGAGCGCCGACCGCCCCCGCCGGGGCACCGTCCACAGGGTCTGGCCCCGCAGGCCCCAGCGCCACAGGTGGGCGTTGGCCGCGAGGAAGCCGGTGGTGGCGGCCCGTTCCATCAGGGCCACCGGGAGGTCGGTGCGGACCAGGTCGCCCGCGACGGTGACGGTGGGGTCGGGGGTGTCGACCGGCGGCCGGTCCGCGTGGCCGCCGACGGCGAAGAGCGGGCAGTCCCGCCGCCACTCGTCGCGCCGGTCCACGATCCGCGCGGCCGCCGTCTCCGGGTACACGCGGTGGAGCTGCTCGACCAGCTCCCGCGCGACCGGTTCCGGACCCGCCGCCGCGTCCGCCGCGTAGGCGTGGAGTTCGACCACGGAGCCGCCGGTCTTCCCGGCCCAGCGGGCGGCCTCGCCCTCCCAGCGGTCGAGGACGCTGATGTTGTCCAGGGGCCCGTAGCCGCCGGTCCCGAGGAAGCCGGGCCGGTCCGGGGCGACGGGACGGTCCAGCCAGAGCCGGGTCACCAGGAACGGCGGGGCCGTGCGCAGGGCGGCGACCCGGGCGCGCCAGGCCTCGTCGCACAGGGTGGGCGAGGCCGCCGCGACGGCCCGGAGCCCGGCGGTGTCGAGCGCCAGGACCAGCGCGTCGACGCGCTCCGCGCCGCCCGGCCCGTGGACCAGGTGGCCCCCGCCCGGCACGGCCTCGACGCGGTCGACGGGGGCGCCGGTGCGGATGTCGGCGCCGTGGCCCTCCAGGTAGCGGGCGAGGGGCTCCCACAGGGCCTGCGGATAGGGCTCGTCCGGCACGTCGAAGAGCAGCCCCTCGGAGGACCCCAGGAAGTAGATGTGGAACATCAGGGCCAGTTCGGCCGCCGACAGCTCCCCGGGGTCGGCGAAGAAGCTGCGCGAGAAGACCTCGAACGCGAGGTGCCGGGCCTTCTCCGGGAACCGGATCCGGTCGAGCAGCTCCCGCGCGCTGACGTCGTCGTACCGCTCGTGGACCCCGGGGAGGCGCACGTCCAGGAGGGGCAGCGCGGCCCGGGGGTTCATCCGGGCCAGGTCCCGCGCGCCGAAGGAGGGGCTGAGCGCGGCGAACCCCACGGCGCTCCACGGCGGCGTACGAGGCACGCGCGCGAAGCTGTCGTACAGGCCGGAGCCGTGCAGCAGGGGGTAGTCGGGCAGCGGCCGCAGCCGCTCCAGGCCCGGATCGACCCGCCGCAGCAGCCCGCGCAGGTTGTAGTACTGGCGGAAGAACGCGTGGAAGCCCCGGCTCATCGTCGCCGCGGACCCGTCCGCCAGCTCCACGGGCCATCCGGCGAGCCGCCCGCCGAGCGACGCCTCGCGCTCGTACAGGGTGACGCGGACCCCGCGCTCCGCGAGGACGGTCGCGGCGGCGATGCCCGCGATCCCGCCGCCGACGACGGCGCAGCGCGGCCCGTCCCCGTCCGCCCGGTCCCGTCCGGGGTGGGCGGGCAGGACGACCGCCCGGCGGTCGCGGCCGCGGCGCGGCGCCGCGGCCCGCTCCGGGTCCGAGGGGTGTTCACGGCCGGTCATCGGGGGCCTCCTGGTGCGGTCCCGGCCGGGGGCGCCGGGGGAGTAGGGGGACTTCGGCCGCCGTGCGGAGCATGGCGGGGACGGGCGTGCGCAGCCCGATGGAGAACTCCTCGGCCGGTCCGGTGGCGCCGTCGAGGAAGCGGAGCAGGCGCTCGCAGGGGACCCGGGCGAAGAGCCCGGTGAAGAAGGCCGGGCCGTCGATCCGGCCCGTGTCGAGGCCGCGCAGCAGGACGGAGTCCATCGCGAGCGCCCGGGAGGAGTACGCGGGCGGGGGCAGCGGGCGGCGGCCCCCGTGCAGGGCGTCCGCGACGGCCCGGGCCTGCCGCTGGATCGCCGCGAAGGCGTACCCGGTGGAGGGACGGACGGCCCCGCCGGCCGCCCCGACCCGGAAGACGTGCCGCCCGGCCGCGCGGGGGTGGCGGCCGTCGCTCATCGGGATGACGCCCTGCTCGGTGTCGCGCACCCGGAAGGGGCCGAGCCGCAGCACGTCCCGGGTGTACGCGGCCAGGGCCCGGTCGTAGGCGGCGGTCGTCAGCGGGGTCCGGCCGAACTCGGTGTACTCGACGAGCGCCTCGTACGGGCCGGTGGGAAGGACGTAGCCGAAGGAGAGGCCGTGCGCGGGCCGGGGCGTGCGGAAGTCCATCAGCTCGACCACGTCCGGCGTGAACACCGGGCGTTCGGTCCGCACGAACCAGCCCCGGAAGTGCTGGAGCAGGGCGGTGCGCGCGGGCGGCGCGGCGGCCGGCGGCCGGGAGTCGAAGACCCAGCGGGCCCGGAGCCGCGAGACGGTCCCGTCCGCCGCGCGGCAGCGCACCACGGCGCCGTCCGGCCCGTCGGCCACCTCCTCCACGACGGCCTCGACCCGGTGCAGCGCGGAGAGCCGCGGCCGCAGGCCCCGCTCGAAGTCCCCGGAGCGCAGCATCTTGTACCGCAGCCCGCCGAGGGGACGGACGGGACCGGACCCGTCGGGCCCCCGCACCCGCAGCCCGCCCCAGCTCGCGGTCAGGAACGGGTCGTACGGGCCGGGCCCCGCCTCCCAGAAGCACCAGGTGCGCTCCGGGGGCCGCAGCGGCCCCGGCGGAGCCTCCACGAGGGTGACCCGGGGGACGGGGACGCCGTCCGGGGGCGCGAGCAGCCGCCACGCCAGGGAGAGCCCGGCCGCACCGCCCCCGACGACGACCACCTCGGTACCGGCGTCCACGGCCACCCGTCCCCCCTCACGTCACCTCGGAAGCGGTCCCGGTGGGTCTACCCGGGAACGGGGGCGATGCGTGGCCCCGTGCTGCATTCGGCCCACAGGGGGGCGGCGGATGCGGGGTGGGAGGAGGTGTCGCGAAAGCCCGGGACCGGAAGACGGGCCGCTCAAGGGCCGGGTCGGCTCAGACGGCCGCCGCCGTCACCCGTTCCGCCGCCAGCGCCGCCCCGTCGTACCGGGCGAGCAGCAGCCGGGCCAGCTCGGGGGAGGGGCCCAGGACGTCCGCCAGGACGTCGGCCTCCGCCGCGCCCGCGGCGATCCGGTCCGGGAGGCGCCCCGGCGCGATCACGTACGGGGCGACCGCCACCCGCCGGACGCCCGGCTCGGCGCGCAGGGCCCGTACGGCGTCCTCCGTACGGGGGACGCCCCCGGCAATCACAGCGGAGGCGAACGCGGGCCGCACGGAGCACCAACCGGTGCGCCGCAGCTCCCGCGCCGTTTCTGCGATCACCGCGATCGCCTCCGGGTCGGTGGAGCCCGCCGAGGCCAGGACGACCCCGGTCGCGCTCTTGTCGCCGGGCGCCAGCCCGGCCTCGTACAGCCGCCGTTCCACCGCCGCGATGAGCAGCGGCGACGGGCCCAGGACCTCCGCCTGCCGGATCCGCAGCGAGGCGGGGGCCTGTCGCAGGACGGCCGGCACGTCCGCCTTCGCGTGGAAGGCCCGGGTCAGGAGCAGCGGCAGCGCCACCACGTCCCGGACGCCCTCGGCGGCGAGCCGGTCGAGGACCCCCGTCACCGACGGCAGGTTGAAGTCCAGGAACGCCGTCTCCACGCGCAGCCCCGGCCGCAGCGCACCGGCCCGGCGCACCAGCGCCTGGACGGTGGCGGCGTGCCGCGGGTCGCGGCTGCCGTGGGCGATCACGAGGAGGACGGGGGGGTGGTTCATGGTGGTTCGGCTCACTTCACTTCACGAGCAGGCCGCGGCTGCGGAGCACCCACCGCTCCAGCGGACTGAAGATCAGCAGGTCGATCGCGATGCCGACGACCAGGATCAGCAGGATCGCCAGGAACACGCCGGGCAGGTCGATGTTGTTGCGGCCGTTCTCCAGGAGCTGGCCCAGGCCGAGGCCCAGGTCCGGCGAGGAGGCGATGATCTCGGCGGCCATCAGCGAGCGCCAGGAGAACGCCCAGCCCTGCTTCAGGCCCGCCAGGTAGCCGGGCAGCGCGGCCGGGAGGACCACGTGCCAGGTGCCCTTGAGGCCGGTGGCGCCCATGGTGCGGCCGGCCCGCAGGAACAGCGGCGGGACCTGGTCTACGCCGGAGACCAGGCCGTTGGCGATGGACGGGACGGCGCCGAGCAGGATGACGGTGAACATCATGGCGTCGTTCAGGCCGAACCAGAGCACGGCCGGCGGCACCCACGCCACCGAGGGCAGCGACTGCAGACCGGACAGGATGGGGCCGATCGCGGCGCGCACGAACTTCACCCGGGCCACGAGCAGGCCCAGCGGGGTGCCGATGGCCAGGGCCAGCAGGAAGCCGGCCAGGCCCCGGGACACGCTGGTCCAGATGACCTCCAGGAGGGTGCCCTGGAGCCACATGTCGGTCAGGCCGTCCCACACCGCGGACGGCGCGGGCAGCTTGGTCTCCTCGGTGATCCCGGCGGAGACGAGGACCTGCCAGACGGCGAGGACCAGGGTGACGGCGAGGGTGGGCGGGAGGACCTTCTTGACGAGGACCTCGCGGACCGGGGTGCGGCGGATCTCGACCGCGTCCAGGGCGTCGAGCCCGGCCTCCAGACCGGCGAGGTCGTCCTTCTTGACCGCCGCGGCGGTGTCAGTGCTGGCCATGGCGGCGGATCTCCCCACGCAGGTGTTCAGTGATCTCGACGGACAGCTCGGCCACGTCCGCGTCCTCGATGCGGCGCGGCTGCGGGATGTCCACGGTCCACTCCTTGGCCACCCGGCCGGGCCGGGAGGAGAGCAGGACCACGCGCTGGGCGAGGCGGACGGCCTCGCGCACGTTGTGGGTGACGAAGAGGACGGACAGGTTCGTCTCCTCCCAGATGCGGGTCAGCTCGCCGTGCAGCACGTCGCGCGTGATGGCGTCGAGGGCCGCGAACGGCTCGTCCATCAGGAGCAGTTGGCTGTCCTGGGCGAGCGCCCGGGCGAGGGCCACCCGCTGCCTCATGCCGCCGGACAGCTCGTGCACCCGCTTGCCGTACGCGCCGCCGAGCCGGACCAGTTCGAGCAGCCGTTCGGCCTCCGGCCTGCGCTCGGCCCGGGGCACCCCGCGCAGCCGCAGGGCGAGTTCGATGTTCTTGCCCGCGGTCAGCCACGGGAAGAGGGCGTGCTCCTGGAACATCAGGGCCGGCCGGCCGCCCGGGGTCTCGATGGACCCCTGGGTCGGCCGGTCGAGGCCCGCGACCAGGTTCAGCAGGGTGGACTTGCCGCACCCCGAGGCCCCCAGGATGGTGACGAACTCGCCGGGCGCGACGTCGAGGGTGACGTCGTCCAGGACGAGCTGGGTACCGGCCGGGCCGGAGAAGGACTTCGAGACGTGCTCGATCCGGGCGGCGTGCGTCCGCTCCGCCGCCGTGTCCTCGGCCGCCTTGGCGAGTGTCGTGGCCATGGTCGTCACCTCCTGGGGTTCGTGGATTCGCCTGCGGTTACTTGACGCCGAGACCGGCGTCGGAGACCTCGGGCTGACCGGCGGCCTTCAGCACCTTGTTGAGGAGCGTCAGGTCGTAGATGCCGGCCAGGTCGGGCTGCTTGATGAGCCCGGCCTTGACCGCCCACTCGGACTGGGTCTTCAGCGTCGCGGCCAGCGGGTCGTTGGTGATCGCGATGCTGGGCCACGCCGGGTCGATGACCTTGGCGTCCAGGGCCTTGCCGCTGAGGCTCTTCAGGGCCGCGTTGGCCGACTCCTTGGCCTTGTCCGGGTTGGCGTTGATCCACTCGTTGGTCTTCACCGTCCCCTTGAGGACGGCCTCGACGACGTCCGGGTGCTCCGTGAGGAACTTCTGCGACACGATGATGTTCGTGATCACGAACTTCTTGTCGGGCCACAGCGTGGTCTCGTCCAGGAGGACGGATCCGCCCTGGGAGACCAGCTTGGACGCGGTCGGCTCCGGCACCCACGCGCCGTCGATCGAACCGGACTTGAAGGCGTCCGGGGTGACCTTGTTGTCCGTGCGGACGACCGAGACGTCACCCTTGCCGGACTCCGGGTCGACCTTCCAGCCCTTCTCGGAGATCCAGTTGAGGAGCGCGACGTCCTGCGTGTTCCCCTTCTGCGGGGTGGCGATCTTCTTGCCCTTGAGGTCGTCCAGGGTCTTGATCTTGTCCGGGTTCACCACCAGCTTCACGCCGCCCGAGGCGGAGCCGGAGACGATCCGCAGGTTCTTGCCCTTGGACTTGACGTACGCGTTGATGGAGGGCGAGGGGCCGATGAAGCCGATGTCGAGGGAGCCGCCGTTGAGCGCCTCGATCTCGGACGGGCCGGCGTTGAAGGTCTGGGGCTTCAGCGTGGTGGCGCCCAGCTCCTTCTGGATGAGGCCGTCCTGGACGCCGATCAGCGCGGTGGCGTGCGTCAGGTTCGGGAAGTAGCCGATCCGTACCTCGGAGGCGGAGAGCTTCTTGCCGTCGGCGGCGGCCGGGGCCTTCTTGTCGGCGGGCTCTTCCTTCGTCGCGTCGGAGCCGTAGCCGCAGGAGGCGAGTGCGCCGATCAGCAGGGGCAGGGCGGCGGCGGCGAGCAGGCCGCGGCGCGGGGTGGTACGGGTGGTGGAAGGCACGGGAGGTGTTCCCCTCGATTCAGCGTCTTCGAAGTCTGTGTCTGTGTCTGTCACGTACGGGGTGGAGCGGGTGGAGCCGTGTCGCACCGCTCGCGCGGCGCACCGAGGTCAGCACGCACATCGTGCGACACCTCCCCGGCCCGCGCCGAGGGCACCGGAACCCACCCGGCCGCCCTCCTTGGCGAAGGTGGCGTAGACGTCCTGGATCATCAGAAGTCCCATCCTTCCTCGTCTTCGACGGTCACGACGGCCTTGGCGGTGGCGAAGGACTCGCCCGCCATGCCGGCCGCGAGCGTGGTGCCGTCGGCCGGGTCGATCAGCAGGAACGAACCGGTGCGGCGGGAGTCCGCGTACGCGTCGAGCGCGAGCGGCTCGGCGGTGCGGACCACGACCCGGCCGATGTCGTTGGCGACCAGCTGCCCGGGGTTCGGGTGCTGGGAGAGGTCGTCCAGGGTCAGCCGCGAGGGGATGTCCTTGACGATCGCCTTGACCGTACGGGTGGTGTGCTTGAGCAGGACCCGTTGGCCGACCGCGAGCGGCCGGTCCGCCACGTGGCAGACGGTCGCCTCGACGTCCTGGCTGGTGGCCGGGGCGTCCCCGGCCGGGGCGATCAGGTCGCCGCGGGAGACGTCGATGTCGTCCGCGAGCCGGATCGTCACCGACTGCGGCGCCCACGCGATGTCGACGGCCTCGCCGAGCGCGTCGATCGCCGTGATCGTGGAGGTCTTCCCGGACGGCAGTACGGTGACCTCCTCGCCGACCCGGAAGGCACCGGCGGCGATCTGCCCGGCGTAGCCCCGGTAGTCGGGGTGTTCGGCGGTCTGCGGCCGGATCACGTACTGCACGGGGAAGCGGGCGTGGCAGGCCGTCAGGTCGTGGCTGACCGGGACCGTCTCCAGGTGCTCCAGGACCGTCGGACCGCCGTACCAGTCCATGTTCGCCGACGGCTCCACGACGTTGTCTCCGGCGAGTGCGGAGATGGGGATCGCGGTGATCTCCGGGACGCCGAGTTCGGTGGCGTAGGTGGTGAACTCTTCGGCGATGGCGGCGAAGACGGGTTCGGCGTAGTCGACGAGGTCCATCTTGTTGACGGCGAGGACGACGTGGGGGACGCGGAGGAGGGCGGCGACGGCGGCGTGGCGGCGGGTCTGTTCGACGACGCCGTTGCGGGCGTCGACGAGGACGACGGCGAGTTCGGCGGTGGAGGCGCCGGTGACCATGTTGCGGGTGTACTGCACGTGGCCGGGGGTGTCGGCGAGGATGAACCGGCGCCGTGCGGTGGCGAAGTAGCGGTAGGCCACGTCGATGGTGATGCCCTGCTCCCGCTCGGCCCGCAGACCGTCCGTGAGCAGCGCCAGATCGGGCGCCTCCTGGCCACGGGAGCGCGAGGCGTGCTCCACGGCCTCCAGCTGGTCGGCGAGGACCGACTTGGAGTCGTGCAGCAGCCGGCCCACCAGGGTGGACTTGCCGTCGTCGACGGAACCGGCGGTCGCGAAGCGCAGCAGGGTGGTGGCCGCAGTCAGGTCGGCCGGCTGCTCGGTGGACGTGCTCATTAGAAGTACCCTTCGCGCTTGCGGTCTTCCATCGCGGCTTCGGAGAGTTTGTCGTCGGCCCGGGTGGCGCCGCGTTCGGTGAGCCGGGAGGCGGCGATCTCCGTGATCACCGCGTCCAGCGTGGTGGCGTCGGAGTCGACGGCACCGGTGCAGGACATGTCCCCCACCGTCCGGTAGCGGATCAGACGCGTCTGAACGCTCTCGCCGTCCTTCGGGCCGCCCCACTCACCCGCGGTCAGCCACATGCCGTTGCGAGCGAACACCTCGCGCTCGTGCGCGAAGTAGATCTCCGGCAGCTCGATCCCCTCCCGCTGGATGTACTGCCACACGTCCAGCTCCGTCCAGTTGGACAGGGGGAAGACGCGGACGTGTTCGCCGGGGGCGTGGCGGCCGTTGTAGAGCTGCCACAGCTCGGGGCGCTGGCGGCGCGGGTCCCACTGGGAGAACTCGTCGCGCAGGGAGAAGACGCGTTCCTTGGCGCGGGCCTTCTCCTCGTCACGGCGTCCGCCGCCGAAGACGGCGTCGAACCGGTGCCGCTGGATGGCCTCGGTCAGCGGCACCGTCTGCAGGGGGTTGCGGGTGCCGTCGGGGCGTTCGCGCAGGGTGCCGGCGTCGATGTAGTCCTGCACCGAGGCCACGTGCAGCCGCAGCCCGTGCCGGGCGACGGTGCGGTCGCGGTAGTCGATCACCTCGGGGAAGTTGTGCCCGGTGTCGACGTGCAGCAGCGTGAACGGCACCGGGGCCGGAGCGAACGCCTTCAGGGCCAGGTGCAGCATGACGATGGAGTCCTTGCCACCGGAGAACAGGATCACCGGCCGCTCGAACTCCCCCGCCACCTCACGGAAGATGTGCACCGCCTCGGACTCCAGAGAGTCCAGGTGCGACAGCGCGAACGAGCCGTCGGTCGTGTCGTGGACGTGGGCGACAGTGGTCACAGCAGACCCTTCTCGGTGAGCAGCGCGTGGAGCTGCGCCGCGGACTCCTGCACGGTCTGGTTCTGGGACTCGATCCGCAGATCGGGCGCCTCGGGAGCCTCATAGGGGTCGTCGACCCCGGTGAGCCCGCTGATCTCGCCCGCCGCCTGCTTCGCGTACAGGCCCTTCACGTCGCGGACGGAGCAGACCTCGACGGGGGTGGCCACGTGCACCTCGACGAAGGCGGTGCCCTCGGCGTGGTGCCGCTTGCGGACGGCCTCGCGGCTGTCGGCGTACGGGGCGATGACCGGCACCAGGACCTTCACGCCGTGCGAGGCGAGCAGCTCGGCGACGAAGCCGATCCGCTGCACGTTGGTGTGCCGGTCCTCGCGGCCGAAGCCGAGGCCCGCCGAGAGGAACTCGCGGATCTCGTCGCCGTCGAGGACCTCGACGCGGTGGCCCTCGCCGCGCAGCCGTCCGGCCAGCTCGTACGCGATGGTCGTCTTGCCGGCGCTCGGCAGGCCGGTGAGCCAGATGGTGGCACCGGTCACGTGGTTCTCCCGGGAGGTCTGTGAAGGGGGGTGGGGGGTCGTGGTCATCAGCCGTGCAGCCCGCACTCGGTCTTGGCGCGGCCCGCCCAGCGTCCGGCGCGGGCGTCCTCGCCCTCCAGGACGCGGCGGGTGCAGGGGGCGCAGCCGACGGAGGCGTACCCGTCCATGAGGAGCGGGTTGGTGAGGACGCCGTGCTCCGTGACGTACGCGTCGACGTCGTCCTGGGTCCAGCGGGCGATGGGCGAGACCTTCACCTTGCGGCGCTTCTCGTCCCAGCCGACGACCGGGGTGTTCGCCCGGGTCGGGGACTCGTCGCGGCGCAGTCCGGTGGCCCACGCGCGGTACGAGGTCAGGCCCTCTTCGAGGGGGGCGACCTTGCGCAGCGCGCAGCACCGGTCGGGGTCGCGGTCGTGCAGCTTCGGACCGTACTCGGCGTCCTGCTCGGCCACGGTCTGGCGCGGCGTCAGGGTGATGACGTTGACGTCCATGACGGCGTCCACGGCGTCGCGGGTGCCGATGGTCTCCTCGAAGTGGTAGCCCGTGTCGAGGAAGACGACGTCCACGCCGGGGCGGACCCGGGAGGCGAGGTGGGCGACGACCGCGTCCTCCATGGAGGAGGTGACGCAGAAGCGCTCGCCGAAGGTGTCGACGGCCCAGCGGAGGATCTCCGTCGCGGGGGCGTCCTCCAGCTCGCGGCCGGCCCGTTCGGCGAGTGCCTTGAGGTCGGCCGCGGTGACGTCCTGAGCGATCGTCATATCTCGTCCCTCCCGGCGGGGTTGCCCGACGCGCCCGGGGCGAGCAGCCCCAGGAACTTCAGCTGGAAGGCCCGGCTGCACGCGGCGCATTCCCAGGCGCCGTGACCCTGCTCGTTGGGACGCAGGTCCTCGTCGCCGCAGTAGGGGCAGAAGAACGGTGCGGCACGCTCGCTCATGACAGCGCCTCCTCGGAGGCGCGGGCCGCCCAGGTCGCGAAGCGCTCACCGGTCTCGCGCTCCGCCTGGAAGCGCGTGAGGACCCGCTCCACGTAGTCGGGGAGCTCGGCCGCGGTGACCTTGAGGCCGCGGACCTTGCGGCCGAAGCCGGCCTCCAGGCCGAGGGCGCCGCCCAGGTGCACCTGGTAGCCCTCGACGCGGTTGCCCTCGTCGTCCAGGACGAGCTGGCCCTTGAGGCCGATGTCGGCGACCTGGATGCGGGCGCAGGCGTTCGGGCAGCCGTTGATGTTGATGGTCAGCGGCTCGTCGAACTCCGGGATCCGGCGCTCCAGTTCGTCGATGAGCGAGGAGCCGCGGCCCTTCGTCTCGACGATCGCCAGCTTGCAGAACTCGATGCCGGTGCAGGCCATCGTGCCGCGCCGGAAGGGCGAGGGGGTGACCCGCAGGTCGAGCGCCTCCAGGGCGGCGACGAGCGAGTCGACCTGGTTCTCCTCGATGTCCAGGACGAGCATCTTCTGCTCGGCGGTGGTGCGGACCCGGCCGGAGCCGTGCGCCTCGGCGACCTCGGCGATCTTCGTCAGGGTGGCGCCGTCGACGCGGCCGACGCGGGGCGCGAAGCCGACGTAGAACCGGCCGTCCTTCTGCCGGTGGACGCCGACGTGGTCGCGCCAGCGGCCGGCGGGCTGCTCGGGGGCCGGACCGTCCGTCAGCTTCCGCTTCAGGTACTCGTCCTCCAGGACCTGGCGGAACTTCTCCGGGCCCCAGTCGGCGACGAGGAACTTCAGGCGGGCGCGGTTGCGCAGCCGCCGGTAGCCGTAGTCGCGGAAGATCGAGATGACGCCCTCGTACACGTCGGGGACCTCGTCGAGGGAGACCCAGGTGCCGAGGCGGACGCCGAGCTTGGGGTTGGTGGAGAGGCCGCCGCCGACCCACACGTCGAAGCCGGGGCCGTGCTCCGGGTGGTGCACGCCGACGAAGGCGATGTCGTTGATCTCGTGCGCCACGTCGAGCAGCGGCGAGCCGGAGACCGCCGACTTGAACTTGCGGGGCAGGTTCGAGAAGTCCTTGTTGCCGACGATCCGGCGGTAGATCTCCTCGATGGCGGGCGTGCCGTCGATGATCTCGTCGGCGGCGATGCCGGCGACGGGGGAGCCGAGGATGACGCGCGGGGTGTCGCCGCAGGCCTCGGTGGTGGACAGGCCGACCGCCTCCAGGCGGTTCCAGATCTCGGGGACGTCCTCGATGCGGATCCAGTGGTACTGGACGTTCTGCCGGTCCGTGATGTCGGCGGTGCCCCGGGCGAACTCCTCGGAGATCTCGCCGACGACCCGCAGCTGCTCGGTGGTCAGCCGGCCGCCGTCGATGCGGACCCGGAGCATGAAGTACTCGTCGTCCAGCTCCTCCGGCTCCAGGACGCCGGTCTTGGTGCCGTCCAGACCCTGCTTGCGCTGGGTGTAGAGGCCCCACCAGCGCATCCGTCCGCGCAGGTCGTTGGGGTCGATGGAGTCGAAGCCGCGCTTCGAGTAGACCGTCTCAATACGTGTCCGCACATTGAGACCGTCGTCGTCCTTCTTGAACTGCTCATTGCCGTTGAGGGGGGTGAAGTGCCCCACGGCCCACTGACCCTCGCCGCGGTGACGTCCGACCTTGCGGCGGGCGGCGGCGGGGGTGTGGTTTTCCGGGGTGGCGGCCATGGCGTTTCGTCCTTCGGGACTGCGAGAGGGCGGCTCTGACCTGCACACTCGCGCTCGGGTCGGAGGGTGGCGCGGCAGTGCGCAGCAGGATGGGGCAGAGTCGGGTGGAAAGGGTGATCTCGGCGGTGCTGGTTCCCTCAGCGCGCCGGACAGATGGCGCTGGACATACGGCCGAGGTCGACGTGCCGCCGACTCACCAAGGCAATTCCAGTTCCAGACATGGCGGAAGCGTGTCACGGGACTTTGGAACCAGTCCAGCATCGTCCATCATTTGGACATTGTCGTCTCGCAGAACGAGATGGTGTGTGCTGCGTCACGCGGAGGGGCCCGGGGAGGGCCTTTCCGGCCCCTTTCCCCGGGCCCCTTTCCCGGGCCTCTTCCGGCGGCTCGCCTCAGGCGTACGCGCCGGGCCACGGGCCGGGCGTCTCCGTCTCCTCGGCCTGCTCCACCTTCGTGTCGAACAGCCGGAAGCCGCGCCGCTCGTAGTTGGCCATGGCGTGCGGGCCGTCGAGCGAGCAGGTGTGCAGCCATACGCGCTCCGTCGCCTCCCGGCCGGGCCAGCGGTCGGCCAGGTCCCAGGCGCGGGCCGTCGCGTACGACAGGAGGTGCCCGCCGATCCGACGGCCCCGGAAGGCCGGGATCAGGCCGAAGTAGACGATCTCCACCACGCCGTCGGCCTGGGCCTCCAGCTCCACGTACCCGGCCGGCGTCCCCTTCTCGTACGCCACCCAGATCTCGGCGCCCGGCTTCTCGACGATCTCCTGCCACTGCTTGTACGTCAGGGACAGCCGGTCGGCCCAGCGGATGTCGCCGCCGACGGCGGTGTAGAGGAAGCGGCTGAACTCCGCCGACGGCACCTCGGCGCGCCGGATCGCCACGTCGTCGCCCTCCGGCGGGGTGGCGGGGCGGAGGTCGGACGGGGAGGTCTGTTCGAGGGACCAGGTGGTGAGAGTGATGCTCATGGGGCCATCGCATCATGCGGAGCACGAGATTCCCAGGGCGGCCCCGGGGGAGGGGGAGGCGCGGGGAGACGGGTGTCCGCATGGTGGACAGGGGGGTGTCTCCGTACGGAACCGGCTGCCCGGGCCCGGCACCTTCCTGGCTCACCTCGACCGCCCGGCCCTCGTCGGCCGGCCGCCCCCACGCGCACCCGTCACGCCGACCGCCTCGCGCTCTCGCGCGTCACCTGGGCCTTCCCGGCATCCCCGCGCGCCATCCCGGCCGGCCGGCCCCCTCGCCCGGCACTCCGGCATTCCCGCTCGTCACCCCGACCGTCCCGACCGCCCCGGCTTCCCGCGCGCCACCCCGACCGGCCACCCCCTCGCCCGGCACTCCGGCGCCCCCGCGCGTCACCCCGACCGTTCCGACCGCCCCGCCCTTCCCAACGCCCCCGCCCGTATCTCCCGCACCTCCCGTACTGCCCGTACCGCCGGTGCCGTCGAGTGCGGGAGGAGGTCCGCCGGCTGCTCCGGGCGCAGGACCTCCACCGTCACCTCCTCGCGGAAGCGGTACGGGCGGTGGGCCAGGACCCCCGCCAGGGTCCGGCGCACCCGGGACATCTCGGCCCGCACGGTCACTGTCCTCGTACGGTCCCCGAACACGTCCTCCGCCAGCTCCGCCGCCGTCCGCCCGTCCCGGTGCAGCGCCAGGACGCAGAGCAGCTCGGCGTGCCGGGGGCTGAGCTCCTGCTGCCAGCCGCCCGCCGGGCCCGAGACGGCCACCGTCCAGCGGCGCGGCCGGCTCAGGTCGAGGACCACCTGCTGCGGCGCCTCCGCGTCCGGCTCCCCGGCCCCGGGCCCGTCCTCGACCCGCAGCAGCCAGCCGCCCGGCAGCGGCTCCACCGCGCAGGTCCCGAGCGAGGGCAGCCAGACCCGCCCGGCGCGGAAGGACTTGGGCAGCGGGACACGGTCCACCGGCGCGAGCCCGGTCACCGCCGCCGTCCAGCCGTGCGCGTCCACCGCGACGGCCCGGCCGCTCACCCGGCACAGGATCGGCGCGGCGACCGCCCGCAGCCGCTCGACCGATCGGCGGTGCCGCTCCCGCATCTCGGCCTCGGCGAGCTGCGCCACCGAGTCGACCAGGGCCAGCATCGCCGGATGGAAGGTGGACGCGGGACCGCTCACGTCGAGGATCCCCAGGAGCCGCCGGTCGCGCGGGTCGCGCACGGGCGCGGCGGCGCAGGTCCAGTTGTGCAGCGTGTGCAGGTAGTGCTCGGCGGAGTGGACCTGCACCGCCCGGCCCAGGGCGAGCGCCGTGCCGACCGCGTTGGTGCCGGTCGTGTGCTCGGTCCAGGCCGCGCCCTCCTCCAGGCAGATGCCGTTCGCCCGCCGCAGCACACCGGAGTTCCCCTGCCGCCACAGCACCCGGCCGTGCTCGTCGGTGACCACCATGATCTGGAGGGAGGCGTCGGCGATGCCGGCGAGGCCCCGGGTCAGCGTCTGCATGACCTCGGCGAGGAGCGTGGTCCTGCGCCGCTCCTCCAGCTCGTCGCGGTGGAGCAGCACGGTGCTGGTGCCCTGGTCGGGGTCGAGGCCGAGCCGGGCCATCCGCTGCCAGGACGCGTCGATGACCGGACGGGGCGCGATCGGCGGCGTCCGGCCCGCCAGCGTCGCCTCGCGCACCCGGTGCAGCAGCCGGGTGGCCCGGGCGGCGTCCATGGTGGCCAGCCGCTTCATGTCGAGCTGCGTGTTCTTCATCGGTCTCTCCCCGCCACCCGGGTGCTGTATCGGTTCTGCACAGGGCAGACGACCGGGGTTCCGCACGAGGCGGACGTCCGGAGCGTCGGTGCCCATCGTGCCGTCCGGGACCGTCCGGCGAGACCCGGTTCGGGTAATCCTGCAACCCTTTGCAACTCTCGCCCTCACCCGCCCTTCTGAGCGAACCTTGGACGAGCGGCGGGTGGTGCCGTGTCGGCGCAGCACCACCCCCGCTTTTTCGCGCGCCCGCGCGCGGGAACGCGCCCGACGCCCGCACGTATACGGACACGGACACGGACACGGACACGGGTACAGATAGGCGTACGAATACGGGCGGGCACGACGCCTACGCCTCCACCTCCACCCGCGCCCGCTCCACCACCGACCGCAGGTCCAGGGTGTGCGGCAGCGTCCCGAAGGCCGCGCCGCCGTCCCCGCCGAGCCGCGCCGCGCAGAACGCGTCCGCCACCTCCGGCGGGGCCCACCGCACGAGCAGCGCCCCCTGGAGCACGAGGGCCATCCGTTCCACCAGCCGCCGCGCCCGCGCCTCGATCCCGTCCAGGTCCGCCAGCTCCGCGAGCAGCTCCCGCACGGCCCGGTCGAACCGGTGGTCCGCGCCCCGCGCCGCCCCGACCTCCCGCAGGAACGCGTCGAGCGAGAGCGGTTCGGTCCGCAGCACCCGCACCACGTCCAGGGCCTGCACGTTCCCCGAGCCCTCCCAGACCGAGTTGAGCGGCGACTCCCGCAGCAGCCGGGGCATCCCGAACTCCTCCACGTACCCGTTGCCGCCCAGGCACTCCAGGGCCTCGGTCACCACCGGCGTACACCGCTTGGTCACCCAGTACTTCGCCACCGGCACCGCGATCCGCAGCAGCGCCCGCGCCCGGTCGGCGTCCGCCCCGCCGTCCTCCACCGCGTCGTACGCCGCCGCCAGCCGCATCCCGAGGACCGTCGCCGCCTCCGACTCCAGGGCCAGGTCGGCGAGCACGTTCCGCATCAGCGGCTTCTCGATCAGCGGCCCGCCGAAGGCGCTGCGGTACGCGCAGTGGTGCACGGCCTGCGCGACCGCCTGCCGCATCAGCGCCGCCGAGCCGAGCACGCAGTCGAGCCGGGTCGCCGCCACCATCCCCATGATCGAGCGGACCCCGCGCCCCTCCTCGCCGATCCGGCGCGCCCACGTCGTCCCGTCGAACTCCACCTCGGCCGAGGCGTTCGACCGGTTGCCCAGCTTGTCCTTCAGGCGCTGGATCGCGAACGCGTTGCGCGAGCCGTCCGCGAGCACCCGGGGCACCAGGAAGCACGTGAGCCCCGCCGGGGCCTGCGCCAGGACCAGGAAGGCGTCCGACATCGGCGCCGAGCAGAACCACTTGTGCCCGGTCAGGACGTACTCGCCGGCCGCCGCCAGCGGCCGCGCCTCCGTCGTGTTCGCCCGGACGTCGCTGCCGCCCTGCTTCTCCGTCATCGCCATCCCGAGCAGCACGCCCGGCTTCTCCGCGACCGGCAGCAGCGCCCGCTCGTACACGTGCGAGCGGGCCGCCGGCTCCCAGACCTCGGCGAGCTCCGGCTCGATCCGCAGCGCGGGCACGGCGGCGTGGGTCATCGACAGCGGGCAGCCGTGCCCCGCCTCCGCCTGCGTGGCCACCAGGAACCCGGCGGCGCGCCGCACGTGCCCGCCCGGCCGGTCCCACGCGTCGGTCAGGCCGGCCGATACGGAACGCCCCAGGAGCCGGTGCCAGGCCGGATGGAAGTGGACCTCGTCGACCCGGTGGCCGTAGCGGTCGTGGGTCCGCAGCCGCGGCGGGTTCTCGTTCGCCTGCTCGCCCCACTCCCGGACCTGCTCCGAACCCGTCGCCCGGCCGAGCAGCGCGAGCGACTCCCGGGCCTCCCCGAGCAGGCCCGGGGAGAGGTGCCGCCCGACCGCCTCGACCAGGGCACGGTCGCCCGTGAAGACGTCGTACCCCACCAGGGGAGGGGGCTGATTGGTCACTGTGTGGGTGGTCCGCGCCATGCGGATACGGTAAGCAGGTGCAGGCAGCAAGAGAAACACCCGAACGGCCCGAGCGGCGGCCCTGGAGCAGGCTCCACCGCGCCCGCGTCCTCTACCGCAACGTCTCGAAGCGGAAGATGGTCTGGCTGCTCCTCAAGGACACCGTCAACTCGTGCATCGAGTACCGGATCCTCGGCCTCGCCGCCGAGGCGGCGTTCTTCACCCTGCTGTCCCTGCCGCCCCTGCTCCTCGGCCTGATCGCCCTCCTGGGCTACGCCGACGACTGGACCAACACCGACACCGTCACCAGCATCCAGGAGAACATCCTCCGCGCCGCCGGAACGGTCCTCTCCGACCGGGGCGTCGAGGAGATCGCCAAACCGGTCCTGGACGACGTCACCCGGGGCAAACGGCCCGACCTGATCTCCCTCGGCTTCGCCATCGCCCTCTGGTCCGGCTCCCGCGCGGTGAACGTCTTCATCGACACCATCACCGTCATGTACGGCCTCGACGGCCACCGCGGCATCGTGAAGACCCGGCTGCTCGCCTTCCTGCTCTACCTCGTGGCCCTGGTCATCGGCGCCGTCGTGCTGCCCCTGGCCGTCGTCGGCCCCGACCGGGTCGTCGAACTCATCCCCTGGGGGACGGAGGTCGTCTCCGTCCTATACTGGCCGGCCGTCATCCTCCTCTCCATCGCCTTCCTCACCACGCTCTACCACGTGTCGGTGCCCGTCCGGTCGCCGTGGATCGAGGACATCCCCGGCGCCCTCGTCGCGCTCGCCATGTGGGTCCTCGGCAGCTTCCTGCTGCGCATCTACCTCACCAGCCAGGTCGAGGGTCCCACCATCTACGGCTCCCTCGCCGCCCCCATCGCCGTCCTCCTCTGGATCGGCGTCTCCGCCTTCGCCGTCCTCGTCGGCGCCGCCGTGAACGCCGCCATCGACCGCGTCTGGCCCTCCGTCGCCACCGCCGCCGCCCGCGAGGCCAACGAACGCGCCCGCGCCGTCCAGGCGGCGGAACTCGTCGCCCGCGTCCGCGCCGAGGCCGACGACGTCGACGAGGACGACCCGGACATGCCCTCCGAGTTCCCCGAACGCTGGTCGAAGTTCCTCCCCCCGGACGACGTGAAGTCCCGGCTGCACTCGGGGTGGGAGAAGGACTGACGCCCGGGCCGTCCCCGGCTCGCAGGACAGCGCCCGAAAAACCCGTGGCGCGCTCCGGACGCCCCCGCTACGGTGACTCCCGTACGAGATCCCCGTACGAGATCTTCATGCGGGATCCTCACGCGCGAGCGCGAAAAGACACAGGAGGTGTGACCGATGGCTGTCGTCACGAAGGGCCTTGCCCGCACGCGGAAGTTCGTCCACTCCACCTCCGTGGCCACCGGCTGACCTCTCCACGCTCCACACGCGCCGCCGGGGCCACCCCTGTGAAGGGTCCCCCTTGTCTTTCCCGCTTTCCCTCAGTTCCTCCTCCCTCCTCGACGCCCACGGCTGGGACTCCGGCTGGGCCGACGCCTTCGAGCCGTACGCCGTCCGGGGGCTCGTTCCCGGGCGGGTCGTCCGGGTCGACCGCGGTCAGTGCGACGTCGTCACCGCCGACGGGACCGTCCGCGCCGACACCGCGTTCGTGACCCCGCACGACCCGCTGCGGGTCGTCTGCACCGGTGACTGGGCCGCCGTCGATCCCGAGGGCGCCGGTGATCCCCGGTACGTGCGGGCGTGCCTGCCGCGCCGTACCGCGTTCGCGCGCTCCACCTCCTCCAAGCGGTCCGAGGGGCAGATTCTCGCCGCCAACGTCGACCACGCCGTGATCGCCGTCTCGCTCGCCGTCGAGCTCGACCTCGGCCGGATCGAACGCTTCCTCGCCCTGGCGTGGGAGTCCGGCGCCCAGCCGGTCGTCGTCCTCACCAAGGCGGACCTCGTCCCCGACCCCGTCGGCCTCTCCTACCTCGTCGAGGACGTCGAGACCGTCGCCCCCGGCGTGCGGGTGCTGCCCCTCAGTTCGACCACGGGCGAGGGGGTCGACGTGCTCTCCGGCGTCGTCGCGGGCGGCACGACCGTGCTGCTCGGGGTCTCCGGCGCCGGCAAGTCCACCCTCGCCAACGCGCTCGTCGGCGAGGACGTCATGTCCGTGCAGGCCGCCCGCGACGTCGACGGCAAGGGCCGCCACACCACCACCACCCGCAACCTCTTCGTCCTGCCGGGCGGGGGCGTCCTCATCGACACCCCCGGCCTGCGCGGCGTCGGGCTCTGGGACGCCGAGACCGGCGTCGGCCAGGTCTTCTCGGAGATCGAGGAGCTGGCGGCGGAGTGCCGCTTCCACGACTGCGCCCACGAGGCGGAGCCGGGCTGCGCGGTGGCGGCCGCCATCGAGGACGGCACCCTGCCCGTCCGCCGCCTGGAGAGCTTCCGCAAGCTCATGCGCGAGAACCAGCGGCTGGTGGCCAAGACCGACGCCCGCCTGCGCAACGAGATCCGCAAGGACTGGAAGCGCAAGGGGGACGCGGGCCGGGCCGCCGGCGAGTTCAAGCGCAGCGGCCGGCTGCGGTAGCCGTACGGGCGGGGACGTACGCACGGCCGTACGGCCCCGGGGAGCGTGGTGTCCGAAAACCGCGAGCCCCGGGCCGTGCGCCGCCGCACACTGGTATCCGTGAGGGACGACGACACCCGCTACGAGGCGGTCAGCAGCAGGGACGCGCGGTTCGACGGAGAGTTCTTCTTCGCCGTCCGGACCACCGGCATCTACTGCCGGCCCAGCTGCCCCGCCGTCACCCCCAAGCGGCGGAACGTCGCCTTCTTCCCCACGGCCGCCGCCGCCCAGGGCCACGGCTTCCGGGCCTGCCGCCGCTGCCGCCCGGACGCCGTGCCCGGCTCCGCCGAGTGGAACGTCCGGGCCGACGTCGTCGGGCGCGCCGTCCGCATGATCGGGGACGGCGTCGTCGACCGCGAGGGCGTCCCCGGCCTCGCCGGACGCCTCGGCTACAGCCCCCGCCAGGTCCAGCGCCAGCTCACCGCCGAACTCGGCGCCGGACCCGTCGCCCTCGCCCGCGCCCAGCGGGCCCACACCGCCCGGCTGCTGCTCCAGACCACCGGGCTCCCCGTCACCGAGATCGCCTTCGCGGCCGGCTTCGCCAGCGTCCGCCAGTTCAACGACACGATCCGCGCCGTCTACGCCCGCACCCCCACCGCCCTGCGCGCCGAGTCCGGCACCGGCGCGGGAGCCCGTACCGCCCTCGCCGCCGGGGTGCCGCTGCGGCTCGCCCACCGGGGCCCCTACGCGGCCGGCGAGGTCTTCGACCTGCTCGCCGCCGAGGCCCTGCCCCGCGTCGAGGAGGTCGTCGGCGCCCCCGGCGCCCGCACCTACCGGCGCACCCTCCGCCTCCCGTACGGCACCGGGATCGTCTCCGTCGACGAGCGGTCCGCCGGGCGCTGGCTCGACGCCCGGATCCACCTCACCGAGCTGCGCGACCTGACCACCGCCGTGCACCGGCTCCGCCGCCTCTTCGATCTGGACGCCGACCCGTACGCCGTCGCCGAACGCCTCGGCGCCGCCCCCGGCCTCGCCGCCGAGGTCGCCGCACGGCCCGGCGTGCGCTCCCCGGGCACGGCCGAACCCGAGGAGTTCGCGCTGCGGACCCTCCTCGGCGCCGAGGAGTCCGCCCGGGTCGTCGAGGAGCACGGCACCCCGTCGGCCACCGCCTGCGGCGGCCTCACCCGCCTCTTCCCCGCGCCCCGGGACCTGACCGGCCACCCCGTCGCGGGCCCGCTGGCCCGCGCCCTCGCCGACGGAGCCGTACGCCTCGATCCCGGGGCCGACCGCGACGAGGCCGAGCGCGCGCTGCTCGCCGTCCCCGGAGTGACCCCCGGGGCCGCCGCCCTGATCCGGATGCGGGCCCTCGGGGACCCCGACGCGGCCCTGCCGGACGGGCCCGCGGCGGAGGAGTGGCGGCCCTGGCGCTCGTACGCCCTCCGCTATCTCTTCCCGGCCGGGGCCCCCGGGGGGCCGTTCCCGCGCTCCGAAGACGCGGGAGCCCCGTGAGGACCGTCCGGTCCTCACGGGGCTCCCGCATGTCCTTCCGTGGGTCGGTTACCGCGCGGCGTACCCGAAGCGGACGCCGCCCGAGGGCAGCCCGCCCGTCCCGGGCCGGTACGCGGTCACCGGGGCGACCGCCCCTCCGGCGGTGACGTTGGACATCGGCAGGGCGTACAGCGCGCCGCCGGCGTTCGGACCGTAGGCCATGCCGACGTACAGGCGCGTGCCGGTGAAGGCGAGGCTCTTGCCGAGGTACTGCTTGGCGCCCGGGGTGCCGGGGATGCCGTCGCCGTCGCCCGCCTCGATCCAGCGGTCGTTGGTCCCGGCCGCGCCGGCCAGGGAGAAGGTGTGCACCGCGCCCGCCTGGGCCGCCGTGCCGAGGGTCTCGCCGGGCGTGCCGACCGCGAGCCGCATGGAGGCGGAGGTGCTCACCGCGTCCGGGGCGGTGTTGACGGCGGCCAGGGTCTCGCCCATGCGGTCGCCGGCCTCGGAGGTGCCGGAGACCGTGTCGTCCGCGGTGCCCTGCTTCAGCTCGCGCAGGTAGCTCCACGTGCCGTCGGCCTTGATGCGGATCTGCACGACCCGGCCCGCGTTGGCCCGGTCCTGGCCGTCCACGACCACGCCCTCGCCGGGCGAACCGATCGCGAGGATCGACTCGGAGGCGGTGGCGGCGCCCGACGCGCGGAACGGGGCGATGGCCACCGCGAAGCCGAACTCGTCACCGGCCTCGGCGCCGCCGGAGATCGCGGGGTTGTCCTGGTCGAGGCCCGCCAGCGGGGTGGGCTTCCCCTCGGAGTCCAGCTTGTTGGGGTTGAAGACCGCCACCCCGCCGGACTTCGCCAGGCTGCCGATGGCCTCGCCGGGGGAGCCGATGGCGAGGAAGTTGGAGTCGCCGGCCACGCTGAAGCCGAACTTGTCGTCCTTCTCCGCCGTGCCGGGGACGCCCGCCTTGTCCTGGTGGATGGCGACGCTGGTGGTGCCGTGGACGTAGAAGGCCCCGCCTGCCGCGGTGAGGGTGCCGAGGGACTCGCCGGGGACGCCGATCAGCAGGTACGGCTCGCCCGACCGGGTGGTGCCGGCCGCGAGGGAGTGGCCCATGCGGTCGCCCGACTCGGGGCCCGAAGCGGCGATCGCGCCCGTGCCCTGGCCCTGCTCGAAGTGCGTGGCCTTCTTGCTGCCGGTGCCGAGGCCGCCGGCCGCGCCGTAGAGCACGTCGACGAAGCCCGCGTCGGTCGCGGAGCCCACGTCCTCCCCGGGGGTGCCCACCACCAGGTCGGTGTAGCCGTCCTTGTCGTAGTCGACGGTGGCGAGCTTCTCGCCGAACCAGTCGCCCTGCTCCGAGCCGCCCGGCACCCAGTCGAGGTCCTGGTGGATGCCCGCGGTGCCCTTGCCGCCGCCGTACGTGATCCAGACCGCGCCGGCGGTCGTGGTGCCGCCGACGGTGGCCGCCGGGTCCGCGATCGCGACGTCCTCGGCGCCGTCGCCGTTGAAGTCGACGATGCCGGTCTTCTTCGGGGCGATCGCCTGGCCGAGGTCGATGCGCGGGGTGGTGGCGCCCGTGTAGCCGATGGGCCGGCCGGTGCTCTTCAGGAGCGCCTGGAGCTCCGTGACGCTCTTGGTGGGGTACGTCTGCCGCAGCACCGCGAAGGCCCCGGTCACGTGCGGCGCGGCCATGGAGGTGCCGTTCTTGGGGGCGTACGCGCCGCCGGGCACGGAGGAGACGATGCTGGTGCCGGGGGCGAACAGGTCGAGCAGCGGGCCCCTGTTGGTGAATCCGGACAGCTCGTCGTCGGGGGTGGTGGAGCCGACGGTGACGGCGGAGGAGACGCAGCCGGGGGCGCTGACCGCGTCGGCGTAGCCGTTGTTGCCGGCCGACACCACGGTGGCGACACCGGCGGCGAGCAGCTTGTCGACGGCCACCTTGCGGGGGTCGGCGGTGCAGTCGGTGGTGTAACGGCCACCGCCGAGGCTCAGGTTGGCCGCGATGACGGGCGTACCGGCCTGACGGAGCTGCAGCACCTTGTCGAGGCCCGCGAGCTGGGCGCTGGTGAAGCTGAGGACGCACGGGGTGGAACCGCCGCAGTAGTCCTCGGAGTCGAACTTGCTGAAGACCTGGATGGCGATGAGGTCGGCGCCGGGGGCCACGCCGCGCGCCGGGGCGCCGCTGAGGCCGGCGCCGTTGCCGACGGCGATGCCGGCCACGTGGGTCCCGTGGTCGCATCCGGAGATGGTCGCGCACGGCCCGGTCTCGGAGTCGGCGGTGCCCGCGCCCTCCTGCACCCCGGCCCCGTTGGGGCAGAGGCTGGAGGCGCCGAGGTCCGCGTCGCTCGGGGAGAAGCAGGCCTCGGCCTTGACGCGGCCCTTCAGGAACGGGTGGCGGACGGCGACACCGGTGTCCAGGACGGCCACCGCGCTGCCCGCGCCGGTCTTGCCCGCGGCGAAGGCCTTGTCACCGCCGATGAGGGGGACGCTGTTGTCCAGGGTCGGCGGCACCGGGACGTCCTCGGTGACGCTGACCACGCCCGGCTTGGCGGCCAGCCGGTCCAGGCCGGCCCGGTCGACCTTGAGGGTGACCACCGGCAGGATCGCGAAGGACTGCTTCGTCTCGCCCGCGCTCGCCGCGTCGGGGAGGTCCGCCCGGTCCTCGGTGACGACGTTGACGCGGACGGTGCCGCCGCCGTCGGTGGAGTCGTACAGGGGAGGGTCGATCGCCCCGTCGGCCGCTTCGGCCGCCGCGGGGGCACTCAGCGGCGCGGCGGCCTGGGCCGGTACCGCGCCGAGCGACACGGCCGTCAGCGCGGTGACGACCGTGGCCCAGAACTTCTTCTTCACAGTTGCCTCGGAGAGAAAGAGGACGTCGCTCGGCCCGTGGAGAACGGGGGCGCGGCTCGGCCCGGGGAGACGGTGGCAGCACACGGGTGCGGGAGGGGTGACGGAGCGCCGGGCGCGGTGTGCGGTGGGAGAGGGGCCGGGCGGCGGGGGTCCCGCCGCCCGGCCCCGGTGTCCCGGGGAGTGCTCCGTCGGGAGAACGGGCCGGAGATCAGGTCTTGTTGGCGCCGTTCTTCGGGTTGCCCTTGCGGACGCCCTGGCGGTAGGTCCAGGCGGTGGCGCGGCAGGGCTTCTTCCAGAAGTAGCCCGCGCAGACCTTGTCGCGCAGTGTGGTGTAGAAGACGTCGTCCACCGCGACCTTCTTCCGGCGGTCGAGGTAGTACGCGTAGCCCTTGTAGGTGTTGCCGATCAGGCCGTAGCCGTAGTCGTGCATGTCGCACGCGGGACGGAAGTTCCAGCCGCCCGGCCTGCTGACGTTCGGGCCGGGGGTGCTGCAGCCGTCGTTGTTGATGCCCACGACGCGGTAGCCGGTCTTGGTCCACTTGAAGTACGGCTTGTGCCAGCCGTAGTGCGCGGCCCAGGCGGCGCAGCCGGTCTTCCAGTAGTACAGCCAGTGGCGGGCCCAGCTGCACTTGCGCGGGTAGGCCTCCGGGTCGGAGATCTCACCGGGGCCGATGTCCGTGGCCGGGGGAGCGGTGGCGTTCGCGTCGGTGATCCCGCTCGCGCCCTCGATCGGGGCGTCCGCGGACGGACGGGCGGGGCCGGCCGGCAGCACGTCCGGGGAGGCCGACGTCGTCGGGTAGGCGAGGTCCCAGTCGCCGTTGTCCGGCGAGACGATGTCGGAGACGCGGCCGGTGGCGTCGTACACGTAGGAGGAGACCGCCGCGCTGCTCTCGACCGGGTTGGTCACCGAGCGCAGCAGGCCGGAGGAGTCGTACGCGTAGCGGGCGAGGGTCTGCGTGGTGGTGCCGGTGGTGACCTTCACCTCCTTGGCGCGGCCCGTGTAGTCGCCGGCCTTCGTCCCGGAGGCGGTGGTGGAGGTCGCGTAGCTGATCGCGACGGTCTCCTTCAGGGCCTCTCCGACGGCCGGCTCCGTGATGGTGGAGACCCGGCCCTTGGAGTCGTAGGTGACGGTGGAGACGCCGTAGGCCGCGTTGCCCGAGCCGGTGACCCGCCAGGCGTTGGTGCCGGGGGCGACCTGTTTCCAGGTGCGGGTGGGCTTGAGGTCGGCGGCCGACACGGGCTCGTCGCCCGCCTCGGAGGCGCCGGCGGGCTGCCCCTCGTCCGCCACCGTGAGGTCCACGTTGAGGGTCTCGACGACGGTGGAGACCAGGGTGCCGGTGGCGGCGTCCCACCGGGCGGTGTCGGTGATCCGGTCGCCCGCGGCGGTCTCGTACTTCTTCACCCAGCCGCCGTCGGGGGCGTCGAGGCTGCTCTTGAGCAGGTAGCGCGTCGACTCGCCCACGCCGAGGTCGGTGACGACGATGGCGTCGCCCTGCTGCTCCAGCTTCTGGTTGAGCTCGCCGCCCAGGAACTCGGCCTCCCAGCCGGGGCCGAAGACGCCCATGTCGGGGCGGTTCACGGGGGCGGACTCGGGCTTGGCGACGTCGCCCGCCCGGGCGGCGACGGTGTGCCTGCGGCCCACGGAACCGGCGGAGACGTCGTTCTCGGCGATCTCGAAGGTCTGGCTGCCGGTCGAGTACATGCCGGGGCCCACCTCCTCGAACTCGCCGGTGGCCGCCGGCGGGTCGACGATCCCCGTTCCGGCCGTACCCGCTCCGGCGGCCTGCGGCCCGGCGGGTGTCGTTCCCACGGCACTCTGCGGAAGCAGGAGCGCCATGGAGAGCGCGGCAATGACGGGCAGAGCGGTTCTGCGCATGAATTCCCCCCATGCGATAAGTCGTTCGCCTGTTGATCGCTTACGGATCGTTTACTGATCGCTGCGGACACTAGGAGGCGAGCGGTCGCCTTCACAAGAGTTTTCGGAAGGTAAAAGAAATTCGCTTTATTCGCGGAAGTTATTTGCAGTCACTTTCGGCCAGGTGGCTGAAACGGTAATGAGTAGGGGTACTCATGCGCCGTGTGCGGCGTGGCCCGAGACTGTGCGGGTGACGCGAATCCACGCCTCGAACGACACGTGTGTACGTCCTCCGGGCCGCCCGCGACCCGCCCTCGCGGCAGCGGTCCTCGCGGTCCTGGCGCTCACCGCCTGTGGTGCGGGTGGGGCGGAGGGTGGCGGTGAGGAGGGCGGATCCGCCCGCGCCGGCGCCACCGCCAGTGCCACCACCAGCGCCGCCGTCGATGCCGTCGGACCGGCCGGCGGGTCGGCCTTCGCCGCGATGCTGGCCGAGGTCGCCCGGCCGTGCCCGTCCGGCCACGCGCCCGTCGACCGGCCGGGCGGCCCCGGCGGCGGCGCGGAGGAACCCTCGGTCCGCCCCGGGGAGACACCGCCGGACGGCCCGGTCGAACCGGGCTTCCCCACGGGCGGACCGGAGACGGAGCTGAGCGCGCGGGACTGGTGCGCGAGCGGTCTGCACGAGGAGCGCGTCACCCAGGCGCTCCTGAAGCTGAAGGACCCCGCTCCCGGCGGGGTCAGGAAGGTCCTGAACGGCCTCGGCTACGTGGACGAGCGCATCCACGACCTGGAGCGGACGGGCGCGACCACGCGTTTCTCCCTCGATCTGAGGGAGAAGGGAGGGCGACTTTGCGTCAGGGGGTCGGCGGCCGGTGAGCACACCGTCGTCGAGACCTGTGTGGCGCCGGAAACCGGTCCGTTCTCATCCATGAATGCCGGAAATTAGTCATTGGGTCGATATGGCGGCCCGGTGATGTCGGGGAGAACGGCGGTCTCTTTTCCGCCCGGACATTCCCTTTCGCCGGGGTGCGGCGCGAACTCCGTACGCCGCTCCGGCGCTTTTCGGTGCTTTTCCGGTGGGCGAAGAGGCGTGCCGGAAAACCCTTCGCCGCCTCAGCCCCAGATGACCGCTCCCGCCCACGCCCCCACGACCAGCAGACAGGCGAACAGCTCGACCAGCACGCTCGTGCCGGCCGCCCGCATCACCGTCCGGGTCGCCGCCCTGGCCTGCCCGTGGCCGCCCAGGCGGAGCCGCTCCGCCAGGTAGATCCCGCCGACGAAGCCGGGGATCGCGCCGACCACCGGGACCAGGACGAAGCCCAGGAGGGCGCCCACCCCGGCGTACGCCACCATCCGGCGGGTGATGCCGACCCCCCGGAAGCGGCGCGCGGGCAGCTGCCAGACGATCACCTGGGTGAGGAGCAGCAGGCCGGTCGAGGAGGCCAGCAGGATCCAGGCGAGGTCCGTCCGCTCGTGCAGCGACCACCAGAGCATCGCCGCCCACACCAGCCACGTTCCCGGCACGCCGGGCGCCAGGACCCCGAACAGACCGAGCAGCATCACCGTCGCGACCATCAGGAGCTGCCACACACCCACGCTGCCCAGCGTGCACGACGCCGAGGATTCCCGCAGGTCGCGAGGGGCGGACGGGGGACGGGGTCCCTTACGGGGCCCTGAGGGGTGCGGGATCTCCGGGGTGCGGGCCCCTAGGCGTGCGGGCCGATCCGGCGGAGAGTGGGCTCCAGGGCGTACGGGCCGCCCCGGCGGGGTGCGGACCCCGAGGCGTGCGGACCCTGAGGCGTGCGGACCCTGAGGCGTACGGACCCCGAGGCGTACGGACCCCGAGGCGTACGGACCCCGAGGCGTACGGACCCCGAGGCGTACGGATCGACCCGGCGCAGTGCGGGCCCCGAGGCGTACGGGCCGATCCGGCGGGGTGCGGGCCCCGAGGCGTACGGGCCGATCCGGCGCAGTGCGGGCCCCGAGGCGTACGCGCCGCCCCGGCGCAATACGGGCCATACGGCCTACGCGCCGCCCCAGCGGCACCAAGCGTGCCCCGAGCCCCCGCCCCCCGTCCCCGCCCTCACCCCCGCGCCACCCACCCCTTCTCGTACGCGTGCCAGCCCAGCTGGAGGCGGGTCGAGACCCCCGACAGCTCCATCAGCCCCTTCACCCGCCGCTGCACAGTCCGCAGCCCCAGGTCCAGCTGCTTCGCCACGCTCGCGTCCGTCATGCCGGCCAGCAGCAGGGAGAGGATCTCCAGGTCCACCGCGTCCGGGCCCGGCGCCTCGTCCTCGGTGATCTGCGCGCCCGCCCCGAGCCGCAGCGGCAGCGCGTCCCGCCACACCGACTCGAAGAGCCCCATCAGCGATTCGAGGAGCCCGCTCGCGTGCACCACGATCGCCGCCGGCTCCGCGCCCCGCCCGGTCAGCGGCACCATCGCCAGGGACCGGTCGGCGACGACCAGCTTCGTGGGGACCCGGTCCGCGACCCGGATGCGCTCCTCGCGGCCGAGCGCCGCCGACAGCTCCATCAGCCCCGTCGGCAGGGAGAGCACCTCGCGCTCGATCACCACCCGGTAGCGCACCCCCCGCCCGGCCGCCTGCTCCTCCGCGTCGTTCTCCAGACCGGAGACCGCGATCGGCTTGCCCGTCACCAGGGCGCAGACCTCCTCCGTCGCCCCCAGCTGGAGCTGGAGGAAGCGGTGGGTCACCGCGCTCGCCCCGGTCACCACCTCCACCAGGTCGTGCACGGCCGCCTCCGCCGCCTCCGCCCGGTACTCCTCGGCGAGCAGCGCCGCCGCCAGCTCGGCCTGCTCCAGCTCGTGGCGCTGCTGGGTGAGCAGCGCGCCGAGCGCCACCCCCGGCGGGGCCGCGACCCACCGCCCGGTGCGGGCCGAGGACTGGGCGGCGAGCCCCTGCGACTCCAGGCGCCGCAGCGCCCGCTCGGTCTCCCGCTCCGGCAGGGCGAGCCGGTGCGCGAGGTCCGTGACCTCGGCCGCGCCCAGCGAGACCAGGGCGCGGTACGCCGATTCCTGACGCTCGTCGAGTCCTATCGCTCCCAGCATGGAATGCCCCACCCCTCGCCCACCTCCGCCGGGCGTCCCGCGTCTTCCCGGGACGTTCACCGGAGGCTTTCGTTCCGTTGGTGACCTGGCGGGAAACGGCCACGGCGTATTCCCGCCCGGCTCATCATCCCTGCACCGCCCTCACCTCTGCCAATGTGGCGCCACCGCAGCACCAACAGCCTCCGGGAAAGGGCGACTTGCACCGCCATGCCCGGAATCAGATGGGGAGAGCGATGCGTCCGATTTCGCGTACGGTCCTGGGAGCGGCGACAGCCGCCGTCCTGGCCGCCACCGCGGTCGCGCCGTCCATGGCGAACGAGCCACGGGACGGCACGGCCGGCAAGCGACCCCTGGTCGGCAGCGAGGCCTCGGCCCGCACCGGAGCACGGACCGCCACGGTGACCCTGGTCACCGGCGACCGCGTCCTGGTCACCCGTGACGCCGCCGGCGTCCCGGCGGCCGCGGCCCTGCCCCGCGAGGACGGGACCGTCCCCTTCGTCCAGACCCGCCGCACCGGCCAGGACCTGTACGTCTACCCGGAGACCGCCACCGCCGCGCTCGCCGCCGGACGCGTCGACGAGGAGCTCTTCAACGTCACCGGCCTGATCCGCCAGGGCTACGACGACGCCGCCACCACCGCCCTCCCCCTCATCGCGGTCTACGGCTCCGACGTCGCCCGCTCCGCCCCCCTCGCCCCGCGCGGCGCCCGGCGCGGCCAGGTCCTCGAGGCCGTCGACGGCGTCGCCCTCCGGGCCGAGAAGAAGACCGCCGCCACCTTCTGGGCCGAGGTGAACGCCCCGAAGGCCCGTACCGCCTCCGGCATCCGGAAGCTCTGGCTCGACCGCAAGGTCGAGGCCGCCCTGGAGCGCTCCACGAAGCAGGTCCACGCCCCCGAGGCCTGGGCCGCCGGCTACGACGGCAAGGGCACCCGGGTCGCCGTCCTCGACACCGGTGCCGACGCCGACCACCCCGACCTCAAGGGCCGCGTCGTCGCCTCGGAGAACTTCACCGACTCCGACACCGCCGCCGACCGCCAGGGCCACGGCACCCACACCCTCTCCACCGTCGGCGGCTCCGGCGCCGCGAGCGGCGGCAAGAAGAAGGGCGTCGCGCCCGGCGCGGAACTCCTCAACGGCAAGGTCCTCGACGACTCCGGCTCCGGCGCGATCTCCTGGATCATCGCCGGCATGGAGTGGGCCGTCGCCCAGGGCGCCGACGTCGTCTCCATGAGCCTCGGCAGCCCCGTCCCCACCGACTGCACCGACCCCATGAGCACCGCCGCCGAGGAACTCGCCCGGAACGAGGGCACCCTCTTCGTCGTCGCCGCCGGAAACACCGGCCCCTCCCTCAACACGGTCTCCTCGCCCGGCTGCGCGCCCGGCGTCCTCACCGTCGGCGCCACCGACCGCGACGACTCCACCGCGTACTTCTCCAGCCGCGGCCCGACGCTCGTGAACCACACCCTCAAGCCCGAGATCGCCGCGCCCGGCGTCGCCATCTCCGCCGCCGCCGCGGGCGGCCGGGGCGTCTACGCCTACCAGTCCATGTCCGGTACGTCGATGGCCACCCCGCACGTCGCGGGCGCCGCCGCGATCGTCAAGCAGCGCCACCCCGACTGGACCGCCCGGCAGATCAAGGCCGCGCTCGTCGCCTCCGCCGAGAGCGACGTCCCCGGCGACGTCCGCGAGGTCGGCGGCGGCCGTCTCGACGTCAAGGCCGCGATCGACCAGAAGGTCCTCGGTGCGCCCGCCGTCCAGGGCGGCACCTTCCACTGGCCGCAGGACAGGACCGACCGCACCACGGTCTCCGTCCCGTACACCAACACCTCCGGCGCCCCCGTCACCCTGAACCTCTCCGTCGAGAAGGTCACCGGCAACGACGGCTCCCGCGTACGGAGTTCGGTCGCCCGCCTCGGCAAGCGGACCGTCACCGTCCCCGCCGGCGCCACCGTGAAGGTCCCGCTGGAGCTCGACCCCGCCGCCCGCCTGGACCGCGCCCAGTACGGCGACGTCACCGGCCGCGTGATCGCCACCGGCAAGGGCGGCGTCCACGTCTCCACCCCGTTCTCCCTCTACGTCGAGCCGGAGACCGTCACCCTCCGCGTCAAGCTGATCGACCGCCTGGGCGCACCCGCCTCCGGCGCCTCCTCCCTCGACGTCATCGGCACCGACGACGCCACCGGCGAGCGCCGCTTCAACGAGGGCGCCACCGACCAGGTCTTCCGCCTGCGCCCCGGAAGCTACTTCCTCTCCTCCTACGTCACCACGCCCGACCCGGGCGAGGGCGCCGCGCTGAACGACTCGCTCAGCTACCTCGGCCGCCCGCAGCTGGAGCTGAGGAAGGACACCACCGTCGTCCTCGACGCCCGCAAGGCGCACGAGCTGTCGATCGACACCGACAAGGACACCGAACTCCGCGGCGCCACCCTCGCGTTCGCCCGCTCCTGGGACGACACCTGGACCCACGCCGGCACCGCCGCCGGACCGCGCACCCTCCGCGCCTACTACGCCTCGGTCGAAGGCCGCGCCGACGACGGCGACTTCGAGTTCGGCAGCTACTGGCGGGCCGCCGCCCCGCAGATCACCTCCCTGCGCACCACCGACGGCCTGACCCTGCACCCGCTCACCGGCTCCCTCGCCTCCGACAACCTCGACGGCACCGGCTCCGCCCGCCTCGTCGACGCCGGAACCGGCACCCCCGACGAACTGAAGGCCGCCGACGTCAAGGGCCGCGTCGCCCTCGTCCGCCTCCCCGACGACACCAGCCAGGCGAGCACCGTCGCCCGCGACGCCAAGGCCGCCGGAGCCGTCGCCGTCGTCGCCCACCACACGGCCCCCGGCCGCTGGTACCCGGCCGGAGGCTTCATGGGCATCGGCCTCCCCGTCCTCTCCGTCCCCTCCACCGAGGCCACCGCGCTCCTGGGGAAGCTGGCCGCCGGACCGGTCACCCTCGCCTGGAAGGCCACCGCGAAGAGCCCGTACGTCTACAACCTGGCGTTCCCCGAGACCGGCGCGATCCGCTCCGCCAAGGAGTACCGGGTCCGCGACCGCTCCCTGGGCCGCACGGACTCCACGTACGGCTCCACCGGCGTCACCACCGACTTCTTCGACAGCCCCGCCGCGTACCGCCCCAACGGCACCCGCGTCTTCTTCGGCTCCCTGGAGACGGTCCCCGTGCCCGGTACCCGCACCGAGTACTACTCCGCCGGCGACACCGCCTGGGAGCAGCTGATCGGCAGCAACTTCCCGTTCGGCGAGCTCATGGTCGGCGCCCGCCACGCCTACGGGGCGGGGGAGAAGCGCACCGAGCGCTGGTACGACGGCGTCCTCGCCCCCACCGCCCCGCGCGACACCACCGGGAAGCCGGTCCTCGTCTCCGAGCGCCAGGGCAACCTCATCGGCTTCGCCTCCGCCATGTGGGGCGACAACACCCACCACGCCGAGCCCGGCTCCTTCGGCGACATCGGCAGCCTCCGCCTCCGCCGCGACGGCGAACTCCTCGGCGAGACCGGCCGGCCGTACGGCGTCTTCGAGGTACCGGCCGAAGCCGGGACGTACACGCTCGAACAGAACACCATGAAGATCGGCAGCAAGGTGTGGGACCGCTCCACGACCGTCAACTCGGTGTGGGAATTCACCTCCAAGCTTGACGAGAGCGTCTATTCTCAGGGCATCCCGATTCTCTTCCCCCGGTACGACCTTCCGGAGGACGGCCTCAAGACCCTCGCCGCGACCGACGGCCAGCACATCGGCCTCACCGCGACGGGACACGCGGGCTACACCCCCGCGGCGCTCACCTCGGCCAGGCTCTCGTACTCCTACGACGGCGGCACGACCTGGACCGAAGCGCGGGTCTCCCAGCAGGGCGGCCGCTGGACCGCGACCGTGAACCACGCGGGCGCGACCGGCGAGCAGGTCACCCTGAAGACCGAACTGACGGACGCCAGGGGCAACTCCGTCACCCAGACCGTGGTCCGCGCTTACGACGTGCGCTGACCACGCCGGTCCGCCGGGCGTCCTTCCCGTGGGGGGTGGGGTCGCCCGGCGGACCACCCATTCGCCGCAACGCTTTTCCCGATGTCCCGTTTTCGGACCCCCCGCGCGGTGGACAATAAGGGCATGACGCAGCAGGGGGACAGCTGGTGGGACAAGCTCTACGACGAGTCGGCGCCGGACACGGCCCCGACGGCCTCGGGTGACACGCTCGACGACCACTTCGACACGGCGGCCCGCGCCACGACGGGCCCACCGGGCGACCCGCGCCCTCCGACGCCTCCGGTACCTCCGGCGCCTCCGACGAAGGACGCGACGACGGACGCGGTTACGGACGCGGTGACGCCTCCGGCCCGGACCGGGACCCCGGACCCCCGGTCCACGCCACCGGCCCCGGCCCCGATTCCGGCCCCGAAGACGGCCCCGGCCCCGAAGGCGGACACGAGCGGGACCCCCGGCGCGGTCCCGGAACCGCCCCGGCCCTCCGCCCCGCCTCCACTGCCGCCGCCTCCTCCGTCGTCCGCGCCAGCGACGGCCCCCGAGCCGTCCGCACCGCTCACGGCCGCCGCCCCCAGCGCCCCGACCGCCCCACCGGTACCTCCCGTACCGCCCCCGCCGCCGTCCGCCGCCCCGGGCACGTCCGCCCCCTGGGAGACGGCCGGGGCCCCCGGGCCGCGGACCTTCCCCGGGCCGCCGCCCCCGCCGGCCGAGGTGCCCGTCGAGGAGCCCACCGTCCAGGTGCCGGTGCCCCCGGACCTCCCGGAGCGGGAGCCCGAGCCCGAGAAGGAACCGGCCGACGGCGACACCGGCACCCGCCCCGACCACGCCCCGACCGTCCAGGTCGCCCTGCCCGTCCCCCGGCCCCGTACCGGATTCGTCGGCAGCAGGCCGCCCACCTACGAGCCCGAGCCCACCGCCCTGCCCCTCGCCCGCCCCGGCGAACTCGCCGACGTGGTCACGGACACCGTCCTCGACGGCGCCCGCTACGGCACCTGCACGCTGCGCGCCGCCTCCGTGCGCGGCGACTCGGCCCGCTTCCGGGGCGAGCCCCGCCGCGACGCCCTCCTCACCGCCCGCTTCGGCCACGACGAGGCCGCGCTCGTCCTCGTCGCCGTCGCCGCCGGATCCCGCGCCGCCGAGGACGCCCACCTCGCCGCCGCCGACGCCTGCCGGTGGATCGCGGAGGCCGTCTGCCGCAGCCACACCCGGCTCTCCGAGGACATCAGGTCCGGCCGCCGGGGCGACCTCAAGTCCGGACTGCACCGGCTCACCGACCGCACGTACGGCAAGCTGCGCGCCCGCGCCGCCGAGCGCGGCCTCGCCCCCGACGCGTACACCGCGTCCCTCCGCTGCCTCCTGCTCCCCGCCGACCCCGACTGCCGCACCCGGGTCTTCTTCGGCATCGGCGGCGGCGGTCTCTTCCGGCTCCGCGACGGTGCCTGGCAGGACATCGAGCCGCTGCTGCCCGAGCGGGCCGCCGTCACCGGCGCCCCCGTCGTGGGCTTCGGCTCCCCGCCGGCCGCCCCGTCCGCCCCGGAGGCGACCGAGGAGGGCGACCGGCTCACCATGGACCTCGGCATCACGACCGCGCCCGGACCGCTCGTCGAGGAGCCCGTGCCGCCGCCCGCCGAGCCGTTCCGCTTCCGCGCCTCCGTCGCCCGTCCCGGTGACACCCTGCTGCTCGCCTCGCCGGGGCTCGCGGACCCGATGCGCGACGAGCCCGGCCTCGCCCGCGAGCTGGCCGACCGCTGGGCCGACGCGGAGCCGCCCGGCCTCGCCGCCTTCCTCGCCGACACCCAGCTGAGGGTGACCGGTTACGCCGATGACCGTACGGGGGTGGCCGTCTGGGAGGCGTGATCCGCCGGGCCGTGTGTTGATGGAGCCATGGCCAAACAGAACGTCGCCGAACAGTTCGTCGACATCCTCGTGCGCGCGGGCGTGCAACGCCTCTACGGAGTGGTCGGCGACAGTCTGAACCCGGTCGTGGACGCGATCCGCCGCACCAAGGGGATCGACTGGATCCACGTCCGGCACGAGGAGACCGCCGCCTTCGCCGCGGGCGCCGAGGCCCAGATCACCGGTGGCCTCGCCGCCTGCGCGGGCTCCTGCGGACCGGGCAACCTGCACCTCATCAACGGGCTGTACGACGCCCACCGCTCCATGGCCCCGGTCCTCGCCCTCGCCTCCCAGATCCCGTCCAGCGAGATCGGCCTCTCCTACTTCCAGGAGACCCATCCCGACCAGCTGTTCCGCGAGTGCAGCCACTACAGCGAGCTGATCTCCAGCCCGAAGCAGATGCCCCGGCTGCTCCACACGGCGATCCAGCACGCCGTCGGCCGCGGCGGCGTCAGCGTCGTCTCGCTACCCGGCGACATCGCCGCCGAGCCGGCCCCGGAGAAGGCGGTGGAGTCCGCCCTCGTCACCACCCGGCCCACCGTCCGCCCCGGCGACGCCGAGATCGACGCCCTGGTCCGGATGATCGACGACGCCGACCGGGTGACGCTCTTCTGCGGCAGCGGCACCGCCGGGGCGCACGCCGAGGTGATGCGGTTCGCCGAGCGGATCAAGTCGCCCGTCGGCCACGCCCTGCGCGGCAAGGAGTGGATCCAGTACGACAACCCGTACGACGTCGGCATGAGCGGGCTCCTCGGGTACGGCGCCGCCTACGAGGCCACCCACGAGTGCGACCTGCTGATCCTGCTCGGCACCGACTTTCCGTACAACGCCTTCCTGCCCGACGACGTGAAGATCGTCCAGGTGGACGTGAGGGCCGAGCACCTGGGGCGCCGCTCCCGGCTCGACCTCGCCGTCTGGGGGGACGTCCGGGAGACCCTGCGCTGCGTGACCCCCCGGGTCCGGGCCAAGAAGGACCGCCGCTTCCTCGACAAGATGCTCAAGAAGCACGCCGACGCCCTCGAAGGGGTCGTCAAGGCCTACACCCGCAAGGTCGAGAAGCACACCCCTATCCACCCCGAGTACGTCGCCTCCGTCCTCGACGAACTCGCCGACGAGGACGCCGTCTTCACCGTCGACACGGGCATGTGCAACGTCTGGGCGGCCCGCTACCTCACGCCCAACGGGCGGCGCAGGATCATCGGTTCGTTCAGCCACGGCTCGATGGCGAACGCGCTCCCGCAGGCGATCGGCGCCCAGTTCACCGACCGGAACCGCCAGGTCGTCTCGCTCTCCGGCGACGGCGGGTTCTCCATGCTCATGGGCGACTTCCTCACCCTGGTCCAGTACGACCTGCCCGTGAAGGTCGTGCTCTTCGACAACTCCTCGCTCGGCATGGTCGAGCTGGAGATGATGGTCGCGGGCCTGCCCTCGTACGGGACGACGAACAAGAACCCGGACTTCGCGGCCGTCGCCCGCGCCGCCGGGGCCTACGGCGTCCGGGTCGAGAAGCCCAAGCAGCTCGCGGGCGCCCTCAAGGCGGCCTTCAAACACAAGGGTCCGGCCCTGGTGGACGTCGTCACCGACCCCAACGCGCTCTCCATCCCGCCGAAGATCAAGGCGGACATGGTGACCGGCTTCGCGCTCTCCGCCAGCAAGATGGTCCTGGACGGGGGCGTGGGCAGGATGCTCCAGATGGCCCGCTCGAACCTGCGGAACGTGCCCAGGCCCTGACCCTCCGCCACGACCCATGTGTGCCGACGGTCCTGTGGGGCATTCATCCCCGTGAGCCTGTTCGACGCGACCACGGGTGGGGGACATGACCGGGGAGTCACGACAGCCGACTCAACTGCTCAGAAAGGTGGGCTGCGCGGATCTCACGGCCGTACCGGAAGTACGGCACGCCTTACGCGAACTGCTGCGGAAGTGGGGCGGTCCTGGCGCCTCCGACGTGGCCGAACTCCTCACCAGCGAGCTGGTGACCAACGCCCTGGTGCACACCGACCACGGGGCCGTCGTGACCGCGACGGTCGTCCCCGAGCAGCTGAGGGTCGAGGTCCGCGACTTCGTCCCCGGCCTGGACGCGCCGCACGCGCTGCCCGCCGACGACCGCACGAACGGCCGGGGGCTCGTCCTCGTCCAGGCCCTGGCCGACTCCTGGGGAGTCGAGGACCAGGGGGTGGGCAAGGTGGTGTGGTTCGAACTGAACGGCGGGGCCGCCTGAGGGGGCGACCCCGCCGTTCTCCGTACTTCCTCGCTCAGCCGAACTGCTGCTCCAGGTCCTTGAGCTTGCGCTCCAGGGAGTCGAGACGGGGCAGCGCCTGGGTGTCGTCCTCGGCGGTGAGGTCCACCGCCCGGGAGTCTCCCGTCCGGGGCTCATCGCCCCTCACGGCTTGCAGGGATGGCCGGGGCCGAAGCGGCAGTTGTCCGGGATCCGCTATGGCGGGCTCCACGACGGGCGCCTGGACGGCCCCCGTCGTGGAGCCCGACCCGGCGACCTGGGCGGGCGCCGCGCCCGGGACGGCCGTGGCGTTCAGCGCCGCCATCTCGACCTGGCGGCCACCGCCACGACCGAGCCCGAAGGAGCGGTGCTGACGGTTGATCGCCTTGAGCCGGGCCCGGTCCAGCTTCACCTGGTCCCGCCTGCGGATCCGGTTCTGCTCCTTCTCCTTGCGGTCCTCCCGCACCTCGTCGACCGCCTCGTCCAGGGTCCGCACGTTCTCCAGGAGCATCAGGGACCAGGCCGCGAAGGTCTCCCGGGGCGCCCTCAGCCAGCGGACGATCCGGATCTGCGGCAGCGGGCGGGGCACGAGGCCCTGCTCGCGGAGCGCGGCCCGGCGCGTCTGCTTCAGCGCCCGGTCGAAGAGGACCGCCGCCGAGAGGGACATGCCCGCGAAGAACTGCGGTGCCCCGTCGTGGCCGAGGCCCCTGGGCGCGTGCACCCAGTTGAACCAGGCCGCCGCACCCGCGAACAGCCAGACGAGCAGGCGCGACCCGAGGGCCGCGTCGCCGTGGCTGGCCTCGCGGACGGCGAGGACCGAGCAGAACATGGCCGCGCCGTCGAGGCCGAAGGGCACGAGGTACTCCCAGCCGCCGGAGAGGCTGAGGTTCTGGCGGCCGAAGCCCACCAGCCCGTGGAAGGAGAGCGCTGCGGCCACGGCCGCGCAGCAGAACAGCAGGCCGTACGAGGCGAATCCGTAGATCGCCTCCTTGCGCCGGCGGCGCTCCTCGCTGCGTTCCCAGGAGTCCTCGGCCGGGGCCTGGTCACCGGCGCGCTTCCCGCGCGCGAGCACCGCCACCGCCGTCAGGACCCCGGCGACCATCACGCCGCCGGGAAGCAGCCAGTCCAGCGATATGTCGGTCAGTCTCATGCGGTGTCCCTTGCATCGCGGTAGGGCGTTCGGTCGCCCATACTGACCGACCTCGTACGGCCCTCACGGCGTTTCGGGGCAAGACCACGCCATCGGGGTGAGGGTCCATACGAATAGGGGCGATCTGGTCGAACGCCCTTGCAAGGAAGAGGAGTTGCGTTCGATTGTCGCCACCCTTCCGGGTGGCGTAATCGTCGTGCGGCCCGTCGGGGGTTTCAGGCGGCCGCGGTCAGCCGGCGGACCCGGTCGGCGTCGCAGGTGCGCGGGCAGGTGACGCAGGTGTCCTCGGGCCGCAGCGTGTAGAAGAAGCAGCAGGTGGCCCGGTCCCGGGTGGTGAGCGGGGCGCCGCCCGGACCCTCGGCGCCGGGCAGCTCCCGGAAGCCCGCGGAGCCCGCGTACGGCTTGGCCGTGCCCGGCATGAGGAGCTCCAGCTCCGCCATCGCCCGGCGCTCCTCGCCGAGCAGGGTGCCGACGTACCAGAGGCCCTCGACGATCTCGTCCGTCGCCATGCCCCACAGGGCCCGGCGGCCGCGCCGCATCCGGGAGCCGAAGCCGTCGAGGACCGCCTCGAAGTGCTCGGCGAGCGAGGAGCGCACCTCGGCCCGCAGCGCCTCCTCGTCGGCGACGACCCGGGCGCCGGGCAGGGCCGCGGCGGGGTCGCCCGGCAGGCAGGCGAACTCCTCGATCCGGACCGCCATGCGGCCGAGCGTGCGCTGGAAGGCCACGTTCCGGACGGGCAGGCGGGGGACCCGGCGCTCCAGGAACCAGGGGACGGTGACCAGGAGGCAGGCGGGCCAGGCGTAGCGGTGCAGGCCGAAGCTGGCGACGACGTCGGGGCGGGCCCGGGTGCCGTAGTCGCGCAGCACCTGCTCGTCGTCCCAGGCCAGGAAGGCGTCGAGCTCGGTGCCGCCGGCCGCGAGCGCCTCCGCGTCGACCCAGCCCTCGCCTCGCGGCAGGAGCTCGCCGGGGGCGTGTTCCTCTATGCGCAGGTACGAGAAGACCTCGGCGAGGCGGGCGTAGGACGCCGCGACGGACGAGGCGGGCGGGGCGGGCAACAGGGCGGGGACGGTCATGCGGACCACCGAATCGCGATCGTTGGCAGGTAAGGCTTACCTTACCCGATTCGATCGGGTGTCTCACCACCAGCACACGGCTCCGACCTGCGAGGCGTCTCTCACACCCCTGGGACGGGTCCGTTCGCCTATGGTGCACAGAGGACCCGCGCGACGCGAGCCGGGCCCGGCACGAGGCCGCAGGAGGACCCGGGTGGAGCAGGGCGCAGCGCGCGAGCGGACGACGGAACCCCCGTCCCCGCCCCCCGCCGACGCCGCGCACGGGGACCCGTCCGACACCCCGGACGCCCGCCCCGCACGCGTACCGGGCCAGGCCCGGGGCACGGAGCCGGCCCGAAGCGCGGAGCCCGGCCGGCATCCGGGGCGCGAGCAGGGCACGGCCCCGACCCTGCACCCGACCCGGGGCCGGGCCCAGGGACGGGCCCAGGACGCGACCCCGCCCCCCGGCGTTCCGTACGCGCGCGGCGAGCACACCCACGGCGAGCCGGTCGGGCTCACGGTGCCCCGGGCCGTGCGCCGGCACTCCGTGCGCGGGCAGGTCCTCGAAGCGCTCCGCACCGCCCTCGTCGGCGGCGAGCTGGTCCCCGGCGAGGTGTACTCCGCGCCCGCCCTCGCCGAGCGCTTCGGCGTCTCCGCCACCCCCGTCCGCGAGGCCATGCAGCGCCTGGCGGTCGAGGGCGCCGTCGAGGTCGTGCCGAACCGCGGCTTCCGCGTCACCGAGCGCACCCCCCGCGAGCTGGCCGAGCTGGCCGAGATCCGCGCGCTCATCGAGGTCCCCGTCATGCTGCGGCTCGCCCGCACCGTCCCGGCCGCCCGCTGGGCCGAGCTGCGCCCGCTGGCCGAGGCCACCGCGACGGCTGCGGCCCGGGGCGACCGCGCCCACTACGCCGAGGCCGACCGCGCCTTCCACCGGGCCGTCCTCTCCCTCGCCGGGAACCAGCAGCTCCTCGCCGTCGCCGACGACCTCCACCGCCGCTCCCAGTGGCCCCTGATCAGCGCCCCCGCCCTCCGCCACGGCGTCCTCGTCGCCGACGCCGCCGAGCACACCGCCCTGCTCGACGCCCTGATCGCCCAGGACCTGACGGTCGTCCGGTCCCTCGTACGGGAGCACTTCACCGGATCGGAGTGCTGAGCCTCCGGGGCGACTAAGGTCGGGGGCGTCAGCCGCTCGTACCTGTGCCGTCCGTGAGGTGCTCCCATGCCGTCCGCGACCCCGTCCCCGGCCTGGGACGGACGCCGGCCCGCCACCGGTACGGAACCCGGGGCGGCGGCCCTGCTCGGCTGGCTCACCGATCCCGACGCGCCCCGGCTCTGCCTCGTCACCGGCGCCCCCGGCAGCGGCAAGACGGCGCTGCTCGGCTGGCTCGCCGCGCACGGCCCGCGCTCCGGCCGCACCCGCCGCCGTCCCGCCCGGGTGCTCGTCCCGCTGGCCGGACAGAGCGCCCTCGGCGCGGCCTGGACCGTCGCCGACCGCCTCGGCGTGGTGGCCGGCACCCCCGGCGACCTCGTCGACGCCCTCGCCACCAGCGAGGCGCGGCCCACCGGCCGGGCCGTCCTCCTCCTCACCGACCTGCACGCCGCCGCCGAGCCGGACGCGCTCGCCCGGCTGATCACGGAACTCGCCGGCGTGGGCCGGGTCCGGCTCGTGGTCGAGGCCCGCGACGAGACCCCCGCCCTCGCCGCCCTGCGCGCCGACCGCCGGGTGGCCCTCGTGGACCTCGACGGCGACCCCGCCCCCCTCGACGCGCCCCCGGAGCACGCCCGGCCGCTGCCGGACCTCTCCGACCCGGCGGCCGTCTGCGCCGCCGACCCGCTGCTCGTCACCACGGCGTACGTCACCGGCTCCGCCCCGGCCGGCGTGCCCGGCACCCTCGACGGGCCCGAACCCTCCGGGCGCCCCGGCGAGACCACCGCCGACGACCACGGCGGCCTGCGCACCGCCTGGATGCGGGCCGGGCAGTCCCTCTGTCGCGCGCAGCCCCCGGCGGAACGGGCCCTGGTGCTGCTGGCCGCGCTCGGCGATGGGGCCGACCCCCGGCTGCGCCCCGCCCTCGCGGGCCTCGCGGCGGCCGCGCCCTGGCGGCTCCGCTGGGCCCGCCACCGGGGCGACCTGACCCCGCCCTGGCCCGGCCCGGTCACCGTCCTCGGCGCGGCGGGCGGCCCGCTGGAGGGCACCCTGCTCGTGGGCGACCGCACCGGCACCGTACGCCTGCTGCACGAGACCGACGCGAGCTCCGCGGGGCGCCTGGCGCACGCCGTCCCCGGCCGGATCGCCGCCCTCGCGCCCGCGCCGGACGGCACGGTGCTGATCCTGGACGATCGGGGCCGACTGCACACCGTACGGGGCACGGCGCCCCGGCCCCCCTACCTGGAGCGCCTCACCGAGGCGGTCTCCGCGACCCTCGCCCGCCACCCCGGCACGGCCCTCGCGGCCATCGCCGGTTCGGTGGTGGTGGGGGACCGACTCGGTTCCGTGCACGCCTTCGGCCTCACCGGGCTGCACCAGGCGGCCTCCCACAGCGGCCGGGTCACGGCGGTCGCGGCGGTGGAGTCCGCGACCCCCTTCGTCTGCTCCGGCGGCGCCGACGGGACCGTACGGCTCTGGACCCCGGGCCGCGACCCGCGCCCCGAACCCCTTGCCGAACGCCCCTCCCCGGTGGTCTCCCTGCACGCCGCGGAGACCCCGCACGGCTCCCTGGTCGCCGCGGCCTGGGCCGACGGGCTCGTCGAGCTCCACCGGCCGGAGGGCGGCCCGACGCTCTCCTTCCGGCCGGGCCCCCCGGTCCGCGCCGTCGCCGTCACCGGCTCCGGGTCCCTCCTCGTCGGCACCGACGAGAGCCTGCTGTGCCTCGCGGCGAAGAGGTGACGCCGGGTCAGCGGGCCTTGCGCCGAGGGGGCTTCACGTCGCCGGGTACGGGGTCAGCTGGGCCGACAGCCAGGTCGGCACCCCGCCGAGCAGCCGGAAGAGGCGCCGCGCCTCCGCCCGCAGCCGCCCGGCCTCCGGCTCCGTCTCCGTGGTGGCCAGGGCGGTGAGCGCCGGAGCCGTACCCACCAGGTAGCCCAACTCCTCCCGGATCCGCAGCGATTCGGCGAAGCCGTGTCTCGCCTCCGCCAACTCGCCCTCCCGCAGGGCCAGTCCGGCCAGATGGCGCCACGTGGAGGAGAGCAGCAGCGAGTCCCCCTGGGCCGCCGCCCCCGCGTGCGCCCTGCGGTACGCGGCGCGGGCCGCCTGCGGGGAGTCGCCGAGGTTCTGCGCGATCAGGCCGCGCCGGAAGTCGAGCAGCGGCCGGCCCTCGGCGGACGGGGCGATCAGGGCCGCCGCCCGGCCCAGGGCCATCCGGGCCTCGTCGGCCCGGTCGCGGACCCCGAGCAGGGTCGACGCGTAGGCGAGGTAGCCGCGTTCGCAGGCGGCGGCCCCGCGCTCCTCGTCGGTGCGGGCGACCGCCTCGGCCGTCCGCAGGGCCTCCTCGGCGTCGGCCCAGCCCTTCTCGGTGTAGAGGCAGCGCTCGATGAGCAGCGCGGCCCGTTCGAGCGCCGCGGCCGGTTCGGCGGCGCGCGGCGCGAGCAGCGCGGCCGCGTCCGTCCAGCAGCCCCGGGAGCGGAGACGCCATAGGGCGGTCTCCAGGGGAGTCTCCTTGCCGTGGGCGAGGGACGGATCTTCGCCATCCCTTGATTCGGAACCAGACATGGCGGTATCCGCCACATTGCCCTCCCCGAGCGCGCCATCGAGCTGTTGAGTAAGACCCGCATCTCAGCACGAAGGGCCACACCCGGCCAAGGGGTCGGGTGAAAGATTTCACAAAGGGACGATCGGTGTGGTGACCACCCTTCGGAGAGCGCCCGACGGGCCGTCAGATCGCCGCCGGGCCCGGGACCGGGCCCCGGCACGACCCGTCGGCCGCCCCGGCCGACGGGCCCCCACCAGCCCGTACGTCACTCCTTCGGACTCCTCCGAAGGAGTGAATTCCCGGACGGCTTTCCGGGCCTCGGCCGAAGGCGCTCAACTCATCCGCAGCGCCAGGAAGAAGTCCAGCTTGTCCTCCAGGCGGGACAGGTCGCGGCCGGTGAGCTGTTCGATCCGGCCCACCCGGTACCGCAGCGTGTTCACGTGCAGGTGGAGCCGGGACGCGCAGCGCGTCCAAGAGCCGTCGCAGTCCAGGAACGCCTCCAGGGTCGGGATCAGCTCCGCCCGGTGGCGCCGGTCGTAGTCCCGCAGCGGGTCCAGCAGCCGGGCCGTGAACGCCCGGCGGACGTCGTCCGGCACGAACGGCAGCAGCAGCACGTGCGAGGCCAGCTCGTGGTGCCCGGCCGCGCAGACCCGGCCCGGCCGGGCCGCGGCGACCCGGCGGGCGTGCCGGGCCTCCTCCAGGGCCCCGCGCAGGCCCTCCGCCGAGTGCACGGCCGCGCTGACGCCCAGGGTCAGGCGCCCGTCGTCGGCGAGACCGGCGGAGAGCGGAGCCCGTACGGCGGCGAGGAGCGCGTCCGCGTGCAGTCCGGCGACGGCCGTACGGCCCTCGTCCTCGCTGTCCGGCAGCGGCCCGGCGGCCAGCGGCACCAGGGCGATGGCCTCGTCCCCGCTGTGCGCGACGGCGATCCGGTCGGCCGACTCGGCACCGGCGGTCGCCGGGTCCACCAGGATCTCCTCCAGGAGCGCCTGCGCGACCGGGCCGCCGTCCACGGCGGACCCCTGACCGGCCTCCTGCTCCCACTCCACCCGGGCCACGACGACCTGCCAGTGCGGGGCCGTGCCGAGCCCGGGGAGCAGCACCGGGGCGGCCACCCGCAGCCGGGCCGCGATCTCGGCGGGCGCGGCGCCCGTCTGCACCAGCTCCAGGACCTCCTGGGCGAGCCGGCGCCGCACCGTACGGGCCGCGTCGCGCCGGTCCCGCTCGACCGCGATCAGCTGGGTCACGCCCTGGAGCAGGTCCAGCCGGGCGGCCGGCCAGTCCCCGGCGTCCGCCTCGACGGCGAGCAGCCAGTCCGAGAGGACCGTCTCGCGCACGTCCCGGACGGCGGGCGCGGCGCCCCGGCCGGTGTTGCGGATCGGGAAGAGCGAGTACGTCGTGCCGCCTGCGGCCACCCGGTGCGGGCCGCGCCGGCCGGTCCGGACGGCGGCCAGGTGCTCACCGGCCAGGGTGGCGGCGAGCGCGCCGTCCAGGGGCTCCCCGGCGCCCGCGATCCGGCGGCCGGTGGGGGAGAGGACCCAGGCCCGCAGGTCCAGGTCGGAGCCGAGCAGGTCGAGGACGACCTCGGGGCCGCCGCCCGCAGGACCGGAGGTCATCAGACGCCTGTGCCGGTCGACGACGGCCGCCAGGTCCCCGGCCCGCTCCCCGGACACCTGTCGAACAACGTGCTCGGTGATCGTCGCGAACGCAACGGACTCGTTGACCGCGAAGAGCGGCAGCCGATGGCGCGAACACGCCGCTACGAGATCGTCGGGAATGTCCCCGAGCTCCGCCTCGCCCGCCGCCAGCGCCGCCACCCCGGCCGAGGCCAGGATCCGGGCGAAGGGCTCGGCGTCGGCCGGCTCCCGCAGCCAGGCGAGACCGGTGAGGACCAGCTCCCCGCCGGACAGGTACCGGCTGGGATCCTTGAGGTCCGTCGTCATCACGCCCCGGACGGTGCGGTCCAGCTCGTCCTCGCCGCCGAGCAGGCGCAGCCCCAGCGCGTCGTTCTCCAGCAGTGCGCGCAGCCGCATGATGTCGCCGCCGTCCTTCTCGTCAGTGCTCGTGGATGTCGCGTTGTCGCATTGTCGACGGGTCGGTGGTGCCGCCGTTTCCAGGGGGAAACGGTGAGGTTTCCGTTCACCGCCTTTCGTTCGAATCTACAAGACGACGGTGGGCACCAGCCAACTCCTTCATGTTTTCGGTGACTGCACCCAGGAGAACGTGGCCTTGTGTACTAGGCCACACACCGCGTGAACAGCACATGAACAAGTCGAGGGCCGGCCGTCTTCCCGGGCCCATCCGCACCGCCCCGATCATCCGATCACCAGAATCACTAGAAGAGAGCCACCATGGACTTCCTTCGCCCCGCCAGCTGGGAGGAGGCGCTCGCCGCCAAGGCCGAGCACCCCACGGCCGTGCCCATCGCGGGCGGTACCGACGTCATGGTCGAGATCAATTTCGACCACCGGCGTCCCGAGTACCTCCTGGACCTGAACCGTATCGAGCTGCTGAGCGAGTGGGAGGTCGGCGAGGAGAACGTCCGGCTCGGCGCCTCCGTCCCGTACACCCGGATCATGGAGAACCTGCGGGCCGAGCTGCCCGGTCTGGCGCTCGCCTCGCACACGGTGGCCTCCCCGCAGATCCGCAACCGCGGCGGCGTCGGCGGCAACCTGGGCACCGCCTCCCCGGCCGGTGACGCCCACCCGGCCCTGCTCGCGGCGGGCGCCGAGGTCGAGGTCGAGTCCGTGCGCGGCAGCCGCTTCATCCCGATCGACGCGTTCTACACGGGCGTGAAGCGCAACGCCCTGGAGCCCGACGAGCTGATCAAGACCGTCCACATCAAGAAGGCGGACGGCCCCCAGCAGTACTCCAAGGTCGGCACCCGCAACGCGATGGTCATCGCCGTCTGCGCCTTCGGCCTGGCGCTCCACCCGGAGACCCGGACCGTCCGCACCGGCATCGGCTCCGCCGCGCCGACCCCGATCCGCGCCAAGGAGGCCGAGGCCTTCCTGAACGCGGCCCTGGAAGAGGGCGGCTTCTGGGACAACGGAAAGATCATCACCCCGTCGATCGCGAAGCAGTTCGCCGACCTCTGCTCGGGCGCCGCGAACCCGATCGACGACGTCCGGGGCACCGCCAAGTACCGCCGCCACGCCGTCGGCATCATGGCCCGCCGCCAGCTCGGCTGGACCTGGGAGCAGTACCGCGGCACCGGCCGCACGCTTGAGGGAGCTGCATAACATGCGCGTCAATTTCACGGTCAACGGACGTCCGCAGGAGGCCGACGACGTCTGGGAGGGCGAGTCCCTCCTCTACGTCCTGCGCGAGCGGATGGGCCTTCCCGGCTCCAAGAACGCCTGCGAGCAGGGCGAGTGCGGTTCCTGCACGGTCCGCCTCGACGGCGTCCCCGTCTGTTCCTGCCTCGTCGCCGCCGGCCAGGTCGAGGGCCGCGAGGTCGTCACCGTCGAGGGCCTCGCCGAGTTCGCCAAGGAGCGCGCGGAGCACGGCTCCTGCGGCACCGGCGGCTGCGGCACCCCGCTCGACGCCGCCAAGAAGTGGGAGGCCAAGCCCGGTCAGGACTCCCAGACCGGCGAGGGCGTCGAACTGAGCCCCATCCAGCAGGCGTTCATCGACGCCGGCGCCGTCCAGTGCGGCTTCTGCACCCCCGGCCTGCTGATCGCCGCCGACGAACTCCTGGAGCGGCAGAGCGACCCGTCCGACCAGGACATCCGCGAGGCCCTCTCCGGCAACCTGTGCCGCTGCACGGGCTACGAGAAGATCCTCGACGCGGTCCGCCTCGCGGCCGCCCGTCAGGGAGAGGCGGTCTGACCATGGCGCAGAACACCCGTACCGCACCCGCCGGTACGCCCACCAACGTCACCCAGAACCACACCAAGGGCGGCATCGGCGAGTCCACGCTCCGCCCCGACGGCACCCTCAAGGTCACCGGCGAGTTCGCCTACTCCTCGGACATGTGGCACGAGGACATGCTCTGGGGCCAGACCCTCCGCTCCACCGTCGCCCACGCCGAGATCGTCTCCATCGACGTCTCCGAGGCCCTGGCGATGTCCGGCGTCTACGCCGTCCTCACGTACGACGACCTGCCGGCCGAGATGAAGAACTACGGCCTGGAGATCCAGGACACCCCCGTCCTCGCCCACGGCCGGGTACGGCACCACGGCGAGCCGGTCGCCCTGATCGCCGCCGACCACCCGGAGACCGCCCGCCGCGCCGCCGCCAAGGTCAGGATCGAGTACAAGGAGCTGCCCGTCGTCACCGATGAGGCCTCCGCGCTCGCCCCCGACGCCCCCCTCATCCACGAGGGCCGCGACGACCACCACGCCGGACACGTCCCGCACCCCAACATCGTGCACCGCCAGCCGATCATTCGCGGCAACGTGGAGGAGGCCCGCAAGCGGGCCGACGTGATCGTCGAGGGCGAGTACGTCTTCGGAATGCAGGACCAGGCCTTCCTCGGCCCGGAGTCCGGCCTCGCCGTGCCCGCCGAGGACGGCGGCGTCGACCTGTACGTCGCCACCCAGTGGCTCCACTCCGACCTGCGCCAGATCGCGCCCGTCCTCGGCCTGCCCGAGGAGAAGGTCCGCATGACGCTCTCCGGCGTCGGCGGCGCCTTCGGCGGCCGCGAGGATCTGTCGATGCAGATCCACGCCTGCCTCCTGGCGCTCCGCACCGGCAAGCCGGTCAAGATCGTCTACAACCGCTTCGAGTCCTTCTTCGGCCACGTCCACCGCCACCCGGCGAAGCTCCACTACGAGCACGGCGCCACCAAGGACGGCAAGCTCACCCACCTCAAGGCCCGGATCGTCCTCGACGGCGGCGCCTACGCCTCGGCCTCCCCGGCCGTCGTCGGCAACGCCTCCTCGCTCGGCGCCGGCCCGTACGTGGTCGACGACGTCGAGATCGAGGCCGTCGCCCTCTACACCAACAACCCGCCCTGCGGCGCCATGCGCGGCTTCGGCGCGGTCCAGGCGTGCTTCGCGTACGAGGCGCAGATGGACAAGCTCGCGAAGAAGCTGGGCATGGACCCGGTCGAGTTCCGGCAGATCAACGCCATGGAACAGGGCACGCTCATGCCCACGGGACAGGTCGTCGACTCGCCCGCCCCGGTCGCCGAACTGCTCCGCCGGGTCAAGGCCCGCCCCATGCCGCCCGAGCAGCAGTGGCTCGCCGCCGGCGAGCAGGCTGACGTCCGCGCGCTGCCCGGCGGCCTCTCCAACACCACGCACGGCGAGGGCGTCGTCCGCGGCGTCGGCTACGCCGTCGGCATCAAGAACGTCGGCTTCTCCGAGGGCTTCGACGACTACTCGACCGCCCGCGTGGTCCTCCAGGTCATCAACGGCGAGCCCGTCGCCATGGTCCACACGGCCATGGCCGAGGTCGGCCAGGGCGGCGTCACCGTGCACGCCCAGATCGCCCGTACGGAGCTCGGCGTCACCCAGGTCACCATCCACCCGGCCGACACCCAGGTCGGCTCCGCCGGCTCCACGTCCGCCTCCCGGCAGACGTACATGACCGGCGGCGCGGTGAAGAACACCTGCGAGGCCGTCCGCGAGAAGGTCCTGGAGATCGGCCGCCGCAAGAACGGCTCCTACCACCCCGCCTGGGCGACCGCCGAACTCCTCCTGGAGGGCGGCAAGGTCGTCACCGACGGCGGCGAGGTCCTCGCGACCCTCGCCGACGTCCTGGAGGGCGAGGACCCGATCGACCTGGAGCTGGAGTTCCGGCACCGCCCGACCGTCCCCTTCGACCTGGTCACCGGCCAGGGCGACGGCCACGTCCAGTACACCTTCGCCGCGCACCGCGCGGTCGTCGAGGTGGACACCGAGCTCGGCCTCGTCAAGGTCATCGAGCTCGCCACCGCCCAGGACGTCGGCAAGGCGCTCAACATGCTCTCCGTCGTCGGCCAGATCCAGGGTGGCACCACCCAGGGCCTGGGCGTCGCGGTGATGGAAGAGATCATCGTGGACCCGAAGACCGCGAAGGTGCGCAACCCCTCCTTCACGGACTACCTGATCCCGACGATCCTCGACACGCCGACCATCCCGGTCGACGTGCTCGAACTCGCCGACCCCAACGCGCCGTACGGCCTGCGGGGACTCGGCGAGGCCCCGACCCTGTCGTCCACCCCGGCCGTCCTCGCGGCGATCCGGAACGCGACGGGCCTGGAGCTCAACAAGACGCCGGTCCGCCCCGAGGCGCTCACCGGCACCCTGTAGGACCCTCCGGGCGGTACGGCCCGTACCGGGAACGTCACTCTTCCCCGCCCGTACCGCCCGGAGCCCCCACGCACCACCCCCGTTCGTCTCGGGCCGTCCCCCGGGTCGTGCAGCCACGCAGCATCCCAAATCCCGCGGCTTCAGCCGGACCAGAACCCTTCGAAGTCCGACGCGGGTGCCCCTTTGAACCTTGGGAGTAGGCCCCATGACCCAGTCGTCAGTGGAGCCCAAGACCAGCGCCGAGGACGCGGGCTCCGGCTCGCGCACCCCCGCCGGCAGGTCTTGGCTCGACCGGTACTTTCACATCTCGGAGAGAGGATCCACCGTCGCGACGGAGGTCCGCGGCGGCGTCACCACCTTCATGGCGATGGCGTACATCCTCCTGCTCAACCCCCTGATCCTCAGCGGCAAGGACGTCGACGGCAATCTGCTCGGCCAGCCGGCGCTCATCACCGCCACCGCCCTCGCCGCGGCCGCGACGACCCTCCTCATGGGCTTCTGGGGCAAGGTCCCGCTCGCCCTCGCCGCCGGTCTGAGCGTCTCCGGGGTCATGGCCTCGCAGGTCGTCCCCGTCATGACCTGGCCGCAGGCCATGGGCATGTCCGTGGCGTACGGCGCGGTGATCTGTCTCCTGGTGGTCACCGGCCTCCGCGAGATGATCATGAACGCGATCCCGCTGGCCCTGAAGCACGCCATCACCATCGGCATCGGCCTCTTCATCGCGATCATCGGCTTCGTGAAGGCCGGCTTCGTCCACGAGAACCCCGCCCCGGGCGGCGGCCCCGTCTCCCTCGGCCCGGCCGGCGAGCTCCAGGGCTGGCCCGTCCTGATCTTCGCCGTCACCCTGCTGCTGATCTTCGCCCTCCAGGCCCGCAATGTCCCTGGCGCCATCCTCATCGGCATCGTCGTCGGCACGGTCGTCGCGGTCGTCCTCAACGCGGTCGCCGACATACCCGCCAAGGCCTGGTTCTCCGGCCCGCCGGAGCTCCACGGCAGCGCGGTCTCCGCCCCCGACTTCTCCCTCTTCGGACAGGTGTCCTTCAGCGGCTGGGGCGACGTCGGCTACATCACGATCACCATGATCGTCTTCACCCTGGTGCTGGCCGGCTTCTTCGACGCCATGGCGACCATCCTGGGCGTCGGCACCGAGGCCAAGCTCGCCGACGACAAGGGCCGTATGCCCGGCCTCTCCAAGGCCCTCTTCATCGACGGCGCCGGCGGCGTCATCGGCGGCGGCGCCGGAGCCTCGGGCCAGACGGTCTTCGTCGAGTCCGCCACCGGCGTCGGCGAGGGCGCCCGCACCGGCCTGGCCTCCGTGGTCACCGGCGGCTTCTTCGCCCTCTGCCTCTTCTTCACCCCGCTCACCGCGATCGTGCCCCAGGAGGTCGCCGCCGCGGCCCTGGTCGTCATCGGCTCGATGATGATGCAGAACGCCAAGCACGTGGACTGGAGCGACCGCTCCGTCGCCATCCCGGTCTTCCTCACCGTGGTCCTGATGCCGTTCACGTACACCATCACCACGGGTGTCGCCGCCGGTGTCATCTCCTACGCGGTGATCAAGACCGCCCAGGGGAAGGCGCGGGAGGTCGGGGCCTTCATGTGGGGCCTGACCGCGATCTTCGTCGTGTACTTCGCCATCCATCCGATCGAGAGCTGGCTCGGCGTCGGCTGACGCCCCCGCCGCCCTCCCGCACCTTCCAAGGAGAACCGAGATGCTGGACATCGCCGAAGAGCTGCACCGGTGGGTCGAGCAGGGACGCGCCTTCGCCGTCGCCACCGTGGTGGCGGTCGGCGGCAGCGCGCCCCGGCAGCCGGGCGCCGCGCTCGCCGTCGACAGCGAGGGCACGGCGATCGGATCGGTCTCCGGGGGGTGCGTGGAGGGCGCGGTCTACGACCTGTGCGTCCAGGCCCTCGACGACGGCCGGACCGTCGTCGAGCGCTTCGGCTACAGCGACGAGGACGCCTTCGCCGTCGGCCTGACCTGCGGCGGGATCATCGACATCCTCGTCACCCCGGTCCGCGGCGGGGTCCTCCCCGCCGCGCTCGCCGCCGCCGTCGGGGGCGAGGCGGCGGCCCTCGCCCGGATCGTCTCCGGGCCCGACGACCTGCTCGGCCGGGCCCTCCTGGTCCGCCCCGACGGCTCGTACGAGGGCAAGCTCGGCGGTCACCCCGAGCTGGATCGCACCGCGGCCGGCGAGGCCCGCGCGATGCTCGACGCGGGCCGCACCGGCACCGTGGAGATCGGCGAGGACGGCAGCCGCTGCGGACAGCCCCTGAGCCTCCTGGTCGAGTCCTCCGTGCCCGCGCCCCGCATGATCGTCTTCGGGGCCATCGACTTCGCCGCCGCGCTCGTCCGGGTCGGCAAGTTCCTCGGCTACCACGTCACCGTCTGCGACGCCCGGCCCGTCTTCGCGACCCCGGCCCGCTTCCCCGAGGCCGACGAGATCGTCGTCGAATGGCCCCACCGCTACCTGGAGTCCACGGAAGTGGACGGCCGGACCGTCCTGTGCGTCCTCACCCACGACGCCAAGTTCGACGTGCCCCTGCTCCAGGTCGCCCTCCGGCTCCCCGTCGCCTACGTCGGCGCGATGGGCTCCCGCCGCACCCACGAGGACCGCAACGAGCGGCTGCGCGGGGTCGGCGTCACCGAACTCGAACTCGCCCGGCTGCGCTCCCCGATCGGCCTCGACCTCGGCGCCCGCACGCCGGAGGAGACCGCCCTGTCGATCGGCGCCGAGATCGTCGCCCACCGCAGGGGCGGCACCGGGGTCTCCCTCACCGGCGCCCACACCCCGATCCACCACGACGGACCCCGGGGGCCGCTGGGCCGGATAGGGTCCGTCGCCTAGGACGCGCCCGTCAGGCGGCCGGATCCACCGGAAGCGCCTCCCACGGGGGAGGCGCGAGCTGGTCCGTCCAGGCCGCCAGGGCCTCGCCGTCCACGCAGACGATCCCGCACGTGGCGGCGTACTCGGCGGCCGGCGCGGTGAGGGAGCTGGTGGTCACCAGCACCGCCACGTCGGCCCCGTGCACGGTGAAGCAGGTCCCGCCGAACCGCTGGAGGTCCTGGGAGCCGACCCGGTGGTCCTCCGCGTACTGCTTGCACTGGATCACCACCCGGCGCCCGTCCACGGTCGTCGCGATCACGTCCGCGCCCAGGTCGCCCGCGCCGCCGACCACCTCCACCGGGGTGCAGCCGTCCCGCGCGCAGAGCGCGGCGACCGTGTGCTCGAAGCCGTCCGGGTCGACCGCCGTGTGGTCCAGCGCCTCCGCCCCGACGTCGGGCACGTCCGCGACCGGGACGGCGGCGGTACGGAGGGCCCCGCGCCTCCCGAAGGACGCCCGGCCCCGCCGTACGGGCATCGCGCTCCTCCTGAACAGGGCGAGGGCCACGGCGATCGCCCCGATCGCGGCGAACGCCACCAGGAGCGCGGCCGGCACCCCCGAACCGCGGTCCCCGGCCGCCCCGGCGGTCTTCAGGAAGAGGGCCAGACCGCCGACGCACGTCCCCGCGAGCCCGATCGCGAGCACCAGATCGCGCCCGACCGCCACGGGGCCGCGCCGGACGGCACCCCTGTCCTCCCCGACGAACCCCATCCGGACCCCTCCCTCACGTACGAACTCCACGTACCGACTCCGCGTACTGACTCCGCGTGCGAACTCCTCGCCCACGGCCCCTCCCGCGTGGCGCGTCCGGGTCCGGACATGCCGCGGCCCCGACCCGGAAGGGGCCGGGGGCCGCGGCGCGTGCCGGCCCGGAGGGTCAGCGCTTGAAGGCGTCCTTCGTCTTCTCCTTGGCCTCCCGGGCGTCGCCCTTGGCGCGCTCGGCGCGGCCCTCGCCGGCCATCCGCTCGTCGCCGAGCGCACGGCCCGTGTTCTCCTTGACGGCGCCCTTGACCTGCTCGCCCTTGGCCTTCATCTTCTCGTTGCCCGACATGTCGGCTCCTCTCCGAGAACCTGGAAAACCCTTGTCTTGGTGAAAGGCCGCATAACCGCGAACAGGGTCCCGAAACGGGGTCGTGGCTTCCGGACCGCGATAATCGAGGCGGCCACGCGCGCGGCCGACCATCCCGAGGACGAAGGACCGACGATGCTGAAAGAGGGCCGGCGAGTACGGCTTGCGGTGGACCTCCGGCTGGCCGGAGAGGTCGTCCCGGCCGGCGGACCCGGGGCGGAGACGGGCGCCGGGGCGGGGTTCCTGGCCCTGGCGGCGGGCGCCGAGGGCACCGTCGAGCGGGTGGACGAGGACCGTCCCCGGGGCCCGGAGGTGCGCGAGTACGAGCGGCTCAAGTCCCTCCTGGACGACTTCGGCCACCAGATGCCCCCGGCCAGCAGGCGGCAGCTCGAAGAGCGGGTCGCCGAGCTCGAACCCGCCTGGACCGCCTACCTGGAGCGCACGCTCCGCACGACCGTCCGCGTCCGCTTCGACAACGGGTTCGTCCTCGACGACGCGCCCGGGGACCTCTTCGCCCCCGCCTGACCGGGGCGCCCGGAGGGTTTCTCAGATGCCCGTCGAGAGGGCCACGTGACGCCACCGGTCGAGTTCGCGGCGCACCAGGTCCAGCTTCGCCTCGACGCGCTCGACCGCGTCCGCGCCCAGTTGCAGCCGCAGCGGCGGCTCGGCGGCCTCGGTGACGTCGACGACGGCCCTGGCCGCCTTCGCCGGATCGCCCGGCTGGCGGCCGTCGTTCCGGGCCAGCGCCTCGCGCACCGGTCCCGCGCCGGCGGCGTAGTCCTCGATGGCGGCCGGCTCGACCCGGATGCTGGAGGCGCTGAGGAAGTCGGTGCGGAATCCGCCCGGTTCCACGATCGTGACGCGCACGCCGAGCGGGGCCAGCTCGCCGTGCAGCGCCTCGGAGACGCCCTCCAGGGCGAACTTCGACGCCCCGTACAGGCCCGCCGCCGGAACGGTGGCGAAGCCGCCCACGGAGCCGATGTTCACGACGTGCCCCGACCGCTGGGCGCGCAGCGTCGGCAGGGTCGCCCGCAGGGTGTTGAGCACGCCGAACACGTTGACGTCGAACAGCGCCCGGGCGGCCTCGTCGGAGGTCTCCTCGATCGCGCCCACCAGACCGTGACCCGCGTTGTTGACCACGACGTCGATCCGGCCGAACTCCTTCAGGCCCGCCTCCACCGCGGCCGCCAGCCGCTCCGGTGCGGTCACGTCCGCGCTCACCGCCAGCAGCCCGTCCGGCTTCTCCGGGTACGCGCGGAGCACCGCCGAGGCGTCCCGCGCCGTCGCGATCACGCGATGCCCGCGGGCCAGCGCCTCGCGGGTGATCTCCGCGCCGAGCCCGCGCGAGGCACCCGTGACGAACCACACTCCCATGTTCTTCCACCGATCGATCGTCCTGTACCGACGGACCGACGCTAGGACGTGGAGTGCTCTCCAAGTCAACAGCCTTCTTTTGCAAGGGCGTTCACGGACTCCGTGCGCCACCCGTCCGGCGGCCGCCCGAGTACGATCGCCCATACCGGTCTGAGTACGCGAGGGGTTGTCCGCCGCGCGCGGTGTGGCGAGGGTGTCCCCATGCGTCGACCGCTGTTGCTCCTCGCCCTGTTCCTGATCGTCGTCGTCTACGGGGTCGTGCACTTCTCCCACGACGAGGGGACGGCCTCCGCCCGCGAGGTGGCCAGGAAGGCGAGCGAACGGCTGGAGAGCCAACGCCCGCGCACGGCGGAGGAGGTCGGGTACGCCGCCTCCCTCTTCGACCGGGTGGAGGTGATGCGGGTGACGGGCACCTCGACGCACGACGGGGACGGCGTCCACGTGATCGTCCGCACGACCGGTTACGGGTACGAGGGGGCGCTGCTCGCCGCCGAACGGTACGTCGTCCGGCGCTGCTTCAGGGTGCGGGTGTCGCCCGAGGCGGAGTGGGGCGCGGAGCCCCGCAAGGTCGACTGCCCGGACGGCCCCGCGCTGGCCTTCCGCCCGCCGCCCGAACCGCCCCGGCTGCCGTACGAGGAGCTCCGGAGGAAGCTTCCCCGGGTGCCGAAGGGGGGCCGGGCGGACGAGGCCGGGGTGCGCCGGGTGGTCGCCGCCCTGGACATGGACCCGAAGATCCGCACCGAGGTGAGGGCGGACGGCGACCGGGTCGGCGTCCTGCTCCTCGTGCCGGGCAACGGCTTCGACCCGCAGGACTGCCTGCTCGCCCGCGTGGCCCCCGGCGACACCTCGGTGTGGGTGCCGTCCCGGATGCAGCGGATGCCCGGGGAGGCCGGCTGCGGCGTCGGCAACGCGCTGGACCCGGCGCCCCCGCCGCACTAGGCCGCAGGCTCGGCCGGGACCGTCTTGCGGACCTCCGCGAGGTCCGGAACGGCCTTCCGGACCTCCGCGAGATACGCGGTCATGGCGTCCCGGTTGCGGGTCAGCTGGTCGATCCGCTGCGCCATGCGCGCGCACTCCAGCTCCAGGAGCGCGATCGTCTCCGGCGTCGGGTTCGGGATGTCGATCCGTCCCGGCGGCCCGAGGCACGGCAGGATCCTGCGGATCGTCTGCGTCGGCAGGCCCGCGTCGAGCAGCCCGCGCACCTGCTGGACGCGGTCCACGCAGGGCTCCGGATAGTCCCGGTAGCCGTTGGCGCACCGCCGGGAGGCGATCAGCTCCTGCTCCTCGTAGTACCGCAGCATCCGGCGGGAGACACCGGTGCGTTCCGACAGCTCCCCGATCCGCACGACTCCCGCCTCCCGCGACGCTTTTCCGGATCCCGTTCGACCTTCACATCCATGCTTGACCTTCACATCAATGGAAGGGTTCGAGCATGGTGCCATGTCGAGCACAGACCTGACCAGAGGACCCTCCCACGGCCCCGCCCCCTCCTCGCACCGGACCGAACGGCCTTCACCCTCGGGGAAGTTGCCCCTTCCGGCGCTGCTCGCCCTGGCGACCGCCGTGTTCATCACGAGCCTCACGGAGACGCTCCCCGCCGGGCTGCTGCCCGCGATGGGCGGCGACCTGGGCGTCAGCGAGTCCGCCACCGGGCAGACGGTGACGGTCTACGCCCTCGGCACCGTGCTCACCGCCATCCCGCTCTCCGCCGCGACCGCCGGGTGGCGCCGCCGCCGGCTCCTGCTGACCGCCATGGCCGGATTCGCCGCCGCCAACACCGTGACGGCGATCTCCACGTCCTACCCGCTGACGATGGGCGCCCGGTTCGCCGCCGGGGTCGCGGCGGGCCTCGCGTGGGCGCTGCTCGCCGGCTACGCCCGGCGGATGGCTCCCGCACACCTTCAGGGCAAGGCCATCGCGGTGGCCATGGCGGGCATCCCCGTCGCGCTCTCCCTCGGTGTGCCCGCCGGGACGTTCATCGGCAAGGCCGTCGACTGGCGGACGGCCTTCCTCGTCATGACCGGCCTGACGCTCGCCCTCCTCGTCTGGATCCTGGCCGCCGTCCCCGACTATCCGGGACACCGCCCGGAGAAGGGTTCCGCACCGTCGATGCTCGGGGCGCTCAAGGTGCCCGGCGTCACCCCCGTCCTCACCGTCACCCTCGTCTTCGTCCTCGCCCACACCCTCCTCTACACCTACATCGCCGCCTTCCTCGACCGGCTCGGGATGGGCGGCCGGGCGGACGTGGTCCTCCTGGTCTTCGGCGGCGCCTCGCTGCTGAGCATCTGGGCCGTCGGCGCCCTGATCAACCGCCGGCTGCGCGCCCTGATGATCACCGGCACGCTGCTCGTCGCGGTGGCCGGCGGCCTCCTGGCGCTCTTCGCGCAGTCGCCCGCGCTCGTCTACGGCGCGGTGGTGCTCTGGGGCCTGGGCTGGGGCGGCGCGCCGACCCTGCTCCAGACGGCGGCGGGCGACGCGGGCGGCGAACAGGCCGACGCGGCACAGGCGATGCTGGTCACCCTCTGGAACGTGGCCATGGCGGGCGGCGGGGTGGTCGGCGGCCTCCTCCTCGACGCGTTCGGCACCGGGGCCCTGCCCTGGAGCGTCCTGGCCCTCCTGGTCCCCGTGACGGCCGTGGTCGTCGCGGCCCGCGCCCACGGCTTCCCCGCCCGCAGGGACGCCTCCTGACGGAGGCTCAGGTACGGGGCGCGTCCAGGGCCGCCCGTACGGCGGCCAGGACGGCCTCCTCGTCGGCGCCCGTCGCGCGGGCCCCGGTGACGTACGCGCGGGCGAGCCGGGTCAGGGCGGCGGCGTCGACGGGGGCGGTACCGGGGCGGGCGGCGACCCTGGTGCCCGCGCCCCGGCGGGTGCGGACGAGCCCCGCCGCCTCCAGCTCCTTGTAGGCGCGGTTGACGGTGCCGGGGGCGAGCCCGAGGTCGGTGGCGAGCTGGCGGACCGTGGGGAGCCGTTCGCCCTCCGGCAGGACGCCGCCGCCGATGAGCGCCGCGAGCTGGGAGCGGATCTGCTCGTACGGCGGGACCGGGCCGGTCGTGTCCACCCGTACGGCCGGGCCGGTCACGACCGGCTCCGGAAGGCGGCCGGCGGGGCGAGGACGGTGAGGAGCGACCACAGCGCCGTGCCGGCCGCGACCGCGGCGACCGGCAGCAGGAGCAGACCGGCGGTGTGGACCACGGGCCCCACGCAGGACAGCGAGCGCAGCGCGCCGGACGCGAAGAGGGCGGTGCCGGCCAGCGGGGCCGAGACCAGGAGCCCCCACGCGGCCGTCACGGCACGGGCGCGGTCCCGGCGCCGCCCCGCGTCGGCGGCCACCGCCGCCGCGTCGCCCCCGGGGACCGGGCGCCCGGTGATCCGGCGCAGCGCGTAGCCGCAGGCGGCGGTGCCGAACGCGAGGGCGACCAGCACCGGGGCGCCGTAGAACAGGCCGGGCCAGGGCCCCCGGGACTGGGTGAGGCTCCCGCAGGCGACGGTGAGCGTACGGCCCGCCCTGTCCATGTCGTCCGGGGAGGCGGTGAGCGCGGCGACGGCGAGCAGTGCGACGAGCACGGCGGCCTCGGCGGCGAGCAGCACGGTGAAGCGGGCGGGCAGGACGTCGCGGACGCGGCGCGGGGCGAGACCCGCGCGGCGCACCGCACCTCCGGGCCCCGGCGTCAGCGCGTCGGCGGCCAGGACGCCCGCCGTGGCGCAGACGGCGAAGACCGGCAGGGCGTGGAGGACGCCGAGCCCGAGCCCGGCGCCGTGGGAGGAGACCGTCCAGGCCGCCGCCGCGCCGATCGCCGCACCGCCCCAGCGGACGAGCAGTTCGGTGCGGGCCGGCCGGTGTGGGGCGGGCAGGGCGGAATCGAGCATGGTGACCCCCGTCAGAGCTTTTGTATCAAGCGGTAAGCACAAGATGGAGGAACGCGCGACTTGTGTCAAATGAATGACACAACGTGGGTGGTGAGCGCAGGGACTACTGGGCCGTCCGCTCCCGTACGGTCGTCGCCCACGCCGGCTGCTCCTCGACGGCCTCGGTCTCGGGTTCGGCCCGCCTCCCGCCCCGCGCGAAGAAGTCCGCGAGCGGCAGGATCGCCGCGCCGACCGTGACCGCGTCCGGGCCCAGCGTCCCCAGGCCGATGCCGACCCGGGCCGCCGGGTACTTGAGGGCGTACTCCCGGGCGTACCCCTCGACCGTCTCCAGGAAGCGGGTGCCGAGCTGGAGCCCGGCCCAGCCGCCGACGAGGATGCGTTCGGGCTGGAAGAGGTTGATGAGGTCGGCGAATCCGGCGCCGAGGAATTCGGCGGTCTCCTCCAGGACGGCGAGGGCGGTCGCGTCGGGCGGGGTCGCGGTGTCGGCGGGGTACGCGGCGGCGAGCATCGCCGTCAGGGCCGTCTCCTCGTCCGCGCCCTCCGGAGGCCGCCCGCCCGCCTCCCGCCAGCGTTCGAGCAGGGCTTCCGCGCCCGCGTACGCCTCCAGGCAGCCCAGGGCGCCGCAGCGGCAGCGCCGCCCCCGCACCCGTACCTTCAGGTGGCCCCACTCGATCGCCCGCCCCGGCCCCGTCGGGTCGGTGACGACACAGGCGCCGACGCCGGAGCCGAAGAGCACGACGACGGCGCTGCGGGCGCCGCGCCCGGCGCCGAACCACATCTCGGCCTGGCCGAGGGTCTTGGCGCCGTTGTCGATCCAGTACGGCACCGACGCCGGGAGTTCCACGCTCTCGCGCAGCAGCCGCTCCAGAGGGACGGCGTCCCAGTCGACGGTCTGGCCGTGTACGACGGCACCGTCCTCGGCGGTGCGGGCCACGATGCCGGGGACGCCGATGCCGACGCCGAGGAGCTGCTCGGCGGGCACGTCCGCGCTCCGCAGCACCTCCGCGATGCCGTCCCGGAGGTGCCCGACGACGACCCCGACCTCGTACCGGTCGTGCGGATGCGGACTGTCCACGGCCAACGGGCGCTCGGCGCGCGCGAGTTCGGTGAGGGCGAGGTCGAAGAGCTCGATCCTGATCCGGGTCTCGCCGACGTCGACGCCGATCATGAAGCCGCTGCCGGAGGAGATCCGGAGCAGGGTGCGGGGGCGTCCGCCGGCCGAGTCGACGCTGCCCGCCTCCTCGACCAGGCCCTCCGCGGCCAGTTCCGCGACCACGTTGCTGATGGAGCCGGAGCTCAGTCCGGTCGCGGGGCCCAGCGAGAAGCGGCTCATCGGCCCGTCGAAGTACAGGCGCTGGAGGACGGCGGTGCGGTTCTCGCGCCGCAGATCACGGACGGTGCGTCCGTTCCGCATGGTCACTGGGCCCCCTGGTGTGAAGTAGTCCTGACCGCAACATACCGCGCTGCGGGGTCCCCGGGGCTCCTTTATCTTTAGCTTTAAGTCATGACCTGAAATAAGGGAGCTGGGCCCTGATGCCTTCACTTCCCGAACGCGGGACGTGCCGGGAGCGAGTCGGGGGCCCTAGGCTCCCAGAAGGGTCCGGAGGTGGGCGCAGGCGTCCGCCTCGGCCGGGTGCGTGGCGACCGGCTCGTACGCGCCCCGCTCGTACACCCCGGTCTCCCAGCCGCCCCCGCCCGGCGCCGCCCGCAGATAGGCGAAGTCGGTCGGGACGGGGGAGGGTTCGTGGACGCCCTCGATCCAGTAGTAGCCGGCGGGCACCCCGGCCTCCTGGAGCGCCCGTTCGAGCGTGCGGCGGTGGTCGGTCATGCGGGGACGCGCACGAGGTAGCCGTTGTCGAGCAGCCACTTCACGTTGAGGCGCTGCCCCTCGCCCGGGTCGAGGAAGACCGGGTCCAGCTTGATCTGGCGGCCGCCGCCCGGCTGCTCGAACCAGGGCGCGATGGAGCCCTCCCAGACCACGAAGGCCCGCGTCACCTCGTACAGGTGGTAGTCGCAGGGGAAGGCGGTGTCGCGGGTGTTGAGGTTCTGCGGGGGCAGTGCCCGCTTCGCGTAGGCGTCGCCCGCCGGGGCCAGGTAGCCGCCGAACTCCGAGCCGAAGCGGTCCAGGCGCTCGCCCCTCACCAGGAGCTCGGGCGCCTTGTCGACCTCGCCGTTCACCTCGCCGAAGCCGTCGTTCGGCGGATACTTCCAGCCACCGGTGTCGGCCGGGCCCTCCCAGTACTTCTTGAGGAAGGCGGCGGGGGAGAGCTTCCCCGTCCGGTGGTAACCGTCGAGCAGCGGCCCGACCGGCTTCTGCCGCTTGTTCGGCAGGTGCTTCGGCCCGAGCCGCGCGTCACCGAGGAACTCCCCGGTGCAGGGCGCGGGCCGGTGCTTCCCGGCGCTCTCGACGGGCGCGGCCTGCGCCGCGGACGCCGCGGTGAGGGCGGCGGTGACGCCCATGGCGGCGAGTACGGCACGGATCCTGAGGACGGTACGGCTGTGCTCCACGCGGAGGTCTCCCTGGGAGGGGGGTGATCAGTGGCGCGGCACAGAGTAGTGGAGGGGGTGCGGAGGGTGAGGGAGGGGTGGGGGCGGAAACCGGCCATTCGCGCGGGGGTGTCGCTTGTGGGGCCGTACGGGAGGTTCAGGCCTTCCTGAGGCCGCTGAGGAGCAGCTCGGCGAGCTGGTCGTACGCCTCCGCGTCGGCCAGGCCGGTCGCGGCGGCCACCTGGCGCCGCTGGATGCGGACCATGACCGAGGAGATGACGTCGGCCGCGAAGGTCACGTGCACCTCGCGGAAGACACCGGCCCGCACGCCCTCCTCGATGAGCTGCTGGACCCGCCCGGCGGCGGCGCGGGTGTTGCGCTCGTACACCTCGGCCGCCGGTTCGAAGGCCGCCACGTCGTCGAAGAACTGCGGGGAGACCGGGGCCAGTTCGGCCGAGACGGCCCGCAGGTAGGCGGCGAGCCGTTCGGCGGGCCCGGTGGCGGCGGCGAGGCCGGCCTCGACCCGGGCGGTGGCGCGCCGGAAGAAGTGCACGACCGCCGCCCGGACCAGCTGCTCCTTGCTGCCGGCCAGGCCGTACAGGGTCCGCTTCGAGCAGTGCAGCCGGGCGGCGAGGTCGTCGAGCGTCAGACGGGCGAAGCCCTCGCCGACGAGGAGGGCGACGAGCTCCTCGAACAGGGCGGCACGGCGCGCCGCTCCCCGGCCCGTCAGCTGCGGGGCGTCGGCGGCGGAGGTCTCGATCACCCGGCCAGTATTCCAGGCCGGGGCGGGGGAGGGCGGTGCGCCCGCGCTCGGGCGGCCCCGGGGGCGGACGGGCCGGCCGCCCTTGCCGCGTGCTCGTGTGGCTCGCGCTGCGGGTCGGGGCGGTGCGGGGCCGTTTTCGTCCTGTGCCTGTACGGCCGGCCCGGGTCCTGTGCCCGTACGGCCGACCCGGCCCCGGGCGGCTTCTGCTTCGTGTTCGTGCGGCTCGTGTTGCAGGTCCGAGCGGTGCTGGGCTGTCCCTGTCCCTGTCCCTGTCCCTGTCTCTGTCCCGTGCCCGTGCGGCCTCCCTGGCCCCGGGTGCGCCTTCCGTTCCATGTTCGTGCGCTCCTGCTGCGGGTCCGGACGGCGCCGGGCCGTTCCCGTCCCGTCCCCGCGCGGTCGGTCCGGCCCGCGCTGGGTCCGGGCGGCGCGGGGCCGCCACCGCTCCCCGCCCGTGGGGTTCGTGTTCCGGGCCCGGGCGGTGCCGGATCGCCCCGGCCCCGCGCCCGGCGCGGGTCCGTCGCTCCAGGGGTTGCGGCCGCCTCCGTCTGCGCTACTCTGACCGGTACTGGAGTACCCTCCTCAGTACCACTTTGCGCGCCGCTGGAGTCGCCATGGATGTCGACCGCCTGCTTCCCACCCCCGAAGCCGCGGACCTCATCGCCCTCACCCGGGAGATCGCCGACAAGGAGCTCTCCCCGCGGGTGGACGAGCACGAGGCCGCCGAGACCTATCCCGAAGGGCTCTTCGAGACCCTCGGCGAGGCGGGGCTGCTGGGCCTCGCGTACCCCGAGGAGTACGGCGGCGGGGGCCAGCCGTACGAGGTCTACCTCCAGGTCCTGGAGGAACTGGCCGCGCGCTGGGCGGCCGTGGCCGTCGCCACCAGCGTCCACACCCTGGCCTGCCACCCCCTGCACGCCTTCGGCACGCGGGAGCAGAAGGAGCGCTGGCTGCCCGCGATGCTGGAGGGCCGGACCATCGGCGGCTACAGCCTCTCCGAGCCGCAGGCCGGCTCCGACGCGGCGGCCCTCAGCTGCAAGGCGGAGCGGCAGGAGGACGGCGGCGGGTACCGGGTCACCGGCACCAAGGCCTGGATCACCCACGGCGGCCGGGCCGGCTTCTACGCGCTCTTCGCCCGTACGGCCCCGGGCAGCCACGGCGTCTCCTGCTTCCTGGCGCCCGGCGCCACCGAGGGCCTCACCTTCGGCGCGCCGGAGCGCAAGATGGGGCTCCAGGCGGTCCCCACCACTGCCGCCTACTGGGACGGGGCCCTCCTGGAGGAGGACCGGCTCGTCGGCAAGGAGGGCCAGGGCCTCCAGATCGCCTTCAGCGCCCTCGACAACGGCCGCCTCGGCATCGCCGCCTGTGCCACGGGCCTCGCCCAGGCCGCCCTGGACACCGCCGTCGCCTACGCCAACGAGCGCACCACCTTCGGCCGCCGGATCGTCGACCACCAGGGCCTTGGCTTCCTCCTCGCCGACATGGCCGCCGCCGTCGACGCGGCCCGCGCCACCTACCTGGACGCGGCCCGCCGCCGCGACCTCGGCCGCCCCTTCAGCCGCCAGGCCAGCGCGGCCAAGCTCATCGCCACCGACACGGCCATGAAGGTCACCACGGACGCGGTCCAGGTCCTCGGCGGCTACGGCTACACCCGGGACTTCCCGGTGGAGCGCTACATGCGCGAGGCCAAGATCATGCAGATCTTCGAGGGCACGAACCAGATCCAGCGGCTGGTGATCAGCCGGGGGCTCGCGCTCGCGGAGAAGTAGCGGGGCAACGCCGGGGCGGGCGGGATGCCGTCGACGGCGGGGAACTGTCGGGACTCGTGGAGTGGATGAGGAGTGGTTGCCCGCCGGCGGTGGAAGGGGCTTGAGTCTCCAGTAAGGGGAGACGCGAAGGTGGGGGCATGGACGACGACGCGCTCTACTCGATCGGCGAGCTTGCCCGGCGGACGGGTCTCACGGTCAAGACCATCCGGTTCTACTCCGATCGCGGAATCGTGGCGCCGACGGACCGCAGCCCGGCGGGCTACCGCCTGTACGACGTCGACGCGGTCGCGCGTCTGGACCTGGTGCGGACCTTGCGCGAGCTGGGGCTGGACCTCCCGACGGTCCGCAAGGTCGTGGACCGCGAGCTCTCGCTTCCCGGGGTCGCCGCGGCGCACGCCGAAGCGCTGGCGGTGCAGATCCGCGTCCTGCGCCTGCGGCGCGCGGTGCTGATGGCGGTGGCCGAGCGCGGGTCCACACCCGAGGAGATGGAACTCATGCACCGACTGGCCCAGCTCTCCGAGGACGAACGCCGGCGTCTGACCGGTGATTTCCTCGATGCCGTCTTCGGCGGCCTCGACGCCGCCCCCGCATTCGCGGGGGTCATGCGCTCGATGACCCCCGAACTGCCCGACAGCCCGGAGGGGGAACAGGTCCGGGCGTGGGTGGAGTTGGCCGAGATGTCCCTGGACCCGTCCTTCCGCGCCGCGATGCGGCGGACGGTCGAGGACCAGGCGGCCGAGCAGGCTCGCGGCGGCGTGACGGGCCCGCACCGCGACGTCGCCGTGGCCGTCCGTGACCAGGCCGGCCCGGCCCTGGCCGCCGGCATCGATCCGGCCTCGCCCCGGGCCGATCCGATCGTCGCGGCGTTCACGGCGCACTACGCGCGTCTCCTCGGCCGCCCCGACGACGCCGAACTCCGCCGTCGGCTGGTGACGCGGCTGGAGAGCGTGAACGACCCCCGCAGGGAGCGGTACCTCCGGCTGCTCGCCGTGGTCAACGGCTGGCCGGCCCCGGAGAGTCTGGCCCCGGTGTTCGACTGGTCCGTCCGGGCTCTGCGCGTCCGGACGCGGCGATGACGGGGCGGTCGCAGGGCGACGCGGACCGGGCGCGGCCGGTGTCGGGTGAAAACACCGTCCCCTCTCATCGGTTGAGTGCCCCCGTCGTCCTTCGGGTGGCCGCCACACCGGCCTTTCCCGCTCTTGTTCTTCGTCCCTGGAGCATGGAGGACGTCGCCGCATTGGTCGAGGTGAGCCGGGATCCCGCATTGCGTCGGTGGGTGAACTCCGCCGTGGACGACGATGCCGACGGGGCACGGTGGGTGCGGGCCCAGCAGCGGGGCTGGGCGGCGGGGGAACGGTTCGGCTTCGCCGTACTTGAGACGCAACCCGCTTCGGTGCGCGATCAGTTGGTGGGCAACGTGGTCCTCAAGGAGGTCGCCCCCGGCCGACCGGTGGCCGAAGTGGGCTACTGGACCGCGGCGCACGCTCGCGGGCGGGGAGTGGCCTCCCGCGCTCTGGAAGCACTCACCGACTGGGCCTTCGACACCTTCGAAGCCGACGGGCTGGAGCGTCTCGAACTCCTGCACCAGGTGGACAACCTGGCATCGTGCCGGGTCGCGCAGAAGTGCCGCTACGACTTCGACACCGTCCTGCCCGCGGCGCCGCCCTCCTTCCCCCGCGACGGCCACCTGCACATACGGCGCGCAGACGCCTGAGATCCTTTCGGGCGGCTTCGGTGCCGGGGGCCGTCTGACCCGGGTGCGGACCCGACCTCAGGGGTGGCTCAAGTCCCTTGTCCGGTGGGTGTTCGGCCGGGGAAGATCGGCCGCACCATCTGACCAGTGGTTCCGGGGGGAAGCATGAAGATCAAAGAGACGTTGCTGTCGGCGTGCGCGGTTGTCGCGGTGCCGGCGGGGACGGCTGCCTGCACTTCGGGCGGTGGCGGGGCGACCGCCAAGGCCACGCCCACGGCCGACGCCGTCTGCGAGGGCGGTGTCTACTCGTGGTTCAACGTGGACAAGCGGGACGTGCTGACCGGGGTCGCCGAGAAGGAGAAGGTCGAGAGGAAGGGTGCCGCGCTCACGCACGCGCTGACGCGCCTGCACACGCCGCGCGTCGCCGTCACCTTCGAGAAGGGGGCGCGGGCGGTCGAGGCGAAGGCCGTCCTCCAGGCGCTGACCGTTCGCATCGGGGTGGCGGAGGCCGATGACGACGGTGTGAGCACCGCATTCGCCGACGTCCACCGGCCCGCGCAGAACCTCGGCGGCGGTACCACCACCATCGACGGCGTCGGGACCGTCGTGCGGTACGCCTGGGTGGAGCAGGTCACCGCCGACTTCCGGTACGCCTGCGGGGCCGGGAAGCCGGTGACCGGCCGGGCGACCAGTTGGGTCGTCGACGGCTCCGGCCTCCTGGAATGCTCCACGCCGATCGAGGGCGCGAAGGAGGGGGAGCCGGCCCTGACGGCGGCCCACCTCTCCTGCGACCCCGGCGCCCCGGCCGCCAAGGCCTGATCGACCGGGCCGGGCGCCTTCGGCGGCGCTGCGCGCGCGAGGCCCGGTCCCGCTCAGGCGCGGCGGTTCCGCCAGAGCCATGCCGCCGTGCCGGCCATCAGGGCGAGCGCCGCCAGGTTGGCCAGGAGGGTCGGGACACCGGCCGACGGGCCGCCGTCGGACAGGTTCGCCGTGGCGATGACGACGCTCGGCAGGACGGCGGCGAGCAGGACCCCGGTGGTCTTCCGGGTGGCGGTCCAGTGCACCGAGGTGCAGAGGAGCACCGCGCCGACGATCCGGAACAGGACGCCGAACAGCGGCCCGGGCTGGTCGGGGAAGACCATGATGAAGGGCAGCGAGAGCGTCATCGTCAGGAGCGGGACCAGCGGGTGCACCTTGCCGCGCCGGACGGGCGCGCCCGCCCCGCTCCCGGCCGGTCCCCGGGCCGCCCCGTTCTCCGTCTCGGCCAGCGCCGTCGCCGCGATCGTACGGGGATCCCCCAGCTCCGCGAGGATCTCCCCGATCGGGGTGTCCGGGCGTTCGGTGCGCGTCACCTCGATGTGTTCGGCGAGGTCCGCGAGCAGTTCCCCGCGCCGGTCGGCGGGGAGGGCGGAGGCCTCGCGCTCGACGGTGGACCCACAACCGTGAGCACAGCGCCAAGGGCCTCGACCGGGACCGCGCCTACGCCCGCCAGGGCGCCGACTGCTTCACCACCAAGAAGACGGTCCCCAGCCGCTGCAACGACAACGTCGAGCGGTACGTCCGCCTCTACCAGGAGGCCGTCGGCCTCCCCGTCACCGGCGTCCTCGACAAGGCCACGCTCCACATGATGCGCGGCGGCAGCGTCATGTGACCGGGGCGGGGCCCGTGGCGCACTGCCCCACCTCGTCGTGGACGACCCGGCTAGCGCACCACGCGGTGGCGGAGGTAGACGAACCTCGCGCCGAAGGTGCGGGTCTCGACGAGTTCGAGGTCCACCCGGCGTTCGTCGCGGGGGAAGAACGGGATGCCGCCGCCGACCAGGACCGGAGAGATCACGGCCCGGTACTCGTCGATCAGGTCCGCCTCGGCCGCCTGGGCGGCGAGGGTCGCGCCGCCGATCGCGATCTCGCCGTCGCCCGGTGCGGACCGCAGCCGTTCGATCTCCTCCGCCGGGCTGCCGGAGGCCAGGCGGGCGTTGCCCCGTACGGTCGACAGGGTGGTGGAGAACACCACCTTCGGGAGCGGGTTCCAGAGCGAGATCCACTCGCGCGACGCGTCGTCGAGCGCCGGGTCCTGCTCGGCGGTCTCCCAGTACAGCATCGTCTCGTACAGCCGCCGGCCCAGCAGGTGGACGTCGACCCCCCGCATCTGGTCGATCCAGAAGCGGAAGACCTCCTCGTCGGGTTCCGTCCAGTCGAAGCCGCCGTCCGGTCCGACGATGTAGCCGTCGAGCGAGACGTTCATCGAATAGGTCACGCTGCGCATCGGAAGTCCTCCTCGGCCGTCCCCCGGTGACGGGTTCGACAGTACGGCCGCCGGGCGCCGCGGGGCCCGGCGCGACGCGCGGGAGCTTCCCGGTCGTCACGGCGCCCGGGGCAGCCCTCCGCCCGGCACCACCTCGGCGCCGAGTGTCTTTCCGGTGCCCGGCTCGCCGGCGAACAGCGCGACGACGCCGCGCCCACCGCCGGTCCGCAGCCGCCACCCGCCCCCGGTCGCGGGCCCGCCCGATCGGCTCGCGCAGCATCCCCAACGGTTCCTCGGGGGAGCACCGGATCAGCGAAGCCGACGGCGGGCCGGATCCGCCGCGCGCGGCTGTCGAGCAGCGGCGCGGAGACCGGCCGGACATCGTGCCGCACGTACGCGAAGGGCGGCGCGGACCTCTCGAACGCGGCGAGGGCACACGCCGAACGGGCCGCCCGGCGGATCTGGTCCTCGCCGAGGCGGTACGCGGAGGTGAGAACACGTCCGGATCGAAGTCGTCGCCCGGCGGGCCGAGTCCGCGCCGCCACAGGCCGCCGCCCGCCCTCCCGTTCGGCGCGTCCATGGCGGGCAGCCCGGCGTCCGGTGCCCAGCGGGGGTCGCCCGCCGGAGCCGGCCCACCTGGTTGAGGAGCCGGCTGACCAGGTCCGGCGGCAGTTCCCCCTCGCCGCGCGCCGCGCTGTGCACGGCGCTCAACAGGCGCTGTTCGGTGGCCTGGTGGCGCCAGATGATGGCGCGCACCCCGTACTCGACCACCGACAGCAGGTCCGGCTCGCGCAGTTCGCCCGCGACGAGCACGACCCGCTGGTCCCGGCCGCGCAGCAGGCGCCGCAGCTCGGCCGTGGTGGACTCGTCGATCCGGTCCGCGAGCAGCACGGCGACGGCGGGGGCGTCCCGCTTCTCCGGGGCTCCTTCCGGCCCGCCGTGCCCGTCCTCCGCCCGCTCCGGGAGGACGTCGAGGGACGGCTGGTGCCGCAAGTGGCTGATCAGTCCGGCCCGGCTGAGCGGATCGGACGCGTGGACGGTCACCGTCACCCGCTTGGTGAGCACTTCCGCTACCTGCTCCTTCTCGCGCGCCCCGGCCGTCCGGGCGTGGTCGGGCGCCCGGTACGGAAGGCGAGGCGGCCGCGCCGGTGCCCCGGGCCGGTGTCCGGCACGCACGGCGGTCCCCCGCGGTCTGCCGGCCGTGGCCGGCGCGCGCCGGCCACGATGGTCGTCCCCAGCCTGCCGGGCGCTGCTCACGTCCCGCTGCCGTCGCGCCAACGCCCCCGCCGCGGCCGTTACCGCGGGTGTGACGCCCGCCACTGCCCGGGCGCCGGAGGCCGGTCGTACGTGATCATGACGGGATGGATGCTCGTTTCCTCGGGATCCCCGAGCCGGCCGAAGTCCCTTCCACGGCCGTCGTGGTCGACGTCATGCGCGCCTTCACCGTGGCCGCCTGGGCCTTCGGCCGGGGAGCGGAGCGGATCGTCCTCGCCGGTTCCCTGGAGGAGGCCCTGGCGCTGAAGGCCCGGCACCCGGACTGGGTGGCGCTCAAGGACGGCCCGCCCGCGCCCGGCTTCGACGCCGTCAACTCGCCGGGCCTGCTGCGGTCCGCCGACCTCGGCGGGCGGACCGTCGTGCAGAAGACCACGGCGGGGACCGTCGGCGCCCTCGCGGTCAAGGACGCGTCGCTGGTGCTGTGCGCGGGCTTCGTGGTGGCGGAGGCGACGGCCCGGCTGCTGCGGGCGCGCGGGTGCGACCGGGTCACGTTCGTGGTGACCGGCGAGGACGGGCGCGCCGAGGAGGACCTGGCGTGCGCCCGGTACATCGCGGGGCGGGCCGCCGGGGCCGGGACGGACGCGGCCGGGTTCCTCCGCCGCGCCGAGGAGTCGCGCGCCGCCGCCGAGTTGAGGGAGGGCGTGCGCGAAGGGGCCCACCCCGACGACGTCGCGCTCTGCCTCGAACTCGACCGCTTCCCCTTCGCCATGGTGGCCTCCGTGGAGGACTCCCTCATGACCCTCCGGCCGTACGCCGTGCCCCCGGCGGCCGCGGGCTGACCGCTCCGGACCCCCGGCCCCGGAGGCGCGGCCCCCGCCTCCGCTTCCGGGGGCCTCGCACGCGGTTCTATGGTGGGCGGCGCAGATCGCGCGGACCGCGCGGTCCTCCGCGGGCACGCGCCCGATCCGGCGGCCATCCCGGCGGCAGGGTCGCCCCCGCACGACACGAACGAGGAGTTCCATGGACATCGCAGGCTCCGCCGCTCTCGTCACCGGCGCCGCCTCCGGCCTCGGTGCCGCCACCGCCGCCGCGCTCGCCGCCCGGGGCGCCACCGTCTACGGCCTGGACCTGGACAAGGCCGTGGCCGCCGCCGGGACCCTGCCCGAGGGCGTCCGGCTGCTCGCCGCCGACGTCACCGACGAGGAGCAGGTCCGCGCCGCCCTCGCGGAGATCGACGCCGACGGCGCCGAGCTGCGGCTCGCCGTGAACTGCGCCGGCATCGCCCCCTCCGCCCGGATCCTGGGCCGCAAGGGCCCGCACGACCTCGACCTGTTCCGGGCCGTCGTGAACGTCAACCTGATCGGCACCTTCAACGTGACGCGGCTCGCCGCCGAGGCCATCGCCCGGCACGAGCCCGACGAGCACGGACAGCGCGGCCTCGTCGTCAACACCGCCTCGATCGCCGCCTTCGAGGGCCAGGTCGGCCAGATCGCGTACGCCGCCTCCAAGGCGGGCGTCGCCGGCATGACCGTAACCGCCGCCCGCGACCTGGCGCAGTTCGGCATCCGGGTCGTCACCGTGGCCCCCGGCATCGTCGACACCCCGATGATGGCCGGGTTCACCGAGGACGTCCGGGCCGGTCTCGCCGCGAGCGTCACCTTCCCGCAGCGCCTCGCCCGCCCGGAGGAGTACGCCCGGCTGGTCACGATGATCGCCGAGCACGACTACCTCAACGGCGAGACGATCCGCATGGACGGCGCGCTCCGGATGTCCGCCCGCTGAGCCTCCGTACCCTCGGAAAAGCACTGGGTGCCGGATTCGTCCGGCACCCAGTGCCGCGCGGATGCGTTTCCGATGCTAGTTTCGACGCATGGGAACAGCGTCGACGAACTCAACGAAGCCCGTGATGCGGGACTCCCTCATCGCCGCGGCCTTCCAGCTCTTCCTGGAGCGGGGCTACGAGCAGACCACCGTCGACGACATCGTGACGCTCGCGGGCGTCGGCCGGCGGTCCTTCTTCCGGTACTTCCCGTCGAAGGAGGACGTGGTCTTCCCCGACCACGAGCACTGCCTCGACGACATGACCCGCTTCCTCGCCGCGAGCGCGGACTCCGACGACCCGATCGCCCGGGTCTGCGGCGCCGCCCGGCTCGTCATGCGGATGTACGCTGAGAACCCCACCTTCTCCGTGCAGCGCTACCGGCTCACCCGCGAGGTGGCCGGGCTCCGCACGTACGAGCTGTCGGTGGTCTGGCGGTACGAGAAGACCCTCGGCGACTACCTGCGCACCCGCTGGGCCGACCGCAGGGACGGCACCCTGCGCGCCAACGTGGTCGCGGCGGCCGTGGTCGCCGCCCACAACCACGCCCTGCGCCACTGGCTGCGCTCGGGCGGCGAGGGCGACCCGCTGGCGGCGGTGGACGAGGCCCTGGAGTTCGTGCGCGCCACCTGGAGCCCGGCCCCGGCCGTCGACCTCCCGGCCGAGGAGGCGGAGGACGTCGTCGTGGTCATCACCAAGCGCTCCACCCCGATGTGGCGCGTGGTGCGCGAGGTGGAGTCGAGCCTCGGCGAGGACTGAGAGACGCCCGGACGGCGACCGGACGGTGCCCTGACAGCGCCTGGACGGCGTCGGAGCGGCGTCCGAAGGGGCCCGGGGATCTCAGTATCTCCAATTGAGGGAACTCAGGTCTTTATTTGATGGCACTCAGTGCCATATCTTTGCTCCATGCACGGTCGAGCCGCCGAGTGCAAGGAGAAGGCATCGTGTTCCACACGGGACTGAGGAGCGGGACCGCCGTCCAGGCCGACGAGTCGGACCCCGACTCCGAGCTCTACTTCCAGCGCTGCCGCTGGTGCCACACCACCACGTTCCAGCGACTGCTCTGTCCGACCTGCGGGTCGACCGACCTCGCGCCCGAACTCAGCGGGGGCGAGGGCGTGATCTCCGTACGGCGCGGGGTCGCCGCGGCCGACGCCGACCTCTGGCCGGTGCACATGACGGAGGGCTTCGTGGTCCGCTGCCGGGTCGACGGACCGCCGCACGCGGTGCGCCCCGGGGTCCGGGTCAAGCTCTCCTCGAACGTCGGCGTCTCCGGCCGCCGGCCGGTCGTCCGGCTCTGCGAAGAGGTCCCGCTCGACGGCTGGATGTGAGCGGGGCCCCGGTCCCGCGTCAGGCGAAAGGGGCGGGTGGGTGGCACAGAGTGCCACCCACCCGCCCCTTTCCGGTGCCGGAAGGTCAGCGGGGACCGATCTCGTCCGTCAGCTGCGGCAGCACCTCGAAGAGGTCGCCGACCACGCCGTAGTCCACGAGGTCGAAGATCGGGGCCTCCGGGTCCTTGTTGACCGCGACGATCGTCTTCGACGTCTGCATCCCGGCCCGGTGCTGGATCGCGCCGGAGATGCCCGCCGCGACGTACAGCTGCGGCGAGACCTGCTTGCCGGTCTGGCCGACCTGGTTGGCGTGCGGGTACCAGCCGGCGTCCACGGCCGCGCGGGAGGCGCCGACGGCCGCGCCGAGCGAGTCGGCCAGCTTCTCGACGACCCCGAAGCCCTCGGCCGCGCCGACGCCGCGGCCGCCGGAGACCACGATCGCGGACTCGGTCAGCTCGGGACGGCCGGTGGAGACGCGCGGGGTGCGCGAGACGACCTTCGCCGCGTTGCCCGTGAAGGCGACCGAGACGTTCTCGACGGTGCCGGCGGCCGGAGCGGCCTCCGGGGCGGCCGAGTTCGGCTTGACGGTGACGACCGGCACGCCCTTCGAGACCGTCGACTTGACCTGGTACGAGGCGGCGAAGACGGACTGGGTGGCGACCGGGCCGTTCTCGCCGGCCTCCAGCTCCACGGCGTCGGTGATCAGACCGGAGCCGAGGCGGAGCGCGACGCGGGCCGCGATCTCCTTGCCCTCGCCGGAGGAGGTCACCAGGACGGCCGCCGCCCCCTTCTCCTGCGCGAGCTGGGTGAGCGCGTCGACCTTCGGCACGACCAGCTGGTCGGCGAACTCGGCGGCGTCCGCCACGTACACGGTGGCCGCGCCGTACTCGCCGGCGGTGGCGGCGATCGAGGCCGCGGCCTCGCCGGCGCCGAGGACGACCGCCGAGGGCTCGCCGATGCGGCGGGCCAGAGTCAGCAGTTCGAGGGCCGGCTTGCGGACCGCACCGTCGGCGTGGTCCACGAGAACCAGGATCTCAGCCATGATTCGTTGCTCCTGTGTGGGTGTCTGGCCGGGGCGGGTCAGATGAACTTCTGGGCGGCGAGGAAGGCGGCGAGCTGCTTGCCGCCGTCGCCCTCGTCCGTGACGATCGTGCCCTGGGTGCGGGCCGGACGCGGGGTCGCGGAGTCGACCAGGGTCCAGGACCCGGCGAGGCCGACCTCGTCGGCGTCGACGTCCAGGTCGTCCAGGTCCAGCTCCTCGACCGGCTTCTTCTTGGCGGCCATGATCCCCTTGAAGGAGGGGTAACGGGCCTCGCCGGACTGGTCGGTGACCGACACGACGGCCGGCAGCGGGGCCTCCAGGAGCTCGGTGGCGGCGTCGCCGTCCCGGCGTCCCTTCACGGTGCCGTCCTCGACGGAGACCTCGGAGAGCAGGGTGACCTGCGGCAGGTTCAGCCGCTCGGCGAGCAGCGCGGGCAGCACGCCCATGGCGCCGTCCGTCGAGGCCATGCCGCAGACGACCAGGTCGAAGCCGGTCTTCTCCAGGGCCTTGGCGAGGATCGCGGAGGTGGCGAAGACGTCCGAGCCGTGAATGGACTCGTCGTTGACGTGGACGGCCTTGTCGGCGCCCATCGACAGCGCCTTGCGCAGCGCGTCCTTGGCGTCGTCCGGGCCCACGGTCACGACGGTGACCTCGGCGTCGTCGGCCTCCTCCGCGATCTGCAGGGCCTGCTCGACCGCGTACTCGTCCAGCTCCGAGAGCAGACCGTCGACGGCCTCGCGGTCGGTCGTCAGGTCGTCGGCGAAACCGCGGTCGCCGGTCGCGTCGGGGACGTACTTCACACAGACAGCGATCTTGAGGGTCACGGCCTGTCTCCTTTCAACGGGTCAACGGTCTGGTGGTTACGGGAGGTTGCGGGCCATGACGATGCGCTGGACCTGGTTGGTGCCCTCGTAGATCTGGGTGATCTTGGCGTCGCGCATCATGCGCTCGACCGGGTAGTCACGGGTGTAGCCGTAACCGCCCAGGAGCTGGACGGCGTCGGTGGTGACCTCCATGGCGACGTCGGAGGCGAAGCACTTCGCCGCCGCGCCGAAGAAGGTCAGGTCGCCGTCGACGCGCTCGCTCTTGGCGGCGGCCGCGTAGGTGAGCTGGCGGGCCGCCTCCAGCTTCATGGCCATGTCGGCGAGCATGAACTGCACGCCCTGGAAGTCGGCGATCGGCTTGCCGAACTGCTTGCGCTCCTTGACGTAGCCCTTGGCGTAGTCCAGGGCGCCCTGGGCGATGCCGATCGCCTGGGCGGCGATGGTGATGCGGGTGTGGTCCAGGGTCTTCATCGCGGTGGCGAAGCCGGTGCCCTCGGCGCCGATCATCCGGTCGGCGGGGATGCGCACGTTGTCGAGGTAGACCTCGCGGGTCGGCGAGCCCTTGATGCCGAGTTTCTTCTCCGGCGCGCCGAAGGAGACGCCCTCGTCGTCCTTGTCCACCACGAACGCGCTGATGCCCTTGGAGCGCTTCTCCGGGTCGGTGACGGCCATCACCGTGTAGTACTGGGACACCCCGGCGTTCGTGATCCAGCGCTTCACGCCGTTGAGGACCCAGAAGTCGCCGTCGCGGACCGCGCGGGTCTTCATCCCGGCCGCGTCCGAACCGGCGTCCGGCTCCGAGAGGGCGTAGGAGAACATCGCGTCGCCCTTGGCCAGCGGGCCGAGGAACCTGGCCTTCAGCTCCTCCGAGCCGGACAGGATCACCGGCAGCGAGCCCAGCTTGTTGACCGCGGGGATCAGCGAGGACGAGCCGCAGACCCGGGCGACCTCCTCGATCACGATCACGGTCGCCAGCGCGTCCGCGCCCGCGCCGCCGTACGTCTCCGGCACGTGCACCGCGTGCAGGTCGTTGGCGACCAGGGCGTCCAGGGCCTCCTGCGGGAAGCGACCCTCCTCGTCCACCGCAGCCGCGAACGGGGCGATCTTCGCCTCCGCCAGCGCACGCACCGACTCCCGGAGCATGTCGTGCTCCTCCGAAGGACGGTAAAGGTCGAAGTCCTTGCCCATGATGTGGAGCTCCCCTAGACGCTTGTGGCACTGAGTACCCTCAGCAAAGCACACTCAGTGCCACAAACGCCAGAGCGCCCCGACGCGTGACGCGTCGGGGCGCTGCGCGGGCCGTGCGGCCGGCCTACGGGTGGGCGCTTTCCGCGAGGTTCTCCTCGTTGTGCCGGAGCCGGCTCGCGTCGTATTCGGCGGCCAGTCGCCGTGCGCGGCTCTCAGTCATTTCCAGGCGGATCAACACCGCCGGAGTGCATATCGTCGGCATGACGTGCCGGAGCAGGACCAGAACGCGATGGGTGAGGTCATTCCGGTCGCACAGGATCTGGGACATCGTCTGGATTCCGGCGAAAGCGCCGGAGAAGAGCTCGGCCGTGTCCGTCACGTCCACGTGGACGAGGATCTCCCCCTGCGCCTTGGCCACCATCAGGGCCTCCGACACCTGGTCGATCCAGGCCCGGAAGGGGGCGGCCCGGTCGATCCCCGTGGCACCGCTGTCCAGCGCCAGCGCGACGCTCGCCCGCACCAGGGGGTCGCGCTGCAGCCGGTGGGCCAGCAGGAAGCCCTGGTCGACCAGCTCCTGCACCTTGACGTCCTGCGGGGTCAGCGGCTCGTCGAGCATCTGGGCGTCGAGCACGCCGAGGGCCAGCTCCTCCTTGGAGGCGAAGTGGAAATACAGCGCCCCCTTGGTCACCCCGGCGCGCACCAGGATCTCCCCGATGGTCGTCCGCTCGTAGCCGCGCTCGGCGAAAACGGCCGCGGCCGACTCCAGAATCGTCCGCCGGGTCCGGATTGCACGCGCTTGCTGCGCCAAGGCGCCTCCCGCTGTCTCGCTGTCTGTGCTCAACGTGTGACATGAAGCATTGAAAAGAAAACCGCGCTCTACGTACCCTACGCCGGACGGATTTGCCGTCCGGGGTGTGCAGGAAGTGCGAGGGGGAGCGATGGAACAGCACCGCCGAGGAGTGACGGCACCCGTCCCCGGGGAGTTCGTCCACCGGGACGACCCGGCCGACATCATCCCCACGGGCTGGACGCGGTCACGGGAGGACCGCTTCTCCGTCTCCGCCCGCTGGCCTGCCTCGCATCCCTTCTTCTCCCCGGCGGCAGGGGACCGGCACGACCCGGTCCTGGTGGCCGAGACGATGCGTCAGGCCACCATGCTCGTGGTTCACGCCGGGCTCGGGGTACCCGTGGACGATCAGTTCGTCATGTGGGACCTGTATTACACCGCCGACCCCGAGGCGCTCGCCCTCGACGGCGCCCCCCTCGCCCTCACCGCCGACCTCTCCTTCCCCGGCTACGACGGGCGCGCGGGCCGGGTGCGGAACCTGCGCGTCGACGTCGTCCTGAGCCGGGAGGGCCGCCGGATCTCGACCGGCGGCGGCACGATCCGCTGCACCTCGGCACCGGCCTACCGCAGGATGCGGGGCGAGCGCATGGCCGCCCTCGGCCGCCCGGTCCCCCTCATACCGGCGGTGGCCCCGCACCTGGTCGGCCGCGAGGACGCCAAGGACGTCGTCCTGGGCCCCGGCGACCGCCCCGGCCGGTGGCAGCTGCGGATCAACACCGCCCACCCCACGCTCTTCCGCCGCCCGAACGACCACGTCCCCGGGATGCTCCTGCTCGAAGCCGCCCGGCAGGCGGCCATGCTGGAGACCGGCAGCACCGCCTACCTCCCCGTCGCCACGGAGCTGTCCTTCTCGCGCTACGTGGAACTCGACGTCCCCTGCTGGATCGAGGCCGAGGTCGTGCCCGCCCCCGGCCCGGGGGCGACCACCGTCCGCGTCACCGGCCACCAGGACGGCGGCCCGGTCTTCCGCTGCACGCTCACCTCCCCGTGCCGGGAGCTCGTGGCGGCGGGCCCCGGCGTCCGGCTCGCGGGCTGAGCGGCCGGACGGCAACGATGGCTCCCCGCATCCTCGTCACCGGCGCGTCCGGGTTCGTCGGCGGCCGGGTGGCGGCCGCCGCCGCGACGACGCCCGAGGCCGGACACGTACGCCTGCTCGCCCGCGGCCCGCTGGCCCCGCCGCCCGCCGGACAGGAAGGCACCGCCCCGCCGGTCGAGACCGTCCCCGGCGACCTCCGGGACCCCGGCTCCCTGCGCCGGGCCTGCGAGGGGGCGGACGTCCTGATCCACTGCGCCTCCCTGATCGGCGGCGACGCGGAGACGGCCCGCGCCGTCAACGACGAGGGCACCCGGGCCCTGGTCGACGCGGCCGTACGCGCCGGGGTGACCAGGATCGTCGCCCTGAGCACGGCCTCCGTCCACGGCCGCGGCCCCTTCCGCGCCGCCGCCCCCGGCACCCTGCCGATCGCCCCGGTCTCGGCCACCAGCGGCACCCGCGCGGCGGGCGACCGGCACGTCATGGAGGCCGGCGGGACCGTCCTGCGCCCCCACCTCGTCTACGGGACCGGGGACCGGCAGCTGCTGCCCGGCCTCGTCAAGCTCCTCGGCGCGCTGCCCGGCCCGCTGCGCGACGCCACCTCGCTGCACTCCCTGATCGAGGTGGGAAGCCTGGCCCGGGTCCTGCTCGCCGCGGCCCTCTCGCCGCACACCCGGCCCGGCCCGTACCACGTGAACCACCCCGATCCGGTGCCCGCAGGCGAGCTGCTCGCGGTGGGGGAGGAGCTGCTCGCCCACAGGGCCGGACCGCGCCGGGGACCGGCCCTCGGCCTCGCGGAGGCGCGCGCCCTCCTGGCGGCCCACCCCTTCGCCGTCCACCACCTCGACATGCTCGCCGCCGACCACTGGTTCGCCGACGACCGGCCCTGGCGGGAGCTGGCCGTCGACCCCGGGCCGGGCTTCGCCGAGGGGGTCGTGGACCACCTGGAGTGGTACCGGCATACGCTCGACCCGGCCCCGGCGGCCGGACGCCGGCCCTCCTGACCGGCCCCGGCCCCGAGCCGGGCGAAGCCGACGCACCGAACGCACCGAACACACCGGACAACGCACCGAGAGAAGGCACCACCGACATGTCCGCACTGGCCGGCAGAACCGCGATCGTCACCGGGGCGAGCCGGGGCATCGGAAGGGGCATCGCCCAGCGGCTCGCCCGGGACGGAGCCCTGGTCGCCGTGCACTACGGCAGCGACGAGGAGGCCGCCCGCGAGACGGTGGCGGCCGTCGAGCGCGAGGGCGGCCGGGCCTTCCCGTTCCGCGCGGACCTGGCGGAGCCGGACGCCGTCGACGTCTTCTACGCCGCCCTGGACGCGGGCCTCGCGGAGCGGGGCGAGGGGCCGGGGTTCGACGTCCTCGTCAACAACGCGGGCGCGAGCGGCTCCGGCCGCATCCACCAGCTCACCCCCGAGGTCTTCGACCGACTGTTCGCGATCAACGTCAAGGCCCCGCTCTTCCTCATCCAGCGGGGCCTGGACCGGCTGCGCGACGGCGGCCGGATCGTCAACATCTCCTCGGCGGTGACCCGGCACGCCTTCCCGGACTCCGTCACGTACGCCATGACCAAGGGGGCCCTCGACACGATGACCCTCGCCCTCGCCAAGGAGCTGGGGCCCCGGGGGATCACGGTCAACACCGTGGCCCCCGGCTACATCGCGACGGAGATGAACGCGCGGCGCCGGACGACGCCCGAGGCGAGCGCCGCCCTCGCCGCGCTCTCGGTCTTCAACCGGATCGGGACCCCCGCCGACGTGGCGGACGTGGTCGCCTTCCTCGCCTCCGACGACGCCCGCTGGATCACCGGCCAGTACGTGGACGTGACAGGCGGCACCGCGCTCTGAACCCGTGCGGGGAGGGGCGTCGGAGACCCCTTCCGCACCCCTCCTCGGGGCGGTTCCCGGTGGATAAAGTGGGGGCACGATGACACGTTTCCGCGAGAGCGTCCGGTCCCTGCTGCGCGAGCAGGTGCTCGACGCCGCCTACCGCCTCGTCGCCGCCGAGGGGTGGAGCGGGCTGCGCATGACCTCCATCGCACGGGCCGCCGGCATCAGCCGCCAGACCCTCTACAACGAGTTCGGCGCGAAGGAGGCCATCGGCAACGCCCTGGTCCAGCGCGAGCTGGAGGGCTTCCTGATCGGCATCGAGCGCGAACTCGACGCGCATCGAGGGGAGTTGGAGGCGGCCGCGGCGGCCGGCGTCGGCTACACGCTCCAGCAGACCGTGGACAACCCGCTCATCAAGAGCGTCCTGGTCGCGGCGCGGGGCGGCGAGGACGACCTCCTCGCCTACCTCACCACCCGCGCGGAGCCGGTCTTCGGCACGGCGATGGCGATGCTCGACGCGTACGCGACCGAGGCCTGGCCCGACGTGGACGAGGAGTCCCGCGGCCTCGCCGTCGAGACGGTCGTGCGGCTCACCGTCAGCCACATCGTCCAGCCGGTGGCCTCCCCCTCGGAGACGGCGGCGCGCATCGCCAGGATCACCACGAGGATCGCCTACCCCGGCGGCGCCTGAGACGGCCCCGTCCCGCGCCGGACGCACGACGAGGCCCGGTGCCGAACACGGGGGATCTTCGGCACCGGACCTCTGTTGAATATTCTACGAGATCGCCGGGGGTGCTCGCACCCGCCCCGCCGGGCGAAGAGGTCCGGCGGGCGCCGACCGGTCCCGACGGGCGAAGCGCGGGCCGGCGGGGTACACCTCCCCTGAGACGCGGACACGGCCGGACCCGGCCGGGACACCCCTCGCCCGCGTCCCCGACGCCGAGGAGGAGGCCGCCGTGGAGGGCAGGAGCAAGGGATTCGTGCATTCCTTCAACCGTCTCGGGGGATACGGGTTCGTCGTCCCCGTCGGCTCCGAGGACCAGGTCTGGTTCAGCGCGGAGGACATCGAGGACGAGAGCCGGACCGTCTCGGAGGGGCAGCAGGTCTCCTTCGTCCTGGTCCTCGGGGACGGCCGCTTCGAGGCCAAGGAGCTGCGCGTCTGACGCCCCCGCGCCCCGGGGCACGCCCCCGGGCCGGTGGTACTGTGCCGAGGCCAGTCGCACCTTTGTACGCACCCGAACGGGTGGGTGCACGGGTCAGGGAATCCGGTGCGAGACCGGAACTGACGCGCAGCGGTGAGGGTGACGGGCGGAGCATCGGCCACTGGGCGGCGACGACGGCCCGGGAAGGCGCCCCGTCCGGCCGACCCCGAGTCCGAAGACCTGCTGGCGGCCCCGGCGGCACACGCGCGCCCGGGGAGCACCGTACGACAGGCTCCGCGTATGAGCCGTGGCCGCAGAAGGAAGCCCCGTGCCGCTCGCACACCCCGTCCGCTCCGCCGTGCCGTTCCTCGCCGGAGTCCTGCTCCTGACCGCGACCGGCTGCGGCACGGTGACCACCCCCGCCCCCGACCGGCCCGCCGGCGGCGCTGGGAAGGCGAAGACGGGATACCCCGTCGTCCTCGACGACAACTGCGGACGGCCCGTCCGCGTCGAGCGCGCGCCGGAGCGGGCCGTCGCCCTCGACCAGGGCGCGGCGGAGATCATGCTCTCCCTCGGCCTCGCCGACCGCATGGTGGGCACCGGCACCTGGACGGACCCCGTCCTCAAGGGCCTGGAGAAGGAGAACGCCAAGGTCCCGCGCCTCGCCGACCGCTACCCCTCCTTCGAGAAGGTCCTCGACGCCGAGCCCGACTTCGCCGCCGCCTCCTTCACGTACACCCTCGGCAAGGGCGGCGTGGCGACCCGCGAGCGGTTCGAGGAGCTCGGCGTCCCCACGTACCTCTCGCCCACCGACTGCGTCGGCAAGGACAACAGCGGCGACGGGGACGGCGTCCGCGTCCGGCCGCTCACCATGGAGACGGTCTACGGCGAGATCCGCGACCTGGCCCGGATCTTCGCCGTCCCGGAGCGCGGCGAGAAGCTCGTCGCGGAGCTGAGGGCCCGCGTGACGAAGGCCGCTTCGGGCGGGGATTTCAAGGACGCCACGGTCCTCTACTGGTTCGCCAACGCCGAGGCGCCCTACATGGCGGGCTGCTGCGGAGCCCCCGGCATCGTCTCCCGCGAGCTGGGCGCGAAGAACGTCTTCGACGACACCAAGGAGGAGTGGCCCCAGATCAACTGGGAGACCGTCGCCGACCGCGACCCCGACGTCCTCGTCATCGGCGACCTCACCCGCCGCTCGCAGTCGGCCGAGAGCGCCGCCAAGAAGATCGAGTTCCTGGAGTCCGACCCGGTCACCCGCAGCATGACGGCGGTCAGGAACAAGCGGTACGTGCTGCTCAGCGGCCAGGCGCTCAACCCCACGATCCGCACGGTCGAGGCCGTCGAGAAGGTGGCGGCCGCGCTCCGCTCGTACGGTCTCGCCCAGTGACGCCCACCGCCGCCAAGCCGTCCCCGGTGCGCGCGGGAGCGGCGGCCCTGCTGTGGACGGCGGCCGGACTCGCGCTCCTGGCCGCGTCGGTGGCCGTGGCCATCACCATCGGCCCGGCCCGCATCGGCGTCGCCGACGTGTGGGCGACGGTCGCCGCCCACCTCGGGGGCGGCGCCCCGGCGCTCTCCCCGATCCGGGACGGCATCGTGTGGGACCTGCGCCTTCCCCGTACCCTCCTGGCCGCCGTCTGCGGCGCCGGGCTCGCCCTGTGCGGCGCGGTGATGCAGTCGCTGCTGCGCAACCCGCTCGCCGACCCCTTCGTCCTGGGCGTCTCCTCCGGCGCCTCGACCGGCGCGGTCGCGGTCGTCGTCCTCGGGATCGGCGGAGGACTCCTCTCCGTCACCGGCGGGGCGTTCCTCGGCGCGGTCTGCTCCTTCGCGCTGGTGCTGCTGCTCAGCCACACCCTCGGCGGCTCCACGGACCGCGTGGTCCTCTCCGGCGTCGCCGCCATGCAGCTCTTCTCCGCCCTCACCTCCTTCGTGGTGATGACGGCCGCCGACGCGGAGACCACCCGGGGCGTCCTCTTCTGGCTGCTCGGCTCGCTCGCCGGGGCCGGCTGGACCGACGTGTGGGTGTGCCTCGGGGTCCTCGCGGTGGCCCTGACGACCTGCCTCGGGTACGCGCGGACCCTGGACGCGTTCGCCTTCGGCGAGGAGGCCGCCGCGTCCCTCGGCGTCGCCGTCGCCCGGACCCGGATCGTCCTGCTGTGCGTCACCGCCCTCCTGACGGCCGCCCTGGTCTCCGCCGCCGGGGCCGTCGGCTTCGTCGGGCTCGTCCTGCCGCACGCCGCCCGCGCGCTCACCGGCCCCGGCCACGCCCGGCTCCTGCCGGTCACCGCCCTGGCCGGAGCGGTCTTCCTGGTCTGGGCCGACACCCTCGCCCGGACCGTCCTCGACCCCCAGGAGGTCCCGGTGGGCGTGGTCACCTCGCTGATCGGCGTCCCGGCCTTCGTCCTGGTCCTCTACCGCACGCGCAGCACGAGGAGCACGCGATGACCCCGACGGCCCCCGGGACGGAAGGCCTGCGCGCCGACCGGGTCTCGCGCACCGCCGGCGGCACCCTCGTCCTCGACGGCGTCAGCGTCGCCCCGGTCCCCGGCACCGTCACCGGCCTCCTCGGCCCCAACGGCTCCGGCAAGTCCACGCTCCTGCGCCTGCTCGCCGGAGTCCTCGCCCCCGACTCCGGGATCGTCACCCTCGACGGCGACCCGCTCGCCGGACTCGGCCGCAGGACCGTCGCCCGGCGCCTCGCCACGGTCGACCAGCAGTCCGACACCCAGACCGACCTGACCGTCCTCGACGTCGTGCGCCTCGGCCGCGTCCCGCACCGCAGGGCCTGGACCCCGCCCTCGGCGGCCGACGAGACCGCCGTCCGCTCCGCCCTCGCCCGCACCGGGCTCGCCGACCGCGCCCGCCAGCCCTGGCGGACCCTCTCCGGCGGCGAGCGCCAGCGCGTCCAGATCGCCCGCGCCCTCGCCCAGGAGCCGCGCGAACTCCTCCTCGACGAGCCCACCAACCACCTCGACGTCCAGCACCAGCTGGACCTCATGGAGCTGGTCTCCGGGCTGCGCCTGACCGCCGTCGTCGCCCTGCACGACCTGAACCTCGCGGCCGCGTACTGCGAGCGGCTCGTGGTCCTCTCCGGCGGCCGGGTCGTCGCCTCGGGCACGCCGGACGAGGTGCTCACCGAGGAGCTGATCACGGACGTCTACCGGGTCCGGGCCGCCGTGACGCACCCGGAGCCCGGCGGCCGCCCCCACGTCCGCTTCCTGGGGACGGCCGGACCGTCCTACTCCCCTTCGCCGGGCTCCGGCGCCAGCGCGTCCATGAAGGAGCTGACCGAGAAGACCGCGCGCCCGGGACCGGCCGGACCGTAGCCGGGCGGGGCGGTCAGGCCGTTGTCCCGGAGCGTCTCCGTGTACGCCTCCAGGAGCCGCAGGTGGTACTCCAGCGGGGCGCCGTCCGGGTTCTCCCGGCCCAGCGGCGTCGTCGGCTCCGGGCACCAGGTGGTGAACCGGGGCGTGATCCCGCGCGACATGAAGAACCGCAGGCCCTCCCGGGTCGAGGCGATGGCCTCGTCCACGGTCAGGAAGCCCGTGGGGCGCGCCATCTCGACCCCGGCGACGAAGTTCGGGATGACGTTGCGCGGCCCGAAGACCTCCGCCGAGTCCAGGATCCGGCGGTGCCACTCGTCCCGGCCGATGTAGCGCTCCTTGCCGGGGCAGTACAGCTCGAACAGGCGCCGGTCCCACACCTCGTAGTTCGGGTGGTAGATCCGGATGCCGTAGTCGTGGAAGCGCTGCACGTCCGCCTTGGGCAGGGCCTGCGCGACGACCTTGCCGATCCAGCGGCCGGGGAAGCGCTCCTCGATCGCCTGCGCGTACTGCCCGTAGAAGTCGGCCTCGTCCTTCCCGCCGACCTTCGAGGTGACGGCCCCGCCGGTCAGGGTGTACGCGGTCGAGGAGCGGGCCGTGTCGTGCCGGTCGATGATCTCCAGCGCCTCCAGGACCTCGTCCACCGGCTTCACCCCGGTGTACGGGCGGCCCGCCGCCTTGTGCTGGCGCCAGTTGTGGTTGATGTCGCAGTACTGGCACTCCTCCTTGGCGCCGAAGTACTGGCACACCCGGAAGACCGTCAGATAGATCAGGTAGCCCCACTGGATCGTCGGCGCCACCTCCATCACGGACTTGCCGTTCGACAGCGGGTGCCGGTAGTACTCCGGCATCGGCGGCAGGCCGACGTCCGCGATCCGCGCCCCGTCCAGGAAGAGGGCGAGCGCCCCGTCCTCGTCCGGCGCGACCCGGTACGGCGAGGACGGGTTCACCCGCACCGACACCACCGTGCGGCGCAGCCCGTACGGGCCGCCGGTCAGCACGATCTCCTCCGGCGGGCGGTTCAGCGCCGCCTCCCCGAGCTCCGGCAGCGTCCGGTGGTCGAAGGAGAAGATGAAGTACGACTTCGGCTTCACCTCGCCCCCCTCGTTGCCGGACAGGGCGGAGGGGTCGAAGGCGACCCCGCCGCGCAGCAGGTCCTCCTTGAGCACGGCCTCCCGGGGAATCCCGGGGAAGCGCTCCATGAGGGACTCCACGACGGACGTACGGGTGGGTGCGACGCTGCTGGACACAGGCGGATCTCCGGAGGTGAGGGGCGATGCCGACGTGTACCCCACGCTACGCGCGCACACCCCCGGGGCGTCGGCCGGGGTTCCCGGCCACGGCCCCGGGGGCGCGCACCGTCACGCGCCGGACAGCTCCTCGCGGACCGTCCGGGCGGCGGCGACCAGGTTCTCCAGGGAGGCCCGGGTCTCCGGCCAGGCGCGGGTCTTCAGACCGCAGTCCGGGTTGACCCACAGCCGCTCGGCCGGGATCGCCTCCAGGCCGGTGCGCAGCAGGGCGGCGGACTCCTCGGCGCTCGGCACCCGGGGCGAGTGGATGTCCCAGACGCCGGGCCCGGCCTCGCGCGGGTAGCCGTGGGCGGCGAGCTCGCGGGCCACCTGCATGTGGGAGCGGGCCGCCTCCAGGCTGATGACGTCGGCGTCGAGGTCGTCGATGGCCCGGACGATGTCGCCGAACTCGGCGTAGCACATGTGGGTGTGGACCTGGGTGTCCGGTCGTACGCCGCTGGTGGCCAGCCGGAACGCCTCGGTCGCCCACGCCAGGTACGCCGGGCGGTCGGCGGCCCGCAGCGGCAGGGTCTCGCGGAGCGCCGGCTCGTCCACCTGGATGACGGAGGTGCCGGCCGCCTCCAGGTCGCCCACCTCGTCGCGCAGGGCGAGGGCGACCTGCCGGGCGGTCTCGCCCAGCGGCTGGTCGTCGCGGACGAAGGACCAGGCGAGCATGGTGACCGGGCCGGTCAGCATCCCCTTGACGGGCTTGGCGGTGAGGGACTGGGCGTAGGAGGTCCAGCGCACCGTCATCGGCTCGGGCCGCGAGATGTCCCCGGCGAGGACCGGCGGACGGACGTAGCGGGTGCCGTACGACTGGACCCAGCCGTGCCGGGTGGCGAGGTAGCCGTCGAGCCGCTCGGCGAAGTACTGCACCATGTCGTTGCGCTCGGGCTCGCCGTGCACCAGGACGTCGACCCCGGTCTTCTCCTGGTACGAGACCACCTCCCGGATCTCGGTCCGGATGCGCTCCTCGTACCCGGCCGCGTCGATCCGGCCCGCCCGCAGGTCGGCGCGTGCCGTGCGGAGCTCGTCGGTCTGCGGGAAGGAGCCGATGGTGGTGGTCGGGAGCAGCGGCAGGCCCAGGCGGGCGCGCTGGGCGGCGGCCCGCTCGGCGTACGGCCGCGAGCGCCGGGAGTCGGTGTCGGTGACGGCCTCGGTGCGGGCCCGCACGGCCGGGTTCCGGGTGAGGGGGGAGTTCGCGCGGGAGGCGAGGGCGGCGCGGTTGGCGGCCAGCTCGCCCGCGATGGCGTGGGTGCCCCGGGACAGGCCCTCGGCCAGCGTCGTGATCTCGATGGTCTTCTGCTTCGCGAAGGAGAGCCAGCGCAGGATCTGCGGGTCGACGTCCTTCTCGGCCGCGGCGTCGAGCGGCACGTGGAGCAGGGAGCAGGAGGTGGAGACGTCGACCCGGTCGGCGAGGCCGAGCAGGGTGCCGAGGACGGCCAGGGACTTCTCCAGGTCGTTGACCCAGATGTTGCGTCCGTCGACCACCCCGGCGACGAGCCGCTTGCCGGGCAGGCCGCCGACGGCGGCCAGGGCGTCCAGGTTGGCCGCCGCCGGGCCGGTGAAGTCGAGCGCGAGGCCCTCGACCGGGGCCTTGGCCAGGACGGGCAGGGCGTCGCCGAGCCGGTCGAAGTACGAGGCGACGAGCAGCTTCGGCCGGTCGGTGAGCGCGCCGAGGTCGCGGTAGGCGCGCGCGGCGGCGTTCAGGTCGGCCGGGGTCCGGTCCTGCACCAGCGCGGGCTCGTCGAGCTGCACCCACGCGGCACCGGCCGCCCTCAGGTCGGCGAGGACCTCCGCGTACACCGGCAGGAGCCGGTCGAGCAGGGTCAGCGGGTCGAAGTCGGCCGCCACGCCCGGCGCGGGCTTGGCGAGCAGCAGGTAGGTGACGGGCCCGACCAGGACCGGGCGGGCGGTCAGCCCCAGGGCGAGGGCCTCCTCCAGCTCCGCGACCTGCTTGGCGGAGTCGGCGGTGAAGACGGTGTCGGGGCCCAGCTCCGGCACCAGGTAGTGGTAGTTGGTGTCGAACCACTTCGTCATCTCCAGCGGGGCGACGTCCTGCGTGCCGCGCGCCATGGCGAAGTAGCCGTCCAGGGCGTCGGCCGCGACGGCCTCGCGGTGCCGCGCGGGGATCGCGCCCACCATGACGGTGGTGTCCAGGACGTGGTCGTAGTACGAGAAGTCGCCGGTCGGCACCTCGTGGACGCCGCCCTCGGCCAGCTGCTTCCAGTTCGTTCGGCGCAGTTCGGCGGCGGTGGACCGGAGGGCGTCGGCGGTGACGCGGCCCTTCCAGTAGCCCTCGATCGCCTTCTTCAGCTCCCGGTCACGGCCCTGACGGGGGTAGCCGTACACGGTGGCCCGTGCTGCCGCGGCTGCGGACTTCGTGGTCACGGAGATCTCCTTCGCGAGATGAATCCCTGAGGTCCCGGCGACGGGACGGGGGCGCGAAGGGGCGACGGACCGGGCGGTACGGGCACGCGCGGCGGGGCGCGGTCGTCCGCCTGGTATGTGCGCCGACCCGCCCTCGAGGTCACCGGGATGTCCGCGCGCGGAATCGTCCGCGTGCGGGCAACGGGCAGGTCTTCGGACTCGCGGGCACGTCCTCACGAGGAGGTGTTCCTACTGGCCGTCGCTTCCCAGACCCGTCCCGGGCCCAGTGCGTATGACGGCGGTCGTTCCCGCTCACCGCTGCGGGGCAGTCCCGGATTCCCACCGGGTTCCCTCTTACGACGCATCCCGCCTGGCGGACGGGGCGAACCAGCTGCCGGGCCAGCCTACGGGGTCCGTTCCGGGACCGGGGACGGGTATCTCGCCATTCGGACGAGAAGGTGAGACGGACGGGTGAACGGGCGGGGTGGGCGTATGGGCGTACGGGCCTGGGTGGGCGTACGGGCATACGGGCACGGCGGGCATACGGGCACGGGTGTGCGTACGGGCCCGGCGGCACGGCAGCGGGGCCGGGGACGGCACCACCCGTCCCCGGCCCCTCGCCGTACCGCCGCCGGGTCCTCTCTCGGGACCCTCCACCGGATCCCTCCCCGGCGGCGGGTGCCGGCCCCCTCAGGCCGGCCGTCCGGGCGTCTCCGCCCGGTCGTACGTGTGGAACCCCCGGCCGGTCTTCCGGCCGAGCAGCCCCGCCTCCACCATCCGCAGGAGCAGCGGGGGAGGGGCGTACAGGGGCTCCTTGAACTCCTCGTACAGCGAGTCCGCGATGGAGGCGACCGTGTCGAGCCCGATCAGGTCCGCGAGCCGCAGCGGCCCCATCGGGTGGGCGCAGCCCAGCTCCATGCCCCGGTCGACGTCCGTGGTGGACGCGAAGCCCGACTCCGTCATCCGGATCGCGGACAACAGGTACGGGACGAGCAGGGCGTTGACGACGAACCCGGCCCGGTCGCGGGAGCCGATGGCGGTCTTGCCCAGGGTCCCGGTCGCGAAGGACGTCACCGCGGCCGCCGTCTCCGCCGAGGTGTGGAGGGTCGTGACGATCTCCACGAGCGGCAGCACGGGCACGGGGTTGAAGAAGTGCAGCCCCACGACCCGGTCGGCGTGCTCGGTGGCCATGGCGAGCCGCATGACCGGCAGGGACGAGGTGTTGGTGGCGAGGACCGCCGCCGGATCGGTGACGATCTTGTCGAGCGCGGCGAACACCCCGGTCTTGACGGCGGGGTCCTCGACGACCGCCTCGACGACGAGCTGCCGGTCCGCGAGGTCGGACAGTTCGGCGGTGGCCGTGATCCGGGCGAGCGCCGCCTCGGCGGAGGGGCGGTCCAGCTTGCCGCGCTGGACGGCCCGTTCGAGGGAGACGGCGACGCGCTCGCGCGCGGCCCGCGCTGCCCTGCCGTCCGCCTCGCAGATCACGGTGGAGAGCCCGGCCCGCGCGCACACCTCGGCGATGCCCGCGCCCATCTGGCCGCCGCCCACGACGCCCACGCGCCGGATGCCGCTCACGCCGGCACCTCGGTGGCCGTGACGGTCCGGACGAGGTGGCGCGAGTACGCCTCCGGGGTGAAGAAGAGCGGCAGTTCGGCGGCGAGCGCGGTGCTCTCGAAGAGCTCCCGCACCTCGTCGAGCGCCGCCCACGGGAACTCGGCGCCGAGCGCGTCCAGTTCCCGATCGAGCAGCTCCAGGACGGTGTCGCGCTCCAGGACCCGGCGCCGGAGCCACTGCCAGATCTGGACGCGGGCGATCTCGGCGGTCGCGGCGTCCTCCACCAGGCCGTCCAGGGCGACGGAGCCCCGGCCCCGGATCCAGGTGTCGTAGTAGCGGAGCACCACGGCGATGTTGGTGCGGACCCCCTCCTCGGTCGGCGGGCCGCCGATCCGCCGCACCGCGAGCAGGTCCCCGGCGGTCACCCGCACGTCCTCGCGGCTCCGGTCGAGCTGGTGCGGGCGCTCCCCGAGCACCCCGTCGAAGGCCTCGCGGCAGACCTCCACCAGACCGGGGTGGGCCACCCACGACCCGTCGAAGCCGTCCTCGGCCTCCCGCTCCTTGTCCAGGCGGACCGTGGCGAGCACGGCCTCGCGCGCGGCCGGGTCCTCGGCGGGGACCTGGGCGGCCATCGCGCCGATGGCGTGGGCGCCGCGCCGGTGGCAGGTGCGCACGAGCAGTTCGGTGTACGCCCGCATGAACGGCGCCGTCATCGTCACCTTCGCCCGGTCGGGCAGCAGGAAGTCGGAGCGGTGGCCGAAGGTCTTGATCAGGCTGAACAGGTAGTCCCAGCGGCCCGCGTTGAGCCCGGAGCCGTGCTCCCGCAGCTCGTGGAGGATCTCCTCCATCTCGAACGCGGCCGTGATCGTCTCGATGAGGACGGTGGCGCGGACGGTGCCCCGGGGGATGTCCAGGAGCTCCTGGGCGAGCAGGAACACGTCGTTCCAGAGCCGCGCCTCGTACCGGTTCTCCAGCTTGGGGAGGTAGAAGTACGGGCCGTACCCGGCGTCGATCTGCCGCCGCGCGCAGTGGAAGAAGTACAGGCCGAAGTCGACCAGCGCGGCCGGCACCGGGCCGCCGTCGAACTCCAGGTGCTCCTCGTCGAGGTGCCAGCCGCGCGGCCGGACCACGATCGTGGGCAGCCGGCCCCCGGCGGCGGTGAAGTCGAGCCGCCGCTCGACCGCGTCGAGCAGGACGAGCTGGCCCTCGATCACGTTCTCCCAGGTGGGGGCGGTGGCGTCCTCGAAGTCGGCCATCCACACACTGGCACCGGAGTTGAGCGCGTCGACCGCCGCCCGCCGCTCCGGCGGGCCGGTGATCTCCACCCGGCGGTCGGCGAGTCCGGGAGCGGGCGGGGCGACCCGCCAGGTGGGGTCGGCGCGCACGGCGGAGGTGGTGAGCGGGAAGTCGAGCGGCGAGCCGGTGGCGAGCCGGATGGCCTGTCGGCGCCGTTCCTTCAGGAGCCACCGCCGGCGCTCGGAGAAGGCGGCGGCGAGCCGGCCGACGAAGTCCAGGGCGTCGGCGGTGAGGATCTCGTCGTGGCGGTCGCCGGGGGCCGCGAGCACGCGGACCTGGCGGGTCGGGACGGCGCTGGTGGTCATCGGTGTCTCCTGAGGGGGAGCGGGTGGCGCGAGGGGAGGAGAGGGGGAGCACGGGTGCGGAGGAAGGGGTGCGGGGACGGGTGACGTGGACACCCGCCCCCGCGGTTCTAGGGGCCTCGGAGGGCCTAGTGGAACTGCTCCTCCTCCGTGGACCCGGCGAGCGCGGTCGTGGAGGAGGAGGGGTTGACGGCGGTGGAGACCAGGTCGAAGTAGCCGGTGCCGACCTCGCGCTGGTGCTTGACGGCGGTGAAGCCGTGCTCCTGCGCGGCGAACTCGCGCTCCTGGAGGTCCACGTACGCGGTCATGCCGTGCTCGGCGTAGCCGCGGGCCAGGTCGAACATGCCGTGGTTGAGCGAGTGGAAGCCGGCCAGGGTGATGAACTGGAACTTGTAGCCCATGGCGCCCAGTTCACGCTGGAACTTGGCGATCTGGTCGTCGTCCAGGGCCGCCTTCCAGTTGAAGGACGGCGAGCAGTTGTACGCCAGCATCTGGTCGGGGTACTGCGCGTGGATCGCCTCGGCGAACTCACGGGCCTGCGCCAGGTCCGGGGTGCCGGTCTCGACCCAGATGAGGTCGGCGTACGGGGCGTAGGCCAGGCCGCGGGCGATGACCGGCGCCATGCCGTTGCGCACCCGGTAGAAGCCCTCGGCGGTGCGCTCGCCGGTGACGAACTCGGCGTCCCGCTCGTCGACGTCGCTGGTCAGCAGGTTCGCGGCGAGGGCGTCGGTGCGGGCGATGATCAGGGTCGGGGTGCCGGCGATGTCGGCGGCGAGCCGGGCCGAGTTGAGGGTGCGGACGTGCTGCGAGGTGGGCACGAGCACCTTGCCGCCGAGGTGGCCGCACTTCTTCTCGGAGGCGAGCTGGTCCTCGTAGTGGATGCCCGCCGCGCCGGCCGCGATCATCGCCTTGGTCAGCTCGAAGGCGTTCAGCGGGCCGCCGAAGCCGGCCTCGGCGTCGGCGACGATCGGCGCGAGCCAGTCGGTCGTGTCGGTGCCGCCCTCGGCGGTGGCGATCTGGTCGGCGCGCAGCAGCGCGTTGTTGATCCGGCGGACCACCTGCGGCACCGAGTTGACCGGGTAGAGGCTCTGGTCGGGGTAGGTGTGGCCGGCCTGGTTGGCGTCGGCGGCGACCTGCCAGCCGGACAGGTAGATGGCCTGGAGCCCGGCCCGGACCTGCTGCACGGCCTGGCCGCCGGTGAGGGCGCCGAGCGCGTGGACGTAGTCGAGCTCGTGCAGCTGGCGCCACAGGCGCTCCGCGCCGCGCCGGGCGAGGGTGTGCTCCTCGCGGACGCTGCCGGAGAGCCGGACCACGTCCTCGGCGGTGTAGGTGCGCTCGATGCCCTTCCAGCGGGGGTCCGTGGCCCACTGCCGCGCCAGCTCTTCGGCCGCCTGGTTTCCTGCCTGCGCCATGATGGTCTCTCCCGGGGAGTGTCGAACTTTGCGAAGCTCTGCGAAGGCCCGCGAAGCTCCGTACGAGGTGACGAACGGCCCGCCGGACCCCGGACGCAGACGACCGGGTCCTACGACGTCAGGGCATGAGCCGTGCCCCCGAACTCCGTCTCCTGCCGGGTCACCGGCGGGCCGTGGTTCGACTTTCGCAGTGGCACTCCGTGCCATCAACCGTGGCCGGATGCCAACTTCTGCGAATCTTCCGGCGCTGGTTTGCCAAGCTTGCGAAGCCCCGAAGGGGGGTGGGGTGACCTAGGCTGGGCCCCCGGACACGTCCGAAGGGGAAAGAGCCGTGAGCAAGATCTATGCGGGGGCGCGGCTGCGGCGGCTGCGCGAGGAGCGCCGGCTCAGCCAGGCCGACCTGGCCAGGGTGCTCAGGATCTCGCCCAGCTATCTGAACCAGATGGAGCACGACACCCGGCCGCTCACGGTCCCCGTTCTGCTCCGGGTCACCGAGTCCTTCGGCGTCGACCCCGACTTCTTCTCCGAGCGGGACACCGGCCGGCTCCTGGCCGACCTGCGCGAGACCCTCGCCGACGAGCTCGACCGCTCGGCGCTCTCCGCCGCCGACCTCGCGGAACTCGCCTCCCGGCTGCCGCACGTGGCCGCCGTCCTCCTCGACCTCGGCCGCGGCCGCCAGGCCCTCACCGAGCGCCTCGCCGCGCTGAGCGGCGACCGGGGCGAGGCCCTCGCCCCGGACGCGGCACGCGCCCGGACCCCGCACGAGGAGATCCGCGAGTTCTTCTACCGGCGCCGAAACTACCTCCACGACGCCGACCTCGCGGCCGAGGGGCTCGCGGAGGAGATCGGCCTCCGCCCCGGCGAGGTCCGCAGGACCCTCGCCGCCCGGCTCGACGAGCGCCACGGCGTCCGGATCGCCGCCGACGCCGACCGGCAGCTCCACCGCTACGACCCCGCCGCCCGCATCCTGCACCTCTCGCCCCGGCTGCGCCCCGGCCAGCAGGCCTTCCGCATGGCCACCCAGCTCGCCCTGCTCGAACAGGACGCGCTGCTCTCCGCGTACGCCTCGGAGGACTACGAGGAGGGCTCCCGCACCTGGTCCCTGGCCCGCATCGGCGTCGCCAACTACTTCGCCGCCGCCCTCGTCCTGCCGTACCGCGCCTTCCACACGGCGGCGGAGGAGACCCGCTACGACGTCGAGCGCCTCACCGACCGCTTCGGGCTCGGCTACGAGACGGTCTGTCACCGCCTCAGCACCCTGCAGCGCCCGCGCCTGCGCGGGGTGCCGTTCTCCTTCGTCCGGGTCGACCGGGCCGGGAACATGTCCAAGCGGCAGTCCGCCACCGGCTTCCACTTCTCCCGCGCCGGCGGCACCTGCCCCCTCTGGAACGTCTACGAGGCCTTCGCCGCCCCGGGCCGCATCCACGTCCAGGTCGCGGCCATGCCCGACGGGCAGCGCTATCTGTGGACCGCCCGCACGGTGACCCGCCACCGGGGCGGCTGGGGCGAGCCGGGCAAGACCTTCGCCATCGGCCTCGGCTGCGAACTGCGCCACGCCTCCCGGCTCGTCTACTCCGACGGCCTCGACCTCGACAACCGGGCCGCCGCCACCCCGATCGGCATGGGCTGCCGCGTCTGCGAACGCCTCGACTGCCCGCAGCGGGCGGTCCCCCCGCTCGGCCGCACCCTCGCCGTCGACGAACACGCCAGCACGTTCGTGCCGTACGCGGTGGAGGGGTAGCGAAGGGCCCGCCGCACCGGGACCGGATACTGTCCGGACGATCTCGAAACGGCGGCGGGGGAGACCACGGTGGACTGGGCGATGCTGCTGGGCGGGGTGGCCGCGGGGCTGCTGATCTCCGTGGTGACCGCGCCGGCCGGGGTGTCGGGGGCGGTGTTCCTGCTCCCGGTGCAGCTGAGCTTCTTCGCCGTGCCGAACCCCTCCGTCACGCCGACGAACCTGCTGTACAACGTGGTCGCGGGCCCCGGCGCCCTGTGGCGCCACAGCAGGACCGGCGCCCTGCGCGGGCCGCTCACCCGGCGCCTGGTGGCGGGCACCCTCCCCGGGGTGGTGATCGGCGCGGTCGTCCGGGTCTTCGCCCTCCCCGGCCCCACCGTCTTCCGCGTCCTGATCGCCGCGCTGCTGCTGCCCCTGGGGGTATGGCTGTGCGTCCGCACCCTGCGCCCCGCCCGGAAGCGTCCCGCCGCCGAGCCCTCGCCCCGCACCGTCACCGGACTCGCCCTGGCGGTCGGGGTGGTGGGCGGGATCTACGGCATCGGCGGCGGCTCCCTGCTCGGCCCGATCCTGGCGGGCCGGGGCGTCCCGGTCGCCCGGGTGGCCCCGGCGGCCCTCGCCGCCACCTTCACGACCTCGGTCGTCGGAGCCGTCACCTTCGCCCTGCTCTCCCTCACCACCACCGAGGCCGCCGCCCCGGACTGGGCCCTGGGCCTCGCCTGCGGCCTGGGCGGCCTGATCGGCGGCTATCTCGGCGCCCGCCTCCAGCCCCGCCTCCCCGAAACCGCCCTCCGCCTCCTCCTCGGCACCCTGGCGACGGGCCTCGGCGCGCTGTACGCGGCCCAGGCCCTGTTCTAGGACTGCCCGAAGAGGCGACGGGCGGCGGGCGGTGGGCGGCTCGCGGCGGTCCGGGGGAGGGGCCGTCAGGCGAAGGCCGCCAGCTCGTGGGACGCGGGCAGCGGGGCGGCCGGGGAGGCGCCCGGGGTGCCCGCCCTCTCCCGCCACCACGCGCGGCCCTCCTCCGGCAGGGTGTGGATCGGGTCGTAGTACACGTAGGAGCCGTCGCCGAGTTCGCCGGTCGAGGTGTCGAGACGGGTGCGGTAGTTCTTGTCCCAGTGGCTGACGCCCAGGACCCGGTCGTACTCCGTGGTCTGGTGCACCCAGCGCTTGCCGACCAGCGGCACGTCGCAGACGATGCGCGGCGTGGCGAAGCCGGGGAGCCAGCCCAACATGCTCGTCTGCAGGCGCTGGGCCTCGTGCAGCGCGATCCGCCAGTGCTCGGCGTTGGGGATCATGTCGCACATGTAGAAGTAGTACGGGGTGACGCAGGCGTCGTCGGCCAGCGCGAAGCAGAGGTCGAGCAGCGCCTCGGGGGAGTCGTTGACGCCGCGGAGCAGCACCCCCTGGTTCCGCACGTCCCGGAGCCCCGTGCCGAGCACGGCGCGGGCCGCCTCCGCGACGAGCGGGGTGACGGACTGCGCGGCGTTCGCGTGGGTGTGCAGCGCGAGGCTGACGCCGCGGGCCCGGGCGGTCGTCGCGAGGCGCTCCAGGCCGGCGAGCACGTCCGCCGCCAGCCAGTGCTGGGGGAGGCCGATCAGCGCCTTCGAGGCCAGCCGGACGTCCCGTATGTTCTCCAGCTCCAGCAGCCGGGAGACGAAGGCCTCCAGGCGCGGCCACGGGACGTTGGCCACGTCGCCGCCCGACACGACGACGTCCCGGACCTGGGGCGACGACGACAGGTAGGCGAGCATCGCGTCGAGGCGGTCGGCCGGTTTGGCCGTGAACTTGAGCTTGGTGACCTGGGGCACGGAATTGCCCACCAGGTCCATCCGCGTGCAGTGCCCGCAGTACTGGGGGCAGGTCGGCAGCAGCTCCGCGAGGACCTTCGTCGGATAGCGGTGCACCAGGCCCTCGGTGATCCACATGTCCTGCTCGTGCAGGGAGTCGCGGGAGGCGAAGGGGTGGCTGCTCCAGCCGTCCAGTGCCGGATCGGTGCGGTCGCTCCGCAGCGGCAGCATGTAACGGCGGACGGGGTCGAGGACGAAGGCCTCCGTCAGGCTGCCGGGTCCCCGGGGGACGGCGTCCGGCGCGATGGTGTTGAGCATCTGCGGGGGCAGCAGCAGCGACATCGTGGCCCACTCGGCCTGGTCACCCGCCAGGTCCTCGTAGAACGCGTCGGACAGGGCGTCGCCGACGACCGCGCGGAGCTGGCGCACGTTGCGCACGCAGTGGACGCGCTGCCACTGGGGGTCGCGCCACTCGGCCGCGGTGACGTCCCGCCAGCCGGGGAAACGGGTCCAGTCGGGCTCCCGCAGCTCTTGTCTGCGGTACGCGTAGGGCTGCTCGTCCGGTCCGTGGGGGGCGCTTCGACCGACGGTCGCTGACATGTCCGGCACGTGCCATACCTCGCTTGGGGGAATGATTCCTCAGACGGCTTTCGGGGTGGTGAGTTCCTCGATTGTCGACGCTTTTCGGTCATGATCGGCGTCGACGGGGTGGCCGTTGTCTGCCATGGCTCCAAACGGCCACGCGGACGCTCCGGAGCCCTTTCCTGAATTCCCCCTAGGGTGCGTTCCGTGTATGCCATCAAAGTGATCCTCCAGCCTCCCCCGGCTCCTCCCGGGCCGCCCGGGGAGGACGGTCTCGGCGGGCTGGCCGCCCTGCTCTCCGCACGCCCGGGCCGGGGCGTCGAACACGTCACCCTGCGGCGTTTGCCGTGGTTCGTGGTCGCGATGACCTTCGTGACCGCGCCGCACCTCCTGGCGGCGGAGGAGGTCGCCAGGGCCGCCTGGACGTGCTGGCTGGAGAGCGAAGTCCTGCGGTCCTGGCGGCTCGTGGAGTGCGCCGGGGACCTCCTCCTCGGCGTGGCCGCCGCCGGCGACGAGGAGGGGACGGCGGCCGGATGGTGACGCGGCCGGGCCGCCTGGCAGGGGGAGGACATGTCCTCCAGCGGCCATGCGGGACGTGCTGACACGGCGCCGGGGAGGGGTCAGGATCGAGACATCGCCGAACGGAGCGCACCCGGAACACTTCCGGCGGGCCCGAAGCGGCACGACGAAGAATTCGACGAAGACTTCCTGGGGGAATGACATGTCCGCACGTATCAAGAACTCCGTCCGCGTGGCCGTCGTCGCGGTTTCTCTGACGGTTTCCGGACTTTCTTTTTCGGCCACCGCGATCGCGGCTCCGGCCGGTCCGGCGAATTCCGTGAGCACGGCCGCGGCGGGGGCTTCCGTGCCGGCCGAGAACCTCGCGGCGGTCCAGAAGGCCGGCACGGTCGACAGCCAGGACAACTGGGCCTGGGACTGACCGGGCCCTGGTTCCACCCGGGTCCTGGCTCTACCTGGGCCTTGGCTCCACCAGGGTCCTGGCTCCACCAGGGTCCTGGCTCTACCTGGCTCCCGGACTCCATCCGGGTCCTGGGCTCCCTCCGGACCCCGGATCTCTCCGGGTCCCGGTTCCAACCGGACCCCGGGCTTCATCCGGACCCCGAACTTTCTCCGGACCCCGGATCTCTCTGGACCCTGGATCTCTCTGGACCCTGGATCTCTCCGGGTCCCGGCTTCCTCCGACCCCGGATCTCTCCGGGTCCCGGCTTCCTCCGACCCCGGACCTCTCCGGGCCCCGGCCTTCTTCGGCCTTGACCCTCTTCGGGTCCCGGCTCCCCCGAGGTCCCCGAACTCCCGCCGACACCGGCACCGGCGCCGGCACCCGCGCCCGGCCTCCGGCTCCTGCTCCGGAGCCCGGATCAGGGCTCGGGCCTCCGGTCCGACCGTCCCACGCCCGGCCGTTCGCGGCCTCCCACCCGGCCGTCCCCGGCCTCCCGCGAGCCCTCGTGAGCTTTCACGAGCCCTCGGGCTCCCCGTAAGGCCCCTTCCCGACCCGGAAGCGCGCCTTCGGGGCCCTGAGCGCCGCTCCTGATCCCCGTACCGCTTCCCGGTTTCGCGGTCCGGCCACCTGACCACCGGCCGACGGCCACCGGCCCCACGGTCCCGGGTCCGGGTCCCCGGGCCCGAGCCCCGGGGACCGCCACCGTCCCGTACGACCGGGACGGCTCCCCACCGACAGGAATGGACTGACGTGAACCACACTCGGCCGTCCGGCACGGGCGGTGCCGATGTGCTCGCCGCACGGATCACGGCACTGCGCTCCGCGATGCCGCGGACCCCGCTGGTTCAGCTCGCCCACGAGAGCCTCGACCTCTTCGCCAAGCTGGAGTTCAGCAACCCGAACGGAAGCAGCAAGGACCGCTCGGCCTTCTGGATCCTCAAGCGGGCGATCGAGCGCGGCGACATCACCGTCGGCAGCACCGTCGTGGAGTCCTCGTCGGGGAACTTCGCCATCTCGCTCGCCTCCTTCTGCCGTTCCCTCGGCATCGACTTCGTGCCGGTGCTCGACCCGAACGTGAACGCCTCCACCGAGACGTACCTGCGGATGGTCTGCGCCCGCGTGGAGAAGGTCACCCAGCGGGACGCCAGCGGCGGCTACCTCGCCACCCGGCTCGACCGGGTCCGCGAGCTCGTCGCCCGGATCCCCGGCGCCTACTGGCCCAACCAGTACGCCAACGGCGACGCCGTCGACGCGCACCGCACCCTCACCGGCGGCGAACTCTGCGAAGAACTCCCGCGCCTCGACCACCTCTTCGTCGGCGTCAGCACCGGCGGGACCGTCGCCGGTCTCTCCCGCCGCGTCAAGGAGACGTACCCCGGGGTCCGCGTGATCGCCGTGGACGCCGAGGGCTCGGCCATCTTCGGCCGCCCGCCCCGCGTGCGCCGCATCCCCGGGCTCGGCTCCAGCATGGTCCCGCCGCTCGTCGGCGAGGCCCTCATCGACGACGTCGTCATCGTGCCCGAGGCGGAGGCGGCCGACGGCTGCCACCGGCTGCTGCGCCGCCACGGCCTCTACTGCGGCGGCTCCACCGGCAGCGTGTACGCCGCCATCGAGCGCTACTTCGAGGCGCGCCCGCCCGCCCGGCGCCCCACCGTCGCCTTCCTCTGCGCCGACCGGGGCCAGGCGTACGCCGACACGATCTACGACCCCGTCTGGACGGCCGAGCACCTGGGCGTGAGCCCCGTCCCCGCGTCCCCGACCGACCCGACCGTACCCACCGGCGCCGCCGCCGCGACCGCCGACGACCTCGCCGCCCTCAGCGGCTGAAAGGAAGCTCCCGTGACCCACCCCGCGCCCCCCGCGGCGGACGCCCCGCTGCCCACCCTGACCGTGCTCGGCGCGCCCGACGTCCTGCGCCGGATCGAAGGCCGGCGGGAGGAGTGCGTGGACGCCGTGCGCCGCGCCTACCTCGCCCACGACGCGGGCGAGAGCGCCAACCCGCACAGCGCCTTCCTGCGCTTCCCGGACCGCCCCTCCTCCCGGATCATCTCCCTGCCCGCCTACCTCGGCGGCGAGACGGAGACCGCCGGCATCAAGTGGATCGCCAGCTTCCCCGAGAACACCCGGCACGGCCTCGCCCGCGCCTCCGCGATCCTGCTGCTCAACGACATCGAGACCGGCTACCCGTACGCCTGCGTCGAGTCCTCGATCATCTCCGCCACCCGCACCGCCGCCTCCGCCGTCCTCGGCGCCGAGACGCTCATCGGCTCCCGCACGGCCGGCACGATCGGCATCGTCGGCAGCGGCCTCATCGCCGGCCACGTCACCCGCTTCCTCACCGACCTGGACTGGAAGGCCGACGGCTACCGCGTCTTCGACCTCCGGCGGGAGAACGCCGAGCGCTTCGCCGCCGGGCTCGCCGAGCACGCCCCCGAGGGCACCGACGTCCGGGCCGTCGACACCGTGGAGGAGGCCTTCCGGGACTGCGACCTGGTCGTCCTCACCACCGTCGCGGGCGAGCCCCACCTGCACGACCCCGCGCTCCTCGCCCACAACCCCGTCGTGCTGCACCTCTCGCTGCGCGACCTCGCCCCCGAACTCGTCCTGGCGTCGCAGAACTTCACGGACGACATCGACCACGCGGTGCGCGAGCGCACCTCCCTCCACCTGACCGAACAGCGGGTCGGCCACCGCGACTTCATCGACGGCACCCTCGCCGACCTGCTCCGCGGCCGCGTCGCGCGCGACCCCGGCCGGCCCGCCGTCTTCTCCCCCTTCGGCCTCGGCGTGCTCGACCTCGCGATCGGCCGCTGGGCGTACGAGGGCGCCGTCGCCGACGGCGCCGGAACCACCGTGTCCGACTTCTTCCAGAACGCAGCGAGGTGACGGCCCCCATGACCGAAACGCAGACCGAAGAGCTCTACCACGTCGTCCGCAACGACGAGGAGCAGTACTCCCTCTGGGCCGCGGACCGCCCGCTGCCCGCCGGCTGGCACGAGGCCGGGCACACCGGCACCAGGGAGAGCTGCCTCGCGCACATCGGCGAGGTGTGGACCGACATGCGCCCGCGCAGCGTCCGCGAGCGCCACGGGGAAGCCGCCCCGGCCACCCCGTGACCCGCCGCCACCGCCCGTAACCCCACCCCCCACACAGCCCGGCCGCCGACCGGCGGCCGGGAACAGCACAGCGAAGGAGACCGCCCCGTGGGCGCCCCGACAACGACACCGGACACCGCGCCGAGCGGACCCGCCGCGCCGGCCGTCGCGGCGCCCCCCGGCCGGCGGTCGCCCCTCCGACGGGGCCCGCTCCTCCGGTGGGTCCCGCTGCTCGTCCCCGCCCTGCTGGCGGTGCTGGCCGTCCTCGCCGCGGCGCCGCCGGACCCCCTGCCCCGCGACGCGGACCCGGCCCGCTTCTCCGCCGGCCGCGCCGAGGCCGACCTGCGGGTGATCGCCGCCGCGCCCCACCCGCTCGGCAGCCCCCGCCAGGCGGAGGTCCGCCGCCACCTGGTCTCCCGGCTCGAGGCCCTGGGCGCCGAGGTCGCCGTGGAGACCGACCGGGTCACCACCCGGGCCTGGGGCAGCCCGTACCCCGTCGCCACCGTGCACAACATCGTGGCCACCCTGCCGGGCCGCGCCCCGGCGAAGGACGGCGCGCTGCTCGTCGTGGCGCACTACGACTCCGCGCCCGGCGCGCCCGGCGCCGCCGACGACGGCGCCGCCGTCGCCGCCGTGCTCGAATCCCTGCGCGCCCTCGGCACCGGCGAACGGCCCGCCCGCGACGTGGTGTTCCTCCTCACCGACGGCGAGGAGCTCGGCGCCCTCGGCGCCCGCTCCCACGTCCGGCGCCACGGCGTCGACGAGGTGGCCGCCGTCCTCAACTGGGAGGCGCGCGGCAGCTCGGGACCCTCCCTGATGTTCGAGGCGGGCGACGGCAACGCCCGGCTCGTCCGCGCCCTGGCCGGTACGGGAACGGCGACCTTCGCCAACTCCCTCTCGTACGAGGTCTACCGGCACATGCCCAACGGCAGCGACTTCACCGCCTTCCGGGACGCGGGCGCCACCGGCCTCAACTTCGCCTTCATCGAGGGCTTCCACGACTACCACGCCGCCTCCGACAGCGTGGAGCGGCTCGACCGCGGCAGCCTCCAGCACCACGGCGACACCATGCTCGCGCTGATCCGGCAGCTCGCGAACGACCCCGGGACCCTGCGCGCCGACGGCACCGCCGTCTACTTCGACCTCTTCGGCCGGCTCCTCGTCACCTACCCGACCGGCTGGGCCGCCGCCGGGGCCGCCGGGACCGTGCTCGCCCTGGCCGTCCTGCTCGTCCTCGGCGCCCGGCGCGGCGCCCTGCGCCCCCTGCGCGCGGCGGCGGCCGCCGGAGCCGCCCTGCTCCTGACGGCGGCGGCCGTCCTGACCGTCACCGCCCTGTGGCGGGCGGCGCTCGTCCTGAGCCCGGAGACCGGCGCCCTGCCGCTCCAGGAGCCGTACGCCCGCGGCGGATACGTCGCCGCCATGGCCCTCGCGGTCCTCGTCCTGGCGGCGACGGCGGCGCGGCTCGCCCGGGGCCGGCTGCGCCCGGCCGAACGGCTCGCCGGCACGGCGGCCGTCTGGGCGGTCCTGCTCGTCGCCGTCACGGTCCTCGCCCCGGGCGTCGGCTACCTCTTCCAGTGGCCGCTGCTCGCCCTGCTGCCCGCCCTCCTGACCGCCGCGCCGCCCGGCCGGCCCGCCCGCCCCGGCATCGCCGCCCTGTGCCTCACCGCGCCGCTCGCCGTCGCCGCCGTGCTCTACGCCCCGCTGGCGGACATGCTGCTCACCGCCCTCGGACTGCCGCTCGCCGCCGTCGCCTTCGCGGTCGTGACCCTCGGCGCGCTCCCGCTGCTCGCCCTGCCCGGCGGCGTCCCGCGCGCCCGGATCACGCTCCCCGTCGCGGCGGGAACCGCCTGCGCGCTGCTCGTGGCGACGGCGCTGCCGTACGACTACGCCCGCGAACGGCCCCGCCCCGACGCCCTGGTGTACGTGCACGACACCGCCGAGCGGCGGACCCTGTGGGTGTCGCCCGACCCCGAGCCGGACGCCTGGACCTCCGGCGTCCTCGGCGACCGGCCCCGCAGGGCGCCCGTCGACCACTACTTCCCCTTCGAGCCGGAGGCGATGACCGCCGACGCGCCCGCCCTCCCCGTGCCCGCCCCCCGGATCGTGGCGACCGGCCAGCGGACCGCCGAGGGCCGCCGCACCGTCGACGTGCGGGTCAGCACCGCCCGCGACGCCTGGATGCTCCAGGTCCGGCTGGAGAAGGCCGCCGTGACCGAGTGCCGCGTGGGCGGCGAGCGGCTGGTCCCGGAGGACCTGCCGGAGGAGGACGGCCCGTACCTCGTCGTCCAGTGGTGGGGCACGGACTCGGCGGAGTTCAGCTGCGACACCGTCGCCGGCCGGAAGCTGCGCGTCGACGCGCTCGACCTGACCGACGGACTGCCCCGGGAGGTGCTGGCCCTCACCGGGCCGCGCCCCGGCGGCGTGGCGGCCGCCCCGTTCGGATTCGCACCCACCGACGCCGTGGTGGCCCGCGGCGTCACGACCCTGTGAGGAGGAGCCGTGTCCGGGGAAGCTCGCGATGCCGCCATCCACATCCACGACGTGACCCGGGAGTACACCGGACGTGACGGAAAGAGCGTGCGCGCGAACGACGGCGTCACCCTGACCGTGCCGCGCGGCCAGGTCCTCGGCCTCCTCGGCCCGAACGGCGCCGGGAAGACCACGCTCGTCTCCCAGCTGCTCGGCCTGACCCTGCCCACCTCGGGCACCCTGCGGGTCGAGGGCCTCGACCCGGCCCGCGACCCCGACGCGGTCAAGCGCATCACCGGGTTCCTGCCGCAGGCCGGGCTCCCGATGCGCCGCGTGGAGGTGCGCCGCGCCCTGTACTTCACCGGCCGGCTGCGCGGCCAGAGCGACCGCGACGCCCGGCTCCAGACCCGGGAGGTCATCGAGGAGTTCGGCCTCGGCGACCGGGCGGACCGGTACGTCGACCGGCTCAGCGGCGGCTCGATGCGGCTCGTGAACATCGGCATGGCGCTCATGGGCCGGCCGAAGGTCCTCGTCCTCGACGAGCCGACCAACGAACTCGACCCGCGCAACCGGCGGGTGATCTGGGACGCCGTCGCCCGGCGCAACACCGAGGACGGCACCACGGTGCTGCTCGTCACCCACAACGTCCTGGAGGCGGAGTCCGCCGTGCACCGGGTGGCCGTGATGAACGCCGGCCGGGTCGTGGCGAACGGCACGCCGGGCGAGCTGAAGCGGCTCGTCGGCGACCGGACCAGGCTCGAACTGCTCGTACGGGACTCCGCGCCGCTCACCGAGGCGGAGACGCGGGAGCTGGCCGCCGTCGGCGAGGTCTCCGCCACCGGCGACGGGGGCGGATACGTCATCCGGACCGAGGCCGAGCGGGTGCCCGTCCTCATCGAGCGGCTGGTGAGCTCGGTCGGCATGGCCCGCGTCGAGGACTTCCGGCTCGCCCGGCCGTCGCTGGAGGACGTCTACCTGGCCCTGGACGGCAAGGAACCGGCCCTGAGCCCGGCACCGGAACCGGCCCTGAGCCCGGCACCGGAACCGGAACCGGCCCCGAGCCCGGCGTCGAGTCCGGCACCGGAGGCCCCGGCCCCCGCCGCCGGAACCGCCCCCGCCCCCGTCCCCGTCGCCGTCCTGGAGGCCGCGCCGCCCGCCCCCGACGGGGCGCCGCCCGCCGTCCGGCCCGCCCGGCGGACCCTGCGGGAGCGGGCGCGACGGACCGGCGTGGAGTTCGCGTACCTCTGGCTGGAACAGATGCTGGAGGTCCGGACCACCTGGCCGTGGACGCTGATGTTCGGCTTCCTCATGCCGCTCGCCATGGTCTTCGGACTCTCGCGCATCGGCACGGCCCCCGCGGGGCCGGAGAACATGCTCTTCATCACCAGCGGCGCCGCCGTCTTCGCCCTGGCCACCGAGGGCATCGCCACCCTGGCCCAGCGGATCGGACACCTCAAGAGCCAGGGCCAGATGCTGTACTACGCCTCCCTGCCCATCGGCAAGGCGTCCTTCGTGGCCGCCCTCGTCTGCGCCCGGCTCGTCCTGGTCGCCCCCGGCCTCCTCACGCCCGTCCTCGCGGCCAAGTACCTCTTCGGCGCGGACGTCGTCCTGTCGCCGGTCCTGCTCCTCGTCCTGCCGCTGGCGGCGCTCGCCCTGGCCGCGCTCGGCCTGACCATCGGCTCGCTCATCGACGACGTCGAACTGACCGTCGTCGTCACCAACCTGCTCGTCTTCGTCCTCCTGCTGGCGTCCCCCGTCCTGATGCCGCCGGAGTCCCTCCCGGCGCCGCTGCGCCTGATCGGCGTGCTGCTGCCGCCGACGTACGCCGCCGACGGCCTGCGCCTCAGCCTGGCCGGCGACCTCGGCACCGACCTCCTCGTCGACCTTCTCGTCCTGACCGCGATGGCGGCGGCCGGCCTGGCGGCCGCCGCCCGCTGGCTGCGCTGGCGCACCGCCTGAGCCCCGCGCACCGCCGATCCCTAGGAGACTTCCCGTGGCCCTTCACCCCCCTGCCCCGGCGGGCACGTTCACCGACCTCGTCCGCGAGCGGGCGGCCGCCGACCCTGACCGCACCGCCTTCTCCTTCGTGCACCGCCACGGCGGCGACCGCGACCGGCTCTCCCGCGCCGGACTCGACGCCAGGGCCCGCTCGATCGCCGCCCACCTCCAGGAGCGCGGCCTCACCGGCGAGCGGGTGCTCGTCCTGCTCAGCCCCGGCCTCGACTACATCGCCGCGTTCCTCGGCTGCCTCTACGCCGGCGCCACCGCCGTCCCGCTCTACCCGCCGCCGCGCGTCCGGCACTCCGCCCGCCACGCGGCGGTGCTCGCCGACGCCGGAGCGGCCGCCGTACTGGCCGACGAGGACGGCGCCTCCATCGCGCCCTACCTGACCGGCGACGCCGCCGCACAGCTGATCTCGCCGACCGACCCGATGCCCGACCCCGACGCCTGGCGCCGCCCGGAGATCGACGGCGACACCCTCGCCTTCCTCCAGTACACCTCCGGCTCCACCGGATCGCCCAAGGGCGTGATGGTCACCCACGGCAACCTGCTCGCGAACTCCCGGGAGATCCAGCGGACCTTCGGCAGCGGTCCGCACAGCCACGCCGTGAGCTGGCTCCCCCCGTACCACGACATGGGCCTGATCGGCGGCATCCTCCAGCCGCTGTACGCCGGCTTCGGCGCCACCCTGATGTCCCCGTTCTCCTTCGTGACCAGCCCCCGGATGTGGCTGGAGCTGATCTCGCGGGAGGGCGCCCGGGTCAGCGGCGGCCCCAACTTCGCGTACGACCTGTGCGTCGACCGGCTCTCGGACGAGGACCTGGAGGGGCTCGACCTGTCCCGCTGGGAGGTCGCCTTCAACGGCGCGGAGCCCCTGCGGGCCGAGACGCTCGACCGGTTCGCCGCGAAGATGGCGCCCACCGGCTTCCGCAAGGAGGCCTTCTTCCCCTGCTACGGGCTCGCCGAGGCGACCCTGCTGGTCTCCGGCCGCTCCTTCGGCGACGCCCGCCCGGTCGCCTTCGACGCCGACAGCCTGGCGCCCGGCCGGGTGCCCGCCCCGCGCGACGGCGGCACCGAGGTCGTGAGCTGCGGCCCGCCGTCCGACGGCGTGTCCGTGGCGGTCGTCGACCCGGGCAGCGGGGCCCCCTGCGCCCAGGGCGAGGTCGGGGAGATCGTCGTCGGCGGCGAGGGCGTCGCCGCCGGCTACTGGAACCGGCCCGACGCCACCGCCGCCACCTTCCGGGCCGCCGCCCCCGGCGCCCCCGGCCTGCGCACGGGCGACCTGGGCTTCCTGTACGGCGGCGACCTCCACGTCGTCGGCCGCAGCAAGGACCTGATCGTCGTCCGGGGCCGCAACCACTATCCCTCCGACCTGGAGCACACGGCGGCCGAGTCCCACCCCCTGGTCCGCCGGGGCGGCGCCGCGTTCGCCCGTGCCGGGGCGCACGGCGAGGAGGCCGTCCTCGTCCTGGAGGTCGCCCGGCCCAAGGCGGGCGAGGAGTACGCCGACGTGGTCGCCGCCGTCCTCGCGGCGCTCGGACGCGAGCACGGGCTCACCCCCGGCGCGGTCGTCCTGGTCCGGCCGGGCGGCGTGCCCCGCACCTCCAGCGGCAAGGTCCAGCGGTCGCACTGCCGCGAACTGCTCGCCTCCGACGGCCTCAAGACCGTGCACCACTGGGAGGACGGCCGCCGGGACCCGGTCGCCGGGACCGAGCCCGAGCGGCACGAGGACGCGCGCGCCGTGGTCCTGCGCCTGGCGTCCGACCGGCTCGGCCGGCCCGTCGACCCGGCCGCGGCCCTCGTCGGCCAGGGCATGGACTCCCTCGCCGCCCTGCGGTTCAAGGCGGCCGTGACCGAGGAGCTCGGCGTCGAACTCCCCCTGGAGGCGCTGCTCGACGGATCGAGCGCGGACGACGTCGTACGGCTCCTGGAGCGGGAAGGGGCCGGCGCCCCTGAGACCCCGCGCGCCCCGGAGGGCGCGGACGCCCCGGAGGAGGCCGGGGGCCCCGACGCCCCGCTTCCCCTCACCAGCGGCCAGCGCGCCCTGTGGTACCTGGAGCGCCAGGACCCCGGCGCCGCCCCCCACATCGCCGTCGCCCTCCGGCTGCGCACGCCCCTCGCGGAGCAGACGCTGCGCCGGGCCCTGGACACCCTGGTGGAGCGCCACCCCGCGCTGCGGACCGCCTTCGGCTCGGCGGACGGCCTGCCGTTCCAGCGGGTCACGGCGGACACCACCGCCGACCTCACGGTGGTCGACGCGGCGGACCTGGACGCCGACGCCCTGCGCGAGCGGGCCGCCCATGAGATCGACTCCACCGCCTTCGACCTCACCGGGGGACGGCTCCTGCGGGCCCTGCTCCTCACCCACCCCGACGGGGACGTGCTCTGCCTGGTCGTCCACCACATCGTCGCCGACATGTGGTCCCTCGCCCTGCTCGCCGAGGAACTGGGCACGCTGTGCGCGCCCGGCGCCGGCGCCCTGCCCGCGCCCCGCCGCGAGCACGCCGCCCTGATGCGCCGCCACGCCGCGACCGCCGAACGCCGGGGCGAGGAAATGTGGGAGCACTGGCGGGACGTCCTGGAGGGCTGCGACCCCGTCCTCGAACTCCCCGCCGACCGGCCCCGCCCGGCCCGCCAGTCGTACGAGGGCGGCTCCGTCCCCTTCGCCCTGGACGGACCGGCCGTCACGGCCCTGCGCGCGCTCGCCGCCCGCGAGGGCACCACCCTCTTCACCGTGCTGCTCGGCGTCTTCCAGTCGCTCGTGCACCGCTACACCGGCCGCGAGGACTTCCTCGTCGGAGTGCCGACCGCAGGACGGACCGACCCGGCCACCCACGGCACCGTCGGCTACTTCGTCAACCCGGTCCTGATCCGCTCGCGGGTCGCCCCCGGCCGCGACTTCCTCGGCCAGGTCCGCGCGGCCAGGGAGGCCGTCGGCGACGCCCTGCGCCACCAGGACATGCCCTTCCCCGCGCTGGTCGAGCGGCTGCGGCTGACCCGGGACGCCTCGCGCGCCCCCGGCTACCAGGTCCTCTTCACCCTCACCACCCCCCACCAGGGCAAGGACTCCGGCCTCGGCGCGCTCCAGACCGGCCGCGGCGGCGCCGCCGTCCGCCTCGGCGGCCTCGACGCGGAGTCGCTGCCGCTGACCCACCGCACGACCCTCGTCGACCTGAACATGGTCCTCACCGAGACCGCGGACGGCGTCGAGGGGATGATCGACTACGCCCGCGCCCTCTTCGACCGGGAGACCGTCGAGCGGCTCGCCGGCCACTTCCGCGCCCTGACCGAGGCCTTCGCGGCGGACCCCGGCACCCCGATCGGCGAAGCGGCCCTGCTGTCGGAGGACGAGCTCGGGCAGCTGGAGCGGTGGAACGCCACCGGCTCCCCGTACCCCCGCGAGCTGTCCCTCGGCGCCCTCTTCGCCCGGCAGGCCGGACGGACCCCGGACGCCCCCGCCCTCCAGCACGGCGAGACCCGTCTGACCTACCGTCAGCTCGACCGGGCGGCGGAGCTGCTCGCCGACCGGCTGCGCGCCCTGGGCGTCGGAACCGGCCACCGGGTCGCCCTGCACCTGGACCGTCACCCCGGCGTCGTCCTCGCCGCCCTCGCCGTCGTCAGGACGGGCGCGGCCTACGTGCCGCTCGACCCCGCCCACCCCCTGCCACGCCGCCGCCAGGTCCTCGCCGAGGCCGCCGTCTCGGCCGTCCTGACGGCCTCGGGGGAGGACCCCTTCGCGGGCGACCCCGCCGAGGGCGTGCCCGTCCTCGGCGTCGCCGCCCTGCTCGACCCGGCGGCCGCCCCCGCCGGCGGAACCCCGCCGGAGGACCGCCCCGCCGACCCCGCGGGCCCGGACGACCTGGCGTACGTGATGTACACCTCCGGCTCCACGGGCGTCCCCAAGGGCATCGGCATCACCCACCGCAACGTCGCCCGCCTCGTCCTCGGCACCCGCTACGCCACCTTCGCCGAGGGCGACCGGATCGCCCAGCTCTCCAACGCCGCCTTCGACGCGGCCACGTTCGAGATCTGGGGCGCCCTCCTCAACGGCGGCACCCTCGTCGGCCTCGACCGCGACAGCGTGCTCACCCCCGACCGGCTCGCCCGGGAACTGCGGGACGGACGCGTCGACACCGCCGTCGTCACCACCTCCCTGTTCAACCAGCTCGCCGCGTACGACCCCGGGATCTTCGCCCCGCTGCGCCAACTGGTCGTCGGCGGCGACGTCCTCGACGCCGGGGCCGCCGCCCGCGTCCTCGCCCTCGACGGCGGGCCCCGGCTCGTCAACGGCTACGGCCCCACCGAGTCCACCACCTTCGCGACCGCCCACACCGTCGGAACCGGCCCGGCGGACGGGCGGCGGGTCCCGATCGGCCTGCCCATCGAGAACACCACGGTCCACGTGCTCGACGCCCGTCTGGCCCCGTGCCCCGTAGGCGTCCCCGGCACGATCCACATCGGCGGCGACGGTCTCGGCCGCGGCTACCTCGGCCGCCCGGAACTGACCGCGGAGCGCTTCCTCCCGGACCCGTTCGCGAGCACCCCCGGGTCCCGGATGTACGACACCGGCGACCTCGGCCGCCGACTGCCCGACGGCTCGGTCGACTTCCTCGGCCGCGCCGACTTCCAGGTCAAGATCCGGGGCTTCCGCATCGAACCGGGCGACGTCGACGCCGCCCTGCTCCGCCACCCCCGGGTGGGCGAGTCCCTCACCGTCGTCCACGGGGAGGCCGCCGACAAGCGGCTCGTGTGCTACTATGCGGGCGACGCCGCCCCCTCCCCGGACGAGGCCGCCGCCCACCTCCGGGAACTGCTGCCGGACTACCTGGTGCCCGCCGCGTTCGTCCCGATGGACCGGCTGCCGCTCACCGGCAACGGCAAGGTCGACCGGGCCGCGCTCCCCGCGCCGCGCCCGAACCCCGCCGCGCCGGCCGTGTCCGAGCCGCCGCGCACCCCGCTGGAGCGGGAGATAGCCGCCCTCTTCGCCGAACTCCTCGGCGGCGAGGTCGGGGCCACCGACGACTTCTTCCTCCTCGGCGGCCACTCCCTCCTCGCCATGCAGCTCCTGGTCCGGGTCCGCGAGCGGTACGGCGTCGACCTGCCCATCGCCGACCTCTTCAACGACCCGACGGTCCGGGCCGTCGCCGCGCACCTCGCCCGGCGGGCCGCCGCCCCGGCGCCGGCCGTCCAGGGGCCCGCGCGCCTCGCCCGCCGCGCGTACGTGCCCGGAAGCGCGGTGACCCGGTGAACCCGTACCCCGCCGCGTCCGCGCCGTCGCCCTGGTTCCCACTGCCGCCGGAGTCCGCCGCCGACACCGGGACCGTCCTCTTCTGCCTGCCCCACGCCGGGGCCGGCGCCTCCGCCTACCGCCGCTGGCCCGCCCTCCTCGCGGACGTCGCCGAGGTCGTGCCCGTCCAGCTCCCGGGCCGCGAGAGCCGGTTCGGCGAACCCCGGCACACCCGGACGGCCCAGGTCGTCGACGCCCTCGCCGACCACGTCCTGGAGCGGGCGGCCCGCCACCCGCGCCTCGCCGTCTTCGGGCACAGCATGGGCGCGCTGCTCGCCCACGAGCTCGCCCACGCCCTGGCCGACCGGGGACGGGCCCCGGACCACCTCTTCGTCTCCGGCTACCGGGCCCCCTCGCTGCCGCGCCCCTCCGAGGACGTGCACCGGCTGCCCCGGGAGGAGCTGATCGCCCACCTGGGGCGGATGGAGGGCACCCACCCGGAGGTCCTCGCCCACCCGGAGCTGCTCGACCTCCTGCTCCCGGTGCTCCGGGCCGACTACGAGCTCTGCGAGACCCACCGCCACACCCCCCGGCCGCCGCTCTCCGCACCGGTCACCGCGTTCGGCGGCGACGCCGACCCCGGCGTGGCGCCCGCGCACCTGGAGGCGTGGGCGGAGCTGACCACCGGACCGTTCCGCCACCACCTCCTGCCCGGCGGCCACTTCTACCTGAACGACCGGCTGCCCGACGTCCTGGCCCTCCTCGCCGACGGCCTCCGGGCGCTCCCGGCGGCCCGGAGGGCGGCGTGAACACCACCGCGCCGAACACCACCGCGCCGAACGCCACCGCGCCGAACGCCACCGCGCCGAACGCCACCGCGCCGAACGCCACGGCCCTCGGCACCGCCGCCGCGGCCGAGGCCGTCGGACTGCACGTCGCCTCCCTCGCCCCCCGGGGCGCCGCCGTGGCGGCCCTGGGCGGCGACTTCGGCCCGCTGCCGCCGCTCCACCCCGAGGAGGAGGACGTCGTACGGACGGCCGTGGCCGACCGCCGGCGGGAGTTCGCCGTGGGCCGGCACAGCGCCCGGATCGCGCTCGGCGGCCTCGGGTTCGCGCCCCCGGTGATCCGCCGGGGGCCGGGGGGCGCGCCGGTCTGGCCGCCGGGCGTGGTCGGCAGCATCACGCACGCCGGGGGCGTGTGCGCGGCCGCCGTCGCCCCGGCGGCCGACGTCGCCGGGCTCGGCATCGACATCGAGCCGGCGGAACCGCTGCCGGACGAGGTGCTGACGCTGGTGTGCACCCCGGGGGAGCGCCACCAGCTCCCGCCCGGGCCCACGGCGCCGCTCTTCGCGAAGGTCGTGTTCAGCGCGAAGGAGAGCGTCTACAAGGTGCTCTCCCCGCTCACCGGCCGCTTCTGGGACTTCCACGACGTGGAGCTGGCCCTCGACCTGCCCGGCGGCGGATTCCGGCTGGACCGGGGCCCGTTCCCGGTCCACGGCCGCTTCCGCGTCGCCGACGGCTTCGTGATCACGGTCGCCCGCCCGGAGCGGCCCCGCGCCCTGACCACCGGCGGCACCCTGCCCGCCGCGCCCCCGCCCGTACCCGTACTCGTACCCGCTCCCGTGTCCCCGTCCGTGTCCGCCCCGGTCCGCGCCGTCCCGGACCCGGGCCCCGTCCCCGCATCCGCCCGTGCCGCCGCCGGACCCGCTCCCGAAGGGACTCCACCGCAGATGACCGTCGCCCAGCACCTCTCCGCGGACGTCGAGAAGGTCCGCTCCTACTACCGGCTCGTGGACGAGGGGGACGTCGAGGGCCTGCTCGCCCTGTTCGCCCCGGACGCCGTCTACCACCGCCCCGGCTACGAGCCGCTGACCGGGCGGGCGGAGCTGGGCCGCTTCTACCGCGAGGAGCGGGTCGTCGCCCGGGGCCGGCACACCGTCACCTCGGTCACCGCCGCGGGCGGCGCCGTCGCCGTCCAGGGCGGCTTCCGGGGCGAACTGCGGGACGGCGGCACGGTCGCGCTCCGGTACGCAGACTTCTTCGCCCTCTCGCCCGAGGGCCTCTTCACCCGCCGCGACACGTACTTCTTCGCCCCCCTCGTCTGACGGTCCCGGCCCCGAACGACCGCCCCGCCCACCCTCCGAGCGAAAGCACGCACATGACTGCCTTCCCGCAGGCCGCGCCCGACGCCGCCGCCGACACCGTCTACGCCTTCCCCTGCTCGTACGCCCAGGAGGGCCTCTGGCTGGCCGACCGGCTGAGCCCCGGCACCGCCGCGTACAACGTGCCGGCGGCGCTTCGGCTGCGGGGCCCGCTGTCCCCGGACGCGCTGGCCGGGGCCCTCCAGGACCTGGTGGACCGGCACGAGGCGCTGCGCACCACGTTCGGGGAGGTGGACCACGCGCCGGCGCAGTTCGTCCACGAGCGGCTCGCGGTCGCCCTCGGCGTGGAGGACCTGACGGGACTCGACGCCCCCGCCCGGGAGCCGCGCGCGCTCCTGCTCGCCCGCGAGGAGGCGGCGCGCGGCTTCGACCTCACGACCGGGCCCCTGCTGCGGGCCCGGCTCCTGAAGCTCGCCGACGACCACCACGTCCTGCTCCTGACGCTCCACCACATCGTGGCCGACGGATGGTCGGTGGGGGTGATCCTCCGGGAGCTGGGGGAGTTCTTCCGGGCCCGCTCCACCGGGACCGCCGCCCGGCTCGCGGAGCTCCCCCTGCAGTACGCGGACTACGCGGTCTGGCACCGGGGCCGCCTCGACGAGGGCGAGCGCGAGCGGCTCCTCGACCACTGGCGGAGCACCCCGGCCGCCCGCGCCGAACCGCTCGAACTGGCCTGGGACCACCCGCGCCCCGCCGAGCCCACCGGCGCCGGCCACCGCTCCTCCGCCACCGTTCCCGCCGGACTCGCCGGATCCCTGCGGGAGCTCGCCCGGCGCCACGGCGTCTCGCTCTTCATGGTGCTGGCCGCCGCGTACGCCACCGTCCTCCACCGGCACTCCGGCCAGGACGACGTCGTCCTCGGCACCCCGGTCGCCAACCGGGGCGCCGTCGACACCGAGGGCCTGATCGGCTACTTCGTCAACGTCCTGCCGCTGGCCGTCGCGCTGGACGGCACCCCGTCCTTCGACGAGCTGATCGGCCGTGTGAAGCGCACCGCCCTCGACGCCTTCGCCCACCAGGACCTGCCGTTCGACACCCTCGTCGAAGAGCTCCGGCCGGACCGCGACCGGCGCCGCTCCCCGCTCTTCCAGGCCATGTTCGCCCTGCAGAACGCCTCGTCGGAGCCCGTGGCCCTGCCCGGCCTCGACACCGAACTCCTCGACGTCGACGGCGGCACCGCCAAGTACGACGTCAGCCTCCTCGTCGAGGAGCGCGCCGCCGGACTCCACGCCGTCCTGGAGACCAACGCGGACGTCCTCGCCGCCCCGAGCGGCGCCCGCTTCCTCCGCCAGTGGCTCCAGGTCCTGGAGGAGGCCGTCGCGGCCCCCGCGACCCCGGTCGCCGACCTGCTCGGGCCCGACGACGCCTCGCTGCTCACCGGCCCCGCCGACGGCGGCCCCGCCCCCGACGTCCCCGCGCTCGTCGCCGACCGGGCCCGCACCCACCCCGACCACCCCGCGGTCACCGATCCCGAGCGGACCCTCACCTACGCCGAACTGGACGCCGCCGCCGACCGCGCGGCCCGCGCGCTGCGGGCCCGGGGCGTGCGCCCCGGACAGCTCGTCGCCCTCCGCTGCGGGCCGTCGGCCGCGACCGTCGCCGCGATGCTCGGGATCTGGCGGGCCGGCGCCGCCTACGTGCCCGTCGAGCCCGCCCTGCCCCCGCTGCGGGCCGAGCGGATCCTCGCCGCCTGCGGCGCCGGCACGGTCCTCACCACGCGTGAGCGCCTCGCCGCCGGCACGGCCGAGCCCGGCGCCCTCGCGGTCGAGGACCTCCTCGCCGCGGAACTCCCCGGCGAGGACGGGCCCGCGCTGCCGCCGGCCGACCCCCGCGGACTGGCGTACGTGCTCTACACCTCGGGCTCCACCGGCACGCCCAAGGGCGTGATGATCCCGCACGACGCCCTCGCCCGCTACGTCCGCTGGGCGACGCGGGAGTACGCCGTCGCCGACGGCTCCGGCGCCCCGGTCCACTCGCCCCTCGGCTTCGACCTCACCCTCACCAGCCTGCTCACCCCGCTCGCCGCCGGCCGGACCGCCGTGCTGGTCGACGGAGGGGAGGGCGTGGAGCGGCTGACCGGCCTGCTCTCCCGTCAGGACGGCTTCAGCCTCCTCAAGATCACCCCGGCGCACCTGGAACTCCTGGAGCGGACCCTCGCCCCCGGGCGCCTCGCCCGGGCCGCCGGGACGCTCGTGGTCGGCGGCGAGGCACTGGCCCCCGCGCTCGTCGAGCGGATCGCCCGCACGGCCCCCGGCGTCCGGATCGTCAACGAGTACGGGCCCACCGAGACGGTCGTCGGATGCTGCGTGCACACCGCGACCGCCGCCGACTCCGCCGCCGTCACCGTCCCCATCGGCACCCCCGTCCCCGGCACCCGTCTCCACGTCCTGGACGAGGCGCTGCGGCCCGTGCCCGACGGTGTGCCCGGCGAACTGTTCATCGCGGGCGGCCAGGTGGGCTGGGGCTACCTCGGCGCGCCCGGCCAGACCGCCGAGCGCTTCCTGCCCGACCCGTACGGCGGCCCCGGCGCGCGCATGTACCGCTCGGGCGACCTGGTCCGCCGACTGCCCGGCGGCGGCCTGGAGTTCCTCGGCCGCCTCGACCACCAGGTCAAGATCCGCGGCTTCCGCATCGAACCCGGCGAGATCGAGACGGCCCTGCTGGCCCGGCCCGGCATCGTCGAGGCCGCCGTCCTCGCCCGTACGGACGAGGGGACCGGCCCCCGGCTCGTGGCGTACGTCGTCCCGGGCGCGGACGCCGGACCCGTCGACCCGGCGGCCGTACGGTCCGGACTCGCCGCCGCCCTGCCCGCCTACATGGTCCCGTCGGCCGTCGTCGTCCTGCCCGCGCTGCCGCTGACCCACAACGGCAAGGTGGACCGGGCCGCGCTGCCCGCGCCCGGCGGCGCCGACTACGCCCGCCCCGCCCACGAGGAGCCCCGCGAGGGCACCGAGCGGGTCCTGGCCGGCATCTGGTCCGAGGTCCTGGGCATCGAACGGCCCGGCCGCGCCGACGACTTCTTCGACCTCGACGGGCACTCGCTCACCGCGACCGGGGTCGTCTCCCGCGTCCGGGAGCGGCTCGGCGTGGACGTCCCGCTGCGGGCCCTCTTCGAGTCCCCCACCCTCGCGGGCTTCGCGGCGGCGGTGGACCGCCTCCGCGACCCCAAGGCACCGGCCCCCGCCCCGGCCCCGGCACCGGCGCCCGTCCCGGTCCCGGCACAGGAGGACCCCGCCGACACCGACACCGGAACCGGAACCGGAACCACCCCCACCGCCGGAGCCCCCCGTCCCGACGTGCTCTCCTTCGCGCAGCAGCGGCTCTGGTTCCTCGACCAGCTCGACCCCGGCAGCCCGCTCTACAACGTGCCCGCCGCGCTCCGGCTGACCGGCCCGCTCGACCGCGCCGCCCTCACCGGCGCGCTGCGCGACCTGACCGACCGCCACGAGGCCCTGCGCACCGCGTTCCCGGCGGACGCCGACGGCACCTGCCGCCCCACGACCCTGCCCTCCGTCGAACTGCCGCTCACCGAGACCGACCTGAGCGGCCTCACCGCCGGGGAACGCGACCGGGAGACCGACCGGCTCGCCGGGCTCGCCGCCCGGACCCGCTTCGACCTGGCGCGGGCCCCGCTGTGGACGGCCCGGCTCCTCACCCTCGCCGAGCGCGAGCACGTCCTCCTGGTGACGGTGCACCACATCGTCTCCGACGGCTGGTCCGTGGGCGTCCTGCTGCGCGACCTCGCCGAGCTGTACCGGTCCCGGCTCGACGGCACCCCCGCCCGCCTCCCCGCGCTGCGCGCCCGGTACGCCGACCACGCCCACCGGCTGCGCGACGCCCTCGACGGCGGGGCCCTCGACGGGCAGCTCGCCCACTGGCGCGAGCGGCTGGCCGGACCCCTGCCCGTGCTCGACCTCCCCTCCGACCGGCCGCGTTCGGCCGGTCCCCGCCGGGGCGCCGAGCTGCTGCGGGACTGGGACGCCGACCTCACCCGTACCGTGGAACGCTTCTCCAAGGAGCACGGCGTCACCCCGTTCGTCACCCTGCTCGCCGCCTTCCACGCCTTCCTGCACCGCCACACCGGCCAGACGGACGTGATCGTCGGCTCGCCGGTCGCCGGACGCACCCACCGGGACACCGAGGACCTGGCCGGCTGCTTCGTCAACGTCCTGCCGCTGCGCGCCCGGGTCACCGGCGACCTGTCCTTCGCGGCCCTGCTGCGGCACGTGCGGGAACGGGCCGTCGACGCCTACGACCACCAGGACGTGCCCTTCGAGCGGCTGGTGGAGGAGACGGGCGCGGGACGCGACCAGACCCGCACCCCGCTCTTCCAGGTGATGTTCGGACTCCAGAACACCCCGGGGTCCGCGCTCGCCCTGCCCGGCCTGGACGTCACCGAACTCCCCGTCCACTCCGGCACCGCCCGCTTCGACGTGACCGTGCTGCTCGAACCCCGCGACGGCGCGCTGCGCCTGCGCCTGGAGTACGACGCCGGACTCTTCGACCCGGCCACGGCCGAGCTGTTCGCCCGGCGGTACGAGGCGCTGCTGCGCGGCGCCCTCGACCGCCCGGCGAGCCCCGTCGGCGACCTGCCCGTCATGGCCGCCGACGAGGAGCGCCGGATGCTCGCCGGGCCCGGCGCCTCCGACGTCCCGTTCCCCCTCGACCGGACCTTCCGCGAGCTGTTCGAGGCCCAGGTCGCGCGCGCCCCCGACGCCGTCGCCGCCGTCGACGCGGACGGCGCCGTCACCTACGCGGAGCTCCGCGCGGACGCCGCCCGGTGCGCCGCCGCCCTGCGCGCCGCCGGACTGTGCCCCGGCGAGCGGGTCGCCCTGCTCGCCGAGCGCTCCACCCTCTTCCTCACGGCCGTCATCGGCGTCTTCATGGCGGGCGGCGCCTACGTCCCGCTCGACCCGATGTACCCGACGGCCCGGCTCGCCCGAATCCTCACCGGCAGCGGCGCCGTGCTCACCGCGCACACCCGGGGCACCCGCGCCCTGCTCGACGGGATCGTCGCGGCCGGCGCCCCGGCGGGCCGGACCGTCGCCCTGGAGGACGTGCTCGCCACGCCCGCCGAGGCCCCCGCCCCGGTCGCGGACGCGCCCGACGACCTGGCGTACGTGATCTTCACCTCCGGTTCCACCGGGGTCCCCAAGGGGGCCATGGTGGAACAGGCCGGCATGGTCAACCACCTCTACGCGAAGATCCACGACCTGGGCATGACCGGCGACGACACGCTGGTCCAGAACGCCTCCGTCTGCTTCGACATCTCCGTCTGGCAGTTCCTCGCCCCGCTGCTCCTGGGCGGCCGGGTCGCCATCGTGACCGACGAGCAGGCCCACGACCCCGCCCTCCTCTGGGCGGCCGCCCGCGACCACGGCGCCACCCTCCTGGAGACCGTGCCCTCGATGCTCCGGGCGGCCCTCGCCGACCCCGCGCTCCCCGAGGCCCCCGGCGTGCGCCTCCTGATGCTGACCGGCGAGGCCCTCGACCCCGCCCTGGTCCGCGCCTGGCTCGCCCGCCACCCCGGCGTCCCGGTCGTCAACGCCTACGGCCCCACCGAGTGCTCCGACGACGTCACCCACGCCACCCTCACCACCCCGCCCGGCCCCCTGGAGACCCGCACCCCGATCGGCCTGCCCGTCCCCAACATGCGCCTGTACGTGCGGGACGCCCACGGCCGGCCCGTCCCCGCCGGAGTCCCCGGCGAGCTGTACGTCGGCGGCGTCGGCGTCGGCCGCGGCTACCTCGGCGACCCGGTCCAGACCGCGCTGCGGTTCGTGCCCGACCCGTACGGCACCCGGCCCGGCGGCCGGCTCTACCGCACCGGAGACCTGGTGCGGCTGCGCGCCGACGGCGCCCTGGAGTTCCTCGGCCGCGTCGACCACCAGGTCAAGATCCGGGGCCACCGCATGGAGCTCGGCGAGGTCGAGGCGGCGCTCTCCCGCCACCCGGCCGTGCGCGACTGCGCGGCCGCCGCCCTGCCCGGCCCCGACGGCGAACTCCGCCTCGTCGGCTACGTCGTCGGCGACGCGCTGCCGCCCGTCCGCGACCTGCGCCACCACGTCACCGCCCTGCTCGGCGAGCACATGACGCCCGGCCACCTCGTGGTCCTCGACGCGCTGCCGCTCAACCCCAACGGCAAGGTCGACCGGAAGGCCCTGCCCGCCCCCGACTGGGGCTCCGCCGCCGGACCCCGCACCCGGGTCGAGCCCCGCGACGACGTGGAGCGCGCCGTCACCCGCGTCTGGGCCGAGGTCCTCGGCCTGCCCGGCGGCGTCGGCGCCACCGACGACTTCTTCGACCTGGGCGGCCACTCCCTGCTCGCGGTCCGCGCCGTCGCGGCCCTGCGCACCGAGCTCTCCCGCGACATCCCGCTGCGGACCCTCTTCGACGCCCCCGTCGCCGAGGACTTCGCCGCGGCCGTGCGGACCCTCACCGCGCCGTACGCCGACGCCCCCGTCGAGGCCACCGCGCCCGGCGGACGCGAGGAACTCTCCTCCGCCCAGCAGCGCATGTGGTTCTTCGAGCAGCACACCCCCGGCACCCCGGTCCTCAACATGTCCGGCGCGTACCGCGTCCGCGGCCCCCTCGACCCCGGCCGCTTCGCCCGGGCGTTCACCGCCACGGCGGCCCGGCACGACACCCTCCGCACGGTGTACGGCTCCGAGGACGGCGTCCCGTACGCCCGCGTCCTCGACGCGAAGCCCGTCGACCTGCCCCTGCACGACCTGCGGGACCTGCCGCCCGCCCGGCGCGAGGAGCGCCTCGCCGCCCTCGGCGCCGCCGAGTCCACCCACGTCTTCGACCTGGCCGGGGGCCCGGTGCTGCGCACCGCCCTCGCCCGGCTCGACGAGGAGGAGTGGGTGCTGTTCGTGACGGTCCACCACCTCGCCGCCGACGGAGGCTCCGTCGGCGTCCTCCTGGAGGAGACCCTCCGCGCCTACTCCGGCGCCGAACCCGCCGACGACGCCGGCCGGGCCCGGTACGCCGACTGGACCCGCCACCGGAGCGCCCTGCTCGACGGCCCCCGGGGCCACGAACTGCTCGACCACTGGCGGAAGACGCTCGCGGGGGAGCTGCCCGTGCTCGCCCTCCCCGCCGACCGGCCGCGCGCCGCCCGGCAGACCTTCGAGGGCTCCCTCGTGACCGCGACCGTCCCCGCCGACCGGGCACGACGGCTGCGGGAGCTGTCCCGGAGCCGCGGCGCCACCCTCTTCATGACGCTCCTCGCCGGATTCCAGGCCACCCTCCAGCGGCTCACCGGCGAGCGGGACGTCATCGTCGGCACCCCCGTCGACGGACGCTCCCACCCCGCCGTCCGGCGGACCGTGGGCTGCTTCGTCAACACCCTCCCGATCCGCACCGACGTCGACCCCGCGATCGGCTTCGCGGGCCTCGTCGACCGGGTCCGCACGGCCACCGTGGACGCCTTCGCCCACCAGGACGTGCCGTTCGAGCGGATCGTCGCCGAGGTCTGCCCGGACCGGGACCGGTCCACCACCCCGGTGTTCCAGGTGCTGTTCAACATGCTCGACCCCCACGACCCGCTGGCCGCGCACCCGGCCGAGGACCTCTCGGTGGAGCCGTACGGCGCCGAACTCCTGCGCTTCGGAGCCAAGTTCGACCTGAGCCTGTACGTCAGGGACCGGGGCGACGACGGCATCGAGCTGACCGCCGTGCACAACGGCCTGCTCTTCGACGACGCGCGGATCGCCGACCTCCTGGAGCGGCTCGCGGCCCTCCTGGACGCGGCGGCCGACGCGCCGGAGACCCCGCTCGACCGCCTCGCCCTCCGCCCCACCGCCCTCGACGCCGCCCTTCCCGACCCCGCCCTGCCGCTGCCGGCCCGGTGGGCCGGGGGCCTCCTCGAACGGCTCGCCCTGCGCGCCCGGGAGACCCCCGACGCCCTCGCCGCCGACGACGGCACCACCCGCCGGACGTACCGGGAACTGGCCGCCGGGGCGGAGGCGGGCGCCGCCCTCCTGACCCGCCACGGAGCGGGCCCCGGCGACGTCGTCGCCGTGCTCGCCCACCGCCGCGCGGACCTGTCCGCGGCCGTGCTGGCGGTCCTGCGCGCCGGCGCCGCCTTCCTGCTCCTGGACCCCGAGCACCCCGCCGAGGTGCTGCGCCACCGGACCACGGCGGCGGGCTGCCGCGTCCTGCTCGTCCCCGGGACCGGCACCGACGCGGACACCGACGCCACCACCGGCACCCCCGCCGTCCCCGAGCTGCCCGGCTGCACCGTACTGACCCTGCCGGCCCCGGAGGCCCCGGCGACCCCGGCCGTCGTCATCGCTCCTCCCGAGGACCCCGACGCCGTCGCGTACCTCGCCTTCACCTCCGGATCCACCGGGGAGCCCCGCGCCGTCGCCGGGACGCAGCGCGCCCTCACCCACTTCCTCGACTGGCACGTCCGCCACCACGGACTCGGCCCCGAGGACCGCTTCGCCGCCCTCTCCGGGCCCTCCCACGACCCCTTCCTGCGCGACCTGTTCACCCCCCTGTGGTGCGGCGGCGCCCTGCTCCTGACCGGGCCCGGGGACGTCCGGGACCCCGACCGGCTGGCCCGCCGGCTGGCGGAGGGGGAGGTCTCCGCCGTCCACCTCACCCCCTCCCTGGGACGGCTGCTCGGCGCCGCGGACCCCGCCCTGGGCCTCCCGGCCCTGCGCCGCGCGTTCTTCGGCGGAGAGGCGCTCACCGGCGGCGACTGCCGGGAGCTCGTCCTGCGGGCGCCGCGGGTCCGCTGCACCGCCTTCTACGGCGCGACCGAGACCCCGCAGGGCATCGCCGTCCAGGACGCCGATCCCGTGGCGCACGACGGACGGACCGTCCCCCTGGGCCGGGGCGTTCCCGGAGTCCAGCTGCTGGTGCTCACCGCGGACGGCCGCCGGGCCGGCGTCGGCGAGCTCGGCCCGATCGTGGTCCGCACCCCGTACCTGGCGCTCGGCTACCCGCACGACCCCGCCCTGACCGCCGCCCGCTTCGTGCCGGGCCCCGGCGGCGACCGCGTCTACCTCACCGGGGACCTCGGCCGGTACCGGCCGGACGGGGCGGTGGAGTACGCGGGCCGCGCCGACCGGCAGCTGAAGGTCCGCGGCCACCGCGTCGATCCCCGGGAGACCGAGGCCCGGCTCGCCGCCCACCCGGGCGTCGCGCACGCCCACGTCGTGGCCGCCCCGCCCGACGGGATCCACGCCCACGTCGTACCGGCCCCCGGGACCCCGCCCACCGGGCGGGAGCTCGCCGACTGGTGCCGCGAGGCCCTGCCGGGACACCAGGTCCCGGCCGGCTTCACCCTCCGGGACGCCCTGCCGCTGACCGCCAACGGCAAGGTGGACGAGGCGGCGCTCCACGCGGACCGCCCGTCCGCCGCGCCCTTCGTGGCCCCCCGCGACGAGGTCGAGGAGACCGTCCACGCACTCTGGCGCGAGGTGCTGCCCGGCCGGGAGTTCGGCGTCGAGGACGACTTCTTCGCGGTCGGCGGGCACTCGCTCGCCGCCGCGCAGGTCCTGGCCCGGATCCGCCGCGCCTTCGGCGTCGACCTGGACCTCGCCGCCCTGTTCGACGCCACCACCGTCGCGGCCCTGGCCGCCCTCGTCGAGGAGCGGATCCAGGCCGAACTCGACGCCCTGACCGATGACGAGATCGCCGCACTGCTCAGCGAGGACGACGCCCGATGACCGAGATCCAGATCCCCGAGACGGCCCTTGAGACGGTCGCCGCCCCGGCCGCTCCCGAGACGGCCGCCGCCGAGGCCCGCCGCAAGCTCCTCGCCCGGCGCCTCGCGGGCGGCGCCGCCCGCCGCACCGCCCCGACCGCCGCCGCCCCGGCCGCCCCCGAGACGGCCCCGGCCCCGGACGGCGCGCCGGTCCCGCCCACCCCGTCCCAGCTGCGCCTCTGGACCCACCAGCAGGTCCACCCGGAGAGCACCGCCTACACCATCTGCGACGCCGTCCGCCTCACCGGCCCGCTCGACCCCGGGACGCTGCGCGCCGCCGCCGCCGAGGTGGCCCTCCGCCACGAGGCGCTGCGCACCACCTTCCACGCCGAGGACGGCGTCCCCCGCACCCGCGTCCACCGCGCGCTGCCGCCCGAACTGACCGTCCACCCCGCGGCCACCGGCCTCGACCCCCTCGTCGAGCGGGTCCTCGCCCGCCCCTTCGACCTGGCCGCAGGACCGCTGCTCCGGCTCGACCTGCTGGCCGAGGCCGAGCACAGCCACGTCCTCGTCATCTCGATGCACCACATCGTCGGCGACGGCTGGTCCATGTCCCTGCTCGTACGGGAGATCACCGCCGCCTACCTCCGCCTGGAGGGCCGCCCCGCCCCCGCACCCGCCCCCCTGCGCACCACCTGGAGCGCGGTCGTACGGGAGCGGGCCGAGCGCCAGGCCGCCGGGGAGTTCGCCGCGCAGCTCGACCACTGGCGGGAGCACCTCGCGGCGGCCGACGCGCCCGCCGCGCCGCGCACCGCCCCCACCGACGCGGACAGCGCGGGCGGCAGCGTCCCCGTCGCCCTGCCCCCGGCGCTCGCCCGACGCCTCCAGGAGGCCTGCCGGGAGCACCGCGTCACCCCGTACATGGCCCTGCTCTCCGCCTTCGCCCTGGTCGTGGCCCGCCGGACCGGCACCACCCGCCCCGTCATCGGCACGCCGGTCGCCGGCCGGCTCCGGCCGGAGACCGAGGACGTCATCGGCTACTTCGCCAACACCCTCCCCCTCGCCGTGGACACCGCCGCCGCGACCGCCGCCGACCTCTGGCGCCGCTGCCGCACCGCGACCCTCGGCGCCCTCGCCCACCAGGAGGTCTCGCTCGCCGAGATCACCGAGGCCGTCCGGCCGCAGGCCGGACCCGGGCAGGCCCTCTTCCAGGCCCTGTTCGCGCTGCAGAACTACCCGTACGAGCCCGTCGACCTGGACGAGCTGACCGTCACCCCGGTCGCCCTGCCCAAGCGCGAGGCCAAGCTCGACCTGAGCCTCTACCTGTACGAGCGCGACGGCGGCTTCGAGGGCTACCTCGAACACCGTGACGCCCGCTGGAACGCCGACGGCGCCGCCCTGATCGCCGCGGACCTCGTCCGGACCGTCGAGGAGATGACGGCGGACCCGGCCGCCCCGCTCGACGGCATCGCCCTCGTCCCGGCGGCCGAACGCGCCCTGCTGCTCACCGGCCGCACCGGACCGGACCGCCCCCGCCCCGCCACCACCCTGCACGGCCTCTTCCAGGCCTCGGCGGCCCGCACCCCCGACGCCGTCGCCCTCGTCGACCACGACGGCACCGAACTGACCTACGCGCAGACGCGGGACCGGGTCCACCGCCTCGCCCGGCTGCTCCGCGCCCGGGGTCTGGCCACCGGCGACCGGGTCGCCCTGCTCATGGAGCGCGGCGCCGGCCTGGTCGTCTCGATGCTCGCCGTCTCCGCGGCGGGCGGCGCCTTCGTCCCCGTCGACCCCGCCTACCCGGCCGAGCGCGCCCTCGCCATGGTCCGGGGCTCCGCCGCCGTCCTCGTCCTCGCCGACCCGGACCTGGCCGGCCGGGCCGCCGCGACCGGCGCCGCGACCCTCGTCCCCGAGGAGCTGACCGCCGCGCTCGACGCCCTGTCCCCGGAGGACCCGGAGACCGGCGTCACCCCCGCCGACCTGGCGTACATGATCTACACCTCCGGCTCCACCGGCACCCCCAAGGGCATCGGCGTCACCCACCGGGGCGTCGTCAACCACAACCTCGGCTGCGTCGAGGTCTTCGGGATCACCGCCCGCGACCGCGTGCTGCACTTCTCCTCGCCCAGCTTCGACGCCTCCGTCGAGGAGATCTTCCCGGCCCTCGCCGCCGGGGCCCGCGTGGTGTGCCGCCCCGCCGACGCCATCACCAGCTTCCCCCGCTTCGACCGCTTCACCGCCGACCGGGGCGTCACCGTCCTCGGCCTGCCCACCGCCTACTGGGAGCGCTGGTACGAGCACCTGCGGGACGGCGAAGGCGGCCCCGCCCCCGCCGTCCGCCTGGTCACCCTCTCCGGGCAGCGGGTCAACCCCGAGTCGGTGCGCCGCTGGCAGGACGACCCCGCGACCGCCCGCGTCGAACTGGTCAACACCTACGGGCCGACCGAGGCCACCGTCACCACCAGCACCCACGCCGTCGCCGGGACCGCCGGCCGCGCTCCGGCCACCGGGGACGTCCCCATCGGCACCCCCTGGCCCGGCTACCGCCCGTACGTCCTCGACGAGCGGCTGCGGCTGCTCCCCGACGGCGCCGTGGGCGAGCTGTGCGTCGGCGGGGCCGGCGTCAGCCTCGGCTACCTCGGCGCGCCGGCCGCGACCGCCGACCGCTTCGTCCCCGACCCGTACGCCACCGCGCCCGGCGCCCGGATGTACCGCACCGGCGACTACGTCCGCTGGCGCCCCGACGGCACCCTGGAGTTCGTCGGGCGCATCGACGGCCAGGTCAAGGTCCGCGGCAACCGCGTCGAGCTCGGCGAGGTGGAGACCTGCCTCGCCGCCCACCCGGCCGTCACCCAGTGCGCCGTCGTCGCCTACCCCGACGGCCGGGGCGACCACCGGCTCGGCGCCCACGTGGTCCTGCGCGGGGACACCGGCGCGGGCGAGCTCGCCGCGCACCTCGCCGCCCGGCTCCCCGCCTACATGGTCCCGGCCGGATTCGCCCGCCACGACGTCCTGCCGCTCACCCCGAACGGCAAGGTCGACCGGCGCGCCCTGCCCGAACCCGCCGCCGTCCGCACCGAGTCCGTCCCGCCGTCCGGACCCGACGAGGAGGCCCTCGCCGCACTGTGGCGGGAGGTCCTGGACTGCGGTCCGGTGGGCCGGGACGACGACTTCTTCGCCCGGGGCGGCACCTCGCTGACCGCCACCGTGCTCGCCTCCCGCGTCGAACGCGACCTGGGCCGCGTCCTGCCCCTCGCGGACGTCTTCACCCACCCCACCCTCGCGGCGATGGCCGCCCGGCTCCCGCTCGCCGCCCGCTCCTCGGGCGCGCCGATCGCCCCCGCGCCCGCCGGCGACGAGCACCCCGCCTCCCCGGCCCAGCGCCGGATCTTCCTCATCCAGAACTCCTCCGGCTCCGGCACCGGCTACAACATGCCCGTGGCGCTGCGCGTCGAGGGCCCCGCCGACCCGGCGGCGCTGCGCGCCGCGCTCCAGGGCCTCGTGGACCGCCACGAGTCCCTCCGTACGACCTTCCGGCTCGACCTCCCGTCCGGCGAGGTGCGCCAGCGGATCCACCCCTCGGCGGAGATCGACTTCGCCGGACACCCGCCCGTCCCGGACACGGCGCTCGACGACGCCCTGACGGCCCTGGTGCGCCCCTTCGACCTGGCGTCCGGACCGCTCGTCCGCGCCCGCTGGCTGCCCACCGGCCCGGAGACCGGCGTCCTCTTCCTCGACATCCACCACATCGCCGCCGACGGCACGTCCCTGCAGATCCTGGTCGAGGAGTTCCTGACCCTCCTCGACGGGGCCGCGCTCCCGCCGGTCCGCACCCGCTACCGGGACTTCACCCACTGGCAGCGCGCCCGCGAGACCGAGCGCGCCCCCGCCCTGCGCGCGCACTGGACCCGCCGCACCGACGGCCTGCCGCGGCTCGCCCTGCCGCTGGACCGGCCCCGGTCCGACCGGCGCGACCCCGAGGGCTTCACCACCGCCTTCGCGCTCTCCCCGGACGCGACCGCCGCCCTCACCGACCGGGCCCGCGCCGAGGGCGCCACCCTCAACATGGCGCTCCTCGCGGTCTTCGGCACCGTCCTCGGCCGCTGGGCGGACCAGGACGAGGTCGTCGTCGGCTCGCTCGTCGCCGGCCGCCACCACCCCGACCTCGACCGCACGGTCGGGATGTTCGCCAACTTCCTGCCCGTCCGGGTGGCGACCGCCGCAGGGGACGACTTCCGGACCCTCCTGGCCCGCACCCGGACCACGGTCCTGGCCGACTACGACCACCAGGAGCTGCCGTTCGACGAGATCGTCGAACTCGCCGGGGCCGCCGCCCGGGACGGCCGCAACCCGCTCTTCGACACCATGCTGATCTTCCACGGCGAGCGGGGCGCCGACGGCCCGGACCGCCACGGCGACCTCCTCTTCGCCCCCGTCGAGGTCCGCCACGGCACCGCCAAGCTCGACCTCAAGCTCGACGTCTTCCCCGCGCCCGACGGCGGCCTGCGCGTCAAGGCCGAGGCGAACCGGGCTCTCTTCGACGAGGCCACCGTCACCCGCTTCGGCGCGCACTTCACCGCGCTGTGCGCGGCCGCCGCCGACCGCCCCGCCGCACCCCTGCCGGAGCTCGCCCCGCTCGCCCCCGAGGAGGCCGACGACCTCCGCGCCCGCCGCGAGCGGATCCACGGCCGCCCGCTCGACCTCGCCGTCGTCGCCTCCTACACGGCGGAGCCGCTGCTCGAACCGCTGCGCTGGTGGTGCGGCCGGTTCGGCTTCGACGCCCGCGTGGACTTCGCCGGATACGGCCAGGTCTTCCAGGAGCTCCTCGACCCCGCCGGCGCCTGGAACGCGTCCGACGGGCCCGCCCTGCTGCTCGTGCGCTTCGAGGACTGGCTCGCCGACGCGCCCGCCGGGGAGGAACCCGACGCCACGGTCGCCCGGCTCGAACGGACCTACGGCGAACTGGTGGAGGCCGTCCGGGGCTGCCGCGCCTCCGCGCCCCGCCTCGTCGCCCTGCCCCCGACGAACCCGATGGACCCGACGAACCCGACGGACCCGACGGCCCCGGCTGTTCCGGGCTCCGGGGACGGCGACCCGGTGGCCGCCGCCGTCGCACGGCTCGCCGCACGGTGGCGTACGGACCTGGCCGCGCTCCCCGGCCTCACCGCCGTCGACCTGCCGGCCGCCGCCGAGCGCTTCGGCCTGACCCGGTGGGAGGACCCCGCCGCGTACGCGCTGGGCCGCGTCCCGTACACCGAGGAGTTCTTCGCCGTGGCCGCGACCGAGATCGCGCGCCGCCTCCTCGCCGGGCTGCTGCCCTCCTACAAGGTCATCGCGGTCGACGCCGACAACACCCTCTGGCGCGGGGTCGTCGGCGAGGACGGCCCGCTCGGCGTGGAGGTCGACGAGGCCGCGGCCGCCGTCCAGCGCCTGCTGCTGCGCAAGCGCTCCGAGGGCGTGCTGCTCGTCCTGGTCAGCAAGAACGCCGAGGCCGACGCCCGCGCCGTGTTCGACACCCACCCCGGGATGCTGCTCGACTGGGACCACTTCGCCGCCGTACGGGCCGACTGGGCGCCCAAGTCGCGGAACCTGCGCGACATCGCCGAAGAGCTGAGCCTCGGCCTGGACTCCTTCGTCTTCCTCGACGACAGCCCCGCCGAGTGCGCCGAGGTCACGGCCGCCCTCCCGCAGGTGCTCACCCTGCGCCTCCCGGAGGACCGCGCCGAGCACGCCCTCTTCCTGGAGCACGTCTGGGCCTTCGACAGCGCGGTCGTGACCGAGGACGACCGGCGGCGGGCCGACCGCTACCGGACCGAGCGGGCCCGCCGCGAGCACGAGAGCGCCGCGCCCTCCGTCGAGGCCTTCCTGGAGGGCATGGAGCTGGAGGCCTTCTTCACCCCCGTCGCGGAGGACGAGCGGGAGCGGGCCGCCCAGCTCACCCGCCGCACCAACCAGTTCAACCTGAGCGGACTGCGCCTGACGGCCGACCGGTTCGCCGCACGGCTCGCGGAGCCCGGCAGGGCCGCCCACGTGGTGCGCGTCCGCGACCGCTTCGGCGACCACGGCCTGACCGGCGTGGTCCTGTCCACCCTGAACGGCACCGTCCTGGAGCTGGACAACGTCCTGCTGAGCTGCCGGGTGCTCGGCCGGACCGTCGAGGAGGCGGTCCTGGCCGGACTCCGGACCGTCTGCGAGGAGACCGGGGCCTCGGTCCTGCGCGCCCGCTTCACGGCCACGGAGCGCAACGAGCCCGCCCGCGCCTTCCTCGACCGGTACGGCTTCACCCGTACGGACTCCGGGGACGCGGGGGCCGCCGGGAGCACCCTGTGGGAACTCCCCGTGGCGGAACTGCCGCGCACGCCCCGCTTCGTCGCCCTGCGCCACGAGCGGCCCGCCGACCCGGCCCCGTCGTCCCCGGCGGGCGCCGCCCCCGTCGCGTGCGCGCCCCTCGACCACGTCGGGGTCGCCGTCGCCGAACCGGAGGCACCGGCCGCCGCCCTCTCCGCGCTCGGCTTCACGGCGGGCGGGACCGTCCACGACCCGGAGCAGCGCTCGCTGCTGCGGATGCTGACCCACCCCGACCGCCCCTCGGTCGAACTCGTCGCGCCCGTGGACGACACGTCCCCCAGCCGGGGCGTCCTGGAGCGCTTCGGCGAGCGCCCCTACCACCTCTGCTACCGCGTGCCCTCCCTCGACGGGGCCCAGCGGGCCTGGCGGGCGGCGGGCATCGCCTTCGAGGCCGTCGGCGACGCCGCCCCCGCCGTGCTCTTCGGCGGCCGGCGCGTGCGGTTCTTCTCCGTCGCCGGGGTCGGCCTCGTCGAACTCCTGGAGACCGGGGAGCCGGAGGACGTGGCGGCCGGGCCCGAGCGGACCGGGGCCCGGATCAGCCTGCTCGTCGCCGACCCGGACCGGGCCGCCGCGTTCTTCGCCCTGCTGGGCTACCGTCCGGGGGCCCCGCTCGTGCCCGCGGCCGACGACCCGGACGCGGCGGACGCGGACACCCGCACCCTGCGCCGCCCCGGCTCCGCCCCGCTCCTCCTGGTCCATCCGCACCGGGGGAGCGACCTGGCGGCCCGGCTGGACGCGGGGGGCCCGCGCCCCCTGGGCCTGCGGATCGCGGACCTCGCCGACGCCCCGGACGGAGGGGCCGGGGCCCGGCCGCCGTACCTGGCCGCCCTGCCCGCGCCGGCCCCCGCCACGACCGCCGGCGCCGGGCGCCCCGCGCCGCGCTGGCCGGCCGCCCTCGACGACGCCTCCCCGGACGACGGGACTTCCCCGGCCGGCGCCGGGACCACGGCGCACCGGGCCCACCTGCTCCCGCTGCGGTACCCGGTCGCCCGGGACCTGCTCGCGGCCGTCGCCCGCTCCTCCGGCACGGCCGCGGCCGGCCACACCCCGTACGAGGCCCCGCGCTCCCCGCTGGAGGCGGTGCTCTGCGAGGCCTTCGGCCGGGTGCTCGGCGTGGACCGGGTCGGCGTCCACGACAGCTTCTTCGCCCTCGGCGGCCACTCGCTGCGCGCCGTCACGCTGCTGGCCGGACTGCGCCGGGACGACGGCGTCTCCGTCGAGCTCCACCAGCTGTTCGACCACCCGACCCCCGCCGCGCTCGCCGGGGCCCTCGGCCGGACGGCGACGAGCGGCCCGCGCGCCCTCGTCCACGCCCCCGAGGGGGCCGTCCAGCCGGCCTCCGCCGCCCAGCGCCGCTTCTTCGTCCTGCACGAACTCGACCCGCTGGGCACCCACTACAACCTCCCGCACGCCCTGGAGGTCTCCGGCGCCCTCGACGTCGCACGGGTCCGCGCGGCCTACCGGGGACTGCTGGAGCGCCACGAGCTGCTGCGCACCTCGCTGCGCGTCGAGGACGGCGAGCCCGTCCAGGTGGTGTGCCCGCCGGACGAGCTGCGCGCCGACGTCGCCGTGGTGTCCGACGACCGCCCGGCGGACCGGGTCCTCGCCGCCTTCGTCCGGCCGTTCGACCTCGGCAGCGCCCCGCTGATGCGGATGTCCGTGGTCCGGCGCGCGCCCGCGCCGGACGGCGGCCCGGCCCACCTGCTGCTCTTCGACATCCACCACATCGCCGCGGACGGCGTCGGCCTCGCCCTGCTCGTCTCGGAGTTCCTCACCCTGTACGCGGGCGGGGAGCTGCCGCCGGCGCGGCAGTACCGCGACTGGGCCGCCCACGAGCGCACCGGGGAGTACCGCGCCGAACTGGCGGAGCACGAGCAGTACTGGCTGTCCCGCTTCGCCCAGCTCCCGCCGCGCCTGGAGCTGCCCGCGGACTTCCCCCGCCCGCCGGTCCAGGCGACCGAGGGCGACGCGGTGCGGTTCACCGTCCCGGCCGGGGTGACGGGACGCCTGGAGCGGCTCGCCCGGGAGGCGGGCACCACGCTCTACGCGACCCTGCTCGCGGCGCTGTACGTCACGCTGTGGCGGCACACCGGGCAGACCGACCTGGTGGTGGGCAGCCCCTTTGCGGGCCGGACCGTCCCCGGCACCGAGGCCATGGCGGGCCCGTTCCTCAACACCCTGCCGATGCGCGGCTCCGTCGACCCCGCCGAGGACTTCGGCACGCTGCTCGACCGGGTCGGCACCGCCACCGCCGAGGCCCTGCGGCACCAGGCCTACCCGTTCGAGCGGCTGGTGGACCGGCTCCAGGTCGAGCGCGACCCGAGCCGCAACCCGCTCTTCGACGTGATGTTCGCCTTCCAGAACATGACGGGCGCCGCCGACGGCACCGCCCTCGACGGCCCGGACGGCACCACCTCGGTCCGGCAGCTCGACACCGACACCGGCCGCAGCCTCTTCGACCTGGAGCTGTTCGCCCACCCCCGCGACGGCCTCCTGGAGTGCCGCCTCGACTTCGCCACCCGGCTCTTCCGCCGGGAGACCGCCGAGGCGCTGTGCGACCGGTTCGGCGCCGTGCTCGACCGGATCGGCCGGGCCCCGGAGCTGCCCCTCGCCCGGATCGACGTGCTCACCGCGCGGGAGCGGGCCGAGCTGACGGCCGGCCTCGGCGCGCGGCACGCGGAGATCCCGGCCGGCCAGACCGTCCTGTCGCGGATCGAGGCGGTGGCCGCCGCCGATCCGGACCGGATCGCGCTGGAGACGGGCGCCGTGCGGCGCACGTACGGCGCACTCGACGCCCGCGCCGCCGCCGTGGCGGCGACCCTGCGCACCGGCGCCGGGCTCGCGCGGGAACAGCTCGTCGGCATCCTCGCCGCGCGCGGGCCGCTGCTCGCCGAGGCGGTCCTCGGGACCTGGAAGGCCGGCGGCGCCTACATCCCACTGGACCACCGCCACCCGGCGGCCCGCAGCCTGGGCGTGCTCGCCGACGCCGGCTGCCGGGTGCTCCTGGCCGAACCGCACCTGCTCACCGAGGAGCTGCGCGCCGGGTTCGACGGCACGGTGCTGCCGCTGACCGACGCCCCGCACCCGGCCGGGGAGGCTCCGGAGGACACCGCCACCACCGACACCGCCGTCACCCAGGACGACCTCGCCTACGTGCTGTTCACCTCGGGCTCCACCGGCCGCCCCAAGGGCGCCATGGTCGAACAGCGCGGCATGTTGAACCACATGCTGGCCAAGGCCGAGGACCTGGGCCTCGACGGGGACACGGTCCTGGTCCAGAACGCCTCCCAGTGCTTCGACATCTCCGTGTGGCAGATGTTCGGCGCGCTGGTCCTCGGCGGCCGCACCCTGGTCTGCGACGACGCGACCGCCGCCGACCCCGGCGCGCTCCTCGCCGAGGTCGCCGGACGCCGCGCCACCGTCCTGGAGGTGGTGCCGTCGATGCTGGAGGTGATGCTCGACCTCCTGGAGCGGGAGCCCGCCGAACTGCCCGCGCTGCGCGCCCTCGTCCCGACCGGCGAGGCACTGCCCCACTCGCTGGCGCGCCGCTGGCTGACGGCCTTCCCGGACGTCGTCATGGTCAACGCGTACGGCCCGACGGAGGCCTCCGACGACATCACCCACCACCTGCTCACCGAACCGCCCGGCGCGGGCTCCGTCCCCATCGGCCGCCCGATCCGCAACGCGCGCCTGTACGTCGTCGACCCGACGGTCCCGCTGGACACCCCCGGCGGCGGCGCCCTCGCGCCGCGCGGCGTCCAGGGCGAGATCTGCGTGGCGGGCCCGTGCGTGGGCCGGGGCTACGTCGGCGACGCCGAGCGGACCGCGGCGGCCTTCCACGAGGACCCCTTCGGCCCCTCCGCCGGAGGCCGGCTCTACCGCACCGGGGACATCGGGCGCTGGCTGCCCGACGGCACCCTGGAGTTCCTCGGCCGCAAGGACCACCAGGTCAAGATCCGCGGCCACCGGATCGAACTGGGCGAGATCGAGGAGGCGCTGGCCGCCGACCCCGAGGTGGCGCTGGCCGCCGCGACCGTCCGGGACGACGGCGGCAGCGGGCCGAGGCTGGTGGCGTACGTGGTGCCGGCCGGCGGGCCGGAGGACCTTCCGGCCTGGGCCGGGGCCGTACGCGAACGGCTGACCGCCCGGCTCCCCTCGTACATGGTGCCCGCCGTGACGGTGCCGCTCGAACGGTTCCCCCTCACCCCGAACGGCAAGATCGACCGCAAGGCGCTCCCCGCGCCGACGCCCGCCTCCGCACACGTCCGGGAGGTCCCGCTCGCCGGGGCCACCGAGGAGCTGGTCGCGGAGCTGTTCGCGGAGGTCCTGGGCACCGGCCCGCTGGACGCGGCCGCCGACTTCTTCGCCCTGGGCGGCCACTCGCTCAAGGTCGTCACCCTGCTCGCCCTCCTCCGGAGCCGCACCGGAGCACGACTCCCGCTGGCGGGCGTGTTCCAGGGGCCGACCGTGCGGGAGGTCGCGGCCCTGGTGGACCGGGCGGCCGACCCCGGCCCCGACGCGTCGGGGCAGCAGGTGATGACCAGGCTCGGCCGTTCCGAGCGGGAGGAGCGGATCTTCCTCTTCCCGCCGATCGCCGGCTGGGGCCTGGTCTACCTGCCCCTCGCCGAGCTCCTGCCCGAACAGTCGGTGTACGCCTTCGACTTCGTGGAGGAGGAGCACCGGACCGGGCTCTACGCGGACCTGGTGGAGCGGACCTCTCCGGCGGGCCCGCTGCGGCTCGGCGGCTACTCGGCGGGCGGCAACGTCGCGTTTGAGGTGGCGCGCGAACTGGAGCGCAGGGGACGGGAGGTGGAGCGCGTCGTCCTCTTCGACAGCGCGCCGCTGACCGGGGAGTCCGGCGGGGGCCCGGAGGAGACCGGGGAACCGTTGGTCGACCGGGTCCGCAGGAACATGCGGGAGGGCCTCGAACGGCTCGACCCGGTGCTCGCCGAGGCGCTGTCCGCCCCGGAGATCCAGGAGATGGCCGCCGCCCGGCGCGTCCGGTACACGGAGTACTGGGACTCCCTCGTCCACACCGGGACGGTCGCCGCGGAACTGCTCCTGGTGACGGCGGACGGTTCGGAGCTCGGCCCCCGCGAGGAGGCCGCCTGGCGCGGCCTCACCACGGGCGCCCTGCGGGTGGCGCGGGGCTCCGGCCGGCACTCCGAGATGATGTCCGCACCGCATATTCAAGCCAATGCGGAGTGGGTGAAGATCATGGTGAAGTGACGACGTTTCCGAGGGTAAAAGATGTCAAAAGCGGACTCCATTCCCTCCTGCGGATCCTCGGTGAGCCAAAGGGAGAGAACGGGTCGGCTCCGACCTTTCGGGCCGCCCGGTGCGGGAATGGTGGCGGCGCGGAAACGCTTTACCACCGGCTGACGTGCAGGTATGCTCGCGGTGATCACCAAGGGGAACAGGCTTTCGCCCTCCATCCCGTATGAGGGCGAAATGCTCCGCTCATTGGCTGAATTCGGTCCATACGAAGCCGAAGAGCCACCGGGCGGTCGGGGGAGTTGAACTGATGCTGGAAAGTGTGGGTCTGGGCAGGCGGGCGCACGACGTCTACCGGGCCCTGCTGCTGAAGCCGGACAGCGGCCTCGACGAGATAGCGCGCGAGGCCGGACTGTCCCCGGAGGAGACGCGGGACGCCCTCGACAGGCTCACCGACCTGTCGCTCCTGCACAGCGTCGAGGGCAGCGCCCACTTCATCCCCGCCAATCCCGAGGTCGGCATCTATCCGCTCCTGGAGCGGCGGACGGCCGAACTCGACGAGCAGCGCGCCTCGTTGTCCCGCGACCGGGCCGCCGTGGCCTCCCTGGCCGCCGAGTACGCGGCCCTGGGGGCCCAGCGGGGCGGGGACGGCATCGAGCGGCTGGTGGGCGTCGAGGCCGTCCGGGTCCGGCTGACGGAACTCTCCCGGCAGGCCACGGCCGAGGTGCGCTCCTTCATGCCGGGCGGCGCGCTGAGCGCCGCCGCCCTCGAAGCCTGCCGGCCGCTGGACGAGCAGCACCTGTCCCGGGGGGTCCGGATGCGGACCCTCTACCTCGACAGCGTCCGGAACGACTGCGCCACGGTGGAGTACGCCGGCTGGCTCGCCTCGCGCGGCGGCGAGATCAGGACGGTCCCCTCCCTGCCCATGCGGATGATCATCTGCGACCGGTCGGCGGCGGTCGTCCCCGTCAACGTCGACGAGAGCCGGCAGGGGGCCTTCGTCGTCCGCTACCAGAGCATGGTCCTCGCCCTGGGGGAGCTGTTCGAGCGCGTGTGGAACCGTGCCGACCCGCTCAACACCCCGTCGGTGCCCGTGTCCGACGGGCCGAGCGACCGCGACCTGGCCCTGCTGGCCATGCTGGAGGACGGCCTCACGGACGAGGGGATCAGCCGGAAGATGGGCGTCTCGATCCGGACCGTCCGGCGCACCATGGCCGATCTCATGAAGAGGCTCAACGCGCAGAGCAGATTCCAGGTGGGCGCCGAAGCCGTCCGCCGTGGATGGATATGAATACGACGTCGAACGAAAGAACGGAACCGATGACGGAACCGACGCAGGAAATCACCGACCGCCGGGACCGGCGCGTGGTGCTGGAGGAAATCACCGACGAGAACTGGCGGGACGTCGCCGACGTGGCCCCCGCCGACGACCAGCGCCGCTTCGTGGCCGCCCTCGGCGCGCGCTATCTGCTGCTCTCCCAGCGCGGCGGGCTCTGGAATTCCCTCGGCGTCCGGGCCGGCGACGAGGTGGTGGGCCACGTCATGTGGGCGTACGACGACGAGGACGGCACCCACTGGATCGGCGGCATGATCGTCAACGCCGGGGAGCAGGGCCGGGGCGTCGGCCGCGCCGCGATGCGGGCCCTGCTGCGCCGCCTCGCGGCCCTGCCGGACTGCCGGGAGGTCCGCCTCTCGTACCACCCGGACAACGCGCCCGCCGCCGCCCTCTACAAGTCGCTGGGCTTCGAGCCCACCGGCGACTTCGAGGACGAGGAGGTCGTCGTCGCCCTGAGCGCCACCGCGGCGACCACGGCCTGACCCACCCGGGAAGCCCCGCCTGCCGGCCCCGCGCCGGCACGCGGGCCCCACCCCGGCTCCCGCGTCCGTACGGCGGCGCCTCCGCCTCGGCCCCGCGCCCTTCACCGCAGCGCCCTTGCGGCGGCGCCCCGGCACCGGACCCTTTAGAGCAGCGCCCCCGCCCGCCCTCACCTTTACGGCAACGCCCCGGCCCCGCCTCCTCGCGGCGGCCGTCCCCGCCCCGGCCCCGCGCCCTTGCGGCAGCACCCCCGTCCCGGGCGGGCCTTACGGCGGTACTCCCGCCCCGCCCCCTACGGCAACACCCCCGCCCTCCGCGCCGCCACCACCGCCTCCAGTCGCGTATGCGCCCCCAGCTTCCGCATCGCGGAGCGCAGGTAGCCCTTCACCGTCTCCGGGCGCAGCCCGAGACGTACCGCCGCCGTGGCGTTCGTCGCGCCCGAGGCCACCGCCGCCAGGACGTCCGTCTCGCGCGGTGTCAGGGTCACCGAGGGGAGGGGCGCGGGGGGGCCCGAGGCCGTCTCCAGGCGGCCGCACACCGCGAGGAGCCGTTCCCGCAGCTCCGGGTCGGTGACCTTCGGCGCCAGCTCGCGCAGTTCGCCGTACGCCTGCCGCACCTCCTCCCAGGAGGGGCCGGACGGCGGCGGGGCCAGGAGCTCCCGGACCTCGTCCCGTACCGCGAGCGCCTGCTCCACGTCCCGGGCCGCCGCGACCGCCGCGTCGAAGACCCGCTCGCCGACCGGCAGCGCGTCGCGCAGCGCCCCGTACAGCACGCCCCGCACCTTCCGGCGCACGACGACCGGCACCGCGATCACCGAGCGCAGCCCCTCCGCCGACACCGGGCGGTCGTACTCGTGGGTGATGTGCCGGGCCGAGGGGTAGTCCGTCACCGCGCACGGCCGCCCGAGCGCCAGGCACTTGCCGCCCAGACCGGAGCCCGCCGAGATCGCGAGCCCGCGCAGGGCCGGCGTCACCGCCCCGCTCAGCTCACCGATCCGCAGCCCCCGGGTCTCGTGCAGCAGCCCCCCGAAGACCACCGGGAGCCCCGTGGCGCGGCGCAGCCTCAGCAGCGCCCCGCGCAGCTCCACCGACGATTCGACGTGCTCGCGCACCGCGCTCTCCTTCGTGGCCGCCGGCCCCGCCGCGCCGGCCCTCGCCGTCCGCGGGTTCACCCCCGAACGGGGGTAGTGAGACCCGGGTCACTGATTACACGATGTCCGGGACCGGTCCCGCAATGAGGAGGACACATGACGGCAACCAGTGCGACCGAGGAGTTCCGGGCCGCCCGGGACTTCCTCCTCGAACACCGGGAGGACTACGAGGCGGCCCGCGCGGGCTTCGCCTGGCCCCGGCCCGAACGGTTCAACTGGGCGCTCGAATGGTTCGACGTCGTCGCCGAGGGCAACGACCGCACCGCCCTGCACATCGTCGAGGAGGACGGCTCCGAGACGAAGGCGTCCTTCGCGGAGATGTCCGCCCGCTCGAACCGGGTCGCGAACTGGCTGCGGGCCCGGGGCGTGCGCGCCGGCGACCGGATCGTCGTCATGCTGGGCAACCAGATCGAGCTCTGGGAGACCGTCCTCGCCGCCATGAAGCTGCGGGCCGTCGTCATCCCCGCCACCCCGCTCCTCGGCCCCGCCGACCTGCGCGACCGCGTCGACCGGGGCCGCGCCCGCCACGTCCTCGTGCGCGCGGAGGACACCGCCAAGTTCGACGACGTCCCCGGCGACTACACCCGGATCGCGGTCGGCGGAGGCGGGCCGGACTGGCTGGACTACGGACTCGCCGCCCGCGAGTCCGCCGACTTCGCGCCGGACGGCGCCACCCTCGCCGACGACACCCTGATGCTGTACTTCACCTCCGGCACGACCGCCCGCCCCAAACTGGTCGAGCACACCCACACCTCGTACCCGGTCGGGCACCTCGCCACCATGTACTGGATCGGCCTGAAGCCCGGCGACGTCCACCTCAACATCTCCTCGCCCGGCTGGGCCAAGCACGCCTGGTCGAACCTCTTCGCGCCGTGGAACGCCGAGGCGACCGTCTTCATTCACCACTACACGCGCTTCGACCCGGCCCGCCTGATGGACGAGATGGAGCGCCACGGGGTCACCAGTTTCTGCGCCCCGCCGACCGTCTGGCGGATGCTGATCCAGGCCGACCTGGGGCAGCTCAAGACCCCGCCGCGCGAGGTCGTCGCCGCCGGCGAACCGCTCAACCCCGAGGTCATCGAGGCCGTCCGGCGCGCCTGGGGCATCACGATCCGCGACGGCTTCGGCCAGACCGAGACCGCCGTCCAGGTCTCCAACAGCCCCGGCCAGCGGCTCAAGGAGGGCTCCATGGGCCGCCCGAGCCCCGGCTACCGGGTCACCCTGGTCGACCCGGTGAGCGGCCGACCGGACGCCGACGAGGGCGAGATCTGCCTCGACCTGTCCGCCCGCCCGGTGGGCCTGATGACCGGCTATCACGGCGACCCGGAGCGCACGGCGGAGGCGATGGCCGGCGGCTACTACCGGACCGGCGACATCGGAGCGCGGGACGAAGACGGATACATCACGTACATCGGCCGCGGCGACGACGTCTTCAAGGCCTCCGACTACAAGATCAGCCCCTTCGAGCTGGAGAGCGCGCTCCTGGAGCACGAGGCCGTCGCCGAGGCCGCCGTCGTCCCCGCCCCCGACCCGCTGCGGCTCGCCGTCCCCAAGGCGTACGTGGTCCTCGCGGCGGGCTGGGAGCCGGGCCCGGAGACCGCGAAGGCCCTCTTCGCGCACTCGCGCGCCGTCCTCGCCCCATACAAGCGGATCCGGCGCATCGAGTTCGCCGACCTGCCCAAGACCGTCTCCGGCAAGATCCGCCGGGTCGAGCTGCGCCGCCTCACCGCCGAGGGCGGCGGCACCGAGTACACGGAAGGGGACCTCGCGTGAGCGCGCCGAAGGAACTCTCGTACGCCCACGGGGCGTCCACCACCCCGCTGCTCGGCGACACCATCGGCGCCAACCTGGACCGGGCCGTCGCCGCCTGGCCCGACCGCGAGGCGCTCGTCGACGTCCCCCACGGACGCCGCTGGACGTACGCGGAGTTCGGCGCGGACGTGGACCGGCTGGCCGGCTCGCTGCTCGGCAGCGGCGTCCGCAAGGGCGACCGGGTCGGCATCTGGGCCGTGAACCGCGCCGAATGGGTCCTCGTCCAGTACGCCACCGCCCGCATCGGCGCCGTCATGGTCACCGTCAACCCGGCCTACCGCCCGCACGAGTTGGCGTACGTGCTGAACCAGTCGGGCGTCTCCCTGCTCTTCGCCTCCCTAGCCCACAAGACGAGCGACTACCGGGCGATGGTCGACCAAGTGCGCGGGGAATGCCCGGCGTTGCGCGAGGCCGTGTACTTCGGGGACGCGAGCTGGGACGCGTTCCTCACCCGGGAGCCCGGGGAGCTGCGCCCGGAGCCGCTCTCCTGCGACGAGCCCGTCAACATCCAGTACACCTCGGGCACCACGGGCTTCCCCAAGGGGGCCACGCTCTCCCACCACAACATCCTCAACAACGGTTACTTCGTCGGGGAGATGATCGCCTACGGGGAGCAGGACAGGATCTGCATCCCCGTCCCGTTCTACCACTGCTTCGGCATGGTCATGGGCAACCTCGCGGCCACCTCGCACGGCGCCTGCATGGTGATCCCCGCCCCCTCCTTCGACCCCGCCGCCACCCTCCGGGCGGTCCAGGAGGAGCGCTGCACCTCGCTGTACGGGGTGCCGACGATGTTCATCGCGGAGCTGAACCTCCCCGACTTCGCGACGTACGACCTCTCCACCCTCCGCACCGGGATCATGGCGGGCTCGCCGTGCCCGGTGGAGGTGATGAAGCGGGTGGTCGCCGAGATGAACATGGCGGAGGTGTCGATCTGCTACGGCATGACCGAGACCTCCCCCGTCTCCACCCAGACCCGCTGCGACGACGACCTGGAGCGCCGCACCGGCACGGTCGGCCGGGTCATGCCGCACGTCGAGGTGAAGATCGTCGACCCGGCGAGCGGACTGACCGTGGAGCGCGGCGCGGCGGGCGAGCTGTGCACCCGCGGCTACGGCGTGATGCTCGGTTACTGGGACGAGCCAGGGAAGACCGCCGAGGCGATCGACCCGGGCCGCTGGATGCACACGGGCGACCTGGCGGTGATGCGCGACGACGGCTACGTGCGGATCGTCGGCCGTATCAAGGACATGATCATCCGGGGCGGGGAGAACGTGTACCCGCGCGAGATCGAGGAGTTCCTGCACGGCCACGCCAAGATCGCGGACGTCCAGGTGGTCGGCGTCCCCGACGACCGTTACGGCGAGGAGATCCTCGCCTGCGTGATCCCCCGCGACCCGGCCGACCCGCCCACCCCGGAGGAGGTCACCGCCTTCTGCCGCGACCGCCTCGCCCACTACAAGATCCCGCGCCGGGTGGAGATCCTCGCGGAGTTCCCCATGACGGTGAGCGGAAAGGTCCGGAAGGTGGAGCTGCGGGAGCGGTACGCCGGGAACTAGGGGGTCCTGGCGAGGTCCCTGCACATGCAGACGCGAGGCCAGGCCGCCAGGCCGTGGGACGCCTCCGCGCGGGCGATCGCGCGCAGGCCGTCCGTGAGGGCCGGGTCGGAGTCGTCGAGGGGGCGGAAGCCGAGCCGGGCGTAGTACGGGGCGTTCCAGGGCACCTCGGCGAACGTGGTCAGGGTCAGCGCCCTCAGGCCCTCCTTCTCCGCGAGCGCCGCCAGGTGCTCGATCAGGGCCCGGCCGACGCCCCGGCGGGCGGCGTCCGGGTGCACCGACACCTGCTCGATGTGGGCGGCGCCGTCGACCGGATCGGTGAGCAGATACGCCACCGGGCGGTCGGCGGCGTCCGCCGCCACCCAGGCCCGGCCCGCCCGGCGGTACGCCTCCAGGGCCTCCAGGGACGGCGGGTCGTCGTCGGCGATCGCCGCCATGCCGAGGGAGCGGAACGGTTCGCCCGCCGCCCGTTCGATGTCCTGGAGCAGCGGGAGTTCGGCCGCGACGGCCGCTCTGATGCGCATACGACAGTATGACGCGGGGCCGGTGCGGCGCGGCTTCAGCGGCCGGGGGCGCCGCCCGGCGACGGCCGGTTCCGGTCCGCGTCCCGGGGCCGGTCGAGCAGCCCGCCGTCCCGGGAGAAGCGGGGCAGGAAGAGGGCGAGGGCCGGATCGCCGTACAGCGCCACGTACAGCTGGACGAGCCGCCCGTCCGTCACCTCCCGGCGGTGGGCCGGCAGCGGGTACCGCTCCCGCAGCCCGGCGAGCAGCCGCCGCGCCGCGCCCGTCGTGACCGGCAGCCGCAGCAGCACCGCCGCCGCCCCGAGGACCGGCGGAAGACCGGTCGCGAGCATCCCCGGGAGGTCCGCCCGCGCCGCGCCGGTCGCGAACGGCCCGATGAGGACGGTCAGGAGCACGCAGCCGAGCAGCGCCCGCACCACCCACAGCTGCGCGACCGGGCGCAGCAGCCCGGCCCCGCGCAGCTCGCCGCTCAGCGCGTCCACGGCCCGCCGCGCCTCGGGACGCTGTGTGAGGTCCCCCAGGGCGAGGGCCCGGCGGAGCGCCCCGTGCACCCCGAGCTGCACCGGGTCACGGGTCCGGCCCGGTCCGCCGTTGGCCCGAATCGTATGTTTGCGGCCCGCCGCGACCGCCCCGCGCTGGTGCAGTGCCACGAGCGCCACGGTGACGGCCGCCCGCCGTCCGCCCCGCAGCAGCGCGAGCGCCTGTGGCGTCGGCACGGCGTCCGCGTCCGGTGCCGCGCTCTCCCGGCTGCAGGTTCGCAGCAGCGCGGCGGCGAGCAGCAGTTCGGCCCAGGCCGCCCCGATGAACCACCACATCCCCGTCGGCATCACGCCCACCCCCCAAGGGAGTTGTGCCCGGCGGAGCGTGTTCCTCACGCGTGAATGGCCGATTTCGGATGCCGAGGTGTTGTGGGGGGAGGCCGGGGGCGCGCTTCGCGGGGCCCGGGCGCCGGGGTCAGGCGCCGCCCGCCGCCAGGTCGTCGGCGGCGCGGTTCACCGGCTGCGGGGTGCCGGTCAGGTCGAGCACGAAGAGCGGGAGGCCGACCTCGGCGGCGCGCGTACGGGCCTCCGGGGTGTAGCCGGCGAGCGAGAAGAACGCGCTCACGGCCGAGGTGCTCAGACCGTTGAGCCAGAGGCACTCGACCGCCCGCAGCCCGGTGGGGCGGGTGCTCGGGTCCACCTGGGCGACGAGCCCCGCCGCCCGCAGGTCCACCCCGGAGGCGGGCCGCTCCTCGGGCTGGACGACGTCCCGGAAGCCGAGCCAGCGCAGGTACCCGGCGGCCGCGGCCACCGCGTCCCGCCCGGTCCGGATCGTCACGGGCCGGAAGACCCCCCGCCCCCGAACCGGCCGAGGACCGGTGGGCGGCAGCGGGATGTGCGCGGGGTAACGCTCGGCGAACTCCCGGTACGGCTCCTGTGGCGGTGGCCCTTCGGGCCTGTGCGGGGTGGTGGGGCCGGGGTCGGTGTCGGTGTTCGGCTCGTGCGGGCCGACGGAGCCGGGGGCGGTACCGCGCCCGTGCGGGTCGGCGGTGTCAGGGTCGGTGTCGGGTCCGTGCGGGTCGGCGCCGTCGATGCCGTGGCGGTCATCGGTGCGAGGGCCGCCGGCCCGGGAGCCAGCCGTACGGGAAGCGTCCGGGCCGGACGTGCCGGCGCCGCTCTTGGTGTCCGGGCCCGCCGCCCGGTGCGGGACCGCGCCGGGGTACGGCCCCGCACCGGAGGCGCCCGAAACGTCCGGACCGCCCGCCGCGCTTCCGGCACCCGGAGCACCCGGCTCCGTCGAGCCGCCCGAGCCGCCCCCGTCACCCCCGCCGCCCGCAGGGCTCATCCGCACCGGCACCCGCAGGACCGCCCCGCACTGGCAGCCGAGTTCCGGGTGGGGCCAGTCGTCCTCGCGGCCGCAGGCGCCGCAGCGGACGGTGACCCACTCGTCCGTCCAGCTCCGGCGCGTGAGCGGTTCCGCCACCGCGCCCGCCGCCACCGTCGGGGCCACCGGGCTCCCGCACGCGCAGGGGAAGACGGGTGCCGCGTACGCCTGCGTGCTCAGGCATTCCGGGCAGCGCACCGGTACCGAATCGCCCACGATCCAACCCCCTGTCGTCCGCTCCCATCGTCCACCCATCCACCGCCCCGGGGGAGGCTGTTCGGCCACTTCGGGACCCCGGAACCGTCCCGCAGCGCGGACCTCCCTTGACGGCCCTTCGCCACCCCACCTACATTGCTTCCACATAGCAGAACAGATTTTCCGTATTACGGAAACAGGTGGAGAATCCCCCGGTCGAGGAGGAGCCCGCCTGGATCCGCCCGGCCGAAGCAGGAGCACTCCCATGCCTCGTATGACCGCCGCCGCAGCGGCCGTTGAGATCCTCAAGCGCGAAGGCGTCACCCAGGCGTTCGGCGTCCCCGGCGCGGCGATCAACCCCTTCTACCGCGAGCTCAAGAACGTGGGCGGCGTCGGCCACACCCTCGCCCGCCACGTCGAGGGCGCGTCCCACATGGCCGAGGGCTACACCCGCGCCAAGGCCGGCAACATCGGCGTCTGCATCGGCACCTCGGGCCCGGCCGGCACCGACATGATCACCGGCCTGTACTCGGCGATCGCCGACTCGATCCCGATCCTCTGCATCACCGGCCAGGCCCCGGTCTCGAAGCTCCACAAGGAGGACTTCCAGGCCGTCGACATCGCGACCATCGCCAAGCCGGTCACCAAGGCCGCCACCACCGTCCTGGAGGCCGCGCAGGTCCCCGGCGTCTTCCAGCAGGCCTTCCACCTGATGCGCTCCGGCCGTCCCGGCCCGGTCCTCATCGACCTGCCGATCGACGTCCAGCTGACCGAGATCGAGTTCGACCCGGAGACGTACGAGCCGCTGCCGGTCTACAAGCCGCGCGCCACCCGCGCCCAGGCCGAGAAGGCGCTGTCCTTCCTCCTGGAGTCCGAGCGCCCGCTGATCGTCGCCGGCGGCGGCATCATCAACGCCGACGCCTCCGACCTGCTCGTCGAGTTCGCCGAACTGACCGGCGTCCCGGTCATCTCCACCCTGATGGGCTGGGGCACCATCCCGGACGACCACGAGCTGGCCGCCGGCATGGTCGGCGTCCAGACCGCGCACCGCTACGGCAACGCCACCTTCCTGGAGTCCGACTTCGTCCTCGGCATCGGCAACCGCTGGGCCAACCGCCACACGGGCTACAACCTGGACGCGTACACCAAGGGCCGGAAGTTCGTCCACGTCGACATCGAGCCCACCCAGCTCGGCAAGATCTTCGCCCCGGACTACGGCATCGCCTCCGACGCCAGGGCCGCCCTGGAGCTCTTCCTGGAGATCGCGAAGGAGTGGAAGGCCGCCGGCCGCCTCCCCGACTTCACCGCCTGGGCCGCCTCCGCGCAGGAGCGCAAGGCCACCCTCCAGCGCCGCACGCACTTCGAGAACATCCCGATGAAGCCGCAGCGCGTCTACGAGGAGATGAACAAGGCCTTCGGCCCGGAGACCCGGTACGTCACCACCATCGGCCTCTCCCAGATCGCCGCCGCGCAGTTCCTGCACGTCTACAAGCCGCGCCACTGGATCAACTGCGGCCAGGCCGGCCCGCTCGGCTGGACCATCCCGGCCGCCATCGGCGCCGCCACCGCCGACCCGGAGACCCCGGTCGTCGCGCTCTCCGGCGACTACGACTTCCAGTTCATGATCGAGGAGCTGGCGGTCGCCGCCCAGCACAAGGTCCCCTACGTCCACGTCCTGGTGAACAACGCCTACCTGGGCCTCATCCGGCAGGCGCAGGGCGGCCTCGGCATCAACTTCGAGGTCAACCTGGAGTTCGAGAACATCAACACCCCGGAGATCGGCGTCTACGGCGTCGACCACGTCAAGGTCGCCGAGGGCCTGGGCGTCAAGGCGATCCGCGTCGAGGACCCGGAGAAGCTGGGCGAGGCCCTGGAGCAGGCCAAGAAGCTGGCCGTCGAGCACCGGGTCCCGGTCGTCGTCGAGGCGATCCTGGAGCGCATCACCAACATCGCGATGAGCAAGACGGTCGACATGAGCGACGTCACCGAGTTCGAGGACCTGGCCACCGAGCCCGGCCACGCCCCGACCGCGATCAAGGCCCTCCAGGTCTGATCCCGGCGCCGCGACACGGCCCCCGCCCCGAGGAGCACCGGGACGGGGGCCGCCTCGCGTGCCCCACGCCCCCGGCGCTTCACGTCCCCCGGCGCTTCACGTCCCCCGGCGCTTCACGCCCTCTCGCGCCTCCCGCGCCTCCGCGCCTCCCGCGCCTCCGCGCCTCCCGCGCCTCCGCGCCTCACGCCCCCCCGCGCCTCACACCCCCCGTACCTCACGTCCCCCTCCCGCCTCCCGCGCCCCTTCCGCCCCCTGCGCCCGTACGAGCACCGCGCCCGCCTCCGTCCACGCGTAGAGCACCGACCGGCCCGCCCGTCCCCGCCGGACGAGCCCCGCCTCCCGCAGTACCTTCAGGTGCCGGCCCACCGAGCCGAGGCCCTGTCCGGTCAGGGCCACCAGCTGGCTGGTGGACTTCGGCGTCCCCAGGCGCACGAGCACCCCCGCCCGCCCCGGTCCGAGCAGCGCGCCCAGCGCCCGCGGCACGACCGGGCCCGAGGCGTCCGCCAGGACGCCCGCGCAGGGGTAGACCACCGCGAACCGTTCCGTGCCCTCCCAGGACACCCAGCCCGTCGCCGGGGTCACCGGCACGAAGAGCAGCCGGCCGCCGTCGACCGAACGTGGCGGGTACGGGCGGGCGTTGACCTGGAGCCGGCCGTCCCCGAGCCAGCGCATCCGGCCCGGCGACAGCTCGTCCAGGGCCGCCGCCCAGCCGGCCCGGCCCAACCGCGCGGTCCGCGCCGTCACGTCGGCTTCGAGGATCCTCCGCCGCCGAGGCCACTCCGGGAGCACGGTCTCCTCCCACACCCACGTCAGGACCTCCGCCATCCGCTCCGGCAGGTCCCGCGCCGACCGCAGCGGCTCCGGCACGGGGCCGCCGAGGGCGACGGCCAGCTGCGGCACCGCCCCGGCCGGGTCGGCGGCGCGGACGGCCTCCACCTCCTCCCCGAAGGACCGCTCGCCCTCGCCGAGCGGCGTCGGCGTCAGGAAGTCCGCGTTCCAGGTGGGCCCGATCGCGGCCCGTACGAGCAGGGCGTCGAGCGGCTCGGCCGCCAGACGCGCCCGGTAGGCGGGCAGCGAGGACGCCAGCCAGGCCCGTTCGCCCGGATGGGTCGCGGCGGCCGCGTGCAGGGTCTTGAGCGCGGCGATGGTCTCGGCCAGCGGCGAGACCACGAAGCGGCCGCCCGCGAGCGAGTCGGTCCCGATCCGCCACCAGCCCATCCCGCGCCCCCCGAGCTCCTCGGTTTCGCCTCCGTGCGAAACGATAACGGCGGACGCCGGGCGCCCCCGAGACTCCCCGCATGTCCCGTTCCCGCTACCGCTCCCTCTTCCGCACCCCCGAATTCGCCCCGCTCTTCCTCACCGGCTCCGCCCACACCGCCGCGCAGACGGTGGCCGGGCTCGGGCTCGCCACCCTCGTCTTCCGCGCCACCGGTTCGCCGCTCCTGTCGGCCCTGGCTCTCTTCGGTCCCTCGCTCGCCCAGCTCCTCGGCGCGACCACGCTGCTCTCCGCCGCCGACCGGCTGCCGCCGCGCGCCGCGCTCTCCGGGATCGCCCTCTTCTTCGCCGTGGGCACGGCCGTCCTGGCGGTCCCCGCCCTGCCCGTCTGGGCGGTCTTCGCGGTCCTCCTCGCCGAGGGGCTCGCGGCCTCGCTGGGCGGCGGGGTGCGCTACGGCCTCCTGAACGAGATCCTGCCGCGCGACGCGTACCTCCTCGGCCGCTCGGTGACGAACATGGCCACCGGCGTCTGCCAGATCGGCGGCTTCGCGGCCGGCGGGCTCCTCGTCGCCCTGCTCTCGCCGCGCGGCGCGGTCCTCGCCGGCGCCGGGCTCTACCTCGCCGCCGCCCTCCTCGCCCGGCTCGGCCTCGCGGCGCGCCCTCCGCGCGCGGAGGGACGCCCCTCGATCGCCGTGACCCGCCGCACCAACGCCCGGCTCCTGTCCCTGCCCGCCCGCCGCCGCTGCTACCTCGCGCTCTGGGTGCCCAACGGGCTGATCGTGGGCTGCGAGTCGCTGTTCGTGCCGTACGCCCCCGAGCGCGCCGGACTCCTCTTCGTCTGCGGCGCGTTCGGGATGCTGGTCGGGGACACCGCCGTCGGCCGCTTCCTGCCGGAGCGGCTGCGGGCCCGGCTCCGCTTCCCGCTCCAGGCGCTGCTCGCGGCCCCGTTCCTGCTCTTCGCCCTCGACCCCGGGCTTCCGCTCGCGCTCGCCGCCGTGACCGTGTCGGCGGTGGGGTACGGGGCGAGCCTGCTGCACCAGGAGCGGCTGATGGCCCTGGTGCCGGAGGAGCTGGGCGGGCACGCCCTGGGCCTGCACTCCTCGGGGATGCTCGCGTTCCAGGGGGTGAGCGCGGCCCTGGCCGGCACCCTGGCCCAGTACGCCTCGCCGCGGACCGGGATGGTGCTCCTCGCCGTCGCCTCGCTCGCCGTGACGTTCCTCCTGGCGTGGGCCGACCGCCGGGAAACGAAGAAGAGCGCGGAACCAGGGACCGTAAACCTGGTTCCGCGCTCTCCCGTCTGATGACCGCCCGACGGTGCGAGGCTGGCGCGACAGGACGTTCGCGCCGCCGGGCGGAGTCTCGGGATGCCCGTCCCCCCATATAGGTCCTATATAGGGGAGGGCGTTGGGACCGCGGCGGTGCCGACGGGCGGAGCGGCCGTCCTTCCTTCAGGTCAAGAAGGGGGCCGTCGCCCTTACCACCGCACTGGCTCGGAGCCGCCGCGGTCCTCACGCTGTCCGGTCCACCGGCCACCCCTCATTCGGGCCGGTGTTCCGGACCGCGTACGGCGCTGACCTCCCGTCAAGTGCCGTACGCAGTCTGGGTGTCGCCGTGGATCAGTCGCGCAGGGCGGCGACCGCCTCGGCCACGCGCCGACCGTACTCCGGGTCGGCGGCGGCGAAGTGCGCGACGTTCTTCTCGATGACGTCCTCGCGGGACACCTGGGACAGGCCGCCGGCGATGTTGGCGACCAGCCGGGCCTTCTCGTCCTCGGACATCAGGCGGTAGAGCTCGCCGGCCTGGAAGAAGTCGTCGTCCTTGACGTGCGCGGGCGCCTCGTGGGTGCCGGTCCAGCCGTGGATCGCGAGCGGCGCGGAGAGCGCGGCGTCGGTCTGGGCCGGGCCCTGGTACGAGTTGGGCTCGTAGTTCTTGTCGTGGCGCGAGCCGTTGCGGGTGGCCATGAAGCCGTCCCGGCCGTAGTTCTGCGCCGTGGTCGCCTTGGGGGCGTTCACCGGCAGCAGGGTGTGGTTGACGCCGAGGCGGTAGCGGTGGGCGTCCGCGTAGGCGAAGAGGCGGCCCTGGAGCATCTTGTCCGGCGAGGGGCCGATGCCCGGGACGAAGTTGTTCGGGGAGAACGCGGCCTGCTCGACCTCGGCGAAGACGTTGTCCGGGTTGCGGTCGAGGACCAGGCGGCCCACCCGCTGGAGCGGGTAGTCGGCGTGCGGCCACACCTTGGTGAGGTCGAACGGGTTGAAGCGGTAGTCCGCCGCCTCGGCGGCCGGCATGACCTGGACGTACAGGGTCCAGGAGGGGTTGACCCCGCGCTCGATCGCCTGGAGCAGGTCGGTCTGGTGCGAGTTGGCGTCCTTGCCGACCAGCTCGGCGGCCTGCTCGGCGGAGAGGCTGCGGACGCCCTGGTTCGTCTTGAAGTGGTACTTGACGAAGAAGGCCTCGCCCGCCTCGTTGGTCCACTGGTAGGTGTGCGAACCGAAGCCGTGCATGTGCCGGTACGAGGCCGGGATGCCGCGGTCGCCGAAGAGCCAGGTGATCTGGTGGGTGGACTCGGGGGAGTGCGCCCAGAAGTCCCAGACGTTGTCCGGCTCCTGACGGCCCGTGAAGGGGTCGCGCTTCTGCGAGTGGATGAAGTCGGGGAACTTGATCGGGTCCTTGATGAAGAACACCGGGGTGTTGTTGCCGACGAGGTCGTAGTTGCCCTCCTCGGTGTAGAACTTCAGCGCGAAGCCCCGGGGGTCGCGGACCGCGTCCGCGCCGCCGAGCGAGTCGGCCACGGTGGAGAAGCGGATGAAGGTCTCGGTCCGCTTGCCGACCTCGGAGAGGAAGGCGGCCTTCGTGAAGCCGGTGACGTCGTCGGTGACCTCGAAGTACCCGTACGCGCCGGAGCCGCGGGCGTGCACCACGCGCTCCGGGATCCGCTCACGGTTGAAGCGCGCGAGCTTCTCCAGCAGGTGCTGGTCCTGGAGGAGCAGGGGGCCACCGACGCCGGCGGTGGCGGAGTTCTGGTTGTCGGCGACGGGGGCGCCGGACTCGGTCGTAAGCACGCGCTGCGACATCGTGACCTTCCGTACGGGAGCTGCACTGTGTGACGGTGCCAGGAGCGTAGGTACGCCCTCCGAAAAACGTCAACAGTTTGTTGAAAATGAAGTGTGGTGTTCCGGTCGGCGGCGGCGCCTGGGCGCGACAGGACAGTTGTCAGCACCGCCGCCGACCGGAAATCGGGGGCCCCGGGGAAGCGGGGACGGGGTCAGACCTGCTGGCCGGAGAGGCGCTCGACGGCGCGCAGCAGGGCCGAGTGGTCCAGGCCGCCGTCGCCCTGCGCGCGCAGCGAGGCGACCAGCTGGGCGACGACCGCGCCGACCGGGAGGGCGGCGCCCACGTTGCGGGCGGCGTCGGTGACGATGCCCATGTCCTTGTGGTGCAGGTCGATCCGGAAGCCGGGCTTGAAGTCCCGGTTCAGGAAGTTGTCCTTCTTGCGGGTCAGCACGGTCGAGCCGGCCAGACCGCCGTTGAGGACGTCGAGGGCCGCGGTGAGGTCCACACCGGACTTCTCCAGGAAGACCACGGCCTCGGCGCAGGCCTGGATGTTGACCGCCACGATCAGCTGGTTGGCGGCCTTCACCGTCTGGCCGGAGCCGTGCGGGCCGCACAGCACGATCGTCTTGCCGAGGGCCTCCAGGATCGGCAGGGCCTCGTCGAAGTCGGCCCGCTCGCCGCCGACCATGATCGAGAGCACGGCCTCGATGGCGCCGGCCTCGCCGCCGGAGACCGGGGCGTCGATGACGCGTATCCCCTTCTCGGCGGCGTTCTTGGCGAGGTCGACCGAGGTCTGCGGGGTGATCGACGACATGTCGACGATCAGCGCGCCCCGCCTGGCGTTCTCGAGGATGCCCTCGGGGCCGTAGGAGATCGCCTCGACCTGCGGGGAGGCGGGCACCATCGTGATGATCACGTCGGCGTCCTTGACGGCCTCGGCGATCGAGCCCGCGGCGGTGCCGCCGGCCTTGGCGAGGCGGTCCAGCTTGTCCTGCTCCAGGGTGAAGCCGGTGACCTGGTAGCCGGCCTTGAGGAGGTTCTCGGACATGGGGGAGCCCATGATGCCGAGGCCGATCCACGCGATCTTGGGAAGGTTGCTCATGAGGGTGCCTCTCGAAAACTGGTGGTACGGGGGAGGGGGCGCGGGTCGGCCGGTCAGCGGGCCGCGCGGGCCTCGGCCGGGAGCCACGCGAAGGACGCGGCGGCGTCGGCGGCCTTGTACTCCAGGCCGACCCAGCCGTCGTAACCGGCCTTCTTCAGCTCGTCGAGGAGCTGCTCCAGGGGCAGGTCGCCGGTGCCCGGCGCGCCGCGGCCCGGGTTGTCCGCGATCTGCACGTGACCGGTCTTGTCCGCGTACTGCGCGATGACCGCGCTCACGTCCTCGCCGTTCATCGACAGGTGGTAGACGTCGAGCAGGAACTTGGCGTTGCCGAGGCCGGTCGCCGCGTTGACCTTGTCCACGACCTCGATCGCGGCGGGGGCGCTCACCAGCGGGTAGAGCGGCGACTCCGGCTTGTTGAGGGTCTCGACCAGGAGGATCGCGCCGACGCGGTCGGCGGCCCGGGCGGCCAGGACCAGGTTCTCCAGGGCGAGGGAGTCCTGGATCTGCGGGTCCACGCCCTCGACGCGGTTGCCGTAGAGCGCGTTGAGCGCCTTGCAGCCGACCGAGGCGGCGAAGTCGGCGGCCACGTCGATGTTGGCGCGGAAGCGGTCCGACTCCTCACCCGGTACGGAGAGGGCCCCGCGGTCCGGGCCGGGGAGCTGTCCGGCGTAGAAGTTCAGTCCCACCAGCTGGGTGCCGGCGTCCTCGAGGGCCTTCTTGAGGGCGTCGAGCTCGCTCTGCTCGGGGGTGGCGGTGTCGATCCAGGGCCACCACAGCTCGACCGCGGTGAAGCCCGCCGCGGCGGCGGCCGCGGGGCGCTCCAGGAGCGGGAGTTCCGTGAAGAGGATCGACAGGTTCACATCGAAGCGCTGGTCCGTGTATCCCATGAGGGGTAGGCGCTCCTTCCGTATAGCGGAAGTAAGTTTCTGTCTGTCGGAATGTTGCAAGCAGGTCGGCGCGCTTGTCAAGGGGTCCCCGCAGGTCCGGGGCTCCCGCGGGGGCGGGGAGGGGCCGTAGCGTGGGGCCATGGTGCGTTTGAGAGTGGAGTTCACGACCGAGCCGTTCGACCTCGACGAGGCGCCGGCGCACGCGGTCGTGGCCCGTGAGGTCATCCAGTCGGCCGACCTGGACGCGGTCGACGTCGGTCCCTTCGGCAACACGGCGGAGGGCGGTGCCGACGCGGTCCTCACCGCCGTCGACGCGCTGCTCCGCGAGTCGCTCGCGGCCGGCGCCACCCGCGTCTCGCTCCAGGTCAACGTGATCGGGGAGGGCGAGAAGTGAACGAACACCCCTTGATCGCCGCGGTGAAGCCCCTGGTCGACGCCATGGGCGCCGAGCTGCTCGGCCCCGAGCTGGCCGAGCCCGACGACGTCGTCCTGTCCTGGGAGGGCGAGGACGTGCTCGCCGTGCGCCTCCCGCAGCTCTCGGAGTCCCTGGACCACATCCTGGCCGCGATGGAGCGGCGGCACGGGACCCCGCTCGCCGAACTCGACCGGAAGTCGAAGCAGGAGATCGTCCGGCTCCTGGAGGCGCGCGGCGCGTTCTCCGTGCGTCACGGGGTGGAGACGGTGGCGGGCGCGCTCGGCGTCAGCCGCTTCACCGTGTACAACTACCTGAACCGCGAGACCGCCCTGAACAGGGAAAAGGCCGTCAAGGCCGACTAGTTGATCATGTGTGTCCAGGAGCCGTCGTCCGGATGTCGGGACGACGGCTTTTGTGTCACCGACTTTTCAACAAAGTGTTGACGTTGTGTTGTGGAGGGCGTTAGCTATCCGCAGCCCGTCCGACGCACAGCGAAAAACAGCCACGGAGGCTTCCCGTGACTTCAGGTACGACACCGGGCCTGGCCCGGTTCAACACCTCGGCGGACAGCGAGGCCCTCGCCGCGCTCCACGAGGTGTGCTCCAGCTCGGCGTGGGGGAGCAAGATCCTCGCCCAGCGCCCGTACACCACCGCCGAAGCCCTCTTCCTCGCCAGTGACGCCGCCATGGCCGAGCTGACCGCCGAGGACCTGGCCGAGGCGATGGCCGGGCACCCGCCGATCGGTCGTCCGAAGGCCGGGGACCCGACCTCCTCCCGCGAGCAGAGCGGGATGGCCGGCGCCTCCGAGGAGCTCAAGGCCGAGATGCTCGAACTCAACCTGGCGTACCAGGACAGGTTCGGTCATGTCTTCCTCATCTGCGCCACCGGCAAGAACGGCGAGCAGATGCGCGACGCGGTCCGCGAGCGGATCGGCAACTCGCCCGAGGCGGAGCGCGAGATCGTCCGCACCGAACTGGGCAAGATCAACCGCATCCGGCTGACCCGCCTCGCGGAGGGCCCGCAGGCCCCGTAACGGGCCCGCGGGTCCCGCAGGGGACTCGTAAGAGAGAAGAGAGCTCCGCACATGAGCACCGACACCACGGCCTCGGTGTCCACGCACATCCTGGACACCAGCATCGGCCGCCCCGCCGGGGGCGTCGCCATCGCGCTCGCGGCCCGCGCCGGCTCCGACGCGGAGTGGACCGCGCTCGGCGGCTCCGCCACCGACGCGGACGGGCGCTGCAAGGACCTGCCGGCCCTGCCGGAGGGAACCACCCACGTACGCCTCGACTTCGAGACCGAGGCGTACTTCTCCACCCAGCACAGTGCGAAGAAGCAAGCCGAGGCGCAGCAGGACGCCCCCCGCGTAAGGGACAGCGGTGCGTTCTTCCCGGAGGTGGCGATCACGTTCGCCGTCACCCCGGGCGAGCACTACCACGTACCGCTGCTGCTCAACCCGTTCGGCTACTCCGTATACCGAGGGAGCTAGCAGACATGCCCACGATTCTCGGCCAGAACCAGTACGGCAAAGCAGAGAACCGCGTCGTCAAGATCACGCGGGACGGCGCCACCCACCACATCAAGGACCTCAACGTCTCCGTCGCCCTCTCCGGCGACCTCAGCGACGTCCACCTCACCGGCTCCAACGCCCACTGCCTCCCCACCGACACGACGAAGAACACCGTCTTCGCGTTCGCCAAGGAGTACGGCATCGAGTCCGCCGAGCAGTTCGGCATCCACCTGGCCCGCCACTTCGTGACGAGCCAGGAGCCGATCGAGCGGGCCCGGATCCGGATCGAGGAGTACAGCTGGGAGCGCATCGCCTCCTCCGACGCCAACTCCAAGTTCATCGGCGCCGACGAGGTCAACCACTCCTTCGCCCGCAAGGGCCAGGAGACCCGGGTCACCCAGATCACCTACGACGGCGAGAAGTGGGAGGTCATCTCCGGCCTCAAGGACCTCGTCGTCATGAACTCCACCAACTCGGAGTTCTGGGGCTACATCAAGGACCAGTACACGACCCTCCAGGAGGCGTACGACCGCATCCTGGCCACCCAGGTCTCCGGCCGGTGGCGGTTCAACTGGACCGACGACGACCAGCGGATGCCCAACTGGGAGCGGTCCTACGAGCAGACCAAGAAGCACATGCTCGAAGCCTTCGCGGAGACCTACTCGTACTCCCTCCAGCAGACGCTGTACCAGATGGCCACCCGGATCATCAACCACCGCTCGGAGATCGACGAGGTCCGCTTCTCGCTCCCGAACAAGCACCACTTCCTGGTCGACCTCGAGCCCTTCGGACTGAAGAACGACAACGAGGTCTACTACGCCGCCGACCGCATGTACGGCCTCATCGAGGCCACCGTCCTGCGTGACGGAGCCACGGCGCAGATCCCGGTCGACATGACCAACCTCTAAGCGGCATCTGAGTGACCGGCCCCCGCCCGCCCGCAGTCGGGCGGGGGCCGCACCAGACCGGAGGGAACCTTCCCATGGCACAGCCTGCACAGGGGCCGGCAACCGCCGAAGGCCCGTGTTCCACCCCGTCGTCCTCCCCGGCCCCCTGCCATCCGGTGGACGAGAAGCTCCCCGCCTCGCGGCTCGTCCCCGCGGCGCTCCAGCACATCGCCGCCATGTACGCCGGCGTCGTCACCCCTCCGCTCATCATCGGCCAGGCCGTCGGCCTGGACGCGGCCGGGATGACCCGGCTCATCGCCGCCGGCCTGCTGATCGCCGGCTGCGCGACCCTCCTGCAGACCCTCGGCGCCGGACGGTTCGCCGGCAACCGGCTCCCGTTCGTCAACGCCGCCTCGTCCGCCGGCATCGCCCCGATGCTCGCCATCGCCGAGACCAGCGCCCCCGGACACCAACTGCCCGCCATCTACGGCGCGGTGATGGTCGCCGGAGTCTTCTGCCTCGCCGTCGGCCCCTTCTTCGGCCGGCTCCTGCGCTTCTTCCCGCCGCTCGTCACGGGCGTCGTCATCACCCTCATCGGGGTCACCCTGATGCCCGTGCCCGTCGCCTGGGCCCAGGGCGGCGACCGGACCGCCGCCGACTTCGGCGCCATGAGGTACCTGGCGCTCGCCGGCTTCACCCTCGTCGTCGTCCTGCTCTTCCAGCGCTTCGGCAAGGGCTTCGTCAAGCAGATCGCCCTGCTCCTCGGCCTCCTCATCGGCACCCTCGCCGCGATCCCCTTCGGGATGGCCGACTTCGGCGCCCTGCGCGAGGCACCCGTCGCCGCCCTGCCCGCCCCCTTCGCCTTCGGCGCCCCCGAGTTCCAGCCCGCCGCGATCCTCTCCCTGTGCATCGTGATGCTGGTCCTGATGACGGAGTCCAGCGCCGGAATGCTCGCCCTCGGCGAGATCTGCGAGCGGCGCACCGACGGCCGGACCATCACCCGCGGCCTGCGCACCGACGGCGTCGCCACCCTCCTCGGCCCCGTCTTCGGCGGCTTCCCGACCTCGGCCTTCGCCCAGAACGTCGGCGTCGTCTCGCTGACCCGGGTCCGCTCCCGGTACGTGGTCGCCGCCGCCGGCTGCGCCCTGCTGGTCCTCGGCGCCTTCCCGGTCCTCGGCGCGGTCGTCTCCACGGTCCCGATGCCCGTCCTCGGCGGCGCCGGCATCGTCCTCTTCGGCTCGATCGCGGTCAGTGGCATCCGCACCCTCTCGGAAGCCGGACTCGACGACAGCTCCAACATCATCCTGGTGGCCGTCGCGCTCGGAGCGGGCATCATCCCGCTCGCCGCGCCCACCTTCTACGCCGACTTCCCGGCCTGGGCGCAGACCGTGCTCGGCTCCGGCATCAGCGCGGGCGCGCTCGTCGCGGTCCTGCTCAACCTGTTCTTCCACCATCTCGGCACCCGGAGCCGTCACACGGCCCCGGCACTCAAATCCTCCTAGGGTCCTGCCGTGCCCACACCACCCCCGAGGAATGAAGGAAGCACCGCCATGGCAGCACCTTCGGCAGCCCCCCAGCGGATCGTCGTCGAGAACGCGGCGATCGCGACCGTCGACGCCGACGACACCGAGTACGCCTCCGGGTACCTCGTCGTCGCCGGCAACAGGATCGAGTCCATCGGAGCCGGCAAGGCCCCCGAGAACCTGGAGAACGTGGTCCGGCGCATCGACGCCACCGGCCACCTGGTCACGCCCGGCCTGGTCAACACCCACCACCACTTCTACCAGTGGATCACCCGCGGCCTGGCGACCGACCACAACCTCTTCAACTGGCTGGTGGCGCTCTACCCGACCTGGGCGCGCATCGACGAGCGGATGGTGCGCGCGGCCGCGCAGGGCTCGCTGGCGATGATGGCCCGCGGCGGCGTCACCACCGCCATGGACCACCACTACGTCTACCCGGTGAACTCCGGCGACCTCTCCGGCGCCATCATCGGCGCCGCCTCCGAGATGGGCGTCCGCTTCACCCTCGCCCGCGGCTCCATGGACCGCAGCGAGAAGGACGGCGGCCTGCCGCCGGACTTCGCCGTCGAGACCACCGAGGGCGCGCTCGCCGCGACCGAGGAGACGGTGAAGAAGTACCACGACGCCTCCTTCGACGCGATGACCCAGGTCGCCGTCGCCCCCTGTTCCCCCTTCTCCATCTCCACCGAGCTGCTCCGCGAGGGCGCCGCGCTCGGCCGCCGCCTGGGCGTGCGGATGCACACCCACGGCTCGGAGACCGTGGAGGAGGAGAAGTTCTGCCACGAGCTCTTCGGCATGGGCCCGACGGACTACTTCGAGTCCACCGGCTTCCTCGGCGAGGACGTGTGGATGGCGCACTGCGTCCACATGAACGACTCCGACATCGCCGCCTTCGCCCGCACGAAGACGGGCGTGGCCCACTGCCCCTCCTCCAACGCGCGCCTCGCCGCCGGCATCGCCCGCGTACCGGACATGCTGAAGGCGGGCGTCCCCGTCGGCCTCGGCGTCGACGGCACCGCCTCCAACGAGTCCGGCGAGCTCCACACCGAGCTGCGCAACGCGCTCCTCATCAACCGCCTCGGCGCCCACCGCGAGGCCGCGCTCAACGCCCGCCAGGCCCTGCGCCTCGGCACCTACGGCGGCGCGCAGGTCCTCGGCCGCGCCGACAGCATCGGCTCCCTCGAAGCCGGCAAGCTCGCCGACTTCGTCCTCTGGAAGATCGACGGCCTCGGCCACTCCACGATCGCCGACCCGGTCACCGCCATCGTCTTCGGCGCGGCGGCCCCGGTCACGGCCTCCTTCGTCAACGGCAAGCAGATCGTCGAGAACGACCGGCTGCTCACCGTCGACGAGGACACCATCGCGCGCGACGCGCGCACGGAGGCGCAGCGCCTGGCCCGCATCGCGGCCCAGGGCTGACCCTCCCCACGGAGTCCGGCCGAGGGGGACGGCCCTCGACCGGTCGCCGCGGATCCGAGCGGGATCCGCGGCAGCCGGACCGGGAGGTGGCGTACGCAGAAGCAGTACGGCACCTCCCGGGACGGTGACACCCGCCCGCACCCCCACCGGGCACCCCGCCCACGCGCCGCGCTCCCTCCGCGGCCGCACCGCCCCGCCTTCCGAAGCACCGCCTCCCGAAGCACCGCCCTCCGGATCCCGCCCGCCGGGACTCCGCTTCAGGGACCCCGCCCGCCGGAGCCCCGCCCCGCGACGAGCCGCACCTCCCGCACCCCGCACCGCATCGCACCACCTCCCAGACACCCGCGTCACCGCCGACGTGTAACCGACCGGAGGAACCGCCGTGGCATCCAAGCCCCAGGTTCGCAATGCACAAGACGCAGGCTCCGCCCCCGAAGACCGCGAGAAGCATCCGGTCGACGAGACGCTGCCCCCAGTGAAGATGCTCACCAGCGGCCTCCAGCACGTGGCCGCCATGTACGCGGGCGTCGTCGCCCCGCCCCTGATCGTGGGAGCGGCCGTCGGCCTCTCCGGCACCGAACTCACCTTCCTCACCGGCGCCAGCCTCTTCACCGCCGGACTCGCCACCTTCCTCCAGACCCTGGGCGTCTGGAAGATCGGCGCCCGCCTGCCGTTCGTCAACGGCGTCACCTTCGCCGGCGTGGCCCCGATGCTCGCCATCGTCGACACCACCGAGAACAAGGCCGACGCGCTCCCCGTGATCTTCGGCGCGATCATCGTCGCCGGACTCCTCGGCTTCCTCGCCGCCCCCTGGTTCTCCCGGCTCGTCCGGTTCTTCCCGCCGGTCGTCACCGGCACCGTCATCACCCTCATAGGCGTGTCCCTCCTCCCGGTCGCGTTCGGCTGGGCCCAGGGACCCAACCCCCAGGCGAAGGACTACGGTTCGACGACCTTCCTCTCCCTCGCCGGCATCACCCTCGTCGTCGTCCTGCTCCTGCGCCGCTTCACCCGCGGCTTCCTCAAGCAGGTCGCCGTCCTGGTCGGCCTCGTCATCGGCACCCTCATCGCCATCCCGTTCGGCGTCACCGACTTCTCCCCGGTGACCGAGGCGGACATCGTCGGCTTCCCGTCCCCGTTCCACTTCGGCGCCCCGCAGTTCGCCCTCGCCGCGATCATCTCCATGTGCGTGGTCATGCTGGTCTCCATGACCGAGTCGACCGCCGACATGCTGGCGCTCGGCGAGATCGTCGAGCGGCCCGCCGACGAGAAGACCATCGCGGCCGGACTGCGCGCCGACACCCTCGGCTCCGCGCTCAGCCCCCTGTTCAACGGCTTCATGTGCAGCGCCTTCGCCCAGAACATCGGCCTGGTCGCCATGACCCGGATCCGCAGCCGCTTCGTCGTCGCCTGCGGCGGCGGCTTCCTGGTCCTCATGGGCCTCTCGCCGGTCGCCGCCTCGCTGATCTCGGTCGTGCCCCGGCCTGTCCTCGGCGGCGCGGGCGTCGTCCTCTTCGGCTCGGTCGCCGCCAGCGGCATCCAGACCCTCGTCAAGGCCGGTCTGGAGAAGGACAACAACGTCCTGATCGTGGCCGTCTCGCTGGCCGTCGGCATCATCCCGATCACGGCGCCGAACTTCTACCACGCCTTCCCGGAGACCGCGAAGATCATCCTGGACTCCGGTATCTCCACCGGCTGCGTCGCCGCGGTCCTGCTCAACGTGGTCTTCAACCACCTGGGTCGGCGCCAGGACGACGACGAGGTCACCGCGCCGATGGAGCCCGGCGAGGAGATCTCCGGCACCCGCACCGCGAAGGCGGCCCACGTCCACTGAACCCGCACCCCACCCCACTGTCCGCCCCGGCCCCCGCCCACCCGGCGGGGCCCGGGGCCGCCGCGCGCGCCGGGACCGAAAGGGGGCCCGGGACCGGAACGGGGCCCGGAACCGGAGGAGCGACCGGCATCGTGACAGTGCCCGGCACGGGGACGGCGACCGGGGCCGCGACCAGGGCCGGGACTGCGACCAGGGCCGGGACCGCGCCCGGTATCGCGACCGCGCTCGGGATCGGAAGGGCGACCAGGGCCGCGACAGTGACCAGCACCGCGACCGCACCCGGCACCGCGACAACGGCCCTACCCAGGGCGGTTGCCCGGACCGTCGTCCTGATCAACCCCAACACCTCCGCCGCCACCACCGCGATGATGACCGCCATCGCCCGACGCACCCTGGGCCCCGCCCGCCCCGTCCGGGGCGTGACCGTCGCCCGGGGGCCGCTCATGCTCACCGACCCGGCCGCCCTGCGGGCCGCCGCGCCCGAGGTCCTCGCCGCGGGGGCCGCCGCCACCGCCGGGGGCGACTGCGCCGGCCTGCTCGTCGCGGCCTTCGGGGACCCGGGCCTGGAGGCGCTGCGCGCGGCGACCGGGCTCCCCGTGGCCGGCCTCGGCGAGGCGGCGCTCCTGGAGGCGGCCGCCGACGGCGCCCCCTTCGGGATCGCCACCACCACCCCGCTCCTGGCCGACGCCCTCACCGCCCGGGTGGCGGAACTCGGCCTCTCCGACCGGTACACCGGACTGCGGCTCACCGCCGGCGCCCCCGAACGCCTCTCCGCCGACCCGGCCGTGCTCCTCGACCGCCTGGAGCGGGCGGTCCGCGCCTGCGCCGAACGGGACGGGGCCCGCACCGTCGTCATCGGCGGCGGCCCGCTCGGCGAGGCGGCCGAGGAACTCCGTGCCCGGTGCGCCGTCCGGATCGTCGCCCCGATCCCGGCGGCCTGCCGGGCACTGGCCCGCCTGCTGACGGAGTGACGGCCGGGACCGCCGGAAGCCCCGGGGCGGACGGCCCCGCTCACCCCTCCACCGCGATCCGGCGCCGGCACTCCCGGGCCAGGGACGGATACGCGACGCCGATCGCCTCGTACAGGCGCCTGCGCAGCAGCCGTTCGGCCTCGCCGCGCCCGGTCTCGCCGTACAGGCCGTCGAGCAGCGCCTCGTACCGCGAGAGGGCGTGCCGCAGATAGTTCACCTGCCACCGCACGAGCGCCCCGGCGGCCGCTCCGGAGGGTGCTCCGGCCGGCTCCGGCGCTCCCGGGCTCCGGGCCCCCAGCAGGCGCCGGTGGCGGACGGCCCGGCGCTCCAGCTCGGGGCCGGGCAGCCGGGGCACCTCGATCGGCTCCGCGCGGATCGCGGTCAGGACGGCGGCCCGCCGCCGCTCGGCGTACGCCCCGGCGGCCGAGGAGCGGGCCCGCGAGAGCGCCGAGGTCTCGGCGAACTCGGGCGTCCGCTCCACGGTCTCCACCCGGGCGAGCAGATAGAGCCGCACCGGCGCGAGGGACCAGCGGCGCGGATCGCGCCCCTGCACGTCGGGCGTGCCGAGCAGGTCCCGGACCATCGCGTCGGTCCAGCCGCGCCGGCGCACCCCGGCGAGCGACACATAGGTCGTACGGTCCGTCATGTTTCCCCCAGAACTCGACTACGGAGCGTGACGATTCCAGTGAAGCGCACCCCACTGACAACGCCCCCTCGCCGCCCCCTTGTCGAGCCCGCCCCGACTGTGCGATATAGGTCTGGACCTTTCCGACGGACGGAGGCCGCACCGTGCAACGCCCGTTCCCCCCACACCGCTTGCTCGCCCCGGCAGCACTTCTCGCGCTCGCCCTCACCGCCTGCTCCGCCGCCGGAGCCGAACCGGAGGACACCCGCGCCCCCACCGCACCCACCGGCGTCACCGCCACCTCGGGCAGCTCGACCACCGTCCACGTCATGTGGAGCGCGGCCACCGACGACCGCGCCGTCACCGGCTACGAGGTCTACCGCGAGGGCCGCAAGGTCAAGGACCTCCCCGCCACCACCCTCATGACCGACGTCGTCGGCCTCGCTCCGGCCACCCCCCACCGCTTCACCGTCCGCGCCCGCGACGCCGCCGGCAACGCCTCGCCGCCCAGCGCCACCGTCACCGCCACCACGCTCCGGGCCGCCGCCGAGGACCGCACGCCCCCCACCGCCCCGACCGGCCTCCGCGTCGCTCCCGACGGCAGCCGCGCCGCCGTCCTCCGCTGGTCCCCGGCCCGGGACGACACCCGGGTCACCGCGTACGACGTCTACCAGGCCGACACCCGCGTCCACACGGTCCCGGGCACCGCCACCGACGCCCGCCTCACCGGCCTGCGCCCCGGCACCGCCTACGCGTTCACCGTCCGCGCCCGCGACGCCGCCGAGAACTCCTCCCCGGACAGCAACGCGGTCGACCTCACCACCGCCCCGGCCCCGGGCGCGCCCGCGAACACCGCCCCCACCGACCTCACCGCCACCGCCGCGAAGGGCGGCGAGATCACCCTCACCTGGACCCCGCCGAAGACGGGCGCCCCGGTCACCCACCACGAACTCCACCTCAACGGCCGCTTCACCACCACCATCGTCTGGGGCACCGCACCGCCCCCCGGCCGCGCCACCTACGCCTTCCCGGTCACCGACCCCCCGGGCACCCGCTACACCGTCACCCTCCGCGCCCGGCTCCCCGACGGCACCTGGGGCGACTTCTCGGCCCCGAGGACGGTGGTCGTGCGCTGAAACGCCCCCGAACTGCGGCGACACACCTGGCCCCTGGTCCTTGCAGCCCGGAAGCGCCCACCCGGAACTACCCTGGGAAGCGTGGCCGAGACCGTTCTCACCAACACCGGGCTCGACAGGTTCCTCGAACTCGTCGGCGGAGCACCCGAGCACCGCGACCCCGCGTTCGCGCGGGCCGCCGAGGCGGTGCTCGGGCTCCTCGCGCTCCGGGGCGCCGACCGGGGGACGGGCCTGCCCGAGCCGACGCCCGAGCTGGCGCGGCAGATCCTCGTGGAGGACCTGCCCGCGTTCGTGTACGTGCCGCCCGGCGAGCTCGCGCTCTACCCCGCCGTGCTCGGGGCGCTCGCCGCCCGCTTCGACGGGGACGGCGCCGAGCGGATCGCCGGAGCGGTCGCGGAGGCCGTGCCCGACTTCGAGCGGGCCATGAACGACCCCGGGAACCTCACCTGGCACCGCTGGTACGCCTCCCTCCTGCGGAGCTGCGGCGCCGACCTCACCGACCCCGAGGACGTGCGCCGCAGGCTCGCCGCCCTCGACGGCGCGCCCCTGCCCGACGGCGTGCGCCGGGCCGACCTCATGGGACGGACCGCCCTCGCGGACGTCCTGCTCACCGAGGCCCTCACGCGCGCGTACGTCCGGGACGCCGAGGCGCCGCCGCCCGTCGGGCCGCTGCTCACGGACCACGCCGTCGCGACCGGCATCGGACAGGTGGCCACCGCGCTCCAGGACCGGTGGACCGCCGCCGGACTGGCCGCACAGCTCGCCGGACCGTACGCGCACTACGCCCCCGGCCCCGACGCCTTCCCCCATCTGGTCCTGGCCGACGCCCTCCTCGACGAGCACCTCGACCACTACGGCGACCCCGCCGCCCCCGTGCCCCCGCCGCCCGCGATCGGGCCCGGCGCCCCCGAGGACGACGCGAACGCCCTCCTCACCGCCGTCGAGGAGCTCGCGGAGGAGGAGTTCGAGCCGTACGGGGGCGAGGCCCCGCACCTCCTCTACGTGGTCTACCAGCGCGGCTGCTCCGCCGAGTCCGTCGCCCGCAAGGCCGCCGAGTACGAGGACTGGACCGTCGACCCGGCCCTGGAGGACCTGCCCGTCCCGGTGTCGGACGGGGCGCCCGACGCGTACGAGGTCCCGCCCGTGCCGGAGCTCGTCCGGCTCCTGGGCACCCCGGAGCTGGACGAGGCCGACCGCGCCCGGCTCGCGGGACCCGCCCGGGACCTGGCCGCCGTCCTCGACCGGCTCGCCGCCACCGGCCTGGTCTTCCGAAGCGGCGACGCCTTCGGCCTCACCCCGCGCGGCGCGGGGACGGTGCGCTATCTGCTCGCCGTGCGCGGGATCGCCGCGCCCGACGCCGCCGAAGCCGCCGCCTGGCCCGCGCCCGTCCTGGTCGCCGCCGCCGGGGGCTGGTCCGCGTCCGTCGCCGCGCGCGTCCTCGCCGACTGGCTCCACGCGCGCGTGGACACCGCCCACGCCTGGACGCGGCTGCTCGACGCCCTCGGCACCGTCCACGCCGGCACCTCCGAAGCGGCCTCCGTCCGGGGGCTCTTCACCGCCCTGGACACCACCACCGCCCCGCCCGGGACGCTGCGCGCCGCCCTCCGCGACCCCGTGATCGGCGCGTACGCCCTCCGGGCCCTGGAGGAGCAGGGCGAGGAGGCGGATCCGATCCAGGTGCCGACCTCGGCCCGGGCCCTGCACGTCCTCGACGCGCTGCCCGCCAAGAAGGGGCCCCTGGAGTCCCGCCGCGCCGCCTTCGACAGGGCGGCCGCCGCCTGGCCCGGCGGCTCGGCCGCCCTGGTCCGCGCGATGGCCGGGGCCGACCGCCACGAGGCGGAACGCGTCCTCGGCCCGCTCGGCATCGCCCTGCCCTGACGCGGGAGAAGCGAAAAGCGGGAGAAGCAGGGAAAACGGGAAAACGGGGCGGGCCCCGCTCCCGGTGCTGTGCGACACCAGGGGCGGGGCCCGTCCGGAAAGCCGTCCGGCGACTGTGCGGGCAGCCGGATCAGCCGTACGGGGCGAGTCAGCCGACCAGCTGCTCGTACGCGGGAAGCGTCAGGAAGTCCGCGTAGTCCGCGTCGAGGGAGACGTGGAGCAGCAGGTCGTGGGCCTGCTGCCACTTTCCGGCCGCGAAGGCCTCCTCGCCGATCTCGGCGCGGATCGCGGCCAGTTCCTCGGCGGCGACCTTCCGGGCCAGCTCCGGGGTGGCCTTCTCGCCGTTCTCGAAGACGACGCCCGCGTTGATCCACTGCCAGATCTGGGAGCGGGAGATCTCGGCGGTGGCCGCGTCCTCCATCAGGTTGAAGATGGCGACGGCGCCGAGGCCGCGCAGCCACGCCTCGATGTAGCGGACGCCGACCTGGACGGCGTTGCGCAGGCCGTCGTAGGTGGGCTTCGCGTCGAGCGAGTCGATCGCGATCAGGTCCCCGGCCGCGACGGAGACGTCCTCGCGCAGGCGGTCCTTCTGGTTCGGCTTCTCGCCGAGGACGGCGTCGAAGGAGGCCAGCGCGATCGGCACCAGGTCGGGGTGGGCGACCCAGGAGCCGTCGAAGCCGTCGCCGGCCTCGCGGTCCTTGTCGGCCTTGACCTTCTCGAACGCGACCTTGTTGACCTCGGCGTCCTTGCGGGACGGGATGAAGGCCGCCATGCCGCCGATCGCGTGCGCGCCGCGCTTGTGGCAGGTGCGCACGAGGAGTTCGGTGTACGCGCGCATGAACGGGGCCGTCATCGTGACCAGGTTGCGGTCCGGCAGGACGAACTTGGCTCCGCCGTCGCGGAAGTTCTTGACGATGGAGAAGAGGTAGTCCCAGCGGCCCGCGTTGAGGCCCGCGGCGTGGTCGCGGAGCTCGTAGAGGATCTCCTCCATCTCGTACGCGGCCGTGATGGTCTCGATGAGGACCGTGGCGCGGACGGTGCCCTGCGGGATGCCGACGTAGTCCTGGGCGAAGACGAAGATCTCGTTCCAGAGGCGGGCCTCCAGGTGCGACTCCGTCTTCGGCAGGTAGAAGTACGGGCCCTTGCCGAGGTCGATCAGGCGGCGGGCGTTGTGGAAGAAGTACAGGCCGAAGTCGACGAGCGCGCCGGGCACCGGCCGTCCCTCGAAGGCGAGGTGACGCTCCTCCAGGTGCCAGCCGCGCGGCCGCATGACGACCGTCGCCAGCTCGTCGGCGGGCTTGAGGGCGTACGACTTGCCGGAGCGCGGGTCCGTGAAGTCGATGTTCCGGGTGTACGCGTCGATCAGGTTCAGCTGGCCCAGGACCACGTTCTCCCAGGTCGGCGCCGAGGCGTCCTCGAAGTCGGCGAGCCACACCTTCGCGCCGGAGTTGAGCGCGTTGATCGTCATCTTGCGGTCGGTGGGGCCGGTGATCTCGACCCGGCGGTCGTTCAGGGCCGCCGGGGCCGGGGCGACCTTCCAGGAGTCGTCGGCGCGGATCGCGGCGGTCTCCGGGAGGAAGTCCAGGGTGGACGTGCGGGCGATCTCGGCGCGGCGCTCCGCCCGCCGGGCGAGGAGCTCGTCCCGGCGCGGGGTGAACCGCCGGTGCAGTTCGGCGACGAAGGCCAGGGCGGCCTCGGTGAGCACCTCTTCCTGGCGCGGCAGGGGCTCGGCATCGACGACGGCCAGGGGGGACGGCGCTGGTGCGGACATGAACTGTCACTTCCTTCAGCGGACTTCGCGGGCGGTGCCAGACGGCCGCCGGGCGTCACGGGACGGCACGGAGTGCCACCGGAGCCGAGATACGGCCGCGAGCGCCCTCCGGACTGGCAGGCGCTTCTGAACAGTGGATACTAGTTTCCTCATGGTGGAAGTTCAATGGTTTGTTGACGTCGAGATTCTCCGGATCGACAGAACGCGGCGCTCAGTGCCAGGCCGCTCACTCCAAGTGCGACAGGTCCGCCTCGGTGTCGATGTCGTAGGGCTCGGCCACGTCCGAGCAGTCCACCGGCGTGATCGCGTCCCGGTGCGCCGCCAGATAGTCCCGCGCGCCCCGGTCGCCCACCGCCGTCTCCGCGATCCCCGCCCAGCGCCCGGCGCCGAACAGCACCGGATGCCCCCGCCGCCCGTCGTACGAGGCCGCCGCGAGCGAGTCCCGCGAGCCGTACGCCGCCCGCACCCGGGCCACCGCCTCCGCCCCGATCCCCGGCTGGTCGACCAGGAACACGAGCGCCGCGTCCACCCCGCGCGGATCGGCGGCGAGCGACGCCAGCCCGGCCCGCAGCGAGGAGCCCATCCCCGCCGCCCACTCCGGGTTCTCCACCAGGACGCAGCCGGGCAGCTCCGCCCGCTCCCGCACGACGTCGGCCGACGCCCCGAGCACCACGTGCACCACCTCGCACCCGGCCGCGCGCAGCACCCCCACCGCGTGCTCCACCAGCGGGCGGCCCCGGTGGACGAGCAGCGCCTTCGGCCGGCCCCCGAGCCGCCGGCCGCCCCCGGCGGCGAGCAGCAGGCCGGCCACGACGGGGGAACGGTCGGAGGCGGACGGGGAGGTGAGGTCTTCCGGAGTCGTCATGAGGACTGCATACCGCATCCGGACGGAAACACACGGTTGCCCGAATCAGCCTTGCGGGGGGTGGCGCGGCGGGGTGGCGAAGGAGTTAACTGGCCCGACTCGCGGCGCCCGACCGCCGTCCGGAGTCGTCCGGAGGGGGCGGTCCGGGGCGTTCCGCGTGCTCGGGGTGTGGAGTTCTGCGCACAGTGTCGTGCGAGGGGGAGAACCATGTTGCGAAGCGTGGAGCAGAGGCCGGTGGGCAGCGAGGGCGTGGACCCCAGGGTGACCGAGCTGAGGTCGGCCGTGTCCCGGCTGCGGCGCGAACTCGCCGCGCACCGGGCCGAGTTCGCCGACCGCGAGATCGCCGAGGGGGAGCTCGCGGCGCTCGACGCCATGGTGCTCGGCGGCGCCCCGGAGGTACGGCGGCTGCGCCGCTCCCTGCTGATCGTCGCGGGCTGCGTCGGCTCCGTCAGCGCCCTCGCCGACGCCCTGGCCGGGGTCCGCCGCGCCGTCGAGCTCTTCGGCGCGCCGCCGGAGCGGAGCGCGGAGAACTGAGGGGCCGTCAAGCGGCCGTCCGGAGACGGGGGCTCACCGTCTGATCAGCCGCCGGGCCGTCGCCGCCGCCACCGCCGCCGTACGGGAGTCCACGCCCAGCTTCGCGAAGATGTGGACCAGATGGGACTTCACCGTCGCCTGGCTCAGGAACAGCGCCTTGCTGACCTGGAGGTTCGACAGGCCCTCGCCGACCAGCTGGAGCACCTCCAGCTCGCGCTTGGTCAGCGCCTCCGCCGGGGTCCGCATCCGGTCCATCAGCCGGTGCGCCACCGCCGGCGCGAGGGCCGACTGCCCGGCCGCCGCCGTCCGGACCGCCGCCGCCAGCTCCTCCGGCGGCGCGTCCTTCAGGAGGTAGCCGGAGGCGCCCGCCTCCACCGCCGCCAGGATGTCCGCGTCCGTGTCGTACGTCGTCAGGACCAGCACCTTCGGCCCGTCCGGCGCCGCCGTGATCGCCGCCGTCGCCTCCGAGCCGTGCGTTCCCGCGCCGAACTGGAGGTCCATCAGGACCACGTCCACGCCCCCGGCGGCGGCCAGCTCCACCGCCCGCTCGGCGGTGGCGGCCTCCGCGACGACCGCGAAGTCCGGCTCGGTGTCGAGGACCGCGCGCAGGCCCGCCCGTACCACCGGATGGTCGTCGGCGAGCAGCAGACGGATGGTCATGCGGAACCTCCGGCGGGAAGGGAAACCTTGTCGGACAGCGGCAGGGAGACGGCGACGGCGGTGCCCTGGCCGGGCGCGGACTCCACGGTGAACGTGCCGCCGAGCGACTCCGCCCGCGACCGCATCGCCGGAAGCCCGAAACCGCCCTCGGACGAGGGGCGTACGGCACCGGGCTCGAAGCCCTCCCCGTCGTCGACCACGTCCAGGGTCACCGACGCGCCCATGAACGACAGGGTGATCTCCGCCCGCGAGGCCGAGGCGTGCCGCACCGTGTTCGCGAGGGCCGACCGCGCGATCCGCAGCAGCGCCACCTCGTACGGGGTCGGCAGCTCCACCGGCGTCCCGCTCACCGAGAACCGGACCCGGGGCCCGTAAGGACCCGCCTCCGCCCCCGGCTCGCACAGCCGCTCCAGGGCCGCCGCGAGCGAACCGTGCTCCAGGTCCGGCGGCGCGAGCGCCCGGACGAAGCGCCGCGCCTCCGCCAGGTCGTCCTGCGCCGCCCGGCGCGCCCGCTCGATGTGCCCGGCGGCGGGCGAGTCCGGCGGCAGCGCCCGCTCGGCCGCCCGCAGCAGCAGCTGGATCGACGACAGGCCCTGCGCGAGCGTGTCGTGGATCTCCCGCGCGAGCCGCTCCCGCTCGGCCAGCGTCCCCGCGTGCCGCTCCGCCGCCGCCAGCTCCGCCCGCGTCGCGATCAGCTCCTCGATGAGCCGGCGCCGCCGCTCGTTCTCCCGGTAGAGGGCCTGGTAGCCGAGGACCGTCGCCACCGCGACCGCCGCGCCGAGCAGCGGCCCGATGAAGACCCCCGGGTTGAGCGCGGCGCCGTGCCCCACGTACGAGAGGATCGCCGCGCCCGCCGTGAGGGCCACCGCCGGCAGCGACCAGCGGACGGGCAGTAGGTGCAGTTGGAGGAAGTACAGCGGGAAGGCCACCCAGAGCGCCTCCGGCGTCAGGCAGAGCATTGCCAGCCAGGACGCCCCCAGGACCCCCAGCCAGACGGCGGCCGCCCGCCGGGAGGTCCGTACCGTCGGGAGGTACGAGCCCGCCGCGTAGACCGCTCCCGTCACCGCCGCCGTCACCGTCCCGGCGGCCGAGTGCGCCCGGACCGCCGCCAGGACGAGCAGGCCCGCCATGAGGAGGTGCAGACAGAGGCGGAGCACGAGCGGGGCGGGGTGGAGGGAGGAGCGGTCGGTCATGATCCCTCCAGGGTAGACAGCGGGCGGTGGACCCGCCTCAACCGAAAGTTCGATCGTGGAGCCATCCGCCGCGCGATGCCCGCGAGGGGGTGCGCGGACCAGGCTGGTCGGCATGTTCGTGGCATGGAGAGACCTGAGATCCGCCAAGGGGCGGTTCACCCTCATGGGCACGGTGATCGTGCTGATCACCCTGCTCGTGGGGCTGTTGTCCGGGCTGACCGCCGGGCTCGCGCGGGAGAACGTCTCCGCGATCACCGGTCTGCCCGCCGACCGGCTGGCCTTCGCGGCGCCGCCGCCCGGCCGGTCGGCCTCCTTCACCGACTCGACGGTGACGGAGGAGCAGTGGCGGGCCTGGGCGGAGCGGCCCGGGGTGACGGGCGCGGCGCCGCTCGGCATCCGCACGCTCGACGCCGCCGCCGGGGACCGCACCGCCGCCGTCTCCGCCTTCGGTACGGAGCCGGGGGCCGGGCTCGCGCCCGGACCGGTCGCCCCGGGGAAGGTCGTCCTGTCCGAGTCGGCGGCCGGGGAGCTGGGCGCGGGCGCCGGTGACGGGGTCCGCCTCGGGCCCCTGGAGGTCACCGTCGCGGCGGTCTCCGGCGACGCCTCGTACAGCCACACGCCCATCGTGTGGACCTCCCTCGACGACTGGCAGAGGCTCGGTCGCGGCGGCGGCGCGGTCCGGGAGGAAGCCACGGTCATCGCCCTGAGCGGGGGAGACGGGACCGACTGGGCGGCCGGGGACGCGGCAGTCGGCACCGAGGCGCGGACCGTCGGCGACGCCCTCACGGCCATCGGGTCGTACCAGGCCGAGAACGGTTCCCTCCAGCTCATGCGCGGCTTCCTCTTCGCGATCTCCGCGCTGGTCATCGGGGCCTTCTTCACCGTCTGGACCATCCAGCGCTCCGGTGACGTCGCCGTCCTCAAGGCGCTCGGCGCCTCCACCCCGTACCTCCTGAAGGACGCCCTCGGGCAGGCCGTCCTCATGCTCGCCGCCGGCACCCTGCTCGGCACCGCGCTCGCGGCCGGCATCGGCGCCCTGATCGGCGGCGGGGACGTGCCCTTCGTCCTGGAACCGCTCACGGTCCTCGGCCCGGCCGCCGTCATCGTCGTCCTCGGCGTGCTCGGCGCGGCCCTGTCCGTCCGGCGGATCACCGCCGTCGACCCCCTCACCGCCCTGGGCAGCGCCCGATGAGCCCCCTCGCCCCCGACCGGAGCACCCGATGAGCACCCTCACTCACCACCGGAGCACCCGATGAGCCTCGTCCTCGACGGCGTCACCCTCACCTACCCCGACGGCGACGGCCGGCTCACCGCCCTCGACGCCGTCTCCCTCGCCGTCCCCGCCGGGACGCTCACGGCGGTCGTCGGCCCCTCGGGCTCCGGCAAGTCCAGCCTGCTCGCGGTGGCCGCCACCCTCGTCACCCCGGACCGGGGGCGGGTCGTCGTCGCCGGTACGGACGCGGGGGCGCTCACCCCGGCCGCCAAGGCGCGGCTGCGGCGCGAGCACGTCGGGATCGTCTTCCAGCAGCCCAACCTGCTGCCCTCGCTGAGCGCGGCGGAACAGGTGCAGGTGATGGCCCACCTGTCGGGCCGCTCCCCGAGGGCGGTACGGGGCCGGGCCCTGGACCTGCTCGACGCGGTGGGCCTCGCGGACCTGGCCGGGCGCCGGCCGCACCGGCTGTCGGGCGGCCAGCGGCAGCGGGTCAACATCGCGCGGGCCCTGATGAACGAGCCGTCCGTCCTCCTGGTCGACGAACCGACCAGCGCCCTCGACCACGAGAGCGGGGCGGCGGTCGTGGACCTCCTCGCCCGCCTGACGCGGGAGCGGGGGACGGCGACGGTCCTGGTCACCCACGACCGGACCCATGCGGCCCGGACGGACCGCACGGTCACGGTCAGGGACGGGCGGCTCTCGGAGGCCGTACCGGTGTGACGCCTCCCGGCACGCGCGAGGGCGCCCGGAACCGGGTGCGGTTCCGGGCGCCCTCAGGTGCGGGTGCGGGGCGATGCGGGTCAGCCCTGGCCGTTGCCCGCCGTGTTCGCCAGCGCCGCCGACAGGTCGCGCGCCACTTCCTGGAGGATCGGGACGATCTTCTCGGTGGCCGCCTCGGTGACCCGGCCCGCCGGGCCCGAGATGGAGATGGCGGCGGCGGTGGGGGAGTCCGGCACGGAGACCGCGAGGCAGCGGACCCCTATCTCCTGCTCGTTGTCGTCGACCGCGTACCCCGCCTCGCGGACCGCGACGAGCGCGTCGAGGAAGCCCTCGGGCGTGGTGATGGTCTTCTCGGTCGCGGCCGGCATCCCGGTGCGGGCGAGCAGCGCGCGCACCTCCTCCGGAGGGGTGTGCGCGAGGAGCGCCTTGCCGACGCCGGTCGAGTGCGGCAGGACCCGCCGGCCGACCTCGGTGAACATGCGCATCGAGTGCTTGGACGGCACCTGCGCCACGTACACGATCTCGTCGCCGTCGAGCAGCGCCATGTTCGCCGTCTCGCCGGTCTCCTCGACGAGCCGGGCGAGGTACGGCCGGGCCCAGGTGCCGAGGAGGCGGGAGGCGGACTCGCCGAGCCGGATGAGCCGGGGGCCGAGCGCGTACCGCCGGTTGGGCTGCTGGCGCACGTAGCCGCAGGCGACGAGGGTGCGCATCAGGCGGTGGATGGTGGGGAGCGGGAGCCCGCTGCTGGCGGAGAGCTCGCTCAGCCCGACCTCGCCCCCGGCGTCGGCCATCCGCTCCAGGAGGTCGAAGGCGCGCTCGAGGGACTGGACGCCCCCGCTCGCGGCGGGTTTGGCGGCGTCGGTGGTGCTGGCGCTGGACGTCGGCACGTCACGGTCCTTTCGGGGCGGGCGGGCAAGGCAGCAGCCTACCGGGCCACCGGCCGGGGCACACGGCCCCGGTCCCGGCGTCGGCGCCGGTCAGGGGGTGTTTGTCCGGTGTCGGAGAGGGCCCGGAGAGGCCCGGGACTGCCCCGCATGTGCGGAGCTACGTTCTACTGTACGAAATTTACATTCCACTCTGTGGAAACGTCCAAGCCGGGTTCGGCGGTCCCGGATGCTGGAAGTGTGCCCTTGACGCCATGTCGTCCGGAAGTGAAGACTCCTTCAACAGTTCGTTGAATTTCTCCGTGGAGCCCGCCCCGAGCAGGGACGGCTCCTTCCAGGAGCAGTGGAAGAAGGGGTACGGGTGGACGTCAACCTGGTCCTGCGCTCGACGCGCGTCATCACCCCCGAGGGGACCCGCCCGGCGTCGATCGCCGTCTCCGGAGGGACGATCGCGGCCGTGCTGCCGTACGACGCCGAGGTGCCCGCCGGCGCCCGGCTGGAGGACGTCGGCGACGACGTCGTCCTGCCCGGACTCGTCGACACCCACGTGCACGTGAACGACCCCGGCCGCACCGAGTGGGAGGGCTTCTGGACCGCCACCCGCGCGGCCGCCGCCGGCGGCATCACCACCCTGCTCGACATGCCGCTCAACTCGCTGCCGCCGACCACCACCGTGGAGAACCTGCGGATCAAGCAGGACGTCGCCCGCGCCAAGGCCCACGTCGACGTCGGCTTCTGGGGCGGCGCCCTGCCCGACAACGTCAAGGACCTGCGGCCGCTCCACGACGCCGGCGTCTTCGGCTTCAAGTGCTTCCTGTCGCCCTCCGGCGTGGAGGAGTTCCCCGAGCTGGACCAGGAGCGGCTCGCGACCTCGCTCGCCGAGATCTCCGGCTTCGGCGGCCTGATGATCGTGCACGCCGAGGACCCGCACCACCTCGCCGCCGCGCCCCAGCGGTCGGGCGGCGCGTACGCCGACTTCCTCGCCTCCCGGCCCCGGGACGCCGAGAACACGGCCATCGAGAACCTGATCGACCAGGCCCGCAGGCTCGACGCCCGCGTCCACGTCCTGCACCTCTCCTCCTCCGACGCCCTCCCGGCCATCGCCGCCGCCCGGGCCGAGGGCGTGAAGATCACCGTCGAGTCCTGTCCGCACTTCCTCACGCTCACCGCCGAGGAGATCCCGGACGGCGCCACCGAGTTCAAGTGCTGCCCGCCGATCCGCGAGGCCGCCAACCAGGACGCGCTGTGGCAGGGGCTCGCGGACGGCACGATCGACTGCGTCGTGTCCGACCACTCGCCGTCCACCGCCGACCTCAAGACCCCCGACTTCGCCTCCGCGTGGGGCGGGATCTCCTCCCTCCAGCTCGGTCTGCCCGCCATCTGGACCGAGGCCCGCCGCCGCGGCCACGACCTGACGGACGTCGTCCGCTGGATGTCCGAGGGCCCCGCCCGGCTCGCCGGACTCGACCGCAAGGGCGCCATCGAGGCCGGCCGCGACGCCGACTTCGCCGTCCTCGACCCCGAGGCCACCTTCACCGTCGACCCGGCCGAGCTCCAGCACCGCAACCGGATCACCGCCTACGCGGGCCGGACCCTGCACGGCGTCGTCACCTCCACCTGGCTGCGCGGCGAGCGGATCGCCGACCGCGGTGTCCTCGCCGAGCCCTCCGGCCGCCTCCTCGAAAGGAACAACTGACCCGTGAGCACCGGCATACCCTCCTTCACCGGCGACGCCAGCCCCTACGGCGGCGGCGACCCGTACGCCGACTACCGCACGGCCGACTTCCCCTTCACCCAGTACGCGGACCTCGCGGACCGGCGGCTCGGCGCGGGCGTGATCGCGGCCAACGACGAGTTCTTCGCGGAGCGCGAGAACCTTCTCAAGCCCGGTGCCGCCGAGTTCGACCCGGAGCACTTCGGCCACAAGGGCAAGATCATGGACGGCTGGGAGACCCGCCGCCGCCGAGGGATCTCCGCGCAGCAGCCGCACCCCACCGAGGACGACCACGACTGGGCCCTCGTACGGCTCGGCGCCCCCGGCGTGATCCGCGGCATCGTCCTCGACACCGCCCACTTCCGCGGCAACTACCCGCAGGCCGTCTCCGTCGAGGCCACCTCCGTCGCCGGCTCGCCCTCGCCCGAGGACCTCCTCGCCGACGACGTGAAGTGGACGGTGCTCGTCCCGCGCACCGCCGTCGGCGGCCACGCCGCCAACGGCTTCGCCGTCGACGTCGAGCAGCGCTTCACGCACCTGCGCGTCAACCAGCACCCCGACGGCGGCATCGCCCGCCTCCGCGTGTACGGCGAGGTCGCCCCCGACCCGGTGTGGCTGGGCGTCCTCGGCACCTTCGACCTCGCGGCCCTGGAGAACGGCGGCCAGGTCGAGGACGCCTCCGACCGCTTCTACTCCCCGGCCACCAACACCATCCAGCCCGGCCGCTCCCACAAGATGGACGACGGCTGGGAGACCCGCCGCCGCCGCGACAAGGGCAACGACTGGATCCGCTACGCCCTGGTCGCCGAGTCCGAGATCCGCGCCGTCGAGATCGACACCGCCTACCTCAAGGGCAACAGCGCGGGCTGGGCCGCCCTCTCCGTCGCGGCCGAGGGCTCGGAGGAGTGGACCGAGGTCCTGCCCCGGACCCGCCTCCAGCCCGACACCAACCACCGCTTCGTCCTGGACGCCCCGGCGGTCGGCTCCCGCGTCCGGATCGACATCTACCCGGACGGCGGCATCTCCCGCCTCCGCCTCTTCGGCTCCCTCACGGAGGCCGGTACGGCGCGGCTGACCGCCCGCCACCAGGAACTGGGCGGCTGACCTCCCGGGGACGTTCCGCCGACACGGCCGTCCCCGGGACCCCCGCCCCGGCCGGGCGACCCGCCCGGCCCCCACGACCCGAGCGGGACACGACACCCCGCCCGGCCCCCGAGGGCGCACCGACCCGACAGCACCGGTGCGCCCTCGCGCATTCCCCCTCCAACTCCCTTCCGGAGAAGCCCTCCAGGCCCCGCGCCCGGAAAACGCGTGGCGGTCGGCGTGCGCCGAGTGTCATGCTCGGGACCACCGAAGGGGTGTAGCTCAGAGGCCAGAGCGCCGGTCTCCAAAACCGGATGCCGCAGGTTCGACTCCTGTCACCCCTGCCACTTTCTCCGGGGCCCTCCGGGTCCTCCGGACCACCGTGAGGCTCAGCCCCTCAGCAAAGAGGTCACGAGGTCCGTCATCAGGGCCCGGAGATCGGGCGTGCCCGGCCGACTCGTCATCAGGAGGTGGTGGGCGGTCCCCACCAGGGCGAGGGCCGCGACGGACGGTTCGACGGCGTCCGCCACCCTGCCGAGGCGCCGCTCGGCCTCCAGGTAGTCGGTGACGGCCTCCTGGACCGCGGCGAAGCCGGGCGCCCCCGCCTCCAGGGCCTCGCGGACGCGCACGGTGGCGACGGGCCGGGTCAGGGCGAGGCCGGAGACGGCCGGGCCGCCGGAGCCGAGCAGCGCGAGGACGACGGCGTCGAGGTTCTCCGCCACCGAGCCCCGCCCGACGAGTCCCGAGAGCGCCCGCGCCGTCGCGGCCGTCCGCGCGAAGCGGTCGAGGCAGAGCTCCGCCACGAACTCGTCGAGGCCGGCGAAGTGCGCGTGCAGCAGCCCCTTCGCGCAGCCCGCCTCGGTGGTGACCGCCCGGCTGGTCAGCGCGCCGGGCCCGCCCTCCGCGAGGACCCGCTCGGCGGCCGCGAACAGCCGCTCCCGCACGTCCGGCGTCGCCACTCCGCGCGGTGACATGGGCCTCTCCCTGCGACTGCCGCCGACCTTTCCGGTGGGCGCACCTCCTCGAACACGGTCGATCCTAGCGGGGATTGCCAGTTTGGGCATGCGCCCATACTGTTTGGGCGTCCGCCCATACTCGTCGGACGCGCGCCCCGCATCCCGTCGTCCACCAGGAGGCATCCATGTCCGGGATCGTCAACACCGAGCAGGCGCAGGCGTGGAACGGACCCGAAGGAGTCCACTGGGCCCGCCACCAGGACCGCTGGAACGCTGTGAACGGAGGCTTCGACGAACCGCTGCTCGACGCCGCCGGCATCACCGGGGACGGCCGGGTCCTCGACATCGGCTGCGGCGCCGGACAGACCACGCGGCTCGCCGCGCTCAGGGCGCCCCGGGGGAGCGCCCTGGGCCTCGACCTGTCCGGCCCGATGCTGGCCGAGGCGCGCGCCCGCGCGGAGCGCGAGGGCATTCCCCACGCCCTCTTCGAGCAGGGGGACGCCCAGGAACACCCCTTCGAGGCGGGCGCGTTCGACGCGGCGATCAGCCGCTACGGGGTGATGTTCTTCGCCGACCCCGTAGCGGCCTTCGCCAACATCGGCCGGGCCCTGCGGCCCGGCGGCCGCCTGGCTTTCGTCTGTCCGGCCGAGGCCGCGCTCAACGACTGGGCCGTGGTGATGACGGCCCTGCGCGACCTCCTGCCGGTCGGCGACTTCGGGAGCCCGGGGCTGCCCGGCATGTTCTCGCTGGCGGACCCGGACCGGATCCGCCGCGTTCTGGCCACCGCCGGATTCACCGGCGTCACCGCCGAGCGGGTCCGGGCGTACGGGACGTGGGGGCGGGGAGCCGAGGACGCGGCGGAGTTCCTCCTGGGCACGGGCCCCGGCCGCCACCTGACGGAGCGGGCCGACGCGGAGACGCGGGCCCGCGTCCGCCGGACCCTGGAGGACAGCCTGCGCACCCACGAGACGGCGGACGGCACCGTCCGGCTGCTCAGCACGTGCTGGCTGGTCACGGCGGACCGCCCGGCCTGAACCGGCTTCCGGGGCCGCGTCACCTCCGGCCGGGCGTCACGCCGCGTGCCCTCCGTCCACCGAGAACTCCGCCCCCGTCACGTACCGCCCCTCCGGGCCCGCCAGGAAGGCGACCATCGACGCCACCTCGTCCGGGGTGCCGAAGCGGCCGAGGGCCGTGAGGGCCGTCTGGCCCTCCGCGAGCGGGCCGTCCGCCGGGTTCATGTCGGTGTCCACGGGGCCGGGGTGGACGAGGTTCGCCGTGATGCCCCGGCCGCCCAGCTCGCGGGCGAGCCCCTTCGTGAGGCCCGTCAGGGCGGTCTTGCTCATCGCGTACAGGGTCCCGCCGGGGCCCGGCACCCGCTGGGTCATGCAGCTGCCGATCGTGACGATCCGGCCGCCGTCCGGCAGCCGGACCGCCGCCGCCTGGCAGGCTAGGAAGACCGCCCGGACGTTCACGGCGAGGACCCGGTCCACGTCCGCGAGGGCCAGTGACTCCAGCGGGCCGAGGACCCCGACGCCCGCGTTGTTCACCAGGACGTCGAGCCGTCCCAGGGCGTCCGCCGCCCACGCGACCGCGCCCGCCGCGTCCCCGGGGTCGGCCGCGTCGGCCCGCAGCGGCAGCGCCTTCCGGCCCGTCGCCGCGATCCGCGCCGCGACCTCCGCGGCCCGCTCCTCGTCCCGTACGTAGGTGAAGGCCACGTCCGCGCCCTCCCGGGCGAGCCGTACCGCCGTGGCCGCGCCGATCCCCCTGCTGCCGCCCGTCACCAGGGCCGCCGTGCCGTGCATCGTGGACATCCCGAACCTCCGTGGAAAGGAATAAGTGGTTGCGGGTTCAATGAAAGTCGGGGGAGCGGGCGGACGCTGGCGGCAATCGGACGCCGACCCCGCCGGGGACCGATGAGTTTCGCCCGGCGGCGCGGTCGGAGCTTTCGGAACACGATGGTCCGCAGGCGCGGACACGAAGGTCCGGAGCCGCGGAAGACGGTCCGGAGACACGGAAGGGGCACCCGCCATGGCCACCCTCAGCCTCACCCAGTTCCTCACCCTCGACGGCGTCGTCCAGGCCCCCGGCGGCCCCGACGAGGACCGCAGCGACGGCTTCGAGCACGGCGGCTGGTCCGTGCCGTACGGAGACGAGGACTTCGGACGCTTCATGGACGAGGTCTTCACCCGGCCGACCGCCTTCCTCCTCGGCCGCCGCACCTACGACATCTTCGCCGGGTACTGGCCGAAGCGGACCGACCCCGGCGACCCGGTCGCGACCAAGCTGAACGCCCTCCCCAAGTACGTCGCCAGCACCACCCTCACCGAGGCCGACTGGGCCGGGACCACCCTGCTCCGCGGCGACGCCGCCCGGGAGGTCGCGGGACTCAAGGAGCGGCTCGACGGCGAGATCCAGATGCACGGCAGCGCCGGCCTCGCCCGCACCCTCCTCGACCACGACCTCATCGACACCCTCCACCTGCTCGTCTTCCCGGTCGTCCTGGGCACGGGCCGCCGCCTCTTCACCGACGGGGTCCGCCCCACCGCCTTCCGCCCCACCGGGTCGCGCACCACCGGCACGGGCGTCGCCATCCACACGTACGCGCTCGAAGGACGCCCCGCGTACGGCAGCTACTGACCGGCCGCGGAAAGATGTAGCCACCACGGGCCGCCCCGGGTACGGTGATCCTCCGCGTGCGAGCCGCCGAAGTCTCCACCCCGCCCGAAGACTTGGAGAAACGGCCCGATGTCGGCTCCGTCGTTCGCCGCCCCCCTGCCCCTCGGCGCCCCGCGCCGGGCCTGGCTCACCGACCTGCCCGTCCTGCTGGTCGCCGTCTTCTGGGGCGCCAGCTACCTCGCGGCCAAGGGCATCACCACCACCCACACGGTCGTCGCCGTCCTCGTCCTGCGGTTCGCGGTGGTGCTGCCCGTCCTCGTCGCCGCCGGATGGAGCAGGCTCCGCGCCCTGACCGCCGCCCAGTGGCGCGGCGCCGGCACCCTCGGGCTGATCCTCGGCGGGATCTTCCTCCTGGAGACCTACGGCGTCGTCCACACCTCCGCCACCAACGCGGGCCTGATCATCAGCCTCACCATGATCTTCACCCCGCTCGCCGAGGCCGCCGTCACCGGCGTCCGGCCGACGCGCGCCTTCCTCGCCGCCGCCGGGCTCTCCGTCACGGGCGTCGTCCTGCTCACCCAGGGCGGCGGCTTCACCGCCCCCTCCACCGGCGACCTGCTCATGCTGCTCGCCGCCCTCGCCCGTACCGTCCACGTCCTGGCCATGTCCCGGATCGCGGCGGTCCGCTCGGCCGACTCGCTCTCCCTCACCACCGTCCAGCTCGGCTCCGCCGTCGCCGTGTTCGCCGTCATCGCCGCCTTCCCCGGCACCGGCGCCTCCCCCTGGGCCACGGCCCTCGACTTCGGCCCGCGCGCATGGGCCGGGCTGGTCTTCCTCTCCGTCTTCTGCACGCTCTTCGCCTTCTTCGTGCAGATGTGGGCGGTCCGCCGCACCTCCCCGTCCCGGGTCAGCCTCCTCCTCGGCACCGAACCCCTCTGGGCCGCCGCCGCGGGCATCGCCCTGGCCGGGGACCGGCCCGGCGCCCTCGGCCTCGCGGGCGCGGTCCTCGTCCTGGCCGGCACCAGCTGGGGCCGCCGCGCCGCGGACGAGGCCGACCGGACGGACGGGGCGGGCGGGGTGGATGGGGTGGACGGGACGGACGGAGCGGGCGAGACGGGCAGGAGCGGCCCGGCGGGCAGGGCCGACAGGGCCGTCGGGGCCGGCGAGGACGCCAGGTAGGTTCTCCGTCCATGTCCTCGTCCACGCGTTCCCTCGTCCACACCCACGAGTTCAGGGCCCGTGCCCGCCGCACCCAGGGCTGGGGGATCGGCCTGCTCGCCGTCGCCGGCCTCCTCTGGATCTGGTTCGCCGTCTTCCTCGTCACCCCGTACGAGGAGGACGACGGCCGCGGCAGCCCCTGCCCCGCCCTCCTCACCAGCGAGTACGTCCACCACGAGGCGTGCGTCGAGGAGCGCGACTGGCCCGGGCTCGTCGCCCTCCTCGGCGGCTCCCTGCCCTTCGCCGTCGCCGGTGCCGCCCTCTACACCAGCGGCTCCGCCGCGCAGCGGACCGCGGACTACCTCTCCGAGGTCACCCGCCTGGACTCCGCCAAGGCCTGAGGCCCCCGCTCAGGACTTCGGCACCCGGTCCGAGACGATCAGGACGACCCCGCCGAGCACCGCTATCACGATGTTCGCGAACAGCTCCCGCCCCTCCAGGAACCCCACGTTCTCCGTCAGGAACCGGGTCAGGCCCATGAACCGGAACCAGCCGTCCGTCAGCTCGCGGACCACTCCGCACACACCGGCCAGGGCGATCACGGCCCCGACCGTCTCCAGGAATCTCTTCATGTCCCGATCATGACCGGGGCGGGGGAGCGCCCGCGTCCGACCCCGGTCCCCGCCCGCCGCTACCGAAGTACCGACCTCCGCGACTTCGGTAGCGACCCGGCCCGCCGATGCCCGGCCGGGCGCCCCCGGCTGCGTACATTGCGGACATGACCCGCACGGACCGGCAGCGCTGGCTGCTCCCCTCCCACCTGGTCGAACCGGGCGGGAGCGGGGCGGCACGGCCCCGTCGTACCGTCCGCGACTGGATCGTGGACACCTCGCTCTTCCTGCTCGCCGCCCTCGTCGGACTCGTCGCCGCCGACACCAGCGCGCAGTACACCAGCGAGCCCGTCATCCTCTTCGACCAGCTCGCCGGAGCCCTCGCCTGCTGCGCGCTCTGGCTGCGCCGCCGGTGGCCGGTCGGGCTCGCGGTCGGCCTCTCCCTGGCGAACGTGGTGGCGCCGGTCGCCGCCGGCGCCCTCCTCGCGAGCCTGTTCAGCGTCGCCGTACGCCGTCCCTTCCGCGAGGTCGCCTGGATCTGCGCGCTCGCCGTCGCCACCTCGGTCGTCCAGGTCTTCCTCCGCCCCGACCCCACCACCAGCCGCACGCTCTCCCTCGTCCTCGGCTTCGTCCTCGTCCTCCTCGTCACCGCCTGGGGAATGCTCGTCCGCTCCCGGCGCCAGCTCGTCGAGGCCCTCAGGGAACGCGCCCGCCGCGCCGAGGCCGAGGCCGAGCTGCGCGCCGCCCAGGCCCAGCGGCTCGCCCGCGAGGCCATCGCCCGCGAGATGCACGACGTTCTCGCCCACCGGCTCACCCTGCTCAGTGTGCACGCCGGAGCCCTGGAGTTCCGGCCCGACGCCCCGCCCGAGCAGATCGCCCGCGCCGCCGGAGTCATCCGCGACAGCGCCCACGAGGCCCTCCAGGACCTCCGCGAGATCATCGGCGTCCTGCGCGCCCCCGACGAGGACGGCGAGGGGAACCGGCCGCAGCCCACCCTCGCCACCCTCGGCGCGCTGGTCGAGGAGTCCCGCGAGGCCGGGGCGGAGGTCGTCCTCGACACCACCGTCGACGACCCGGCCGCAGTCCCCGCCGCCACCGGCCGCACCGTCTACCGCATCGCGCAGGAGGGCCTCACCAACGCCCGCAAGCACGCCCCCGGCACCCCCGTCACCGTCACCGTCCGCGGCCGCCCCGGCGAAGGGCTCACCGTCGACGTCCACAACCCGGCCCCCGCCGGACCCGTCCCGCACGTCCCCGGCTCCGGCCAGGGCCTCATCGGACTCACCGAGCGCGCCGCCCTCGCCGGCGGCCGCCTCGCCCACGGCCCGGCCCCCGACGGCGGGTTCGCCCTGCACGCCTGGCTACCGTGGCCCCCATGACCATCCGGCTGCTCATCGTCGACGACGACCCCCTGGTCCGCGCGGGCCTCACCCTCATGCTCGGCGGAGCCGACGACCTGACCGTCGTCGGCGAGGGCGCCGACGGCCGGGACGTCCCCGAACTCGTCGCCCGGCACGCCCCCGACGTCGTCCTCATGGACATCCGGATGCCGCACGTCGACGGCCTCACCGCCACCGAACTCCTGCGCGCCCGGCCCGACGCCCCCGAGGTCGTCGTCCTCACCACCTTCCACGCCGACGAGCAGGTCCTGCGCGCCCTGCGGGCCGGAGCCGCCGGCTTCGTCCTCAAGGACACCCCGCCCGCCGAGATCGTCGCCGCCGTCCGCCGGGTCGCCGCCGGGGACCCCGTCCTCTCCCCGGCCGTCACCCGCCAGCTCATGACCCACGTCGCCGGCCGGCCGGGGCAGCCCCGGCGCGCCACGGCGGCCGACCGGCTCGCCGGACTCGCCGACCGGGAGCGGGAGGTCGCCGTCGCCGTCGGCCACGGCCGCTCCAACGCGGAGATCGCGGCCGAGCTGTACATGGGCGTGCCGACCGTCAAGACGTACGTCTCCCGGATCCTGGCCAAGCTCGGCCTCAACAACCGCGTCCAGATCGCCCTCCTCGTCCACGACGCGGGCCTCCTGGACGAGGAGGAGGGCACGTAGATCCCCGGAGAAGCACCCTCTCGGCAGGTCAGCCGGAGCCCTCCACCCTCACCGGCCGCCGCTCCCGCCGCGAGCGCTCGCACGCCTCCGCGATCCGCAGCGCCGCCAGGGCCTCCCGCCCGTCGCACGGATTGGGCGCCGCGCCGCGCGCGAGCCGTACGAAGGCGTCCAGCTCCGCCTCGTACGCCGGGGCGAACCGCTCCAGGAAGCCGGGCCACGGCTTCTCCGGCGCGGGCGGCCCCTGCGGCTCCACCGAGACGAGCGGGGTGCGCTCGTCCAGGCCCACCCCGATCTGGCCCCGCTCGCCCGCCAGCTCCATCCGCACGTCGTACCCGGCGCCGTTGCACCGGGTCGCGGTCGCCGTCACCAGCGTGCCGTCGTCCAGGGTGAGGAGCGCGGCGGCCGAGGACACGTCCCCCGCGTCCCGGAACATCGCGGGGCCCGCGTCCGAGCCCGTCGCGTACACCTCGACGACCTCCCGCCCGGTCACCCAGCGCACCGCGTCGAAGTCGTGCACCAGACAGTCGCGGAAGAGGCCGCCGGAGAGCGGCAGGTACGCGGCGGGCGGCGGCTCCGGGTCGGAGGTCACCGCCCGTACGGTGTGCAGCCGGCCGAGCCGCCCCGACCGCACCGCCTCGCGGGCTGCCCGGTAGCCCGCGTCGAAGCGGCGCATGAACCCCAGCTGGAGCTCCGTGCCCGCCGCCGCCACCGCGTCGAGCGCGGCGAGCGTCCCCGGCACCTCCAGGGCGATCGGCTTCTCGCAGAAGACCGGCAGGCCCGCCCCGGCGGCGCGGGCGATCAGCTCCGCGTGCGCGGCCGTCGCCGAGGCGATCACCACCGCGTCCGGCGCGCTCCCGAGCAGCGCGGCCACGTCCGGCGCCGCCTCCGCCCCGAGCGCCTCCGCCACCCCGGCCGCCCGCGCGGGATCCGCGTCCGTGACGACCAGGGACCCGACCTCCGGGTGCCGGGCCAGCACCCCCGCGTGGAAGCTCCCGATCCGTCCCGTACCGATGAGTCCGATGCGCATGGGCCCACCGTGGGGGCGCGCCCACCCCCTGTCAAGGCAGGCCAGGACGGCGGGACACCCCGCCCTCCCGCACCTTCCCGCCCTCGGCTTCCCGTCCTCCGCACCCGGGACTACGCTCCCCCCTCGCGCCCCCCGGCGGGCGACCCGGCCGCCCCGGCACCGGGCCCCGCGGCGAGCCTCCCGACCCGCATGACCGATACTGCAATGCACGCCTGCAATGCGTGCAAAGGACACAAAGGAGGGCACGGCCTCGTGACCAGGCTTCGGACAGGAGGGGTACGCGCCGCGGTCGGCGCCGTGCTCGCACTCGCGCTGACGACGGCGCTCGCCGGATGCAGCAGCACCGGCGGAAAGCGGGCGGAGGACGCCCGCAAGGCCGCGCAGGCCCAGGGCAGGGCGGCCGTCGACACCCCCCGCTGGACCTTCGCGATGGTGACCCATTCGGGCGACGGCGACACCTTCTGGGACATCGTCCAGAAGGGCGCCAAGCAGGCCGCCGTCAAGGACAACATCAACTTCCTCTACGCCCACAGCGACGAGGCGCAGCAGCAGGCGCAGCTGGTCGACTCGTACATCGCCAAGGACGTCGACGGCCTGATCGTCACCCTCGCCAAGCCCGACGCCATGAAGGCCGCCGTCGAGAAGGCCGTCAAGGCCGGCATCCCGGTGATCACCGTGAACTCCGGCGCCGAGCAGTCCAAGGCCTACGGCGCCCTCACCCACATCGGCCAGGACGAGACCGTCGCCGGCGAGGCCGTCGGCGAGGAACTCGACAGGCGCGGCAGGAAGAAGGCGCTCTGCGTCCTGCACGAGCAGGGCAACGTCGGCCACGAGCAGCGCTGCGCCGGAGCGAAGAAGACCTTCGGCGGCGAACTCGTGAACCTGTACGTCGACGGCACCAACATGCCCGATGTGAAGGCCTCCATCGAGGCCAAGCTCCAGGCCGACAAGGACGTCGACGCCGTCGTCACCCTCGGCGCCCCCTTCGCCGACACCGCCGTCCAGGCCGCGAAGAGCGCGGGCAGCAAGGCCGAGATCGACACCTTCGACCTCAACGCCAAGGTCGCCGCCGCCCTCGAGACCGGCACCCTCGGCTTCGCCGTCGACCAGCAGCCCTACCTCCAGGGGTACGAGGCCGTCGACCTGCTCTGGCTCTACCGCTACAACGCCGATGTCCTCGGCGGCGGCAAGCCGGTCCTCACCGGCCCCCAGATCATCACCAAGGAGAACGCCGCCGACCTCGTCGCCTACGCGGATCGGGGCACCCGATGAGCTCCACCGCCCCGCCGTCCGGCATCGACCACGTCGACGAACGCCTCCTGCGCACCACCCCGCTGAAGAAGCTGCTCGCCCGCCCCGAGCTGGGCTCGGTCGTCGGCGCGGCCGCCGTCTTCGTCTTCTTCGCGGTCTTCGCCGACAGCTTCCTGCGCGCCTCCAGCCTCGGCACCGTCCTCTACGCGGCCTCCACCATCGGCATCATGGCCGTCCCGGTCGCCCTCCTGATGATCGGCGGCGAGTTCGACCTCTCCGCCGGCGTCATGGTCACCAGCTCGGCGCTGATCTCCTCGATGTTCAGCTACCAGATGACGGCGAACGTCTGGGTCGGCGTCGGCGTCTCGCTGCTCGTCACCCTGGCGATCGGCGTCTTCAACGGCGTCATGCTGACCCGCACCAAGCTGCCCAGCTTCATCATCACGCTCGGCACCTTCCTCATGCTGACCGGCCTGAACCTGGGCCTCACCAAGCTGATCAGCGGCACCGTCTCCACCAAGACCATCGCCGACATGGAGGGCTTCCCCTCCGCCCGCACGCTCTTCGCCTCGCAGCTGACCCTCGGCGGGGTCGAGTTCAAGGTCACCATCCTGTGGTGGTTCGGCCTGGTGGCCCTCGCCACCTGGATCCTGCTCCGCACCCGCTTCGGCAACTGGATCTTCGCGGTCGGCGGCGGCGCCGACGCGGCCCGCGCGGTCGGCGTCCCCGTCCACCGCACCAGGATCGGCCTCTACGCGGGCGTGGCCTTCTGCGCCTGGATCTCCGGCCAGCACCTGCTCTTCTCCTTCGACGTCGTCCAGTCGGGCGAGGGCGTCGGCAACGAGCTGATCTACATCATCGCGGCCGTCATCGGCGGCTGCCTGATCACCGGCGGGTACGGCTCGGCCATCGGCTCGGCGGTCGGCGCCCTCATCTTCGGCATGACCAGCAAGGGCATCGTGTACGCCGAGTGGAACCCGGACTGGTTCAAGTTCTTCCTGGGCGCGATGCTGCTGCTCGCGACCCTCCTGAACGCCTGGATCCGCAAGCGCGTGGAGGCCACCAAATGACGACCGGGACCTCTGTGACGACCGCGACCGCGCCCCTCGTCGAGCTCGACGACGTCAGCAAGTACTACGGCAACATCCGCGCCCTCGAAGGGGTCTCCCTGGAGGTCCGCGCGGGGGAGATCACCTGCGTCCTCGGCGACAACGGCGCCGGCAAGTCCACCCTCATCAAGATCGTCGCCGGGCTGCACCGGCACGACGCCGGGACCTTCCGCATCGAGGGCGAGGAGGTCGCCCTGGCCAACCCGCGCGACGCCCTCGACCGGGGCATCGCCACCGTCTACCAGGACCTCGCCGTCGTCCCGCTCATGCCGGTCTGGCGGAACTTCTTCCTCGGCTCCGAGCCGACGAAGGGCAGGGGCCCCCTCAAGCGGCTCGACGCCGGGCTCATGCGCGCCACCACCCGCGAGGCCCTGCTCCGCATGGGCATCGACCTGCGCGACGTCGACCAGCCCATCGGCACCCTCTCCGGCGGCGAGCGCCAGTGCGTGGCCATCGCCCGCGCCGTCCACTTCGGCGCCAAGGTCCTCGTCCTCGACGAGCCGACCGCCGCCCTCGGCGTCAAGCAGTCCGGGGTCGTCCTGAAGTACGTGGCCGCCGCCCGCGACCAGGGCCTCGGCGTGGTCCTCATCACCCACAACCCCCACCACGCCCACCTCGTCGGCGACCGTTTCGTCCTCCTCAAGCGCGGCACCATGGCCGGCAGCCACACCAAGGGCTCCGTCACCCTCGACGAGTTGACCCGGCAGATGGCCGGCGGCACCGAGCTGGAGGACCTCCGCCACGAACTGGAACGCCCCCCGGCGACGTAACGGCCCCCGTACACCCCACCTGGCAGAATCGGATCCGATGAGTACCTACCGTGACCTCGCCCACCGCGGCTCCGCCCGCGGCACCGTGCTGCGGACCGTGGGGACCCGGGAACGGCGCTCCCACCTGACGGCCCCCCGGGTGCCGACCGTCGGCATCGACATCGGCGGCACGAAGGTGATGGCGGGGGTCGTCGACGCCGACGGCAACATCCTGGAGAAGCTCCGCACGGAGACCCCGGACAAGTCCAAGAGCCCCAAGGTCGTCGAGGACACCATCGTCGAACTGGTCCTGGACCTCTCCGACCGGCACGACGTGCACGCCGTCGGCATCGGCGCGGCCGGCTGGGTCGACGCCGACCGGGCCCGGGTCCTCTTCGCCCCGCACCTGGCCTGGCGCAACGAGCCCCTCCGGGACGCCCTCCAGGGCCGCCTCGCCGTCCCCGTCATGGTGGACAACGACGCCAACACCGCCGCCTGGGCCGAGTGGCGCTTCGGCGCCGGGCGGGGCGAGGACCACCTCGTCATGATCACCCTCGGCACCGGCATCGGCGGCGCCATCCTGGAGGACGGCCAGGTCAAGCGGGGCAAGTACGGCGTCGCCGGCGAGTTCGGCCACATGCAGGTCGTCCCCGGCGGCCACCGCTGCCCCTGCGGCAACCGCGGCTGCTGGGAGCAGTACAGCTCGGGCAACGCGCTGGTCCGCGAGGCCCGCGAGCTGGCCGCCGCCGACTCCCCGGTCGCGTACGGCATCATCGAGCGGGTCAAGGGCCACGTCCCCGACATCACGGGGCCGCTGATCACCGAGCTCGCCCGCGAGGGCGACGCCATGTGCGTCGAGCTGCTCCAGGACATCGGCCAGTGGCTCGGCGTCGGCATCGCCAACCTCGCCGCCGCCCTCGACCCCTCCTGCTTCGTCATCGGCGGGGGCGTCTCCGCCGCCGACGACCTGCTCATCGGCCCCGCCCGGGACTCCTTCCGCCGCCACCTCACCGGCCGCGGCTACCGCCCCGAGGCCCGGCTCGTCCGCGCCCAGCTCGGCCCCGAGGCCGGCATGGTCGGCGCCGCCGACCTCGCCCGGCTCGTCGCCCGCCGCTTCCGCCGCGCCAACCGGCGCCGCGTCGAGCGGTACGAGCGGTACGAGCGCTACGCCCAGGCCCTGCGCAGCGGGACCTCGGTCCGGACCGCCCGCACCCCCGAGGACCCCCCTTCATGACCCCGCCCCACCCGTCGTCCGCCCCGCCCCGCGCCCCGCGCGAGCGGATGCCCGAGGACCGCCGGCACATGATCCGCCGCCGCTGGCTGACGGCCGTCATCATCGTGCTCCTCGTCGGCATCCCGGCCGGCTACCTCGTCATCTCGGCGGGCCAGAGCCGCGACAGCGGCCGCGACAAGGAACGCGAGTCCTCGGCGGCGGGCCTCCAGGACAACTGGCCCTCCCAGATGAAGCGCCGGGTCTTCGAGGTCCCGATCCCCGCCGGCGCCTGGGACGTCGCCTACTACGAGACCAGCAACTGGAAGACCAGCCGGCTGTACGTCCGGTTCACGACGACCGCCGCCGGCCTCGACGTCTTCCTCGCCGAGTCCGGCGCCGCCCGCGCCCAGCTCACCCCGGGCCGGATCACCATCGGCGAGCGCGACCGCTCGATCGCCGCCTGGACCTTCCCGAACAGCCCGGCCTGGTCGGGCACCACCGTCACCCGCGAGGAGCCCCGCCCCACCACGGACATCACGGTCGACCTCACGGAACCGGCCTTCCCCCGGGTGTACGCGGTCTCGACGACGAGTCCTTGAGACGACGAGCCCCTGAAGTAAGAGGTCGGGCGAACATCGGTCGGATACTTCGATCCGAGACCTGTCCTTCGGGTGTATCCGCCATAAGTGCGACCGGCCTCAATGACGTCGAAATCGGTAAAGAAAAACAGCCCTGGTTCCACAAGAAGACTTGTGGAACCAGGGCTGTTTGAATGAGGCGTCATTTTGTCTCCTATTCAAGGAGCTTGATCCGACGTCTCATGTGAACTCTACCCGGAGGGGCGGATCTCCTGAAACCTGCGTGCCATGGCGGGGCCCATGCGACCGGTGATCTCGTATCCGGGATTGCCGGGCTGCGGCAAATACCAGAGGAATGAAGTGCATATCACTTCATTTACCTCGGGTATCCCCTTGGAGAGGTTTTCCTCTAGGAAGGAAAGAACGGCCCGCCAGTCCAATGCCTTCGAGTCTGGAGTGGCGAAAGAGCTCACTACGTCCTGTGTGACATCCCAGAAGAAGACATGCGGCAGGAGTTCACCCTCGTTGAACACATGGGTTTCGTAAGAATCCTCTAGGACTGGGAACTGGTTCACCAGATCTTTCACCAGTTGCATGACAGCGTTCATCAGCACCCCAGTCCGGGATAGTCGCCCAATCCCGAGTACCTGCCGGCGTGAGCGTCATCGATGGCCGTTATCAAGCTATTCGCCACCTGTATATCACGCGTCGTCCTTACCGCGGTCTCCCTCTTTCCGCCCTTCAGTCGAATTACGTCCTTTGAGAGGAAGTTGTTGAGCGAGCTCCGAAGCTGTGCCGTGCTGGCCATAGGATTTCTTCCTTCGACCTGCGCCCCACCAAGAGCTTCGTGATTGGCCGCAGCCATTGCCGATCCATCGCCGATCAGGTTTTCATTTCCCACGCCGTGGAACAAGGTGTTGACAATGCTTTGCAGTCTCGGGTTGTCAACCGACGGTATCCCGTCAGTGTTGTGGACCAGTACGGCTGCGGGCCCTGTTAGCACATAGTACGTGTGCTCGCCGGGCGGTTGTCACCTGCATTTTCGCTGGTCAGCGAATTCCGGCCTGTCCGTGGGTGTGCATGGAAGTGTCGTGCTGTGCGCCTCTGTTGCCGTCGGCGTTGCCGCTGAGGTTGAAAGGGTGGGGTGACAGGGGGCGTTGGCGGTGCTACATCCTCGTCATGAGGTACGCGGATGGCGGCGGGCTGACCGCCGCGGGGCGGGCGAAGCGTGAAGTGGTGCGTTTCGAGGCCGCGGAGATGTTCGGGCAGGGGGTGCGGCCGCCGGAGGTAGCTCGCAGGTTACGGGTGTCGCGGAAGTCGGCTTACGCCTGGCACGCTGCCTGGCGCCAAGGCGGCAGAACGGCTCTGGCGTCCAAGGGGGCTGGTGGCTTTCCGTGCCGGCTGGGCGATGTTCAGGCGGAGCGGTTGCAGGCCGAGCTGGAGGCCGGACCGGCGGCGCACGGCTGGATGGAGGACCAGCGGTGGACTCTGGCCAGGGTCGCGGAGCTGATTCGCCGCCTGTTCGGCCACCGGTACACCCCGCGTGGGGTGTCGTATCTGCTGCACCGGCTGGGCTGGTCACCGCAGGTCCCCGCGCACCGGGCGGTCGAGCGGAACGAAGAGGCCGTCGCCGCGTGGCGGACGGAGCAGTGGTCACGGGTAAGAGGACGGCCCAGCTCTTGGGCGCGTGGATAGTCTTCGAGGACGAGGCCGGGCAGGACCTGAAGCCCGGCAAGGGCAGGACCTGGTCGCGGCGGGGCCGAACTCCGTTGGCCAAGGTGACGGGGAAGGGATCGGGCCGGGTCCTGATGACCGGGATGATCTGCGTTAGACCGGGCCGCGAGACCAGGCTGATCTACCGGACCCAGACGTACCGAGGCCGGACCGGCGAGAAGAAGGGCTTCCGGGCCCGCGAGTTCGCGGACCTGCTGACCTCTGCCCGCCGGCAGCTCGGCGGTGCCCCGCTGATCGTGGTGTGGGACAACGCCAGCACCCATCACGCCAAGGCGTTGCGGGAGTTCTGCGAACGCAACAGCGACTGGCTGACCATCGTCAAACTCCCGCCCTACACACCCGACCTCAACCCGGTCGAAGGCGTGTGGGCCCACCTGAAGAAGTCCCTGGCCAACCTCGCACCCCGGACGATCGACGACCTCACTCCACTCGTGAAGAACCGCTTGCGCGGCATCCAACGCCGACCCGAGATCCTCGACGGCTTCATCGCCGAGACCGGACTCGGGCTGGAGCCTCCGTAGCCCTGTCACCCCACCCTTTCAACCTCAGCGTCAAGGCACCCAGAGACTCCAGGAAGGGGTCAAATCGGGAACCTGACTGAATGGATCTGGACATCGGAAATAGTGAATCCCCGAAGGGCCATAGCCCCTTCGGGGATTCACTATTTCGTCACGGATTAATCTCTAATCCCACGTCGCCACGAGATCGGCAGCGACAACGAGAATCGAACCGCACGTGAAGGAAATTTCGTGCGACATGCCCGACGAATGCGGAAGCACCTCATCCAACTGCAGATCACCCAGGCGAGGAAACATGCCGTCAGGTTCCTCAGCGTCGACACGGAAAGACTGGACGTCCGAGTAGCGAATACATAGACCGCTCTCATGTTTCCACTCGTTCGGCGTCAGGACAAATTCGAGAGAAACTTGCCCTTGGTCATCAACGAGAGTTGCCTTGCTCAGCTCCAGATCCTTAACGCACCGAACGCCTCGGAAGTCGTAGTGATCAGGGTGAGTGGCAAACGCCGCCGCACCCGGCGGAAGGTCACCGGAGAGCTGAGGGAGGACCTGCAAGTAATTCTGCGGATCCAGGTGGTATCCGTACCGGTCCTGCAATGGCTCCACACGCACGTACTTCATTAGCATCCACCGCCAGTGATGCGCGGGCGCTTCCAGTTGTCGCCCTTCACGTTCTCGGTTCCCTTTTCGCCGATACGGCCATCTCGCCTCAATTCGCCCACGGCTAGCCCCTTCAGGTTGTTGTAGACATCCCGCGGAACATCGACGTCAGCACTCTTTCCGTGCTTCGAGAACCATCCGTCACTGCCGAAGATCCCGACTTCCTTACCCTTGTGGTAGACGTGAACCTCGAAGTCAGTCGTACCACCGATGTCGAATCTGTCGACGCGCCCGGTGTAATTACTCCCGAAATTCAGAGGATCCTTCGGACCGCGTACATAAAGCCCTCCGGCATTGTGCACGAGGACCGGAGTCTTGCCCGCCAGCACATAGTACGTGTGGATGCGGTCAACAGTGAGATCGTACGTCTGCTGCTGTTCTGTGAAGTGGCGTACCGAAAGGACTTCGGCGTTGCCGTTCTTCGGGGTGCGCAGGTCGATGCCGCGAGTGATCTTGCCGGCGTCGATCCACTTCTTCAGGTCGACCGACCAGAATGGGTGGGTGTCCGTAGCGACGATCTTCGCCTGGCCCGTTTTGGTCTTCACCGTCAGTTCGGTGAAGTCCTTGTCGTCCTCCGTGACGATGACGTTGAGGACCTTTTCCGCGCGTGTCTCCCCGGTGTCCGGGTCCGTCGCGAGGACGATGTCCCCTATGCGGATGTCCTCGATCTTCTTGGTCGAGCCGTCGGCGAGCAGCACCTTCGTGCCGGGAAGGAAGCTGTGCTTCTTCCCTGTCCCGCACACGGTGCCCACCGCATCGGCGGCGTCCTCCGCCTTCTCGGCGGCCTTCCCGCCCTTCAAGCCCTTCAGAGCCTTGAGGCCCTTCAGCGGCTTCGCGATGGGAATGTCGGTAGCTGCCCAGGCGCACTGCACGAGGGGGCCGTCGCCGAAGCAGTCGGTCCACGCCTCGGCATCGGGAAGGAAAATTCCGCCGACGACCGGGCCGATGTTCCGGCCGTAGAAGTTCACCGGAGGCGGCGGGTTCTTGACGACCTTCAGCGGCTTCATCTTCGCGTAGCCGCTGGACGTGGCCCGGTCCGACCAGATGGTCTGCGACAGCGTGATACCGCCGAACGGGCCGCCAATGATCTCGCGGTAGCGGTAACTCCAGCCGCCCTGGCGGTCCAGGAACCAACCGCTTCCCGCAGTGTCCTCCCTGTACTCGCCGCGCGTATCCCGCTTGTCGTTGTAGTCGGCACCGCCGACCGGACCGTCCGGGCGGAGGCCCGACGGGTCGCTGAAGGAGACCGGGTTGTTGTTGCCGTAGCTGTAGCCCTGCGACTGCTGCGGGTCGTTCAGGTCGAGGATCGGGTCGACGCTGATGAAGCGGCCGATGGCGGGGTCGTACTCGCGGGCGCCCAGGTGGGTGAGCGAGGTGTCCGCGTCACGGGTGCCGCCGACGAAGCCCTTGTCGCCGATCCAGTTGGCGGGCTGGATGCCGCGCGGGGCGCCGAAGATGGTGGTCTTGCGGCGGGTGACGGTCTGGGCGGCGTCGTTGGTGATCTGGGTGCTGCCGGTGCCGTGGTGGTCGGCGAGCAGGAAGGTGAGCTTGCCCGCTTTGTACATGGCGACGCCGCCGTAGTAGCGGGTGCCGGTGACCTTGCCGGCCTTGTTCTTGTGGAGTTCGTTGCCGCCGGGCAGGTAGAGGGTGGTGCCGGTGGAGTCGCGGCGTACCAGTCGCTGTCCGGCGGTGTCGTACAGGTAGCTGGTGGTGTCGGTGACCTTGGTGGTGGACTTGAGGTGACCCTCGTCGTCCCAGAACAGGGTCTCCAGGTCGGCGTTGCCGATCTTGCGGGTCTCGGTGTTGCCGGTCGCGTCGTAGGTGTAGGTCTCGGTGCGCGGGTTCGCGCCGGTCTGGGTGACGCCGGGCAGCTTGTGGGTGCCGGCGGCCGGGGCGGTGTACGTGCGGGTGGTGTCGGCGGCCGGTCCCGAGGGGGTCTGGTGCTGGACCTCGGTGTTGCGGTTGCCGACCGCGTCGTAGGTGTAGCTCGTCCAGTACGCGTCCGGTCCGCCGACGACGCCGGCCGAGGGGGCCGCGGCGCAGGTGGTGCCGGTGTTGGTCCAGGCCTCGGTGATGCGCCGCAGGGCGTCCAGGGCGAAGCACTGGGTGTCGGTGGTGCGGGCCGCGCCCTGGTCGTAACCGGTGGCGACGGCGGTGATGTTGCCGGCCGGGTCGTAGGTGTAGGAGGTGTCCTCCACCCGCTGCGGCGCGGTGTCGCGGTCGGTGAAGGTGTTGGTGACCTGACCGGTGTGGTCGTCGTACTGGCTGGTCGTCCACACGTGGCGGCCGAACTCGCCGTACTCGGCGCGGATCGCACGGCCGTAGTGGTCGTAGGTCATGTCCGAGACCAGCGCGGCGCTGGAGGTCTCGGTCATGGTGCCGACGGTGTCGAGCAGGCCGGTGACCGCGGTGTAGCCGTTGCTGACCAGTTCGTAGGGCAGGTCCGCCAGCTGCGGGTGCTCGACGTCCTGGACCTGTCCGGTGTTGGCGTTGTACGAGGTGTGCCACTCGTACGTACCGGCCAGACCCGTCTCCGACGCCGGAACCGTGACCTTGGTCAGCTGCGGCTGGTAGGAGTCGTCGTAGTCGCCGGCCTCGGTGACCCAGGCGTTGCCCGCGTCGTCATAGCGGGTGGACTTCCACGGCTGGCCCTTGGCGCCCGTCGGGTCGTAGCTCCAGGACGCGAGGAGCTTGGCACCTTTCTTCAGCGCCGTACGGCGTCCGAGGTCGTCGTAGTCGCTGTGGAGCGTGACCTGGCGGGCGTCGGTGACGTCCGTGGTCCGGTCGCCCTTGTCGTAGGCCGTGACGACCTTGCCCTTGTCGGGGTCGACGGACACGGTCTCACGTCCGCGGATGTCGTACTGGTAGGTCCACTCGGCCCCCGTGGGATCGGTGACCTTCGCCAGCCGACCCTTGTTGTCGTAGGCGTAACGGGTGGACTGGGAGGTGGTGCGGGCCGCGTCCGTGTACTGCTTCAGCTCGACGGTGCGGTTGAGCGCGTCCACCACGGTCGTCGTGGCGATGCCGCCCGCCGGCGGCACCACGGTGGAGGTGTCCCCGGTGTACGTGGTCGTGGTGCGCTTCGTCTCGTCCGTGTACCGCTTGGCGATCACGGCGGTGGGGCGCCCGAGGCCGTCGAACTCGGTCTGCGTCGACGACGGGTACATGGTCTGCTGACCGGTCACCAGGACCGGCTCGGGAGCACCGGTGGCGAAGTAGGTCCCGGAGTTGGTGACCGCCTCGCCGCGCGTGTTGTAGAAGACCTCGGTCACCAGGCGGCCGGCGCGGTCGGGCGATTCCTCCTGGGTCTGCAGAGCCCGCAGCAGGCCGTCCTGGAACGAGTAGCTCGTCCGGTACTGGTTGTCGTGCGTGAGTGCCTTCGTGGTGACGACGGCCGGCCCGTTGTTCCGCAGCAGGTACTCGAACTGGAAGTTCGGCGCCGTGGGGTAGGTGGCCTGGGCCCGGCCGGGCAGCCAGGCTTTGGTTACGCGGCCCAGCGGGTCGTAGACGTTCGTCGTGATCTTGCCGTTGGTGTCGGTGACCTTGGTGGGCAGGCCACGTCGGGCCGACAGCACGGTGGTGATCGTGTGGCCGAGCGGGTTGGTGACGACGCTGCTCGTCGGCACCTCACCGGTGGCGGGGGTGAAGGCGCTGCGGCTCACCTTGCCGTAGGCGTCGGCCTCGGCCAGCTGGCGGCCGTAGACGTCGTAGCAGAGCTGGGTGCCTCCGGTGCCGCAGGTGCTCGGCGTGGAGGAGGTCACCTCGTAGCCGGTTCCGGCGCCGTTGATCTGCTCCGACTTGGTCACGAGCCCCTTGGTCGGAGCGGCGTGCAGGGCCAGGCCGTCGTAGTACGTGCGGACGTCGTCGATCACGTCCGCGGGCCGCGACGCGGTCTCGCCGCAGGCGACCGCGACGGTCTCGCTGCGGGAGACCTTGTCCAGGATCGTGGAGGTGCCGGTGCGGGCGTAGGTCGTGGTGGTGCACTTCTCGTCACCGGACTTGGCGACGTCTCCCAGCTCGGAGACCGTGGTCACCAGACCGTAGGAGTCGAAGCCCTTGACGGTCCGCGTGGTGCGCTCACCACCGGTGATCTTGACGCGGGTTTCCTCGGTCTGCGTACCCGTCATGTACGCCTCGAGGGCGGGCAGTCCGGTGCGCGCGCGGGTCGCGGTGACCGCGGAGCGCCAGGGCACGTACGAGGACGCGCTGACGAGCGGTCCGCCGTCCCCGTCGTACGTGGCCTTCTCGCGCAGCATGCCGGCGAACTGCTCGCGGTCGGTGACGCCGACACCGGCGGAGTTCTTGACCGAGGCGCCGTCCATGCCGCGGAAGTACCGGGACTCCGACAGGGTCTTCTTGTCGAAGCCGGAGCCGGTCCGGGTCTGGACCAGGTGGTAGCCGCGGGGGAGCGAGTAGGTGCGGTTCTCCGCCTTGCTGAACTCGTCCTCGCTCTTGGCCCACTCCGCGCCGCCGACGTAGGCGTACTCGGTGACGACGTCGGGGGTGCCCGCGACGTTGTCGCCCTCGGTGACCCGCTGGACGGGGTAGGTGTTGAACCAGTCGTGCTCGGGGTCCGGTCCGTCGATCACCGTCTTGACGGTGTAGCAGCGCGTGGAGTTGGTGTCGTCGACCGGCGGCAGGGAGGTCGCGGTGCAGTCGGGGTCGTAGTAGTCGACGCCGATGGTGCCGCCCGACTCCGTGGTGATCTGCGACATCCGCATCCGGATGAACGGGGCGAGCCCGTCGCCCAGTTTGTCGACGCGGTTGGGCTTCTGCACCGGAGTGAAGGTGATCATCGGTACGTCGGCCGTCGCGGCGCCGTCCGTGGCCGTGCGCTTGATCCCCTGGAGCCACATCGGGGTGGAGATGCCGTCACCCGACGGGGGGAAGGTCTGCGTCAGGTGCCAGGAGTCGACGGTCGCGTAGGCACCGGCGGTCAGGACCTGCGTGGAGATGTCGGTCAGCCGCACGCTCGACCAGAAGCTGGGAGAGTACTGCCCCTTGCATTCCGTCGCCGTGTCCTTGCAGTACAGGTCGACCGGGGTGTCCGGCCAGTTGAGCGCGTTGGCCGTGTCGAAGGTGCAGTTCGTGTCGCAGCGCTCCTTGGAGGTGAAGGTCACCTTGCCCATGGCCTTGGCCGCGTAGGGCGTGGTGTCCCGGAGTCCGTACTCGATGCGCTCCAGGTAGCCGCCGCGGTTGTAGGGGGTCTTCGTCGACGCGCCGGTGGTCGCGTTGACGTTGCGGCCGTAGTTGTTGGTCTCCTTCTTCCAGAAGTAGGCCATCGCGTTGCCGCGCGGGTCCACGACGTAGTCGAGGTTCCAGCGCCAGGCCTGCTGGCACCACGAGGTGGCGAAGGAGGACGTGGCGCAGGGCTCGTTCGTGTGGTTGCCGAAGACCGGCACCGTCAGGGTCGAGTTGGTCACGGGATTGCCCGTGGCCCACCCGGGGAGCTTGTGCCTGCCGAAGAAGTACTGCGTGCCGTCGAGCGTCGTCACCTTCCAGTACTCGCCGGCGCCCGCGACGGTGCCCGTGCCCGCGTCGCCGTTGTCGGCGCCGCTCAGCTTCTCGATCTTCTCGCCGCCGTCGGACGTGGGACGCCAGCCCTTGGCCGCGTCGAAGACGAGCTCGGTGGTCTTGCCGCCCAGCGACAGCACCGCGTTGTCGGTGAACCAGCACTGGTCGCCGACCTTGGTGGTGTTGGTGGCGCCGGACTTGTCGTCCTCGCAGGACTTGTAACGGCGCTCGATGTAGCCGGGCTCGTAGCCCCAGCCGTCACCGATCCAGCCGGCCTGGTTGTTCGAGGCGGAGGTACGGCCGTCGACGGCCTGCGAGCTGTAGCCGAGGGTCACCCCGGGCTTCAGCCCGCCCGGAACGGCAGGAACGCCCACCGGGTAGCTCCAGCTGAAGCCGCCCGTGGAACTGCCGGCGCTCCAGGCGCCGGACGGTTCCAGCGAGGTCGCCGTGAAGCTTCCGCTCGACCCTCCGGCGTCGGCAGTCGCGGCCAGCACCGTCATGCCCGCTGCGGCGGGGGAGGCGGCGGGCGTTCCCGCCGGAACCGGTGCGACGGCGGTGAGCGTGCGGCTCTTCGTGTCGTTGACCGTCTTCAGCGGCTTCGCCGTGCGGCAGGCCGCCTTCTCCGGTGTGGTCAGCGCGCAGGCCGGCAGCTGGACCAGGCGCAGGCGCGCGGCCCAGTCGCCACCGTAGGTGTCCTTGAAGGCCGCGTAGTCGAGGCTGACGCGCGCCTGGCTCGCGGTGGTGGCCGCGTCGGCGCGGCCCACGGTGAACAGCGGGCCGTCGACGCCCGCCTTCTCGGCCGCCGCGCGGGACTTGACCGAGATCTGTGCCCTGGTCAGCGCGGGCGTCCGCCCGGCGCCTCCCGCCCGGGACGCCGAGGCGGCCTTGGAGGCGGTCTCGGGAACCGCGGACACCGAGACCGGGAGCGGTTCTCCCGCGGCGGTGCGTCCCGGCGTCTTCTGCGTCGTGACGTCGACCGTCCGCGTGCCGGGCGCGGGCCAGGCGGCGCGGGTCGCGGCCTTGACCCGGCCGATGTCCGGGCGCTTGTTTCCCCCCGCCCGGACCGGTACGACGGGTACCGGCTTGGGCTGCTTGAGCCCGGTCAGCGAGGTGCCGATACCCGGGTCCTGTCCTGTGAGTGCGGCCGAGGTGGACGGCAGCAGTCCCACTGCCATCACCGCGGACAAAGCCGCGGCCCACCCTCTGGTACGGAAATTGCCCACTTACTCCCACCCCTTAAAAACGAATAAAACCGGGGAACTGTAACAGGAGGGCTTTGGTGGGAAACACGTCGACCTGATTCAGTTTCCTATTGAATGCATCTGGTGCGACAAGGTCCCTTGAGGGTGTTGCCGCACAGCTGGCCCACAGCTGCCCCATAGAATCCCAGGTCAAGTGGGGTTGAGCGGTCTCGTCGTGACTCTCCCGGCGTGTGTCGGATTGTCTGGTATTGCGGCATAAGATGCTTCGCTCCAGAGGTTTGACGTGCCTGTAGAGTCGATTCGATTCGAGCCCACTGTGCTGATTGCGCGCCGGCGGGCGTCGAAATAAGGGCACAAATTTGGGGAGGATTTTCAACCGTGTCCACGACAAGAAGATCGAATTTCGGGCGGCTCAGGGGGGCCCGCCTGATACCGGGGGCGATGGCCGGTGCCATGCTGACCTCCGTGCTGGCGGTGGCTCCCGCCACGGGCCTGGAGCCCGTGCGGGCACCTCTCGCCGCGGCTTCCACGGCCTCCGACGACCCGGTGGCCAACGGCTCGCTGAGCGAGGAGGACTACGCGCTGCAGCAGGCCGCGGCGACGGGACAGCCCGTCGAGGTGGTCTCCCGGCGCACGGAGAGCTCCGACACCTGGGCCCAGCCCGAGGGCGGGTTCAAGGTCACCGAACACGGAACCCCCGTACGACTGTGGCGTGACGGTGGCTGGATCGCCGCCGACGCGAACCTGGAGTTCGCTACGGACGGGTCGGTGGTCACCAGGGCCACGAACGTCGCCGTGAAGTTCTCCGGCGGCGGGACCGCGCCCCTGATCCAGGGCGCCATGAACGGCCGGACGCTGACGCTGACCTGGCCGAACGCACTGCCCAAGCCCACGCTGGACGGCAACGTCGCCACGTACGCCGAGGTGCTGCCGGGCGTCGACCTTCAGCTGAAGGCGGAGGTCGAGGGCTTCTCGCAGGTCTTCGTCGTCAAGACCGCGCAGGCCGCGCAGAACCCCGAGCTCACCCGGATGCAGTTCGGCATCGGCGCCGACGGCCTGACGATCGAGAAGGACCCCGAGACGGGGAGCCTGACGGCCAAGGACCCCGGCGGTCAGATCGTCTTCTCCAGCGCCGCTCCGATGATGTGGGACTCCACGCCCGCCCAGGGCGCACCGGCCGGTGCGAGCGCCAGGCTCGGCGCCATGGCGGCGACCGCCGGAGCCACGCAGACCACGGACGACGGCAGTCCCTTCGACCCGGGCCAGGGCGCGCAGGACGCCGTGATGCCCACCGAGCTGACGTCGGACACGCTCACCATCACCCCGGACCAGAACCTCCTGAACGGTGCCGAGACGACCTACCCGGTCTACATCGACCCCAGCTGGGGCTACGGCGACCGCCAGAAGTGGAATTGGACCCGGGTCTACAAGAAGTACCCGGACCAGTCGTTCTGGAATGCCAAGGACCCCGTCCGCGTGGGCTACGAAGCCCAGAGCGGGGGCTCCAACCGCATCTCCCGCTCCTTCTTCCAGCTCGACGTCTCCCACCTGAAGAACACCGAGGTGAAGTCGGCGACCTTCCGGGTGAAGAACACCTGGTCCTGGTCCTGCCAGGCCCGCCCGGTGTACCTGTACCCGACCGGCGCGATCACCTCCAAGACCAACTGGGGCAACCAGCCCGACAAGCTGACGACCTCGCCCCTGGACACGGTCGACGACTCCAAGGGCTGGATACCCCCGGACGGCTCGAGCTCGGCATGCCCGGCCGGCGACCTCGAGTTCGACGCGACCAACTGGGTCAAGGGCCGGGCCGCCGCGGGCGCGGAGACCGTCACCTTCGGTCTCTACGCCGACGAGAAGGACACCTTCGGCTGGAAGAAGTTCGACCCCAAGACCGTCGTCCTGGAGACCAGGTACAACACCCCTCCGGACCCTCCGAGCAAGCTCGGCACCAGCCCTGTCACCCCGTGCGCCGGCGGCGGGGCCCTCGGTAACGTGACGGTCAGCCTGCACGCCACGATCACGGACGAGGACAAGGGCAACCTCACCGCCGAGTTCGAGCTCTACGAGAACAAGGCCGGCGTGGCCACCCGCGTCTTCACCAAGGCCGTGCCGGCCCTGAACGAGCGGGTCGCCACACTGGTCGTCCCCGTGTCGATGACACCCGGTGGCAAGGGCAGTGACGGCAAGGACATCACCTACTCGTGGCGCGTGCACGCCCTCGACTCCGACAAGTCGGACTCCGGGTGGAAGAACGTGCCCTGCGCCTTCAAGGTGGACCGCCAACGTCCGAAGCAGCCGCCGGTGATCGTCTCGCCCAAGGGGCCGGACGGGAAGCCCCTCTACCCCGCGGGCGACAAGGAGTGGCCGAACCCGACGGGCAAGGCCCGGCAGAAGGTGCCCTTCACCTTCCTGCCGGTCGAGCCGGACATCAAGAAGATCTACTGGTGGACCGACACCGACCCGGACCTCAACGAGGTGGCGCCCGCCGGCGGCGTCTACACCGGCCTGGTCTCGATCCCTTCCTACGGCCCCCACATGGTCTACGCCTACAGCGTGGACGGGGCCGGCAACCGGTCCGACACCGCGACCTACCTCTACTACGCCAACAAGGACCAGGCGCGGGACGAGCCCAACGACGTCAACGGTGACCGGTTCAAGGACATCTGGAGCCCTGACGGCAATGGCACTCTGATCGCCTACACCGGCCACGGCGACCGGCAGTTCTCCACCATGAACGCCGCGTCCGGAGACGCGACCTTCCCCGGCCAGCAGGTCTCCATCGTGGACGACTGGCAGCAGGACGGATATCAGGACCTCCTCGCCCTGGTTCCCAACCCGAACCAGAACGGGAACAAGGACCTCCAGGTCTACAGGAACAATGGTTCCGGCCTCGTCAACACCGACGGGGGCCCGCTGACCCTTCGAACGACCATGCCGTCGAACAACCGCTGGGCCCAGGCCGACCAGGTCATCGGCGGCGACTTCGACGCGGACACCAAGCCCGACGTCCTCGTCAAGACCGGGAACGACCTGTGGTTCTACCGCGGCAGCCGCCTGCCCGTCATCGGCTTCGGCAACGGCGCCATCGCCCCGATCGGCGACGCCGCCTCGCAGTGGAGCAAGTACACGATCGTCTCCACCGGCGACATCAACGGAGACAAGCTCCCCGACCTGCTGCTCCGTGACAACGCCACCGGCGACCTCTTCCGCTCGCACGCCACGGCCGACCCCAGCAACCGGGCGAAGATGAACTTCGCCACCTGGGGCCGGAACCGCGTCAAGATCGGCAGTGGTCTGACGAAGGCCCTGTACCCCCAGCTGGGCGTGTCCGGCGACCTCGACGGCGACGGCTCCGGCGACGGCGTCACCGACGGCGACAAGATTCCCGACCTGTGGGCCCGCAAGGCCGACAACACCATGGTCGGCTGGCGCGGCAAGGGCACTCCCACCAACCTCACCGGCTTCGAACCCCCCTACACCATCGAGGGCATCACCGGCGGCATCCGTCTGGCGCCCAAGACCGTCATCGCCTCCGGCCACTCCATCACCGGCCAGTCCTCGACCCTGACCATGGGACTCGACGGCAGGCTCACCATCACCGGCAAGTCCGGCGCGAAGACGTGGAGCAGCGCGGCCAACACCGCGGGCTCCACCGCCCGCGTCGAGGACAACGGCAACCTCGTCGTCTGCAACGCCGACAACAACTGCCTGCAGGCCACCAAGGCCACCAACGCCGGCCAGGGCTTCGCCGTCCTCAAGGACTCCGGGGACCTCACCGTCTACAACGACAAGAGCCAGTCCCTGTGGTCCAGCGGCACGGCCGTCCGCCACGACTACAACCGAGACGGCCGCAGCGACATGGCCGCCTGGTACGACTACTACGACGGCCACGACTCCGTGCACGTCTTCGCCCCCGCGTCCAACGGAAAGTTCGAGGCCTCTCCGCGCATAGGCTGGAACGTCGACGCCGGCCACTTCTGGTCCGAGAACATGAAGCGGGTGACCGGCGACTTCAACGGCGACGGAGTGGGCGACCTCGCCAGCTTCTACGGGTACGACAACGGCAGCGTCGCACTGCACGCCTGGCTGGGGAAGGGCGACGGCACGTTCGTCAAGCAGGCTCGATCCTGGCAGGTCGAACCAGGCCGCTGGTGGCTCGGCAACATGACCCCCTACAGCGGGGACTTCAACGGCGACGGACGCGACGACATAGCCGTCTGGTACGACTATTCCGACACCACCGACACCCTCTTCACGTTCACCAGCACCACACAGGGCACGTTCAACCAACCGGTCCAGTACTGGCGCGGCATCACCGGCTGGGAGCAGTCCCGGGCGAAGACCGTCAGCGGTGACTTCAACGGAGACGGCCGTGACGACCTCGCGACCTTCTACCACAACCCGGACGGCAGCGAGAAGATCCGCATCTTCTCCGCCACGGCCAACAGCACCTTCACCCCGGCCGACAAGTGGACCGCGACCGACTGGGGCGACTGGAACCGCACCACTCTCCACGCCGGCGACTTCAACGGTGACGGCCGTGACGACGTAGCAGCCTGGTATGACCACACCGACGGTCATGACACCATCCAGATCTGGTCCAGCACCGCCACCGGGGGCCTTGCGGCGAAGTACATCGCATGGAGCGGCGCAACGGACTTCATGTATCGCGGGAACGTCAAGCTCGTCACCGGCGACTACAACGGCGACGGCAAGGACGAGTTCGCCGGCCTGTACGGCTATGACACCGCCCCCAACGCGGGTGTCGTCCGCACCTTCACCTGGCTGACGAACGCTTCCGACAAGTTCGATGGTCCGATGGACAGTTGGTCCGCCCCGGCGGGCAACTGGAACTACGACCGGGTCGTCTTCTTCGAGAGGCAGTTGTAACCCCGACCGTACGGTCCGAACGCACCACTGCCCCGCCCCGTTTCCCAGGGGCGGGGCAGTGGTGCGTTCCGAGGGGTTCGTCCGCCGTGCGGCGGGCAGCCACGAGACGGTTCCCGATGGGCGCTCCTGCCCAGCGGCGGGTTCTCGAGGGAGACGCCGCCTGAGTCCGGCCATCGCGCGGATCACTCCTCTGCGCTCCCGAAAGCACCTGGTCGGAGCGGCGACGTCCGTGGTAGACCGGACCGTCCGCCGCAGCCCCGGCCCCGGGAGGTCCCCATGCGCCGTCTCGCCGTCTTCCTCGCCTCGTCCGACGGCCACGACCCGGCCCACGCCGCCCTGGCCGCCTCGGTCGGCACCGACCTGGCCCGACGCGGGATCGGCCTCGTCTACGGCGGCGGGCGCACGGGTCTCATGGGTGTCGTGGCGGACGCGGCCCTGAAGGCGGGCGGCGAGGTCGTCGGCGTCATCCCGCGCAGCATGATCGAACGGGAGTGGGCCCACGAGGGGGTGACGGAGCTGGTCGTCTGCGACACGATGCACGAGCGCAAGGCGATCATGGCCGACCGTGCGGACGCCTTCGCCGCACTGCCCGGTGGGCTCGGGACCCTGGAGGAGATCTTCGAGGTGTGGTCGTGGCGCCAGCTGGGCTTCCATACCAAGCCCGTCGGCCTCCTCGACGCCGGAGGCTTCTGGACGCCGCTGCTCGGCGCCCTGCGCGGCATCTCCGACACGGGCCTCCTCGCCGCGTCCACCCTGGACGACCTCGCCGTCGCCCCCGACCTCCCTCGCCTTCTGGAGGCGCTGGACGAGCGGCTGCGCGACACCCGCCGGCCCGCGCACGGCGCCCGCGACGTCGAGCCCGCGCCCGGACTCGACCGAGGGCTCACGTCCGGTCCTCGCCGTGAGGGGGAGCGGCACGCTTCCCCCTGAGGGGGATGCCGGCCGCCGCAGAGGCGAGGTGCTGCCCCGGGCGGACGTCCTGGTGAACAACCCCGACATCGTCGGGGAGCCGATCCGCCGGTGGCCTCCCGACATGAGCGAGCGCGGCCGGGGACGGGCGCGGAACATCGCGAGTGACTCGGTCCGTGGGCCCGTCGCTTTCGCACGGCCTCCTCCCGCTCAGCCTCTTCGTGACGCTCGGCACGGACGAGGAGGGTGCCGCTCGCCCGCACGTCGCCGACGCACGACCGTGATGCCCGAGCGGTTCCGCCGCTCGGGCATCACTCGTGTTCGGGCCCGGAGCGCCTCGGGCTCTGCCCCCCCGGCCGTGCTCAGACGGTCCTGGGGAGCCATCCCTGCTGGACGGCCCGGGTGCCCGCTTCGAAACGGCTGCGGGCGCCGAGCCGTTCCATGAGGTCGGTGGCGATACGCCGGGAGGTACGGGAGGAGACGCCCAGGCGTTTGGCGATGGCGTCGTCCGTGTGGCCGGCGGCGAGGAGCTGGAGAGCCGCGTTCTGCTGGGCCGTCAGCCCGTGCGCGTCCTGGACGGAAGCGCTGCCGAGGGGCTGGGCGGAGGCCCATATGGTCTCGAAGAGGGCGCAGAGGGTGGTGACGATGCCGTTGCTCGTCAGACAGACCGCTCCCACGGCCGTGTCCTGGGTGATGAGCGGGATGACCGCGGTCTCCCGGTCGATGACGATCATGCGGGTGGGAAGGGTCGCGGCGGTGCGGACCTGCCCGCCGGTCTGGGTGAGCCAGTCCGCGTAGGAGAGCGTCGGTTCGTCGTTGCGGACGCTGTCGAGGTAGACCGTACGCATACGCACGCCCCGGTCGAGCAGTTCCCGGTCCAGGGGGCGGGAGGCCTCCATGGCCTCGGCTGTCTGCGCTCCGTCGGTGTTGAGGCCCAGCACCTCCTCGCGGACGTCCCGGGTCAGAGTGGTGAGCCGGTCGCGGATCTGGTCCAGGCCCGTGAGCTGTTCGACTCCGGGGCCTCCGACGGTGGGGGTCAGGGTGGCGTAGTCGGCGATCAGCCGGGCCGCCGCCGCTCTCGAGGCCTCCAGACGCTGCTGACGGGCCGCGAGTTCGGCCTGCTGGCGCGCCATCAGCACCTCCATCCCCAGGGCCGGAGGTACGGCCCGCAGGCTGCCCTGGGTCTCGTACGACGGACGCACCAGGGTCAGTTCGCTGAGTACGTCCAAGGAGCGACGGACCTCGTCCTCGGCGAGGCCGAGGCTCTCCGAAACAGCGAGGACGCCGAGGTCCGGTCGGGCCAGCATCATCCGGTACACAGCCTCGGCCGTACTGTCCAGACCCAATTCGGCAAGCATCTCTGACATCCCCCCCGGAATGTTTTCACAGTGAATCTTGATCCCAGGATCATGCCAGGTGAAGGGCCGTCGTGTCCTTGTCGGCAGCAGTTGTCGTCACCTCTTGGACGGTTCCGGCCATGTCCTTAACCGGCCTTCCAAGAAACTCCCGTGCGGTTCCCCGGACTGGAACCCTGAAAGCATGTATCTCGTGCATGTCCATGTGCGCCCGCCCGCCGGAGCCGACGTTCCGGAGAGGATCGGGGCCTGGGTGCGCGATCTGGCCGATCCCGGCCACGTCGAGCACGTATCCGTCCACGCCGACGCGTTCCCCCACCCCGTTCTGGGGGTGTATCTGCTCGCCTCCCATTTGGAGAAGGCCGAGGAACTGGCCTTGACCGCCTGCCGGCGCACGTTGGACACCCGGCCCGAACTTCGGGGGTGGCAGATCACCGAAGGGTGCGTACCGCTTCTCGCCCCGGTCTACGACGCCCTCACCGCCGACCGTGTCCGTGATGCCGAAACGGCTCCCGTGGACGAAACCGTCCAGGGCCGATTCCGTCCACACCGAAGCCCTTCTCCCCGGGCTGAGCTGGAGGAAAGCTAGAACTCGCCGCCGGGGAAACCGGTCAGGCCACCGGATCCGACATCACCGCGGGATGCGATCCGGAGTCAAGAACCGTCCCTCCCAGAAGAAGGAACCACGTCATGCTGCGCACCCGTATCGCCGAGACCGCCGCGGTCGCCGTCCTCGCCCTCGGCGCCGTACTTCTCGGCACGGCCGCCACCGCCGCTCCGGCGGACACCCGGACCGTCATCGCCGAAGCGACCACGAACAGCACTCCGGCCGCGGGGACCAACAACATGACCTGGCAGTAGCGGAACTCCGCCCGCGACGGGCGGCGTTCGACGACTCTCCGACCACGCGCCGGGTGTGTGACCCGATCCGCCCGCGCTCCGCATCCGGCTCCTCCGCCCCGACGGCCGCCGCCTCCGGCGCCGGCACCCGCGAGGTCCGGTGACAGACCGGACCCATCCCTCCATCAGCCTCCGCAGAGGAGCCCCGCCACCGTGCCGTCCACCCCTTCCCGCAGCCGCTCCTCCTCCCGCCGGCTCGCCGCCGCCCTTCTCGTCGTCGCCGGACTCGCCGGCCCGCTCGTCGCCTGTGGAGGCACCCAACCGGCCACTTCGCAGGTCAGAGTCGCGGCCACCGCGCCGGACGTCTCCACCGCCCCGAGCCCGTCCGCTTCCTCCCCCTTGCCCACTCAGCCCACCCGCGGCACCCCCTCGCCGCGGATCACGCAGCCCCCGACGGGGGAGCGGCACGCCCCCGACGCCCCCCGGGGTCCGCAGGTGACGCCGCGAAGCGCGACGACACCGCCACCGGCGCCGCGACACTCCTCGACGCCGGCGCCCACCCCGGCGCCGGGGAAGCAGCAGCGCCTTCCCGAGGGCCGGCTGACCGTCGCCGACACCGCACGGCTCACCGTCGGAATCACCGGTCTGCCCGCCTCGCCCCGACTCGTGCCCGGTGGCGCGCCGGTGGAGTTCACCGTGACACTGCGCAACACCGGGAACGCCGATCACCCGCTCATCGCTCCCGTGGTGCGCTTCGACCAGTACGACGGGGGGTTGGCGCCCCTCGGATCGGTCGCCGGCCGACTGGAACGCTTCGACCCGGCCACCGGCGCCTGGCGGGAAGCGCCGCTGCCGCAGGCCGCGGGCATGGACTTCCTCCTCGTCGCGACCGGCGGGGCGCCGCTGCCCAGGGGAGCGACGACGACGATCCGCTACCGGGTCTCGCTCGCGCCCGGTCTGCGCGCCGGCCGGACCGAACTCCAGGCGTACGCCGTCTCCCAGCCGTCCAACCAGCAGGCCGGAAAGGCCGCGACCGAGGTGACGATCGTGCCCTGACCCGGCACGCACCGCTCGTCACCGGCTTCCTTCCTCCAGGGCGCCCCGGGCCCGGCCCGGCCGTCACCACGCCCTCCGACACACAGTCCCGGCACCTATGTGCCCGAGCGGACTCCACCATGCCCGAAAACAGGAGACACATCATGCCGAAGACGTCTTTCCGACGCACTCTGCAGGGAATCCTCGCCACTGCAGCGCTCGCCCCCGCCCTCGTGTTCGCCGGTACCCAGCCGGCTTCGGCGAGCGTGGGATCCACCATCATGGGCATAGCCGCGCAGAACCTCGGCAACGGTCCGTGCGACACGAACAGCGCCGGAGGCTCCGGCTATTACGGAAGCTGCGGAGAGGCGTGGTGCGCCGACTTCGCGAAATGGGTCTGGGCGCAGGCCGGTGTGGACGTCACCGGCCTCACCCCCGCCGCCGGCAGCTTCGGCCAGTACAACGGCGGACTGAAGGGCACTCCCCACGTCGGTGACGCGGTGGTCTTCAACTACAACGGTGCCGGATACGCCGACCACGTCGCCCTGGTGAAGTCCATCAACGCCGACGGCACCATCACCACCATCGGCGGCAACCAGAGCGGTGCCGTGACCCAGGGCACGATCAAAAACGGCTACTACAACAGCCAGCGGGTCGACGGATACGTCTCACCGATCGGCGGAGTGGACCGCGATCCTGTGAAGCCGCCGATGGCGGTGGGGATGTCTCCGATTGTTGGTGTGGGTGATATCAACAGGACGGGTGTGGCTGATTATGTGGCTCGGGGGAAGGATGGTCATCTGTATTCGTATATGGGTGTGGGTGACGGTACTTTCACGGGTCGTTCGGATCTGGGTGGTGGGTGGAATCAGTACGACATGATCGTGGGTGCTGGTGACATCAACAGGACTGGTGTTCCTGATCTGTTGGCGCGGGACAAGACGACGGGTCGTCTGTATTCGTACATGGGTGTGGGTGACGGTACTTTCACGGGTCGTTCGGATCTGGGTGCGGGTTGGGATCAGTACGACCTGATCGTGGGTGCGGGTGATATGAACGGCACCGGTGTCGCGGACATCATCGCTCGGGATCGTGATGGTGTGCTGTGGATTTACATGGGTGTGGGTGACGGTAGTTTTACGGGTCGGACCAAGATCGGTCATGGTTTCGACATCTACGACACCATCGTCGGGGTGGGGGACATCAATAAGACGGGTGTTCCGGATCTGGTGGCGCGGGACAAGGTCACTGGTCATCTGTATTCGTACATGGGTACCGGGACGGGGACTCTTTCGGGTCGTACGGATCTGGGTGGTGGCTGGGAGAAGTACACGGCTCTGGCGGGTCCGGGTGACATCAACGGGACCGGGGTGGCCGACATCATCGCGTGTGACGGTGACGGGAACCTCTTCTCCCACATGGGTGTCGGTGCGGGTACTTTCACCGGTCCCACCAAGATCGGCCACGGCTACAACACCTACGCCTGAGGACTACGTCATGCGTATTCGTCGAACCGTGATCGCCGGCGTTCTCGCTGTGGCGGGACTGGTCGCTCCGCTCACCTCCTCGGCCCAGGCGGACAGCGTCAACACGGCTTCCGCGCCCGTCCTCCGTTTCCTCAGCTACAACATCTGCGGCAACTGGGAGAAGTGCAGCTCCACAGGGGACGAGGTCACCAACCGCGTCCGGAAGGTGTACGAGGAGACCGTGGCCTGGAAGACGGACGTCGTCCTCCTCCAGGAGGTCTGCCGTACGCAGTTCACCAAGCTCAAGGAAAAACTGGCCCCCCTCGGCTACGCCGGCTCCTTCACGGAGACCCTGACCCCCGCCAGAGACTCCTCCCAGGACCTCTGCAAGGACGATGCCGCTCCGAACCCGGTGGAGAGCGACTACGGGCTCGCCGTGTTCACGAAGGGAACCGCCGTCAACCCCCAGGTCGTCGACCTGGCCACGGGGCTGGAGTCGGGCACGGAGAGCTGGCCGGCCCTCTGCGTGGACGCCCCCCTCCAGGGACGCACCGCTCGGAGCTGCTCGGTGCACCTGTACTCCGACAGTACGGCCGTCGCGAAACAGCAGGCCGAGAACCTGGCGACCGTCGCGAACACCTGGATCGCCCAGGGCGTCCCCGTCGTCCTGGGCGGCGACTTCAACCCCCGGTACGGTGGGGGCCAGGCCAACGCGCCGCTCTCCACGGTTCTCGACCCGTTCTACAGCCACTCCGGGGGCACCGGCCGCTTCACCGAGGTCGACGAGACGGACGCGAGCCGCTTCACCGCCGCGTGCTCCGCCCTCCGGCCGCCCTCGGGACACTGCCGCTCGGGTGCTCCCACGCTCATGGCGAAGGCCCCCGACCCGGAGGCCAAGCTCGACTACATCTTCCTCAGCAAGGACCACTTCAAGAACGTCGCCGGCGACGTCCTGCCGCAGTCCCCCTCGGTCTCCGATCACTACGCGTACCGGGGCGCCGCCTCCTGGTCCTTCTGCAACAACCCCGACGACGGCATGGCGGACATGCTCCGCCGTGACGCGGAGGGCGATCTCTGGCGCCACTTCGGACGTTCCAACGGCGTACTCGCCCCTGTTCCCTGCAAGGTGGGCACCGGCATGGACGGCCTGCGCCTGATCGGGCGGGGCTCCGACCACGACGGCGGGGGCGAGGACCTGTACTCGATCGACGGGTCCGGAGACCTTCTCTTCCACCCCGGTCACAAGAGCGAGCTGTTCTTCTCCACCCCCCGGAAGGCGGGCTGGGGCTGGTCGGCGGCGACGGCGCTCAACTCCACCCCCGACATGAACGGGGACCGCCTCGCCGACCTGCTCGTCGCCTTCGACAACGGCGACCTCTACCTCGTCCCGGGCAACGGTGACGGCACGGTCGACGCCAAGATCCGCATCGGGCAGAACTGGGGTGTCTACGACACCGTGCTCACCCCGGGCGACGTCACCGGTGACGGCAAGGCCGACGTCATCACCCGAGACACGGCCGGGGCGCTGTTCGTACACCCCGGTACCGGCACGGGAACGCTGGGGGCGCGGACGCAGATCGGCCACGGCTGGCAGGTCTACAACACGGTGTTCGCCCCGGGAGACGTCAACGGAGACGGCAAGCCGGACCTGCTCGCCCGGGACGGCGCGGGAACGCTCCAGTTCTACGCGGGGAGCGGGACGCTGAACGGAAACGCCACCTTCGCCGCCATGGTCAAGGCCGGGGGAGGCCTCTCCACCACCGACCTGCTGCGCTGAGGCGACGGACCGGGTACCGCGGCAGGCCCGGTGCAAGAAGGCACGCGGAGGGCGCAACCGTACGGTTGCGCCCTCCGCCGTACCAGCCCCCCGTCGAACGCGGTCGGATCCGAGTCCGCCCGCCGACCGTACCGTCGGATGAATCCCCGACTCACGTCCATGCCGATCGCCTCGCCCCTGCCCGTTCCGCACGACTCCGTGCGGACCGCCGACGGACCGGCCCTCGTCGCCGTCGTCCAGCACGGGCACGCCCTCACCGGATGACGCCCCGCAGGTCCGACGAGAACCGGTGGTCGTGAGAGGTGGGGCATGGCCAGGCGCAGCGGGAAGCCGTGCTCGACGGTGAGCGGCTCGCCGTCGTGGTGGGTCGCCAGGAGCGTCTGCTCGGAGGCGAACCTTCACCGCACGCTGTCCCGGGGGAGGGTGTCGCCGCGCACCGCACATCTCGCGCTCGCATCGGAGGAGAACACAGGCAAGGACCTGTCCCCTCTTCTGACTTGCGCATATGCCCTGAAACGGTATCTTTCCCTCTCGTGTGATCCCCTGTACTCAGGGGGGGTGCCGTGGGTTCGTCCCTCTCTCCAGCCGCATGACCGGAGCGGTCCACGAGGCGAGGGAGAGCAGACGACGACACGTACGCACGGCGGTGGCGTCCTCGACGCGCGCCCGGCGTCCGACCGGGTTCCCCCGCGCGTTCGGCGCCGCCATGACCCTTTTCGGCGTGCACCAGTGGAGCGACATGACCGCCGGCCTCCCGGAGATGCCCCCGGTGACCCGCGGCCCGGTCGTGGTGAGGGATTTCTGGCTATACGACTACTTCCCGGAGGTCCCGACACGGAGGCCCGCCGCTGCCGTCCGGCCGACGGGATCACGGCGGCCGTCGGCGGAACCGGTGCCGTCGATGCCGTCCCGATCCCGCTCGACCGTACTCCGTACTCCGCGCCACGACCTGGCATCCGGAGCCCGGGACGAGCGCTTCGGCCACCTGCGCACACAACCCACCTCCCGCCGGGGTTCGCTCGTCCTCGTGCGTGTCGTGGCGGTGAAGAGAGCCACGGTGTGAACGTCCCGGTGCTCGGCCTGGGCGAACCTCAGGCACCGCCGAGGCGCCGGAGGAACCGGCGGAGCGGGTTGCCCGTGCGGACAGCCCGAAGGGCCGACACCCGTCCGCACAGTCCGCTGCCGCACCCCTCTTCCACGAGAGCGGCCGGCTTCCGGTCCCGCGCCCGGCCGGGCGCCGGAACCGCTAGGTTCGACCCGGCGCCGTGAGAGAACGTGAGAGATGAGAGGGTCTAGCGGGTGAGTGAGACACCACCGAACACCCTGCAGTACCGCGTCGACGGGCGGGAGGACGCCCCGGTCCTGGTCCTGGGGCCCTCCCTGGGCACCACGTTCCACATGTGGGACCGGCAGATCCCCGACCTCACGCGGGACTGGCGGATCGTACGCTTCGACCTCCCCGGACACGGCGGCGCGCCCGCGCGGCCCTTCGGCTCCGTCGCCGAGCTGGGCGACCGGCTGCTCGCCACCCTCGACGCGCTCGGGATCCAGCGCTTCGGGTACGCGGGCTGCTCCCTCGGCGGGGCCGTCGGGCTCGACCTCGCGCTGCGGGCGCCCCACCGGGTCGCCTCGCTCGCCCTGGTCGCCACCTCGCCCCGGTTCGGCACCGCCGACGAGTTCCGGCAGCGGGGCGTCATCGTGCGGGCCAACGGCCTGGAGCCGATGGCCCGCACCGCCCCCGAGCAGTGGTTCACCCCGCTCTTCGCCGGCGCGCAGCCCGCCATCGTCGACTGGGCCGTGCAGATGGTCCGTACGACCGACCCCGCCTGCTACATCGCCGCCTGCGAGGCCCTCGCCGTCTTCGACGTCCGCGAGGCCCTCGGCCGCGTCGGCGTCCCCGCGCTCGTGCTCGTCGGCTCCGAGGACCAGGTCACCGGGCCCGCCGAGGCCCGCACCCTGGTCGCCGGCATCGCCGACGCCCGGCTCGCCGTCGTCCCCGGCGCCTCCCACCTCGCCCCCGTCGAGCAGCCCGCCGCCGTCACCGACCTGCTCCTCGACCACTTCGCCGGGACCGTCCAGGACACCAGCGGCACCCTCACCGTGCCGCCGCTGCCCGCCGGACCGGCGCCCGTCGCCGAGCCCACGGCCCCCGCCCCGGCCGCCGAGCCCGCCGGGGACGGACGCCCCGACCCGTACGAGAAGGGGCTCGGGCTGCGCCGCGAGGTGCTCGGCGACGCCCAGGTGGACCGGGCCCTCGCCGAGGACCCGGAGGGCACCCTCCAGGGGCTCGTCCACCGCTACGAGTGGGGCGAGGTCTGGAGCCGCGAGGGCCTCGACCGGCGCACCCGCAGCGCCGTCACCCTCACCGCCCTCCTCGCCGGGGGCCACCGGGAGGCCCTCGCGGACCACACCCGGGCCGCCCTCCGCAACGGCCTCTCGCCCGACGAGATCCGCGAGATCGTGCTCCACGCGGGCGTGTACTGCGGCCTCCCGGCCGCCGAGACCGCCCTGCGGGTCGTCACCCGCGTCATCGCGGAGGAGACCACGCCCCCGGCGTAGCCTGGTCGTGTGAAGCTGACGAAGAAGTCCCACGCCTGCGTCCGCCTGGAGAAGGACGGGCGGACGCTCGTCCTCGATCCCGGCGGGTTCACCGAGGAGGACGCGGTCGCCGGGGCCGACGCGCTGCTCGTCACCCACGAGCACCCCGACCACTTCGACGAGGGCCGACTGCGGACCGCCCTGGAGGCGAACCCGGCCGCCGAGATCTGGACGCTGCGCAGCGTCGCCGAGCGGATCTCGGCGGCCTTCCCCGGCCGGGTGCACACCGTCGGCCACGGCGACGCCTTCACGGCCGCCGGGTTCGACGTCCAGGTCCACGGCGAGCTGCACGCGGTGATCCACCCCGACATCCCCCGCATCACCAACGTGGGCTACCTCGTCGACGGCTCCGTCTTCCACCCCGGCGACGCGCTCACCGTGCCCGACCACCCCGTCGACACGCTCCTGCTACCCGTCATGGCCCCCTGGAACAAGATCTCCGAGGTCATCGACTACGTGCGCGAGCTGAAGCCGCGCCGGGCGTACGACATCCACGACGCCCTGCTCACCGACCTCGCCCGGCCCATCTACGACCGCCAGATCGGCGAACTCGGCGGCACCGACCACTCCCGCCTCGCCCCCGGGAACTCCACCGAGATCTGAGCACGGGCGAACGGCCGTTGTCGGTGCCCGCCAGTAGGCTGGCGCCCATGCGCATCGCCACCTGGAACGTCAACTCGATCACCGCCCGGCTGCCCCGTCTCCTGGCCTGGCTGGAGAGCAGCGGCACCGACGTGCTGTGCATCCAGGAGACCAAGTGCACCGCCGAGCAGTTCCCCGCCGATGAACTGCGGGAACTGGGCTACGAGTCCGCGGTCAACGCCACGGGCCGCTGGAACGGCGTCGCGCTGCTCTCCCGGGTCGGCCTCGACGACGTGGTCACGGGCCTGCCCGGCGGCCCGGAGTACGACGGGGCGCAGGAGCCCCGGGCGGTCTCCGCGACCTGCGGCCCGGTCCGCGTCTGGTCGGTGTACGTGCCGAACGGCCGCGAGGTGGCCCACGAGCACTACGCCTACAAGCTGCGCTGGCTGGAGGCGCTCAGGGCGGCCGTCGGCGAGGACGCGGCGGGCGACCGCCCCTTCGCGGTCCTCGGCGACTACAACATCGCGCCGGCCGACGAGGACGTCTGGGACATCGCCGTCTTCGAGGGCGCCACGCACGTGACGGAGCCGGAGCGGGCCGCGCTCGCGGGCCTGCGCGAGACCGGCCTGCGGGACGTGGTCCCGCGCCCCCTCAAGTACGACCACCCCTTCACCTACTGGGACTACCGCCAGCTCGGCTTCCCGAAGAACAAGGGGATGCGGATCGACCTGGTCTACGGCAACAAGCCCTTCGCCGACGCGGTCACGGACAGCTACGTGGACCGTGAGGAGCGCAAGGGCAAGGGCGCCTCGGACCACGCCCCCGTCGTCGTCGACCTCGACGTGTAGCCGGCCCGCCGCCCGGGACCTGCCGCCCGGGGCCGGAGCCTGGGACCCACCGCCCACCGCCCACCGCCCACCGCCCACCGCCCACCGCCCACCGCCCGGAAACGATCTCCGCGCGCCGAGTGGTGGACCGGCGGGTGGCGGTGCGAGGCTGTTCGGATGAACATCCCGTTTCTGGACAGCTGGCGCAAACGGCACCATCTCGACTCCCCGGCCGCCCCGCCGGCCGCCGCCTTCGACCGCGCCCCGGACGGGATGGCCGAGCTGTTCGCCGAGTGCGAGCTGCTGCGCACCCGGGTCGCGGAGGCCGGGGTGGTGCTCGACGACACCCCCCGCTCCCTCCAGGAGCTCGACCAGCTGCCGCCCCGCTGGCGGGACGACCCGGAGGAGCTGCCCTGGTTCGGGAACGACGCCGGGCTCTACCTCGGCACGGTGATCGTCCGTGACGTCCCGGCCGCCCGCTGGCAGATGCGGCCCGGCGGCGGCCCGGTGGTGCGGCTCGCCTCCGGCCGGGAGATCCAGGTCGTCGAGGCCGGTCTCGACTGGGCGATGACGGGCGCCCCGCAGCTCTCCCAGGTGTACGCGGAGGCCGCCGAGTACTGAGCCGTACGCCTGTCGGCCGCCCCCCTTCCGCAGTAAATACGGCTAATACCCGTTTCATGCGTGTCGTCCCTGAAGTCCTTTTTCCGGTGGATAGTTTGCGTGGACCGCGACACCCACGGGAACCGCGACACCGCTGAGGAATGGGGCAGGGCAGCGTATGGCCGTCGTCGATCCGCTGATCGAACTGCGTGGCGTCAACAAGCACTTCGGCACCTTGCACGTCCTCCAGTCCATCGACCTCACCGTCGGCCGCGGGGAGGTGGTCGTCGTCATCGGCCCCTCCGGCTCCGGCAAGTCCACCCTCTGCCGGGCGATGAACCGCCTGGAGAGCGTCGAGTCGGGCGAGATCCTCATCGACGGACAGCCGCTCCCCGAGGAGGGCAAGGCGCTGGCCCGGCTGCGGGCCGAGGTCGGCATGGTCTTCCAGTCCTTCAACCTCTTCGCGCACAAGACCGTCCTCGCGAACGTCTCCCTCGCGCAGATCAAGGTCCGCAAGCGCAAGAAGGAGGAGGCCGACCGGCGTTCGCGCGAACTCCTCGCCCGGGTCGGACTCGCCGGGCACGCCGACAAGTTCCCGGCCCAGCTCTCCGGCGGCCAGCAGCAGCGCGTGGCCATCGCCCGCGCCCTCGCCATGGACCCCAAGGCGCTCCTCTTCGACGAGCCGACCTCGGCCCTCGACCCCGAGATGATCAACGAGGTCCTGGAGGTCATGCGGCAACTGGCCCGGGACGGCATGACGATGGTGGTCGTCACCCACGAGATGGGCTTCGCCCGCTCCGCCGCCAACCGGGTCGTCTTCATGGCCGACGGGAAGATCGTCGAGGACCGCGCGCCGGAGGAGTTCTTCACCGCCCCGCGCAGCGAGCGCGCCAAGGACTTCCTCTCCAAGATCCTCAAGCACTGACCGGACGGGAACCATGCAGCGTACGCACCGGACCCTGGCCGCGCTCGCCCTGCTGCTCGCCGCGACGGCGGCGCTCGGCGGCTGCGGCCGCGAGGGCAGCCCGCCCGTCAAGGGCCCGCAGCCCGACCAACTCCCGGTCTACCAGGTGAGGTCGGACTTCACCCTGCCCGGCTCCGCCACCTGGAACCGGGCGAAGAAGCGCGGCCGGCTCGTCGTCGGCGCCAAGGAGGACCAGCCCTACATGGGCGAGAAGGACCCCGCCTCCGGCCGCTACTCCGGCTTCGACATCGAGATCGCCAAGATGATGGCGGCCTCCCTCGGCTTCGACCCGGCCCGCGTCGAGTTCCGCACGATCGCCTCGGCCAACCGCGAGACCGCCCTGCAGAACGGCCAGATCGACTACTACGTCGGCACCTACACCATCAACGACAACCGCAAGAAGCTCGTCGGCTTCGCCGGGCCCTACTACCAGGCCGGCCAGTCCCTCCTGGTCCGCACCGACGAGGACGACATCGGAGGACCCCAGGACCTGGACGGCAAGCGGGTCTGCTCGGCCGCGGGCTCCACCCCGTACCAGCGGATCGAGAGGGACTACCCGAAGGCCGAACTCGTCGCCTACGACACGTACTCCGTCTGCGTGGACAACCTGCTGACCTTCCAGGTCGACGCGGTCACCACCGACGACACGATCCTCATGGGCTACGCGGCCAAGGTCCCCGACGAGCTCAAGGTGGCCGGGAAGCCGTTCTCGAAGGAGCCGTACGGCATCGGCGTCCCGCGCGGCGACACCGCCCTGCGCTTCGCCCTGGACGACGCCATCGCCGCCCACCAGAAGAACGGCGACTGGAAGAAGGCCTACGACGCCACCCTAGGCCTCTCCGGGGTCCCCGCCCCGCCGCCGCCCGCCATCGACCGCTATCCGGCGAGCTGACCCGGAGGAGCCTCCCGACATGGACGTCCTGACCGACAACTTCTCGCTCTACGGAAAGGGGTTCCTCGGCACCGTCGAACTCACCGTCTACGCCTCGGCGCTCGCCCTCGTCCTGGGCTTCGTCATGGCCTCCTTCCGGGTCGCGCCCGTCGGCTCCTTCCGGGTCTTCGGCACGGTCTGGGTGACCGTCCTGCGCAACACCCCGCTGACCCTGCTCTTCTTCGCGGTCATGCTGGGGCTGCCCCGCTTCGGACTCGTCCTGCCCTTCCAGCTGTTCGCGGTCCTCGCCCTCGGCTGCTACACCTCGGCCTTCGTCTGCGAGGTGCTGCGCTCCGGCATCAACACCGTGCCGCGCGGCCAGGGCGAGGCGGCCCGCAGCCTGGGCATGACCTTCGCCCAGACCCTCGGCACGGTCGTCCTGCCGCAGGCCTTCCGCACCGTCATCCCGCCCATCGGCTCGACCCTGATCGCCCTTGCCAAGAACTCGGCGATCGCCGGGGCCTTCAGCGTCACCGAACTCCTCGGCACCTACAAGACGCTGAGCGAGCTCGGCTACAACATCGTCTGGACCTTCGTCTGGATTGCCGTCGGCTACCTGATCATCACCCTCACCATCAGCGCCCTCTTCCACGTCATGGAGAAGCGCTGGGGAGTCGCCCGATGACCACCGAGTCCACCGCCCTCTACGACATCCCCGGGCCGAGCGCCCGGCGGCGCCACCTCCTCTACGGCCTCCTCTCCACCGCCGTGATCCTCGCCCTGGCCGGCTGGATCCTCTACCTCCTCTTCGACACCGGCCAGTTCACCTCCGTCAAGTGGTCGCCCTTCCTCTACGAGGGCATCCAGGAGCTGCTGCTCAGGGGCCTCGGCAACACCCTGAAGGCCTTCGCCTGCGCGTCGGTGCTCTCGCTCGCCCTCGGCGCCGTCCTGGCCGCCGGCCGCCTCTCCGAACACCGCGTCCTGCGCTGGGTCTCCACCCTCTTTGTGGAGTTCTTCCGCGCGATGCCCGTCCTCGTGATGATCTTCTTCATCTTCGTGGCCCTGAAGGTGCAGCCGCTGCCCGCCCTGGTCGCAGGACTGACCCTCTACAACGGCTCCGTGCTCGCCGAGGTGTTCCGCACCGGCGTCCACTCCGTGGCGCGCGGCCAGGGCGAGGCCGCGTACGCGCTCGGAATGCGCAAGACGCAGGTGATGACCCACGTCCTGGTGCCCCAGGCCGTCCGCGCGATGCTGCCCGCCATCATCAGCCAGCTGGTGGTGGCCCTGAAGGACACCTCGCTCGGATTCCTCATCACCTACGAGGAGTTCCTGCACGCGGGCAAGCTGATCGCGTCCAACCTCGACTACGACCTGCCGTTCATCCCCGTCGTGCTCGTCATCTCGCCGATCTACATCGGGATGTGCATGATCCTCTCCTGGTGTGCCACCCGGGTGGCCCGCAGGGAGCGCCGCGACCCGAGGGCGAAGGCCGTGGACGTCGCTCCGGCCGGACCGGGAGGGCCGCCGCCGGGAGGGCGGTAGCGGGGGCACGGGCCGCACCCGCCCGGCGGCAGCCGGAGATCACTCCTTCCGCAGCGGCACCGACACGTACGACGGGTCGGCGGCCGGGGAGGAGAAGGTCAGCTGCGCGCCGGTCGGGTTGTGCTCGATGTAGAGCGGGTCGACGGTGTCGACGACCAGCGCCAGCCGGTGCCCGGCGGGCACGTCGTACGCCGTGGAGAACAGCTCCAGGTCGACGCCGAACGGCTGCCCGGGCGTCTTGCCATGGAAGGTGTACGGGGCGTTGGTGACCAGCTTGCCGACGCCGAGCGGGCCCACGTCGTAGAGGTACGCGACGAGGGTGCCGCTCTCCTTGGTGGAGGCGACCGTGGTGTGCACCTTCACGGTGCCGCGCACCCGCTGCGGGGCGTCGTACCGCTCGGACTGCCAGACGCCGGCGAAGGAGCGGGGGAGGAGGGGGACGGAGACGACGGGCGGGGTGCGGAGGAACTGGTCCAGGGCGTTGGTGAGCAGGGTGACCCCGCCGTTGGCGCCGGAGTCGACGTTCGCCCACACCCGCTGCGTGCCGCCGAGGTCGAACTTGCGCTGGTTCGCGTGCACGGACTTCCAGTCCGGATAGCCCTCGTAGCCGCCCGTCGACCGGGACTTGAGCTGGACGGGCTGCTCGCGGTCGATGCCGTTGTCGGTGCCCTTGAGGTACCGGTCGAACCAGCGCTGGGCGTTGGTCCAGGTGTCGTTGGGCAGGCCGAACAGGCCGGTGAGCTCGGCGGTGGCGTGGTCGCCGGGGCGGAACTCCAGACGCTTGGGGCCGGTGAGCTTCTCGTAGAAGCTCGCGTACTGGTTGGGCGGGAAGATGGTGTCGCCCCAGGCGTTGCCGAGCATGATCGCGGCGCCGTTGGCGTTGATCCGGTCCAGGTAGGTCACCGGGGAGCGCGTGCGGCCCCAGGCGATCATGTCCTCCTCCTTGGCCAGGTTGGAGGAGAGGAAGTCGCTGAGGATCTGCTTGAGTTCGGGGCCCGGACGGCCGGTGAGGGCCCCGGCGCCGCCGAGCAGGGCGGCGGCCTGGAGGTGCTGGGTCCGGCCGCTGTAGATGGACTCGATGAGGTCGGCCCAGCCGCTGAGCGCGGCGACGGCCTTGACCCTCGGATCGTGCGCGGCGGCGAGCAGGCTGATCCCGGCGCCGTACGAGACGCCTCCCATGCCCACCCGGTCGGGGTCGGCGGCGGTGTTGGCCAGGGCCCAGTCGATCACCTTGGAGGCGTCGGCGACGTCCTTGGGGCCCGCGGTCTCGATCTCCCCGCCGGACTGCCAGAAGCCGCGCGAGTTGTAACTCACCACGACGTAGCCGGAGTCGGCGAGTTTCCGCGCCTGGGCGAGGTACTCGATCTGGGGCATGGCCCAGCTGGTGGGCAGCACGATCAGGGGGTGGCGGACGCCGGCGGACCCGGCGGGGGCGAGGACGTTCGCCTTGAGGACGGTGCCGCCCTCTCCCGCGATGTCGACGAAGCGGATGCCGGTGGAGTCGGCGGTCTCCACGGCCTGGGCGGCGGGGGCGAGCCCGAGGGCCGTCCCGGCCACGAGGGCGGCCGAGACGGCGAGGACCAGGGATGTGCGCACGGGGCACTCCTCACTGGGGGCGCCGATGGGTGGTCGGCGATGGGGGGCAGTGAAAGTGACCCGACGGTAACGGCGAGGGCTTACCCGAGGTAACTCCCCGGTAAGTTACGTGGCGGTAACGATTGGCGTCCGGTCGGCGCCGTCGAGCGGCCCCACGGCCTCCGCGAAGTCCGCCCGCGCCTCCTCGTACCGCCCGGCCGCGAGGAGGAACATCGCCCGGTCGGCCAGGGCCCGGGAGAGGCCCTCCGCCGAGCGCCGGGCGAGCGCCACCTCCTCGTCGAAGAGCGGCCGGAGCGGTTCCTCGAACAGGTGGGTGCGGTCGGTCCACATCAGGGTGGACCGTACGGTCAGCCGGTGGCGCACGGTCGCGAGTTCGGTGAGCCGCCCCGCCGCCGACAGGCGCGCGGCCTCGGCCTCCAGGGCGGGAATGCCGTCGAAGTAGGCCGTCCGCACGTCCCACGACCAGTGGAAGAGCGGGTTGCCGAACGCCGGCATCGGGGCATCCGGGGACCCGTCCGGCTCCACCGCCCGGGCCGACAGGCCGTACAGGACGCTCCACCAGGAGTGAAGCCCGTCCTGGCGTTCGGACGCGTCGGGATCGGCGAGCCGGGTGAGGACCGACAGGGCCTCCCACCGGTCCGCGCCGGCCTCCCCGTGCCGCCCGGCGGCGTCCAGCATCCGGGAGCGGTGCACGAGTTCCCACACCAGGAGGTTCTGTCTCCGCTCCTTCCTCGTGTCGTCCACGAGGTCCGTGAAGACCTCCACCGCCTCCTCCCGCCGGCCGGCCGCCTCCAGTTCCGCCGTCTTCTCGACCACGGACCAGAAGAAGAAGTCCCTGTGCGAGCGGTTGCCCTGCGCCAGGAGGTCTGCCGCCTCCCCGTGGCGCCCCTCCTCGGCCAGTACGATCGCGAGCCGGCCGCTTCTGTACGCCGGGTGCTTCACCTGTCCCCGTTCGAAGCCGGCCCGCCCGACCGCGGCCATCTCCTCGTACGCGGCCCGCCCCTCGGCCCGCCGCCCCGACTGGATGAGCGTGAGTCCATAGCACTCCAGGGCGTCGGTGAGCACCTCCGTCCTCCTCGGGTGGTCGACGTCGATGCGCCGGGCCGTGTCGAGGGCCTCCGCGCGCAGCGCCAGCTTCCGCTCCACGTCGTGCCCGTAGCTCGCCCCGGATCCGTACGAGAGCAGCGCTCCGACGAGCTTCGGCAGATAGGCCGCCGGGCTCACCTCCGCGAGGATCCGGTACGCCTCCAACTCCTCGGTCAGGTCGAGCCTTTCCGATCCGAGCAGCATCGTCCTCGCCCGCAGGACCGCGTCCTGATCGATGTTCTGACTGATGTTCCCGGAGTGATTCATGACGGAGATTCTGGAAGCCGGGGGAGGGGCCGGACAAGGCTCGCGAACTGTGCGTTCGGTCCTACGGAAAACGCCTCTGACCTGTCATGATGGTGACGTCTTCACCCCGTCGGACCCCTCCCTCAGGTCAGGCCGCTGCCGCCGGTTCGGCGGCGGAGGGCTCGGGCGCCGGGGGAGCCGTACGGGCCGCGCGCGTCACGTCCGCGACCAGCTCCACCACGTCGGGGCCGTACGCCTCCGAGTTGACGACCTTCAGGAGCAGGACGAACGAGCCACCGCGGTGACGGCGGGCCAGGGTCTCGTGGTGGCGGGCCAGATAGCGGGTCGCCGCCTGGTTGGTGATCGCCCGCTGGCCGCAGAAGAGGAAGACCGGCCGGTGGCCCTCCCCGGCCGTGAGCCGGGCCAGGATCACGTACTCCGAAAGGCCCTTCTCCATCAGGTACCGCTCGCCGCCTATCGTGATCGAGCCCCGCACCTCGGACGGCTCGACGTCCACGTTCACCTTCACGCCCGGCAGCAGGGTCGACAGGTGGGCGGCCATGCGCCTATTTGAGTACGGCCCGCCCACGCAGAATTCGGTGCGGTCGCCGAAGCCCTGGTGGGTCTGGTCCTGCGGCAGGATGCGGGCCTGCGCGCCGCAATCCTTGATCAGCGCGGAGAGTTCGAGCATCGCGAAGACGTCGTAGCGGTGCACCACGTTGTCCCCGCCGGACTCCCTGTTGACCACGAGCAGGCACTCCGAGCCGCCGGGCAGCCCGAAGAACGCCTGCTTGCGGCGGAGTCCGCGCCGCCACCGGTACGTACGGCCGAGCCAGCCGAGGGTGGCGCTGACGCCGGTGGCGAGCACCCCGAGCACGATGTTGCGCACGTCTTCGTTCATGGGCGCGCATGGTAGCGGCCGTCCGGCTTCCAGTTCGAGATTCCGTTCGAGGCGTTCCTGACGGAAGGGCAGGGGGGAAGTTACGCTGCGCGGACGGTTGTTGACTGGAGGTACGAATGCGTCGCTCCGCCGCTGGCAAGGTCTCCGTTCTCGCCGTCACGGCGACGGTCCTCTCGATGGGCGCCGCCGCGCCACCGGCGGCGGTGGCGAAACCGCCCCTCAAGGAGCCCGTCGCGACCGGATACGGCGGCGCCGTCGCCAGCGTCGACGCCGACGCCTCGGCCGCCGGGATCGAGATCCTCCGCAAGGGCGGCAACGCGGTCGACGCCGCCGTCGCCGTCGCGGCCGCGCTCGGCGTCACCGAGCCCTACTCGGCCGGCATCGGGGGCGGCGGCTACTTCGTCTACTACGACGCGAAGAGCCGCAGCGTGCACACCGTCGACGGCCGCGAGACCGCGCCCCGCTCCGCCGATGCGAACCTCTTCAGGGAGAACGGCGTCCCCATCCCCTTCGAGGAGGGCATGACCAGCGGGCGCGGCGTCGGCACCCCCGGCACCCCGGCGACCTGGAGGTCCGCCCTCGACGCCTGGGGCAGCAAGCGCCTCTCCACCCTCCTCGAACCCGCCGAACGCCTCGCCCGCGAGGGCTTCACCGTCGACGAGACCTTCCGCTCCCAGACGGCCGCCAACGAGGCCCGCTTCCGCGACTTCCCGGCCAGTGCCGACCTCTTCCTGCCGGGCGGACAGCTGCCCGCGGTCGGCTCCCGCTTCAAGAACCCGGACCTGGCCCGTACGTACGGGAAGCTGGGCCGCGAGGGCGTCGGCGCGCTCTACGGGGGGCCGCTCGCCCGGGACATCGTCCGTACGGTCCGCACGCCCCCCGTCCGCCCCGGCGCCACCCGGAACGTCCGCCCCGGCGACCTGACGGAGCGCGACCTGGCCGCGTACCGGACCGTGTTCCGCGCGCCGACGAAGGTCGCGTACCGGGGACTCGACGTCTACGGCATGGCCCCCTCCTCCTCCGGCGGCACCAGCGTCGGCGAGGCGCTCAACATCCTGGAGCGCACCGACCTCTCCCGCGCGTCGCAGGCCCGCTACCTGCACCGGTTCATCGAGTCGAGCCGCATCGCCTTCGCCGACCGGGGCCGCTGGGTCGGGGACCCGGCCTTCGAGTCCGTGCCGACGCGCGGCCTGCTCTCCCAGCGGTTCGCGGACTCCCGCGCCTGCCTGATCCGCGACGACGCCGTCCTGACCAGCCCGCTCGCGCCCGGCGACCCGCGCGACCCGGCGGCCTGCGCCCCCGGCGGGACCGCCGCCCCCACCACGTACGAGGGCGAGAACACCACCCATCTGACGGTGGCCGACAAGTGGGGCAACGTCGTCGCCTACACCCTCACCATCGAGTCCACCGGCGGCAGCGGCATCACCGTGCCCGGCCGGGGCTTCCTCCTCAACAACGAGCTGACCGACTTCTCCTTCGCCCCGGCGAACCCGGCCGTGCACGACCCGAACCTGCCCGGCCCCGGCAAGCGGCCGCGCTCCTCGATCTCCCCGACGATCGTCCTCGACCGCCATGACCGGCCCGTCCTCGCGCTCGGCTCCCCGGGCGGCGCGACCATCATCACCACCGTCCTGCAGACCCTCACCGGGGTCGTCGACCGGGGCCTGCCGCTCGTCGAGGCCATCGCCGCGCCGCGCGCCAGCCAGCGCAACCAGACCACCACCGAGCTCGAACCCGGCCTGTGGAACAGCCCCGTCCGCGCCGACCTGGAGGCGATCGGGCACGGCTTCCGGCAGAACCCGGAGATCGGCGCGGCGACCGGCGTCCAGCGCCTGCCGGACGGCCGCTGGGTGGCCGCGGCGGAGAAGGTCCGCAGGGGCGGCGGCTCCGCGATGGTGGTCCGGTCGGCGGGGCGGTGACCGGCGGCGGCTACAACGTCGTGACCGGCGGCGGCTACAGCGCCGTCAGGATGCGCGGGCCGTCGTCCGTGATCGCCACCGTGTGCTCGGCGTGGGCGGCGCGCGAGCCGTCGAGCGTGCGCATCGTCCAGCCGTCCCGCGCCGTGTAGTAGTCGTCGGTGCCGCCGCCGACGAGCATCGGCTCGATCGCCAGCGTCATCCCGTGGCGCAGCTTCATGCCCCGGCCCGGGCGTCCCTCGTTGGGGACGCCCGGGTCCTCGTGCATGGTGCGGCCGATGCCGTGCCCGCCGAAGCCGTCCGGGATGCCGTATCCGGCGGCCCGGCAGACCCGGCCGATCGCGTGCGCGACGTCCCCGATCCGGTTGCCGACGACGGCCGCCGCGATGCCGGCCTCCAGGGCCTCCTCCGCCGTGGCGATCAGCCGGGCGTCCTCCGGCCGGGCCCGGCCGACCGTGAAGCTGACGGCCGAGTCGCCCGCCCAGCCGCCGAGCAGCGCCCCGCAGTCCGCCGACACCAGGTCGCCCGGCGCGAGCCGGGTGTCGTCCGGGACGCCGTGCACGATCGCGTCGTTCACCGAGAGGCACACCACCGCCGGGAACGGCACCGGTGCCCACTCCGGGCGGTAGCCGAGGAAGGGCGAGGCGGCGCCCGCCCCGTCCAGCACCTCGCGCGCGACCCGGTCGAGGTCGGTCAGCCGGACACCGGGCGCAGCCGCCTCCCGCACGGCCGCCAGGGCGCGGGCCACCACCCGCCCGGCCTCGCGCATGGCCGCCAGCGATTCGTTCGTCTTGATCTCCACCATGCCAATTACTATACCGGTATTAGAATGGTCCCCATGGTGCGCACACCCCTGACCCCCGAAGAGCGCGAGCGCGGCGAGCGCCTGGGCCTGCTCCTGCGCGCGGCGCGCGGCGAGCGGTCCATGGCCGAGATCGCCGCGGCCGCCGGCCTCTCCGCCGAGACCCTCCGCAAGATCGAGACCGGCCGGGCCCCGACCCCCGCCTTCTTCACCGTCGCGGCCCTCGCCGGAGTCCTCGACCTCTCCATGGACGAACTGGTGGCGCACTGCTCCCCGGTCCCGGCTCCTGCCTGAGCCGGATCCGGGGTCGGAGCCGGGTTCCTCAGGAGGACACGGCCAACTGGACCCGGCTGTGGCGGGGGTGCTCGATCTCGTCCAGGAGCGCCCGCGCCAGATCGGCGTGCGCGATGCGCCCCGGTCCGTCGACGACCCGGCCCACCGCCGTCCGGTACCCGCCCATCGGCTCCGCCTCCGCATTCAGGTCCGGCGGCGGCACCACCATCAGCCAGTCGAGCTCCGGTCCCGCCTCGGCCGTGAGCAGCTCGAACTCGGCCACGTGGCCCTGCGCGAAGGCCCGCCACTCCGCGGGGAAGTCGGGCGCGTCCATCAGCCGCACCCCGGGCGCGGCCTCCAGGGTCGTCGCGATCCCGAGCGTGAGCAGCCGCGGCACGCCCGCCTCCGCGAGCCCGGCGACCAGGGCCTTCGCCGCCGCGGTGAAGTACTCCTCCGAGGGGAGGTCGAGCCGGACGGCCGCGTGCAGCGCCGCGTCGTGGTCCGCCGCGAGCACCGCCACCGAGAGCGGGTCCGTCGCGTCACCCCGTACGAGTGTCACCCCCGCGCCCGCCAGGTCGTCGTGCGCGCCGGGGTCGCGGACCACGGCCGTCACCCGGCGGCCCCGGGCAACCGCCTCCGCCACGGCCGCCCGGCCGACCTTCCCGCCGGCCCCGAAGACCGCGACGCGCAGCGCGCCGTTCGCCGTCGTGCGGACGGTGTCACCGTTGTTGTCGTTCTCGATGTCCATGCCCGGGACCGTAGGACGGGTGCCCCTGGTTACTTCAACGGTACTGGGCTAGCGTCGGCCGCGTGACCGAGCGACCCGCCCCGCCCGCACCGCTGGACCCCGACCTCTTCGGCGACCCCGACTGTGCCGGGGCCGCCGGCCGGCCCTTCCGCGTCGGCGACAAGTGGACCGCCGTGGTGCTGCGCTGCCTGGAGGACGGGACGCCCCGCCGCTTCACGGAACTCCGCGTGCCCCTGCACTGGATCACCCCCAAGGTCCTCACCGAGACCCTCCGTTCCATGGAGCGCGACGGCTTCCTCACCCGCACCGTCCACGACGAGAACCCGCCCCGCGTCGAGTACGCCCTTACCGGCCTCGGTCGCTCCCTCGTCGCCCCGCTCGACACGGCGTGCGACTGGGCCCGCGCCCACGCGTCCGAGATCGCCGAGGCCCGCAGTGCGTACGGACGGACGGGCGGAGGAGTCCGACGCACCCCGTAGGCTCCCGGGCATGATTCCCGAGGAACTGCGGCGCGGCCGCTACGTCAGTCTCACCACCTTCCGGAAGAACGGCACGGGGGTCGCGACGCCCGTCTGGTACGCGGTGGACGGCTCCGAGCTGTACGCCTGGACCCGCACCGACTCCTGGAAGGTCAAGCGGCTGCGGAACGACCCCCGGGTCGAGGCCGCCGTCTGCGACGTGCGCGGAAACGTCCCCGAGGGCGCCGCGCGGGTGACCGGCGAGGCCCGCCTCGTGACGGGCGAGGAGCTGCGCCGCGTCCGGAAGCTGCTCCTGCGCAAGTACACCTGGCAGTTCTGGTTCGTCGACGTGCCCGCCACCGTCTTCCGGCTCGGCAAGCGCCCGCACACCGGGATCGTCGTGCGCTTCCCGTGAGGGGAGGTCGGGCACCCGCACGAAAACGGTCCGTAGTCGTCCCGTAACACGACTGCGGTCCAATACCCGCGGACCGTACGGTTCCAGTCGACCGCGGGGCAGGTGCGTAACGCATGACGGTAAGTCAGCAACCGGTGGAAGTCGCCGAGTTCACCCACTGGCTGACGGGTCTCACGACCCGCCTCCGGCCGGACGCCGGCTGGTACGGGGTCTTCGCCGCGCGCGACCCGGAGGGCCTGCGCGCCTGTCTCGACGGTACGGAACTGCTGCCCTGGGACGTCGTCTCGTCCCTGCTCCAGGACGCCGGGGAGCCCGCCGGCGGGCCCTTCGCGGTCCGGGGCCGCGCGCTGTACGCGGCGGCCGCGGGCGCCCACGACCGCCGGCCCGGCACGGCGGCGGCGCTCGCCGAACGCCGGGAACTCATGGAGCGCGAGCGCCGGTACGCCGAGTCCCGCGCCCGCGAACTGCTCGAACGGCTCCGCGCGGTCCCGGGCCCGGACCCCGAGGAGGCCGCCCGCCTGGAGCGCGACCTCGCCTGGACCCACGACGACCGGGCCAGGGCGGTCGCCCGCGTCACGGAACTGACGGCACGGCTCGCGGGGACGGGGGAGTGGGGGCGAGGGGCAATTCCAGAGAGCGGGGCCCCGGCGGGCCGCGCTCCGGTTCCGGCGGCGGCCCCGGCGTCTGCGGCCGGCCGGGCCGCCGCGCCCGCCGCCGCGTCCCCCGCGCCCCCGGCACTCGCCACCACGTCCGCGTCTGGGGCCTTCGCTCCCGCGCCCCCGCCGAAGGCGGAACGGTCGCCGAAGGCCGGGAAAGCAGGGAAGGCCGGGCGCCGCCCCCGGGGCGCCCGGTACGCCTGGCTGGAGGAGGGCGACGAGGAACGGGAGCCGGCCGTACCCGCGCCCGTTCCCGTGCTCCCCGCAGGGGGCGCGGCACCCCGGGGCGCCCGCTTCGGAGGCGTCGCCGGGCCCGAGGGGCCGGGCGGAGGACCGGCCGCCGGCCCGGCGGAGGACCCCGCCGAGGCCGCCCGCGCCGCCGCGAACGCCGTCTACGCCCTCCGCAGGCTCCGCGCCCGGGGCCGCAGCGGCGAGGCCCACGTCCTGCTCTGCGAGGCGCTCGGCGGCCCGCCCGCCCGGCTGCCCGCCCTCGCCGACGAGCTGCACCGGGCCGGGCTCGACGCCGACTGGGCCACCCTGCTCTGGGAGGCGGCCTCGCTGCCGCCCGACCGGCTCGCCGCCGTCGCGGGCGTCCTCGCGGACGCGGGCCGGGCGGCCGACTGCGAGCAGCTCCTCCGCCAGGGTGTGGCCCGCCCGGTCGAGGAACTGGCCGGGGCCTGCGCCGCCCTGCACGCCGAGGAGCACCACCGCGAGGCCCACGCCCTCCTGACCGCCTTCGTCCGCGTCCGCGCCCCCGAGGACGCGGCCCGCCTCGCGGGCGCCGACCCGCGCGGCCTCGTCCCCCAACTCCTCGACGCGGCCCGCGCGGTGTCCGGCTCCCGCGAGCGCGACCTCCTCCACGCCTTCCGCGTGGCGGGCCTGGCGGGCGTCTGAGGGGCCGTGGCCGCGGGAGCGGGACCGTACGGGACCGGTGGGCGTACCCGTAAGCCTCCCCACGTGTCGGTACGTGTCCGATGTGGACCACTCGGGTATGAAACATGATCGACCCGGCCGGTTCACGGCGGCGGTCTTGCTCCGGGGTGTGACGGGGCTTACGTTCTCCTCCTACGCATTGCGTCTACGTGCGTAGAGGCTCTCTGACGCCGTGCCGAAGGAGCAGCTCATGACCGACGTCGTACGCGCCGCGCTCGTCCAGGCATCCTGGACGGGTGACACCGAATCCATGATCGCCAAACACGAGGAGTACGCCCGGGAGGCCGCCCGCCAGGGGGCCGAGGTGATCGGCTTCCAGGAGGTGTTCAACGCCCCCTACTTCTGCCAGGTGCAGGAGGCCGAGCACTACCGCTGGGCCGAGCCCGTCCCCGACGGACCGACCGTCAGCCGGATGCGGGACCTCGCCCGCGAGACCGGGATGGTGATCGTGGTCCCCGTCTTCGAGGTCGAGGGCGAGGGCTTCTACTACAACACCGCCGCCGTGATCGACGCCGACGGCAGCTACCTCGGCAAGTACCGCAAGCACCACATCCCCCAGGTCAAGGGCTTCTGGGAGAAGTACTACTTCCGCCCGGGCAACGCCGGCTGGCCGGTCTTCGACACCGCCGTCGGCAAGATCGGCGTCTACATCTGCTACGACCGCCACTTCCCGGAGGGCTGGCGCGAACTCGGGCTCAACGGAGCCCAGTTGGTCTACAACCCGTCCGCCACCCACCGCGGCCTCTCCGCCCACCTCTGGCAGCTGGAGCAGCCCGCCGCCGCCGTCGCCAACGAGTACTTCGTCGCCGCCATCAACCGCGTCGGCGTCGAGGAGTACGGCGACAACGACTTCTACGGCACGAGCTACTTCGTCGACCCGCGCGGCCGCTTCGTCGGCGACGTCGCCTCCGACAAGGCCGAGGAGCTGGTCGTCCGCGACCTCGACTTCGGCCTCATCGAGCAGGTCCGGCAGCAGTGGGCCTTCTACCGGGACCGCCGCCCCGACGCGTACGACGGGCTGGTGAAGCCGTGAACGACCTCTACGACCGGCACCGGGCCGTCATCCCCGACTGGGTCGCCCTCTACTACCGCGACCCCCTGGAGATCACCCACGGCGAGGGCCGCCACGTCTGGGACGCCGAGGGACGCAGGTACCTCGACTTCTTCGGCGGCATCCTCACCACCATGACCGCCCACGCCCTGCCCGAGGTCACCAAGGCCGTCGCCGAGCAGGCCGGGCGGATCATCCACTCCTCGACGCTCTACCTCAACCGGCCCATGGTGGAGCTGGCCGAGCGGATCGCCGGGCTCTCCGGCATCCCCGACGCCCGCGTCTTCTTCACCACCTCCGGCACCGAGGCCAACGACACCGCCCTCCTCCTGGCCACCGCGTACCGCGGCTCGAACCAGATCCTGGCCATGCGCAACAGCTACCACGGGCGCTCCTTCTCCACCGTCGGCATCACCGGCAACCGCGCCTGGTCGCCCACCGGCCTCTCCCCGCTCCAGACGCTCTACGTGCACGGCGGCGTCCGCACCCGCGGCCCCTACGCCGAGTACACCGACGAGCGGTTCACCGAGGCCTGCGTCGCCGACCTCGAAGACCTCCTCGGGCACACCCGGAACGTCGCCGCCCTCATCGCGGAGCCGATCCAGGGCGTCGGCGGCTTCACCTCCCCGCCCGACGGCCTGTACGCCGCCTTCCGCCGCGTCCTGGACCGGCACGGCATCCTGTGGATCGCGGACGAGGTGCAGACCGGCTGGGGCCGCACCGGCGAGCACTTCTGGGGCTGGCAGGCCCACGGCCAGGCCGGACCGCCCGACATCCTCACCTTCGCCAAGGGCATCGGCAACGGCATGTCGGTCGGCGGGGTCGTCGCCCGCGCCGAGGTCATGAACTGCCTCGACGCCAACTCCATCTCCACCTTCGGCGGTTCGCCCGTCACCATGGCCGCCGGGCTCGCCAACCTCGCGTACCTCCTGGAGCACGACCTCCAGGGCAACGCGCGCCGGGTCGGCGGCCTCCTGATCGAACGGATCAGGGCCGCCTGCGCCGGAGCCCCCGCCGTACGGGAGGTGCGCGGCCGCGGCCTCATGATCGGCATCGAACTCACCGAACCGGGCACCGACCGGGCGAACCCGGACGCGGCCGCCGCCGTCCTGGAGGCGGCCCGCGAGAACGGCCTGCTCATCGGCAAGGGCGGCGGGCACGACACCAGCACCCTGCGCATCGCCCCGCCGCTCTCCCTCACCGTCTCCGAGGCCGAGGAGGGCGCCGCCCTGCTCGAAGCGGCCCTCCGCTCCCTGTAGCCCCGCCGGCCGCCCCGCAGTTCCGACTCAGCGACCAGGGAGAGTCCCGTGAGCACCCGTACCCTCATCCGGGGCGGTCTCGTCGTCACCGCCGCCGACGAGGTCCACGCCGACGTGCTGATCGAGGACGGCCGCGTGGCCGCCCTCGCGGCCCACGGCTCGGACGCGGCGGCCGGCTGGACCGCCGACCGGACCATCGACGCCACCGACCGCTACGTCATCCCGGGCGGCGTCGACGCCCACACCCACATGGAGCTGCCCTTCGGCGGCACCTTCGCCTCCGACACCTTCGAGACCGGCACCCGCGCCGCCGCCTGGGGCGGCACCACCACCATCGTCGACTTCGCCGTCCAGAGCGTGGGCCACAGCCTGCGCGAGGGGCTCGACGCCTGGTACGCCAAGGCCGACGGCGTCTGCTCGATCGACTACGCGTTCCACATGATCCTCTCCGACGTCAACGAGCACACGCTCAAGGAGATGGACAAGCTGGTCCAGGAGGGGATCTCCTCCTTCAAGCTCTTCATGGCCTACCCCGGCGTCTTCTACAGCGACGACGGGAAGATCCTGCGCGCCATGCAGCGCTCCGCCGAGAACGGCGGGCTGATCATGATGCACGCCGAGAACGGCATCGCCATCGACGTCCTCGTGGAACAGGCCCTGGCCCGGGGCGAGACCGACCCCCGCTACCACGGCGAGGTCCGCAAGGCCCTCCTGGAGGCGGAGGCCACCCACCGCGCGATCCAGCTCGCCCGGGTGGCCGGCGCCCCGCTGTACGTCGTGCACGTGTCGGCCCAGGAGGCGGTGGCCGAGCTGGCCGCCGCCCGCGACAAGGGCCTCCCCGTCTTCGGCGAGACCTGCCCCCAGTACCTCTTCCTCTCCACCGACAACCTCGCGGAGCCGGGCTTCGAGGGCGCCAAGTACGTGTGCAGCACGCCCCTGCGGCCCCGGGAGCACCAGGCGGCGCTCTGGCGGGGCCTGCGGACGAACGACCTCCAGGTGGTCTCCACCGACCACTGCCCCTTCTGCTTCACCGGGCAGAAGGACCTCGGCCGGGGCGACTTCTCCAAGATCCCCAACGGCCTTCCCGGGGTGGAGAACCGCATGGACCTCCTCCACCAGGCCGTCGTCGACGGGCACATCTCCCGGCGCCGCTGGATCGAGATCGCCTGCGCCGCCCCGGCCCGCATGTTCGGCCTCTACCCGCAGAAGGGCACCCTCGCGCCGGGCGCCGACGCCGACGTCGTCATCTACGACCCGCACGCCACCCAGGTGATCTCGGCCGAGACCCACCACATGAACGTCGACTACTCGGCGTACGAGGGAAGGACCGTCACCGGGCGGGTCGAGACGGTCCTCTCGCGCGGCGAACCCGTCATCGACCAGCGCAAGTACGTCGGCCGCGCCGGGCACGGGGTCTTCACCCCCCGCTCCACCTGTCAATACCTGAACTAGGAGACCGCGCCTTGGACTTCGGACTCGTCCTGCAGACCGACCCGCCCGCCTCGCAGGTCGTCGGCCTGATGCGCCGGGCGGAACGCAACGGCTTCCGCTACGGCTGGACCTTCGACTCCGCCGTGCTGTGGCAGGAACCCTTCGTCATCTACAGCCAGATCCTGGAGCACACCACCAAGCTCCACGTCGGCCCCATGGTCACCAACCCGGGCACCCGCACCTGGGAGGTCACCGCCTCCACCTTCGCCACCCTCAACGACATGTTCGGCAACCGGACCGTCTGCGGCATCGGCCGCGGCGACTCCGCCATGCGCGTCGCCGGACGCAGGCCGAACACCCTGGCCCGCCTGGGCGAGGCCATCGACGTCATCCGCGACCTGGCCGAGGGCCGCGAGGCCGAGGTCGACGGCAACCCGATCCGCATCCCCTGGATCAAGAACGGCAAGCTGCCCGTCTGGATGGCGGCGTACGGGCCCAAGGCCCTGGCCCTGGCCGGGCAGAAGGCCGACGGCTTCATCCTCCAGCTCGCCGACCCCTTCCTCACCGAATGGATGGTCAAGGCCGTCCGGCAGGCCGCCACCGACGCGGGCCGCGACCCCGACGCCCTCACCATCTGCGTCGCCGCCCCCGCCTACGTCGGCGACGACCTCGCCCACGCCCGCGAGCAGTGCCGCTGGTTCGGCGGCATGGTCGGCAACCACGTCGCCGACCTGGTGGAGAAGTACGGCGAGCACTCGGGCATGGTCCCGGAGGAACTCACCGCGTACATCAAGAACCGGCACGGCTACGACTACTCCCACCACGGCCGCGCCGGGAACCCCTCCACCGACTTCGTCCCCGACGAGATCGTCGACCGCTTCTGCCTCCTCGGCCCCGCCGAGGCCCACGTCGAGAAGCTGCGACGGCTCCGGGACATGGGCGTGGACCAGTTCGCCGTGTACGCGATGCACGACGCCAAGGAGGCCACGATCGACGCGTACGGCTCCGAGGTCATCCCGGCGCTCGCTCCGTAACCCCCGCCGGTCCCGAACCCCCACGCCCCGCACGGCTCGTTCCGTCCCCCCGCCGAACGAACGAAGGGTTCCGCCGCCATGACCGCCACCACCCCCGCGGGAAGACCCGCCATAGCCGACGACCGTGTCGAGCTCGCGCCCGGCACGGTCCCGGCCGACCCCCGCTTCGTCAACGACGACCTGCTCCCCGTCCCCGTCGAACGGCGCCGCTGGACCACGTACAACTTCACCGCCCTCTGGGTCGGCATGGCCCACAACATCCCCTCCTGGATGCTGGCCTCCGGCCTCGTCGCCCTCGGCATGGACTGGAAACAGGCCGTCCTGACGATCGCCCTGGCCAATGTGATCGTCCTCCTCCCGATGCTGCTCACCGGGCACGCCGGACCCAAGTACGGCATCCCCTTCCCCGTCCTGGCCCGCGCCTCCTTCGGGCTGCGCGGCGCCAACCTGCCCGCGCTGATCCGCGCCGGGGTGGCCTGTGCCTGGTTCGGCATCCAGACCTGGATCGGCGGCCAGGGCGTCTTCGTCCTGCTCGACAAGGTCTTCGGCGGCTGGGCGGAGGCGTCCCGCGTCGCCGGCCAGCCCTGGACCCTCTGGCTCTGCTTCGTCCTCTTCTGGGCCCTCGAACTCGCCATCATCTACCGGGGCATGGAGGCCCTGCGCCGCTTCGAGAACTGGGCCGCGCCCTTCGTCATCGTCGGCGCGCTCGTCCTCCTCGTCTGGGTCTCCGCCAAGGCCGGCGGCCTCGGCCCGCTCCTCGACCAGCCCTCGGAGCTCGGCTGGGGCGCCGACTTCTGGCCCGTCTTCTTCCCGGCCCTGATGGGCATGATCGCCTTCTGGGCCACCCTCAGCCTCAACATCCCCGACTTCACCCGCTTCGGCGCGGGCCAGCGCGCCCAGGTGTGGGGCCAGACCCTCGGCCTGCCCACCACCATGACCCTCTTCGCGCTGCTCTCGGTGCTCGTCACCTCCGGCTCGCAGGCCGTGTACGGGGCGCCCGTCTGGGACCCGGTGGCGCTCGCGGCCAAGACCGACAACGTCTTCGGGCTGCTCTTCGCCCTGGTGACGGTCCTGGTCGCCACCCTGTCAGTGAACATCGCGGCGAACGTCGTCTCCCCGGCGTACGACCTCGCCAACCTCGCCCCGAAGCTGATCAGCTTCCGCACGGGCGCGCTGATCACCGGGGTCGTCGGCGTGGTCATCATGCCGTGGAAGCTCACCGCCACCCCCGAGCTGTACATCTTCACCTGGCTCGGTCTGGTCGGCGGACTGCTCGGCACGGTCGCCGGGATCCTCATCGCCGACTACTGGCTGGTCCGCCGCACCGTCCTCGACCTCGAAGGGCTCTACCGGGCCGACGGCCCCTACTGGTACCGGGGCGGCTGGAACCCGGTCGCCGTCCTCGCCTTCGCGGTCGGCGGGATCCTCGCCGTCGGCGGCTCCCACTCGGCCCCGGGCACGGGCCCGTTCCCCGAGGACGGCCTGATCCCCTTCCTCAAGCCGCTCGCCGACTACGGCTGGGCGGTGGGCCTCGCCGCCTCGCTGCTCCTGTACACCGCCCTCATGAGGCGCGGGACGGCAGCCCGGTCACCCGTCCGATCCAGCTGAGGTACGACCAGACGCGGGTGTTCACGGCGGGGGTGTCGCCGGCGCACCCCCGCCCGTAGGACACCAGGCCCACCAGATGGGGCTTCCGGGCCGCCGTGTGGACGAGGGGGCCGCCGGAGTCGTACAGGCAGGTGTCCCGGCCGGGGGCGTACGTGCAGAGCTGGGCGGACGTCACCCGGGACATGCCCCGGGCGACGCACGTCCGGTTGTTCATGGTGCCGAGGGTCACCGTCCGCAGGACGTCGGAGGCGCGCCCGCCGAACGAGGTGGCGCCCCAGCCGGGGGCCTCGACCCGCGTGTGGTCGAAGGCGCCGTGCGCGTACGCGGTGGGCAGGGCGACCGGGCGCACGTCCCGGTTGAACGCGACCGGCTCGGCCAGCCGGACGAGCGCGATGTCGTTCCGCTGGGTCTCCGGGTCGTACTCCGGGTGCGTCAGGAACCGGGCCGGGGAGGCGAGGAGCGCGTGCGGGCTGTCGTCCCCGGCCGTCAGGTCGTGGTCCCCGAGCAGCACGCCCACCCGCGCCGTGCTGCCGTACGAGCCCGTCAGGCAGTGCGCGGCGGTCAGCACGTACCGGTCGCCGATCAGCGCCCCGCCGCACATCACCCGCCGCTCCGCCAGGTCCACGAGCCCCGCCATGAACGGGTACTGGTGCGGCCGCGCCTCCTGGCCGCCGACGACCGCGTACGCCGGCGCGATCCCGAGCGGACTCGCCCCCATCACCACACCCGCGACCGCGGCCACGAGCTTCCGCGCCCATCCCATGGAGAACTCCGAACTGTCGGCACCGTCTTCTCCGGCCCTTCGGCGTGCAAAGACGTTTCCTCCACCCGTCCCGCGCACGCGCTCCGGCCCGCGTCGGCATCAACGAACCGGACGGGATCCGGTCACCGGGGGGCGCGATCCGGACTGGTGTGCGGAGGGGCGGGCCGCAGGCCGCTCAGCGGTCCGCGTCCGGGTTCCAGCCCGGCACGTACGAGGCCGCCGCCGCCTCCCAGGCCGGGACACCGCCCGGGAAGGGCCACGCCCGGGTCGTGTCCGGGGAGGCGACGAGCGACCGGAGGGTGTCCGCGAGACCGCGGCTCTCGTACGCGACCCGGGAAGCGGCGTCCGGACGGTCGCCCAGGGCGGCGACCCGCTCCTCGTACGCCCGGACCGGAGGGGCCGCGTAGAGCGCCACCCACGCGGCGTCCACGGCCCGAGAGAGGAGCAGCACCCCCGGTCGGCCGCCCTCCGCCAGCGCCGCCGTCAGACGGTCGTGACCGTCCAGGACCACGGGGGAGTTGAGCCCGCTGATCCACCAGGCGAACACCGGCGGCAGCACCCCCTCCCGGTACTGGCGGCGGTACGCGCGCACCCGGGGCGCCTCCACCGGCGAGAGCGCCCGCAGCGGCAGCAGGTCGCGCGCGTCCTCGACCGGGTCGCCGTACCCGAACCAGGTCAGATGGCCCCGGTCGGGGTCGTGCGCGAGCAGCTTCGGCCAATTGGCCTCCACGAACCAGCGGTTCGCGTCGGGCCCGAGCCGCCACTCGCCCTCGTGGAGCGGACCGAGGGCGGCCGCCCGGAGCTCCGTCCCGGCGTGCGCGGCCCAGCGCGCCGTCCACTCCTCCGAGCCCGGCTCGGCGAACTCCGCGAAGGCGCGGGTCCGTTCGGCTCGCAGCGGGGACAGCGGGGAGGCGTACCGACCGGTCCGCGCGTAGTGCACCCCGCGGTGGGTGACCCGCTGGCGGGCGAACAGCACCGGGACGGACCCCTGCACCAGCACCAGACGGCGTCCGTCGGCGCACTCCATCCGCAGACCGGGCTTCACCGGCTCCTCGACGCGCATCCCGTCACCCTACGCGGGGCGGTCGGGGCGACGGCCCGTGGAGCACGGGCGGCGGTCACGGCACCCGGGCCGTCCACTCCTCCGTCCCGAACTTGCTCTCCACGAGCCCCTTCGCCCGCGTCAGCTCCTCCTCCGTGAGGCGGCCCTCCGCCAGGCCGTACCGGTTCCGGAAGGAGGCGATCATCCGCTCGATCACCGCCTCGCGCGGCAGGCCCGTCTGGCGGCGCAGCGGGTCCACCCGCTTCTTCGCGCTCCTCGTCCCCTTGTCGGAGAGCTTCTCCCGGCCGATCCGGAGCACCTCCGTCATCTTGTCCGCGTCGATGTCGTACGCCATCGTCACGTGGTGCAGGACCGCGCCGGCGCCCGCCACGACCCGCTTCTGCGCGGCGCCCGCGATCTTCCCGGCGTCCGTGGCGATGTCGTTGAGCGGCTGGTACCAGGCCCGGACCCCCATGTCGCCGAGCGCGCCGAGCACCCAGTCGTCCAGGTAGGCGTAGCTGTCGGCGAAGGACAGGCCCTGCACGAGGGCGTAGGGGACGGAGAGCGAGTACGTGATGGTGTTGCCCGGCTCGATGAACATCGCCCCGCCGCCGCTGATCCGGCGCACCACCCGGATCCCGTGCCGCTCGGCCGCCTCCGGGTCCACCTCGTTGCGCAGCGACTGGAAGCTGCCGATCACCACCGCCGGGGCGCCCCACTCCCACACCCGCAGGGTCGGCGGGCGGCGGCCGGCCGCCACCTCGTCCGTCAGGACCTCGTCGAGCGCCATGTGCAGGGCGGGGGACCGGGGCGGCTCGTGGATCAGCTGCCAGTCGTAGTCGGTCCAGTCCGTGGCGTGCGCGAGGGCCCGGCGGACCGCGATCCCGACGCCCTCCGACGTCAGGCCGAACATGTGGGTGCCCGGCGGCAGCACCGCGTCGATCCGTGCCGCGAGCCCGGCCGCGTCCGTGTCGGCCGGGGCGCCCTCCAGGGCCCGGTCGATCGCGAGGATCGCCTCGTCCGGCTCCAGGAAGAAGTCGCCCGCGACCCGCACGTTCCGCAGGACGCCGTCCTCCGCGTCGAGGTCGACGACCACCAGCTTTCCACCGGGGACCTTGTACTCGCCGTGCACGGAACCCTCCCGCGGGTAAGGGATGAACTCGGCCAAAGGGTACTCCCCGGGGAAACAACGGGTGACGGATGCGCCGTACCGGTTGTCAGAGCGTCGTGATTGGCTGGACGCATGATCGAAGACTTCCTTGAGCACGTCCTCGCCGGCGGCACGACCGAGGTGGAGGAGGCGGTCCGCAAGGCCGCCGCCGCCGAGATCATGCCGCGCTTCCGGCAGCTCGCCGCCCACGAGATCGTCGAGAAGAACGGCCCGCACGACCTGGTCACCGTCGCCGACCGGTCCGCCGAAGCGCACCTCACCGCCTCCCTCACGGCGCTGCTCCCCGGCTCCGTGGTCGTCGGCGAGGAGGCCGTCCACGCCGACCCGGCGGTCTACGACGCGCTGCGCGGCGACGCGCCCGTGTGGATCGTCGACCCCGTCGACGGCACCCGCCAGTTCGTCCACGGCGACCCCGCCTTCTGCACCCTCGTCGCCCTCGCCCGGCACGGCGAGGTCCTCGCCTCCTGGACGTACGCCCCCGCCCTGGAACAGATGGCCGTCGCGGTGCGCGGCCGCGGCGCCACGCTGAACGGCGAGCCGCTGCGCTCCGGCGCGCCCGCGCCCGGCGAGGTCCTGGAGATCGCCTCCTCACACCCCGACTACACCACCCCGGAGCAGAAGCGCGCCCTGCTCGGCCTGGCCGTCGACGGCGTCCGCCCCCGCCCCTGCGGCTCCGCCGGACTCGAATACCTGGCCATCGCGCGCGGAGCCCTCTCCGGCGTCGCCTTCTCCTGGGAGTACGCCTGGGACCACGCGGCCGGGCTCCTCCTGGTCGCCGAGGCGGGCGGCGCGGACACCACGGTCGCCGGGGAGCCGTTCCGCGTCACCGGGGACAACGCGCTGCCGTTCACCGCGGCCCGGGACGCGGCGACCGCCGAGCGGATACGGACCCTCCTCGGGGGGCGGTGAGACCGCCGCACCCGTCCGCCTATCCTGAGACCCCGGCCACCGGCTGACGAAGGAGCCCGCAGGTGACGCACAGGACGCCGATGCTCGACGCCGTCGTCGTGGGGGCGGGGCCCAACGGACTGACCGCCGCCGTCGAACTGGCCCGGCGCGGCTTCTCCGTGGCCGTCTTCGAGGCCGCGCCCACCGTCGGCGGCGGCGCCAGGACCGAGGAGCTCACCCTCCCCGGCTTCCGGCACGACCCCTGCTCCGCCGTCCACCCCCTCGGCGCCGGCTCGCCCGTCTTCAAGACCATGCCGCTCGACCGGTACGGCCTGGAGTGGCTCCACCCCGAACTGCCCATGGCCCACCCCTGGGACGACGGCACCGCCGCCGTCCTCGCCCGCTCCGTCGCCGAGACCGCCGCCTCCTTCGGACCGCGCGACGCCGGGGCGTACCGCAGGCTCGTCGCCCCCTTCCTCGGCAAGTGGGACACCCTGGCGGCGGACTTCATGCAGCTGCCGCTCACCGCGCTGCCCCGCGACCCGGTCACCCTCGCCCGCTTCGGACTCGCCGGACTGCCGCCCTCCACCTGGCTGATGCGCCGCTTCCGGGACGAGAAGGCCCGCGGCCTCTTCGCCGGACTCGTCGGCCACGTCATGGCCCCGCTCGACGGCCCCGCCACCGGCGCCGTCGGCCTCGTCTTCGCGCTCGCCGCCCACGCCGGCGGCTGGCCGCTGCCCCGGGGCGGCTCGCAGTCCATCTCCGACGCCCTCACCGCGTACCTGAGGGACCTCGGCGGCGCCGTCCACACCGACTTCGAGGTCAAGCGCCTCGACGACCTGCCGCCGGCCCGCGCCTACGTCTTCGACACCTCGCCCACCGCCCTCGCCCGGATCGCCGGCTTCGGCGGCCACTACGACCACTACCGGTACGGCGCCGCCGCCTTCAAGATCGACTACGCGCTCGACGGCCCCGTGCCGTGGACCGCCGAGGAGGCCCGGCGCGCCGGCACCGTCCAGATCGGCCCCACCGCCGGGGAGATCGGCACCGCCCTGAACCAGGCCTCCTCCGGCACCGCCCCCGACGCCCCCTTCCTCATCACCGCCCAGCCCAGCCTCGTCGACCCCTCCCGCGCCCCCGGGGGCAAGCACGTCTTCTGGGCGTACGGCCACGTGCCCAACGGCTGGCGCGGCGACCTCACCGGGGCGATCGAGCGCCAGATCGAGCGCTTCGCCCCCGGCTTCCGCGACCGCGTCCTGGCCCGCGCCACCGCCGGACCGCCCGAACTCGCCGCGCACAACGCCAACTACGTCGGCGGCGACATCGCCTGCGGCGCCGCCCGCGGCCTCCAGCTCCTGCTGCGCCCCACCCTGTCGCTCCGCCCCTACGCCACGCCGCACCCCGCGGTCTTCCTCTGCTCCTCCGCCACCCCGCCCGGCCCCGGCGTGCACGGCATGTCCGGGCACAACGCGGCCAAGGCGGTCTGGCGGCGGCTGCGCGCCTCCGCCCGCGAAAATTAGACTGGCCCCCATGGCCAAGTACTTCGACGTGCACCCCGACAACCCGCAGCCGCGCACCATCTCCGCGGTGGCCGACAGCATCCGGAACGGGGCGCTCGTCGCGTACCCGACCGACTCCTGCTACGCCCTCGGCACCCGCATGGGCAGCCGCGACGGCATCAGCCGCATCCGGGCGATCCGCGACCTCGACGACCGCCACCACTTCACCCTGATGTGCCGGGACTTCGCCCAGCTGGGGCAGCTCGTGCACATCGACAACGACGTCTTCCGCGCCGTCAAGGCGGCCACCCCCGGCCCGTACACCTTCATCCTGCCCGCCACCAAGGAGGTGCCGCGCCAGCTCCTCCACCCCAAGAAGAAGACGGTCGGCGTCCGCATCCCCGACCACGTCGCCACCCAGGCCCTCCTCGCCGAACTCGGCGAGCCGCTGCTCTCCAGCACCCTCCTCCTGCCCGACGAGGACGAGCCGCTGACCCAGGGCTGGGAGATCAAGGAGCGCCTCGACCACCAGGTCGACGCCGTGCTCGACTCCGGCGACTGCGGCACCGAGCCCACCACCGTCGTCGACTTCTCCAGCGGCGAGCCCGAGGTCGTCCGCCGGGGAGCGGGGGACACCACCCGCTTCGAGTAGGAGCCCCGGGGGGGTCCGGGGCCGGACGGCCATGTCGTTTTTCCGCCAGCCCCGGCGCCGTCCGCCCCCGATCATGGAGACATGCACACCGACACCGAGCGCTGCGTGCGGGCCGTCCGGTCGAAGGACGCCCGCTTCGACGGCGTGTTCTTCACCGCCGTCCGCACCACCCGGATCTACTGCCGACCCAGCTGCCCGGTCGTCCCGCCCAAGCCCGAGAACATGGAGTTCCACCCCAGCGCCGCCTCCTGCCAGCGCGCCGGGTTCCGGGCCTGCAAGCGGTGCCGGCCCGACACCAGCCCCGGCTCGCCCCAGTGGAACGTCCGGGCCGACGCCGTCGCCCGCGCGATGCGGCTCATCCAGGACGGCGTCGTCGACCGGGAGGGCGTCCCCGGTCTCGCCCGGCGGCTCGGCTGGTCCACCCGCCAGATCGAGCGCCAGCTCCTCGCCGAGCTGGGCGCCGGGCCCCTCGCCCTGGCCCGCGCCCAGCGCGCCCAGACCGCCCGGGTCCTCATCGAGACGACCCCCCTGCCTCTGGGCGAGATCGCCTTCGCCGCCGGATTCTCCTCCGTCCGCGCCTTCAACGAGACCGTCCGCGAGGTCTTCGCCCTCACCCCCGGCGAGCTGCGCGCCCGCGCCGCCGGTCCGGCCGGCCGCCGGGCCCCCGCCTCCGGCGCGATCACCCTCCGGCTGCCGTTCCGCGCGCCCCTCGAACCCTCCAACCTCTTCGGCCACCTCGCCGCCACCGCCGTCCCCGGCGTCGAGGAGTGGCGGGACGGCGCCTACCGCCGCACCCTGAACCTCCCGTACGGGCACGGCACCGTCGCCCTCGCGCCGCGCGCCGACCACATCGCCTGCCGGCTCTCCCTCACCGACCCGCGCGACCTCACCCACGCGATCAGCCGCTGCCGCCGGCTCCTCGACCTGGACGCCGACCCCGTCGCCGTCGACGAGCGGCTGCGCGCCGATCCGCTGCTCGCCCCGCTCGTGGACGAGGCCCCCGGCCGCCGGGTGCCCGGCTCCGTCGACCCCGCCGAGTTCGCCGTACGGGCCGTCCTCGGCCAGCAGGTCTCCACCGCCGCCGCCCGCACCCACGCCGCCCGGCTCGTCGCCGCCCACGGCACCCCGGTCGAGGACCCCGAGGGCGGCCTCACCCACCTCTTCCCGGAGCCCGCGGCGCTCGCCGCCCTCGACCCCGAGACCCTGGCCCTGCCCCGCAGCCGCCGCACCACCCTGCTCACCCTGGTCCGGGCCCTCGCGGACGGGTCGCTGCCCCTCGGTCCCGCCGACGACCGCGAGGAGGCCCGTGCCCGGCTGCTCGCCCTGCCCGGCTTCGGCCCCTGGACCACGGAGGTCATCGCCATGCGGGCCCTCGGGGACCCCGACGCCTTCCTCCCCGGCGACCTCGGCGTCCGCCGCGCCGCCGAGGACCTCGGCCTGCCCGCCACCCCGGCCGCGCTGACCGCCCGCGCCGCCCGCTGGCGTCCCTGGCGCGCCTACGCCGTCCAGTACCTCTGGGCCACCGACTCCCACCCGATCAACCACCTGCCCTCCTGAGGAGGTCACCCCGTGCCCACCGTCCAGCACACCGTTGTCGACAGCCCGTACGAGCCGCTGACCCTCGTCGCCGTCGACGGCGTCCTCAGCCGCGTCCACATGACCGGCCAGCGCCACCGCCCGCCCGAGGAGACCTTCGGGGACCCCGACCCGCGCCCCTTCGGGGAGGCGGTCCGCCAGCTCGACGCCTACTTCGCGGGCGACCTCACCGCGTTCGACCTGCCGCTCCACCTGGTCGGCACCCCGTTCCAGCTCCGCGTCTGGGAGCGGCTGAGCCTCATCCCGTACGGGGAGACCCGGACGTACGGCGAACTCGCGGAGGAGCTGGGGAATCCCGGCGCCTCCCGCGCCGTCGGCCTCGCCAACGGCAAGAACCCCGTCAGCATCATCGTCCCCTGCCACCGGGTGGTCGGCGCGGGCGGCGGCCTCACCGGCTACGGCGGCGGCCTCGACCGCAAGCAGCGGCTCCTGGCCTTCGAGTCGGGAGCGCGGGAGCCCGACGCCCTCTTCTGAACCCGGTGTCCTTCCGCCGCCGGGGTGTTAGGTTCCCGCCATGGCCAAGGTGAACATCGCGCTCGACGCCGAACTCGTCGTGGAAGTCATGGTCCTCGCGGGGGTCAACAACCCGCAGGACGCCGTCGAGGCGGTCGTCCGCGACTACATCGCCCGCGGCCACCGCACCGAGGCCCGGGTCGCCGGCCGCGACGAACCGGTCCGCACCGGCGAGATCGTCCCGCCGGAACCGCAGCAGGGCTGAGCCCACCGGCCCCGGAGGAGGCCTCGTCCCTTCCGCTCCGGGGATCCGGGGGCCGGTGGCCTCGGCCCTCCCGCTCCTCGGCCGGGGCCTCAGTCCTCCCGCTCCGGAGGCTCCGCGTCGCTGCGGGCCCGCGCCGCCCGCCGCAGCCGGGGGTGGCGGTCGCCGCCCTGCTCGGTCATCGCCTCGCCGACCATGGACCGCACCGCGTCCCGCAGCCCGTGCAGGGCGTGGTGCCGGGCCGGGCCCGCCCCCGGGTCCTCCCGCAGCTCCTTCACCAGGGCCCAGCAGAGCACCAGCATCACCACCACGAACGGCAGCGCCACCAGGATCGTCGCCGTCTGGAGCGAGTCCAGGCCGCCCACCACGAGCAGGGCGGCCGCCACGGCCGCCATCAGGACCCCCCAGGTCACCACCAGCCAGGTCGGCGGGTGCAGCGAGCCCCGGCTCGTCAGCGAACCCATCACGAGCGAGGCCGAGTCGGCGCTGGTGATGAAGTACGTCATCACCAGGACCATCGCCACGACCGAGGTGACCGTGCCCAGCGGCAGTGCCTCCAGCATCCCGAACAGCGAGGCCTCCGCCCCGTCCTGCACGGTCGCCGCCAGGTCCGCCGCGCCCGTCGACTCCAGCCGGATCGCCGTGCCGCCCATCACGCAGAACCACACCACCGTCGCCCCCGAGGGCACGAGCAGCACGCCCATCAGGAACTCCCGGACCGTCCGGCCCCGCGAGATCCGGGCGATGAACGTGCCGACGAACGGCGCCCAGGACAGCCACCACGCCCAGTAGAAGATCGTCCACGTCCCCAGCCAGTCGGGGTCGGTGAACGCCCCGGTCCGGCTGGCCATCGGCAGCAGCTCGTGGAGGTAGCCGCCGAGCGAGGCCGGGATCGTGTCCAGGACGTAGACGGTCGGCCCGAGCAGGAAGACGAAGAGCATCAGACAGGCCGCGAGGACGACGTTCAGCGTGGAGAGCCACTTCACGCCCTTGTGGAGGCCGGAGAAGGCCGACAGGACGAAGGCCGCCGACAGCGACACGATGATGACCAGCTGGACGCCCGTGGTGTTCTCCACGCCCGCCGTCAGGTCCAGTCCCTCGGCGACCTGGAGCGCGCCGAGCCCCAGGCTCGTCGCCGTGCCGAACACGGTCGCGAACACCGCGAGCAGGTCGATCGCCTTGCCCGGCCAGGAGTCCGCGCGCCGTGTCCCCATCAGCGGCACGAAGGCCGAGCTCAGCCGGTTCCCCCGGCCCTTGCGGAAGCCCGCGTACGCCAGGGCGAGCCCCGTGATGCCGTAGATCGCCCACGGGGTCAGCGTCCAGTGGAAGAACGAGTACTCCATGGCGTTGAGGGCCGCCGCGCCCGTCCCCGCGGAGGCCCCGCTCGCCGGCGGCGGGTCCAGGAAGTGCTGGAGCGGCTCCCCGACCCCGTAGAACATCAGACCGATGCCCATGCCGGCGCTGAACATCATCGCGATCCAGGCCAGATTCGTGAACTCGGGCTCGTCGTCGTCCCGGCCCAGCCTGATCCGGCCGAACCGGCTCAGCGCGAGGACCACGCACAGCACCAGGAAGACGTCCGCCGCCACCACGAACAGCCAGGCGAAGTTGGAGAGGACCCAGTCCAGGGCCGTGGACGAGGCGCTGTCGAAGGAGTCCTCGCCCAGGGCCGCCCAGGCCACGGCCGCGACGACGGCCGCGACCCCGATGCCGATGACCTTGCCGTCGGGTGCGTACCGCCCGTCCGGATCCGCCGGGGCGCGCTCGCTCGGTTCCGTGCTCATGCGACCCCACTATGGTGCGGAATATCCGCACATCAGGGGGTGGCACGCCGTCCGGGGCTCCGGATAGGGTCGGCGGCGGCGCGACTGCACGTTCGAAAGCAAGGGATGCAAGGTGACGGACGGAGCAGCAACGGTCGCTCGCGTGCTCGTGGCGGCCGACAAGTTCAAGGGTTCGCTCACGGCCGTGGAGGTCGCCGAGCGGGTCACGACGGGCCTGCGACGGGTCGTCCCCGACCTGGAGGTGGAGACGCTGCCCGTCGCGGACGGCGGCGACGGCACCGTCGCGGCGGCCGTCGCGGCCGGATTCGAGCGCCACGAGGTGACGGTGACGGGGCCGCTCGGCGAGCCGGTCACCGCCGCGTTCGCGCTGCGCGGCACCACCGCGGTCGTCGAGATGGCGGAGGCCTCCGGACTCCAGCTCCTCCCGGCCGGCGAGTTCGCCCCGCTGACCGCGACCACGTACGGCTCCGGCGAACTGCTCCGCGCGGCCCTGGACGCCGGTGCGACCACCGTCGTCTTCGGCGTCGGCGGCAGCGCCACCACCGACGGCGGCGCCGGGATGCTCGCCGCGCTCGGCGCCCGCTTCCTCGACGCGGCCGGCGAGCCCGTCGGCCCCGGCGGGGCGCCCCTCGCTGACCTGGCCACGGCCGACCTCACCGGCCTCGACCCCCGCTTCGCCGAGGTCGACCTGATCCTCGCGAGCGACGTCGACAACCCCCTCACCGGCCCCAAGGGCGCCCCCGCCGTCTACGGACCGCAGAAGGGCGCCACCCCCGACGACGTCCGCACCCTCGACGCGGCCCTCGCCCACTTCGCCACCGTCCTGGAGAAGGCGATCGGGCCCAAGGCGGCCGAGGCCGCCCTCGCGCCCGGCGCGGGCGGCGCCGGCGGCATCGGCTACGGCGCCCTCATCCTGGGCGCGAGCTTCCGCCCCGGCATCGAGCTGATGCTGGAGGTCCTCGGCTTCGCCCCCGCCCTGGAGCGCGCCACCCTCGTCATCACCGGCGAGGGCTCCCTCGACGAGCAGACCCTCCACGGCAAGGCCCCGGCGGGCGTCGCCGCGGCGGCCCGCGCGGCCGGCAAGGAGGTCGTCGCGGTCTGCGGCCGTCTCGCCCTCCCCGCCGAAGCCCTCGGCCGGGCCGGCATCCGCCGCGCCTACCCCCTCGCCGCCCGGGAGCCGGACCCCGCGAAGTCCATGGCGAACGCGGGCCCGCTCCTGGAGGAGGCCGCAGCGGACATCGCCCGGGACTTCCTGGAGTAGCCGCTCCGGGGCCTACGGGGACGGGGCCCGGTCACCCCGGCCCCGTCAGCCGGAACGCGTCCAGCGCCAGCGTCATCTCCGTGAGGTCCCGCGGCCGGGAGAGCGACCGGGACGTCAGCTGTTCGAGCCGCCGCAGCCGGTTGAAGACCGTGTTGCGGTGGCAGTACAGCCGCCCGGCCGCCCGCCCCGCCGAGCCCTCGCACTCCAGCCACGCGTCCAGCGTCTCCAGGAGCACCGCCCGGTCCGCCGGATCCAGCTCCAGCAGACCGCCCAGCACGTCCGACACCAGCAGGCTCGCCATCTCCGGCTGGCCCACCACCAGCGCCCCCGTCATCCGCCGGTCGAGCCGCACGATCCGCCGGCTGCCCGGCGGACACGTCCGCAGCGCCAGCTCCGCGAGACGGCGCGCCCGGCCCAGCTCGGTCAGGCCCACCACCACCGGACTGATCCCGCCCGGCCCCGGACACCGCCCGTCCAGCAGCTCCGACAGGGCGTCCAGACCCGTGTCACCGGCGAGCGCCACCACCCCCAGCTCGCAGTCCGCGCCCATCCGCCACAGGAACCGCACCCCCTCGCCCTGCACCTGCCGGTGGAACGCCTCCCGCTCCTCCCGCCGGTCGTAGCGCAGCACCACCACCGCGTACCGCCCCTGCTCCGGCAGGTCCAGGCCCGCCGCCGCCCGCGCCACCAGCTCCGGCGAGCGCTGCCCCTGGAGCAGCGCGTCCAGGAGCGCCTGCAACTGCTCGTCCGTACGGCTGCGCAGCTCCAGCTCCGTCTCCCGGTACGCCTCCGACGCCGTGTCCGCCTGCGCGTCCACCGCCGACCACACCGTCGTCGCCGACTGCATCAGGGCGGCCAGGTGCGCCGCGTCCGACCCCGCGCCCTCGATCAGCGCGTCCCACACCAGGTGCCCGGCGTGCCGGTAGGCGTGCACGACCAGTTCGAGCGGCATCCCCTGCGCGGCCCGCCGCCGGCCCATCCCGTCGGCGTGCTCCAGGTCCCGCCGGGGCGAGTTCCGGGGCGCCGAGATCATCTCGATCCCGATCCGCATCGCCTCGTGGGCCTCCTGCCAGTGCTGGTCGTACGGCAGGATCCGCCCGTAGGCGGGCTCGTACGCGTGGAGTTCCCTCAGGTGCTCGTCGACCAGCTCCGGCACCCGCTCCAGAAGGTCCGCGCACGCCCGTGCGAGCACCTTCCAGTCGTCACCGGTCCGTCTTCTGCGCCGTCCCATGCCGGGAGGATCCCCTGCCCGGGGCCCCTTCGCACACCCCCTGACGCGCACCGTTGTGCGCGTGCACAGCCCGCCGCCGCGCCCGCTGGTCAACGGCAGCGATTCGGCCGCCGGGCGTGGACGCGCGGTCCGGTGCGGTGCTGGGGTGAGCGCCACCGAACGGCCGGACCGACGTGGGCGGCCCGGGAAAGGGGAGCCATGGGAGGTACCGCACCCGCCCTGGAGGTCACGGACCTGACGGCGGGATACGGACCGGTGCGCGCGCTGCGACGGGTGTCGCTGACCGTGCCCGCGGGCGCCGTCGTCACCGTCCTCGGCGGCAACGGAGCCGGCAAGTCCACCCTGCTGCGGGCCGTCTCGCGCACCCTGCAGTTCCACGGCGGCGCCGTGGTCTCCGGCACGGTGAGCCGCGACGGACTGCCGCTCGACGGACTGCCGCCCGACCGGGTCGTCGCCGCCGGCGTCTCCCAGGTGCCCGAGGGCCGCCAGGTCTTCGCCCGGATGACGGTCGAGGACAACCTGCGGGCCGGGGCGCTCGGCCGGCGCGGCGGACGGGCCTCCCGGGCCGCCGCCCTCCGTCGGGTCCACGAGCTCTTCCCGGTCCTCGCCGAGCGCGCCCGCCAGCCCGCCGGACTGCTCTCCGGCGGCGAACAGCAGATGCTCGCCGTCGGCCGCGCCCTGATGGCCGCGCCGGGCCTGCTCCTCCTGGACGAACCCTCCCTCGGCCTCGCCCCGCTGATGGCGGCCCGGATCGCGGACGCCGTCCGCGAGATCAACGCCCAGGGCACGGCGGTGCTCCTCGTCGAGCAGAACGCGGCGCTCGCGCTGCGGCTCGCCTCCCTCGCGTACGTCCTGGAGGTCGGCGAGGTCACCCTCGCGGGACCCGCCGCCGAACTCGCCGCCTCCGACGAGGTGCGCCGCCGCTACCTGGGCGTGGTGGACGAGGACGCCGCCGCCGACGCGGCCCGCGCGGCCACCGCGCACCCGGTCCTGACCCGCTGGGAGGAGACCCGATGAGACCGCAGCCCCCGGAGCCCCCGCCGCCGGGACCCGGCCCGGGATCGACACCGCAACTCCCGGAGCCTCCACTGCCGGGACCCGACCCGGGATCGGCACCGCAGCCTCCGCCGCCGGGACCCGCACAGGGCCCCGCCCCCGACGTCCCCGCCCTCCACGTCCGCGACCTGACCGTCCGCTTCGCCGGGCTCACCGCCCTCGACGCCGTCGGCTTCACCGTCCGGCCCGGCACCGTCCACGCCCTCATCGGCCCCAACGGCGCCGGCAAGTCCACCTGCTTCAACGTGCTCTCCGGCGTCTACCGCGCCACCTCCGGCTCCGTCCGCCTCGGAGAGCACGAGCTGACCGGCCTGCCCTCGCACCGGATCGCGGACCTCGGCGTCGGCCGGATCTTCCAGAACCTGGCCCTGCCGCCCCGCGCCACCGTCGAGGACAGCCTGATGCTCGGCCGCCACCGGCTCACCCGCACCGGCTTCCTCGCCGCCGGACTCCGGCTCCCCTCCGCCGCCCGCGAGGAGGCCCGGCACCGGGCCAGGGTCCGCGAGATCGCCGCCTTCGTCGGCCTGGAGGGACAGCTCTCCAGGCCCGCGGGCTCCCTCCCGTACGGACAGCAGAAGCTTGCCGAACTCGCCCGCGCCCTCTGCATGGAGCCCCGGCTCCTGCTCCTGGACGAGCCCGTCGCCGGGATGACCGCCGACGAGCGGCGCCGCACCGCCTCCGTCATCGCCGGGGTCCGCGACGGCCTCGGCATCTCGGTCCTCCTCGTCGAGCACGACATGGGCCTGGTGATGCGGCTCGCCGACTCCGTCACCGTCCTCGACTTCGGCCGCCGGATCGCCGACGGGGCACCCGCCGACGTACAGAACGACCCGGCGGTCGTCCGCGCCTACCTCGGAGAGGAGTCCGCCGCGTGAGCACCTTCGCGGAGTTCCTGATCAACGGCGTCTCCCTGGGCTCGATCTACGCCCTCATCGCCCTCGGCTTCGTCGTCATCTTCCGCGCCACGGAGGTCGTCAACTTCGCCCACGCCTCGCTCCTCCTGGCCGGCGGCTACGTCACCGCCGTCCTCCACGACGACATCGGCTTCTGGCCCGCCCTGCTCGCCGGCATCGCGGGCGCGGCGGTGGTCGGCGCGGCCGTCGAGTTCCTCGTCATGCGCCGCCACCGGGGCGCCGACCACAGCGTCCTCGCCATCGTCACCATCGGCGTCGACATCCTGCTCGCCACCGAGCTGACCCGCCGGATCGGCACCGACATCCTCGCCCTCGGCGACCCCTGGGGCGACGCCGTCGTCACCGTCGGGCCGGTCACGATCGCCCAGACCCGGATCGCCGCCCTCCTCGCGGCGGCCCTCCTCATCACCGCCTTCCTGCTCGCCTTCCGGTACACCTCCTGGGGCGTCGCCATGCGGGCCGCCGCCGAGAACCAGGAGACCGCCGCCCTCATGGGCATCCGGCTCGGCCGGGTCTCGCTCGGCGCCTGGGCGGTCGCCGGCGGCCTCGCCGCCGTCGCCGCGCTCTTCCTCACCGTCTTCCCGACCCCCGGCCTGGAGCGGGCCACCTCGCTCGCCGCCCTCAAGGCCTTCCCGGCCGCGATCCTCGGCGGCCTCGACTCCACCACGGGCGCGCTCGTCGGCGGCCTCCTCGTCGGCGTCACCGAGTCCCTCGCCACCGGCTACCAGGGCGACCTGGCGTTCCTCGGCCGGGGGATCGGCGACCTCGCCCCGTACCTCGTCATGGTCGCGGTCCTCCTGATTCGCCCGGCCGGACTCTTCGGCACGAAGGAGCTCGCCCGTGTCTGAGACCCCCGCCCGCCGGACGATCCGCCCGTACACCACTGCCCGCCCGGCGTCCCCTCCGTATGCCGCCGCACACCGGGCAACCCCTCCGCACGTCGCCACGGGCCCGGCGTCCCCTCCCCGCGCCGCAGCCTGCCCGGTGAACCTTCCGCGCACCGCCCGCCCGGCGGCCCGAGGCAACCGGTCCGCGTCCGTGTCCGGGGAGCCCGCCCGCCCCGGTGGCCCGAAGGAGACCGCCCGTGTCTGAGACCCTCGCCCGCCCCGGCCTCCGGGTCCGGCCCGCCGTGTACGGAGGGGCCGCCGCCGGGCTCGTCCTGCTCGCCCTGCCCTTCTACCTGGACCGCTTCTGGCTCCAGGCCGGCCTGTTCGCCATGGCCGCCGCCCTCGGCGCCATCGGGATCAACCTGCTGACCGGCGCCACCGGCCAGCTCTCCATGGGACACGCCTTCTTCCTCGCCGTCGGCGCCTACGGCTACTGCGCCTTCGCCGGGGACGGCACCGACGGACTCGCCGGACTCGGCCTGCCCGGCTGGCTCGCCGCCGTCCTCGCGGTCGCCCTCGCGGGCCTGGCCGGCGGGGTGTTCAGCCCCATCGCGGGACGACTGCACGGCGCGTACCTCGGCATCGCCACCCTCGCGCTGATCTTCATCGGCCAGCACGTCCTCTTCAACGCCCACGACCTCACCGGCGGCTACAACGGCCGCGCCGTCCCGCCGCTCTCCCTCTTCGGCCTCGCCTTCGACGACAGCGAGCTGCTCGTAGCCCAGGTCCCCTTCGGCGCCGTCGAGAAGCTCTGGTACCTCGGCCTCGCCCTGCTCCTCGGCGGGGTCCTCTTCGCCAGGGGAGTCCTCCGGGGCCGCCCCGGGCGCGCCATGAACGCCATCCGGGACCACCGGATCGCCGCCGGCGTGATGGGCATCCCGGTGGCCCGCCACCGCGCCGCCGTCTTCGTCCTGTCCTCGATGTACGCGGGCCTGGCCGGTGTCCTGCTCGCCCTGGTCTTCCAGCGGACCGTCCCCGAGTACTTCGGCATGGCGCTCTCCCTGGAGTACCTGGCCATGATCGTCATCGGCGGCCTCGGCTCGGTCGCCGGGGCGGTCGCCGGAGGCGTCTTCGTCTCCCTCCTGCCCCAGCTCCTCACCCGCTACAGCGACGCCCTGCCCCTGGTCTCCGCCCCCGGGACGGGCGGGATCGCCCCGGGGGAGGCCGCCCGCTACCTGTACGGCGCCGCCGTCGTCGCGGTGGTGCTGTTCCTGCCCGGCGGCCTGGCCCGCCTGGCCGCCCGGACGCCCCGGGCACCCGAGACCCCCACGTCCACCGAACCCTCAGGGGAGACACGATGAACCACAGACGACAGGCCGTGCGGGGCCTGGCCGCCGCGCTCGCCGCCCTGGTCGCCCTCACCGCCGCCGGATGCAGCTCCAAGGCGAAGACCGGGGACGGCGAGCAGACCGGCGCGGGCGGGGTGAAGACCGGCGAGGGCGTCACCGACAAGACGATCGCGGTCGGCGCGCTCACCGACATGACCGGCGTGTACGCCACCCTCGGCAAGAGCGTCACCCAGGCCCAGCAGCTGTACGTGAAGCAGGTCAACGCCGCCGGCGGGATCTGCGGCCGACAGCTGGAGCTCACGGTCCGCGACCACGGCTACGACCCGCAGAAGGCGCTCGCCGCCTACACCGAGCTGGAGCCCAAGGTCGTCGGCTACGCCCAGTTCATCGGCTCCCCGTTCGTCGCCGCCGTCAAGCAGCGCGTCGACGCCCAGGACAAGGGCCTCGTCCTCCCGCAGGCCTGGTCGGCCTCGCTGCTCGGCTCGCCGTACATCCGCGTCCTGGGCGCCACGTACGACGTCGAGACGATCAACGCCGTCGACTTCCTCCTGACGGAGAAGGGCCTCAAGGCCGGGGACAAGCTCGGCCACGTCTACTTCGAGGGCGACTACGGCGAGAACGCCCTCAAGGGCTCGAAGTACGCGGCCGGGAAGGCCGGTCTGACCGTCGTCGAGCAGAAGATCAAGCCCACCGACAACGACATGTCCGCGCAGGTCGCGGCGCTCAAGCAGGCCGGGGTCAAGGCCGTCGTCATCAGCGCGGGCCCCCGCCAGGCCGCCTCCCTCGTCGGCGTGGCCGCCGCCACCGGCCTCAGGGTCCCGGTCGTCGGCAACAACTCGGCCTTCGCCCCGCAGCTCCTCGGCACCCAGGCCGGACCCGCCCTGGAGAAGATGTACTGGTTCGCCTCCCCGAGCCTGCCCATCGGCGCGGACACCCCGGCCGCGAAGAAGCTGGTGACCGACTACGGGGCGGCCTACCCGGGCGAGGCCCTCGACAACGGCATCGTCGCCGGCTGGACCGCCGCGAGCGTCTTCGGCGAGGCCCTGAAGAAGGCCTGCGCCGACAAGGACCTCACCCGCGAGGGCGTCGGAAAGGCCCTCCTCACCCTGACCGCCCACGACGCCGGCTTCGGCATGACCCACAACCTCGGCGACCCGAAGGCGCCCTCCTCCCGCGAGTCCGTCATCATCCAGCCGGACAAGTCCGTCCCCGGCGGGATGCGCACGGTCCGGCAGCCCTTCGTCTCGGACGCGGCGAAGAGCTACACCCCGTAGGGGCCCGGTCGACCGCACGGCCCGGGGCGTCCATCACGCCCCGGGCCCACGGCGCCCGCGGCCCGTACGCGCACGGGCGCCGGCACCGAAGGCCCGGGAGGATCGTCACCTCCCGGAAACACACGGATGTGAAGCTCGGGCGCATGAAGCCGCACATCGCTCCGCTCATCGAGGAGAACCGCTCCCACCCGCACCTCGCCGGCCTGCTGGGCGCCTACCACCTGGCCAACCAGGCGGAGAAGGGGACGCCCGTGGCGGCGGTCGCCGGGCTTCCGGCCACATACCGGGGGGAGGCCGAGGACCCGGCCGCCGCGTTCGCCGCCGACACGGTCCTGCTCGCCACCCCGCACGGCGGGGACGGGCCGGTCGGCTGCGTCGTCCTGAAGGCTCCCCGTGAGGGGCGCACGCCCGAGGTCAAGCGCCTCTGGGTCGAGCCGGGGGAGCGCCGGAAGGGCCTCGCGCGGGCCCTCGTGGCCGAGGCCCTGCGCCGGGCCGCCGCCCTCGGAGCGCCCGCCGTGCGCCTCACGGTCTGGAACTGGCGCCAGGAGCCGCTGGCCCTCTACCGGAGCCTCGGCTTCGAGACCGTCCCCTCCTGGGACGCCCGCCCCGACCTCCTCTGCCTGGAGAAGCCGCTCGCGGCCGACCGGATCGCGCGCCTCACCCCCGACGCCGTCCGCGACCACGCCCCCGACGGCCTCGCCGCGCTCCTCGTGGACGCCGTGGACGGCGGGGCCTCCGTCGGCTTCCTCGCGCCCCTGGACGCCGCCGAGGCGGCCTCCTGGTGGCTCCGGGCCGCCGGGGAGGCCGAGAAGGGCGTACGGGACGTCTGGGCGGCCCTGGACGGCGACGGGCGCCCGGCCGGGGCCGTCACCCTCGTCCGTACCGGCGCCGCCAACGGCCGGCACCGGGGCGAGATCGCCCGGCTCCTGGTCCACCGCTCCGCCCGGGGCCGGGGCCTCGGACGGCGGCTGCTCGCCGCGGCCGAGGCGCACGCCGCCGCCACCGGCCTCACCCTGCTCGTCCTGGACACGCAGACCGGCAGCCCGGCCGAGCGCCTCTACCGGGGCGCGGGCTGGACCGCCGCCGGGACGATCCCGGAGTACGCCGCCGACCCGGCCGGGACCCTCCGCGCGACCACGCTGTACTACAAGCGGCTCGGCTAGGGCACGCGAAAGGGCCCCGGGAGGCCGTATAGCCTCCCGGGGCCCTTCGTACGCGTACCGTCCGCTACGGCAGCTGCGCCGCCCGCGCCTCCCGGCTCTCGCGCCGGTTGCCGCGGAAGGTGTTCACCCGGCGGGCCGTCGCGAAGAGCGGGATGACCGCGCCCATCACGACCTGGAGCGCACAGCCGGTCTGGAGCAGGAACTGCCCGCCCGGGGCGTCGAACGCCCAGGCCGCCAGCATCCCCATCGCGCCGACGATCCAGCTGAGCATCGCCACCGCGAGCACGCCGCGCGGCTTCGGGTACTCGACCCGGCTCACCATCAGCCAGGCCACCCCGATGATCGCGAGCAGCGTCGGGATGAACGGGAGCTCCAGGAGCACGATCGAGACGACCGTCAGCGCGCCGAAGGGGCTCGGCATCCCCTGGAACATGCCGTCCTTCATGGTCACGCAGGAGAATCTCGCCAGCCTGAGGACCACCGCGAGCAGCACCACGATCGCGGCCACCGCCGAGACCTTCTGCTGCGCATCGTCCGCGACCATCCCGTACACGAGCACGAAGTAGGCCGGGGCCAGACCGAAGCTGATCAGGTCCGACAGGTTGTCCAGCTCGGCGCCCATCGGGGACGAGCGGAGCTTGCGCGCCACGATCCCGTCGAAGAGGTCGAAGATCGCCGCGCACAGCATGAGGATCACGGCGGTGGCGGCGCTGTTGCGCGCCATGCCGGTCTCGCTGCTGCCCGTCAGGTGCGGGATGAGGATGCCCGTGGTGGTGAAGTACACCGCCATGAAGCCGCACGTGGCGTTACCGAGCGTGAGGGCGTCCGCTATGGACAGCCTCAGCGACAGCGGCATCTCCTCGGCCTCTTCGGCCGACTCGGTCCCGGTGTCGGCGGCCCAGTCGGCCGCCCGTGTGTCGGGGTCAATCACGGTCAATGCGAGTCACCCCCGCCGTGGTGACCTGACCGACCTCGACCGCGACCTCGACGCCCTCGGGGAGGTAGATGTCGACGCGCGAGCCGAAGCGGATCAGGCCGATGCGGTCACCCTGCTCGACCTTCGTCCCCTGCGGGACGTACGGCACGATGCGCCGGGCGACGGCGCCCGCGATCTGCACCATCTCGATGTCGCCGAGCTCGGTGTCGAAGTGCCAGACGACGCGCTCGTTGTTCTCGCTCTCCTTGTTGAACGCCGGGACGAACCCACCGGGGACGTGCTCCACGGACGTCACCGTGCCGGCCAGCGGCGCGCGGTTGACGTGGACGTTCAGCGGGCTCATGAAGATGGCGACCCGGGTGCGCCCGTCCTTCCACGGCATGATGCTCTGCACCACGCCGTCGGCGGGGGAGATGACCCGGCCCTGAGCGATCTCGCGCTCGGGGTCGCGGAAGAACCACAACATGCCGGCCGCGAGAGCGGTGGTCGGCACGGCGATGGCCGCGGCGCGCCGCGAGCCGCGGGCGCGCACGAGGCTGAGCGCCGCGGTGGCGACGGTCGGCAGGAGCCACGGCGATGCTCCGCGCGCGAGGCGTACGCCCTTGAGGCTGTCGCGGTGTGCAGAGGTTTGGCTGTGGGGCATGGATGACCTTCGTAGCGGATGATGCCGCGCAGGCAACGGGGACGGCGGCTTTCCGGCGATGCTATCGGTTGCGGGGCGCAACTGGGCAAGCCAGGAACCGAGTCGGAGGCCGGAAGACGAACACAGGGTGTGATCTTCTTCGCGGCCTTACCGGCTCAAAAGCGACAATCATCCCTGGAATCGGTACTCCTCGAGCAGCCGACGACCAATGATCATTTTCTGGATCTCGGCGGTACCTTCACCGATGAGCAGCATCGGGGCCTCGCGGTAGAGGCGCTCGATCTCGTACTCCTTCGAGAACCCGTATCCACCGTGGATGCGGAAGGCGTCCTCGACGACCTCCTTGCAGTACTCGGAGGCGAGGTACTTCGCCATCCCTGCTTCGAGGTCGTTTCGTTCCCCGGAGTCCTTTTTGCGTGCTGCGTTGACCATCATCGCATGAGCGGCCTCGACCTTGGTAGCCATTTCGGCCAGCTTGAACTGGATCGCCTGGTGCTGGGCGATCGGCTTGCCGAAAGTGTGACGCTGCTGGGCATACGAGACACCCAGCTCGAACGCACGCTGAGCGACGCCGCAGCCACGGGCCGCGACATTCACGCGCCCGACCTCGACACCGTCCATCATTTGGTAAAACCCCCGGCCGGTTTCCCCGCCGAGTACACGATTGGCCGGAATGCGCAGTCCGTCCATGATGAGCTCGGTCGTGTCGACGCCCTTGTAGCCCATCTTGTCGATCTTCCCGGGGATGGTGAGGCCGGGGCGGACCTCTCCGAAGCCGGGCTCCTTCTCCACGAGGAAGGTCGTCATCGACTTGTGGGGCGCGGTGCCCTCGGGGTGTCCTTCGTCACTCCGGACCAGAACGGCCACCAGCGAGGACGTCCCGCCGTTCGTCAGCCACATCTTCTGGCCGTTGAGGACGTACTCGTCGCCGTCCTTCACCGCCTTCGACGTGATGGCCGACACGTCCGAGCCGAGGGCCGGCTCCGACATCGAGAACGCGCCGCGCGTCTCGCCGGCCGCCATCCGCGGAAGGAAGTACTCCTTCTGCTCCTGGGTGCCGTGCTGCTTGAGCATGTACGCCACGATGAAGTGGGTGTTGATGATGCCGGAGACCGACATCCAGCCGCGGGCGATCTCCTCCACGCACAGCGCGTAGGTGAGCAGCGACTCGCCCAGGCCCCCGTACTCCTCGGGGATCATCAGGCCGAAGACGCCGAGCTCCTTGAGCCCGTCCACGATCTGCTGGGGGTACTCGTCGCGGTGCTCCAGGTCCGTCGCGACCGGGATGATCTCCTTGTCGACGAAGTCCCGGACGGTGGCGAGGATCTCCTGCTGGACGTCGGTCAGACCGTGGGTCTGGGCGAGTCGCGCCATGACTACTTCTCCGTCTTCTTGGAGGGCTCGACGAGCACGGGGCGGCCGGGCTGCTCGCCGCCGCGCTCCTTGATGTACGTCTCGGTGGGGACCATCACCTTGCGGCGGAAGACGCACACCAGGGTGCCGTCCTGCTTGTAGCCCTTGGTCTCGACGTGGACGATGCCGCGGTCGTTCTTCGACTTCGACGGGGTCTTGTCGAGGACCGTCGTCTCGCCGTAGATCGTGTCGCCGTGGAAGGTCGGCGCCACGTGCCGCAGCGACTCGATCTCCAGGTTGGCGATGGCCTTGCCGGAGACGTCCGGCACGGACATGCCGAGCAGCAGCGAGTAGATGTAGTTGCCGACGACGACGTTCTTGCCGAAGTCCGTCGTGTTCTCCGCGTAGTTCACGTCCATGTGCAGCGGATGGTGGTTCATCGTGAGCAGACAGAAGAGGTGGTCGTCGTATTCGGTGACCGTTTTCCCGGGCCAGTGCTTGTAGACGGCACCGACCTCGAACTCTTCGTACGTGCGGCCGAACTGCATGGGACTCAGGCCTCCGGGATCTCGAACTTGCTGGTGCGCTGCATACCGGCGGCGCGGCCCTTGCCGGAGATGACCAGGGCCATCTTGCGGGAGGCCTCGTCGATCATCTCGTCGCCGAGCATCGCGGAGCCCTTCTTCCCGCCGGCCTCGGACGTGTAGTAGTCGTACGCGTCGAGGATCAGCTCGGCGTGGTCGTAGTCCTCCTGCGACGGCGAGAAGATCTCGTTCGCGGCGGCGACCTGGTCCGGGTGCAGCACCCACTTGCCGTCGAAGCCCAGGGCGGCGGCCCGCCGGGCCACGGCCTTGTAGCCCTCCTGGTTGCGGATCTGGAGGTAGGGGCCGTCGATCGCCTGGAGGTTGTTGGCGCGGGCGGCCATCAGGATGCTCATCAGGATGTGGTGGTAGGCGTCGGCCGGGTAGCCGGGCGGCTGCTCGCCCACGACCAGCGACTTCATGTTGATGGAGGCCATGAAGTCGGCCGGGCCGAAGATGATCGTCTCGACGCGCTGGGAGGCCTGCGCGATCGCGTTGACGTTGGTCAGGCCCTGGGCGTTCTCGATCTGCGCCTCGATGCCGATCTTGCCGACCTCGAAGCCCATGGTCTTCTCGATCTGGGTGAGCAGCAGGTCGAGCGCGACGATCTGCTGCGCGTCCTGGACCTTCGGCAGCATGATGCAGTCGAGGTTCTGGCCGGCGCCCTCGACGACCGTGACGACGTCCCGGTACGTCCAGTGGGTTGTCCAGTCGTTCACGCGGACCACGCGCGTCTTGCCGGTCCAGTCGCCCTCGTTCAGGAACTTCACGATGGTGTGGCGCGCCTCGGGCTTGGCCAGCGGGGCGCAGGCGTCCTCCAGGTCCAGGAAGACCTGGTCGGCGGCGAGGCCCTGGGCCTTCTCCAGGAAGCGCGGGTTGGAGCCGGGGACCGCCAGGCAGGAACGGCGGGGGCGCAGCCGGTTCACGGGGGACGCGGGGCTGGTCATGCGGGGACCTCCAGGGGATCGAGCTTGTTCGCTTTCCGGATCTCGTCGACGATACGGCCGATGATCTCCGTGATACCGAAGTCCTTCGGTGTGAAGACGGCGGCCACACCCGCGCGCTTCAGTTCTGCGGCGTCGGCGTTCGGGATGATCCCGCCGACGATGACCGGGATGTCGGCGGCGCCCGCCTCGCGCAGGCGCTCCAGCACGTCCGGGACCAGCTCGGCGTGCGAGCCGGAGAGGATCGACAGGCCCACGCAGTGCACGTCCTCGGCCAGGGCCGCGTTGACGATCTGCTCGGGGGTCAGCCGGATCCCCTGGTAGACCACCTCGAAACCGGCGTCACGCGCGCGTACGGCGATCTGCTCGGCTCCGTTGGAGTGCCCGTCGAGACCGGGCTTGCCGACGAGCAGCCGCAGCCGTCCGGCGTTCAGCTCCTCGGCGGTCCGCGCCACCTTCTCGCGGACGAGGGCCAGCGGCGTGCCCGCCTCGGCGGTCACCGCGACCGGGGCGGAGGAGACGCCCGTCGGGGCGCGGAACTCGCCGAAGACGTCCCGCAGCGCCCAGGACCACTCCCCGGTGGTGACGCCCGCACGCGCGCACTCCAGGGTGGCGGCGAAGAGGTTGCCGTCGCCGGCCGCCGTCGCCTTCAGCGCGGCCAGGGACTCCTGGGCGCGGTTCTCGTCGCGGTTGTCGCGCCACTCGTGGAGGGCGGCGACGACCCGCGCCTCGTTCGCCGGGTCCACCGTCATGATCGCGGTGTCCAGGTCGGCGGTGAGGGGGTTCTCCTCGGTCGACTGGAAGATGTTGACGCCGACGATCTTCTCCTCGCCGGCCTCGATCCGGGCGCGCCGCTCGGCGTGCGAGGAGACGAGCTGCGACTTGAGGTAGCCGGACTCGACGGCGGCCATCGCGCCGCCCATCTCCTGGATCCGGTCGATCTCGGCCAGGCACTCCTCGACGAGGGCGTCGACCTTGGCCTCGATGACGTGCGAGCCGGCGAAGATGTCCTCGTACTCCAGGAGGTCGGACTCGTGGGCGAGCACCTGCTGGATGCGGAGCGACCACTGCTGGTCCCAGGGCCGGGGCAGGCCCAGGGCCTCGTTCCAGGCGGGGAGCTGGACGGCCCGCGCGCGGGCGTCCTTGGAGAGGGTGACGGCCAGCATCTCCAGGACGATCCGCTGGACGTTGTTCTCCGGCTGGGCCTCGGTCAGGCCGAGCGAGTTGACCTGTACGCCGTAGCGGAACCGGCGCTGCTTGGCGTTCTCGATGCCGTACCGCTCCAGGGTGACCTTGTCCCAGATGCGGCCGAAGGCGCGCATCTTGCACATCTCCTCGACGAAGCGGACGCCCGCGTTCACGAAGAACGAGATGCGGGCGACCACCTCGCCGAAGCGGTCCTCCGGGACCTGGCCGGAGTCCCGGACCGCGTCCAGCACCGCGATGGCGGTGGACATCGCGTACGAGATCTCCTGGACCGGAGTGGCCCCGGCCTCCTGCAGGTGGTAGCTGCAGATGTTGATCGGGTTCCACTTCGGGATGCTGTTCACCGTGTAGGTGATCATGTCCGTCGTGAGGCGGAGGGAGGGGCCGGGCGGGAAGACGTGCGTCCCGCGCGACAGGTACTCCTTCACGATGTCGTTCTGGGTGGTGCCCTGGAGCCTGGTGACGTCCGCGCCCTGCTCCTCCGCCACCACCTGGTAGAGCGCCAGGAGCCACATCGCCGTGGCGTTGATCGTCATCGAGGTGTTCATCTGCTCCAGGGGGATGTCCTGGAACAGCCGGCGCATGTCACCGAGGTGCGAGACGGGGACTCCGACCCGGCCGACCTCGCCGCGGGCGAGGATGTGGTCGGGGTCGTATCCGGTCTGCGTCGGCAGGTCGAAGGCGACCGAGAGGCCGGTCTGACCCTTGGCGAGGTTGCGCCGGTACAGCTCGTTGGACGCCTCGGCGGTCGAGTGACCGGCGTACGTCCGCATGAGCCACGGACGGTCCTTCTGGCGCTCAGTCATCTATGGTCCCGGGCTCAGATGTTGCGGAAGCGGTTGATGGCGTCGATGTGCTGGGCCCGCAGCTCCGGGTCGCGCACGCCCAGGCCCTCCTCGGGCGAGAGGGCGAGGACGCCGACCTTGCCCTGGTGGAGGTTGCGGTGGACGTCGTAGGCGGCCTGGCCGGTCTCCTCCAGGGAGTAGACCTTCGACAGGGTCGGGTGGATCTTGCCCTTGGCGATCAGGCGGTTGGCCTCCCACGCCTCGCGGTAGTTCGCGAAGTGCGAGCCGATGATCCGCTTGAGCGACATCCACAGGTAGCGGTTGTCGTACTGGTGCATGTAGCCGGAGGTCGAGGCGCAGGTGGTGATGGTGCCGCCCTTGCGGGTGACGTACACGGAGGCGCCGAAGGTCTCGCGGCCCGGGTGCTCGAAGACGATGTCGATGTCCTCGCCGCCGGTGAGCTCGCGGATGCGCTTGCCGAAGCGCTTCCACTCCTTCGGGTCCTGGGTGTGCTCGTCCTTCCAGAACTTGTAGCCCTCGGCGTTGCGGTCGATGACCGCCTCGGCGCCCATGGACCGGCAGATGTCGGCCTTCTCGGGGGAGGAGACGACGCAGATCGGGTTGGCGCCGCCGGCCAGGGCGAACTGGGTGGCGTACGAGCCGAGGCCGCCACTGGCACCCCAGATCAGGACGTTGTCGCCCTGCTTCATGCCGGCGCCGTTGCGGGAGACCAGCTGGCGGTACGCGGTGGAGTTGACGAGGCCCGGGGCCGCCGCCTCCTCCCAGCTCAGGTGGTCCGGCTTCGGCATCAGCTGGTTGGACTTGACGAGGGCGATCTCCGCCAGGCCGCCGAAGTTGGTCTCGAAGCCCCAGATGCGCTGCTCGGGGTCGAGCATCGTGTCGTTGTGGCCGTCCGAGGACTCCAGCTCGACCGAGAGGCAGTGCGCGACGACCTCGTCGCCCGGCTTCCAGGAGTTGACGCCCGGGCCGGTGCGCAGGACGACGCCCGCGAGGTCGGAGCCGATGACGTGGTACGGCAGGTCGTGGCGCTTGGTCAGCTCGGAGAGACGGCCGTAGCGCTCCAGGAAGCCGAAGGTCGACACCGGCTCGAAGATCGAGGTCCACACCGAGTTGTAGTTGACCGAGGAGGCCATGACGGCGACGAGCGCCTCGCCCGGGCCGAGCTCGGGCAGCGGGACGTTGTCCAGGTGGAGCGACTTGCGCGGGTCCTTGTCGCGGCTGGCGAGTCCGGTGAACATCTCCGCCTCGTCCTTATGGACGGTGACGGCGCGGTACGACTCGGGGAGCTTGATGTTCGCGAAGTCGGCGGACGTGGAGTCCGGGGACTGGATCGCGTCCAGGATTTCCTTCACGGGTTGCCTCCGGCGGTGAGCGTCCGGGGGAGGACGCCTGAGGGTTACGGCGGTGAGTGCTGCTGTGGAGGTGTGCCGTCGGTTCGGCTGGGTCGTGCGGTGGCGCGGCGCCGGTCGGGCGCGGGGTTGCCTGTGACGCAGGCGTCCGGGCACACGAGCCGTCGGCTCGTGGGGACAGCCGGCGCACGAGGTTGGTCTCTGCGCGCCGGCCGCCCGGACAACATCAACGTATGGCACGCCGTGTCACCTGACAAGGCACTCGGTGCCAACAATTTCACTCAGATGCAATCCGGCGGTCACACATGAGCGATGATCGATCGAATCATGCCCGCAAACGGGCTCCGAGCTGGGCAAACACGACGAGGGCCGTCCCCGGAATCCGGGAACGGCCCTCGTCGTGAGAAGCGGCTCAGGCGGTGCCGAGCGCCTTCTGGATGGTCCGCATGACCTCGTCGAGCGGCGCGTCCGTGCGCGCCACCGCGACCACCACGTCACCGGTGGTGGAGGCCCGGACGGCGGGGGCGGTCTCCTCCCGCGCCTCCGGGGCCGTGGCGGCGGAGGCCGCGGACGGGGCCGGCCGGCCCGCGCCTATGCCCGTCCCAAAGGTCTCCCGGACGATCGCGAAGGCGTGGTCGAGCTGGGCCTCCACGTCGCCCCGCCCGCCCGCCCGCAGCCAGCGGCGTAGCACGTGGTTGTGGGCGGTGACGACCGCCGAGGCGGCCACCTCGGCGAGCAGCGGGTCGTCGTTGCCGTCGTGGTGGTCGCGCTCGTCGAAGTGTCCGAGGAGGTACCGGGTGAAGAGGCGCTCGTAGCGGGCCACCGAGGCGATCTCCCGCTCCCGCAGGGTCGGCACCTCGCGGGTGAGCCGGTAGCGCTCCACGGAGACCGCGGGGGACCCCGCGTACATCTTCATGACCTCCTTGATGCCCCGGCATACCGTGTCGAGCGGGTGCTCGTGCGGCGGCGCGGCGTTCAGCACCGCCTCCGCCCGCACCAGGGTGTCGTCGTGGTCGGGGAAGATCGCCTCTTCCTTGGACCGGAAGTGCCGGAAGAAGGTCCGCCGCGCGACCCCGGCCGCGGCCGCGATCTCGTCCACCGTGGTGGCCTCGTACCCCTTGGTCGCGAAGAGCTCCATCGCGGCGGTGGCGAGCTCCCGGCGCATCTTGAGCCGCTGTGCGGCGGCACGGGTGCCCGCCGCGCTCTCCGGAGCGTCGGACGGGGAGGTGGCACGGGGTGACTTCGCGGCCTTGGGCATGGTCCGAACGTACTGCATCGGGGGAGGAGTGTGCCCAGGTGGGGGCGGGGAGCCCGCCGGGGCACCGGGGGTGCCCGAGGGGCTCAGGAGCCCGCCCCAACCGGGGGTGCGGGGCTCAGCGTCGGGCATATTCGCGGAAGCCGCGACCCGTCTTGCGGCCCAGGCAGCCGGCCGCCACCAGGTGCTCCAGGAGCGGGGCCGGGGCGAGGCCGGGGTCGCGGAACTCGCGGTGCAGGACCTGCTCGATCGCGAGCGAGACGTCCAGGCCGACCACGTCGAGCAGCTCGAACGGGCCCATCGGGTAGCCGCCGCCCAGCTTCATGGCGGCGTCGATGTCGTCCAGGGTCGCGTAGTGCTCCTGGACCATCTTGATCGCGTTGTTCAGGTACGGGAAGAGCAGCGCGTTCACGATGAAGCCGGCCCGGTCGCCGCAGTCCACCGGGTGCTTGCGGATCTTCGCGGTGACCTCGCGGACGGTGGCGTGGACGTCGTCGCCGGTCAGGACCGTGCGGACGATCTCCACCAGCTTCATCGCGGGCGCCGGGTTGAAGAAGTGCATCCCGATGACGTCCTGCGGGCGGGTGGTGGCCCGCGCACAGGCCACGACCGGCAGCGAGGAGGTCGTGGTGGCGAGCACGGCGCCCGGCTTGCAGATCTTGTCGAGCCGCGCGAACAGGTCCTGCTTGACCTCCAGGTCCTCCGCGACCGCCTCGACCGCCAGGTCGACCTCGGCGAAGGCGTCGAGCGTGCCGGCCGGGGCGATCAGGGCGAGCACGGTGTCGCGGGCCTCGGCCGTCATCCTGCCCTTGGAAACCGAACGCTCCAGGGACGTGGCGATCCGGGCCTTGGCGGCGTCCGCCTTCTCCTGGGAGCGGGCGGCGAGCACGACCTCGTACCCGGCCTTGGCGAAGACCTCCGCGATGCCCGAGGCCATGGTGCCCGAGCCGGCGACGCCGACCGAGCGGACCTCGCGCCCGCCGGCGCTCTCCGCCGAGGTCAGCGGGGTCAGCGCGTCGCGCACCACCTCGTCGGAGCCCGGCGCCGCGTACGTGTAGAAGCCGCGGCCCGCCTTGCGGCCGGTCAGGCCCGCCTCGCTGAGCTGCTTGAGGATCGGGGCCGGGGCGTGCAGCCGGTCGTGCGAGGAGGCGTACATGGCCTCCAGGACCGTGCGGGCCGTGTCCACGCCGATCAGGTCGAGCAGCGCGAGCGGGCCCATCGGCAGGCCGCAGCCCAGCCTCATCGCCGCGTCGATGTCCTCGCGGGAGGCGTACTTGGCCTCGTACATGGCGGCGGCCTGGTTGAGGTAGCCGAAGAGCAGCCCGTCCGCGATGAAACCGGCCCGGTCCCCGACCGCCACCGGCTCCTTGCCGAGGTCCTGGGCGAGCCGGGTGACGGCGTCGACGGCCCGCGGGTCGGTCAGCACCGAGGAGACCACCTCGACCAGCTTCATGGCCTGGACCGGAGTGAAGAAGTGCAGGCCGAGCACCCGCTCGGGGTGCGCCGAGTCGGCCGCGAGCCGGGTGACGGAGAGCGCGTTGGTGCCGGTCGCCAGGATCGCGTCGGGCCGGACGATGCCGTCCAGGGCCCGGAAGACCTCGTGCTTCGCCTCGTACGACTCCGGCACGACCTCGATCACGAGGTCGGCCGCGGCGGCCGCCTGGAGGTCGGAGAAGGTGCGGAAGCGGGCCAGCACGTCCTGGCGCTCCTCCTCGGTGATCCGCTCGCGGGCCACGGCGCGGGCGGTGGAGGCCTCCAGGGCGGCGACGGCCCGGGCGGCGGCGGTGTCGCTGACGTCGATGCCGATGACCTCGCGGCCGGCCCGGGCGAGGACGTCGGCGATACCCGCGCCCATGGTGCCGAGACCGACGACGGCGATGGTGGAGAGAGGGGTGTCCATCAGGGGACTCCAGAGAGGAAGAGTGACGACTGAGGGCGGTGCGTGCGGGTGGTGCCGCTGAATTGCGCGGGCGCGAGGAGAACCGCGGGAAACACACGGGAAGGGGCCCGTGGAAAAGGGCGGCGCCCGGTGGAAGAGGGGTGACGGGCTCTGTCCCGGAGCCGCGTCGAAACTGCCGAACCGACGTGCGCTCACCACGGCTGCGTCACCAGGCCGTTGTGAGAAGCGGGGGTTGACCCGCTCACCTGAGATTAACCGGCGGGTAACGAGCGCGCCAGTCCCGGGAAGTCGAGAAAATGTGATCTGGATCGCGGATAGGCTCGGTTTCATGGAATACGCCGAGGATCCGGAATTCTGCTCGATGATCGATCGATTGCGCGACGAGATCGGGAATGACACCGGAGAAGTCCCGGCTCCATTCGGTCGGCTCGCGGAAACCGGTGACCCCGGGGAACTGCCCGCCGACCCCGAGGAACTGCACCGCGTCCTCACCGCGCCCGGACAGCCGCTCTGGGCCCGCGAGGTCGCCGCCTACGCGCTCGGCGTCGCCGGCGACCCGCGCGCCTTCGAGGCCCTCGTCCTGTTCCTCAACCACCGCGACCCCGAGCGCTGCGTCACCGCCGCCCACGCCCTGGCCCGGCTCGGCGACCCCCGCACCGCCCGCGCGGCCGCCGCCCTCGCCACCAACGAACTCCGGGCCGCCTACGCCCTGCTGCCGGTCCGGCTGCTCGCCGAACTGCGCGCCCCCGAGTCCGTACCGGCCCTGATCACCGTCCTCGAACGGCGCCTCCCGGCCGCCGACCCGCACTGGCGGGTCGGCCTCGCCTGCGTCGAGGGCCTCGGCACCCTCGGCGACCCCCGGGCCCGCCCCGCCCTGGAGTCCGCCCTGCCCCACCCCCGCCTCGGCGCGGCGGCCGCGCGCTCCCTGGACCTGCTCGGCCCGGAGCGCGCAGCCGACCGCCCCTGAGGGGAGGGGCGTTCGCGCGCAGGGAACCCCTCAGTCGTACGGGGAACGCTTCCGCCGTACGGAACCCCTCAGCGCACGTGGCCGAGGAGCCCGTGCAGGGTGGTGCCGGCCGGTTCGGTCCGCGCGGTGCCCACGCGCGCGCCGCTCCTCTCCGGTTCCGTCGACCCGGTCGTGACGACGGGATCCGGCTCCGGCTCCGGGAGCGCGGCGCACACCGCGTCCGCCTCGGCGCCCTCCTCGCCGCGCGGGACCTCGCCCGTGGCCAGGTAGGAGGCCAGGTGGTCGTCGAGGCAGTCGTTCCCGGCCAGCGTCACGCCGTGGTTGCCGCCGCCCTCCTCCACGACCAGACGGGAGCCGCGCAGCAGCCGGTGCAGGGCCACCCCGCCCTCGTACGGCGTCGCCGCGTCGTCCGTCGCCTGGAGGACGAGGACCGGCGGCACCTGGTCGTTGGAGACGTCCGGCGGGGTCAGCGACTCCACCGGCCAGAACGCGCACGGTGCGTTGTACCAGGTGTTGTTCCAGGACGAGAACGGCGCCTTGGCGTGCGTCTCCCAGGCGTCCTTGCGCCAGACGTTCCAGTCGCGCGGCCAGGCCGCGTCCCGGCACTGCACGCTCGCGTAGACCGAGTAGCCGTTGTCACCGGCCGCGTCGGCCTCCCCGTACCGCTCGTACGCCTCAACCAGCGGCCCGGAGTCCCCGTCGTTGACGAACGAGGAGAAGGCGCTCGCCAGCTTGGGCCAGTAGCCGTCGTAGTACCCGCCGGGCAGGAAGGCGTCCTCCAGCTCGCCCGGCCCGACCTTCCCGCCGGCCGGCTCCGCGCGCACCGCGTCGCGCATCCGGTACCAGGCGGCCTCGACCGCCGCCGGATCGCCGCCCAGCCGGTACGTGGCGTCGTAGCGGGCCACCCACGCCATGAAGTCCTTGTGCCGCGCGTCGAAGGCGAAGTTCTGCCCGATGTTGCTCTCGTACCAGACCCCGTGCGGATCGACGACGGAGTCGAGCGCCATCCGCCGCACCCGGTCCGGGTGCAGGCGCGCGTACACGGCGCCCAGATAGGTGCCGTACGAGTAGCCGAGGTAGTTGAGCTTCGGCGCGCCGAGCGCCTCCCGGATCAGGTCCAGGTCCTTGGCCGCGCTCACGGTGTCGATGTACGGCAGCACGTCCGCGTACTTCTCGCCGCAGGCCTCCGCGAAGGCCCGCGCCCGGTCGACCCCGGTCCGCTCGGCCCGCGACCCGCGCGGCACCGAGTCGGGGCGCACCGGGGCGAAGTGGCCGGGCCGGCAGTCGAGCGCGGGCTCGCTCTTCCCGACCCCGCGCGGGTCGAAGCCGATCACGTCGTACTGGGCGGCCACCTCCGCGGGCAGCGCGGCCGCCACGTACCCCGCCATGCCGCGTCCGCTGCCGCCGGGCCCGCCCGGATTCACGAGCAGCGGACCCTGGAAGGTCTCGGCGGTGTGCTGGACCCGGGTCAGGGCGAGCGTCACCTTCCGTCCGGCCAGGTCGTCGTGGTCGAGCGGCACCTCCAGGGTGGCGCACTGGAGCTTCGGGTACGCCTTGGTGGCGCAGTCGGTCCAGGCGAGCCGGGGGAGCGGGCGGGGGGCCGGTTCGACGGCGTCCGCGGGCGCGGCGGGCAGCGCGGCGACCGTCCCGGCCACCAGCGCTCCAGCGGCGATCAGCATTCCTGCGCGTGGGGTCATAGGGCCTTTGTGCCTCGAACGGGCCCCGGCGGGACCCGTTCCGCCCGGAGTTGACCCGAAAGGAGGGGATCGGACGGCGTGTCAGACGGGCCGGTCCGATGATCCGCCCGGCCGTCGGGGGCTTCAGGGTGTCAGTGGTGCTGGGGATTCAGGGGCTTCGGAGCTTCGGGGCTTCCCGCGCTCCGGACGCTTCGGCGGCTTCGGGGGCTTCGGTGGCTTCGACGGTTCAGAGGTTCAGAGGAAGGTGAGCTGCTCCGGGACGGTCGTCGCGCCCGGCTCCTCCGGAGCGGCGGTCCGGCGCGTTCCGCCCCGGCCCGCCGGGCCCATGCCGAACTCGGCCGCCAGTTCGTGCACCTGACGGGTGATCCGGCGCTGGTACCAGGTCGGAGCGTAGGCCCCGTCCGCGTACATCCGCTCGTACCGCCGCACCAGGCCCGGGTGGTGGCGCCCCAGCCACTCCGCGAACCACTCGCGGGCGCCCGGCCGCAGGTGCAGGACGAGCGGGGTGACCGAACTCGCCCCGGCCTCGGCGATCGCGCGGACCGTCGCGCGCAGCTGCTCCGGCCGGTCGCCCAGGAAGGGCACCACGGGGGCCATCAGGACCCCGCAGTCGATGCCGTTCCCGACGAGCGCGCGGACGACGTCGAGGCGGCTCTGCGGGGAGGGGGTGCCGGGCTCGATCGTGCGCCACAGCTCCCGGTCGGTGAAGCCGACGGAGACGGAGACGCCGACCTCGGTGACCCGGGCCGCCTGGGCGAGCAGCTCCAGGTCGCGCAGGATCAGGGTGCCCTTGGTGAGGATCGAGAAGGGGTTGGCGCGGTCGCGCAGGGCGGTGAGGATGCCCGGCATCAGTCCGTACCGCCCCTCCGCCCTCTGGTAGCAGTCGACGTTGGTGCCCACGGCGATGTGCGCGCCCTGCCAGCGGGCGGAGGCGAGCTGGCGGGCGAGCAGTTCGGGGGCGTTGACCTTGACGACGATCTGGGAGTCGAAGCCGAGGCCGGTGTCGAGGTCGAGGTAGGCGTGGGACTTGCGGGCGAAGCAGTACACGCACGCGTGCGTGCAACCCCGGTAGGGATTGACCGTCCATTCGAACGGCATCCGGGAGGCGCCGGGGACCCGGTTCAGGATCGAGCGGGCCCGCACCTCGTGGAAGGTGACGCCCCGGAACTCGGGGGTGTCGAACGTCCGGGTGGTGACCGCGTCCGCACCGAACAGGGAGAGGTCGGCGGGAGCCGGGGGATTCGCGGGATTTTCACCCAGGTTGTCCCAGCGCATGGACGCCTCCTCGATCGCTCGGATCCGGCCGTTCGCTCAGAATAGAACACTTGTTCCCTTGATCGCCGCAACCCGGATTTCGCGCGCCGGAGCCCACGTGGTTCGCTTGGCCCGCAACCCCGAGCAACCACGAGCTGGAGGAAGTCAATGGCGCAGGTCGAGGCCACGACGGAACGGATCATCGCCGCGGACGCCGAGACGGTGTTCGACGCCCTCGCCGACTACAGCGGCACGCGCGCGAAGCTGCTCCCCGAGCACTTCAGCGAGTACGAGGTGCGCGAGGGCGGCGACGGCGAGGGCACCCTCGTCCACTGGAAGCTCCAGGCCACCAGCAAGCGCGTCCGCGACTGCCTCCTGGAGGTGAGCGAGCCCACCGACGGGCAGCTCGTCGAGAAGGACCGCAACTCCTCCATGGTCACCACCTGGACCGTCACCCCCGCGGGCGAGGGGAAGTCCCGCGCCGTCGTCACCACCGTCTGGAACGGCGCCGGGGGCATCGGCGGCTTCTTCGAGAAGACCTTCGCGCCCAAGGGGCTCGGCCGCATCTACGACCTCGTCCTCGCCAAGCTCGCGGCCGAGGTCGAGAAGTAGGACCCGGAGCCCGAGCGGTAACGCCCGGAACCCGAGGAGCGACGTCCGGAGCGTTCACCGGTTCGAGTGGATCGCCCGCGCCTCCCGTGACCGCGCCCGCGCGCGCCGGGGGCGCGGGCCCTCTCGTAAACGCGCTGATGAGCGACCCAAGTGCGCCGCCTCCCGGGGCCGTTCGCCGCCCGGGACCCCACTGACCTCCCGTACCGCCCGACTTGCTCCCTCTTCGCGCCCAATGCGAAGAATGGCGCGGCGCAGACGCCGTGACGAGGGGAGCAGACACGTGGGTGCGGTCACCGTGGTGAAGAACACCGAAGACGCCGCGGGCGCCGGGGGTGTCGACGGCGCCGGTGGTGCGGGAGGCGTCGGCGGCGCCGAGGACGCCGGCGGTGCCGAGGACGTCGGCGGTGCCAAGGGTGTCGCCGGGGCCGGGGGCGCGGAGCCGCCCGTCCCGTCCGCCGGTACCGCGCCCGCGTCCGGACCCGGCGCGGCCGACCTCGACCCCCGTCGCGTCCGGCTCGTCTTCTGCGGCCTCATGCTCGCCCTGCTCCTCGCCGCCCTGGAGCAGATGATCGTCGCCACCGCCCTGCCGAAGATCGTCGGCGAACTCCAGGGCCTGGACCGGATGTCCTGGGCGATCACCGCCTACCTGCTGACCTCCACCATCGGCCTCCCGATCTACGGGAAGCTCGGCGACCTCCTCGGCCGCAAGGGCGTCTTCCTCTTCGCCATCGTCGTCTTCGTCATCGGCTCCGGCCTCGCCGGCTGGTCCCGGACGATGGACCAGCTCATCGCCTTCCGCGCGATCCAGGGCATCGGCGCGGGCGGCCTCATGATCGGCGTCCAGGCGATCATCGCCGACATCGTCCCGCCCCGGGAACGCGGCCGGTACATGGGCATGATCGGCGCCGCCTTCGGCCTCGCCTCCGTCGCCGGACCGCTGCTCGGCGGCTTCTTCACCGACCACGTCTCCTGGCGCTGGTGCTTCTACTTCAACGTGCCCTTCGGGCTCGTCACCCTCGCCGTCGTCGCCACCGTCCTCAAGCTCCCCAAGCCCGCCGCACGCGCGCGCTTCGACGTCCTCGGCGCCCTGCTCCTCGCCGCCGCCTCCACCTGCCTGGTCCTGCTCACCAGCTGGGGCGGCACCGAGTACGCCTGGGACTCCCGGGTCGTCCTCGCCCTCGCCTGCGGAGCCGCCGGAACCACCCTGCTCTTCCTGGTCGTCGAGCACTTCGCGCCCGAGCCCCTCATCCCGCTCCGGCTCTTCCGCGACTCCGTCTTCACCGTCACCGCCCTCGTCGGCGCGGTCGTCGGCATCGCGCTCTTCGGCGCCGCCAGCTACCTCCCCAGCTTCCTCCAGATGGTCGAGGGCGCCACTGCCACCGAGTCCGGCCTCCTGATGCTGCCCCTCATGGGCGGCATCGTCGTCGCCTCCGTCGTCTCGGGCCAGTTCATCAGCCGCACCGGCCGCTACAAGGCGTACCCGGTGGCCGGCGGCGCCCTCGCCGTCCTCGGCATGTGGCTGCTCTCCCACATGGACGCCGACACCCCGCGCCTCCACCACAGCCTCTGGCAGGCCGTCCTCGGCACCGGCATCGGCCTGGTCATGCCGGTCCTCGTGCTCGCCGTCCAGAACTCCGTGCGCCCCGCCGACCTCGGCACCGCCACCAGCGCCCACAACTACTTCCGCCAGATCGGCGGCAGCGTCGGCGCCGCGATCTTCGGCACCCTCTTCGCCTCCCGGCTCGACGACGCCCTCGGCGACCGGCTCGCCGGCGTCCTGCCCCAGGGCGGCCCCGCCGCGCTCCCGCCGGCCGAGTCGATCACCCCGCAGACGGTGCACACCCTGCCGCCCGCCCTGCGCGACGCGTACGTCCAGGCGTACGCGGACGCGATGCCGCGCATCTTCCTCTACCTCGTGCCGGTCCTCGTGCTCGGCCTCGTCCTCGCCTTCTTCCTCAAGGAGAAACCGCTGGTGTCCCACCCCACCCCCACCACCGAGGCCGCCGACCCCGTCACCCGGGCGGTCCCGCACGCCCGGCACGCCGCCCCCGAGCCCGCTCCGGCCGCCGCCCCGCCGCACTCCGGACTCCCGGTCTGCGGCACTGTCCAGCACCACGACGGCAGCCGGGTCCCCCGGGCCGCCCTCACCCTCATCGACGTCCAGGGGCGGCAGATCGGGCGCGGCGCGAGCGGCGAGGACGGCCGGTACGCGCTGAGCGTGCCCGGCGGCGGCGCCTACGTCCTGATCGCCGCGGCCGGCGGACACCAGCCGCAGGCCGTCTCCGTGACCGTCGGGGACCGTCCGGTGGAGCTCGACGTCGTCCTCGGCGGCGCCGGGCGGCTCGCGGGCAGCGTCGTCACCGCCGACGGCACGCCCGTGCGGGACGCGGCCGTCACCCTCACCGACGTGCGCGGCGAGGTCGTCGCCTCCACCCGCAGCGGACGCGAGGGCGGGTACGTCATCACCGAACTGGTCGCGGGCGAGTACACGCTCGCCGCCAGCGCCCCCGCCTTCCGGCCCGCCGCGCTCCCGGTCAGCGTCCAGGCCTCCCGCGAGACCCGCCAGGACATCGAGCTGGCCGGCGGGGCCGTGCTGCGCGGGACGGTGCGGGCCGGCGGCGGGCGCACGGTGGAGGACGCCCGGGTCACCCTGCTCGACGCGGCCGGGAACGTCGTCGACACCCTCACCACCGGGCCCGACGGCACCTTCCGCTTCATCGACCTGTCCTCCGGCGAGTACACGGTCATCGCCGCCGGGTACCCGCCCGTCGCGACCGTCCTCCAGGTGGCCGGCGGGGGCCGCACCGAGCGCGACCTCCAGCTCGGCCACCAGGACTGAGGCAGGGCTGAGGCCCCTTCCCGGAGGGTCAGGAGGCGGTCGACGCCCTGCGCAGCGTGCTGATGCAGGAGCCGATCGCCTCCTGGAGGGCCTCCAGGCGCTGGAGCATGTCGTCCTCGAAGATCTCCTCCTCCAGGACCTCGTCCAGGGTCAGCTCCTCGAAGACCTTCGTCGCCTTCTGCAGGCTGTTGTAGAACTTCGTCCGCCGCTCCTGGACCCGCAGCGCCGGATCCTCCTCGATGGCCTTGGCCGCCAGGCCCTTGACCGCGTCGTAGGCCTCGCCGGCCCACTCGCCGGCCTCCTCCGAGTCGTCCAGCTCGTCGAGCAGCGACAGGTGCCGCTCGGCCTCGGCCCGCAGCTCGGGCGGCGCCTCCACGGTCTGACCGGCGGGCGTCTTGAACTGGCCCTTCTCCGCGATCTGCCGGACGTACCCGATGCGGTCGGCCGCCTTCGCCTCGCTCGCCACCGCCTTCTTCAGGTCGCCGGTGCGGGCGATCGCGCGGGCCATCTCCGTCTGGAGGACCGGGTCCTCCTTCATCCGGTCGAGCAGCGCGCCGCGCGCCGCCTCCGCCGTCCCGGGGTCGGCGAGGATCGCCGCCCGCAGCGCGGTGGGGTTCTCCGCGACCTCCAGGGCCTTCGTCGGCCGGATGCCCTCGGCCTCGGCCGCCGCGCTGATCGCCTGCCCGCGCACCGAGGCCGCGCTGTTGCGGGAGGAGTAGTACGAGATCCAGACGTCCGCGTCGGGCAGGTCGACATTCTCGCCGGGGACCAGGACCTCGAACTGCGGGACCAGACCGTCGTCGGCGGCCATGTCCCAGGCCTTGTAGTGGCGCATGACCCGCTCGGGCGAGCACCCCGCGAGCTCCGCGAACGCCTTCGCGGAGACCTTCCTCCGGGCGTCGCCCTCGGCGGCCTGGCCGCCGGGCCGCACGCTCCGCGCCACCTTGAGCGCGAAGGCCCAGCCGCCGGTACGGGCGTAGACGCCGAAGTCGTGGGCGTCGCGGACGACGACGGGGTCGACCTCTCCGAGGTCCTGGCCCTCCTCCTCGTCCGCCTCCTCTTTCCCCTCCTGGTTCTCGGCGCCCCGCGAGTCCTGCGAGTCCCGTGCGTCCTCGGCGTCCTTCCTGTCCTCGGCGTCCTGCCCGTCCCGGGGCTCCGGCGCCGACGGCTCCCAGAACTCGGGCTCCTCCGCCATGACGGGCCCGGCCTCGGCGGGCGTGGTTTCGGACGGGGTGAAGGCGATGGTCACCGGGGCTCTCCGAGGGTCGGGGACGAGAACTGCGGCCGACAGCCTATACACACCCCTTGGTGAAGTTTCACCCGTTTCAGCGGTGCGGCGCGCAGGAGGCAACCGGAACCCGCCGGGCGACCCCTACCGCCGCCCGGTCCGTGCCATTGGTCCACTCCAACGGTGGTTTTCCACAGGGGTGGTACGGGTGCCGGGCGGCGCGTACGGTGCCAGGCATGAAGATCCTCATCAGCGCCGACATGGAGGGCGCGACCGGTGTGACCTGGCCCGCCGACGTGCTGCCCGGCACGCCCCAGTGGGAGCGGTGCCGCTCGATGTTCACGTCCGACGTGAACGCGGCGGTGCTCGGCTTCTTCGACGGCGGCGCGGACGAGGTGCTGATCAACGAGGCGCACTGGACCATGCGGAACCTGCTCCTGGAGAGACTGGACGAGCGGGCCGAGATGCTCACCGGCCGCCACAAGTCCCTCTCCATGGTCGAGGGCGTGCAGCACGGCGACGTCGACGGCATCGCCTTCGTCGGCTACCACACGGGCGCGGGCACCGAGGGGGTCCTCGCCCACACCTACCTCGCCAACTCCATCACCGGGGTCTGGCTCAACGGCGAGCGGGCGAGCGAGGGCCTGCTCAACGCGGAGGTGGTCGCGGAGTACGGCGTCCCCGTCGTCCTCGTCACCGGCGACGACCTGACCTGCGAGGACGCCCTCGGCTACGCCCCTGAGGCCCCCAAGGTCGCCGTCAAGGACCACGTCTCGCGGTACGCGGCGGTGTGCCGTCCCCCGGCCAGGACCGCCGCCGACATCCGGGCCGCGGCGAAGGCCGGCGCCGCGCTCGCCGTGCGGTACGAACCGGTCCGGGGCGGCCCCTTCACCGTGGAGGTCGAGTTCGACGCCGAGCACCTGGGCGCCGCCGCCACGGTGGTCCCCGGCGTGGCGCGCAGCGGGGAGCGGCGCGTCGCGTACACGAGCGGGACCATGTACGAGGCAATCCGTACGTTCAAGGCGGTCACGACCATCGTCTCCGCCGCCGTGGAGGAGCAGTATGGCTGAGGAGGTCCGGGAACCGGACGCGACGGCGCTCGACGAGGTGGTCACCTTCACCTCCGAGCTCATCCGCATCGACACCACCAACCGGGGCGGCGGCGACTGCCGCGAGCGCCCCGCCGCCGAGTACGTCGCCGAGCGGCTCGCCGCCGCCGGGATCGAGCCCACCCTCCTGGAGCGGACCACCGGCCGCACCAACGTCGTGGCGCGCATCCCCGGCACCGACCCCACGGCCCCCGCGCTCCTCGTCCACGGCCACCTGGACGTGGTGCCCGCCGACCCCTCCGAGTGGAGCGTCCACCCCTTCTCCGGCGAGGTCCGCGACGGCCTCGTGTGGGGGCGCGGCGCCGTCGACATGAAGAACATGGACGCGATGGTCCTGGCCGTCGTCCGCTCCTGGGCCCGGCAGGGCGTCCGGCCGCGCCGGGACGTCGTCCTCGCCTACACCGCCGACGAGGAGGACAGCGCCGCCGACGGCTCCGGCTTCCTCGCCGACCGCCACGCGGCGCTCTTCGAGGGCTGTACGGAGGGCATCAGCGAGTCCGGGGCGTTCAGCTTCCACCCGGAGCCCGGCACCACCCTCTACCCGATCGCGGCGGGGGAGCGGGGCACCGCCTGGCTCAAGCTCACCGCCCACGGCCGCGCCGGCCACGGCTCCAAGGTGAACACGGCCAACGCCGTCACCCGCCTCGCCGCCGCCGTCGCCCGGATCGGCGCCCACACCTGGCCCGTCCGGCTCACCACCACCGTCCGCGCCGCCCTCACCGAGCTGGCCGCGCTGTACGGGATCGAGGTCGACACCCACGCCCCTGACTTCGACGCGGACCTCCTCCTCGACAAGCTCGGGCCCGCCGCCGCCCTCGTCGCGCCGACCGTCCGCAACAGCTCCAACCCGACGATGCTCGACGCCGGCTACAAGGTCAACGTCATCCCGGGCACCGCCGTCGCGTACGTGGACGGGCGGATGCTGCCGGGCGGCGAGGAGGAGTTCACCAAGACGATGGACCGGCTCACCGGGCCGGACGTGGAGTGGGAGTTCCACCACCGCGAGGTGCCCCTGGAGGCCCCCGTCGACTCGCCGACCTTCGCCAAGCTGCGGGCCGCCGTCGAGCGCTTCGACCCGGACGGGCACGTCGTGCCGTTCACCATGTCCGGCGGCACCGACGCCAAGCAGTTCTCCCGGCTCGGCATCACCGGCTACGGCTTCTCGCCGCTGAAGCTGCCCCCGGGCCTCGACTACGCGGCGCTCTTCCACGGCGTCGACGAGCGGGTCCCCGTGGACGCCCTCCACTTCGGCGTCCGCGTGCTCGACCACTATCTGAAGACCGCCTAGGGCGCCCGGACGTCCGGGACACGAAGGACACGAGGGGGAACGGAACCTGTGACAGGGGGAGCGGAGACCATGGACACGGCCGCCTACGGCAGCTGGCCCTCACCCGTCGACGCGGCGCTCGCCGCCGCGCACGACGGACGGCCCGAGTATCCCGGCGCCGTCGGCGACGAGCTGTGGTGGACCGCGCCACGGCCCGCCGAGGGCGGCCGCCGGGCCCTGGTGCGGCGGCGCGCCGACGGCACGGAGGAGACCGCGCTGCCCGCCCCGTGGAACGTCCGCAGCCGGGTCGTCGAGTACGGCGGACGGCCCTGGGCGGCGGCCGACCGCCCGGACGGCGGACCGCTCGTGGTCTTCTGCCACTTCCCCGACCAGCGGCTGTACGCGTACGAGCCCGACGCCGGTCCCGGCGCGGAGCCCCGGCCGCTCACCCCCGTCTCCCCGGTCGGCGGCGGGCTGCGCTGGGCCGACCCGGTGGTCCACCCGGACCGGGGCGAGGCGTGGTGCGTCCTGGAGGAGTTCACCGGCCCCGCGCCGACCGACGTGCGCCGGGTGCCCGTCGCCGTGCCGCTCGACGGCTCGGCCGCCGGGGACCGCACGGCCGTGCGCGAACTCACCGGCGAACGGCACCGGTTCGTGACCGGCCCCCGGCTCTCCCCGGACGGCACCCGGGCGGCCTGGATCGGCTGGGACCACCCCCGGATGCCGTGGGACGGCACCGAGGTCCTGCTCGCCGAGGTCGCCCCCGACGGTACCTTCCGGGACGCCAGGACCGTCGCCGGCGGACCGGCCGAGTCGATCCCGCAGGTCGACTGGGACGCTGCGGGCCGGCTGCTCCTCGTCAGCGACCGGACCGGCTGGTGGAACCTCTACCGGGCCGCCGTCGACGGCGACGGCGCCCTGGCCGAACCGGTCGCGCTCTGTCCCCGCCCCGAGGAGTTCGGCGGCGCGCTCTGGAAGATCGGGCTCACCTGGTTCGCGCCCCTGGAGAACGGGCTCGTCGCCGTCGTCCACGGCACGGGCACCACCTCCCTCGGCATCCTCGACCCCGAGCGCGGCGAGCTCGTCGACGCCGTCGGCCCCTGGACCGAGTGGGCCCCGGCCCTCGCCGTCCACGGCACCCGGGTCGTCGGCGTCGCCGCCGGACCGTACAACTCCCACGAACTCGTCGAGCTCGACACCCGCACCGGCCGCGCCCGCGTGGTCGGCGCCGCCCACACCGACGCCGTCGACCCCGCGTACTACCCCGAACCCCGCCCGCGCACCTTCACCGGGCCCGGCGGCCGGGAGATCCACGCCCAGGTGTACCCGCCCCGCCACCCCGGCTTCACCGGCCCCGACGGGGAGCTGCCCCCGTACGTGATCCGGGCCCACGGCGGGCCCACCGGGCGCGCCCCGCTCGGCCTCGACCTGGAGATCGCCTACTTCACCTCACGGGGCATCGGCGTCGCCGAGGTCGACTACGGCGGCTCGACCGGCTACGGCCGGGAGTACCGGGAGCGGCTGCGCGAGCAGTGGGGCGTGGTCGACGTGGAGGACTGCGCGGCCGTCGCGACGGCGCTCGCCGCCGAGGGCACGGCCGACCCGGCGCGGCTCGCCGTGAGCGGCGGCAGCGCGGGCGGCTGGACGGCCGCCGCCTCCCTCGCGGGCACGGACGTGTACGCCTGCGGCACGATCCTCTACCCCGTCCTCGATCCCCGGGGCTGGGTCACCGGCGAGACCCACGACTTCGAGTCTCGCTACCTCGACGGGCTGATCGGCCCCTTCGACCGGGTGCCCGGCCGGTACAAGGAGCGCGCGCCCGTCGAGCACGTCGACCGGATCACGGCCCCGTTCCTGCTGCTCCAGGGCCTCGACGACGTCATCTGCCCGCCCGCGCAGGCCGAGCGCCTGCTCGCCCGCGCGGCCGGCCGGGGCGTCCCGCACGCCTACCTCGCCTTCGCGGGGGAGGGCCACGGCTTCCGGGGGGCCGACACCCTGGTCCGCGCCCTGGAGGCCGAACTGTCCCTGTACGTGAAGGTGTTCGGCGTCGACCGCACGGACGTGCCCGCCCTGGAGTACCGCACGTGACCGGTCGCGGGGCGGGGGAGCCGCTCGCCGTCGGCGCCCTGGAGCGGCCCGCCCGGCTCCGGGCCGGGGCGCGGGTCGCCGTCGTCGCCCCCAGCGGGCCCGTCGCCGGGGAGCGGCTGCGGGCGGGGCTCGACGTGCTGCGCGGCTGGGGCCTGGAGCCGGTGGTCGCCCCGCACGTCCTGGACGTCCACCCCGGCCTCGGGTACCTGGCGGGCGCGGACCGGGCGCGGGCCCGGGACCTGACCGAGGCCTGGTGCGACCCCTCGGTCTCCGCCGTGATCTGCGCGCGCGGCGGGTTCGGGGCCCAGCGCATGGTGGACCTCGTCGACTGGGCGGCGGTCCGGGCGGCCGGGCCCAAGGCCTTCGTCGGCTACAGCGACGTCACCGCCCTGCACGAGGCCTTCGCCGTCCGCGCGGGCTTCGCCACCCTGCACGGGCCGATGACCGCCGCGGGCACCTTCCTCTCGGACCCGCGCACACGCGAGTCGCTGCGGGCCACCCTGTTCGCGCCCGAGTCGGTACGGACCCTGGGCCTGGAGACGGCGCGGGCGCTGGTGCCGGGCCGGGCCCGGGGCGTGACCCTCGGCGGCTGCGTCAGCCTCCTCGCCGCCGACCTCGGCACCCCGCACGCCCGGCCCTCGGCACGCGGCGGGCTGCTGGTCCTGGAGGACGTGGGCGAGGAGCCGTACCGCCTCGACCGGATCCTCACCCAACTCCTCCGCTCCGGCTGGCTCGACGGGGTCGCGGGCGTCGCGCTCGGCTCCTGGGCGGAGTGCGGCCCGTACGAGGAGGTCCGGGCGGTGCTCGCCGACCGGCTCGGCGGTCTCGGGGTGCCGGTCGTGGAGGAGCTGGGCTTCGGGCACGGCACGACCGCGCTCACCGTGCCGCTCGGCGTACCGGCGGTGCTCGACGCGGACGCGGGGACGCTCACCCTGGACATACCGGCCCTGCGCTGAGGACCACGGCCCCTCCACAGGCCACCCGCTTCCACGGGCCACCCGCTTCCACGGACCGTGCGCCTCCAAGGGCCACCCGCCTCCACGGGCCGTCCGCCTTCACTGAATCTCCGTCAACCACCTCTGACGCGCGCGTTGACGGGCCTGTGAGGCGTGCCACACGATGGGCGCGCTGCCCTGGTACTGACCAGTCGGTACGTGCCCGTGGGCCGCCCGGTGTCGTCCTCAGCGTGGAGGTCCCTGTGTCCCGTGCCGTGCCCCGGTCCCGCAAACTCCTCGCCCTCGTGGCCGGTGCGACCGCGCTGGCCACGCCCCTCGCCTTTGCACCCCTCGTCTTCGCACCCCCTGCCTTCGCGGCGCCCGCCGGAGCCGGGGAGTCCGGCTCGTACACCGTCACCCCGCTCAAGTTCACCGTCCGGGCGGGCGGCCGGAGCTGTGTGGTCGACGCCGACCTCTACCGGCCGGACGGAGTGGACGCCGACCACCCCGCGCCCGCCGTCCTCGCCACCAACGGCTTCGGCGGGAGCAAGAGCGACGGCTCCACCGACGCCATCGGCAAGGCCTTCGCCGCGCGCGGCTACGTCGGCCTCGTCTACTCCGGCCTGGGCTTCGGCAAGTCCGGCTGCCTGATCTCCCTGGACGACCCGGAGACCGACGGCCGGGCCGCCTCCCGGCTCGTCGACTTCCTCGCCGGCACCCGGGCCGCCGACGACGGCACCCGCGCCGACTTCGTCGTCCGCGACGGCGCGGACGACCCGCGCGTGGGCATGATCGGCGGTTCGTACGGCGGCGCCGTGCAGCTCGCCACCGCCTCCGTCGACCGGCGCCTCGACGCCCTCGTCCCGCTCATCACCTGGCACGACCTGGCGTACTCGCTCGCCCCCAACGCCGCCGACCGCGCCACCCCCGGCGTCTTCAAATGGCAGTGGGCGAACGGCTTCTACCTCATGGGCGAGGGACAGCCGCTGCTCGTCCCCTCCCTCGACCCCAGCCGGATCAACGCGCTCGGCTGCCTGCACTTCACCACCGACGCCTGCGAGACCGTACGGCTCCTCAACTCCGGCCGCCTCCCCGCCGCCGCGACCGAGAAGACGCTCGCCTACGCCCGCAGCGTCTCCCCGGTCTCCTACCTCGACCGGGTCACCGCCCCCACCCTGATCGTCCAGGGGCAGTCCGACACCCTGTTCAACCTCAACGAGGCGCGGGCCACCTACGACCGGCTCCGCGAGCGCGGCGTCGACACCCGCATGATCTGGCAGTCCTGGGGCCACAGCGGAGGACAGAGGCCGGGCGAACTCGACCTCGGGAACCCGGAGGGCAGCTACGTCGGACAGCGGATCCTCGCCTGGTTCGACCGCCACCTGCGGAAGGACGCGGCGGCGGACACCGGCCCCGCCTTCGCCTGGTACCGGGACGCGGAGGACGGCTACGGCACCGCCGACGAGGTCCCGGCGCTCAGCCAGGAGCTGTACCTCTCCGGGAACGGCAAGCTCGTCGACGACCGCGCGAAGGTCGCCCGGGGCTCCCGCACGTACACCAACTGGCTCATCCCGACGAGCCATTCGGAGTCCTCGCTCGCCGGGACGATCGGACTGCCCGACCCCCGGCCGTACGACACCCCCGGCACCCACCTCGGCTGGACCAGCGCCCCGCTCACCGCCCCCGTCGACCTGGTCGGCGCGCCGAAGGCCACCCTGAAGGTCGTCTCCCCGGCGACCGAGCGGGTCCAGGACTCCGGCGACGCCGCCGACAAGCTCGTCCTCTTCGCCAAGCTCTACGACGTCGCGCCCGACGGCACGAAGACCCTGGTCAACCGGCTCGTCGCACCGGTCCGGGTGCCGGACGTCACCCGCCCGTTCACGGTCGAGCTGCCCGGCATCGTCCACCGCTACGAGACCGGCCACCGGCTGGAGTTCGTGATCGCGGCGAGCGACACGGCGTACGCGGGCAACCGGGGCGTCAAACCGGTGACCGTCGTCAGCGCCCCCGAGTCGACGGGAACGCTCTCCCTGCCCCTGGTGCGCGGAAGGGTGGGCTGACGGCCCGTCCGGCGGATCGGAGCACGAAACGACCGCTCCATCTTCGTGGGTTCCGCCAGTACGGCCCCCCGGACGGCCGGGGAGAGACTTCCCGCCAGGGGCCGCGGCCTGCCCGAAGGCCGACGCCACGACGAGGGGAACGGCACGATGAGCGGTCAGCTGTACGACGGGATCGGCGAGGCGTTCGAGGGCTTCAAGACGCTCCCGCTCGCCCGCTACGGAGAGGTGCCCGGCGTCCTCGGCCTCGTCGGGGACGTCCGGGGGAAGACGGTCCTCGACCTGGCCTCCGGGACCGGCTTCTACAGCAGGGAGTTCAAGCGCCGCGGCGCGTCCGACGTCCTCGGCGTGGACATCTCCGGGGCGATGGTCGACGCGGCCCGGTCCCTGGAGGACCGCGACCCGCTGGGCGTGCGCTACGAGGTCGGGGACGTCGCCGAACTGCGCGCCTTCGAGGAGCCCTTCGACCTCGCGGTCGGGGTCCAGCTGTTCAACTACGCCGACGGCGTCGCCACCGTCGAGCGCATGTGCCGCGCCGTCCACCGCAGCCTCGTGCCCGGGGCCGAGTTCTTCGTCTTCGGGCAGAACCCGGACTTCCGCTTCGACGGGCCGTCGCTCGCCAAGTACGGCTTCCTGTGCGCCTCGCTCGGCGAGGAGACCGAGGTCGGACCGCGCGTGCGGATCACCGCCCTCCTCGACCCGCCGATCTCCTTCGAGGCCAACCCGCCCAGCCGCGAGGTGTACGAGAAGAGCCTGCGGGCGGCCGGATTCCACGAGGTCACCTGGGTCCCCCTGGAGATCTCCCCCGAGGGGCTGCGCGCGTACGACGAGGGCTTCTGGGACGACCTCGCCGCCAATCCGCCGCTGACGATGCTGCGCTGCCGCGCCTGATCCCCGGCGGCTCCGGAAATAGGAGGAACATCACCCCTCTGCCCGTACATCCTTCGGGGCCCCTCGTGCGTCTTGTGTGCGCCGGGCCCGTTGCGGGCCCGGAAGGCATCGATCCAAGGGCAGAAGACTTTGAAGACTCCCACTCTCGGGGTGCGCAGTGCCGTGACGGTCGCGTTCACGGCCTCGGCGGTCCTGGCCGGCGGCCTCTTCGCCGGCCAGGCGCACGCCGCGCCGGCCGTCCCGACGATCACCGCCCCCGGCGGCTTCGTCATGAACAACGGGACGGGCGCGACGCTGTACGGGAAGGCCGCGGACACCCGCCGGTCGACCGGATCCACCACGAAGATCATGACCGCGAAGGTGGTGCTCGCCCAGAAGGGCCTCAACCTCGACGCCAAGGTCACGATCGACAAGGCCTACAGCGACTACATCGTCGCGAAGAACGCCTCCTCGGCCCGGCTCATCGTCGGCGACAAGGTGACCGTCCGGCAGCTCCTCTACGGCCTGATGCTGCCGTCCGGGTGCGACGCGGCCTACGCGCTCGCCGACAAGTTCGGCACCGGCACCACGCGCGCGGCCCGGGTCAAGTCGTTCATCGGCAAGATGAACACCGAGGCGAAGAACCTGGGCATGAAGAACACCCGCTTCGACTCGTTCGACGGAATAAGCAATGGCCAGAACTACTCGACCCCGCGCGACCTGACGAAGCTCGCGAGCAGCGCGATGAAGAACTCCACGTTCCGCACCGTCGTCGCGACCAAGTCCACGAAGCAGAAGGTCACCACGAAGACCGGTGGCTACCGGTACATGTCGTGGACCAACACGAACAAGCTCCTGGGCACGTACAGCGGCGCGATCGGCGTGAAGACCGGCTCGGGCCCGCAGGCCAAGTACTGCCTCGTCTTCGCGGCCACCCGCAACGGCAAGACCGTCATCGGCACCGTCCTCGCCTCTTCCTCCGAGGCGAACCGCACGGCGGACGTCAAGAAGCTGCTCGACTACGGCTTCGCGAAGTAACCCCGGGGGCGACCCCGGAAAAACCCGGAGGGGCGGGCCCGCGCATCCCGCGCGGACCCGCCCCTCCGCGGTCCTCAGAGCGCCGCGTACCCCGGGCGCACGACCTCGTCGATCAGCCGCAGGCGCTCCGGCAGCGGCAGGAACGCGGCCTCCAGGGCGGCGACCGTGAACTCCTCGAAGACCTCGGGACCGTAGCCGAAGGCGTCCGCCATGTGCTGGAACTCCTCGCTCATGGTGGTGCCGGAGACCAGCCGGTTGTCCGTGTTGAGCGTGATCCGGAAGCCCAGCCGGCGCAGCTCGTCGATCGGGTGCGTGGCGTAGTCCTTCGCCGCGCCCGTCTGGAGGTTGGAGGTCGGGCAGACCTCCAGGGCGATCCGGTTGTCCCGGACGTACGAGGCGAGCCGGCCGAGCGTGCCGTCCTCGGCTATGTCGTCGGTGATCCGCACGCCGTGGCCGATCCGCTCGGTGCCGCAGACCTGCACGGCCTCGTGGATCGACTCCGCGCCGACGGCCTCGCCCGCGTGGATGGTGAAGTGGCAGTTCTCCCGCTTCAGGTGCTGGAAGGCGGGGAGGTGACGGGCCGGAGGGTTGCCGATCTCGCCGCCCGCGATGTCGAAGCCCGCCACGCCGTTGTCCCGGTGCGCGACCGTGAGTCGCGCGATCTCCAGGGAGCGGTCCGTGTGGCGCATCCCGGTGAGCAGGGTGCGGACGGTGATCCGGCCGCCGGAACGGCGCTCGCCCTCGCGGAAGCCCTCGTTGACCGCCTCGACGACCTCGTCGAGGGTCAGGCCGCCCTCCAGGTGCTGCTCGGGGGCGTAGCGGACCTCGGCGTAGACGACGCCGTCCGCCGCCAGGTCCTCGGCGCACTCGGCCGCGATGCGCGTGAGCGCCTCGCGGGTCTGCATCACCGCGCAGGTGTGGGCGAAGGTCTCCAGGTACCGCTCCAGCGAACCGGAGTCGGCGGCGTCCCGGAACCAGACCGCCAGCTCGGCCGGGTCCTCGGTCGGCAGCGCGGTGTAACCGCACTCGCGCGCCAGCTCGACGATGGTCGCGGGGCGCAGCCCGCCGTCGAGGTGGTCGTGGAGGACGGCCTTGGGGGCCCGCCGGATCCAGTCGGAGACGGGGGCGGCGGCGGGCGCGGTGAGGTTGTCAGACAAGTGCATGGCGGGGAAGTGTACGCCACGGGGAGGGCGCGCGCTGTGACGCCCCCGACAGGGGCCGGGCGGGGGCGTGTATCGGGCCGGTGCGCTCAGTGGGACTGGAGCACCGGCAGCGCGGGCGCCCCCGTCGGCAGCATGTGCTTGGCGGCCAGGACCGGCACCTCCCCGACCCGTACGACCTGGGTGACCAGGACCGCCGGGGTGTCCGCCGGGCGCCCGAGCTGGTCCCCGCGCCGCCGCCCGAGCAGCGTCGCCGTGATGCCGCTGTGCGCGCCGAGGGCCGTCTCGCGCGAGGCCCCGACCAGGACCGAGAGCATGGAGACGGCGGGGCGCCCGTCGGCTTCCGCCTCCCGCAGGGCCCGCGCGAACTCGGGGTGCACCCGGTCGAGGAGCGCGTCGGCCGCCGCCCACTCGTGGCTCAGGGCCGTCGCCGCACCCTCCCCGACCAGCACGGACTCCCAGAATCGCAGCTCGGCGCGGGCCGGGGCGAGCAGGTGCTGGGCGGTGAAGTCGGTCGGCTCCTCGACCGTCCGCAGGAGCGCCCGCACGCGGAGCGGGGCGCCCCCGCCGATCAGCTCCTCCAGCGGCTGGACCTGCTCGAACCCGCGCCGGGGCGGCCGGTCGTTCACGGTCCGGCCGACCCCGCGCCGCACGGTGAGGACGCCGTCCTCCTGGAGCAGCAGCAGCGCCTCGCGCAGGGCGGGCCGGCTCACGCCCAGCTCGGCCGCGAGCTTCGGCTCGGAGGGGAGCGTGGAGCCCGGCGGGTAGGTGCCGTCGTGGACGGCGTCCGCGATCCTCTCGTAGAGCGCCACGACCGGCCGCCGCCGCTGTCCGCTGACCGCCACGGCCCCTCCTCTTCTCGTCGTCGGCCCCGCTTCCGGGACCACGGTAGCCGGGCCGCGTTGTCTGACAAGTCACCCGTACGGCTCTTCCCACCGTCACGGCGGGGCTCCGTCCCCCTCATTCTGGTCCCACGGCGGCGGCCGGTACGGGCGGCAGGACGGTACGACGAGGAGAGGTCCGGAACGATGAGTCCCCAGGACAGGGAACGGACGGCGGACGCGGGCGCGTCCCGGCCCGGCCGGAGGCGGAAGTGAGGCGGGCCGCCGCCGTCGGCGCGGTCGCCCTCCTCGCGCTCGCGGCCGTCGCCGCGACCTCGGCGGAGGAGACCTCCGGGGCCGGGGGAGAGCCGGGAGAACGGACGGTGCCGGACTTCCTCGGCCTGGGCCTGTGGCGGGTCTTCACCCGTCTCGACCGCCGCACCCGGCTCGACGTCCACGACGTGAGCGGCCGCGACCGGCGGGTCCTCTGGCCGTCCCGCTGGCAGGTCTGCACCCAGTACCCGGCGGCGGGCACGGACCTCGACCGGCGGACCACCGTCATGATCGGAGTCGTCCGCCGGGGCGAGACCTGCCCACCCCGCGTCCGCACGGCCCGCCGCTGAGGGGCGCCGTACGGGGCCGCCGGTGACCGGTTCCGTACGGGCGCCCGTCGCTGACCCGTCCCGTACGACTGCCTCGACCCGCACCCCGACGGGCGTGGCCCCTGCGGATGCGACGGCGGTGGCTTGCGAGAGGACTCGAGAGGTACTCCAAGGCACCTGTACAGATCGATGGCGGACGGGTGGTCGAGCACGTCAGACAGCTCCCGGAAGGCGGGTGATCTTGGTCGTGAGCCCGTCTGCCAGGAGCTTTCTTCATGCACCCGTCGGGAACGTCGATCCAGCCACCCGTCGGGTTCGCCGAGGTTCAGTGTCCGGCTTCTGCAGAAGATCTTCGTAGCCGCAAACGGGGACGGCTCGGTAACCGGCCTCCCGGACCGCTTCCAGAACCGTTGCCGTGTCCGACACGACAGCGGTTGCCGAGGCGTCGCGACGAGGTTGGCACACGAGGAGCGAGTGCCAGTCGAGGAACTCCGCGTCAGCGCCAGTGCCAGTGCCTTCGTAGTCGTTGTGCTCCCACTTCACCTCGACGCATCCGTACGAGAGTGAGCGATCCGGTCCGAGCGACACGTTCAGTACCGCTGCCAGCCGCTCCATCAACCGATCACGGCTGGGAGCGGCGACGTAGATCTGGCACTCAAGGTCTGCGTTTGCCCCGGTCGGCCCGAACGTACTGTCCTCCATGAGTGGATCCTCCCAGGCCGGCGGTCCCTGCGTAACCTGTTGCCGCCTCGACAGCGCCACCTGCGGGGGAGTGTCGACTTGAAGCGCGACGTGAAGTCGGAAAGGGCTCACTGAGCCGTTTCCAACCTGGCGGTGTCGGCAGCTTGTTGGACGGACCTGCGGAACGTCGAAGCTCCTGGTAGACGGGTTCTCGACCAAGATTACCCGCAGCCACCAGGAGCCTCGCGTGCTTGTCTACCCGTCGTCGATTGACCTGTCCAGTCGCACCCTGCGGCACCTGGCCGGACGACTCGTTGTGCGGCGAGGGGAGATCGGGACCCGGTGACGGCGCCTGACCGCCGGCCGTCAGGCTCTCCTCGCCCTGGCCCATCTGCGGTGCGGTGACACTTACGCCCAGCTGGCCGCCGGGTTCGGTATCGGCATCGCGACCGCGTACCGCTACATACGCGAAGCCGTCGACGTGCTGGCCGCGCTCGCGCCCACCCTGGCCGAGGCGATGCGCGTCGCGCGGACCAAGGCGTTCGTGATCCTGGACGGCACCCTGCTGCCGATCGACCGGATCGCCGCGGACACCCCGTACTACTCGGGCAAGCACAAACGCCACGGCATGAACGTCCAGGTCCTCACCGACCCCTTCGGCCGCCTACTGTGGGTCTCACCCGCGCTTCCCGGATCCACCCACGACCTGACCGCCGCCCGCACCCACGGTATCGTCGACGCACTCCACGACGCCGACCTCAAGTGCTGGGCCGACAAGGCATACCAAGGCGCCGGTAGGTCCATCCGGGTGCCCTTCCGCGGCCGCCGGCTCAAGCGGTGGCAGCGCCGGCACAACAGCACGCACGCCAAGATCCGCTGCCTCGGCGAGCAGGCCATGGCCACCCTCAAGGGCTGGCGCCTCCTACGGAAGCTCCGCTGCAGCACCAACCGCATCACAGAGATCGTCCAGACCATCCTCGTCCTTCACCACGCATCAGCGTGAGGTTGGAAAAGGCTCACTGAATTGGCACGTTCGGCAAGGTGATCTGCTGCACCAATCGCAGCCGTCCACTTGACTTGGCCTGGGCGACCTGAAAAACGAGAAGATTGCATCCATCGCTACCCATGCGCAGCGTCGCTGTGCATGGGTGGGCTTAGGCTCTCGTGAGCAGAGGGATTAGCCCTCCTCTGCGACTCGGGTGGTCTCGCCGTCAGGCGCTCTTGCTCCGCGGATGGGACCCGCTCTCCTCGGTGGGCGAGACCGCCTGTTTCGGCAAGGGGATGACCATCTTCATGCGCGGCTCCTTGCCGAAGAAGGCCCGGTACTTCTCTGCCGTGCCGATTTCCTTGACGATCCGCTTCACCCAGGCCGGCGTATAGGCGTAGCTCTTGAACGCTTCGTTGTAGACGCAGTACCTGGCGTCAGTGCTGTACGGATCGGCGGCGCCGGCGGTGGGCCGTACGCCGAGCCGTCGCCACATCTCGGTGTGCTCAGGCTGAATGTGGAACTCAAAGGGTACCTGCGCTTCGACTTGACGAGCGACTTGCTTCGGCAACAGCTTGTCCTTGTCCGCCACCTCGACATGCCGGTCCTTGATGATGACCATGCCCTTGCGTCCGGCCTCGACCATGACCTTCCGCTCCTCTTCGGTCAACTCGTCAAGTTTGACAAAGTCAATCGCGAGATCGGCCTCCGTTTTCGAGCCGACGATGGGGACGAGTCGGACGCGGTAGTCGTACCGGAGGTCGTCCAGTACGGCCTGGTCGATGTCCGCTTCGAACTTCGCCACCACGTCGCGAGTGTGCTTCGGGAGCTTCTTCGCCGCTTCCTGGAGTTGCTTGCGCCCCTCAGCGGTGAGTGCTTGGAGAGAGATCGGGAAGCGGAGTCGATCGGCGAGGCTGTACTTGGAGCCGAAGAAGGCCACCATCTCTTGCTCGTAGTTCATGACGAGCGCCTGAGCCTTGCCGCCGGTGACGATCTTCAGGTTGTGTTCGTACCGGTGTTCTACCTTGTTACGGAGCGCGACGAAGAGCTCGGCATTCAGTCGGACGATGTCGCGGGCGTTGGGATAGCGCATCTTCAAGCACCACTCCAGATCCCAGGCCTTCGGCTCACCGTCGATCAGCTTGTATCGGCCGGTCTTGGAATCCTTGTAGTGATAGTCGATCTTGTCCTTGCGGAACTCTGCGTGAAGCAGGTAGTGCCACGCCTTGTGCATGTGGGTGAGGAAGTCGGAGTAGTTGCCGTCTGAGCAGTTCCATTCATCAACTGCCTTGAGGGCGTGGCGCTGCGACTCCATGACGATGTGGTGCCAGCGGGCATGTGCCATGTCGTACATCCTTCTCGTTCGACAGAAGGATCACATTCGTGGGTACCCCTGGACAAGCAGTATTCACATAGGTTTCCACTGGCTGCTTCCATGTCCGGGAGTCCGGCCGCTGACCGGCGTAGCATCCGTACGATCCATGGCTACTGAGGTTGAACTCGTGATGTCGTGGGGTTGCTCAGGCGGGCCTGATGGTCATGCCGGTCTCGGCGAGGCAGCCGTCGACGAGCGGCTGGTGGGCGGAAACCAAGCCAGGCCCGCCGGCAGATCAGGACGTCGTCTTCCCTCCGATCTTGGCAGCGCGAACCACCCTCGGCGCCCGCGCGCCGCGCAGAAACGATCTCGTCACAGGGTTTGTAGGCGGATCGGCAGGTGCAAGACAGTTATGGACGTACCCGACGGCTGAACACGCTGCCGGGGCTTGTAGATGGGGGGCGTTGCACATGCGCGTACAGATAGTGAACGTCGGCGCTGAGCCGGGCAGAACCGATGCTGTCTTGGTCGGGCGGCTTACCGAGTCCTTCGGAGAGTGGCTGGCCAGGGACCGTGCAGTAGCTGCGAATGCAAAGGTCCGAGCGGTGAGGCCGGATCCAGTCAAGGGAGCGATGTCCGGCGACTTCGTCGAATGGCTCAACCTCGTCGTGTCAGGAAGCTTCTCCACTGCTGCCCTCGTCTACGCCCACCGCACGTTCCGAGCCTCGCTGCCACCCCGGGTCCGGCAGGGTGTCCGTATGGTCGTCGAATGCAACGGTGCTCGGATCGAGGTGGAGCACGGTACCGATGAAGATGCCATCCGCATCGCCCTCGCGCTGACCGGTTCATCGCCCGAGCAGTCCACGCCCGCTGACCCGGCTCCGGCTCCGGGCGTCTCCCCCGCAGCAGATGCCGGTCGCTGACCCGGGCGCGAGCCGCGCCGTCCTCGTCGGTATCGGTACCTACACCTCCCCGGATTTGGAACAGCTGCCAGCGGCCGAGGAGGGCGCGGTCCGGCTCGGCTCCTTGCTGTGCGATACAGCCGTCTGGGGACTGGCCGACACCAGCGTCACCGTCCTGGACTCGAAATCCTCGGAGACCGCCGTCCTCAAATCCGTGCGCGATGCGGCGGCCGACGCCACGGACGCCCTGGTTGTCTACTTTGCGGGCCACGGACTACTGGACCGGGCCGGGAAGCTGCACCTTGCCTTCCCGATGGCCGACGCCGACCATCCGCAGATCGGCACCATTCCGTACGTCACCATCCGGGAGGTCGTGCAACACGCCGGGCGGCACCTGCGCTCCTGGGTGATCATCCTGGACTGCTGTTACAGCGGTGCCGCGGGTATGGGGACCATCGGCACCCCCACGCGCGCGGAACTGGCCACCGCGATCGAGGAATCCGCGTCGTCAGACCCAGCGCGGGCCGCAGAAAAGGACGAGACAGAATCTGACGACGACTACGACTACGGAAGCTGCGTGCTGACCTCGACTTCGGCTGTGCAAAGGTCTTTCGTTGCCGAAGGCGCCAATTATCCCGAGTTCACCGCAGAACTCATCGATATTCTCCACCGGGGCATCAGCGGACGTGGTGCGACGCTGAGTTTGGCCGACACCTGGCAGACCATCAAGAAGCGCATGCGTATGCGCGGGAGCCCCGAGCCGCACCTGTTCCCGCACAACGGTGTGGACCACAGGTTCCAGTGGCACAACCGCGCTCACAACATGCCTCAGCGAAAAAGCGAGCCGATCGTCGTGGCGCCTCGACAGCGGCCAGCACCGCCCCTGGAGGAGCCAAATACCCGCGCCAGACGTATCCTGACGGACCTTCCCACGGACGTGGTCACGAGAGGGCAGGCGATCAAACCTCGGGTCGCCGCGAAGGCGCGCGCGCTGTTCCATATACCGGAGTCCGAGTCGCTGATTGCGGTAGGAAGAGCGGAAGCGCATGGACAGTTCTCCGTCGGGAAGCGGCTGCTGGTCTTCACGGAGACCATGTTCTACGTGTCTGACGGCTCTGCCATGTTCGGCTGCCCCTACGCCGAACTGTCGGCGGTCGAAATTGCCGTCAGATCCACGTACAACGCTGGCTTTCCGGAGTGGTACGTGGATCTGACCTTCCGAGGAAACAAAGTCGGATACGGACCTTGGGGGGAAAAACGCGCGGAGCTGGTACGGTTCGCCCTCTCTCGGCTCACTACCGAACTTGATTGAGTGATGTCGGGACAGTTTGCCTGACAGCAGTCTGGCTGCTCCGGTAAGTCCTGGGTCGTGAGATACGTGCAGGGTGGTGGGCTGACCGACGCCGAGAGGGCCGCGCGGGAGCGAATCCGGTTGCAGACTGTCGTCCGCTTTGAGGTCGGTGAGAAGAACCGAGAGGTCACCGCTGCGCTGCGGGTGAGCGAGCGGTCGGTGGAACGGTGGCGCCGGGCCTGGCACGAGCACGGCCAGGCTGGCGTCCTGTCGCAGGGTTCTCCGGGGCGTTCGCGGCTCAGCGAAACACAGATCGCCAGGCTGGAGCGGGAGTTGGAGCGTGGCCCGCTGGTCCATGGCTGGACGGACCAACGGTGGACGCTGGCGCGGATCAAGACGTTGATCGGCCGGCTCTTCCACGTCTCCTACACCGTCGAGGGCACATGGCGGCTGCTGAAGCGCCACGGCTGGAGCTGGCAGCAGCCGGCCCGACGCGCCATCGAGCGGGACGACGACGCGGCCGAGGTGTGGAAGAAGGAGACCTGGCCGCGGGTAAGAGGACCGCGGCGGAGCGCGGTGCCTGGATCGTCTTTGAGGACGAGGCCGGACAGTCGATGACTCCGCCGCGTGCCAGGACCTGGGGCCGGATCGGACAGACCCCGGTCGTGAGGGTACGGGGCTGGGGCTCCGGGTGAGTGTCAATGGCGGGCATGGCCTGCTTCAAGCCGGGCCGGCGATCCCGACTCATCTATGCAATCCGCGAGTACCGGGGCCGCAAGGACGAGCCGAAGGGCTTCGGCTGGCGCGACTTCCGCGACTTGGTCGTCCGCGCCCGGATCCAGCTCGGGGGCCCGATCGTGCTGGTCTGGGACAACGTCCGCCTCCACCTGACTGCCGGGATGAAGCAGTTCATTGCGGCGAACGCCGAATGGCTGACCGTGTTCCAACTCCCGGCCTACGCTCCTGACCTCAATCCGACCAAGGGCATCTGGGCGCTGGTGAAGCGCGACCTGGGCAACCTGGCCGCCACGGACCTCGGCGAGATCACCAGGGCCGTGAAACGTCGGCTCAAGAAGATCCAGTACCGCCCTGACCTCGTCGACGGGTGCATCGCTGCCACTGGCCTGAGCCTGGACGGCTGACCGAATACGGGGACAGGTCCCGCATCACTCGTCCCAGTCCGCGTAGTCCCCCATCTGCACGTCATCACAGAACGTCTCCCAGAACCCGTTCGCCACCAGAGCGGTCTCGTCGATGCCGGAGACGAGATCGCGCAGCTCTTCCGCCACCCCATCGCACCTCTCCTCGTCGTCCACCGCGTAGAACGGGAAGCGTGCGATCACGGCCTCAACGCATCGGCTGAAGGAGTCGAGGTCTCTGTTCACGTGACTGGCCGTCGCTGACTCGATCGTGGGAACCTCCACCACGCGACCACTGGCCACATCGACGCCGATGCGACCGAACAGGCCACTCGTCGCAATGACGACCAGCCCCCGCTCGCCGATCCCCCCGAGGTACACCGGCTCGCTCAGCAGCCGGTACTCGTATCCGATCAACCCGACTGGGATGCCGGTGTCCCGGAGGTTGACAGCGATCCGGCTGGGCACCTCGGGTGGCACCTCGACGCGGGTCAAGACGAACTCGGGCTTCGGCAACTGCGGCAGGGGCTGGCTCACAGGAGGATCCTCTCCCGACGGGCTGCCCGGCAACACCCATGGACCCGCCAGACGGACGACTCATGCCGAGCGTCCAGCCCCGACATCACGCATTCAAGTTCAGTAGTACTCCAGCCGTAAATCGTGATCATGTTGGCCCGCGTCTGCTCGGTTGCAGTGGTTTGCTTGGGAGCGTTCCCGGTGGGAGTGGCTGTGCCGCTGATTGTCGGGGCGGCCGGAGTCTGTTCGGAGGGGTGCAGGGTGACGGGGGCGGTTTCGAGCCTGTCGGCGGCAACGCCGGCCGATGTGATGCGGGCGCGGGCCGAGACGGAGGTGAATCTGCCGGCTCCGCTGGTGGCGCTGTGGAGCGTGAGGGACGGCCTTCTCGCCGAGTCCGGTGTCGCCGTGTACTCGGCGATAGACATCGGTGAACGCAACGCCACGTACGAAGTCGCGCAGTATGCACCGGGTTTCCTCCTCGTCGGTGATGACAGCGGCGGCCGCGGATTCCTCCTGCGTGCCGATGACCCGGACTCCGCCGTGTTCTCCTCCGGGCTGGGCGATCTGGACCCTGCGGACTTCGACGTCGTGTCCGCGGACTTCACGTCCTGGATCGAATCGCTTGGTCCTGCTCCTTGCTGTTGACGAAGGACACCCTCGGGTTGCTCACGGCGTGGGCTGGACGGGGCCGATCGTGTTGGTGGATCTTGTTCGGACATGGGTACGGCCACCGCTGATCATCGGTGTGTGAAGACTGAAGACCATGCGGTGGCCGCGGGTCACAGCGCAGACCCTGCCTGTTGGCAGGAAGCGTTCGGGGTCCTGATGGGCCGGATAGCGGGCCGGTTCGCTCGGGTCGAGCCCCGGCGCCGGGTGAGGGCCTTGGTGCGGGGGCTGCCGTCGGACCTGCCACGCAAGAACTGCTGGTCGGTCGCCGATTGGGCCGGGGAGGCCACTCCGGACGGCATGCGGCACCTGCTCGGCCGGGCCCGGTGGGATGCCGGCCAGGTGCGCGACGATGTGCGTGAGTACGTACTGGAGCATCTGCGCGACGAGGATGCGGTGCTGGTGGTCGACGAGACAGGCGACGTGAGAAAGGGCATCCACACCGTCGGGGTCCAGCGCCAGTACACCGGCACCGCCGGGAGGATCGAGAACGCGCAGGTCGCCGTCTACCTCGTCTACGCGCGCTCCCGGGGACACGCGGCGGTGGACCGTGAGCTGTGCATCCCGCGCTCATGGACCTCGGATCCGGCCCGCTGTCGGGCCGCGGGCCTGAACGAGGACACCGTCTTCGCGACCGAGCCAGAGCCGGCCGCCCGCATGACCGTCCGGTTCCTCGCCGCCGGGCACCGCGTGGGCTGGGCCACGAGCGACGAGGTCTACGGCGGCAACCCGAAACTGCGGTCCGCGCTGGAAGAGCGCCAGGCCTGCTACGTGCTCGCCGTCGCCTGCTCGGCCGAAGTCGCCACCGCTGCGGGGAGGTTCCGTGCGGATGCCCTGGCCGCGAAGGTGCCCAGGCGGGCCTGGTAGAAGCTGTCCGCGGGGGCCGGCGCCAAGGGGCACCGTTTCTACGACTGGGCCGTCATCGACCTGGCCGGAGCCCGGCCCGGCAGCCACCGGCTGTCGATCCGCCGCAACCGCACCACCGGCGAACTGGCCTACTACCGCTGCTTCTCATCCGCCCCGGCGCCCCTGGCCACGCCGGTGCGCGTCGCCGGGTCAAGACGGCGGGTGGAAGAGACCTTCCAGTCCGGACAGGGCCTGGCCGGACTGGACGAACACCAGGTCCGCCGCTACGCCTCCTGGTCCCGCCGGGTCACCCTGGCCATGCTCGCTCACGCCTTCCTCGCCGTCGTCCGCGCCGACGAACACGCCCGCCATCCCGTCCCGGACGAGCTGATCCCGCTCACCTGCGACGAGATCCAGCGACTGTTCACGGCACTGGTTGTCCAGCCCGTGCACGGTGCGGCCCACCGGCTCGCCCGGTCCACTTGGCGACGCCGCCACCAGGCCCGACCCCGGACCGGCCACTACCACCGACAAACCGCGAACCAGACATGAAGATCACGATCTACGGCTGGAGTGCCAGCCACCCCTGCGCGACCGCTCCACATAATCTGGCCACATGCCCTACACCCCCGGTCCGTACCTCGCCCTCGGCCCCCGCGTGGGTCTGCGGCCCTTCTCGCTCGCCGATGCCGGTGAGTTCACCGCCCGGGCCCGGGAGAGCCGGGAGCTGCACCGGCCCTGGTTGTTTCCGCCGTGTACGGAGGAGGCGTACGCCGGTTACGCGGGGGCGCTCATCGGGGACCCGGCGCGTGCCGGGTTCCTGGTGTGCGAGCGGGAGGAGGGCGGCCGGATCGCCGGGTTCGTCAACATCAACAACATCGTCCTCGGCGCCTTCCGCAGCGGGGCCCTCGGGTACGGCGCCTTCGCGCACGCCGCCGGGCGGGGGCTGCTCACCGAGGCCCTGGGTCTGGTCATGGCGTACGCCTTCGGGCCCCTGGAACTGCACCGGCTGGAGGCGAACGTCCAGCCCGGGAACGTCGCCTCCCGCGCCCTCGTCCGTCGCGCGGGCTTCCGCCTGGAGGGCTTCTCGCCCGCGATGCTGTTCATCGACGGCGCCTGGCGCGACCACGAGCGCTGGGCGGTCACGGCCCCGGAACCCGGGGCGTGACCGCGCGACGGCCTCAGCGCTTGCGGTTGATCTTCATCGTGTCGAGGTCCGTCACGGTCGAGCGCAGCCCCGCGTACCCGTGGCCCAGCTCCCCGAGCGCCCGCTCCACCCGGTCCTCCGCGAGCGCGCCCGCCATCTCCTCGCCGTCCTCGGCGTCGGAGACGACGACCAGCCGGTACGAGAAGTGCTTCAGCGTCCGGTCGTAGGCCAGCGAACCCTCCTCCGTGAACCGCATCGCCGTCATCCCGTGCTCGTCGACCTCGGCGAGCAGCCGGGACCGGCTCTCCTCCGACAGACCGTCGAACGTGCCGCGCACGATGACCCGGTAGGTGTGCTGCGTGCCCATTCCTCGTACTCCCTGTGCCACGGGTGCCGCTGTTCCCCGGCCCGCCACGGCGGCGCGCCGACCCGTCACCGTACGACGCCGGGCCCCCGCGCCGCCCGGAATATCCGGCCGCCCCGCCCGGCGGCCCCCGCCGTAGGCCGAGGCCGGGAACCCCTGGTCAGGACGGAACCCACCGTGTTCCATGGGGCGATGACGACCGTACGACGTGCCGTACTGACGCTGCCCGCCGCCCCGCTGGGACCGGACAACCCCCTTCCCGCCCTGCGCGCCCCCGCCCGCGCCGGGGCGCACGCCGTCGACGCGCGGACCCTCGCCGGGCTCCCGCGCGACATGGCCCGGGGCATCGGCCGGGCGCCGCTGCGCAGCCTCCTGCCCGTCCCCCTGCGCGACGGCTACGGCCGCGACCGCGTCCCCACGGACCTCGACACGATCGTGATCGAGAACGACCGGCTCCGGGCGACCGTCCTGCCCGGCCTCGGCGGCCGGATCCACTCCCTCCACCACAAGCCCACCGGCCGCGAGCTCGTCCACCGCAACCCCGTCCTCCAGCCCGCCGCCTTCGCGCTCAACGGCGCCTGGTTCGCCGGCGGCGTCGAGTGGAACATCGGCGCCACCGGCCACACCGCCCTCTCCTGCTCGCCCCTCCACGCGGCGACCGTCCGCGCGCCCGACGGCGGCCCGATGCTCCGGCTGTGGGAGTGGGAGCGGCTGCGCGACCTGCCGTTCCAGGTCGACCTGTGGCTCCCCGAGGACTCCGACTTCCTGTACGTCGGCGTCCGGATCCGCAACCCCCACGAGCGCCCCGCGCCCGTCTACTGGTGGTCCAACACCGCCGTCCCCGAGGACCGGCGGATCCTCGCGCCCGCCGACGCGGCCTGGCACCACGGCTACGAACGCGGCCTGGACCGGGTGCCCGTGCCCGCCGACGACACCGGCACCGACCGCACGTACCCGCTGAACAGCGGCCACGCCGCCGACTGGTTCTACGACCTCCCGGACGGGCGGCGGCGCTGGATCGCCGCCCTCGCCGCGGACGGCACCGGGCTCGTCCAGACCTCCACCGACGCCCTGCGCGGCCGCAAGCTCTTCGTCTGGGGCACCGGACGCGGCGGCCGCCGCTGGCAGGAGTGGCTGACCGAACCCGGCGCCCCCGGCTACGCCGAGATGCAGGCCGGGCTCGCCCGCACCCAGCTGGAGCACCTGGAGCTGCCGGGCGAGGCGGAGTTCAGTTGGCTGGAGGCGTACGGGCCGCTGGCCGCCGATCCCGCCGCCGCGCTCGGCGACGACTGGACGGCGGCCCGTACGGACGTCGAACGGGCCCTGGACGCCGCCCTGCCCCGTACCGCCGTCGACGCCGCGTACACCGCCTGGCGGGAGCGCGCCGCCGACGCCGCGCCGGAGACGGTCCTCGCGGCCGGCTCCGGCTGGGGCGCCCTCGAAGTCCTGCGCGGGGGGTACGAGCTGCCCGGTACGCCCTTCCCGGAGTCGACGCTCGGACCGGAGCAGGAACCGTGGCGCGCACTCCTGCGCACCGGCGTCCTGCCGCCCCCGGCGAAGGGCGCCGGGCCCGGCGCGCCGCTCGTCTCCGCCCCCTGGCGGGACATGCTGGAGACCGCCCCGGCCGACCCCTCCACCGAGTACCACCTCGGCATCGCCCAGTGGCACGCCGGGGACCGCGCCCAGGCGGTACGGAGCTGGGAGCGGGGGCTGCGCGGGGCCGACGCGTCCTGGCCGCTGCTGTACTGCCTGGCGGTGGCCGACCGGGAGGAGGGGCACCCGGAGCGGGCCGCCGAGCGGTTCGCGGAGGCCTTCGCGGACCACGCGGGCCACGACGGCTCCGCCGGGGGAGGGGCGGTGGCCGCCGCCCTCGGCCGCGAGGCCGTGACGGCGCTGCTCGCCACCGGCCGGGCCGACCGGGCCCGGCAGGTGTGGGCGCGGCTTCCGGAGGAGGTGCGGGGGAGGGGCGCGTTCCGGCTCCTGGAGGCGCGGATCCTCCTCGCGGAGGGGCGGCCGGACGCGGCCCGCGCCGTCTTCGACGAGGGCTTCGAGGTGGCGGACCTGGGCGAGGGCGCCGAGACGCTCGGCGAGCTCTGGGCGCGGCTCACCGACGAACCCCTGCCGGACGCCTACGAGTTCCGGATGCGCCCGGGCCCGTGAGGGGCGGTCACGGCACCCGGCACAGGATCTCGCCGTGCGGCACCATGAACCAGGCGTCCTCCCGCCCGCCCCACTCCCGCCAGGCCTCCGCGATCGCCGCCAGCTCCCCGGCGGTCGCGTGGCCGCCGGAGACGGCCAGGTCGGCGTAGCCGGAGGCGGTCGTGCGGTCCGCCCACAGGCCGCTCCACCAGGCCCGCTCCTCGGGGGTGGCGAAGCACCAGGTGCCGGCGGTCGTCGTGACGTCGGTGAAACCCGCCCGCCGGGCCCAGGAGAACAGGCGCCGGCCCGCGTCCGGTTCGCCGCCGTTGGCGCGCGCGACCCGGTGGTACAGCTCCAGCCACCCGTCCAGGACGGGTGCTTCGGGGAACCAGGCGAAGGCCCCGTAGTCGCTGTCCCGGGCGGCGACGATCCCGCCGGGGCGGCACACCCGCCGCATCTCGCGCAGCGCCCGCACCGGGTCCCCGACGTGCTGGAGCACCTGGTGGGCGTGGACGACGTCGAAGGAGTCGTCGGGGAAGTCCAGGGCGTGGACGTCGGCCACGGCGAACCGGACGTTCTCCAGGCCGCGCCCGTCCGCGACGGCGCGGGCCTTCGCGAGGACGTCCTCCGCCGCGTCGACCCCGGTCACCCGGCCCGGCGCGACCAGCGCGGCCAGGTCGGCCGTGATGGTGCCGGGCCCGCAGCCGACGTCCAGGACGTCCAGCCCCGACCGCAGCTCGGGCAGCAGATAGGCCGCGGAGTTGGCGGCGGTCCGCCAGCTGTGCGAGCGCAGGACCGACTCGTGGTGGCCGTGGGTGTAGACGGCGGTCTCGTGGGCCGCGGGCGGTGTGGAGGCGTGCGTCATCGAACCGACTCCCTCGGTGTGGGCGGATACCTCCACGGTATGCGCCCCGGCCGCATGATGAGACCTGCGTCTTGACATGTGGACCATGCCTCAGCCCGACAGGTCCTTTCGGTATCGGAGTTCCTCCAGGACCCGGCCGCCCGTCTCCTCCCGTACGGCCGCGCCGTCCGCCCGCCAGCCCGCCGCCTCGTAGAACCTCCGGGCCCGCTCGTTCCCCGCGAACACCCACAGCGCCGCCGAGCGGAAGCCGGCCGCCACGAGCGCCCCGGTGGTCGCGGACAGGAGCGCCCGCCCCACCCCCGTGCCCCAGGCCTCCGGCAGGGCGTACAGCGCGGCCAGTTCGGCCGTGGGAGCGGGGGCGAACCCCTCGCCCGGCCACGGGCGGAAGCAGGAGAAGGCGACCGGCCGGCCGTCCCCGTCCCGCCCCGGTTCCGTCGCGAGCAGCACGGTGGGCCGGTCCGGCGCCGTGAGGCGGGCGCGCCAGGTGGCGGCGCGCTCCTCCACGTCCAGGGCCGCCAGGTACGGGCCGGGGAGCAGATCGCGGTAGGCGGCCCGCCAGGACAGGACGTGCACGGCGGCGAGGGCGGCCGCGTCCGCGGGGTGCGCTTCACGTATCGACATGCCGCATTCTGCGCCGGGCCCCGCCCCGGCCACCTCGCATTTTCCGGTCGGCACGGCGCCTCGACCTCGCGTCTGCCAGGCCTCCACCGGGCTTCCATGACAGGCGTATGAACGGGCCGTACGAAGGTGTTCCGTGCCCCTAGGATCGGCGCGCCGCCGTCCGGTCGCCCCCCTGTGCCGTCCCGTCGAGGAGACCCGTGCCGTACTCGCCCGTGCCCGCCCGACGCTCCCTGCTGAAGCTGCTCGCCGCGAGTCCGGCGGTGTCCGCCCTCGGCGGGCTCGCCGCCGCAGACCCCGCGCACGCGGCGTCCACCACCGCCCTCGCGCGGGCGGCGGTCGCGGCCGGGCCCACCGCGCCCGGGATCGTCAAGGCGCTCCCCGCCGAGCACTTCACCGTCCGGGGCACCAACGCCGAGGCGCGGTTCGACGCCTTCGCGGACACCGGGTACCTCACCCCCGCCGACCGCTTCTTCGTCCGCAACCACACCTCCACCCCCGTCCTCGACGCCCGCGACTGGCGCCTGACGCTCTGGGGCGACGGACTCCACGGCCGCACCCCCGTCCACCTCACCTACGGGCAGCTCCGCGACCTGCCGTCCGTCACCCGGACGGCCCTCATCGAGTGCGCGGGCAACGGCCGCAGCCACTACACCAGCCAGCAGGGCGAGACCGTCAGCGGCACCGCCTGGACCCTGGGCGCCGTCGGGGCCGCCCGCTGGCGCGGCGTCCGCCTCGCCGACGTCCTCCGGCGCGCCGGGATCGCCCGCGACGCCGTCGCCGTCCAGCCGCGCGGCCTCGACGACCCGTACGTCTCCGGCGGCGTCGACTACGGCCGGGTGCGCCGCCCGCTGCCGATCGCCAAGGCCCTGGACGACGTGATCCTCGCGTACGAGATGAACGGCGAGCCCCTCCCGTACGACCACGGGTACCCGGTCCGGCTCGTCGTGCCCTCCTGGATCGGCATCGCCTCCATCAAGTGGCTCGGCGACATCGAGGTCTCCACCCGCCCGCTGGCCTCGCCCTGGTCCACCGACTGGTACCGGCTCTTCGGCGACGCCCACCCCGAGGGCGGCAGCGCCCCGCTCGGCCGCCAGACCCTCAAGTCCGGCTATCAGCTCCCCTCCGGCGCCACCCTGGAGGCGGGCAGGGTCCACCGGCTCACCGGCCGCGCCTGGTCCGCCCTCGCCCCCGTCCGGAAGGTCGAGGTCTCCGTCGACGGCGGCGCCCACTGGCGCCCCGCCCAGCTCCACGACGTCCCCCGGCGCGACGGCTGGGTCCGCTGGAGCGCCCCGTGGCGCCCGCACCGCCCCGGGCAGGTCACCCTGCTCTCCCGCACCACCGACGCCGCCGGGAACGTCCAGCCCGAGCGGACCGTCCACAACACCCAGGGCTACCTGTTCCACGCGGCCGTGCGCCACCCCGTCACCGTGGTCTGAGCCGCCCGGCCCCTCCCGGACCGCTCTCATAAGCGGCGGAAACGTCTGAAACTCCGTATAAAGGGCACGAGGGTGCCGTGCCCGGCGCCCCCGTGCGCTCAGGAGGTACGGGACATGCCGCAGAAGGCTCCGGAAGGGCGCGGCCCGGTGCGCTACGGCCCCCCGGCCCCCGACACCGGCCTGCCCGTCCCGCCCGTGCTCGCCGGCCTCCTCTCCGCCGCCGCCGGACGCGCCGCCCCCGAACCGCCCGGCGGCGGCCCCGTCCTGCGCGAGGCCGCCGCCGGCCACTGGTGGCGCTGGGGCCTGCGCACCCACCCCGAGGACGTGGCCGTCGCCCCCGGCGCCCCCGCCCTGCTCCTGGCCCTCATAGCCGCCCACGGCGGCGACCTCCTGCTGCCCCGCCCCTGCCCCGCCTGGTGGACCCCGCAGGCCCGGCTCCTCGGCCGCCCCGCGTACCACGTGCCCACCCCCGCCGAGTGCGGCGGCGTCCCCGACCCGTACGCCCTCCTGGAGACCGTCCGGCGGATCCGCGCCGAGGGCGGCGACCCCCGCGTCCTGCTGCTCTCCGTCGCCGACGACCCCACCGGCACCGTCGCCCCGCCCGAACTCCTCCGCGAGGCCTGCGAGGCCGCCGTCGCCGAGGGCCTCCACGTCGTCAGCGACGAGACCTGGCGCGACACCCTCCACGACCCGCACGGCACCGTGCTCGTCAGCCCCGCCGAGATGTGCCCCGACGACGTCACCGTCCTCGTCGACCTCGGCGGCGCGCTCACCCCCGCCGCCTGGCCCTGCGCCGTCGCCCGCTTCCCGCCCACCGACCCGGCCCGCGCCGACCGCTGGACCGACCCCCGGGCCCGCGTCCTCGACGTCCTCACCGTCCTCGACTCCGTCCTCCCCGGCCCCCTCGCCCCCGCCGTCGCCCACGCCCTCGACGAACCCGAGGACGTCACCGCGCAGGCCCGGCACGCGGCCGCCGTCCACGGACGCCTCGCCGCCGCCGCCCACCGCGCCGTCCTCGCCGCCGGAGCGCTCGCCCTGCCCCCGCAGGCCGGCCGCCACCTCTACGCCGACCTCGGACCGCTGCGGGCCGGTCTCGCCGCCCGGGGCGTCACCGACTCCCCGGAACTGGAGGGACTCCTCACCGAACGGCTCGGCGCCCCGGCGGCCGGCGGACACCGCTTCGGCGACGAACTCGGCGCACTGCGGGTCCGGTTCGGCACGCGCATGTTCCTGGGGACCACGGGGGAGGAGCGGACCGAGGCCCTCGGGGCCGAGGACCCCCTGGAGCTTCCCCGGGTGGTCCGGGCCCTCGCGGACTTCGGCGCGGCGCTGGAGGAACTCCGGTGACCCCGGCCGCCCGCCGACGCCCCACGAGCCCGCCATGAAGCGCCGAACGGAACGGAGCCCGCAGATGACCGAACGGACGGCAGCCGCCCCGTACGAAACCGACCGTGCCACGGTCCCCGCATCCCTCCTCCAGCCCGTCGGCCGGATCCGGCACGACTGGCCGCGCACCTTCGTCGACCGGCTGACCGCACCCCTCCCCGGCGTCCGGTCCATGGCCCGCTTCGCCCGCGAAGGAGCCGTGCGCCCCCGCCCCGAGGGACTCCGCGACGTCCCCCTGCTCCCCTTCGAGCCCGGCCCGCTCCCGCCCGCCGGACCCGACACCCTCGCCGTCACCTGGGCCGGGCACGCCAGCTGGGTGGTGCGGATCGGCGGCCTCACCGTCCTCACCGACCCGGTCTGGTCCCGCCGCATCCTCGGCACCCCCGCCCGGCTCACCCCCGTCGGCATCCGCTGGGAGGACCTGCCGCCCGTCGACGCCGTCGTCATCAGCCACAACCACTTCGACCACCTCGACGCCCCCACCCTGAAGCGGCTGCCCCGCGACACCCCCGTCTTCGTCCCGGCCGGCCTCGGCCGCTGGTTCACCCGCCGCCGGTTCAGCCGGGTCACCGAGCTCGACTGGTGGGAGGCGGCCGAACTCGACGGCGTCCGCTTCGACTTCGTCCCCGCCCACCACTGGTCCAAGCGCACCCTCACCGACACCTGTCGCTCCCTGTGGGGCGGCTGGGTGCTCACCGACCGCTCCGGACACCGCGTGTACTTCGCCGGGGACACCGGCTACGGCCACTGGTTCGCCGAGATCGGCCGCCGCCACCCCGGCATCGACCTGGCACTGCTCCCGATCGGCGCCTACGACCCGCGCTGGTGGCTCCGCGACGTCCACACCGACCCCGAGGAGGCCGTCCGGGCCCACCGCGACCTGGGGGCCCGGCGGATGGCGCCCATGCACTGGGCCACCTTCGTGCTCTCCTGCGAGCCCGTCCTCGAACCGCTCACCCGGGTCAGGGCCGCCTGGGAGAAGGCCGGACTGGCCCGCGAGGACCTGTGGGACCTGCCGATCGGCGGCTCACGGGTGCTCGTGCCGTGACCCGCCGGGCGCCTCGGAGGCCGCCGCCCCGGGGCGCGCCCCCCGCACCCGCCGCCACAGCGCCGGGACCGCGCTGAGGAGCACCGTCAGGCCCACCGCCGCCACGACCCCCTGCCACGGCTCCGGGAAGAGCGAACCGCCCAGGAGCCCGATCAGCTGGTACGTCGCCGCCCACGCCAGACAGGCCGCCATGTCCCCCCGGACGAAGCGGCGCAGCGGCATCTCCGCGAGCAGGCACGCCAGCATCACCGGGATCCGGCCCGCCGGCACGAGCCGGGACAGCACGAGCACCGACACCTGGTGCGCGTCGAGCCGCTCCCGCGCGTGTGCCAGCCGCTCCGGCGTGACCCGGTTCTCCAGCGCGGCCAGCCACCGCGAGCCCTTGTCGGAGTGCACTCCGCGCCGCCCCAGCCAGTAGAGCGCCGCGTCCCCGAGGCACGCGGCGAACGCCGACACCAGGAAGACGAAGAGCAGCGACAGCGGCGAGGTCTGGTGGAAGGCCACCACCGCCGCCGAGCTGACGATCGCGCCCGTCGGCACCACCGGCACCAGCGCGCCGAGCGCCACGAGCAGGAACAGCGAGGGGTAGCCGACCGCCTGCTGCGTGGACTCCGGCGGCAGCTCGCGCACCGCCGTGACGAACCGGGCGATCCCGTCGATCACCGGGCGACCTCCGGCCGCACCCGCTCGCCGTGCCCGAGCAGGTGCACCGCCACCTTCGGCGCCAGACGCGCCGCGTGCCGGACGAACTCGTCCCCCGGGGAGTGGAACTCGTGCGGCCGGACCCCGTCGAGCCCGATCGGCCAGTACGTGCCGTAGTGCACCGGCACCGCCGCCGCCGGGGACAGCTCCGCCAGCGCCTCGGCGGCCCGGCCCGCGTCCAGGTGGCCGGGCCCCAGGTACGGCCCCCAGCCGCCGACCGGAAGCAGCGCCACGTCCACCGGGCCCACCGCCTCCGCCATCCCGTCGAAGAGACCGGTGTCCCCGGCGAAGTACGTGCGCGCCTCGCCCTCGACGACGTACCCGAGCGCGGGCGCCCGGTGCGGTCCCACGGGCAGCCGCCGCCCGTCGTGCAGCGCCGGGACGGCCCGTACCGTCACGCCCCCCACCGCCACCGCGTCGCCCGCCTCGACCTCGGTGAGCCGCAGCCCGGCCCGCGCCAGCCTGCGCAGCCCCGGCACGGCGGCGGGCGCCCCGCGCGGCACCAGGAGCCGCGTCCCGGGCGCGAGGCGCGCGAGCGACGGCAGGTGCAGGTGGTCGGAGTGCAGGTGCGAGACGAGGACGGCGTCGGCCGTCGCGGCCTCGGGCGGCGGCGGGGCGCCCCGGCGGCGCCGCAGATGGGCGAGCCGCCGCGCGAACAGCGGATCGGTGAGGAAGCGGACCCCGGAGTCCTCGACCGTGCAGGTCGCGTGACCCCACCAGGTGACCTCCACCGCGTGCCGCCTTCCGTCCGTTCCGTGCCCCCGCACCCTCCGTACCCCCGTAACGAGGGTAGATGTCCCGGGCGGGCACCGGAGGATGTTCGCCCGCACCGTCCCGCAGTAGGGTCCCTCCATGGACGACGTTCGGGTGGCGGCGATCGCCAGCCTCACCCCGCTCGAAGAGCTCGAGAACGAACCCTTCCTCGTCGACACGCGCGGCCAGCACGCGGTGTGCGCCCGCTGGGCCGAGGACCGGGGATACGTGATCGCCCGCCAGCTGCTGTTCTACGGCATCCGGCCCGACCACGAGGCCCTGTGGGCGGACGTGGAGGCCGGCGCGGTCGACCTCTTCGTCGCGGCCAGCGAACGGGTCCTCGCCCGCGCCCTGACCTCCGTGACCGGCTTCCGCGCCGAGTGCGAGCGGCGCGGGGTGCGCCTGGAGACGGTCTGCCCCGACGAGCCGGTGTACGACACGGCCGCCAAGGCCGGGGTGCACCGGAGGCTCTCGATGCCCACCGCCGGGTACGACGGCTCCTGAGGGCTCCTCCCCTCCTCCCCCTCCCCGTCGCGGGCGTTGTGACACGCTGGGGTCAGGAAACGGGCGAAAGGCGAGGCGGGCGTGGGTGACGGGCGATGGGGCGGCGCCGGACGCCTGCGGTTCGCGGGGCGCTGGAGGTCCACCGGGCGCGCGCTGGGGCGCGTGATCGCGGTGTGGGCGGTGTCCACGCTCACCCTGCTGCTCCTCGCGGGACTGCTCCCCGACTTCCAGCTCCAGTCCCCCGACGGGGACAGCCTCACCCGCACCGCGATCACCGCCGCCTGGGCGGCCGGCGCCTTCGGCCTGCTCGGCGCCCTCGTGTGGCCGCTGCTCGTCCGGGCCCTGCTGCTCGTCCCGGCCCTTGTCCTCGGCCTGCTCGGCTTCTTCCTCAACGGCTCGCTGCTGCTCGTCGCGCTCTGGGTCACCCCCGACGGGCGCGGCGCCGCCGACCCCGAGACCGCCGTCGTGGTCGCGGCCGTCATGTCCGCCGTCGCCTCCGCCACCTCCACGGGCCTCGCCGTCCGCGACGACGACGCCTACCGGAGCCGCCTCTACCGGCTCACCGGCCGCACCCGGCCCCGCGACCCCGGGGCCTCGGCGGACGCCGTCCCCGGCACGGTCTTCCTCCAGCTCGACGGCGTCGGCCACCGGGTGCTGCGCGACGCCGTCGCCGACGGGCTCATGCCGACCGTCGCCGCCTGGCTGGCGGCCGGCCACCGGCTCACCCCCTGGCACACCGACTGGTCCAGCCAGACCGGCGCCAGCCAGCTCGGCATCCTGCACGGCTCCAACGAGGACGTGCCCGCCTTCCGCTGGTACGAGAAGGACACCGGCCGCCTCATGGTGTCGAACCGCCCGGCCAGTGCCGTCGAGCTCCAGCGGCGGGCGGTGCGCCGCACCGGCGACGGCGGGCTCCTCTCCTACGACGGAGCCTCCCGGGGCAACCTCTTCAGCGGCGGCGCCGAACAGGTCGCCCTCGTCCTGTCGGTGGCCGCCCGGCGCGGCCGCCGCAACCGCTCCCGGGCCGGCTACTTCGCGTACTTCTCCGACCCGGCCAACGCGGTCCGCACCGCCGGGTCGTTCGTCACCGAGTGCGTCCGCGAGGCGTACCAGTCGACGCGGGCGCGACTGCGCCACGAGACCCCGAGGATCTCGCGCGGCGGCACGTACCCCTTCGTCCGCGCCTTCGCGACGGTCGTGGAGCGGGACGTGGTGGTCGCGGCCGTGATGGGGGACATGCTGGCGGGGCGGACCGCCGTCTACGCCGACCTCGTGGCGTACGACGAGGTGGCCCACCACTCCGGCCCGCACGGCCGGGACACCGACCAGGTCCTGCGCCGCCTCGACCGCTCGATCGCGCTGATCGCCGACGTCGCCGAGCACGCCCCGCGCCCCTACCGGATCGTGCTCCTCTCCGACCACGGGCAGAGCCCCGGCGAGACCTTCGAGGCGGTGTACGGCCTGACGCTCAAGGACCTGGTCAGGGCCGGGTGCGGACTGCCCGTGCCGCGCCGGGTACGGCGCACCCGCAGCGGCTCGGAGGCACGGGACGCGGCCAGGGACGCGCTGCGCAGCGCGCTGCACCGGCCGGTCGACGAGAGCGGCGAGACGGCGCGGGAGCTGCCCGCCAAGCCCTCCGAACCGGTGGTCCTCGCCTCCGGCAACCTCGGCCTCGTCTCCTTCCCCGACGTGCCGCACCGGATGACCCGGGAGGAGATCGACCGGCGCCACCCGGCCCTGCTCCGCACCCTCGCCCACCACCCGGGCGTCGGCTTCGTCCTCGTGGCGAGCGCCGAGCACGGCTCGGTGGTCCTGGCCGGGGACGGGACCGAGGTCCCGGTCGCGGAGCTGACCGACGACGGGCCGCTGGCCGCGTTCGGACCCGGCGCGGCGCGGGCCGTGCGGCGCACGGACGGCTTCCCGCACGTCGCGGACATCATGGTCAACTCCATGTACGACCCGGAGACCGGCGCCGTGCACGCCTTCGAGGAGCAGATCGGCTCGCACGGCGGCCTCGGCGGCGAGCAGTCGCACCCCTTCCTGCTCTCACCGCCGGAACTCTCGCCGCCGGCGGGGGAGGGGGAGGAACTCTTCGGCGCGGAACAGATCCACCGGGTCCTGCGCCGCTGGCTCCGCGAGTCCTCGGGCCCCCAGGTCCCGGTGAAAACGACCGAGCCCCAACCGGACCCGCACCGCCCACCGGGCGACCCGACCGACGGTTCTGCCCGTACCCCGGCCGACACGGCGGCCGCGGACCCGACGCCCGCCCCGGCCGACGACCCGACCGCACGGCCGGTCCACGGCCCGCCCGTACGGGACGAGAAGCACTGACCCGGCTCTCGGAGCGAGTGGCACCGGGTCCGGCCGTGCGGGACGGGAAGCCGTGAGCTGGCCCTCGGGAGCGAGGGACTCCGGTCCGGCCGTACGGAGCGCGTGGCGCTGGCCCGGCCGTGCGGGGCAAGGCGCACCGGCCCGGTCGTGCAGGGCGAGAGGCGCTGTCCGGGCTCTCCGGAGTGAGCGGCGCCGCCCCGGCCCTCCGGAGCGCAGGTCGCGGGCCCGGTCGTCCCGGCGGGGAAAACGCTCGGCCGGTCGGGACCGCCGGGGCGGTGAATCACGGGGGTCGGGCGTAGGCCGGCCGGGCGGATCTCGGGGTCCGGGCGCCGTGCCGGGACCCGGGCGGGGCAGTACGGATCTCCGTGAGCCCCGTGCCCGAGCCGACCGCAGTGCCCGCCGCCCCGGCGGGCCGCCGGGCGCGCCCGGGCCGCCGCCGCTGGGTCGTCCTGCTGCTCGTCCTCGCCGCGCTGTTCGGCACCGGCGCCCCGGCCCTGCTCTCCGGCACCTCACCGCTCCCCGCCGCGGCCGCCGCACCGGCGTCCGACCCGGTCGGCGAGACCCACGACCAGGCCGCCGCCGACACCGCGGTCCCCGGCCGCACCCGGCGGCACCGCACCCGCCCGCGTCCCCACGCGCACGGCCGCAGGCACCGCCGGAAGCCCTCCGCCCCCGTACCCGCCCCGCGCGGGGACGCGCTCCGGTGCGTGGTGATGCGCTGCTGAGAGGCCCGAGCGCCCCGGCAGTCACCTCATCCACCCTTCGCACCGCGAGGAGCTTCGCCATGCCCGTCGATCCGTTCGCCGTCCTCCACGCCCTGATGCGTGCCGAGGCCTCCCGGGCCCAGCGCGCCGACCGCGCCGCCCCCGAACCCGGCGCCCCGGCCCCGGAGTCCGCCCCGGCCCCCGCCCCCGAACCGCCCTCGTCCCGGAACGAACCCGTCCGCTGACACCCGGGAACGGCCCGGCGCGGGACACGGCGAAATCCGACGTGCGGACCGGCGTCCGGAGGCGCGAGGATGATCCGATGACCTCGGCCGACCGGAACACCAGCCCCGATCGGTCCGCCGGACCCGCGTCCGGCCCGGGCCCCGAGACCCCCCGCCCCACCCCCCTCGACCGCATCCCCGGCCCCCGCGCCGCCCCGGACCACGACCACGACCGCGTCCCCGCCCCCACGGGGCCTCGCCGCGCCGCCGCCCGCGCGCTCGCCCTCGCGCGGCGCCCCTACTGGGACCGCCCCCACCCCTCGTACCGCGTCCGGCGCTGGCCCGACCTCACCGCGCTCTGCGTGGCCACCGTCTTCTTCTGGTCGAGCCTCACCCCCTCCCTGGTGCCCCGGCCCTGGTACCTCCAGGGGCTCGTCGGCGGCATCACCGCCGCCATCGGCTACGCCCTCGGCTCGGCCCTCGCCTGGGCCTTCCGGGCCGCCCTGCCCCGCCCCCGGCACCCGTCCGACCGGGTCCGCGCCCGCTGCTGGCAGGCGTACTGGCTGCTCAGCCCGGTCCTCGCCGTCTGGCTCATCTCCGAGAGCGCCCGGACGCAGCGCCGGCTCCGGGTCCTCCAGGGCCTCCCGCCGTCCCTGACCTGGCACACCCCGATGATCGCCCTGATCGCGCTCGCCCTCCTGCTCGCCGCGCTCCTGGTCGCGCGGGCCGTGCGGCTCGGCGCCGTCACCCTGATACGGCTGCTCGGCCGGCTCATGCCCCGGCCCGTCGCCTTCGCCCTCGGCACCGTCCTCACCACCCTCGCCGTCCTCGTCGGCGTCCGCGACGTCGTCTTCGAGCGGGGGATCGTGGACCTCGCCGACCGCGTCGCCGAGGCCACCAACGACGGCACCAAGGACGGCATCCGGCGCCCCGTCTCCCGGCACGTCTCCGGCGGCCCCGGCTCCCTCGTCTCCTGGCGGGACCTCGGCTACCAGGGCCGCAACTTCACCGGCTCCGCCCCCACCCGGGCCGCCCTCGCCGCCTGGAGCGGCCGGCCCGCCCTCGACCCCGTCCGCGTGTACGTCCCCTCCGCGCTCCCCGGCGCCTTCGAGGACACCAGCCCCTTCGCCGCCCGGGCCCGCCTGGCCGTCCGCGAACTCGACCGCACCGGCGCCTTCGACCGGGCGGTCCTCGCCGTGGCCGGCACCACCGGCACCGGCTGGATCGACCCGAACGTCGCCGAGGCCCTGGAGTACATGTACGGCGGAGACACCGCGATCGTCGCCGTCCAGTACTCGTACCTCCCGAGCTGGGTCTCCTTCCTCGTGGACAAGGAGAAGGCGGGGCAGGCCACCCGCGCCCTGCTCGACGCCGTACGCGCCCGGCTGGACGCCCTGCCCGCCGAGCGCCGGCCCCGGCTCGTCGTCACCGGCGAGAGCCTCGGCGCCTACGCCGTCGAGGCCTCCTTCGACGGCGCCGACGACCTCCTCGCCTCCACCGACGGGGCCCTCCTCATGGGCGCCCCGAACTTCTCCCCGATCTCCCGCGAGATCCGCCGCGACCGCGACCCCGCGAGCCCCGTGTGGCGCCCCGAGTACCGGGACGGCGCCCACATCCGCTTCGCCCAGTTCCCCGAGACCGACCTCGCCCGCCCCGGAGGACCCTGGGGGCACCCGCGCGCGGTCTACCTCCAGAACGCCTCCGACCCCGTCGTCTGGTGGTCGCCCGACCTCCTCCTCGACCGCCCCGCCTGGCTGGACGAACCGCGCGGCCCCGACGTCACCCCGGAGGTCACCTGGTTCCCGTTCGTCTCCTTCTGGCAGACCTCCGTCGACATGGCCGTCTCCTACGGGGTCGACGCCCCGCACGGCCACCGCTACGGCGCCGGATCCGTCGACGGCTGGGCGGCCGTCCTGCCGCCCCCGGGCTGGACCGCCGCCGACACCGCCCGGCTGCGCGCCTTCGTCCGGGGACGCCCGGCCGCGTACTGAACGGCCCCCGGAGCCCGCCGCATTACCTCCGAGGTCATCGACCCCCCGCCCGCCGCCCGCCATGCTCGGGGGCACCGGAACCCGGGCGGCGCACTCCGTCCGGGCTCCGGGTCCACCACCCGCACGTCCCCGGAAGGTGATCCGCCATGTCCCAGGCCCTGTCCGCCGGTCCCGCCCGCGTCTCCCGCCCCCACACGGCGGTGCGCCGCCTCCTCGCCCTCGACGCCGCCGTCACCGGGGCCAACGGCCTCGCCTACGCCGTCGCCTCCCGCCCCCTCGGCGAACTCCTCGGGATCGACGCGGGCCCGCTGCTCGGACTCGGCCTGTTCCTCGTCGTGTTCGCGGCCGGGGTCGGCCGGCTCGCGAGCCGCCCGCAGCCCCCGGCGACCGCCGTGAAGCTCGTCGTCGACGCCAATCTGCTGTGGGCCGTCCTGAGCGTCGTCGCCCTGGCGGTCTGGCTGGAGCCCACCACCGCCGGTCTGGTGTGGACACCGCTCCAGGCGGCCGTCGTCGCCGGGTTCGCCGTGCTCCAGTGGACCGCCCTGCGGGCCGTCAGCCGCTAGCGGGCGCCCCGTCGGCCTCCGCGAGTGCCCGCAGGTGCGCGGCCGTCTCCGGGTCGGCCGGGATCAGCGTCTCGATGGCCAGCTCGGCGACCGTCACGTCCATCGGGGTGTTGAACGTCGAGATCGACGACACGAACGACAGCACCCGCCCCCCGTGCTCGATCCGCATCGGCAGCGCGAAGGAGACGTACGGCTCCGCCTCCGCCTCCTCCGGTTCGCCCTCCGCGCCGGGCGGCGGCGGATACGCCGCCACCTCCTCGTACAGCTCCCGCAGCGACTCCGAGCGCACCAGGGCGATCTGACGCTCCATCTGGGACAGCAGATGGCCCCGCCACTCCCGCAGGTTCCGGATCCGGGGCGCCAGGCCCTCCGGGTGCAGGGCGATCCGCATCGTGTTCAGCGGCGGGGCCAGCAGGTGCTCGGGCAGCCCGTCGAGCAGCATCAGAACGCCCCGGTTGGCCGCCACCACCGTGTACGAGCCGTCCACCACGAGCGCCGGATACGGCTCGTACCCCCGCAGCAGCCGCTCGATGCCCTCCCGGAGCGCCTCCAGGCGCGGGGCGTCGAGCGGCGACTCCGCGTACCGGGGCGCGTAACCGGCGGCGAGCAGCAGCGCGTTCCGCTCCCGCACCGGCACCTCCAGGTGCTCGGCGAGCCGCAGGACCATCTCCTCGCTCGGCCGCGAACGGCCCGTCTCCACGAACGAGACGTGCCGCGCCGAGGAGCCCGCGCGCAGCGCCAGCTCCAGCTGGCTGAGCCGGCGCCGCTCCCGCCATGCGCGCAGCAGCGGCCCCACGCCCGTGTCGCTCACGACAGTCGTCATGGCCAGACGGTATCCCAGAGGGGGAGCCCGGGTACCTTTCCCGGGAACCCCCGCGCACCCCACCGTCCGCCCGTCCGCCGCCCCAGGAGGGAGCACCGCCGTGCCCGCAGAACCGCTGTCCCAGAAGGAGATCGAGGACCGCCTGAGGGAACTCCCCGGCTGGTCCGTCGAGGACGACCGCCTCACCCGCGCCTACCGGCTCGGCGACCACTTCGCGGCGACCGCCCTCGTCGTCCACGTGGCCCAGATCCAGCAGGAGCTGGACCACCACTCCGACCTGACCCTCGGATACGACTCCGTCGCCCTCTCCGTGCACACCCACTCCGCGGGCGGCGCCCTCACCGGGAAGGACTTCGAACTCGCCGAGCGCGTCGAGCGGATCGCCCCCGGCCACGGCGCCCGCTGACCCGCCGCCCGCCCGGCGGGGTCCGTAGGATCGCCGCCATGGCGGAGACCGTGCTCGACTACGAGGCCGAGGCAGCGCACTACGACCGCACCCGGGGCGGCACGCCCCGGGCGGAGGCGGCGGCCGGGGCCGTCCTGCGGCTCGTGCCGCCCGGCGCCCGCACCCTGCTCGACCTGGCCTGCGGCACCGGCCTCGTCACCGAACGGCTGGTCCGCCCGGGTCTGCGCGTGTACGGGGCCGACGCCGCGCACGCCATGCTGCGGGTCGCCGCCGGGCGGGTGCCGGGCCGGGCCGTGCGCGCCGACGCCCGGCGCCTGCCGCTGCCCGACGCCTCCCTCGACGCGGTCTGTGCGGTCTGGCTGCTCCACCTCGTCCCCTTCGCGGCGGACGTCGTCGCCGAGGCCGCCCGCGTCCTGCGGCCCGGCGGGGTCCTGATCGCCACCGTCGACAAGGACGCGGCCCACGACGTCGGCAGCGACGTCGACGCGGTCCTGCGCCCCCACCGCGCGGCCGGGGCGGCCTCCGACCGCGCCGACCTGATCGCCCGGTGCGCCGCCGCCCACGGACTCGACCCCGCCCCCGGCACCCGCTTCACCGGCCACGGCCAGGGCAGGACCCCGCGCGACACCGCGCGGAAGCTGCGCGCGGGTCACTTCGCCTCCTGGTTCCGCGGCGACCCGGCCACCGTCGACGCGCTCGCCGCCGCCCTGGCCGCCCTGCCGGACCAGGACCGGCGCCGCCCCGACCCCCGCTACCGGCTGGCCTCCTTCGCCAAGCGGGGCTGAGCCCCCGCGCGAGCACGCCGGCCGGCGCCCGGAGCCGTACGGCTAGGACCCGCCGCCGCCCCAGGTCTCCGTCGCGAACGCGGCGAAGGAGCGCGGCTCGCGGCCCAGGACCTGCTTCACCCCGTCCGTGGCCGAGGAGTTGTGGCCGTCGAGGAGCGTCGTGAAGAGGGCCGAGAGCCAGGCCGCCTCGTCCGCCGGGAGCCCGAAGCCGGTGAGCAGCTCCGCGTACGCGGCCTCCGGCACCGGCCGGTAGACCACCGGGCGGCCCGAGGCGCGCGCGATCTCCGCCGCCGCCTCCGCGAAGCCCAGCGGGCGCGGCCCGGTCACCTCGTGCACCAGACCGGCGTGACCGTCCGCCGTGAGGGTCTCCACGATGACGTCCGCCAGGTCGTCCGCGTCGACGAACGGCTCGGCCGTGTCCCCGGCGGGGAAGACGAGCTCGCCCTCCGCGACCCCCTCCGCGAGCAACCCCTCGGAGAAGTTCTGCGCGAAGAACGAGGCCCGTACGACGGTCAGTTCGACCCCGACCCCGACCCCGACCCCGACCCCGACCCCGGACCCGGACCCGGACCCGGACCCGTTCCCGGCCCTTTCCCCTTCCCGGCCCCCGGCGGCCGCCGTGCGGAGGGCGTCCTCCGCCGCCACGGCCGTGGGCTCCCCGCGCCCCGACAGGAGCGTGATCCGCCGCACCCCGTGCTCCGCGGCCAGTCGGCCGAAGGTCTCCATCGCCTCCACCGCGCCGGGGGCGGCCAGGTCCGGGTAGTAGGCCGCGTACACGGCGTCCGCGCCCCGCAGCGCCGGGGCCCAGGTCGCCGGGTCCTCCCAGTCGAAGGGGGTCGTGCCGGTACGGGACCCGGCGCGGACCGTCGCCCCGCGCGCCGCGAGCCGTTCGGCCACGCGCCGCCCGGTCTTGCCGGAGGCGCTCGTCACCAGGACCGTCTGTGTGTTCCACGTGTGCGTCGTCATGCCCCAAGGCTCCCGCCCGCGGCCCTCCGGGCCCATGTCGCGCCGTCTCACGTCCCTGCGCGTGCGTCTCACGCGCTCGCCTAGGCTTGCGGACCATGGACCCACTCGCCGGACTCCTCGACGGGCCCCGTGCCAAGGGCGCCTTCCTGCTCCGCATGGTCATGGAGCCGCCGTGGTCCGTCCGCGTCGAGGACGGCGCCCCGCTCTGCCTGATGTGCGTCACCGGCGGCGAGACCTGGATCGCCCCCGGGACCGGCGCGCCCGTCCTGCTGCGGCCCGGCGACATCGCCGTCGTCCGGGGCCCCGAGCCGTACACCGTCGCCGACGACCCCGGCACCCCGCCCCGCGCCCTGATCGGCCCCGAGGGCGACTGCACCACCCTCACCGGCGAGCCCCTCGACCAGAGCATGAGGCTCGGCGTCCGCACCTGGGGCAACGCCCCCGACGGCGGCACCACCGTCCTCGTCGGCACCTACCGGATGGACGGCGAGGTCGGCCGCCGGCTCCTCGACGCCCTGCCCGGCTTCCTCCACCTGTCCGCCGACGCGTGGCACTGCCCCCTCATGCCCTTCCTCGATGAGGAGGTCGCCCGCGACGAGCCCGGCCAGAGCGCCGTCCTCGACCGGGTCCTCGACCTGCTGCTCATCTCCGCCGTCCGCGCCTGGTTCTCCCGCCCCGGCGCCGAACCCCCGGCCTGGTACCGGGCGATGGGCGACCCGGTGGTCGGCCGGGCGCTCCGGCTGCTCCAGGACGACCCCGCCCACCCCTGGACCGTCGCCTCGCTCGCCGCGCGGACGGGCGCGTCCCGGGCCGCGCTCGCCCGCCGGTTCACCGCCCTCGTCGGGGAGCCCCCGATGGCGTACCTCACCGGCTGGCGGCTCGCGCTCGCCGCCGACCTGCTGCGCGGGACGGACGCCACCGTCGAGTCCGTGGCCCGACAGGTCGGCTACAGCGGCGCGTTCGCCCTGAGCGCCGCCTTCAAGCGGGTACGGGGCCTCAGCCCGCAGGAGCACCGCACCGGGGTGTGAGCCGGCATCCCGCATCCCACCAGGGCCACGGCCACCGGCACCGGCACCGGCACGGCCACAGTCACGGTCACCACCGGGACGGCACCCACCTCACGGCCCGCGTCACCGGGCTCGGGCCACCGGCTCCAACCGCCACCACTGGAACGGGGAGTCGGTGTCCTCCCACTGCCGGACGTCCCCGCCGTCCTCCCGCGAGCCGTCCGCGACCTCCAGGAACAGCCCGCTGACGAAGCTCACCAGGGTCACGGTGCCGGGCGACTGGAGGTCCTGCTCGATGATCCACTCCTGGGCGCCGAAGTTGTTCGCCCGCCACTGCTGGATGCGCGCGCCGTTCTCCGTGGACGCGTTCGCGACGTCGAGCCGCTTCCCGCTGGCCGCGTTGACCAGGTGGTAGAGCCCGCCGCCGTTCGGCACCGCCGTGATGTGCCAGTGCTGCCCGGGCGTTCCGTTCCCGGTGCCCTGCTGCACCCTCGCGCCCGCGCGCGAGGACCCCTCGTACACCTCCAGGAACAGCCCGCTGGCCACGTTCCGCACCCGGTAGAGGCCCTCCTCCACGAGCTCCGGCCCACCGCTCACCGCACCGACTCCTCACGTCTCGCCCGACCGATCGGGGCATCTGACGCCCCGGCCCCCAGGGGCCCCGCCGACCCTACGTCCGGGCTCTGACAGAACCCGCCGCCCCCGCTCCTCACGGAGGGTCGGGCAGCGCCAGGCACAGGGCCTCCAGGGCCGCCGCGAAGGCGTGTTCCGGCGGCGTGCCGTAGCCGATCACCAGGCCGTCGCGCGGCGGCATCGCGCTGTCGGGGTGCCGGTAGGCGCCCAGTCCCTCCAGGGCGAGCCCCTGCCGCCGGGCCGCGCGCAGCGCCGCCTCCTCGGTGCCCTCCGGGAGTTCGAGCACGGCGTGCAGCCCGGCCGCGATCCCGCTGACCCCGATGTGCGGGGCGCGCGCGGCGAGGGTCCGCACCAGCAGGTCCCGGCGGCCCCGGTAGCGCCGCCGCATGTGCCGCAGGTGCCGGTCGTAGGAGCCGTGCGCGACGAAGTCGGCCAGGGTCAGCTGGTCGACGACCCCCGCCCACATCTCCCGCGCCCCCTTGGCGGCGACGACGTCGTCGACGAGCCACCCCGGCAGCACCATCCAGCCCGTCCGCAGGGCCGGCGACAGGCTCTTGCCGGCCGAGCCGATGTAGACGACCCGGTCGGGATCGAGCCCCTGCACGGCCCCGACCGGCTGCCGGTCGTAGCGGAACTCGCCGTCGTAGTCGTCCTCCACCACCAGGCCGCCCGAGGCGCGGGCCCAGTCGACGACGGCCGCCCGGCGCTCCGGGTGCAGGGGCCCGCCGGTGGGGAACTGGTGCGCGGGGGTGAGCAGGACGGCCTCCGCGCCGGTGCCGGGCAGGTCGCCGACGCGCGCCCCGTGCGAGTCGACCGGCAGCGGCACGGTGGACCGGCCGGTCTCCTCCAGGATGCCCCGGTGGAACGCGAGGCCGTACGACTCGACCGCGACCGGCCCCTTCAGGAGGCCGCCGAGCAGCCGCAGCCCGTGGGCGAAACCGGAGCAGACCACGATCCGGTCGGGCTCGGCGCGCACCCCCCTGGCGCGCGCCAGGTACTCCGCGAGCGCCTCCCGCAGCTCCGGCCTGCCCCGCGGATCGCCCACGCCGAAGGCGTCGTTGGGGGCGGCGACCACGGCCCGGCGCGCGGAGGCCAGCCAGGCGGTACGGGGGAAGGCGGCCGCGTCGGGGGAGGTGGGCATCAGGTCGTGCAGGACCCGGCGCGTGGTCCTGCGCCGCGGTCCGGGCGCCCGGGCGGGCCGGACGGCGGCGCGCGGGGCGACCTGGGTGCCGGAGCCCCGGCGGGCGGTGAGCCAGCCCTCCTCGACCAGTTCGGCGTAGGCGGCGGCGACGGTGTTGCGGGCGATGCCCAGGTCGTGGGCGAGGCCCCGGTAGGGCGGCAGCCGGGTGCCGGGGGCGAGCCGGCCGGAACGGACCGCCTCCCGTAGGGCGTTCATGAGCCGGCTCCGCAGGCTCCCCCCGCCCGACAGCTCCAGATGGAGATCGGTCCCGGCGACCGGACCCCCGCGAACGCCCGCTCCGGGGCCCGCCGGCGTCTCCGCCACGGGGCCGGGCCGGGAGCCGGAGTCGGAGGGCGCCGGACGATTGGCCCGTGTTTCTGCCATGGAAATGCACCCTACCGTGGGCCGTTTCCGCTCCTAGGGTCATGGCATGACAACGTTTCGGGTTCCCCAGCGCATGGACTTCTCCACCGTCGCCCCCAAGGTCTTCAAGGCCGTCCTCGCCCTCGACGCGGCCGCCCGCGAGGGCCTCGACCCGGTCCTCCTCGAGCTGGTGCAGATCCGCACCGCCCAGATCAACCGCTGCGCGTACTGCCTCGACTACCACACCTCCGACGCCCGGAAGGCGGGCGAGAGCGAGGAGCGCGTCTACCAGCTCTCCGCCTGGGAGGAGTCGAGCCTCTACACCGAGGAGGAGCGGGCCGCCCTGGCGCTGACCGAGGCCGTCACCCTGCTGCCCGGGGGAGTGTCCGACGAGGTCTACGCCGAGGCCGCCCGGCACTTCGGGGAGAAGGAACTCGCCCAGCTCATCGCCCTGATCCTCACCGCCAACGCGTGGAACCGCATGAACGTCAGCACGCGCAAGACCCCCGGCGCCTCGTAGCCGCCCCGGCACGCCGAGGGGCGCCGGGTCCGCCGAAGCGGTCCCGGCGCCCCTGGGCGCGTTCGCTCCGTACGGTCAGGCGCCGACGCTGAACTCCGCCGGGTTCGGACCGAGGCGCCGGTTCTCGTCGAGGGCGGCGATCCCGGCCAGGTCCTCGTCGTCCAGCTCGAAGCCGAAGACGTCGATGTTCTCCGCGATCCGCGAGGGGGTGACCGACTTCGGGATCACCACGTTCCCCAGCTGGAGGTGCCAGCGCAGCACCACCTGCGCCGGGGTCCGGCCGTGCTTCTGCGCGATCGCGACGATCGCCGGGACCTCCAGGAGCCCCTTGCCCTGGCCGAGCGGCGACCACGCCTCGGTCACGATGCCGTGCCGGGCGTGCGCCTCGCGCGAGGCCTGCTGAGAGAGCTGCGGGTGCAGCTCGATCTGGTTGACGGCGGGCACGACCGACGTCTCGCCGATCAGCCGCTCCAGGTGCTCCGGGAGGAAGTTCGAGACGCCGATCGCCCGGGCCCGCCCGTCCGCGAGGATCTTCTCGAACGCCCGGTAGGTGTCGACGTACGCGTCCTTCGCCGGGACCGGCCAGTGGATCAGGTACAGGTCGACGTGGTCGAGGCCCAGCTTGTCGAGGGAGGCGTCGAAGGCGCGCAGCGTCGTGTCGTAGCCCTGCTCGCTGTTCCACAGCTTGGTGGTGACGAACAGGTCCTCGCGGGCGATCCCGGACCGGGCGACGGCGCGGCCGGTGCCCCGCTCGTTCTCGTAGATCGCGGCGGTGTCGATCGAGCGGTAGCCGGCCTCCAGGGCGGTCGCCACGGCCTTCTCCGCCTCGTCGTCCGGCACCTGCCAGACGCCGAAGCCCAGCTGCGGCATCGGCACGCCGTTGTTCAGGGTGACCTGGGGAACCTTGCTGTCCGTGCTCACGTGAGGGAGATCCTTACGTCGTGTGAGGTCGTACGGGGTACTCCCAGCGTCAACGATCACGGGCCGCTCCGCATTCCGCGAACGGCGTTCCGTTTCGTCCGTCCGCGCCCCGCGCCGACCGTCCGGGACCCCGCCCCGGCCCCGTACGGGAACCGCCCCGGTCGTACGCCCCGGCCCCGGCCGTCCGGGACCTCCCCGGCTCAGCCGTACAGCGCCGCGACCTCCGTCGCGTACGCCCGCTCGATCGCCCTCCGCTTCAGCTTCAGGGACGGGGTGAGCAGCCCGTGCTCCTCGCTGAAGGGGTGCGCCAGGATCCGGAAGGTCCGGATCGACTCGGCCTGCGAGACCAGCGTGTTCGCCGCGACCACGCCCCGCCGGATCTCCGTCTCCAGGGCCGGGTCCCGCACCAGCTCGGCCGGGGCGAGCGGCGGCCGCCCCTGCATCGCGAGCCAGTGCTCCACCGCCTCCTGGTCGATCGTCACCAGGGCCGCGATGTACGGCCGGTCGTTGCCGACGACGATGCACTGGGCGATCAGCGGATGCGCCCGCACCCGCTCCTCCAGGGCCCCGGGCGCGACGCTCTTGCCGCCCGACGTCACCAGGATCTCCTTCTTCCGCCCGGTGATCGTCAGATAGCCGTCCTCGTCGAGGCTGCCGATGTCCCCGGTGGCCAGCCAGCCGTCGCTGAGGACGGCGGCGGTCGCCCCGGGGTCGTTGAGGTAGCCGGAGAAGACCTGGCCGCCGTGCAGCCACACCTCCCCGTCCTCCGCGATGTGCACCGTCGTCCCCGGGATCGGCTGCCCGACCGTGCCGTACTTGATCCGCTCGGGCGGGTTCGCCGTGGCGGCCGCCGAGGACTCGGTGAGCCCGTACCCCTCGAAGACCGTGACCCCCGCCCCCGCGAAGAAGAGGCCGAGCCTGCGGTCCATGGCCGAACCGCCCGACATCGCGTGCCGGACCCGTCCGCCCAGGGCCCCGCGGACCTTCCCGTACACCGTCTTCTCGAAGAACTGGTGCTGCACCCGCAGCGCCGCCGACGGCCCGGGCCCGCGCCCGAACGCCTTCTGCTCCAGCGCCTCCGCGTACGCCACCGCCACCTCCACGGCCTTGTCGAAGGGACCGGCCCTCCCCTCGCCCTCCGCCTTGCGCCGCGCCGCCCGGAAGAGCTTCTCGAAGACGTACGGCACGGCCAGCACGAAGCTCGGCCGGAAGGCCTCCAGGTCGGGGAGCAGCTCGGCCGCCGCCATCACGGGCTGGTGCCCCAGCTTCACCCCGCCCCGGACCGCCGCGACCTCCACCATCCGCCCGAAGACGTGCGCCAGCGGCAGGAACAGCAGCGTCGAGGCCTGCTCCCCGGGCCGGGAGCGGAACACCGACTCCCAGCGGCCCGTCACCATGTCCGTCTCGAACATCAGGTGCCCGTGGGTGATCACACAGCCCTTGGGGCGGCCGGTCGTCCCCGAGGTGTAGATGACCGTCGCGACCGTCTCCGGGGTCACCGCCCGCCGGTGCCGGTGCACGACCTCCTCGTCGATGCCGGCCCCCGCCGCCGTCACCTCGGCCACCGCGCCCGCGTCCAGCTGCCACAGCCGCCGCAGCAGGGGCAGCCGGTCGATCACCGAGCCGATCGTCATGGCGTGGTCCTCGTGCTCCACCACGCACGCCGTGACCTCGGCGTCGTGCAGCATCCAGAGGACCTGGTCGGCGGAGGAGGTCGGATAGACCGGCACGGGCTGCGCGCCCAGCGTCCACAGGGCGAAGTCGAAGAGCGTCCACTCGTACCGGGTGCGGGCCATGATCGCGACCCGGTCGCCGAACCGCACCCCCTCCGCGACCAGCCCCTTCGCGAGGCCCACCACCTCGTCCCGGAACCGGGCGGCCGTCACGTCCCGCCACCGCCCGTCCGGGCCCTTGCGGCCGAAGGCGATCCGGTCCGGGTCGGCCGCGGCGTGCGCGAACACGGCGTCCGCCAGACCGCCGATCTGAGGCGCCGCCTCGACGGGCGGCACGGTGAACTCGCGCACTGACCTGCTCCTCGACGGCTCGATGGCTGAAAAAGCCCGTTGGTCGCTCTCCGTACGGCGCGGGCGACGGTACCCCACCCGCCTGCCCGGCGGGAGGACCTTCACCAAGCCGGGACATTCACCGTTCCCACAGGTCAGAATGGGTGGGGGAGCCAAGTCGGCGACACTGCGGGGCTCTTGCGTACCGCGCGGTACGTCCGCCGGGCGCGAATCTCCACGGAATCTGTACGGACCGCTCACGGCGGACCCCTCACGGCCGCGCCCGTACGGAACCGGCGGCCCCGTCGGCGGAGCCACCGGACACCGGGCGGGCGGCTCCGTCGGCCGGGGCGCCGGATGCCGGGGCGCCGGGCGCCTGACACCGGGGCCGCTCCGTCAGCGCGGGCGGTGCAGCCGGTCGCCGCCCGCCAGGATCGCCTCCGCGAGCGCGTCGGCCGCCTCCTGCGCCTCCCCGCCCCGGCGCCCCCTCCGCAGGACGAAGCCCACCTCGCCGAGGTCCGGGAGCCCCGCCCGGGGCGGCACCGGGACCAGCCCCGGCGGCACCAGGCCCCGGGTGTGGGCCATCACCCCGAGGCCCGCGCGGGCCGCCGCCACGTTCGCGCTCAGGCTGGAACTCGTACAGGCGATCCGCCACGCCCGGCCCTGCGCCTCCAGCGCCTCCAGGGCCCGCGCCCGGGTGATCCCCGGCGGCGGGTACAGGATGAGCGGCACCGGCCGGTCCGGCTCGATCCGCAGCCCCGGCGCCCCGATCCAGATCAGGGAGTCCTCCCAGACGAGCCGGCCCCCGCCCTCCGTGCCCCGCCGCTTGGCGAGGATCAGATCGAGCCGGCCCGCCGCGAGCCGGGCCTGGAGCGTCCCCGACAGCTCGACCGTCAGCTCCAGGTCGACCTCGGGGTGCTCGCGCCGGAAGGACTCCAGGATCTCCGGCAGCCGGGTCGTCACGAAGTCCTCCGACGCGCCGAACCGCAGCCGCCCGCGCAGCCGCGTCCCGCCGAAGAACGCCGCCGCCCGCTCGTGCGCCTGGAGGATCGTCCGCGCGAAGCCGAGCATCGCCTCGCCGTCCTCGGTCAGCTCCACGCGGTGCGTGTCCCGGCTGAAGAGCGGCCGCCCGGTCGCCTCCTCCAGGCGCCGCACGTGCTGGCTGACGGTCGACTGGCGCAGCCCGAGCCGGTCCGCGGCCCGCGTGAAGCTCAGTGTCTGGGCCACGGCGAGGAAGGTGCGCAGCTGGGTGGGCTCGTACACGGGACGACGTTATCGCGATCCGCGATGACAGTCAGAGCGCTGTACGGGATTCCCGATCACCGGGCCGTGGAGCAGGATGGACACCCCCGCACCCGACCCGCCGCAGCGCAGACCCCCGACCCGCCGCAGCGCACAGACAGTGGAGCCCATGACCCCCCGCACCACCGGCCGCGCCCTCCGCCTCCTCTCCCGGCTGCCCGTCGACCGGTACGTCCTGGCGCTGCTCGGCACGGTCGTCCTCGCCGCGCTCCTGCCCGCCTCCGGGACCGCCGCCACCGTCGTGGAAGGGGCGTCGACCGGGGCCGTGGCCCTCCTCTTCTTCCTCTACGGCGCCCGGCTCTCCACCCGCGAGGCGCTCGACGGCCTGAGGCACTGGTGGCTCCACCTCACCGTCCTCGGCTGCACCTTCCTGCTCTTCCCGCTCCTCGGCCTCGCCGCGCGCGGACTCGTCCCCGCCGTGCTCACGCCCCAGCTCTACGGCGGGCTCCTCTTCCTCTGTCTGGTGCCGTCCACCATCCAGTCCTCCATCGCCTTCACCTCGATCGCCCGCGGCAACGTGCCCGCCGCGATCTGCGCCGGCTCGTTCTCCTCGCTCGCCGGCATCGTCCTGACGCCGTTGCTCGCGGCGGTGCTCCTCGGCGGCAGCGGGGGAGGCCTCTCCGCCGACGGGATCCTGAGGATCGTCCTCCAGCTCCTCGTACCGTTCCTCGCGGGCCAGCTCCTGCGCCGCTGGGTCGGAGGCTTCCTGGTCCGCCACAAGAAGGTCCTCGGGTACGTGGACCGGGGGTCGATCCTGCTCGTCGTCTACACCGCCTTCAGCCAGGGCGTGGTCGCCGGCGTCTGGCACCTGGTGACCCCCGCCCGGCTCGGCCTGCTGCTCGCCGTCGAGGCCGTCCTGCTCGCGGTGATGCTGGCGGTGACCTGGTACGGGGCCGGGCGCCTCGGCTTCGACCGGGCCGACCGGATCGCGATCCAGTTCGCCGGCTCGAAGAAGAGCCTGGCGGCCGGGCTCCCGATGGCCAGCGTCCTCTTCGGCCCCCAGGCCTCCCTCGCCGTGCTCCCGCTGATGCTCTTCCACCAGATGCAGCTGATGGTCTGCGCGGTCATCGCGAAACGCCGCTCGCACGACGTCGAACCGGCCGCCCCGGAGGCTCCGGACGCCGCTCCGGAAACCCGGGAGACGGCCGAACCGGCGACCGTACGGGACCGCTGAGGGGGTGTCTTGCCGGCCAGGCCGGAGACCGGGGCACGGGCAGACTCCGCCCGCCGAACGACACCCGCGACACCCGCCCCGCCTCCGGGTACCGATCCCCGGAGCCCGGAGCCCGGAGCCCGGAGCCCGGAGCCCGGAGCCCGGAGCCCGGAGCCCGGAGCCCGGAGCCCGGCCTGTACGCCCTCGCCCCGCCTCGCCTCACCCCGCCCGGTCCCCGGCCTCCGGCCCGTACGCCCTCCCTCACCCCGCCCGGTCCCAGGCCCTCGGCCCGTACGCCCCCCCCGCCCCGGCGGGCAAGCCCCCCCGTAGGCCGGATCACACCCCCGGTCCCCCCGCGGTGATCATCGGGGCCGCTACGGTGCTTCCATGCCCGCACTCGATCCCGGCCGCACCGCGCTCGTCCTCGTCGACCTGATGGAACGCATCGTCGCGCTGCCCCTCGCCCCCCGCCCCGGCACCGACGTCCTCGCCGCCTCCGCCCGGCTCGCCGACGCCTTCCGGGACGCCGGCGCCCCCGTCGTCCACCTCCGCGTCGAGCGCCCGAACACCGACGCCCAGCCGCCCGGCAGCGAACTCGTCCCCGACCTCGTCCGGGACGGCGACCCGGTCGTCGTCAAGCGGACCATCGGCGGCTTCCAGGACACCGGCCTCCACGAGCTGCTCTCCGGCCTCGGCGCCACCACCCTCGTCCTCGGCGGCATCGCCACCAACCTCGGCGTCGAGTCCACCGCCCGCGCCGCCTGCGACCTCGGCTACGGACTCGTCTTCGCCGAGGACGCCATGGCCGCCCTGACCGCCGACGAGCACCACGCCTCCGTAGCCCTCGACTTCCCCCGCCTCGGCACGGTCGCCCCCGTCTCCGCGATCACCCTGGACGGCTCGGAGTGACCCCGGCGCCGATACGGTACGGGGCCCGCCCCTGCTCCCTCGTCGTCTGCCGGGGCTGCTGCTGCGGCGACGCCCGCAAGAACCCCGGCACCGACCACGACGCCCAGCTCGCCCGGCTCCGCGAGGCCGCCGCGGCCTCCGGCGGCCGGCTGCTTGTCCGCACCAGCGACTGCCTCGGGCCCTGCGCCCAGGCCAACATCGTCGTGGTGCAGCCCTCCACCGAGGGCCGGCGGCGCGGCGGACGGGCCGCCTGGGTCGGGTTCGCCCTGGACGACGACTGCCTCGACGAGATCCTCGCCTGGACGGAGGCCGGCGGCCCCGGCATCGCCCCGCCCCCGGCGACCCTGGCCCTCCAGCTGGTCGACCCGCCGAAGAACTGACCCCCGCACGTCCCGTACGTCCCGCACGCCCCGTACGGAACCGGTGGGAGGCGGACCCGGGCGGGAGCCGTGCCCCGCCCGGGCCCTTGTCACGGTCGTCCAAGCGTTACGGGGGAATGTTGGTGGTTTACGTCACCGGTTACCCATCAGTCGCTGGCAAGACTGGGTGGTCCTGCCGGACGAACGAACCACCTAGGGGGACCCTGAGCATGACGGGCACTCGCATTGCCGCGCTCGGGCACTACCAGCCCGCCAAGGTGCTGACCAACCACGACCTCGCCGGACTCGTCGACACCGACGACGCGTGGATCACCAGCCGGGTCGGCATCCGCACCCGGCACGTCGCGGGCCCCGACGAGCCCGTGGACGAACTCGCCGCGCACGCCGCCGGCAAGGCCCTGGCCGCCGCCGGCCTCGTCCCCGACGACGTCGACATGGTCCTCGTCGCCACCTCCACCGCGATCGACCGCTCGCCGAACACGGCCGCCCGCGTCGCCGCCCGCCTGGGCATGACCTCGCCCGCCACCCTCGACCTCAACGTGGTCTGCGCCGGCTTCACCCACGCCCTGGCCACCGCCGACCACGCCGTACGGGCCGGCGGGGCCCGCCGCGTCCTGGTGATCGGCGCCGACAAGATGACCGACGTGACCGACTGGACGGACCGCACCACCTGCGTCCTCGTCGGCGACGGCGCGGGCGCCGTGATCGTCGAGGCCGTCGACGGCGCGGACGCGGACGGAGCCCCCGCGGGCATCGGCCCGGTCCTGTGGGGCTCGGTCCCGGAGATGGGCCACGCCGTCCGCATCGAGGGCACCCCGCCCCGCTTCGCCCAGGAGGGCCAGAGCGTCTACCGCTGGGCGACCCAGCAGCTCCCCGCCCTCGCCCGCAAGGCCTGCGAGCGCTCCGGCGTCACCCCCGAGGAGCTCGCGGGCGTGGTCCTCCACCAGGCCAACCTGCGCATCATCGAGCCGCTCGCCGCGAAGATCGGCGCCGTCAACGCGGTCGTGGCCCGCGACGTCGTCGACTCCGGCAACACCTCCGCCGCCTCGATCCCGATGGCCCTGGCCAAGCTGGTCGAGCGCGGCGAACTGCCCTCCGGCGCCCCGGTCCTGCTCTTCGGCTTCGGCGGCAACCTCTCGTACGCCGGTCAGGTGATCCGGGTTCCGTGACGGGCCGCGCGGCGGCCGGGCCGGGGCCGTGAGGGTCCCGTGCCCCGTTCGGCGGAGCCCGGTGGCGGCGGGCCGGGGGCGGACCTAACTTCGAACGCGGTGAGGGTCGTCCCTTCCGACGGCGGAACCGCTTCGCGTCCGGGCCCTCGCGCGATCAGGAGGAACGCCATGCGTGCGATACGTGCCGCCGCTTCCGCCGCCCTGCTCGGCGCCGCCGCCGTGATGACGGCGGGCCCGGCGGCCCTGGCGGACGAGGGCGCCGGCGCCGTCACGTCGTTCGGCTTCTCCGTCACCCCGGCGGCGGTCGCCCCCGGCGGCACCGTCACCCTCGCGTCCGAGGGCTGCGAGGTGCCGTCCGTGACGGTCACCTCCGGCGTGTTCGACGCCGTCACCCTCCAGGAGGGCCGTCCGGGCACCGCGACCGTGGACGCCGACGCCGAGACCGGCGCCGAGTACGAGATCACCTTCGACTGCGAGGGCGAGCGCGGCACCACCACCCTGACCGTCTCCGGAGGCGAGCCCCGGGAGCACGACGCCGACGGCGAGGCCGAGGAACACGCCACCGTCCCCGTCGATCCCCCCGACCTCGCCGAGACCGAGACCGAGACCCACACCGACACCTACGCCGACCCCGGCACCCACACCGGCGCCCGGAAGGGCGTGAAGGCCGGTTACGGGACCGCCGCCTCCGGTGCGGAGTCCGACGGGCTCGGCACGGCCGAGGTGGTGACGGGCGCCCTGCTCATCGTCGGCGCGCTCGGCTCCGCCGTCGTCCTGACCCGCCGCCGCACCGCCGACGGCCGCTCCTGACGGCCGGGACCGACAGGGGACCGAAACGGCCCCTCCGCCCCGGTGTGACGAGGTCCGGGACGGAGGGGCGCCATACGAGACCACACGGCCGCGCGGCCGTCGTGGAGGAGAGCGGACGTGGGGCGAACGGACGGTACGGGCCGGCACGGCGCCTGGGGCGCCGTCGCCGTCGTCCTCCTGGTGGGCGTGCACCTGGTGCGCGGCGGTGCGGAGGAGCTGCGGGCGGCGGGACCGCCGCAGCCCCTCGCCGCGGCCGCCCCCGACACGGCCCGCGCTTCCGACGCGCCCCGCGCCCCCGACGCCGCCCGTGCTCCCGCCGCGCCCCGCGCCGACGCCGCCGTCCTCGCCCCCGCCCCCGCGTCCGGCCCCGGCCCGCTGCCCGCCTCGCCCCCGGCCCGCGTCCGCGTTCCGGCCGTCCGCGTCGACGCGCCCGTAACGGAGGTCGGGCTCGACGCCGACGGCTGGATCGAGGCCCCGCCGCCGGAGGCCGACCGGCTCGCGGGCTGGTTCACCGGCGCGGTCACCCCCGGCGAGCGGGGCACCGCCGTCGTCGTCGGCCACGTCGACACCCCGGAGGGACCGGCCGTCTTCTACGACCTCGGCGCCGTCGGCCGGGGCAGCCGCGTCGAGGTCCTCCGCCGCGACGGCAGGACCGCCGTCTTCACCGTGTACGGGGTCGAGGTCGTCCCCAAGGAGGGCTTCCCCGCCGAGCGGGTCTACGCCGACTCCGGCCGGCCCGAGCTGCGCCTGATCACCTGCGGCGGCCCGTTCACGGAGAAGGGCGGCTACGAGGGCAACGTGGTGGTCTCGGCCCGCCTGACCGGAGTCCGCTGACCCTCCGGACGGCGCCCGGGCCGACCTGACGGACTCCCCCCGAAGCATTGGCCTGGACCGCAGGACGGTCGCCAAGGTGGCTCCCACGGAGCCGGCGTCGGGGGGCGTCGAGCTCCACCGCCCCGCCCGGAGGCCCGCACCCCACTGACCACGGAAAACGCTGGTGAAAGGCGCCGCGAACCCCTGGTAGAGTTATCTCTGTCGCCGCGGGGGAAACCCCGAAACGACAAAAACACCTAGTCCGGGTGGCGGAATGGCAGACGCGCTAGCTTGAGGTGCTAGTGCCCTTTATCGGGCGTGGGGGTTCAAGTCCCCCCTCGGACACAGAGAAGAAGTGCCGGTCGATCTCGCATCGACCGGCACTTCTCGTATGCCCGGCACTTCTCGTACGTCCGGCGGCATCCCGCCCTAGGCCTTCCGCGCCACCACCAGCCTGCACCGCGGGCTGCCGTCCTCGAGGCGGCCCAGGGACTCGACCGGGACGAGGGAGACGTCGAAACCGGCCGCCTCCAGGCGGGCGCGGACGTCCGCGAGGCGGAAGGTGCGGTAGTACATGACGAAGGGCGGGCGCCAGAGCGCGTTCCTGACCCGCATCACCGCGTCGAAGCCCCACAGGGTCCAGTAGGCGCGCGAGCCGACGCGGGGCGGGGCCGGGAGCGGGAAGGCGAAGGTGCCGCCGGGGCGCAGGGAGGCATGAACCCGGGTGAAGAGGGCGTGTTGTTCGTCCGGCAGGAAGTGGCCGAAGGCGCCGAAGCTGACCGCCAGGTCGAAGACGGGCCCGAAGGGCAGGGCCAGGGCGTCGACGCGCACCAGCTCGGCGTCGGGGTGGGCGCGGCGGGCCTCGGCCAGCATGCCCGTACTGAAGTCGACCCCGGTGACCCGGCCCGCGCAGACCGCGCGGAGGACGCCGAGGCCCGCGCCGGTGCCGCAGCAGACGTCGAGGCCCGAGTCGAACGGGCCGAGGGTCTCCAGGGTGCGGGTCACCGCGTCCAGGAGCCGGTCGGAGGTGCGGAAGGGGGTCGCGTCGAACGTGGCCGCGAGCAGGTCGTAACCGTGCTCGACCGAGGAGAGGGCCTGGACGGTCAGTTCGCGGAGGCTGGGACCCTGCGGAGTGAACATGGCCCCGACCCTATGCCGTGACGGACCGTGCGCGTCAGAGCGCGCTGCGCACCGAGGCCGCCGACCAGGCGGGGGCGATGCCCGTCAGCTGGCAGGTCAGCAGGTAGAGGGGGATCGGCGGCGTGTAGGGCGAGGTGCCGTCGGGGTGGTGGATCAGCCGGGGCCGGCGGTCCGGGATCTTCGCGCCCGGCGCGTAGCAGGCGGGCAGCGGCCAGGTCAGGTCCAGGTCGGAACCGGCCGGGACCAGCCACCACCACCAGTCGGAGTCCGCGTAGACGCAGCCGTTGGCGGGGAGCCGGGAGAGGATCTTGAAGCCGAAGCGGGCGGGGACGCCGACGGCGTCGCGGCCGAGGCCGGTGTGCAGCCCGGCGGGGACGGCGAGGCGCAGGGTGGCGTCCGGCTGCCGGACGGACCCGGGTCCCGACGGGCCGAGGCTGCCGCGCGCGGCGGGGGAGGGGCCCACGGGGGCGCCGGCGGTGCGGCGGCCGTCCCGTTCGAGACGGAGTTCCAGGGGGCGCCCGGCGGCCGGGGTCAGGCCGAGCCCGGAGTGGCGACGGGCCCGCGGCACCATGATGCGGGTCGCCATCGACCTCAGCACGCTTCCCCCGTGCCGTGGGCCAGCTCGGCCCAGACGGTCTGCGACGTGCCGTGGCCGGTGCGCTCGGCGCCCCAGGCGCTGCACAGCGCGTCGACGATGATCAGCCCGCGGCCGCGCTCGTCCTCGCCGCAGTCGCGGATCCGCGGCCCCGCCGGGCCGCCCTCGTCCCGCACCGCTATCCGCAGCTTCTCCTCGCCCTCGCGCAGCTCGCACACGAAACGGCCGCTCGCGGTGTGCACGACGGCGTTGGTGACCAGCTCCGACACGATCAGGGAGACGGCGTCGCGTATGTCCGGGCCGCAGCCCCAGATGATGAGCCGTTCCTCCGCGAGGCGGCGGGCCCGTGCGACCGACGCGGTGAGGGCCGGGAGCTCGAAGGCGAAGCGCCGCACGGCGCCGGTATCGGTCTGGGGCTGTGGGCGCTGGGCCATGACGCGGGGACTCATGAGACCTGAAGGCTGCGCGTTACCAGAAGCCACGACCGGTTCCTCACAACAGTGGGCAGGACTTGCCGTACGGCGCCGCGCCGGGGCGCGGAGGCGCACGACGGCAGCGTGTACTGGTTCACCGGAACACTGTCCTCCTGAGTCGGACACTTGGCAAGTGGCACTCTGAAAATTGCAGAGTGCCGTGTTCTCTCTGGACCGGCTTCGTGGCACACTCGTCGAAAACAGCGCGTCGGGGAGGTCTGGGAGTGAGCGAGCCGCGGTCCGCCCCCACGGTGGGACAGGTCGTCCTCGGAAAGCGGTTGCAGGACCTGCGCGAGCGGGCCGGCATGAAGCGGGAAGAGGCCGCCAAGATCCTCCGGGTGGCCCCGGCCACCGTCCGGCGGATGGAGACCGCCGAGGTCGCGCTGAAGATCCCGTACGTCCAGCTCCTGCTCAAGGAGTACGGGATCACGGACTCCGAGGCCGAGGGCTTCGTCGCCCTCGCGGAGGAGGCCAACCTCCCCGGCTGGTGGCAGCGGTTCCACGACGTGCTGCCCGGCTGGTTCTCCATGTACGTCAGCCTGGAGGGGGCCGCGAGCCTCATCCGGGCGTACGAGCCCCAGTTCGTTCCCGGTCTGCTCCAGACCGCGGAGTACGCCCGTGCCATTCTGCGCAGCGGGGCGGTCGGAGGCGGCAGCGACGCCGCCAGGGAAGAGGACGCCGAGCGGCATGTAGCCCTGCGGATGGAGCGCCAGTCCCTGCTGCTCAGGGAGGACGCCCCCAAGTTCTGGGTGATCATGGACGAGACGGTGTTCCGCCGGCCGGTCGGCGACGGGCCCGAAGTGATGCGCGACCAGCTCGACCGGCTGCTCGAAGCGTCCGAGCTGCCGAACGTCACCCTGCAGATCGCGGAGTTCGCGTCCGGCCACCACCCCGGCACCTACGGACCGTTCGTCCTCTTCCGCTTCGCCATGCCCGAACTCCCGGACATGGTCTACAGCGAGTACCTGACCGGCGCGGTCTATCTCGACGCGCGTCCCGAGGTGGCATCCCACCTGGAGGTCATGGACCGCATGGCGGCTCAGGCCGCGACTGCACAACGCACGAAGGAGATTCTCCGGAATCTCCGCAAGGAGCTGTGAATGGATCGCATATACAACGGGATGCCCGCCGCGGAGCTGGGTGCCGAGGGTTGGCACAAGCCCTGGAGCGGCGGGAACGGGGGCAACTGCGTGGAGGCCATGAAGCTGGCCGACGGCAGGGTCGCCGTGCGACAGTCCGCAGACCCTGAAGGACCCGCGCTCATCTACACCCACGGGGAGATCGAAGCCTTCATCCGGGGAGCGAAATCCGGTCAGGCCGACTTTCTGCTCGCCCAGCCCTTCCGTCCCGCCCCTACCGTCGCGTAACTCTTGCCGTAGCGCCACCCGTTCATCCCGACCAGGAGAGCCGATGACCCAGGACCCCGCAGCCCCGCGGACCGAGATACGCATCGACACCAGCAAGCCGCACCCGGCGCGCATGTACGACTGGTTCCTGGGCGGCAAGGACAACTACCCGGTCGACGAGGCGATGGCCCGTCAGCTGCTCACCGTCGACGCCCGGGGCCGGGACATGGCCCGCGTCAACCGGGCCTTCATGCACCGCGCCATCCGCTGGCTCAGCGCCCACGGCGTCCGCCAGTACCTGGACGTCGGCACCGGCATCCCGACCGAGCCCAACCTGCACCAGATCGCGCAGGAGGCCGCGCCGGAGTCCCGCATCGTCTACTGCGACAACGACCCGATCGTGCTCGCGCACGCGGCCGCCCTGCTGCGCTCGACCCCCGAAGGGGCCACCGAGTACATCCAGGCGGACGCCCGCGAGCCCGAGGTCATCCTCGAAAGGGCCGGAAAGGTCCTTGACTTCGACCGGCCCATCGCGCTGTCGATGCTCGCCCTGCTGCACTTCGTCGGGGACGAGGACGGGGCGTACGAGCTGGTCTCCAAGCTCGTCGACAAGCTCGCGCCGGGCAGCTACCTGGTCCTCTCCCACGTCACCGGGGACTTCAACCCCGAGGGAGCGGCGCAGGCGGCCGCCCTGTACAAGGCGCGCGGGCTGACCCTGCGGCCCCGCTCGCGCGACGAGCTGGCCGCGTTCTTCGACGGCCTGGAGTTCGTCGAGCCGGGCGTCTCGCTCACCGCCGAATGGCACCCGGAGCTGGGCGAGCCCGTCCCGGTCCCGGGCGACGAGCCCATCCCGGGCTGGGCCGCCGTGGCCCGCAAGCCCTGACCCCACCCCGTACGAACAGCAAGAACGGCGCGAACGGCGGCCCCGTGGACCCTCCCGGTCCACGGGGCCGACCCGTCTCAGCCCTCCGGCGGCACCAGCGTCACCAGGAAGCTCCGCGCCGGCCCCGTGTTCCCGGCCGCGTCGACCGTGCGGTACTCGACGGTGTGGGTGCCGAGGTCCGGGGTCGCGTCGTCCCACGGCACCGCCCGGCTCCGGCCCAGCTTCCCGTACACGAGGCCGTCGATCTCCGTGCCGCCCGGCGAGAAGCGGAACGGCGCGTCCGCGTCCGTCGGCCAGCCGTAGTACGTGTACCAGCCGTCGCCGTCGACCCGGAACTGGCTCACCACCGCGCCCTCCCGGTCGTCCCGCGCGGTCAGCCGCATCGTGAACGCCCCGTCGTACACGTACTCCACCGGCCGCCCAGGCCGCCGCACCGTCCGCAGCGGCTCCGACAGCTCGTAGGCGGCCGTGGCCGGGCGGGCGTCGACCGTCCAGCGCAACTCCCGCCCCGTGCCCGCGAGCCGGGCCGTCAGCGTGTGGGTCCCCGGGGCGATCCGCAGCGCGCCCAGGTCCAGGTCGCGGTCGTTGCGGTCGCCCGTCGCGACGGGTCGCCCGTCGAGGTGCCAGCGCACGGCCGGGGTGCCGTCCACCGCGTGGGTGGTGTCCGCGTGCACGACGCTCCGGGCACCGACGGGCGAGCCGGTCGGGGTGCGCCCGGTGAACGCGGCCCGGAACGGCTCCCGCGCGGTGGTCAGCGAGGGGTCCACCGTCCAGCGGACGGTCCGGGTGAGCGCCTCGGAGGCGCGGACCGCCGGGTCGCGGACGAACGGCGTCGGATCGGTGACCGTCGCCGTCAGCGCGTGCGGGCCGGGGGAGAGCCGGAGCTTCCGCAGGTCGACGGTGCGGGCGCCGCGCGTGTCCAGGACCCGCCCGTCGAGCCGCCAGGTGACGGCGAGTTCACCGCCCACCGGGTGCAGGACGTCCACCCACGCCGACCGGTCCGCCCCGATCGGTGCCGCGTTCGGCGTATGGCCCTGGACCAGGTCCACCTTCGCCGAGATCGCCCGGACCATCACCTCGCGCTCCACCTGGTCGAAGGCGTAGCCGAGGGTCTTCATCAGGGAGTGCCGGCTCGGCCGCCAGACCCCCTCCGTGCTGTACAGGCCGCCCTCGTGGCGCCCGATGATCCCGCCGGACTCGCTCTCCTCGCCCAGCCAGCGCCACCACTTGGCCTTCCGCTCCCGCATCTGCCGCTCGGTCAGGAGCGTGTGGTGGGCGGAGTCCGGTTCGGGGCCGGAGTACGCGCCGCCCGGCACCCCGCGCGCGTAGTAGTCGTACTCGTCCTGGAGACCGCCGAGCGAGTGCCCGATCTCGTGCGGGGTGATCAGGGCGGAGAGCGCGTTGCCGCCGGACGCGGTCGCGTAGCCGCCGCCCGCGCCGCCGTAGGTGGAGCTGTGGGCGAGGGCGACGACCTGCCGATCGGCGCCGCTCGTGCCCGGGACGAGGTCCGCGAGCGCGGCCGCCTTCCGGCCGTCGACGGTCAGCAGCCGCCGCACGCTGCCCGGATCGCAGCCGCCCCAGAAGCCCATGTCGAGCACGGTGTCCCGGGCGGGCGCGTCGAGCCCCGGGTCGCAGTCCACCCCGGACTGCGCCGAAGGGGCCTCCACCGCCCACACGTTGACGTACGAGCGGTAGGAGGCGAAGGGCTCGATGCTCCACAGGGTGTTCAGGTGCCGTTCGAGGTCCGCCCGGAACTCCGGCATCTCCTCGGCGGTGTAGCCGTCGCCCAGGAACACCAGGTTGAACCGCCGGTCGGCCGGCCCGGTGGTCTGGACGGGGACGACGACCGGCTCCCCGCCCGAGGGCGCCGTCTCCGCCGCGGCCGGCCCCGTTCCCGTCAGGCCGGCGGCCAGCAGACAGGCCGCGACGAGCCGGGCCGCGCCCCGCCGGACTCCCTTGCTCCGTAAGGTCATGGGGCGCGAGCCTAGGCCGCGCCCCCGCCCCGGTGGAAGACGTCCGTCGGCCGTATCGTCCGGCCGTACGGAGGCGACGGTGGCGCGGTACCGACGGCCCGGCACCGACGGCCCGGCGCGGCCGGCTCAGCGCCGCAGGTACGCGAGCCCCGGGTGCTCCGCCGCGTACGCCTCCACGAGCCGGCGGGCCACCGCGACCGAGTCCACCAGCGGGTGCAGCGCGAAGGCCTTGACGGCCGTCTCCCGCGACCCGCTCTCCGCCGCCGCGAGCACCTCCCGCTCCACCGCCTTCACGGCCGTCACCAGACCGACGGCGTGGTACGGCAGCGGGGCCACCGCCACCGGCCGGGCGCCGTTCGCGTCGACCAGGCAGGGCACCTCGATCACCGCGTCCGCGTCGAGCACGGAGAGCGTCGTGCCGTTGCGCACGTCGAGGATCAGCGTCGTCCGCTCGTCGCGCGCGACCGCCCGCATGAGGGCGAGCGCCACCTTCTCGTAGCCGCCCGACTCCAGGTCTTCCTCGTCGCGCTCCCCGACCCCGGCGGCTTCCCGGTTGGCCGCCATGTAGGTGGCCTCCCGGTCCGCGAGCGTACGGCGCCAGGCGGCCAGGGCAGAGGTGTCCGGCTTGCCCATCTCCTCGTAGAAGGCGCCCTGCTGGTCGCGCAGGTACGCGCCCCGGGTCCGCCCGGCGGTCCGGTAGGCGTGCACGGCCTCCCGGTTGAAGTAGTAGTAGTGCAGGTACTCGTTGGGAATCGCGCCGAGCGAGCGCAGCCACTCCGGGCCGAAGAGCCGGCCCTCCTCGAAGGAGCCGAGCGCCTCCTCGTCGGCGAGCAGCCGGGGCAGCTCGTCCCGGCCGCCGACCCGCAGTCCCCGCAGCCAGCCCAGGTGGTTGAGGCCCACGTAGTCGATCCAGGCCTCGTCCGGGTCCGCGCCCAGGATCCGGGCGACCCGGCGGCCCAGGCCCACGGGGGAGTCGCAGATGCCGACGACCCGGTCGCCGAGGACCCGGGACATCGCCTCCGTGACCAGGCCGGCCGGGTTGGTGAAGTTGATGACCCAGGCGTCCGGGGCGAGCGCGGCGACCCGCCGGGCGATGTGGGTGGCGACGGGCACGGTCCGCAGGCCGTACGCGATCCCGCCCGCCCCCACCGTCTCCTGCCCGAGCACCCCTTCGGCGAGCGCGATCCGCTCGTCCGCCGCCCTGCCCTCCAGACCGCCGACCCGGATCGCCGAGAACACGAAGTCCGCCCCGCGCAGCGCCTCGTCCAGGTCCGTCGTCGCCGTCACCTCCGGCGCGTCCCGCACCCCCTCGGCCTGGTCCGCCAGGACCCGGGCGACGGCGGAGAGCCGCCCCGCGTCGAGGTCGTGCAGGGTGACCCGGGTGACCCGCCCCTCGGCGTGGTCGCCGAGCAGCGCGCCGTACACCAGCGGCACCCGGAATCCGCCGCCTCCGAGAATCGTCAGTTTCATGCCCGTACGCTACTCGGGCGCCCCTGCCGGGACCCCTCGCACACGGGCCGGGACCGGGTGGGGCGGCGGCCGGGGGACAATGGGCGCCATGTCCCGACGCAAGACCCGCCCCCGCACCGCGCCCCGTTCCGCCCCGGCCGCTCCCGCCCCCGCCGTCACCCCGGACTCGCCCTGCCCCTGCGGTCTCGGCGTCGCCTACGGCACGTGCTGCGCCCGCTTCCACACGGGCGCGGGCGGCACGGCGCCCACCGCCGAACTCCTGATGCGCTCCCGCTACAGCGCCTTCGTCGTCCGCGACGAGTCCTACCTGCTGCGCACCTGGGCGCCGGAGACGCGACCGGGCGAGGTCGACTTCGACCCGGGGCTTCGCTGGACCGGCCTGGAAATCGAGGACACCACCGAGGGCACGGCCTTCCACCAGCACGGCACGGTCGCCTTCACGGCCCGCTACGTCCATGACGGCGCACCGGGGGCCCTGCGCGAGCGCAGCCGCTTCGCCCGGCACGAGGGGGCGTGGGTGTACGTGGACGGGGACTTCACGGAGTAATCCGTCCTCAGCGGGCGCCCGCCACCGCCCGCGACCCCGAGCGCGGGAGGCCGTTCGCCAGGTCCTCGGCGACGATCTTCTTCGCGATGGCGTCCGTCGCCGCCCGGAGTTCGGGGCCGCTGGGGCGGCCGCGTTCGCGTTCGACGCGGTCGGTGAGCCAGGTGCCCCAGGCGCGGGTGATGACGTCGGCCTCCCGGCGGCCCGCCGGGGTGTGGGAGAACAGATTGCCGTCGCGGGTGAGGAAGCCCTCCTCGACCATCCGGTCGAAGACGGGCAGGAGCACCTCGGGCGGCACCCTCCGGCCGGCCGCGATCAGGCCGAGGCTCGCGTGCCCGACGGTCCGGGTGTACAGCTCGACCTGCATCACCGCCCACGCGCCCGCCACGTCGAGCCGGGTGTCGGACGCGTCGACGATCCGCCGGGCCGTGTCCAGGTCGGTGCGGCGCAGGATCCGTCCGACGGACAGTTCGAGGAGCCGCGCCGAGTCGCCCGACGTGGTGGGGGAGGCGAAGCCCTCGCCCATGTCGGGGGCGGAGGCGCGCGCCGAGTCCCGCAGCTTCACCTGCTTGAGGAAGAGCGCGACGACGAAGCCGACGGCGGCGACGGGCACGGTCCACAGGAAGACGGTGTGGAGGGTGTCGGCGTAGGCGTTCACGATCGGCTCCGCGACCGCGTCCGGCAGGCCGTGCACCCCGGCCGGGCTCTGCGCGGCCCGCGCCACGGCGGCCGGGTCGAGCCCGAGGCCCCCGGCGACGGCGGAGGCCTCCCCGACCCCGGCCGTCAGGTTGGGCTCCAGGGAGTTGGCGTAGATCGTGCCGAAGACGGCCGTGCCGAAGGAGCTGCCGAGCGTACGGAAGAAGGTGACGCCCGAGGTGGCGGTGCCCAGGTCGGCGTAGTCGACGGTGTTCTGCACGGCGATGGTGAGGACCTGCATGCACAGGCCGATGCCGGTGCCGAGGACGAACATGTACAGCGACGCCAGCCAGGTGCTCGTGTCCGGCTCCATGAGGGAGAGCAGGTAGAGGCCCACGCCCATCACCAGGCACCCGACGATGGGGAAGATCCGGTAGTGGCCGGTCTTGCTGACCACGTTGCCGCTGAAGATCGACGCGATGAGCAGGCCGACGACCATGGGCAGGGTGCGGATGCCGGAGACGGTGGCCGAGTCCCCGTCGACGTACTGGAGGTAGGTCGGCAGGAAGGTCATCGCGCCGAGCATGGCGAAGCCGACCACGAAGCTCAGCACGGAGCAGACCGTGAAGACCGGGTTCCCGAAGAGGCGCATGGGCAGCATCGGTTCGGCCGCCCGGGTCTCCACCAGGCAGAACAGGCCCAGGGCGACGATCCCGCCCGCGAAGAGCCCGATGATGACGCCGGAGCCCCAGGCGTACTCGTTCCCGCCCCAGCTGGTGGCCAGGATCAGGGCGCTGGAGCCCACGGCGACGAGCGCGATGCCGGCGTAGTCGATGACGGGTCTGCTCGCCGAGCGGACGGAGGGGATCGTGCGGGCGGCGGCGACCACGACCAGGATCGCGATGGGCACGTTGACGTAGAAGGCCCAGCGCCAGCTGAGGTGGTCGGTGAACAGACCGCCGAGGAGCGGGCCGATGACGGTGGAGACGCCGAACACGGCCCCGATCGCGCCCTGGTACTTGCCGCGCTCGCGCAGCGGGATCACGTCCGCGATGAGCGCCATCGAGGTGACCATCAGACCGCCGGCGCCGATGCCCTGGAGGCCGCGCCAGACGATCAGCAGCGTCATGTTGGTGGCGAGTCCGCAGAGGAACGAGCCGGTGATGAAGACGACCGCGGAGATCTGGAAGATCACCTTGCGGCCGAAGAGGTCGCCGAACTTGCCGACCAGGACGGTCGCGACGGTCTCGGCCAGCAGGTACGAGGTGACCACCCACGACATGTGGGCCGCACCGCCCAGGTCCGAGACGATCGTCGGCAGGGCGGTGCCGACGATCGTCTGGTCGAGGGCGGCGAGCAGGACGCCCAGCATGATCGTGCCGAAGACGATGTTGCGGCGGCGCCCGTCGAGCACGGGCGGTTCGGTGGCGGCCGGGGGCGCGGGCGCTGCGTCGCTGGTCGTGGTCACCCTCGCAGCGTCACACCGGCCCCGCCCCCGCGCATGTGGGGGACGGCCGGACAGGTGTCGCCCCGTCAGGGCCCCCGGGGTCCGTCAGGGGGTGACGGGCAGCTCGGGGTGGTGCTTGGCGAGGATCTTGTTGGCCCGCGCGAGCGCGGAGAGGGCGTGCTCGCGGTCGGCCCGGTCCTCCGCGCAGAGCGGCCCCCGGAACCGGTAGACCTCGCGTGCCGCGCAGTCCGCGTCGACCTCGGCCTGGAGGACGTGCAGCGGCAGACAGGCGCCGATCATCGCGGCCACGCGGTCGGGGATCGGAACGGGGACGAGGCGCGAGGGCGAGGTGATCACGGGTCAGTCCTAGTGGGTCCGGGAAGGGTACGGAAGAGTCTCTCCCCCCATACGTACCGGACGGCGTTCCGGGTTCGGACACGGAGGCGTCGCGGGACGGTGACGGCCCGGGGCGCCTCCGGCGGGCCGCGCGGACGCCGGGGGAGCGGACCGGGCGCGAAGGGTGATCTTCCGGACGGCGTTCCCGCAGGTGCGGGGGCCGGGAGGCGTCGGCGGTTTGCGCACCTTCTCTGCGTATCGACCGCGCGTTCGGCACACGGAAGATCCACAAAAGGGGTGTCGGGGGTGATCCACATCCAGTGGGGTGTGAAGGATCTCACTCGTCGGTCCGGAGTCTTTCGGAGCGGGTGGGGTATGTGCTCGCGCCTTCGTCTCCGCGTGGTCCCGTACCAATGAAACAAGACGAACGGTCGTGCTAACATTTTTTCACGTCCAGGTCACCGAGGAGATCCGCCGTGCATCCCCTGGCCCCACTCGTCCGCGCCTTCCTGAACACCGCCGTCCGCGTCGCCCCGGGTCCGGCCGGCCGTGCCGCCTTCCACCTCTTCGTCCGCCCGCTCGGCCGGGCCCGGCCGAAACCCGACGAACGGGCGATCATGGCCACCGCCCGCGTCGGGCGCCTGCGCGTCCGGGGCAAGGACGTCGTCACCTACGCGTGGGGCGACGGCCGGCGGCCCGTCCTGCTCGTCCACGGCTGGTCCTCACGCGCCTCCCGCCTCGGCGCCTTCGCCGAGGCGCTGCTCGCACGCGGCTACAGCCCGGTCGCCTTCGACGCGCCCGGCCACGGAGACTCCCCGGGCCGGGCGTCGAACATCATCGAGTACCGCGAGATCGTCCGGCGGCTGCACGCCCGGCACGGCGACTTCGACGCCGTCGTCGCCCACTCCTTCGGGGTCCTCGCCTCCCTCTTCGCCCTGCGGGACGGCGTGCGCGCGAAGCGCTTCGTCGGCCTCGGCGCGGTCGGCTCCTTCACCTTCCTCGCCACGGGCTTCCAGCAGCGCCTCGGCGTGGACGAGCGGGTGGTCCGGGCCCTCCGCGACCACGTCGAACGCCGGCTCGCGCCGGACGAGCCCGGCGTCTGGCACCGCTTCGAGGGCGACCACGAGCCCGAGTCGCTCGGCGCGCCCGTCCTGCTCTTCCACGACGAGGAGGACGACATGACGCCCCCGTCCCAGTCGCGCCTGCTCGTGCGCGCCCACGGCGACCGCGCCCGGCTGGTCGTCACCCGGGGCCTCGGCCACCGCCGCATCCTGAAGGACCCGGATGTCGTGGCCGCGACCGTGGAGTTCGTGACGGCACCGGCGGCCGAACCGTCCGGGGAACGGGTCGCCGCCGGCTGACCCCGGGCCGGGGCCAGGGAGGGCTACGCGGCGGCGAGGGCCTCCCGGCCCCGGTCCGTGACCGAGGCGCGCAGCCGCGCCGCGATGCCCCGCTCGGCACGGTCGTACGCCGCGGGCTCGTCGAACAGCACCGAGTGCGCGTTGGCCGCCTCCATCAGGGCGATCACCTCGAAGGCCAGCTGCTCCGCGTCCAGGTCCGCCACCAGCTCCCCGGCGGCGCGCGCAGCCGACAGGTTCTCCTCCACGTACGCGGTCCAGTCCTGGCGGGCCCGGGCGACGGCGTCGTGGACCGGGCCCGTACGGGCGTCGAACTCGGCGGAGGCCGCGTAGAAGAAGCAGCCGCCCTCGAAGACCCGCTCCGAGGAGTACGCCAGCCAGTTCCCGCACAGGTCGCGCACCCGCACGGCCCCCGGCGGCACGTCCCGCAGCGGGGCGACCACCCGGCGGGAGAAGACGGAGACGGCGGCCCTGACGGTGGCGAGCTGGAGCTCCTCCTTGGAGCCGAAGAGGGCGAAGACGCCGCTCTTGCTCAGGCCCAGCTCGGTCGCGATCCGCCCCAGGGACAGGCCTTCGAGGCCCTCGACCGAGGCGATGTCCATCGTCCGGCCGAGCACGAGCCGCCGGGTCTGGTTGCCGCGCTCGACGCGCCCGTCCGTCTTCGTCCCCGTACCGCCCGTGCCGCCGCTCATGCCTCCATCGTACTGAACGCACGACCGTGCGGGATTCTCGTCGCGACCCCGCCCCTACGCCCCCTCCTCGAAGCCGCGCCGCTCCCCGGGGGCGAGCAGCAGCACCTCCAGGGCGCGCGCCGTCGCCCGCGCCTGGGCCAGGTACCAGTCGAGCCGCTCGTCGGTGATCAGCTCCGGGGTCGCGCGGAGCGCGAGCGCGAACCGGGCGTGGCCCGCCCGCTCCAGGACCGGCACGGCCACGGTCCGCACCCCGTGGGCCGACTCGCCGTCGTTGAGCGCGTACCCCGCCTCCCGTACGCGCTCCAACTCGGCCGCGAGCAGAGGCGGTTCGACGATGGTCCGCTCGGTGAACGCGTACAGCGGAGGCAGGGAGCGCGGTCCGCCCTCGCCCGCCCTCGGCCAGGCCAGGAGCACCTTCCCGAGCGCCGTCGAGTGCAGCGGCCTGCGCAGGCCCACCTTCGGGGTCACCGAACCGCCCGCCACGATCACCACGTGCGGACCGCTGCGCAGCGCCAGGTCGGCCGTCGCGCCCGTCCGCTCGGCCAGGTCGGACAGCTCGGGCGCCGCCAGGTGCAGACCCCGCTGGTGGTACGAGAGGCGGCCCAGCTCCGTCATCGCGGGACCGAGCCGGTAGCGGGCCGTCCTGGCGTCCTGTTCGAGGAAGCCCGCGCCGAGCAGCGTCCGGGCGAGCCGGTGCGCCGTCGAGGTGGAGAGCCCGAGCCGCCGCGCGAGTTCGGAGGCGCTCAGGTCGGGCCCGTTGTCGTGGAAACAGTGCAGCACGTCCAGTGCGCGGCGGACCGCCTGGGCGCCCGCCGGGGGTCGGACGATGCCGGCCTCGGTCGTCATAGGGTTCGCTCCCCGTGGGTGATCGGGCTCCCACGCTCCCACATGGCGGGAGCCGAATCAGTGGCCCGGCAAGGTCGGAAACACGCCGTTCATACCCGATCCCACATGGTGGGAGGCGTGTTGTGGGCGGTCGCGCTTCCATGGCAAGGTTCCGGCCAACGCACCACAGCGACAGCGACGAGCGGGAGGGAGCAGGGCCGATGACGAACCGACGCCGTACGGCGCGCAGCGCGCCCGCCGCCTCCCCCGCGCCGCTCGGGCTCACCCGGCGCCGCCACATCGACCTGGCCCGCGTCGCCGGAGCCACCTGTCGCTGACGCGAACGGCGGCCGCCGCCCCTGACGGCCGACGGCGCCGCCGCTTCCGGCGCGACGCGCCGACGACATCTCCGACGCCCGCGTCCGGCGACGCTCACCGGCGTAAGCCCGTGAGCCGGTAAGTCCGTAAGGCCTGCAGGGGACTTGGAGTCCCCGGGGCCCGCCGGGTCCGTGGCCGAAAACGCTTCGAGTCGACGTCCGCCGAAAGCGCGCCCCACCTTCCGAGCCGGAACGGCACCCCGTCGCCGTCACCGCTCCGGAACCGTCACGCGCCCTCCGCACCCCGGCGCGCCCCCGCCCACCCACACCCCCGGGAAGCCCTCCATGACGCACGCCCGCGTTCCCGACACGCTCTGGTTCACCCGCTGCCCCGTCCCTACCGCCACCGGCGTCGCCGCCGACCGGGGCTGGCTGGCCGGGGAGTTCGCGGCCGACGGCATCGCCGTCCGCTCGCTCCAGGACGCCGAACCCGGCGCCGACCGCGCCACCCACTTCACCCACGCCCTCCCCGGCCTCTTCCGCGAGGGCGGCAACGTGCCCGCGCTGTGGGCCCGTTCGCGGGGCGAGCGCACCCGGCTCGTCGGACTCACCTGGATCGAGGAACGGCAGGCGGTCCTCGTCGCCCCCGGCTCCCCGGTGCGCGGAGCCGCCGCCCTGCGCGGACTCCGGCTCGCCGTGCCCCGCCACTCCGTCCCCATCGACTTCTGGCGCGCGATGGCCCTGCGCGGCTTCGAGGGTGCCCTCGCCTCGGCGGGGTACGGACTCGCCGACGCCGTCCTCGTCGACGTGCCCGCCGACGGGCACGAGGGCCAGTGGGCCGCCGAACTGGACGCCCTGCGCCGGGGCGAGGTCGACGCCGTCTACGTGAAGGGCGCCCTCGCCGTCGAGGCCGCCCGGCGCGCCGGAGCCGAGGTGGCCGTCGAGCTCGACGAGCTGCCCGACCCCGCGCACCGCGTCAACAACGGCACCCCCCGCCCCCTCACCGTGCACCAGGACCTCCTGGACGAGCACCCCGACCTCGTGGCCCGCTTCCTCGCCGTCCTGCTCCGCGCCGCCGACTGGGCCGCGGGCGAACCGGACGAGGTCGCCCGCATCCTCGGCGCCGAGACCGGCGCGGGCGCGGAGGGGGTCGCGGGCGCCTACCGGCCCGGCACCCACCGCACCCTCCACCCCGACCTGTCCGAGACCCGCCTCGACCTCCTCACCCGCCAGGAGGAGGCCCTGCGCGCCCACGGCTTCCTGCCCGGGGCCGTGGACGTACGGGCCTGGGCCGACCCGGAACCACTGCGCCGAGCCCGGCTGCTCGCCGCCGCCGACTCCTCCGCTGCCTCCGCCACCTCCACCTCCACCGTCGCACCGGAACCGCACGCGGGGCCGTCCCCGCAGCGGGTCCCGTAACCGCGCGACACGCGAACCCACCTCGTAACCGCGCGACACGCGACCCCGCTCCGTACCGCCGTAGGCGCCCCGTACCGCCCCACCCGCCCCCGCCCCGTAACCGACGCAAGCCACCCCGACCCCGAAGGACGGCCGTCATGCGCCCACTCACCCCGCTCGCCGCTCTGGCGGCCCTCGCCGCCCTCGCCACCGTCACCGCCTGCGGCGGCAGCCCGGCCGCGGACACGGCCGCGGGCAAGGGCGACGGCCCGAAGGGGGCGAAGGGAACGGTCACCGTCCGGATCCCCGACCCCGGCAACTTCGGCGTCCTCGCCCTCGGCAAGAAGGACGGCAGCCTCGACGAGGCCCTCGCCGCCGTCGGCGCCAAGGTGGCCTGGACCGGCAGCGCCGGCCCCTTCGCCCCCGCCGCCCAGGCGATGAACGCCGACCAGCTCGACATCGCCACCGGCTCGATCACCTCCGGCATCACCTCCCTCTCCCAGAGCCCCGGCTTCGCCTTCTTCACCGCGACCGACCCCGACCCCGTCGGCGAGGGCATCCTCGTCCGCGAGGGCTCCGACATCGCCTCCGTGAAGGACCTCGTCGGCCGCAAGGTCGCCGTCAACAAGGGCGGCACCGGCGAGTACCTCCTCCTGAAGGCCCTCGCCGGAGCCGGCATCCCCGCGGACAAGGTCGAGCGCGTCTATCTGCGCCCCGACCAGACCGCCGCCGTCTTCAACGCCGGCCAGGTCGACGCCTGGGCCGTCTGGTCCACCTACGCCGTCGCCGAGATCGGCTCGGGCAAGGCCCGCTTCCTCGCCGACGGAACCGCCATCGGCTCCGACAACTACAGCCTGAACGCGGTCCGTTCGAAGTTCGCCGAGGAGCACCCCGAGGTCGTCAAGGCGCTCTACGCCTACCTCCACGAGAACAGCGCCAAGGAGAAGAAGGACCCGGCCGCCTACCTCAACGTCTTCACCGACGCCGGCCCCACCGCCGTCAACGGCAAGGCCAAGGAGGTCCAGATCGCCTTCACCGCCAAGGCGGGCACCGTCGACCCGATCGGCCCCGAGGACGTCAAGCGCTTCGAGACCGTCGCCCGCTTCTACGCCGACCAGAAGGTCACGCCGAACAAGGTCGACATCGCCGCCCACCTCCTCGACGTGGAGAAGCTGTCGTGACGGCCCCGGCCACCAGCGAGGAGAACCGAGCCGGGGAGAACCGGACCGGGGAGAACCGGACCGGGGAGAACCGGACGGGGAAGCCCCCGGCCGGGGAGGCCCCGGGTACCGGGAAGGCCTCGGATTCCGGGAAGGCCCTGGATGCCGGGCAGGCCTCGGGTGCCAGGGAGGCCACGGAGGCCGGGGAGGCCACAGGTGCCGGGAAGCCCCCGGCCGGGGAGGCGCCGGGTACGGGGGAGGCCCCGGATACCGGGAAGGCCCCGGATACCGGGAAGGCCCCGGATGCCGGGGAGGCCACAGGTGCCGGAAAGGTCTCGGTTGCCGGAGAGGCCCCGGGCGCCGGGGAGGACACCTCCGGCCTCGTCGCCCCCCGCCCACCCGCCCACCGCGCCCGCTCCCGCACGTACTCCCTCACCGTCCGCGCCCTCGGCCCGGTCGCCCTCCTCGTCCTCTGGTGGGTCTCCTCCGCCACCGGTCTCCTCACCCCCGACGTACTCGCCTCGCCCGCGCAAGTCATCGAAGCAGTAGGGGAGTTGTGGGGAAACGGGCAGCTGTCCGACGCGCTCGCCACCTCCCTCACCCGCTCCGGCATCGGACTCGTCATCGGCCTCGCCGCCGGGCTCACCCTCGGCATCACCACCGGCTTCACCCGGCTCGGCGACGAACTCCTCGACTCCTCCCTCCAGACCCTGCGCACCATCCCCTTCCTCTCCCTCGTCCCGCTCTTCATGGTCTGGTTCGGGATCAACGAGACCGCGAAGATCCTGCTCATCGCGGTCGCCACCACCTTCCCGATGTACGTCTCCACCACCGGCGGCGTCCGCAACACCGACCGCAAGCTCGTCGAGGCCATGCGCAGCTTCGGCCTCGGCCGGCTCGCGATCGTCCGCCAGGTCGTCCTGCCCGGCGCCCTGCCCTCGCTCCTCGCCGGACTGCGGCTCTCCATGACGCTGAGCGTCATCGCGCTCATCGCCGCCGAGGAGATCAACGCCACCGCGGGCATCGGCTACCTGATGTCCCAGGCCCAGAGCTACGCCCGCACCGACATTCTCGCCGTCTGCATCCTCGTCTACGGTCTGCTCGGCCTCACCGCCGACGTCCTCGTCCGGGGCCTGGAACGGGTCCTCATGCCCTGGCGCACGGCCGGCCCCGGGGGAGGAGCCCGATGACCACGCCCACCACCGCGACCGGAGGGACGGCGGTACGGGTACGGGGCCTGCGCCGGGTCTTCGGCGCCCGCGCGGTCCTCGACGGCCTCGACCTCACCCTGGCGCGCGGCGAGTTCCTCGCCCTGCTCGGGGCGAGCGGCAGCGGCAAGACGACCCTGCTCCGCATCCTCGGCGCCCTCGACGGCGCCGACGGGGGAGAGGCCCTCGTCCCCGCCGCCCGCACGATCGTCTTCCAGGAGCCCCGGCTCGTCCCCTCCAAGAAGGTCCTCGCCAACGTGACCGTCGGCCTCCCGCGCGGGGCCGCGACCCGGGAGACCGGACTGCGGGCCCTCGCGGAGGTCGGCCTCGAACGGCACGCCGACGCCTGGCCCGCCACCCTCTCCGGCGGCGAGGCCCAGCGGGTCGCGCTCGCCCGCGCCCTGGTCAGGGAGCCCGAACTGCTGCTCCTGGACGAGCCGTTCGCCGCCCTCGACGCGCTGACCCGGCTCCGTATGCAGGACCTGGTCGGCGAACTGCGCCGGATCCACCGGCCCGCCGTCCTGCTCGTCACCCACGACGTCGACGAGGCCGTGCGCCTCGCGGACCGGGTCGCCGTCCTGCGCGACGGCCGGCTCGTCACCGACGAACCCGTCGCCGTCGACCGCCCCCGCGACCCCGGAGACCCGGCCTTCGTCGCCCTCCGCCGCCGCCTCCTCGCGGACCTCGGCGTCCACGCCCCCGAGGAAGCACCCGCCCCGCACCCCGTCACCGTCCCGTCCGAAGAGCCCTTCGAAGGAGCGCCCGCATGACCGTCGTCATCGGTGTCCACCGCAGCAACCCCTCCCTCTACCACCTCTCCCGCCTCGGCTACGCGGAGCAGGAGCTCGCCGCCTTCGGTGAGACCGTGGCCTGGCACCCGTACACCGACGGCGTCCGCACCGGCGCGCACCTCGCCGACGGCACCATCGACTTCGGCGGCACCGGCTCCACCCCGCCCGTCACCGCGCAGGCCGCCGGCCACGACATCGTCTACGTCGCCGTCTCGGCGCCCCGCCCCGGCCACGGCGCCCTCCTCGTCCCCGAGGACAGCCCGGTCCGTACCGTCGCCGACCTCAAGGGCGGCACCGTCCACCTCGCCGTCGGCTCCTGGCAGACCCACCTCGTCGCCAAGGCCCTGGACGACGCGGGCCTGTCGTACGCCACCGACATCACCGCCGTGCGCGGCGACTCCGGCAGCGAGGAGAAGCTGCGCTCCGGCGAGATCACCGCCTGGGTCGCCCAGGGCGCCGAACTGGCCGCCGCCCGCCGCACCGGCGGCCTGCGCGTCCTCGTCCCCACCGGCGAGGTCATCAGCGACCGGTCCGTCTTCTTCACCCGCCGCGACCTGGCCGAGGAGCGGCCCGAGGTGGTCGAGGCGCTCGTCCGGGCCCTGCGCCGGGCCGACGAGTGGGCCGCCGCCCACCCGCGCGAGGCCGCCGAGATCGCCGCCGCCGACCAGGGCGGCACGGTGGACGACTGGGAGACCGCGCTGCGCGCCCTGCCCTGGACGATCGAGGAGGTCACCGAGGAGTTCGTCGCGGAGCAGCAGCGGGCGGCGGACGTCTTCCACCGCACCGGATTCGTCGACCGCGCGGTCACCGTCGCGGACGCGCTGCCCCGGAAGGCCTGACCCGTGACCCCACCGACACAGGCCCCCGAAGTCCTCTGGTACATCATCCCGCGCGAAGGCGCCTACCCGTGGGAGCCGGAGGGCCGCCGCCCCGTCGACCTCGGCTACCTCCAGCAGCTCGCCGGGACGGTCGAACGGCTCGGCTACACCGGGGCGCTGCTCGCCACCGACCTCTACGACGTGTGGCCGCTCGGCTCCGCCCTCGCGGCCTCCACCAGCACCCGCTTCAAGCCCCTCCTGGCCGTCCACCCGGGCCTGATCTCCCCCACCCTCCTGGCCAAGACGGCGCTCACCTTCGACAACCTCTTCGGCGGCCGGCTCCGCTTCAACGTCGTCAACGGCTCGACCGCCTCCCTGCGCGAGTACGGCCTGCACGTCGAGCACGACGAGCGGTACGCACTGAGCGCCGAGTACTGGTCGATCGTGAAGCGGCTGACGGCGGGGGAGGTCTTCGACCACAAGGGGCGCTTCTACGACCTCAGGAACGCGGGCGCCTCCTTCCGCGACCTGCGCCCGGTCCAGGAACCGCACGTCCCGCTCTGGTTCGGCGGCTCCTCGGCGCCCGGCATCGAGATGGCCGCCGAGCACGTCGACGTCTACCTCACCTGGGGCGAACCGCCGCACCTCCTGAAGGAGAAGCTCGACCACGTACGGTCCAGGGCCGCCGCCCACGGGCGCACCCTCCGCATCGGCCTGCGCCTCCACCTCATCGTCCGCGACACCGAGGACGAGGCCTGGGCCGCCGCCGACCGCCTCCTCGACGTCACCAGCGAGGCGACGTACGCCCGGCAGCTCGGCGAGCGGGCGGGGGAGGACGGCGTCGGCTGGCAGCGCCAGTTCCGCCAGCACGGCGGCCGGGTCCCGGCCCGCGCCCGCGAACTGGAGACCCACCCCAACCTCTGGCCCGGCATGAGCCTCTTCCGCCCCGGCCCCGGCACGGCGGTCGTCGGTTCCACCTCCCAGGTCGTCGAACGCCTCCAGGAATACCGCGCCTTGGGCGTCGACACCTTCATCCTCTCCGGCAACCCCCTCCTGGAGGAGGCCTACCGGGTGGCCGAGACGGTCCTGCCGGCCCTGGGGGTCACGCGCTGAGGTCGAAGACGCCCCACTCGGTGAGGGGGCCGTACCCGACGTAGATCCTGCTCCCCCGGGCAGCGACCCGGCGGCGGCCGACGGGGCCGCCCTCCGGGCGGGTGAGCAGGGCGACGTCCCTCCGTTCCACGGAGCTCCCGGTCATCTCCCCGTGGACGATCCGGCCGTGGTCGAGGAAGGCGACCCGCTCGCCGTGGACGGCCAGGGAGTCGGCGCCTCTCCCGATGCCGGTCCGTCTCCTCACGTCCTGGCCGGGTCTGATCTCCAGGAGCGGGAAATCGACGTACGGACAGGCCCAGGCGCCGGTGCCGGACACGTTCAGGGCGTAGCAGTCCGTGATCCACCCGGCGCCGGGGTCGTCCTCGGACGCCCACAGCAGTTCACCCGTCGCGCTCCAGCGGCGGATGCCCAGCGGGTTCTCGTCGAAGTGCCCGACCCACAGGTCACCGGCCTCGTCCACGAGCAGGTGCTCGATCGCGTCCCCGACGGGGAAGGTCCAGGTCTCGCGGCCGAGCGCGTCGAAGACCTGCACCTGGCTCTTCTCGTCGCCCCGGCGGTCACGGGCCGAGGCCACGACGAACCCGCCGTCCGGCAGCCGGTCCAGTTTGGGCCACCGGGTCCGTACGCCGCTCAGCTCGGTGGTCTCGACGGCACCGCCGTCATGGACGGAGACGACCAGCGCGTCGAAGGGGTGGAGGTCATCGCCCGGCTCAGGGGCGCGCTCGGCGAGCAGCCAGTGGGCGGCGCCGAAGGCGTCGACGGTACTGCCCAGGACATGGCGGTCGTGGTACGCGCGGGGCAGACGGGCGTGGGGAACGAGGGCGATCTCGTGCACGGGGGCTCTCCTCGGTGGGCGGTCGCGGGGTGCGGTCGGGCGGCTGAGGGGAGCCGGCCCGGTGGCGCGCGAGCGCGGGAGAGCGGAGCGGGGCGCCTACGCGGCATGGCCCTTTCTGATCGTCACGTGGTGATCCTCGTCCATGCGGGGCCACCTGACAAATCCTTTCGGCGCGCCGCATTGATCGAACGTTGATGGCTCGTTTACGACGCTCCGGCACGGTGTACGACATGCAGACCGACACGAGCGTACTGACCGCACCGGAGCCCGACATGAGCTGGCAGGAGAACGCGCTCTGCGCCCAGGCCGGACCGGAGTTCTTCTTTCCGGCGCCCGGCTCCTCCACCCGCGAGGCGAAGCAGCTCTGCGGGGCCTGCGAGGGGCGGGTGGCGTGCCTGGAGTACGCCCTCGCGCACGACGAGCGGTTCGGCGTGTGGGGCGGGCTCTCGGAGAAGGAGCGGTTCCGGCTGAAGCGCAACCGGGGCTGACCGCGCGCGGCGGGAGCGTCCGCCGCGCGGTGGTCCGGCGTCGTGGGGCGGTCCGGCCGGGCGGCCGGACGGGGTGTCCGGGCGGGGTGTCCGGGCGGTCAGCCCGCCGCGCGGGCCGCCAGCCGGGCCTTGCGGGCCGCGAGCTTCTCGTCGAACTTGCTCGCCTCGCTGTTCAGACCGTTCATGTACAGGCCCAGCTCCTCCTGGGCGCGCAGCCCCTCCGGCCCCAGGCCGTCGATCTGGAGGACCTTGAGGAAGCGCAGCACGGGCTGGAGCACGTCGTCGTGGTGGATGCGCATGTTGTAGATCTCGCCGATCGCCATCTGCGCTGCCGCCCGCTCGAAGCCCGGCATACCGTGCCCGGGCATCCGGAAGTTGACCACGACGTCCCGCACGGCCCGCATGGTCAGGTCGGGGGCGAGCTCGAAGGCCGCGCCCAGCAGGTTGCGGTAGAAGACCATGTGCAGGTTCTCGTCGGTCGCGATGCGGGCGAGCATCCGGTCGCAGACCGGGTCGCCGGACTGGTGGCCGGTGTTGCGGTGCGAGATGCGGGTGGCCAGCTCCTGGAAGGCGACGTACGCCACGGAGTGCAGCATCGAGTGCCGGTTGTCGGACTCGAAGCCCTCGCTCATGTGCGCCATCCGGAACTGCTCCAGCTTGTCCGGGTCGACCGCGCGCGAGGCCAGCAGATAGTCGCGCATCACGATGCCGTGCCGGCCCTCCTCGGCGGTCCAGCGGTGCACCCAGGTGCCCCAGGCGCCGTCGCGGCCGAAGAGGCTGGCGATCTCGTGGTGGTAGCTCGGCAGGTTGTCCTCGGTGAGCAGGTTGACCACGAGGGCGATCTTCCCGATCTCGGTCACCTTGGACTGCTTCGGGTCCCAGGCCTCGCCGTCCTCGAAGAAGCCCGGGAAGTTCCGGCCGTCGGACCACGGCACGTACTCGTGCGGCATCCAGTCCTTGGTGACCTTCAGGTGCCGGTTGAGCTCCTTCTCCACGACCTCTTCCAGGGCGTAGAGCAGCCGGGCGTCGGTCCACTCTGCCGAGCTGCCGAGGTGGGGAGAGGTGAGCGTCAAGGGGAACTCCTGGGGACGGAGAAGGACATACGGGCGTACCTACGAATCCGTAGGTTACGAAACCGTAGGTTAAGGCTCCGTAAGGCGTCCACCAACCCCGTCCCGGGCGTTGTCCGATTACGTTCCGTTATGCTCCCTGCTCGGGCTGGGTGCCGGAGACGCAGGTCACGTCCGGTGCGGCGCCCGCCGGACGCCCCGCCGACTACACGGCGCGAGCATCCGGCGGCGCTGGGTGTACGGCCCCGGGGGGTGTTCGACGGCGCCGGGCGCGCGCCCGTCAGGACCGGTCGGCGGCCACCTCCCGGACCTCCTCGGCGGTCGTCGGCCGCAGCTCGCCGTCGAGCAGCAGCCAGCGGGTGATCCCGAGCGACTCCAGGAACGCCACGTCGTGGCTCGCCACGATCAGCGCCCCCTCGTAGGCGTCGAGCGCCTCCGTCAGCCTCCGCACCGACGCCATGTCCAGATTGTTGGTCGGCTCGTCCAGCATCAGCAGCTGCGGGGCCGGCTCCGCGAGGAGCAGCGCCGCGAGCGTCGCCCGGAACCGCTCCCCGCCCGAGAGGGTGCCCACGGCCTGGTCGGCCCGCGCCCCCCGGAAGAGGAACCGCGCGAGCCGGGCCCTGATCGCGTTCGCCGTCGCGCCGGGCGCGAAGCGGGCCACGTTCTCCACCACGCTCAGCCCGTCGTCCAGGACGTCGAGCCGCTGCGGCAGGAAGCGCAGCGGCACCCGCGCGTCCACCTCCCCGGCCAGCGGCTCCAGCTCCCCGGCGACGGTCCGGAGCAGCGTCGTCTTCCCGGCGCCGTTCCGCCCGACCAGCGCGATCCGCTCCGGGCCGCGCAGCTCGAACGCGCCCCCGACGCGGGCCCCGTACCGCAGTTCCAGGTCCCGCAGGTGCAGCACCTCGCGGCCCGGCGGCACCGAGGTGCGCGGCAGCTCGACCCTGATCTCGTCGTCGTCCCGCACCGCCTCCACCGCCGCGTCCAGCCGCTCCCGGGCCTCCGAGAGGCGCTCGGCGTGGAGCGTGCGCTGCTTGCCGGCCGTGACCTGGGCGCTGCGCTTCTGGCTGTTGGCCACCAGCTTGGAGGCGACCTTGTTCTCGAAGCTCTTCTGCCCGTACCGCTTCCGGCGCGCCAACTTCACCTGGGTGTCGGCCAGTTCCCGCTTCTGCCGCTGGACGTCGGCCTCGGCGACCCGCACCATCCGCTCCGCCGCCTCCTGTTCGGCGGCGAGCGCCGCCTCGTAGTCCGACCAGGAGCCGCCGTACCAGGCGACCTCGCCGTCCCGCAGGTCGGCGATCTGGTCGACCCGCTCCAGGAGTTCGCGGTCGTGGCTGACCACGACCAGGACCCCGGACCACTTCTCCACGGCCTCGTAGAGGCGCGCGCGGGCGTGCAGGTCCAGGTTGTTGGTCGGCTCGTCGAGCAGCAGGACGTCGGGCCGGGCGAGCAGCAGCGCGGCGAGGCGCAGCAGGACGGACTCGCCGCCCGAGATCTCGCCGACGGTCCGGTCCAGGCCGATGCCGTCCAGGCCGAGCTGGTCGAGGGCGGCCCGGGCCCGCTCCTCGACGTCCCAGTCGTCGGCGAGGACGGTGAAGTGCTCCTCGGCCGGGTCGCCCGCCTCGATGGCGTGCAGGGCGGCCCGCTTCGCGTCGATGCCGAGGATCTCGTCGACCCGGCGCGAGGTGTCCAGGACCAGGTTCTGCGGCAGGTGGCCGAGTTCGCCCGTGACCCGGACCGTGCCGGAGGAGGGCGTCAGCTCGCCCGCGAGCAGCTTGAGGAGCGTGGACTTGCCGGAGCCGTTGAGCCCGACGAGCCCGGTGCGGCCGGGGCCGACCGCGAGCCGGAAGTCGTCGAAGACCTCGGTGCCGTCCGGCCACGAGAAGGAGAGCGAGGAACAGGTGAGGAACGTGGGGTGATGCGCCATGAAGGCCTCCGGTTGCGCGAGCGCGGGCGTGAAGGGATGCAACGCGTGGAGACACCGGGGCGCGGGCTGTGGGAAGACGGCTCGTACGCCGAGGTCGAGAACGGCACACGCGGCACAGGGGGCACGCGCGGCGCGGTGTCTCGCAACCTCAGACGAGCAACGTCCTTCTCCGATCGGGTGACGACAAGGTCGTTACCGACGATACGAGCCCGACCGGGAGGGCGGCAAACGATTTAGGAGACGGTCCGGCGGCGAGGGGTCAGGGGCGCTCGCGGAACAGCTCGGTCAGGTCCTGGTCCCAGTCCAGGTACTGGTGCTCGCGCCCCTCCGGCACCAGGTGCTGCGAGCGCTCCAGGAAGCGGCGCAGCTCCGAGGTCCGGACGTGGACCATGGCCACCCCCTCCGGGGCGTGGAACTCGACCACGGTCCGGTCGTACCCGTACGGGCGCAGCCGCACGTCCCCGACCCCGGCCGGGCGCTCGACGCCCTGGACGAGCAGTTCGCGCGCGAAGGCCCAGGAGACCTCGACGCCCTCCAGGGTCGCGGGAGGCGGGAAGGCCATGCTGACGGCGTACGGATCCTCGCGGTCGTACCGCAGGGTGGCGGGGACGGTCTCCATCCGGGGAGCGGATGCGACCAGACGGGCCTGGACGGCCTGCTCGATGACGGCGGACAAGACCGGCTCCTCTCGCGCGGGTTTCGGATCCTGTGCGTCTCCCCGACACCGGGGCTCCTGACACCCGGGAAGACGGGCGAGACGGCCGGAACGTGCACTCCGGATCCACGTGAGCTGCGTCACCGGGCCCGGGGGAAGGGCGTCCGGGCAGGTCGGGGCCTTTCCGCCGCGTCCCGACTCTGGCCGGAAAGTTCTCCGGCCGATTCGGGGCAAGGGTCGGAAAGGTCGTGGTACGGCCGGAATACGGAGGCCCGCGACCGGTACCGGCCGCTCGCGCGGAGGCACCCTGGACGGCGGACGGGCGGGGGCACTAGCTTCCGGCGCCATGACGTCCATGGGGAAGACGAGACGAACGATGTCGGCGGGACTGGTCGGGGCGGCGCTCGCGCTGACCCTGGCCGTCCCGGCGCGGGCCGGGGCGACCCCCACGGCCGCGACCGACGGACAGCTCACGCGGACGGTCGCGTCGACGGGGGAGGGGCGGCCCGTACCGACGACGGGCCGGCCGCTCGCGGCGACGGTGACGGCGGCAGCGGCGTCGACGGACGCACGGCCCACGCCGACCGCCGACCGAGACCTCCTGCCGACGACCGACGGTCAGTTCCCGTCGACGGCCGACCGAGACCTCCTGCCGACGACCGACCGGCAGTTCACGCCGACGACAGACCGGGACTCCGTACCGGCGGACGGCCGGCCGCTCGCGCTCGCGGCCGGCCGGCACCTCCCGTCCGCAATCGGCTGGCGGCTCACGCCGACCGGTACCGACGCCCGTTTCCGGGGGCTCGCGGCGGTCGACCGCCGCACCGCCTGGGCCGCGGGCTCCCGGGGCACGGTGCTGCGGACCACCGACGGGGGCCGGAGCTGGCGGAACGTGTCCCCGCCCGGCGCGGAGGGGCTGGAGTTCCGCGACGTGGAGGCCTTCGACGCCCGCCGGGCCGTCGTCCTCGCCATCGGGGAGGGCGAGGCCTCGCGGGTGCTGCGCACCGAGGACGGCGGCGCCACCTGGACCGAGTCCTTCCGCAACACCGACCCGCGCGCCTTCTACGACTGCATGACCTTCCTCGACCACCGCAACGGCCTCGCCATGAGCGACCCGGTCGACGGCAGGTACCGCATCCTCTCCACCCGAGACGGCGGCCGGTCCTGGCGGGTCCTGCCGACCGCGGGGATGCCGGAGGCGCTCCCCGGCGAGGCGGGGTTCGCGGCGAGCGGCCAGTGCCTGGTGTCGGCCGGATCCCGGGACGTGTGGCTGGCGACGGGCGGCGCGGCCACCGCGCGCGTGCTGCACTCCGCCGACCGGGGCCTGACCTGGACGGTGACGGCCTCGCCGATCCCGGCCGGGGACCCGGCCCGGGGCGTCTTCGGGCTCGCCTTCCGCGACCGTACGCACGGCATCGCGGTCGGCGGCGACTACCGCAAGGACCAGCCGTCCCCCGAGGCCGCCGCCGTCACCGCCGACGCGGGCCGCACCTGGCGCCCCTCGGCCGCGCCGCCGCCCGCCTACCGCTCGGGCGTCGCCTGGCTCCCGTACGGCAGGACGGCCGCGCTCGCCGTCGGCCCCACCGGAACGGACCTCACCATCGACGGGGGCCGCACCTGGCGCACGGTCGACACCGGCTCGTACGACACGGTCGACTGCACCCCGGACGGCTCCTGCTGGGCCTCCGGCGAACAGGGCCGGATCGCACGGCTGGGCCTCCGCTAGGAGGCCAGAGGGCCAGGAGGCTATGGGGCCAGGGGGCTACGAGGGCAGCTCGTCCCGGTACGGGGCGAGCCCGTCGACCGTCTTGGTCGCGTAGAACTCCGTGATCCGGTACGCGCACACGCCCTCGGCGCTGAACGGGTCGGCCGCCGCGATCCTCTCGATCTCCGCGCGGTCGACCCCGGCGGCCAGGATCACCCCGCCGTCTCGGGGGTTCTTCCGCCCGGACGCGAGGAACACGCCGGCGGCGTACTGCGCGTCGAGCCACTCGACGTGCGCGTCGAGCAGCGCGTCCGCCCGCTCGACGGGGGCGGTGTAGGTCAATTCCAGTACGAACATGATCGCCAGGCTACCGGCCGCCCTCCGGCCCCGGGCGTCCGTCCCGGCCTTCGGAACGGGCGCCCGGCCGGCCGTAGGGTGGCCCGCATCATGACGATCATCGAGATTCCGGCGGGCTGGCCCGCCGACGAGACCGCCGCCCTCGCCGTCCAGCGGGAGCTGAGGGGGCGGCTCGTACGGGACGAGGAGGGGCCGCCGGTCGGCGAGGGGCACGTCACGGGGCTCGACGTGGCCTACGACGACGAGCGGGACCTCGTCGCCGCCGCGGCCGTCGTGCTCGACGCGCGGACCCTGGAGGTCGTGGAGGAGGCGACGGCGGTCGGCCGGGTCTCGTTCCCGTACGTCCCCGGCCTCCTCGCCTTCCGGGAGATCCCGACCGTGCTCGCCGCGCTCGACGCCCTGGACGCCGACCCCGGCCTCCTGGTCTGCGACGGCTACGGGCTCGCCCACCCCCGCCGCTTCGGGCTCGCCAGCCACCTCGGCGTGCTCACCGGACGGCCGTCCGTCGGCGTCGCCAAGAACCCCTTCGCCTTCGCCCACGAGCAGCCGGGGCCCGCGCGCGGCGACTCGTCCCCGCTGCTCGCCGACGGGGAGGAGGTGGGGCGGGCCGTGCGCACCCGGGGCGGGGTCAAGCCGGTCTTCGTCTCCGTCGGCCACCGGGTCTCCCTCGACCGGGCCTGCGCCCACACCCTCCACCTCACCCCGCGCTACCGGATCCCCGAGACCACCCGCCGCGCCGACTCCCTCTGCCGCCGCGCCCTCGCGGAGGCGCTCGGGGGACGTCCGTCCCCTCCCGGAACGTCCGGATCCCTCTGAGTACGCGTACGGATACCGGCTCCCGGGCCCACCCGGCAGAGTGGGGATCATGACAACTCCCCTTCCCGTTCCGCCGCGTTCCGCCCGGCGCGGCCCGACCCCGACCCCCGCCGCCCCCGGGAGGTCCGCGTGATCGGACGGCTGCGGTGCGTCGTCCTCGACTGCCCCGACGCGCACGAACTCGCCCTCTTCTACCAGCGGTTGATCGGCGGCGAGGTCGACGACCCCGATCCCCGGTGGACCGCCGGCGAGGGCTGTGTCGTCCTGCGCGGCGACTGCGGCCCCGTCCTCGCCTTCCAGAGCGTCCCGGGCCACCGGTCGCCCGCCTGGGGCGCGCCCGAGCAGCAGTTCCACTTCGACGTACGGGTCGACGACCTGGCCGCCGCCGACGAGGCCGTCCTCGCGCTCGGAGCCGTACCGCTCGACGACGGGGGAGGCGACCCGGCCCGCCGCGTCTACGCGGACCCGGCCGGCCATCCCTTCCGCCTCGTGCGGCCCTGAGGCGGAGCCCCGCCGTCCGCCCGCTCCGGGTGTCGGGGGAGGATGGGCCCCGGACCGCAAGAACGAACACAGGTGCGAAGGGGGGGCGAAATGGACAGGACGTCACCGTGGTGGTGGCTGTTCGCCGTGATCAGCGTGGCGGTGTATCTCGCCGTGATGTTTCCGGGGATGACGAACGGGCGGCAGAGGATCTGGGTGTCGTGCGGCCCGGCGCTGTGCTTCGTGGCGGCCGCGACCTACAGCACCACCTACGACACGCCCCTGACCGGGCTGCTCCCCCTCTACTGCGGGGCGTTCCTGGGCATCGCCCTGGGTGTCGCCGGCCACCGGAAGGCGATGCGCGCGTTCATGACGTGGCGCGCGGAGAACCCGGGCAAGCCCGACGACGAGGGCCCGGACGTCCCCTGGATGCTCCAGATGGCGTTCACGCTGCCGGTCTTCCTCGGCGGCGCGATCTGGTACGTCAACGCCTACTGACCGGGACCCGCCGGGCGCCGCCCTCGCCCGTACGGAACGAGGGCGGCAGCCGCACCGGCCTCAGCCCCGGTGCGCCACCCGGAAGCGGATGCCCGCCTCCCGCAGGCGGGCGGTGAGGGCGTCGCCCATCGCGGTCGCCGTCGTGACCTGGCCGGCGGTCTTCGGCAGCGGGTCGAAGGCGAGGCAGAGCGCCGACTCGGCGAGCATCTTGGCCGTCTCGTCGTACCCCGGGTCACCGCCCGACACCTCGGTGAAGACCCGCCGCCCGCCGCCCTCGCCCACGAACCGCACGGAGAACCAGCTGCGGGCGCGCCGCTCGGCCGACGGGCCCTCCCCGGCCCGGTAACGCTCCATCAGCCAGCTCCGGACCGGCGGGAGTTGGGCCGCCGCCACGCCCGCGCCGACGGCCGCCGCGCCGCCGAGGGCCATCGGGAGCGTCTTCACGGAGGCGTAGTGCCGGTAGCGGAAGTCCGGCCCGTACCGGTCGAGGGCCGCCGCCGAGCGCGCCACGACCTGCGGGTCGAGCGTCGGCAGCGGCAGCGCCCACGTGCCCGTCTCCCGGCTGAACCGGGGGCCGCCGAGCGGCGCCCGCGACCGGCGGCCCACCAACCGGGGCTCGTGCAGGCGCCGTTCGCGCGCGGCCCGCAGGACCTCCCGGCCCCGGCCGAGGGCGGTGAGCGCGGAGGCGAAGGTGCCGCCCGAGAACGCCGCCCCGGCCCGTACGAAACCGTCCACCCGCAGCGGCACGCCCTCCGGCAGCTGCCCCACCGTGAAGTGCACGCCCAGGTCGTGCGGGATCGAGTCGAAGCCGCAGGCGTGCACGATCCGGGCGCCGGTCTCCCGGGCGCGCGCGTCGTGCCGCACGTACACGAGGTCCACGAACTCGGCCTCGCCCGTCAGGTCCAGATAGTCCGTGCCGGCCTCCGCGCAGGCGGCGACCAGCTCCTCGCCGTACCAGACGTACGGCCCGACCGTCGTCGCCACCACCCGGGCGGATTCGGCCAGTTCCCGCAGCGAGGCCGGGTCGGCGGAGTCCGCCACGACCAGCGGCAGGTCCGCGAGGTGCGGCCGGGCCGCGGCCAGCCGGTCCCGCAGCGCCTCCAGCTTGCCGAGGCCGCGTCCCGCGAGCGCCCAGCGGCACCCGTCGGGGGCGTGCTCGGCCAGGTACTCCGCGGTCAGCTCCCCCACGAAACCGGTGGCCCCGAAGAGGACCACGTCGTACGGCCTGGCCCCGCGCTCCGGGCCCGCCCCTGCCCCGCTCCCCACGCCCGCCCCTGTGTCCATGCAGCCCCTCGTCTCGGCCGGACCGCGCCGCCGTGCGCGGTCGTCGTCGGCGGAGGATAGCGGAAGCCCTCCTCCGGATCTCCCGGGCCCTCAGGTACCCCGGGCCCCCGGAAGCACGCGGGCCCCGATCGGAGGATCCGTCCGGAATTTCCAAGCGCTTGCTCGGCCGGGGGGCTTGTGCCGAGTGGAACACGTTCCTAGCATCTCCGGTGTTACATCATTGGTGTCACACACTTCCGGGGGTTCGATGAGCACGACGCACACCGCCCGCACCGGACCCCTCACCGGGGTGCGCGTGGTGGAACTGGCCGGCATCGGCCCCGGCCCCTTCGCCGCGATGCTGCTCGCCGACCTCGGCGCGGACGTCGTGCGGGTCGACCGCCCCGGCGGCCCCGGGCTCGGCATCGACCCCGCCCGCGACCTCACCAACCGCAACAAGCGCTCGGTGCTCGTCGACCTCAAGGCGGCCGACGGCCCCGCGACCGTCCTCGACCTGGTCGAGCGCGCGGACGTCCTCCTCGAGGGCTACCGGCCCGGCGTGGCCGAGCGCCTCGGCATCGGCCCGGACGCCTGCCTCGCCCGCAACCCGCGCCTGGTCTACGGCCGGATGACCGGCTGGGGCCAGGACGGACCGCTCGCCCCGACCGCCGGGCACGACATCGGCTACATCGCGATCACCGGCGCCCTCGGCATGATCGGCCCGGACCCGGACGGCCCGCCGTCGATCCCGGCCAACCTGCTCGGGGACTACGCCGGAGGCTCGCTCTACCTGGTCGTCGGCGTCCTCGCCGCCCTCCAGCACGCCCGCGCCCACGGCGAGGGCCAGGTCGTGGACGCCGCGATCGTCGACGGCACCGCCCACCTCACCACCATGATCCGGGGAATGCTGGCCGCCGGGAGCTGGCAGGACCGGCGCGGCACCAACCTCCTCGACGGCGGCTGCCCCTTCTACGGCGTGTACGCGACCTCCGACGGCGGCCACATGGCGGTCGGCGCCCTGGAGGAGCGGTTCTACGCCGACTTCGTCCGCCTCCTCGGGATCGGCGAGGAGGCCGCCGCCGGCCGCTACGACCTCGCCCGCTGGCCCGAGCTGCGCGAGGCCGTCGCCAAGGCCTTCCTGGGCCGGACCCGGCAGGAGTGGACGGACGTCTTCGAGGGCTCCGACGCCTGCGTCGCCCCCGTCCTCTCCCTGGACGAGGCCCCGTCCCACCCGCACCTGGCCGCCCGCGGCACCTTCGCCGAGCACGCCGGGCAGGTCCAGCCGGCCCCCGCACCCCGTTTCTCCGTCACCCCCGGCACCCTGCGCACGGGCCCCGCCCTGCCCGGTGCCGACACCGCCGAGGTCGCCCGCGACTGGGCCGTACCCTCCCTGCACCCCCAGGAGACTTCCGCATGAAGCGCCGCATCTACACCGAGGACCACGAAGCCTTCCGGGCGGTCGTGCGCACCTTCCTGGAGAAGGAGGTGCTGCCCCACTACGAGCAGTGGGAGAAGGACGGCATCGTCTCCCGCGAGGCCTGGCTCGCCGCCGGACGGCAGGGCCTGCTCGGCATCGCCGTCGACGAGGAGTACGGGGGCGGCGGCAACCCCGACTTCCGCTACGGCGCCGTCCTGGCTGAGGAGTTCACCCGGGCCGGCACCCCCGGCCTCGCCCTCGGCCTGCACAACGACATCATCGGCCCGTACCTCACCTCCCTCGCCACCGACGAGCAGAAGCGGCGCTGGCTGCCCGGCTTCTGCTCCGGCGAGACCATCACCGCCATCGCCATGACCGAGCCGGGCGCGGGCTCCGACCTCCAGGGCATCCGCACCACCGCCGAGGACCGCGGCGACCACTGGATCCTCAACGGCTCCAAGACCTTCATCTCCAACGGCATCCTGGCCGACCTCGTGGTCGTCGTCGCCCGCACCACCCCCGAGGGCGGCGCCCACGGCCTCTCCCTGCTCGTCGTGGAGCGCGGCGCGGAGGGCTTCGAGCGCGGCCGCAACCTCGACAAGATCGGCCAGAAGTCCCAGGACACCGCCGAGTTGTTCTTCCACGACGTCCGCGTCCCCAAGGAGAACCTGCTCGGCGAGCTCAACGGCGCCTTCATCCACCTGATGACCAACCTCGCCCAGGAGCGGATGGCCATCGCCGTCGCCGGCATCGCCGCCGCCGAACACCTCCTGGAGATCACCACCACCTACGTCAAGGAGCGCGAGGCCTTCGGCCGCCCGCTCTCCCGGCTCCAGCACATCCGCTTCGAGATCGCGGAGATGGCCACCGAGTGCGCCGTCACCCGGGCCTTCCTGGACCGCTGCATCGAGGAGCACGCGAACGGCGCGCTGGACGCCGTGGACGCCTCGATGGCCAAGTGGTGGGCGACCGAACTCCAGAAGAAGGTCGCCGACCGCTGCCTGCAACTGCACGGCGGATACGGCTACATGACGGAATTCCCGGTCGCCAGGGCCTACACCGACGGCCGCATCCAGACCATCTACGGCGGCACCACCGAGATCATGAAGGAGATCATCGGCCGTTCCCTCCTCGGCTGACCTCCCCCGCGACACCCCCGGCGAGATTCCTCCCACCCTCATCGCGAAAGGCTTCCCGTGAGCACCGAAGCGTACGTGTACGACGCGATCCGCACCCCGCGCGGTCGTGGCAAGGCCACCGGATCCCTGCACGGCACCAAGCCGATCGACCTGGTCGTCGGCCTGATCAAGGAGATCCAGAGCCGCAACCCCGGCCTCGACCCGGCCGCCATCGACGACATCGTCCTCGGCGTCGTCGGCCCGGTCGGCGACCAGGGCTCCGACATCGCCCGCGTCTCCGCCATCGCCGCCGGACTCCCCGACACCGTCGCCGGCGTCCAGGAGAACCGCTTCTGCGCCTCCGGCCTCGAAGCGGTCAACATGGCCGCCATGAAGGTCCGCTCCGGCTGGGAGGACCTCGTCCTGGCCGGCGGCGTGGAGTCCATGTCCCGCGTGCCGATGGGCTCCGACGGCGGCGCCTGGTTCGCCGACCCGATGACCAACCTGGAGACCAACTTCGTCCCCCAGGGCATCGGCGCCGACCTCATCGCCACCATCGAGGGCTTCTCCCGCCGCGACGTGGACGAGTACGCGGCCCTCTCCCAGGAGCGCGCCGCCGCGGCCTGGAAGGACGGCCGCTTCGCCCGCTCCGTCGTCCCCGTCAAGGACCGCGCGGGCCTCACCGTCCTCGACCACGACGAGTTCCTGCGCCCCGGCACCACCGCCGACTCCCTGGCGAAGCTCAAGCCGTCCTTCGCGGACATCGGCGAGCTGGGCGGCTTCGACGCGGTCGCGCTGCAGAAGTACCACTGGATCGAGGAGATCGACCACGTCCACCACGCGGGCAACTCCTCCGGCATCGTCGACGGCGCCGCCCTCGTCGCCGTCGGCTCCAAAGAGGTCGGCGAGCGGTACGGGCTGACGCCGCGCGCCCGGATCGTCTCGGTGGCCGTCTCCGGCTCCGAGCCGACCATCATGCTCACCGGCCCGGCCCCGGCCGCCCGCAAGGCCCTGGCCAAGGCCGGTCTGACCATGGACGACATCGACCTGGTCGAGATCAACGAGGCCTTCGCCGCCGTCGTCCTGCGCTTCGTCAAGGACATGGGCACCTCGCTGGACAAGGTCAACGTCAACGGCGGCGCCATCGCGCTCGGCCACCCGCTCGGCGCCACCGGCGCGATGATCCTGGGCACCCTCGTGGACGAGCTGGAGCGCCAGGACAAGCGCTACGGCATGGCCACCCTGTGCGTGGGCGGCGGGATGGGCATCGCCACCGTCGTCGAGCGCGTCTGACCGTCCCGTCCGAACCCCTTCTTACGGAGAAGCATCAGTCATGAGCGAGAGCACCACCATCCGCTGGGAGCAGGACGAGACCGGGATCGTCACCCTCGTCCTGGACGACCCGAACCAGTCCGCCAACACCATGAACCAGGCCTTCCGGGCCTCGATCATCGCGATCGCCGACCGCGTGGAGGCCGAGAAGGACTCCATCCGGGGCATCATCTACACCTCCGCGAAGAAGACCTTCTTCGCCGGCGGCGACCTCAAGGACATGATCCAGGCGGGCCCCGAGCACGCCCGGGACATCTTCGAGGGCGCCCTGGAGATGAAGAAGGCCCTGCGCCGCATCGAGACCATCGGCAAGCCGGTCGTGGCCGCGATCAACGGCGCCGCGCTCGGCGGCGGCTACGAGATCGCCCTCGCCTCCCACCACCGGATCGCCCTCGACGCCTCCGGCTCCAAGATCGGTCTGCCCGAGGTCACCCTCGGCCTGCTCCCGGGCGGCGGCGGCGTCACCCGCACCGTGCGCCTGATGGGCATCACCGACGCCCTCCTCAAGGTGCTGCTCCAGGGCACCCAGTACAACCCCAAGCGGGCCCTGGACAACGGTCTGGTGCACGAGCTGGCGGCCACCCCCGAGGAGATGCTCGCGAAGGCCGTCGCCTTCATCGACACCCACCCCGAGTCGCAGCAGCCCTGGGACCTGCCCGGCCACAAGATCCCCGGCGGCACCCCCGCGCACCCGAAGTTCGCCGCCAACCTGCCGGCCTTCCCGGCCAACCTGCGCAAGCAGCTCAACGGCGCGCCCTACCCGGCGCCCGCCGCCATCATGGCCGCCGCCGTCGAGGGCTCCCAGGTCGACTTCGAGACCGCCTCCGTCATCGAGTCCCGCTACTTCACCGAGCTGGTCACCGGCCAGACGGCGAAGAACATGATCCAGGCGTTCTTCTTCGACCTCCAGGCCGTCAACTCCGGCGCCAGCCGCCCCAAGGGCATCGAGCCCCGCCGGGTCCGCAAGGTCGCCGTCCTCGGCGCCGGCATGATGGGCGCCGGCATCGCCTACTCCTGCGCCCGCGCCGGCATCGAGGTCGTCCTCAAGGACGTCTCCGCTGAGTCCGCCGCCAAGGGCAAGGCGTACTCCGAGAAGCTGTGCGCCAAGGCCGTCGCGCGCGGCCGCACCACCCAGGAGAAGGCCGACGCCCTCCTCGCCCGCATCACCCCCACCGCCGAGGTCGCCGACCTCGCGGGCTGCGACGCGGTCGTCGAGGCCGTCTTCGAGGACACCGGCCTCAAGCACAAGGTGTTCCAGGAGATCCAGGCCGTCGTGGAGCCCGACGCGCTGCTCTGCTCCAACACCTCCACCCTGCCGATCACCGTCCTCGCCGAGGGCGTGGAGCGCCAGGCCGACTTCATCGGCCTGCACTTCTTCTCGCCCGTCGACAAGATGCCGCTCGTGGAGATCATCAAGGGCGAGCGCACCGGCGACGAGACCCTGGCCCGGGCCTTCGACCTGGTCCGGCAGATCAACAAGACCCCGATCGTGGTCAACGACTCGCGCGGCTTCTTCACCTCGCGGGTGATCGGCCAGTTCCTCAACGAGGGCGTCGCCATGGTCGGCGAGGGCATCGAGCCCGCCTCCATCGAGCAGGCGGCGGCGCAGGCCGGCTACCCGGCCAAGATCCTCTCCCTGATGGACGAGCTGACCCTCACCCTGCCGCGCAAGATCCGCAACGAGACCAAGCGGGCGATCGAGGAGGCCGGCGGCGTCTGGGCCACCCACCCGGGCGAGGCCGTGATCGACCGCATGGTCGACGAGTTCGGGCGCCCCGGCCGCAGCGGCGGCGCCGGCTTCTACGAGTACGACGAGAACGGCAAGCGCGGCAAGCTCTGGACCGGCCTGCGCGAGCACTTCACCAAGCCCGGGTACGAGATCCCCTTCCGCGACATGCAGGAGCGGATGCTGTTCTCCGAGGCCATCGACACCGTCCGCCTCCTGGAGGAGGGCGTCCTGACCTCGGTCGCCGACGCCAACATCGGCTCCATCATGGGCATCGGCTTCCCGGCCTGGAGCGGCGGCATCCTCCAGTACATCAACGGCTACGAGGGTGGCGTCGCCGGCTTCGTCGCCCGCGCCCGCGAGCTGGCGGAGACGTACGGCGAGCGCTTCGCCCCGCCGGCCCTCCTGGTGGAGAAGGCCGAGCGCGGCGAGGTCTTCACCGACGCCTGACCGGTCACGGAGTGCGGAACGCCGTCCTCAGCTCCTCGCTCAGCGAGCGCTGGAAGGCCGTGACGAGGGCCTGGATCACCATCGGCTGCATGTGGGCCGAGAGCGACCTCATCGCTTTCAGGTGGTCCGGGTCCTCGCCGCTCTCCCGGTACGGGTTCCACACCTCCTCCCGGAAGAGCCGGGCCAGCTCCTCGGCGGCGGCCCGCGCGTGCTCCAGGAGCACGGTCCGGGAGGCGAGGATCGTCTCGTGCTCGATGGGCACGTCCAGCATCTCCACGCCGAGCCGCAGCAGCGACCCGTCGAGCCGGTACGTGTCGGCGTCGTCGGTCCGGTCCAGGACCCCCATCGCGGCGAGCCGGTCGACGTCCCGCTCGGTCAGCGCCCGCCCGGCCCGCCGCTCCAGCTCGCGCCGGGTGATCGACTCGGCGGACTCGGGCGCCCAGGAGGCCACCAGGGCCCGGTGGACCGCCAGGTCGCGGGCGCTGAGGTCGGGCGGCAGCTGCTCCAGGTACCGTTCGATCGCGGCGAGCGTCATGCCCTGCCGCTGGAGCTCCTCGATGAGCGCGAGCCGGGAGAGGTGCTCCGGCCCGTAGTGCCCCACCCGCCGGGCCCCGATGACGGGCGGCGGAAGGAGCCCACGGGTCCCGTAGAACCGCACGGTCCGCACCGTCACCCCGGCCCGTGCGGCCAGCTCGTCGACGGTGTAGCTCGGTCCCCGCTCCACGTCACTCCCGACGTCCATCCGAGCCGCCTCGTTTCCCCAGCCGTCGGCCCGCGTGTCCGGACCGCTGGAACAGTATTGCTGTCTCACCAGCCGTGTAAAAGACCGGCGCGGTTGTCGGTGGCGACCCGTAGCGTGATCGTCATCGAGGGGCGGCCGTCCGCCGCCGGGGACGCCGCGACCGGGGGATACCGGTCACGACGTACGACTTCGGCGCGTAAGGGGCGCCGGGCCGGGGCGGCGGCGCGGGGGCCGGGCCCGGGGGTTAGAGTCGGCCGCTGTCGCAGCGGGGGACAGGGGAGCAGGGGGGATTCGATGTACGCGGAACTCAGGGACACGGCCGGGGAATTGGCCGGGATCCTGTGGCGGGAGCACACCGTCTATCGCGAGCGGGGCGGCGGTGTGGTGATCCGGGGCGAGCACGTCCGCCGCTGGATCAGCCTGGCCCCGACCGGGGGCAAGGACCGGGCGCTGCTGCGGGCCGGAAGGATCCTGGACGGGGGCACGACGGCGCCCGCGCGCACGGAGGTGGTCGTCGACCTGTCGGCCGGGACGGCGGAGCTGGCGGCGGTCTGCCGTCGTCTGCTCGCCGACGTCGCCGCGGTGGCCGAGCCGGCGCCGGTGCCGGACCGGGGAGGAAGGGCCGGGAAGCGCGAGAAGCCGGGCCGGAAGGCTCGCGCCCCCCGCCCCGGCCGTCGTCCCCGGAAGGAGCGGCACACGAGCGCCGGCTCCCTGTTCGTCATGCTCTGCGTCGCCGCGGTGCTCGGCGCCTGGCTCTACAGCCTCTTCGGGGGCCGCGGCTACTGAGCCGGAGCCCCCGGCCCGGTCGTCAGAAGCCGGTGACCGGGTAGTGGTCCGAAAGGTTGGTGTACGTGTAGCTCGTGCCCCAGCTGCTCACCGTCCACGGGGCGCTCTTCTCCAGGACCACGTGGTTGGTCCACCCGGCCGGACGGGCGTTCCCTGCGCGGAAAAGGACGTAGTCGAGGTCCTCGCGCGGGTCGTCCGGGTAGCGCTCGGAGGCGATCGAGTTCAGGTCGGTGTCGAAGGAGTACGGGTGGCCGGTGCGGGCGTCGGCCCCCACCAGGCCCGCGTCGGCGAGCATGGTGCCGTACTCGGGCGTGTGCGAGTCGACGTTCATGTCGCCGGCGACGATCACCTGCTCGTTCGCCGGGATCTTCTTGGCGTCGAGGAAGGCGTCGATCGCCTTGAACTGGCGGCTGCGCATCTGCGCCGCCTCGCCCGCCGAACAGCCCGGGTCGGTGGACTGGGCGTGGGTGCCGAGGACGTGGACCCGGCTGCCGTTCACGTCGAGCACGGCGTACGCGAAGCCCTTGTTCGACCACCAGTCGGCGCCGCACGCGTCCTTGTAGACGTACTGCTCCTTGCGGACGATCGGCCACGTGCTGAGGATCGTCACGCCGCCGTCCTCGGGCGTGGTCGCGGAGTAGGACCCGCCGGTGGCGTCCCATCCGCTCTTGCTCCGGCCCACGACCGGGGTCTGGTGCGGGTACTGCCCGGCGGCGTTCGCCTTGAGGGCGTCGGAGGCGGAGTTGTCGAAGGCCTCCTGGAGGACCACGACGTCCTGCCCCCGGAAGAAGGAGGCGGCCGGGATCGCCTTCGCCCGGTGGTCCTGTCCCCAGTTCGGGTAGAGGCTCTTCGAAAAAAGGAACGCGTTGTAGGTGAGGACCTTCAGCCGGGGGGTCTCGGCGGGCGCGGCGGAGGCGGCCGGGGCCGTCGCCGCCAGGGTGGCGGCGGCGAGGGCGAGGGAAAGAGCGGCGCCGGGGGCGCGGCGGAGCGCGGCGAACGACACGTGAACTCCCAGGGAGGCGTGGGGGATTGGGCTGGCGCCGCACATACAATCAGCCGTGGTTACCTTCCGGTAGCCTCTGGGTGCCGGGAATCTGGCCGGGCCCGCACGAGCGTGCCAACTCTCACTCCCGTGCCGTATTTGCACCCATTTGATCCAGGTAGAATGCGCGCATGACCCTCGCGAACTCGCAGATCTTCAAGATGGACCTCGGTCCGCTCAACCCCGTCTGGGCCGAGCTCATCCTCGGCCTGGTGTTGTTCGGCATCACCTTCCTCATCCTGGCGAAGGGCGTCCTTCCGAAGATCAAGCGGACGATCGAGCAGCGCGAGGACGCCATCGAGGGCGGCACCGACCGCGCCGACGACCTGCGCGCCGAGGCCGCCCGCGTCCGCGAGCAGTACGAGGCCGAGCTCGCCGAGGCCCGCCACGAGGCCGCGCGCATCCGCTCCAAGGCCGTCGAGGAGGGCTCCGCCGCCATCGCCGCCGCCCGCGCCGAGGGCTCCGCCGAGCGCGACGCCATCCTCGCCGCCGGCACCGCGAAGATCGCCGACGAGCGCGCCGCCGCCGAGCGCGAGCTCAACGCCGACGTCGACGCCTGGGCCCACGCCCTCGCCGCCCGCATCGTCGGCGAGCCGGTCGGCGCCGACCGCGCCTGACCCGCACACCCGGAAGGGGCCGTCGCCCGGGCGACGGCCCCTTCGTCATGCCCCTCTTCGCGGGTGCATCCTGGAAACGACACGGAGGAGAAGCACCGTGGAACGCGTGAAGCCCGCCGCCCCCCCGCCGCCGCCCGCCGGCGGAGTGCTGTGGAGCGTCGCCGGCGACGTCCGGGCGCTCCTCATGCTGCCCGCCGCCCTCACCATGCAGGTCGCCCACCCCGCGATCGGCGCCGGAGTCGACGACCACTCCGTCTTCCGCACCGACCCCTGGGGCCGCGGCGAACGCTCGCTGCGCTCGGTCCAGCTGTGGATCTACGGCGGCGAGGAGGCCGCCCGCGAGGGCCGCCGCCTCCGGGAGCTGCACCGCACGATCCGGGGCACCGACGCCCACGGACGCCGCTACCACGCCCTCACCCCCGCCTACTACTCCTGGGTGCACGCCACCGGCTTCCCCGTCTACCGGCACGGCCTCCGCCTGCTCTTCCGCCCCCTCACCGAGGCCCAGGAACGGCAGCTGTACGCCGAGTGGCTCCGGGTCGGCCGCATCCTCGGCATCCACGACCGGGACATGCCGCAGACGATCGAGGAGTTCTGGCCGTACTACCGGAAGGTCCTCGCCGAGGAGCTGGAGGCCACCGTCGTCGTCCGGGAGCTCCTCGACACCGACCTGCCCGTCCCCGCCCCCGACCGGGGCCCGCGGCCGGTCCGGCTCGCCCTCCGCCTCCTCTGGCCCCTCCTGCGCCGCCCCTTCCTGCGGCTGCGCGCCTTCCTCACCGCGGGCTTCATGCCCCCGGACGCCCGCGAGGCCATCGGCCTGGAGTGGACGGACGCCCAGGAGCGGACCCTGCGCCGGCTCTGCCGGGTCCTGCGGGCCGTGGTCCCCGTCCTGCCCGAGCGGCTGCGCTACCTGCCGCTGGCCGGGGAAGCGCGGAGGGCCGCCCGCCGCGCGAAGCGCTGACGGACGGCCCCCCGGGGCTCACCGCACGGCTCAGTGACCGCCGTGGCCCCCGTGGCCGCGCTCGTGGTCGTGGATCGTGTTCGTCGCCGCGATCTTCTTCCACGACTTCGGCTGCGCGGGCTTCGCGTCGGCCGTCGCGGTCGCCGTCGCCTTCGCCGTGGCCGCCGCCCTGGCCTTCGCCCCGAGCTTCTCCCCGGCCCGCGCCCTGGCCTCCGCGGCCGTCGGGGCGGACACGCCGGCCGCGTCCGCCGTCGAGGCGGACGGCTTCGACGGCTGGTACAGCCAGGTGTCGAACAGCTCGGCCAGCGGCTTGCCGGATACCCGCTCCGCGTACCGCACGAAGTCGGCCACCCGCGCGTTGCCGTACGCGAACTGCTTCGGCCAGCCCTTCAGGATCGCGAAGAAGGCCTCGTCCCCGATCCTGTTGCGCAGCGCCTGGAGCGCCAGCGCGCCCCGGTCGTAGACGGCGCCGTGGAACTGGTTCTCCGGACCCGGATCACCCGGCTTCACCGTCCAGAACGGGTCCTCGGCACCCCGCAGGGCGTACACGTAGTCCGCCAGCTCCTGCGTCGTGCCCTCGCCCTCCTTCTCCGACCACAGCCACTGGCTGTAGCGGGCGAAGCCCTCGTTGATCCAGATGTCCTTCCAGTCCCGGACGGACACGCTGTCGCCGTACCACTGGTGCGCCAGCTCGTGGACGACCACCGACACGTTCGCGCCGTTGGCGAACTGCCGCGGGCTGTAGAACGGCCGGGTCTGCGTCTCCAGGGCGAAGCCGCTGGTCACGTTGGGCACGTAACCGCCGAGCGCGTTGAAGGGGTACGGCCCGAAGACCGTCTCCAGCCACTCCGTCACCTCGGCCGTGCGCTCGATCGAGGCGCGCGCCGCACCGGCGTTGGCGCCCAGGTCCTTGCTGTACGCGTTGAGGACGGGCAGCCCGTTCGCCGTCCGGTCCGTCGTGATGTCGAACTTCCCGACGGCGAGCGTGGCCAGATAGGTCGCCTGCGGCTTGTCGGAGCGCCAGTTGAAACGGGTCCGGCCCAGCGCCGTGGACTGCGACTGGAGCACGCCGTTGCTGATGGCCTGGTGACCGGCCGGCACCGAGACCGAGACGTCGAAGGTGGCCTTGTCCAGCGGGTGGTCGTTGGACGGGAACCACCACGCGGCCGAGTCCGGCTCCTGCGCGGCGACACCGCCGTCCGGGGTGCGGGCCCAGGCCGACCAGCCGTCGACCTTGAACTCGGAGGGCTTGCCCGCGTAGCGGACGACCACCGAGATCTCCTTGTTCTTCTCCAGCGGGACGGCCGGGGTGACCTCCAGCTCGTGGTCGCCCGAAGCGGCGAACTTCGCGACCCGGCCGTTCACCCGGACCTCGCTGACCTTCAGACCGAGGTCGAGGTTGAACCGGGACAGGTTCTGCTTGGTGGTGGCGACGATCGTCGCCGTGCCCTCCAGGAGGTCCGTGGCGGGCTCGTACTTCAGGCGCAGGTCGTAGTGCGAGACGTCGTAGCCGCCGTTGCCGCTGGCGGGGTAGTAGGAGTCGCCGATGCCCGGGGCCCCAGGGGTGAAATCGGCCGCCGACGCCGGGATCGCCAGCATCAGGGAGGCCGCGAGGGCGCTCGGAACGATGATTCTGCGGTGCACAGGTGCTCCCCAAGTCATAAGAAACGTAAGACGCGCGGGTGGTCGTCGGTCCTTGCTTTCGACCTTATTCAGGGCCCCGACGGACCGTCACGTCCAGAGGACCTCCTGTCACACGATCGCCATTCGGCCGACATGAACCCATCCGGCTCCGGGATCACCCCGAATCACCCCTGATTCCCTCCGGCGCTCTTTTGCACGGGAGTTGACCGGGGTACGTTCCCGCCCATGCCGATGCGAAAGCGGATCACCCGCGGAGCCCGAGCGCCGTACGGAACCCTCGTGGCGGCGGCCACGGCCGCGCTGCTCGCGACCCTCGTCACCCCGGCCGGCGCCCGGACGGACCCCGCCGCGCCCCCGGCCGGGTCCGTGCGCGAGTCGCGCCCCGTCCACTCGTACGCCGACGCCGTCCGCGAGTCCGTCTGGGTCGACACCGGACTCGACGGCGACGGGGACGGGCGCGCGGACCGGGTCGCCGTCGACGTCGTCCGCCCCCGGGAGCCCGCCGCGGCCGGGCGCAGAATCCCGGTGATCATGGACGCCAGCCCGTACTACGCCTGCTGCGGGCGCGGCAACGAGGGCCAGAAGAAGACCTACGACGCCGACGGCAGGCCCGTTCAGTTCCCCCTGTACTACGACAACTACTTCGTCCCGCGCGGCTACGCCTTCGTCGCCGTGGACCTCGCCGGGACCAACCGCTCCGACGGCTGCGACGACGTCGGCGGACGCTCCGACGTGCGCTCCGCCAAGGCCGTCGTCGACTGGCTCAACGGCCGCGCCCGCGGCTACACCACCCGCACCGGCACGGCCCCGGCCCGCGCCACCGGCTGGAGCACCGGGAACGTCGGCATGATCGGCAAGAGCTGGGACGGCACCGTCGCCAACGGCGTGGCCGCCACCGGCGTCGAAGGGCTGAAAACGATCGTCCCCATCGGAGCGATCTCCTCCTGGTACGACTACTTCCACTCCCAGGGCGCCCCGCTCTACGACGCCAACCCGAGCTGGCTCTCCGACTACGTCAACAGCCCCGACGCGCGGGCCCGCTGCGGCGCCGTCCAGGACCGGATCACCGCCGCCACCCCCTACAGCGGCGACTGGACCGCCGCCTGGAGCGAGCGCGACCACGTCAAGGACGCCCACAAGGTGAAGGCCAGCGTCTTCGCCGTGCACGGACAGCAGGATCTCAACGTCCGGGCCGGGCAGTTCGGCAAGTGGTGGGACGCCCTCGCCGCCCACGGCGTCGAGCGGAAGGTCTGGCTCTCCCAGACCGGCCACGTCGACCCCTTCGACTTCCGGCGCGCCGACTGGGTCCGCACCCTGCACCGCTGGTTCGACCACTACCTCCTCGGCTACGACAACGGCATCGACCGCGAGCCCGTCGCCGACGTCGAGCGCGCCCCGGACCGCTGGACCACCGACCGGCACTGGCCGCCGCGCGGCACCGCGACCACCACCCTGCGCACCGCCCCCGGCGCCGCCGCCGGACCCGGCGTCCTCGGTCGCGCCCCCGCCGCCCCCGGCTCCACCGCCACCTTCACCGACGACCCGTCCCTCGGCGAACTGGACTGGGCGGCCCGGATCGACACCGCGACCCCCGAGAAGGCCGGGTTCGTCACCCGCCCCCTCTCCCGAGACCTGCGGATCGCCGGCTCCTCCCGGGTGACGGTCACCGCCACCCCGACCACCGCCACCGCCCACCTCTCCGCCGTCCTCGTCGACCTCGGCCCCGCCACCATCCGCGACTACGCGGCGGCGGGGGAGGGCATCACCACCCTCGCCCACCGCACCTGCTGGGGCGCGAGCACCCCCGGCGACAGCGCCTGCTTCAAGGAGACCGAGGCCCGCACCGCCGACGTCCCGCACACGGTCGTCAGCCGGGGCTGGGCCGACCTCGGCACCTGGGCCGACCCCCGGAAGGGGCGCCCGCTGACCCCCGGCAGGGCGTACACCCTCACCCTGGACCTCGCCGCCGCCGACCACGTCGTCCCGGCCGGCCACCGGCTCGCCCTGATCGTCGGCGGCACCGACCGGGACCTGCTCGACCCGCCGTCGACCACCCCGACCCTCACCCTGGACCTCGCCCGCACCCGGGCGGAGCTGCCGCTGGTCGGCGGCGCGGGCGCCTTCGCCCGGGCCACGAGGGGACCGGCCCCGACCCTCTCCGCACCGCCGTCCCTCCTCCCGCCCGCCCTCTCCGCACCGCCGGCCGCCGTCGCCGGTCCGCGCCTGCCCGGAGCGGGAGCCGCCCGATGAGCACCCGTACCGCACGGCGGAGTTCACGGCGCGCGCTCGCCCTCGTGGCGGGCGCCGCCGCCCTCGCCCTGCCGCTCGTCGCCGTCCCCGCAGAGACGGCAGGCAGCGCCCCCGCGCAGCCGCCGCCGCGCACCGGCTTCGAGACGAGCCGGGGCGCCCGGTGGACCACCGAGACCGAGGAGCGGGACTTCCTCGCGGCCGTCGACCGGGCGGGCGACCGGGTGGCGCTGCGCGAGATCGGCACCACCGCGCAGGGCCGCCCGCTCCGGCTCGTCACCCTCGGCGCGCCCCGGGCCGCCACCACCGTGCTCCTCGTGTGCAGCCAGCACGGCGACGAGCCGGCCGGCCGCGAGGCCTGTCTCAGCACGGTGCGCGACCTCGCGTTCGCCCGGGACCCGGAGACCCGGCGCCTCCTCGACCGCACCACCCTCCTGGTCGTCCCGACCGCGAATCCCGACGGCCGCGAGGCCGACACCCGGGGCAACGCCGACGGCATCGACGTCAACCGCGACCACCTCGCCCTGCGGACCGCCGAGGCACGGGCGATCGCCGGCCTGATCCGAGACCGACGGCCCCAGCTCGTCTACGACCTGCACGAGTACGGCGCCACCCCCCGGTACTACGAGAAGGACCTGCTCGCGCTCTGGCCGCGCAGCCTCGACGCCGACCCGCACGTCCACGACGAGTCCCGGACGCTCTCGGAGGAGTACGTCCGCCCCGCCGCCCGGCGCGCCGGACACAGCACCGGGATCTACGGCATCTGGACCGACCCGATCACCGGCGAGCCCGTCCGGCAGGTCGCGGGCGACGGCCAGGAGCGGATCCTGCGCAACACGGCCGGGATCAAGCACGCGGCCGGGCTGCTCGTCGAGACCCGGGTGGACGCGCTCGACCGGGCGGAGAAGGACGACCCGGCCCGCAACCACCGGCGCCGGGTCGCCACCCAGCACGCCGCCCTGAAGGGGATGTTCGCCTACCTCGACGAGCGGCGCGGTCCCCTGGCGGCGGCCACCGCCCGCGCCCGGCTCGCGGGCTTCGCCGACCGGGGCCCGGTCTTCCTCGGCGGCGCCGACAACGACCCGCCGGAGCCGGAGGAGATCCTCGCCGACCCGCCGTGCGGCTACCGCCTGGACGCCGCGCAGTACGGAGGGGTCGGTGACGAACTCGCCCTGCACGGCGTCGCCGTACGGCGCGAGGGGGCGGGGGCGTTCGTGCCGCTGCGGCAGTCGCAGCGCGCGCTCGTCCCCCTGCTGCTCGACGGGCGGGCCGCCTACCACCTCGTCAGTGGGAGTCCTGTGGAGGAGTGTTGACGGCCCTGTGGGGCCGGGGGCCCGTGGCGTGATTCCCACGTTTGCCGAGGTAAAGTTACCGACTGGTACTGACCATGCCTCGAACGGGTCGTCCTGACCCGGAAGTTGGAGAATCACCATGCGTCCCCTCAAGACCGCGCGCCGCGTCCTGCCGGCCCTCCTCGCCACCACGCTGCTGGCCGGCGGTGTGCTGGTCGGCCAGACGGCGACCGCCGAGCCCGCGGCCGCCGGCGCCATCACCTGCAACATCGGCAAGCTGAAGTCCGACGCCCGCAAGGAGCGCGACCGCGCCGCCAAGCTCCGGAACCTCGGCGCCACGAAGGAGGCCAACAAGGCCATCGCCAAGGCCGAGGCCCTGGAGAAGCGCGCCCGCCAGTGCGCCGACGCGGACAACACCAGCCGCCCGCCGTTCGGCAAGTAACCCCTCGCACGGGGCGGTCGGGGCGGTTGCCATCCGAAAGGACGGCAACCGCCCGCGGCCGTTTCCGGGCCCGGCCGGGCCGAGACGGGTCGGCTCCAGCGGCAGCCGTCCACGAGACCGGCTGCCCACGGGATCGCCGTCCACGGGACCGGCCCTCCGCCGAACCGAACCGAACCGAACCAACCGTTCGCAGGAGCCGACCGCCGTACCCGGATCGGGACATTTCCAGGACGGATCAGCCATGGAACGGGCCGGTCCGCGTGGAAATACTCGGACCATGCCGTCCGCGTACACCAGCCTCGACCTCACTCCCGCGACCCCCGCCGCCCCCACCGACCTCCTGGTCGACGGCAGGCCGCTGCTCCACCGGCTCGACGAGACCGACGGCGCGGACACGGTCTCCCCCCTGGCGTCGGACCTCCCGCCCGTCCTCCGGGCCGCCCACGTCCGCCGCCTCCTCGAAGCGGCCCCGGGCGCCGACACCGACGGTCACGGCCTCTCCGGCGGCCGGTACGTGCTCCACTCCTGCCCCGACTGCGACGACCCCGGCTGCGGAGCCGTCACGGCCGTCGTCGAGCGTGACGGCGACGACGTCGTCTGGCGCGACTTCGCCTGGTGGACCGGCCCCGCCGTCGACCCGGCGCGCGACGGCTACCCCGGCACCGGCCCGTACCGCTTCCACGGCCCCGCCTATCGCGCCGTCCTCCTCCGGCTCCTCGACGGCCCCCGGGAGGGCGCGGCCGCCCCCGTCCCGGTGGGCGCCGCCCGCGGCTGACCGGGACGGCCACCGGCGCCCCGGCCCCCTCGGCGGGTCCTCCCGTCGCCTAGGATGCGTCCTCTGATGACTGCAACCCTCGTCGCCAAGGACCTCGCCGCCGGCCACGGCGAGCGCACCCTCTTCGCCCAGCTCGACCTCGTCGTCGCCCCCGGCGACGTCATCGGCCTCGTCGGCGTCAACGGCGCCGGCAAGTCGACCCTGCTGCGGCTGCTCGCCGGGCTCGACGCCCCGGAGGAGGGCGAGCTGCGGCTCTCCCCGCCCACCGCCTCCGTCGGCCACCTGCCCCAGGAGCCCGAGCGGCGCGAGGGCGAGACCGTCCGCGCGTTCCTCGCCCGGCGCACCGGCGTCGCCGCCGCCCAGACCGCGATGGACGAGGCCACCCAGGGCCTGGTCGACGGCACCCCCGGCGCCGACGACGCGTACGCCGTCAGCCTGGAGCGCTGGCTGAACCTCGGGGGCGCCGACCTCGACGAGCGCGCCGAGGAGGTCGCCGGCTCCCTCGGGCTCACCGTCGGCCTCGACCAGCCGATGACCTCCCTCTCCGGCGGCCAGGCCGCCCGCGCGGGCCTCGCCTCCCTGCTCCTCTCCCGCTACGACGTCTTCCTGCTCGACGAGCCCACCAACGACCTGGACCTCGAAGGGCTGGAGCGCCTGGAGGCCTTCGTGAAGGGGCTGCGCGCCGGGACGGTCGTGGTCAGCCACGACCGCGAGTTCCTCACCCGCACCGTCACCAAGGTCCTCGAACTCGACCTCGCCCAGCAGCAGATCACCCTGTACGGCGGCGGTTACGAGGCCTACCTGGAGGAGCGGGACACCGCCCGCCGCCACGCGCGCGAGGAGTTCGAGGAGTACGCCGGCCGGAAGGCGGCCCTGGAGGCACGCGGCCACATGCAGCGGTCCTGGATGGACAAGGGCGTACGGAACGCCCGCCGCAAGGCCACCGACGGCGACAAGCTCGGCCGCAACGCCCGCAGCGAGGCCAGCGAGAAGCAGGCCGCGAAGGCCCGGCAGACCCAGCGCATGATCGAGCGCCTCGACGTCGTCGAGGAGCCCCGCAAGGAGTGGGAGCTGCGGATGGAGATCGCCGCCGCCCCGCGCTCCGGCTCGGTCGTCGCGACCCTGCGCGAGGCCGAGGTGCGGCGCGGGGACTTCTCCTTCGGCCCCGTCACCCTCCAGATCGACTGGGCCGACCGGGTCGCCGTCACGGGCGCCAACGGCGCCGGGAAGTCGACGCTGCTCGCCGCCCTCCTCGGCCGTCTCCCGCTGGACTCCGGCGACGCCTCGCTCGGCTCGGGCGTCGTCGTCGGCGAGGTCGACCAGGCCCGCAAGCTGTTCCACGGCACGGAGACCCTCCTGGAGGCGTTCTGCGCGGCCGTGCCCGACACCGAGCCCGCCGAGGTCCGGACCCTGCTCGCCAAGTTCGGCCTGAAGGCCGTCCACGTGCTGCGGCCCGCCACCACCCTCTCGCCGGGCGAGCGGACCCGGGCCGCGCTCGCGCTGCTCCAGGGCCGGGGCGTGAACCTGCTGGTCCTGGACGAGCCGACCAACCACCTGGACCTCCCGGCGATCGAGCAGCTGGAGTCCGCGCTCGATTCGTACACCGGCACGCTGCTGCTCGTCACCCACGACCGGCAGATGCTCGACGCGGTCCGCACCACCCGCCGTGTCCGGGTCGCGGACGGCAAGGTCACCGAAGTCTGAGACACCCCCGGCCCGGGCCGCCCGTCTTGCACGGGCGCGACCCGGGCCGTGAACTGTACGCACGACGGCTCTCCGCGGGGCGCGGCCGGTTCCGGCCCCCGCGGACGGCACCCTTCAGGAGGCACCCCATGACCGACGACGGCATCACCCGGCTCCTCGCGATGCTGGACGACCTCGACGCGGACGTCGACGCGACCATCGACCTCGCGGACGAGATCGCGGCGACGGGCGGCCCGGAGCTGCTGCCGCGCCTGGAGGCCGAGCTCGGCCGGGCGGTCGAGGACCGCAACGGCTACGCCCGCGAGCTGCTCGGCGGCGTCGTCGCGGGCGTCGGCGGCACCGGCAGCCTCCCGGTCCTGGTGCGGGCCTCCTCCGTCGACCTCGGCGACGACCAGGACGGCCTGGCCGCCGAGATCGTCGACCTGGTCCAGGCGGACCCGAAGAAGGCCGAGGACCTGCTGCGGCCCCTGACGGAGGACGACGACCTCACCGTCGCCCACCGCGCCGACTGGGCCCTGCGCTTCCTGCCGTGACGCAGTCGTACGGGAGGGGCCGCGGTCCGTGGGGCCGCGGCCCCTCCCGTACAGGGGGCACTACCGCCGCTTGCCGCCGCCCTCGCCCAGCAGGCCCGCCTTGCGGAGCGCGTCGGCCATCGCGCTGTTCGCGGGAGCGGGGGCCGCGCCCCGGTCCCGGCCGTCACCGCCCCGGCCGCCCTGGTCGCCGCGCTCGGCCCGGCGGCCACCGCCACCGCCGCCGCCCTGCCGCTGCTGCGGCGGCCTGCCGGAGCGCTCGCCCCGGTCACCGCGCTCGCCGCGCTCGCCCCGGCCGCGTCCGCCCGCGCCGCCCGCCGCCTCCGCGCCCGGCTCGTCGTCGAGCCGCAGCGTCAGCGAGATCCGCTTGCGCGGCACGTCCACGTCCAGGACCTTCACCTTGACCACGTCACCGGGCTTCACCACGTCGCGCGGGTCCTTCACGAAGGTCTTCGACATCGCGGACACGTGCACCAGACCGTCCTGGTGCACGCCGATGTCCACGAACGCGCCGAACGCCGCCACGTTGGTGACCACGCCCTCCAGGACCATCCCGGACGCCAGGTCGCCGATCTTCTCGACGCCCTCCTTGAAGGTGGCCGTCCGGAACGCCGGACGCGGGTCGCGGCCCGGCTTCTCCAGCTCGCGCAGGATGTCCGTCACCGTCGGCAGGCCGAAGGTCTCGTCCACGAAGTCGTCCGCCCGCAGCGAGCGCAGCGTGCCCGTGTCGCCGATCAGCGCCGCGACCTCGCCGCCCGTCGTCTTCGCCATCCGGCGCACCACCGGGTACGCCTCCGGGTGCACGGCGGAGGCGTCGAGCGGGTCCTCGCCGCCCCGGATGCGCAGGAAGCCCGCGCACTGCTCGTACGCCTTCGGGCCGAGCCGGGCCACGTCCTTGAGCGCCCGGCGGGAGCGGAAGGGGCCGTTGGCGTCCCGGTGCGCGACGATGTTCTCCGCGAGGCCGGAGCTGATGCCCGAGACCCGCGAGAGGAGCGGCGCGGAGGCGGTGTTGACGTCCACGCCGACGCCGTTCACACAGTCCTCGACCACCGCGTCGAGGGAGCGCGAGAGCTTCACCTCGGCCAGGTCGTGCTGGTACTGGCCGACGCCGATCGACTTCGGGTCGATCTTCACCAGCTCCGCCAGCGGGTCCTGGAGCCGTCGGGCGATGGAGACGGCGCCGCGCAACGACACGTCCAGGTCCGGGAGTTCCTGCGAGGCGAACGCGGAGGCCGAGTAGACCGAGGCGCCGGCCTCCGAGACCATCACCTTGGTCAGGTTCAACTCGGGGTGCTTCGCGATGAGTTCGGTCGCCAGCCTGTCGGTCTCGCGGGAGGCCGTGCCGTTGCCGATCGCGACCAGCTCGACCGCGTGCTCCTCGGCGAGCCGCGCGAGCTTCTCGAGCGCCTGGTCCCATTTGTTGGCGGGAACGTGCGGGTGGATCACGTCGGTGGCGACGACCTTGCCGGTCGCGTCGACCACGGCGACCTTCACGCCCGTACGGAAACCGGGGTCCAGGCCCAGGGTCGCCCGGGTGCCGGCCGGCGCGGCGAGCAGCAGGTCCCGCAGGTTCGCCGCGAAGACCCGTACGGCCTCGTCCTCGGCGGCCGTCCGCAGCCGCAGCCGCAGGTCGATCCCGAGGTGGACCAGGATCCGGGTCCGCCAGGCCCAGCGGACCGTGTCCTGGAGCCACTTGTCCCCCGGGCGCCCCCGGTCGGCCACGCCGAAGCGGTGCGCGACGATCCCCTCGTACGAGGAGGGGCCCTCGACCGGCTCCTCCGGCTCCAGGTCCAGGCCGAGCACGTCCTCCTTCTCGCCGCGCAGCATGGCGAGCACCCGGTGCGAGGGGAGCGCCGTGAACGGCTCCGCGAAGTCGAAGTAGTCGGCGAACTTCGCCCCCGCCTCCTCCTTGCCCTCGCGGACCCTGGCGACGAGGCGGCCCCGGCCCCACATGCGCTCGCGCAGCTCGCCGATGAGGTCGGCGTCCTCGGAGAACTTCTCCGCGAGGATCGCCCGCGCGCCCTCCAGGGCCGCCGCCGCGTCCGTGACGCCCCTGTCCGCGTCCACGAAGGCCGCGGCGGCCGCCGACGGCTCCACGGACGGGTCGGACAGCAGCCCCTCCGCCAGCGGCTCCAGACCGGCCTCGCGGGCGATCTGCGCCTTGGTCCGGCGCTTCGGCTTGAAGGGCAGGTAGATGTCCTCCAGGCGCGCCTTGGTGTCGGCGGCCCGGATCCGGGCCTCCAGGTCCGGGGTCAGCTTGCCCTGCTCGCGCACCGAGTCGAGGACCGCCGACCGGCGGTCCTCCAGCTCGCGCAGATAGCGCAGCCGCTCCTCCAGGGTGCGCAGCTGCGCGTCGTCGAGCATCTCGGTCGCTTCCTTGCGGTAGCGCGCGATGAACGGCACGGTCGAACCGCCGTCGAGGAGCTCGACGGCTGCCCTCACCTGTCGCTCGCGTACGCCGAGCTCCTCGGCGATCCTTGCTTCGATGGACGTCGTCACGGTGTCCCGACTCGCCTTCTCGTGCCTCAAGCTTGAGACTGCATTGTGCCGGGTCGGTCACCCGGACGCGGCAACCGGCCCGTCCCGCGCGTCCTTCAGCCCTTGCCGACGAGGTCCTCCGGGAAGGCGCCCGCGGCCGCCGCCTCGAAGAGGAAACCGCGCCCCAGCTCGGTGAGGCGCTCCACGCCGGCCGCGCCGAGGTGCTCGTACGGGGCGGAGTCCAGCCGGTCGGTGTGCTCCTCGATCTCGGCGCGCAGGGCCGTCCCGGCCTCGGTCAGCTCGCCCTCGGCGTCGATCAGGCCCCGGTCGCGCAGCCGTGCCACCGCCCCCTCCCAGTCGGTGCGCCGCCAGCCCCGGGAGCTGACGGCCCAGCGCGGGGCCATGCCCTTGCCGGTGGCGGTGTGGGAGGCGAGGGCCTCGACGGGGTCGAGCCCGGCGGAGAGCAGGGCCGCGAGGTGTCCGTCGCCCCGGTGCTCGCGCAGCAGGGTGGCGGCGTGCCAGTAGGCGAGGTGGGGCTCCTCGGGGACGGGCAGGTCGGCGTTGGCCGAGTACAGGGGCCGGGCGTGTCGCGTGCAGGCCTCGGAGGCGCGCAGCGCCAGCTCCGCCGCCTCGGCCATCTCCGGGGAGGCGACGGCGTCCTCGCCGAGCAGCCGGCGCAGGGTGGTGTCGGCGGCGCGCAGCCGCGCGGCCAGGACCTCGGCGGGGGAGGCGGTCTCCCACACGGCCGGCAGGTGCTGGGCGAGCAGCTCGTGGTTGTAGTTGTAGAAGGTCGCGGCGACCGTGCCCGCGCCCACCGCGCCGAGCGGGGCGCTGCGGGCGGCGAGCCGCATCGCGCTCTGGTCGGTGAAGCCGAGGGCGGCGAACTCGCGGTCCAGGTCGGGGGAGAAGTACAGCGAGGAGTGCAGCGGGTTCAGGGCGTTGTGGCAGCGGCGTCCGGCGCGCGGCGGCAGGGCATTCGTCATGCCTGCACGTTACCGACTGGTCGGTACGACGGGAACAGGCGGACCCCTTCAGCGGGGCGCACCCTTCCACCGGGGACGTACCCCTCCCCCCGGGGACGCATCCCTCTGCCGGGGACGTACCCCTCCACCGGGGACGCGCCCCTCCACCAGTGACTCACCCCTCCACCGGGGACGCGCCCCGCCACCGGCGATGCCCCTCCACCGGGGACGCACCCCTCCACCGGCGACGCCCCGCCACCAAGGACGCGCCCCGCCACCGGCGATGGCAGGAAAGGTGGGGTCCTCGTCCTTGTGGACGCGGTCGGCCCCGCCAAGGATGGGGCCATGCCACAGCGCCCCGTCCTCGTCGTCCTCTTCGACGGCGTCCTGAGCCTCGACGTCTCCGGACCCGTCGAGGTGTTCGCCGGTGCCGGCCGGGCCACCGGGGACCCGTCCGCCTACCCGATCCGCACGGCCTCCCTCGACGGCGGCCCGGTCCGCACGCAGAGCGGGCTGTGCCTGCTCCCGGACACCACGCTCGCGGACGCCGTCGCCGGCGGCGCCCCGCACACCCTGGTCGTCCCCGGCGGCGAGGGCACCCGGACGCCCGACCCGGCCCTGGTCGACTGGCTGCGGACGCACGGCCCGCGCGCCCGGCGCCTGGTGTCCGTCTGCACCGGGGCGCTGCTCCTTGCCGAGGCCGGACTCCTCGACGGACACCGGGCGACCACCCACTGGAACGCCTGCGAACACCTCGCCCGCCGCTACCCCGAGGTCGACGTGGAGCCCGATCCGATCTTCGTACGGGACGGGCGCGTCTCCACCTCGGCCGGGGTCACCGCCGGGATCGACCTGGCGCTCGCCCTGGTCGAGGAGGACCTCGGCCGGGACGCCGCCCTCACCGTCGCCCGCCACCTGGTCGTGTTCCTGCGCCGCCCCGGCAACCAGGCCCAGTTCAGCGTCCAGCTCTCCGCCCAGACCGCCCGCCGGGAGCCGCTGCGCGACCTCCAGCACTGGATCACCGAGCACCCGGACGCGGACCTCTCCGTCGAGGCGCTCGCCGCCCGCGTCCGGCTCTCGCCCCGCCACTTCGCCCGCGCCTTCCACGCGGAGACCGGCACGCCCCCCGGCCGCTACGTCGACCGGGTCCGGCTCGAACACGCCCGCCGGCTCCTGGAGGACACCCCGCTCGGCGTCGAGGAGGTCGCCCGCGCCTCGGGCTACGGGACCCCGGAGACGATGCGCCGCGCCTTCCTGAAGGCCCTGGAGACCACCCCGGCGGAGTACCGCCGCCGCTTCCACGTGGTCCTGTCCTGACCGTCCGCCCGTGCCGTCGTCGGCCTCCGCCGCCGCGGTCGACCTCGGGGCCGGTCGGGCGCCGTCCGGAAGGGATCCCTCCGCGGGCCTTCCCTCCGTCCGTGCGCCCGTGACCGACCGGGCCCGCCACCGATGTCTCCGCTCACCCGTCTCCGCCCACCCGTCTCCGCCCATCGAGAGGAACCACCGTGCAGATCGCCGTCCTTCTCTACGACCGGTTCACCGCCCTCGACGCCGTCGGGCCGTACGAGATGCTCTCCCGCCTCCCCGGTGCCGAGACCGTCTTCGTGGCCAGGGAGCGCGGTCCGGTCCGCAACGACCAGGACACCCTCGCGCTCGTCGCCGACCGGGCCCTCGCCGAGGTGCCGGCCCCGGACATCGTCCTCGTGCCCGGCGGCCCCGACGTCCGGGCGGCCATGGAGGACCCGGAGATCCTCGACTGGCTGCGCACCGCCGACGCCACCAGCACCTGGACCACCTCCGTCTGCACCGGCTCGCTGGTCCTGGCCGCCGCGGGGCTGCTCGACGGCCGCCGGGCGACCACCCACTGGCTCGCCTTCGACGAACTGCGGGCCCTCGGCGTCGAGCCCACCGGCGAGCGGGTCGTCTTCGACGGCAAGTACGTCACCTCCGCCGGGGTCTCCTCCGGCATCGACATGGGACTCCACCTGCTCGGCCGGATCGCCGGGGACGAGACGGCGCAGACGGTCCAGCTCCTCACCGAGTACGACCCCCAGCCGCCCTACGACGCGGGCTCGCCGGAGAAGGCCCCGGCCGAACTCGTCGCGAAGTGGCGCGCGGAGGCCGGGCGGACGGGGACCGCGTAGCCCGTACGGGGTTCAGAGCCCGTACGTGAAGCGGGGCGGGCGGCGCTCCAGGAAGGCGGCGACGCCCTCCGCGGTGTCGTCGCTGCCCCGCGCCTGCTCCGCCCAGTGCCCGTCCCGGTCCGTCCGCCCGTCGGCGAACTCCTTGGCCGCCGCCTGGGTGAGCAGCGAGCGTGAGGCGAGCACCCGGCAGAACGCGTCGACCCGCTTGTCCAGTTCGCCCGCCGGGTGGAGCTCGTCCACCAGCCCCATCCGCAGCGCCCGCTCCGCGTCGATCAGTTCGCCGGAGAACAGCAGGTACTTGGCGGTCGAGGGGCCCACGAGGGCGGCCAGGCGGCGGGTCGACGAGGACGGGTAGACGATGCCGAGCTTCGCGGGGGTGATCCCGAAGCGGGCGCCCTCCTCGGCGAACCGCAGGTCGCAGGCGGCGGCGAGCTGGCTGCCGCCCCCGACGCAGAAGCCCCGGACGGCCGCCAGGGTCGGCTTGGGGAAGGCCGCGAGCGCCTCCTCGGCCCGTACCGCCAGGCTCTGCTGCTCGTCCCCGGGCTCCCGCAGCGCCGAGATGTCCGCCCCGGCGCAGAAGGTGTCGCCCTCGCCGGTCAGGACCAGGACCCGGACCGCGGGGTCGGCGGCGAGCCGCTCCAGGACGCCCGGCAGGGCGCGCCACATGCCGGCGCTCATCGCGTTGCGCTTGGCCGGGTTGGCGATGACGACGGTGGCGACGCCGTCCGTGACGCTGTCCTTCAGCTGCGGCTCCATGGGCCGGATGCTATCCGGCACACCCGAACGTACGATCAGGAAGGGGTCGCCCTGCTGAGGAGGCACCGGATGACCGAGGACCACCGCGAGGGGAAGGGCCACCGCGAGGCGGAGGGCGTTCCCGACCCGGCCGGAGACATGCGGCGGCACGGGAAGAAGCTCAGCCGCGGCTTCAGTTGGCTCGCCGTGCTCGGCGCCCTGCTGGTGATCGGCGGGATCGTCGGCCTGGTCTACACGGGCGCCGCCACCCTCACCTCGATGCTGCTCTTCGGCTGGCTGCTGCTGATCGGCGGGGCCGTCGGGCTGCTCCAGGCCGTCCAGTCGCGGGGCACCAGCTACTTCTGGCTCGCCGCGGTGGTGGCCGCCCTGAACATCGCGGCCGGCGTCGTGGTGATCCGGCATCCCGAGGGTTCGGCGGAGGCGCTGACGATGTTCGCGGCCCTGCTCTTCCTGACCGGCGGGCTGTTCCGGCTCGTCGGCAGCGTGGTGGTGCGCGGCCCGCAGTTCGGCTGGACCCTCCTCCAGGGCGCCTTCGGCCTGCTGCTCGGTCTGCTCGTCCTCTTCGACTGGCCGCACAGCAGCCGGTACGTCCTCGGGCTCTTCTTCTCGCTCGCGCTGCTCTTCGACGGACTCGGCCTGATCGCGATCGGGGTGGGGGGCCGACGGATCGTCAGTATGGTGACCCCGCCGGAGCCGCTCCCGGAGTCCTCTGCGGGTCCCTCTGCGGCCCCTTCTCCGAGCCCCTCTCCGGAGTCCCCAGAAAGCGTGCGCGATCAGTCGAACAACTGACATCGGCATACTCACCCGATCAAAAGGCGGCCGATAAGTGTCGACTTCTGGTCAGTAGGCCGGTCCGCCCCCGCGCATTGCCAAGACTCGATCCGTGGCGAGAATCGAGCACGAGGGCGGGAACCGGACGGTGGAGCCCAGCGAAAGCGGCCCCACCCGACACCCGTCCTACGAAGGAGTCTGGCGCTTCACCGCTGCCGCGGTCGACGTCTCCGTCCCGCAGGCCCGGCACGCCGTGCGCGACCTGCTGGTCCGCCAGGGCGTCCCCCTCCACGACGAGATCATGGACGGCCTGCTGCTGATCGTCTCCGAGCTGGTCACCAACGCCGTGCGGCACGCGGCGCTGCTGTCCCCGGAGATAGCGGTCGAGGTGGCGATCGGACCCGAGTGGATCAGGGTGTCCGTCGAGGACAACCACCCCTACCGTCCCAAGGCCCTGGAGGCCGACTGGGGTCAGACCGGCGGCCGGGGCCTGCTCCTGGTCCGCGAGATCGCCCTTGAGGCCGGCGGCGCCTGCGACGTCGAGCACACCGCGAGCGGCGGCAAGATCATCTGGGCGGCGCTGCCCCTGGCCCCGGCGGCACCGGGGCCGGGAGCGGTGCCGCAGGAGCCGGTGGTCACCAGCCCCCGGACGGACCCGTCAGCTCCCTGACGGCCGGACGCGCCGCGTCGAGCACCGTCATGAACCAGGCGGAGAACGGCGCGGCGGCGTGCCGCTCGGCCAGCTCGGCGGGGGTCACGAAGGCGGTGTCCTCGATCTCCTCCGGGTCCGGCCGCGGCGCGGCCTGCACCAGGCCGACGAAGAGGTGGTTGAACTCCTGCTCCACCAGGCCCGAGGCCGGGTCCGGGTGGTTGTAGCGGACCGTGCCGGCCTCCGCGAGCAGCGAGGGCGAGACGCCCAGCTCCTCGAAGGTGCGCCGGGCCGCCGCCGCGAACGGCGCCTCGCCCGGGTAGGGGTGGCCGCAGCAGGTGTTCGACCAGACGCCGGGCGAGTGGTACTTGCCGAGCGCCCGCCGCTGGAGGAGCAGCCGGCCCGACTCGTCGAAGAGGAAGACGGAGAAGGCGCGGTGCAGCTGCCCCGGCGCCTGATGGGCGGCGAGCTTCTCCGCCGTGCCGATCGTCCTTCCGTCCTCGTCGACCAGTTCGAGCATGATCGGGGCCGGGTCTCCGGACGGCTGGACACCGTTCGACGCGATCTCCGGCGAGATCTGCGCCGCGGTGGCTGGTGTGGTCGGCATACCCATCCTTCGCTTCGGTCCTCGGCCCGGTGGGGCCCCCTCAGTCTGCCGTACAAAAGCGGCTTGTCCGTACTTCGACGGCCGGACGCGTCCGCTCCCACCGCACCGGAGTACACCCCGGGCGGCGGGAGCGGAGGAGGACCGAGCGGGCACTACACCCCGAAAGGCGCGGGATAGACCGGCGCACCCGCGGGAACGGGCGCGGAGTCGTCCAGGACGAGCGCCCTCATCGCCTCGTCCGGGACCTCGAAACCTGGCCTGATTCCATACGCGGACGCCCGTTCGAACCCGAACCGGGGGTAGTACTCCGGATGCCCCAGGACGAGCACCAGGGTCTCGCCCCGCAGCCGGGCCGCGTCGAGGACCGCCCGGACGACGGCCTGTCCGGCACCCGTCCGCTGGTACTCGGGCGCGACCGCCACCGGGGCGAGCGCCGCCGCCGGAGCGCCGCCCACCCGGCAGCGGGTGATCAGGGCGTGCGCCGCGACCGTGCCGTCCGGGGCCTCGGCCACGTACGACAGGCCCGGGAGCCAGGCGTCGGCGTCCGCCCGGAGCGCGTCGACCAGATCGGCCTCCGCCTCCGAACCGAAGGCGGCCGCCTCGATCCGCCGGACCTCGGCCTCCTCGCCGGCGGCCTCCGGCCGGGTGCGCCAGCGCGGATCGGCGGGCCGCAGCACGAAACCGGCGTAGCCGTAGTCGGAGCCGTGCTCGCGGCGCAGCGCGATCTCGGCGCGGGCCCCGGCGACCGCCTCGGCCATGCCGGGCACGGAGGTGTCGGCCGCCTCGGCGCGGGCGGCCAGCGGACCGTAGTACGCGTCCCAGTCGCCCTCCGGCTGGGTCAGGGTCCCCAGGACGTGGTAGCCGGCCGCGACCGCGGCCGCCGCGTTCCCGGTGACGGTACGGAGCGGATAGTGCTCCTCCCAGAAGGCGCGGGCCGCCGGGCCCGGCTCCCCGGTGGTCCACACGCACTCGGTGAGCACGAGGGTGCCGCCGGGCGCGAGGAGGCGGCGCCACTCGGCGAGGGCCCGGTCGAAGCCGAGCACGAAGACCGAGCTCTCGGCCCAGACCAGGTCGAAGGAGCCGTCGGGGAACGGCAGGGCGCCCATGTCGGCGCGGAGGGCGCGGACGGAACCGCTCCCGGGGACCGAGCCGTCGAGTCCGCGCGCGGCGGCGGACTCCCGCAGCTGGGCGAGGAACGGCTCGTGGGTGTCGACGGCGGTCACCTCGGCGCCCGCCTCGGCGGCCAGGAGCAGCGCGGAGCGGCCCGGACCGCAGCCCAGGTCGAGCACGCGCGGACGCGCGGGAAGCGGACCCGCGAGGGCGAGGAGCCGGCGGGTGGTGGTGTCGGAGCCCGGACCCTGGCGCGGCAGGCCGTGGTGCAGGGCGAAGAAGGAATCGTGCGGAGCGTTGTCGGACAACGTGGGAAACCCTTGGATGAGAGGGCCCCGGCCGACGACGTGACGTACCGGTGCGAGGACCGGGATCAGGTCAGCCGGAGACCCGGAGGCTGAGGGACGACCGGGCGCTGCCGCAGAAGGCAGCCTCCATCGCGACGGTCATCAACCCCAGCTCCTCTCCATCACGTGTTCGTACGAAAAGCCTAACAGGCGCTCCGGGCGCTCCGGCGCTACAGGCAGAGCTTCGCCTCGTGCTCCGCGTGGCCGACCGGCTCCAGCTGGAAGGTGCAGTGCTCCACGTCGAAGTGCGAGCCCAGGCAGCCCTGGAGCGCGTGCAGCATCTTCTCGTGCCCCACCGAGTCGAGGGCCCCCTGGTCGACGACCACGTGCGCCGAGAGGACCGGCATCCCCGAGGTGATCGTCCAGGCGTGCAGGTCGTGCACGTCCTCGACCCCCGGCAGGGCCAGTATGTGCGCCCGCACCTCCGCCATGTCGACGCCCTTGGGGGCCGCCTCCAGGAGCACGTCCAGGGTCTCGCGCAGCAGTTTGACCGTGCGGGGGACGATCATCAGGCCGATCACCAGCGAGGCGATCGGGTCCGCGTACTGCCAGCCGGTGGCCAGGATGATCCCGGCCGCGACGATCACGGTGACCGAGCCCAGCGCGTCCGCGAGCACCTCCAGATACGCCCCGCGCACGTTGAGGCTCTCCTTCTGGCCCCGCATGAGCAGCGTCAGCGAGATCACGTTCGCCACCAGGCCGACCACCGCGAACGCGATGGCGAGGCCGCCCTTGGTCTCGGCCGGCTCCATGAACCGCTGGATCGCCTCGAAGAGCACGTACCCGCCCACGCCGAGCAGCAGCAGGCAGTTCGCGAGCGCCGCCAGGATCTCGGCCCGCGCGTATCCGAAGGTGCGGTTCCCCGAAGGCGGCCGGTTGGCGAAGTGGATCGCCAGGAGCGCCATCGCGAGGCCGACCGCGTCGGTCGCCATGTGAGCCGCGTCCGCGATCAGCGCGAGCGAGTCCGCGACCACGCCGCCGATGATCTCGATCACCATCACGGAGAGCGTGATGCCGAGCGCGATCCGCAACCGGTTCCGGTACGCGGCCCCCGCGGTGCCCGTCGGCGGCGGGCCCCCGTGGCCGTGCCCGTGATCGTGTCCAGCCCCCATGACATGGCCTCCCGGTCGTGTCGTCCGTATGCCCCGATGCGCAAGTCAACTACGGGTGGGGGGTATGTGCAACACGGTACTGAACACCGTTGTCATATGCTCTGACCTGCGGTGATGCCATCCGGACGGGGAGTGCGGGGAAGTGTCCGGAAGTGGCCCCCGCGAGGGTCCCCGACCGGGGTTTGTGAGGCGGGCGGGCGATCACCCATCATGATCTCCGGCGGACGGGGCGCATCCGGACGGACACCGGCGGGCCCGGGGGAGTCCTGCCCGCGAAGCCTCGGTGAACTGTCCTTCTGTTCATCGGATAGCCTCAGCCGACGTGTCGCCGCCCGGTGCCGGGCCGCACCGCCGCGCCCGGGGCCGCCATGGGCCCCGCCGGCCCCGCCGTCAGCTCCAAGGAGTGAGTTCGTCTGTCGACCGCCATCCTCACCGGCCCCCCGGCACCCGGATCCTCGCTCGACGGTGATCTGCGGTCGCTCGGCTTCGACGTCCGGATCGCCTCCGGCGCCGAGGAGACCGGCGCCCTGCTGGCCGCCGTCCCGGCGGGCGAGCGCGTCGCGCTCGTCGACCCCCGGTTCGTCGGCCATCCGCACGCGCTGCGCCTCGCCCTCACCGACCCCCGGTTCCCGGCCGCCGCGGCGCCCGGCGCGCTCACCGCGCAGCCCGAGGCCCGCCCCGCGCTGACCCGCGCCCTGAGCGCCGCCGCCGTGCCCGCCGGGGCGGCCCCCGGCGCCGCCGGCGACCTCCCCGGCACCCTCGCCGACGCCCTCGACGCCGACGGCGTCGCCGTGCACCGGCCCCAGCTCGGCACCCTCGTCGCCACCGTCCCCACCGACGCCGAGGCCCGCCACGCGGCCCGCGCCGCCGTCGAGGCCGTCGACGACGAGGCCGTACGCCTCCGCTCGGCCGTGAAGGCCCACGACGGCTTCTTCACCACCTTCTTCATCAGCCCGTACTCGCGCTACATCGCCCGCTGGTGCGCGCGCCGCGGACTGACCCCCAACCAGGTCACCACCGCCTCGCTGCTCACCGCCCTGATCGCGGCCGGCTGCGCGGCGACCGGCGAGCGCGGCGGCTACGTCGCCGCCGGCGTCCTCCTCCTCGTCTCCTTCGTCCTGGACTGCACCGACGGGCAGCTCGCCCGGTACGCGCTGAAGTACTCGACGATGGGCGCCTGGCTCGACGCCACCTTCGACCGCGCCAAGGAGTACGCCTTCTACGCGGGCCTCGCCCTCGGCGCCGCCCGCAACGGCGACGACGTCTGGGCCCTCGCGCTCGGCGCCATGGTCCTGATGACCTGCCGGCACGTCGTGGACTTCTCCTTCAACGAGGCCAACGCCGAGAGCACCGGCACCGCCGCCAAGACCAGCCTGGCCCTCTCCAGCAGACTGGACGGCGTCGGCTGGACCGTCTGGGCCCGCCGCATGATCATCCTGCCGATCGGCGAGCGCTGGGCGATGATCGCGGTCCTCACCGCCGTCACCAGCCCCCGGATCGTCTTCTGGGCCCTGATCGCCGGCTGCGCCTTCGGCGCCTGCTACACCACCGCCGGCCGCGTCCTGCGCTCCCTGACCCGTAAGGGGAAGAGGACCGACCGGGCCGCCCGGGCGCTCTTCGACCTCACCGACTCCGGCCCGCTCGCCCAGCTCGCCGCCCGGCTCTTCCGCCGCCCCGGCGACCGGAGCCTCGGCGTCGTCTTCGCCGCGATCGCGACGGCCGGCCTGCTGTTCGCCGTCCTCACGTGGCCGTTCGGCGACCGGCAGATCGTGATCGCCGCCGTCGGCTACACGATCTTCGCCGGGCTCGCCGTCGCCCAGCCCCTCAAGGGCGCCCTCGACTGGCTCGTACCCCCGCTCTTCCGCGCCGCCGAGTACACCACCGTCCTCGTCCTGGCCGGCCGCTCCGACGCCCCGGGGGCCCTCCCGGCGGCGTTCGGGCTGGTCGCGGCGGTCGCCTACCATCACTACGACACGGTGTACCGCATTCGCGGGGGCACCGGCGCGCCGCCCGCCTGGCTGGTGCGCGTCACCGGCGGACACGAGGGGCGCACGCTCCTGGTGACCGTCCTCGCCGCCCTCCTCGCGGGCCGCGGCGACGACTTCACCCTGGCACTGACCGCCCTCGCGGTCGCCGTCGCGCTGGTGGTGCTCGTGGAGTCCATCCGCTTCTGGGTCTCCGCCGGAGCACCCGCCGTTCACGACGAAGGAGAAACAGCATGATCGGTCTCGTACTGGCAGCCGGTGCCGGACGGCGTCTGCGCCCCTACACCGACACCCTTCCGAAGGCCCTCGTGCCGGTCGACGGGGACACCACGATCCTCGACCTGACCCTGAAGAACTTCGCCGAGATCGGCCTCACCGAGGTCGCGATCGTCGTCGGCTACCGCAAGGAGGCCGTCTACGACCGCAAGGACGCCCTGGAGGCGAAGTACGGGCTCACGATCACCCTCGTCGACAACGACAAGGCCGAGGAGTGGAACAACGCCTACTCCCTGTGGTGCGCCCGTGAGGTCCTCAAGCGCGGCGTGATCCTCGCCAACGGCGACACCGTCCACCCCGTCTCCGTCGAGGAGACCCTGCTCGCCGCCCGGGGCAACGGGCAGAAGATCATCCTCGCCCTCGACACGGTGAAGAGCCTCGCCGACGAGGAGATGAAGGTCATCACCGCCGAGGGCAAGGGCGTCCAGCGCATCACCAAGCTCATGGACCCGGCCACCGCCACCGGCGAGTACATCGGCGTCACCCTGATCGAGGCCGAGGCCGCCGAGGAGCTCGCGGACGCGCTCAAGGCCACCTTCGAGCGCGACCCCGACCTCTACTACGAGGACGGCTACCAGGAGCTGGTCAACCGCGGCTTCACCGTCGACGTGGCCCCCATCGGCGACGTCAAGTGGGTCGAGATCGACAACCACGACGACCTCGCGAAGGGCCGTGAGATCGCGTGCCAGTACTGACCCGGCTGATCCCGTCGCCGGTCGTCGTCGACATCCGCGGAGGAGCGCTGGACGACCTGTCCGCGCTCCTCGCGGACCAGCGGATCTCCAGCAACGGCAAGATCGCCGTCGCCATCAGCGGGGGCTCCGGCCTCAAGCTGCGCGACCGCTTCGCCGCCGAGCTGCCCGGAGCCGACTGGTACCCGGTCTCCGGCGGCACCATCGACGAGGCCGTGAAGCTCGCCGACGCCATGCGCGGCAAGCGGTACGACGCGGTGGTGGCCCTCGGCGGCGGCAAGATCATCGACGTGACCAAGTACGCGGCGGCCCGGGTCGGGCTGCCGCTGGTGGCCATCGCCACCAACCTGTCGCACGACGGGATCTGCTCCCCGATCTCCACCCTGGACAACGACAACGGGCGCGGCTCCTACGGCGTCCCCACCCCGATCGCCCTCGTCATCGACCTGGACGTGATCAGGGACGCCCCGGCGCGCTTCGTCCGCTCCGGCATCGGCGACGCGGTCTCCAACCTCTCCGCCATCGCGGACTGGGAGCTCTCCCACCGCGAGACCGGTGAGAAGGTCGACGGACTCGCCGCCGCCATGGCCCGCAGCGCGGGCGAGGCGGTGCTCCGCCACCCCGGCGGCATCGGGGACGACGACTTCCTCGTCACCCTCTCCGAGGGCCTGGTGATGTCCGGCATCGCCATGTCGATCAGCGGTGACAGCCGCCCCTCCTCGGGCGCCTGCCACGAGATCAGCCACGCCTTCGACCTGCTCTTCCCGGCCCGCGCGGCCAGCCACGGCGAGCAGTGCGGCCTCGGAGCGGCCTTCGCCATGCACCTGCGCGGTGCCCGCGAGGATTCCGGCCTGATCGTCGAGACCCTGCGCCGGCACGGCCTGCCCGTCACGCCGGAGGAGATGGGCTTCACCGTGGACGAGTTCGTCCGGGCGGTGTCCTTCGCCCCGCAGACCCGGCCGGGCCGCTTCACCATCCTCGAACACCTCGACCTGTCCGACGACGAGATCAGGGACGCGTACGCCGACTATGCACAAGCCATCGGTAGCTGAGCTCCGACCGGTCGTCCACCCCCCGGGCGTGAAGGACCGGCGCAGCGGCGAGCACTGGGGCGGCCGCCTCTACATGCGGGAGATCTCGCTGCGGATCACCCGGCAGCTCGCGAACACCCGGGTCACCCCCAACCAGCTGACCTACCTGATGACCCTCTTCGGGGTGCTCGCCGCCCCGGCGCTCCTCGTGCCGGGCATCCCGGGCGCCGTCCTCGGCGTGCTCATGGTCCAGCTCTACCTGCTGCTCGACTGCGTCGACGGCGAGCTGGCCCGCTGGAAGAAGCAGTTCTCGCTCGGCGGCGTCTACCTGGACCGGGTCGGCGCCTACCTGTGCGACGCGGCGGTCCTCGTCGGCTTCGGCCTGCGCGCCGCCGACCTGTGGGGCACCGGGCGGATCGACTGGCTGTGGGCCTTCCTGGGCACCCTCGCCGCCCTCGGCGCCATCCTGATCAAGGCCGAGACCGACCTCGTCGGCGTCGCCCGTCACCAGGGCGGCCTCCCGCCGGTCAAGGAGTCCGCCGCCGAGCCGCGCTCCTCCGGAATGGCCCTGGCCCGCCGGGCCGCCGCAGCGCTCAAGTTCCACCGGCTGGTCCTGGGGATCGAGGCCTCCCTGCTCATCCTGGTCCTCGCGATCGCGGACCAGGTCAGGGGCGACCTCTTCTTCTCCCGGCTCGGCGTCGCCGTCCTCGCCGGCATCGCCCTGCTCCAGACCGTGCTGCACCTGGTGTCGATCATGGTCTCCAGCAGGCTGAAGTGAGGCCGGCCGTGAGCACGCCGCTCAAGGTGGGCGCCGTCGTCATCACCATGGGCAACCGTCCCGACGACCTGCGCGCGCTGCTCGACTCGGTCGCCGCGCAGGAGGGCGACCCGGTCGAGGTCGTCGTCGTCGGCCAGGGCACCCCGGTCACCGGGGTGCCCGACGGGGTCCGCACCGTCGACCTGCCCGAGAACGTCGGCATCCCCGCCGGCCGGAACGTCGGCATCGAGGCCTTCGGCCCCGGCGGCACCGACGTCGACGTGCTGCTCTTCCTCGACGACGACGGCCTGCTCGCCCACACCGACACCGCCGAGCTGGTCCGCCAGGCCTTCACCGCCGACCCGCGCCTCGGCATCATCAGCTTCCGCATCGCCGACCCGGAGACCGGCGCCACCCAGCGCCGGCACGTGCCGCGGCTGCGCGCCGCCGACCCGATGCGCTCCTCGCGGGTGACCACCTTCCTCGGCGGCGCCAATGCCGTCCGCACCAAGGTCTTCGCCGAAGTCGGCGGCCTGCCGGACGAGTTCTTCTACGCGCACGAGGAGACCGACCTCGCCTGGCGGGCGCTCGACGCCGACTGGATGATCGACTACCGTTCGGACATGGTGCTGCTGCACCCCACGACAGCACCCTCCCGGCACGCCTCCTACCACTTCAACGTGGCACGCAACCGTGTGTGGCTGGCCCGTCGCAATCTGCCCGCGCCCCTGGTGCCGGTCTACCTCGGCGTCTGGCTGCTGCTCACTCTGGCCCGGCGGCCCTCGCTCCCCGCGCTGAAGGCGTGGTGCGGCGGATTCCGGGCGGGCTGGACCACCCCCTGCGGACCGCGCCGCCCCATGAGGTGGCGTACGGTGTGGCGGCTGACCCGGCTGGGTCGCCCCCCGGTCGTCTGACATCGTGGTACCCGACGTGCCGCGCATCTTGAACACGAAAGTTTCGACTTGTGAGTGACACACACCAGGGCGGGGCGGTCGCGACGAGCGCGCCCCCGTCCGTCGACGAGGGCCTGGCCCCGGCCGACCTCGCCGCGAAGTACGGCCTCTCGGTCAGCGGCGCCCGGCCCGGGCTGTTCGAGTACGTCCGGGACCTGTGGAGCCGGCGCCACTTCATCCTGGCCTTCTCCTCCGCCAAGCTGACCGCCCAGTACAGCCAGGCGAAGCTGGGCCAGGTGTGGCAGGTGGCGACCCCCCTCCTGAACGCCCTGGTCTACTACCTGATCTTCGGGCTGATCCTGGGCGCCGGAAAGGGACTGTCCAAGGACGTCTACATCCCGTTCCTGGTCACCGGCATCTTCGTGTTCACCTTCACCCAGAGCTCGGTGATGGCGGGCGTCCGGGCGATCTCGGGCAACCTGGGCCTCGTCCGGGCCCTGCACTTCCCGCGCGCCACCCTGCCGATCTCCTTCTCCCTCCAGCAGCTCCAGCAGCTGCTGTACTCGATGATCGTGCTCGTGGCGGTGGCGATCGCCTTCGGCAGCTACCCCTCGCTCCGCTGGCTGCTGCTCCTCCCGGCGCTGTTCCTCCAGTTCGTCTTCAACGTCGGCCTGGCGATGATCATGGCCAGGATGGGCGCCAAGACGCCCGACCTCGCCCAGCTCATGCCGTTCGTCATGCGCACCTGGATGTACGCCTCCGGCGTGATGTTCTCGATCCCCGCGATGCTCTCCGACAAGCCCGCCTGGATCGCCGACGTCCTCATGTACAACCCGGCGGCCGTCTACATGGACCTGATCCGCTTCTCCCTCATCGAGGGCTACGGCGCGGAGAACCTGCCGTCCCACGTCTGGATGACCGCCCTCGGCTGGGCCCTGGTCTTCGGCATCGGCGGCTTCGTCTACTTCTGGAAGGCCGAGGAGAGGTACGGCCGTGGCTGACACGAACCGGTCCAACGTTCCCACCGTCATCTGCGACGAGGTCCACATCGTCTACCGGGTCAACGCCGGCGGCGGGGGCAAGGGCAGCGCCACGGCGGCGCTCAGCCGGATCGTCGGCCGGGGCAAGGCCGAGGTCACCCGGGGCGTCCGCAAGGTCCACGCGGTCCGCGGCGTCACCTTCACCGCCTACCGGGGCGAGGCCATCGGCCTCATCGGCTCCAACGGCTCCGGCAAGTCCACGCTGCTGCGCGCCATCGCCGGCCTGCTCCCCACCGAGAGCGGCAAGGTCTACACCGACGGCCAGCCCTCGCTCCTCGGCGTCAACGCGGCCCTGATGAACGACCTCACCGGCGAGCGCAACGTGATCCTCGGCGGCCTCGCCATGGGCATGAGCCGCGAGGAGGTCCGCTCCCGCTACGAGGGCATCGTCGACTTCTCCGGGATCAACGAGAAGGGCGACTTCATCAGCCTGCCCATGCGCACGTACTCCTCCGGCATGGGCGCCCGGCTCCGCTTCGCCATCGCGGCCGCCAAGAACCACGACGTCCTCCTCATCGACGAGGCCCTCGCCACCGGTGACCGCAAGTTCCAGATCCGCTCCGAGGAGCGCATCCGCGAGCTGCGCAAGGAGGCCGGCACGGTCTTCCTGGTCAGCCACAGCAACAAGTCCATCCGGGACACCTGCGACCGGGTGCTCTGGCTGGAGAAGGGCCAGCTCCTCATGGACGGCCCCACGGACGAGGTCCTCAAGGCGTACGAGCGGGAGACCGCCCGCTGAGCGTCCCCGCCAGAGGTCCCGCCCCCGCCGCAGCTCCGCGACGGGGGCGGTTCCCTTTTCCGGCCGGGACGACCGGGCCGGTGCCTCAGCGTGTTCGGATGCGCACTCGGTGTCACTTCCGCTGCTCGAAGGGCCCCTTCGGCGCCTTCCCGTGCGGCGCGGGAACGCCGCCGTCGGGTCCGCCCTCGTCGTGGCCGCCACCGTGACACGCGCTCCCTGAATCCCCGTCCGACCCGAACTCCCTTGATCTGCAAGCCAGTTGACGGCCCGTGCGGACGAAGTTCCTGGTGCGCGCCACCCCGGAATGGCGACGGTCGTCGTACAACGTAAGCTGGACCGGTCTGTTTCGCGGCAAGTAGGGCGATACCCCACGGCCATCGGGCCCCCGGGTGGCGGCCCTACGGGCAGGGGTCGGCGGCGTGTCCGAAATAGGATGGATTGGGTCAGCAGTGTAGAACGGGAGACGTGACGGCCATGACGCAGAATCTCCAGCTCCACGAGGGTGTCGCCGTCCCTCCGTCGGGCAGCGACCGGTGACGGACCCCCGGCAGGCGCGCCCCGGCGCCACCTCGCGTGCCACACTCGGCAAGGCGGCGGACGAGAACTTCCCCGTCGCCCCCTTCTTCCTGCCCCGCGCCTGGCGCGGCGACCTCATGGCCGTCTACGGCTACGCCCGGCTCGTCGACGACATCGGCGACGGCGACCTCGCCCCCGGCGGCACCGACGCCCGGTACCTCGGCGTCGGCCCCGGGGACGCCGACGACCGGCTCGTCCTCCTCGACGCCTTCGAGGCCGACCTCCACCGCGTCTTCGACTCCACCCCGCGCCACCCCCTGCTGCGGGCCCTCCGGCCGACCGTCGAGCGGTGCGGGCTCACCCCCGAGCCCTTCCTCGGCCTGATCGCCGCCAACCGCCAGGACCAGCTGGTCGGCCGGTACGAGACGTACGACGACCTCCTCGCGTACTGCGCGCTCTCCGCCAACCCCGTCGGGCGCCTGGTCCTCGGGATCACCGGCACCGAGACCCCCGAGCGGATCCGGCGCTCCGACGAGATCTGCACCGCCCTCCAGATCGTCGAGCACCTCCAGGACGTCGCCGAGGACCTCGGCCGCGACCGGATCTACCTGCCCGCCGAGGACCTCAAGCGGTTCCACGTCACCGAGGGCGACCTGGCCCGGCCCACCGCCGGGGCCTCCGTCCGCGCCCTGATCGCCTTCGAGGCCGAGCGGGCCCGCGCGCTGCTCCACGCGGGCGTCCCCCTCGTCGGCAGCGTCCACGGACGCCTCCGCCTCCTCCTGGCCGGATTCACCGCCGGGGGACTCGCGGCCCTCGACGCGATCACCGACGCGGGATTCGACGTACTGACCGGCCCGCCCGGGCCCACCAAGCCGAGCCTGATGCGCCGGGCGGGAGAGGTCCTGCTCAGGGCGCGGAGAGAGGGGTGACCGTGACCGTGGAGGGACAGCACCAGCCGTCCGCACCGGTACAGGCCGCCTACAGCTACTGCGAGGCGGTCACCGGGCAGCAGGCCCGCAACTTCGCCTACGGCATCCGGCTGCTGCCGGCCGAGAAGCGCCAGGCGATGTCCGCCCTGTACGCCTTCTCGCGGCGCGTCGACGACATCGGCGACGGCACGCTCGCGCCCGAGGCCAAGCGGGAGCGCCTGGAGGCCACGCGGGACCTGCTCGACCGGATCCGCTCCGACAAGATCGACGAGGACGACACCGACCCGGTCGCCGTCGCCCTCGCCGACTCCGCCCGGCGCTTCCCGATCCCGCTGGACGGCCTCGACGAGCTCATCGACGGCGTCCTCATGGACGTCCACGGCGCCACCTACGAGACCTGGGACGACCTCAAGGTCTACTGCCGCTGCGTCGCCGGCGCCATCGGCCGCCTCTCCCTCGGCGTCTTCGGCACCCAGCCGGGCGCCCACGGCGCCGACCGCGCCCCCGAGTACGCCGACACCCTGGGGCTCGCGCTCCAACTCACCAACATCCTCAGGGACGTGCGCGAGGACGCGGAGAACGGGCGCACCTACCTGCCCGCCGACGACCTCGCCAAGTTCGGCTGCGGGGACGGCTTCGCCGGCCCCCTGCCCGAGGGCTCCGACTTCGCCGGGCTCGTCCACTTCGAAGTGCGGCGCGCCCGCGCGCTGTTCGCCGAGGGCTACCGGCTGCTTCCGATGCTCGACCGGCGCAGCGGCGCCTGCGTCGCCGCCATGGCGGGCATCTACCGGCGCCTGCTCGACCGGATCGAGCGCGACCCGGAGGCGGTCCTGCGCGGCCGCGTCTCCCTGCCGGGCCGCGAGAAGGCGTACGTCGCGGTGCGCGGCCTCTCCGGCCTCGACACCCGCCACATCGCCCGGCGCGACGTCAGGAGGCGCCCCCGATGACCCCGCACCCACCGGCCCTCCGGGCCGTCCCGGCCCACGGACCCGGCACCGGACCACGTACGACCGTCGTCTCCGCCCGCGCGGCGATCCACGGGCCCGGTGCCGCCTCCCGTACGGTTACCGCTTCCGTCCGCGCGGCGGCCCACGGGCCCGGCGCCCGTCCCCGTACGGCCGCCGCCCCCGCCGCAACCCTCGTCGCCGTCCCGGCGTCCCTGAGCACGGTCGTCGCGCACGGTCCGTGCCCGAACCCGACGGGCCCGTTCGCGGCGGGACCGGACACGACCGAACGATCGGAGGCCGCGTGACCCAGGACGCAACCGGGCGGGACGCCCGGCGGCCCCACGCCGTCGTCGTCGGCGGCGGGCTCGCCGGGACCACCGCCGCGCTCCGGCTCGCCGACGCGGGCCTCCGCGTCACCCTCCTCGAAGGCCGGCCCCGGCTCGGCGGCCTCGCGTTCTCCTTCCGCCGGGGCGAGCTGACCGTCGACAACGGCCAGCACGTCTACCTGCGCTGCTGCACCGCCTACCGCTGGTTCCTCGACCGGATCGACGGCGCCCGCCTCGCCCCCGTCCAGGACCGCCTCGACGTGCCCGTCCTCGACGTCGGCCACCGCCGGGGCCCCCGGCTCGGCCGGATCCGCCGCGACGACCTGCCCGTCCCGTTCCACCTGGCCCGCAGCCTGGCGACCTACCCCCACCTCAGCGCCGTCGAGCGCCTGAGCGTCGGCCGCGCCGCGCTCGCCCTGAGCCGGCTCGACCCCGCCGACCCGGCCCTCGACGGCATCGACTTCGCCACCTGGCTCGGCCGCCACGGCCAGTCCCCGCGCGCGGTCGAGGCCCTGTGGGACCTCGTCGGCGTCGCCACCCTCAACGCCACCGCCCCGCACGCCTCCATGGGCCTGGCCGCCATGGTCTTCAAGACCGGACTCCTCTCCGAGCCCGGCGCCGCCGACATCGGCTGGGCCCGCGTCCCGCTCGGCGAACTCCACGACACCCTGGCCGGCAAGGCCCTCGCCGCCCTCGGGGTGCGCACCGCACTGCGCACCAAGGCCGAGCGGATCTCCCGCGCCGACGACGGCCGCTGGACCGTCGAGGTGCCCGGCGAGACGATCGACGCCGACGCCGTCGTCCTCGCCGTACCGCAGCACGAGACCCACGCCCTGCTGCCCGAGGGCGCCCTCGACGACCCCGACCGGCTCCTCGACATCGGCACCGCCCCCATCCTCAACCTGCACGTCGTCTACGACCGCAAGGTGCTGAGGCGGCCCTTCTTCACCGCCCTCGGCTCCCCGGTGCAGTGGGTCTTCGACCGCACCGACGCCTCGGGCCTCACGGGCGGCGGCCAGTACCTCGCCGTCTCCCAGTCCGCCGCCCAGGACGACATCGACGAACCCGTCGCCGTCCTGCGCGAGCGCTACCTCCCGGAGCTGGAGCGGCTGCTGCCCGCCGCCCGCGGCGCCGGGGTGCGCGACTTCTTCGTCACCAGGGAGCGGACGGCGACGTTCGACCCCGCCCCGGGCACCGGCCGGCTCCGCCCCGGCGCCCGCACCCGGGCACCGGGCCTCCACCTGGCCGGAGCCTGGACCGCCACCGGCTGGCCCGCGACCATGGAGGGGGCCGTCCGCAGTGGTTTCAGCGCCGCGGACGCGGCGCTCTCCGCCCTCGGCCGCCGCCATGACCATCCGCTGCAGGAGGCGGTATGAGTGTGAGTACCGGAACAAGAGGAGAGACCGTGCCGACAGCGCCGCCGGGACACCCGGCCGTCGACACCGCGGACGTGTCCGCACTGCTGGAGCGGGGACGGACCCTGTCCACCCCCGTACTGCGGGCGGCCGTCGACCGCCTCGCGCCGCCCATGGACACCGTGGCCGCCTACCACTTCGGCTGGATCGACGCCCAGGGCAACCCGGCCGACGGCGACGGCGGCAAGGCCGTCCGCCCCGCGCTCGCGCTGCTGTCGGCCGAGGCCGCGGGCGCCGCGCCCGAGGTCGGGATCCCCGGCGCCGTCGCCGTGGAGCTCGTCCACAACTTCTCGCTGCTCCACGACGACCTGATGGACGGCGACGAGCAGCGCCGCCACCGCGACACCGTGTGGAAGGTGCACGGCCCCGCGCAGGCCATCCTCGTCGGCGACGCCCTCTTCGCCCTCGCCAACGAGCTGCTCCTCGAACTCGGCACCGTCGAGGCCGGGCGGGCCACCCGCCGGCTCACCACGGCCACCCGCAAGCTCATCGACGGGCAGGCCCAGGACATCTCCTACGAGCACCGCGAGCGGGTCACCGTCGAGGAGTGCCTGGAGATGGAGGGCAACAAGACCGGCGCCCTCCTCGCCTGCGCCGTCTCCATCGGCGCCGTCCTCGGCGGGGCCGACGACCGGACCGCCGACAAGCTGGAGGAGTACGGCTACCACCTCGGTCTCGCCTTCCAGGCCGTGGACGACCTGCTCGGCATCTGGGGCGACCCGGAGTCCACCGGCAAGCAGACCTGGAGCGACCTGCGCCAGCGCAAGAAGTCGCTGCCCGTCGTCGCCGCCCTCGCCGCCGGCGGACCCGCCTCCGAGCGGCTCGGCGAGCTGCTCGCCGCGGACGCCAAGTCCAGCGACTTCGACTCCTTCTCCGAGGAGGAGTTCGCCGCCCGGGCCGCCCTCATCGAGGAGGCCGGCGGCCGGGAGTGGACCGCCCAGGAGGCCCGCCGCCAGCACGCCGTCGCGATCGGGGCCCTGGACGAGGTCGACATGCCCGCCCGCGTCCGGGCCCAGCTCACCGCCCTGGCCGACTTCGTGGTCGTACGGAAGAGATGATCACCATCACCCTGATATGAGTTCGCGGTCGCCGGCCGGTGCCACCCGGCGCCGGCCGACGGCAGACCCGCAGGAGCAGAAGGAAACAGACTGCGCGAAGGGGAAGCCATGACAGCGACGACCGACGGAAACGCCGGGGCCGTGAGCCCCCGGACGGCCGTGGCCGGCAAGACGACCGACACCGCTCTCCCGGAGGGGCCCGACCCCGTCCCGGGAAGACTCGACGAGACCGCCGCGCGGGCCGCGGCACGCGCCGCCGAGCACCTGCTCGCCCGCCAGGATCCGGCGGGCTGGTGGAAGGGCGACCTGGAGACCAACGTCACCATGGACGCCGAGGACCTGCTCCTCCGCCAGTTCCTGGGCATCCTCGACCCCGACACCACCCGGGCCGCGGCCCTCCACATCCGCCGCGAACAGCGCGAGGACGGCGCCTGGGCCACCTTCTACGGCGGGCCCGGCGAGGTCTCCGCCACCGTCGAGGCCTACGTGGCCCTGCGCCTCGCCGGGGACCCGCCCGAGGCCCCGCACATGGCCCGCGCCTCCGCCTGGGTCCGCGCCCGCGGCGGCATCGCGGCCGCCCGGGTCTTCACCCGGATCTGGCTCGCCCTCTTCGGCTGGTGGCGCTGGGAGGACCTGCCCGAGCTGCCCCCGGAGCTGCTCTTCCTGCCCAAGTGGTTCCCGCTCAACATCTACGACTTCGGCTGCTGGGCCCGCCAGACGATCGTGCCGCTCACCGTGGTCTCCGCGAAGCGCCCGGTCCGCCCCGCGCCCTTCCCCCTCGACGAGCTGCACACCGACCCGGCCCGCCCGAACCCGCCTCGCCCGCTCGCCCCGGTCACCGGCTGGGACGGGCTCTTCCAGCGGCTCGACAAGGCCCTGCACCTCTACCACCGGGTGGCCCCCCGCCCGGTGCGCAAGGTGGCCATGGACCTCGCCGCGCGCTGGATCGTCGAGCGCCAGGAGAACGACGGCTGCTGGGGCGGCATCCAGCCCCCCGCCGTCTACTCGATCATCGCCCTCCACCTCCTCGGCTACGACCTCGGCCACCCCGTCATGCGGGCCGGCCTGGAGTCCCTCGACCGGTTCGCCGTCCGGCGCGAGGACGGCTCCCGGATGGTCGAGGCCTGCCAGTCCCCGGTCTGGGACACCTGCCTCGCCACCATCGCCCTCGCCGACGCCGGGCTTCCCCCCGACCACCCGGCCCTGGTGAAGGCCGTCGACTGGATGCTGGACGAGGAGATCACCCGGACCGGCGACTGGGCGGTGCGCCGGCCCGGACTCCCGCCGGGCGGCTGGGCGTTCGAGTTCCACAACGACAACTACCCCGACATCGACGACACCGCCGAGGTCCTGCTCGCCCTGCGCCGGGTCCGCCACCCCGACCCCGCCCGGGTCGAGGGCGCCGTCGCCCGGGGCACGCGCTGGACCCTCGGGATGCAGTCCCGCAACGGCGCCTGGGGAGCCTTCGACGCCGACAACACCAGCCCCTTCCCCAACAAGCTGCCCTTCTGCGACTTCGGCGAGGTCGTCGACCCGCCCTCCGCCGACGTCACCGCCCACGTGGTGGAGATGCTGGCCCACGAGGGCCTGTCCCAGGACCCGCGCACCCAGCGGGGGATCGAGTGGCTGCTCGCCGAACAGGAGCCGCACGGAGCCTGGTTCGGCCGCTGGGGCGTCAACCACGTGTACGGGACGGGCTCGGTGCTCCCCGCCCTCGCCGCCGCCGGGATCCCCGCCTCCCACCCGGCGGTCCGCCGGGCCGTCGCCTGGCTCGGCTCCGTGCAGAACGAGGACGGCGGCTGGGGCGAGGACCTCCGCTCGTACGACAACGAGCAGTGGGTCGGGCGCGGCGCCTCCACCGCCTCCCAGACCGCGTGGGCGCTGATCGCCCTGCTCGCCGCGGGCGAGCGGGAGACCGAGCCGGTGCGGCGGGGCGTCGCCTGGCTCGCCGCGACCCAGCTCCCGGACGGCTCCTGGGACGAGCCGTACTTCACCGGCACCGGCTTCCCCTGGGACTTCTCGATCAACTACCACCTCTACCGCCAGGTCTTCCCCCTCACGGCGCTCGGCCGCTACGCGTACGGGGAGCCGTCGCCCCGCAAGGAGGGCTGATGGGCCGCGCGCCGGGCCCCGGCGCCGCCACCCCGCCGCTGCTCATCGCCTGCGCGCTGGGCATCGAGCAGCTCGCCCTGCGCAGCGGGGACCGGGGCGGCGCCCCCGGCCCGGTCACCGTGCTGCGGACGGGCATGGGCCCCGAGCGGGCCCGGGAGGCGGTCTCCCGGGCGCTGGGGGAGCGGCACCGGTGGGACGCGGCCGTGATCGCCTCCGGGTTCTGCGCGGGCCTCGCCCCGGGGATGCACCCCGGGGACCTGGTCGTCGCCGACGAGACCCGGGGGCCCGACGGCACGACCGCGTGCACCGGCACGGACCTGCTGGTGAAGGCCCTGGTCAAGGCGGTGCCGGGGCGGTCCGTGCACGTCGGCCCGCTGAGCGGCTCCGACCACGTGGTGCGGGGCCCCGAGCGGGCCGCGCTGCGCGGCACCGGCGCGATCGCCGTCGACATGGAGTCCGCCGCGACCCTGCGTACGGCGCGGGCCGCCGGAGCCTTCGGGGAGGGGCCGGGCGCGCGTCCGGTTGCGGCCGTCCGGGTGGTCGTGGACGCTCCAGAACATGAGCTGGTCCGTATTGGCACGGTGCGCGGGGGAATATCAGCCTTTCGCGTCCTTCGTGCCGTCCTTCCCGCTTTCTTCGAATGGCACCGTTCTTTGCTGCTCCCCAGGAGGTGAGCGAGTTATGGCCATGCCGCTCCGTCAGTCCATCCGGGTCGGGACCTACCTCTTCGAACAGAAGCTCCGCAAGCGGGACAAGTTCCCGCTGATCGTCGAGCTCGAACCGCTCTTCGCCTGCAACCTCAAGTGCGAGGGCTGCGGGAAGATCCAGCACCCGGCGGGTGTCCTCAAGCAGCGGATGCCGGTCGCCCAGGCGGTCGGCGCGGTCCTGGAGTCCGGCGCCCCCATGGTGTCCATCGCGGGCGGCGAGCCCCTGATGCACCCTCAGATCCACGAGATCGTGCGCCAGTTGGTGGCGCGGAGGAAGTACGTCTTCCTCTGCACCAACGCGATGCTGCTCCGCAAGAAGCTGGAGAACTTCACCCCCTCCCCGTACTTCGCCTTCGCCGTGCACATCGACGGGCTGCGCGAGCGGCACGACGAGTCCGTGGCCAAGGAGGGCGTGTTCGACGAGGCGGTGGCGGCGATCAAGGAGGCCAAGCGGCGCGGCTTCCGGGTCACCACCAACTCGACCTTCTTCAACACCGACACCCCGCAGACCATCATCGAGGTCCTCAACTTCCTCAACGACGACCTCGAGGTCGACGAGATGATGATCTCGCCCGCCTACGCCTACGAGAAGGCTCCCGACCAGGAGCACTTCCTGGGCGTCGAGCAGACCCGGGAGCTCTTCAAGAAGGCCTTCGCCGGCGGGAACCGGCGCCGCTGGCGCCTGAACCACTCGCCGCTCTTCCTGGACTTCCTGGAGGGCAAGGCGGACTTCCCCTGCACCGCCTGGGCCATCCCGAACTACTCCCTCTTCGGCTGGCAGCGGCCCTGCTACCTGATGAGCGACGGTTACGTCCCCACGTACCGCGAGCTCGTCGAGGAGACCGACTGGGAGAAGTACGGCCGGGGCAAGGACCCGCGCTGCGCCAACTGCATGGCGCACTGCGGCTACGAGCCCACCGCCGTCCTCGCCACCATGGGCTCCCTCAAGGAGTCCCTGCGCGCGGTCCGGGAGACCGCCTCCGGGAACAGCAGGTGAGCGGCGCGTGACCGGCGGCGGCTTCGACCTGCGGGGGCTGCTCGCCGAGCGCGGCGGCGAGCGGTACGAGCTGCACGCCCGGTACCTCAACCCCCAGCTCCCGCGGATGCTCCGCACCCTCGGCTTCGACAAGGTGTACGAGCGGGCCGAGGGCGCCCACTTCTGGGACGCCGAGGGGAACGACTACCTGGACATGCTCGCCGGCTTCGGCGTGATGGGCCTCGGACGGCACCACCCCGTCATCCGCAAGGCCCTCCACGACGTCCTGGACGCCGATCTCGCCGACCTCACCCGCTTCGACTGCCCGCCGCTGCCCGGCCTCCTCGCCGAGCGGCTGCTCGCCCACAGCCCCCACCTGGACCGGGTCTTCTTCGGCAACAGCGGCACCGAGGCCGTGGAGACCGCCCTGAAGTTCGCCCGGTACGCCACCGGGCGGCCCAGGATCGTCTACTGCGACCACGCCTTCCACGGGCTCACCACCGGCTCCCTCTCCGTCAACGGCGAGCGGGGCTTCCGGGACGGCTTCGCCCCCCTCCTGCCGGACACCGCGATCGCCCTCGGCGACCTCGACGCCCTGGAGCGGGAGCTGCGCAAGGGGGACGTGGCCGGCTTCGTCGTGGAGCCGATCCAGGGCAAGGGCGTCCACGCGGCCCCGCCCGGCTTCCTGCGCGCCGCCGGGGAGCTGCTGCGCCGGCACGGCGCCCTGCTGATCGCGGACGAGGTGCAGACCGGTCTCGGCAGGACCGGCGACTTCTACGCGTACCAGCACGAGGAGGGCGTCGAGCCGGACCTGGTCTGCGTCGCGAAGGCGCTCTCCGGCGGCTACGTGCCGGTCGGCGCCACCCTCGGCAAGGACTGGATCTTCAAGAAGGTCTACTCGTCGATGGACCGGGTCCTGGTCCACTCCGCGAGCTTCGGCTCGAACGCGCAGGCCATGGCCGCCGGGCTCGCCGTCCTCTCCGTGATGGAGGACGAGGGCACGGTCGCCCGCGCGCGCCGGATCGGCGACCTGCTCTCCGGCCGCCTGAAGGAGCTGGTGCCCCGGTACGAGCTGCTCCACGAGGTCCGCGGGCGCGGTCTGATGATCGGCATCGAATTCGGCCGGCCGTCCTCGCTCGGCCTGCGCGGCCGCTGGACGGTGCTCCAGGCGGCCCGCAAGGGCCTCTTCGCCCAGATGGTCGTCGTCCCGCTGCTCCAGCGGCACAGGATCCTCACCCAGGTCTCCGGGGACCACCTGGAGGTGATCAAGCTGATCCCGCCGCTCGTCGTCGACGAGGCGGACGTGGACCGGTTCGTCACCGCCTTCACGGCGGTCATGGACGAGGCCCACGGCGGGGGCGGCCTGATGTGGGACTTCGGGAAGACCCTGGTCAAACAGGCGGTCGCGCAGCGCTGACGGGAAACGACCCTCCGGGTTTTGCCTCTGGGGCAAGAAACTTGCCTCAGAGGCACGATCCTGGCGGAATGGGGGCATGGACCACGTCCCCGGGGACACCTCCCCGGATCCCGCCACCTCCGGCGTCCTGCCCGACGTCGCCCCGCAGCTGCGAGCCCTGCGCCGCCGCCGGGGGCTCACCCTGGAGGCCGCCGCCCAGCGGGCCGGCCTCTCGCCGGCCCACCTCTCGCGCCTGGAGACGGGGAACCGGCAGCCCTCGCTGCCGATGCTGCTCGCCCTCTCCCGCATCTACGGTACGACGGTCTCCGAACTCCTGGGAGAGGCGCCCCCCGAGCGCGACCCCGTCGTCCGGGCCGGCCGCTCCGAACCCGTCGAGGCCGACGGCTGGATCTACCGCCAGGCGGGCGGCGCCGGACGCGCCCTCCAGTGCCTGCGGGTCCACGTGCCGTACGCCACCCGGGCCGACATCGTGCGCGTGCACCCGGGGGAGGAGTGGATCCACGTCCTGGAGGGCCGGGTGCGGCTCGCGCTCGGCGAGGCGGTCCACGTCCTCGATCCCGGGGACGGCGCGCACTTCGACTCGCTCACCCCGCACCGGATCGGTGCCGCCACCCCCGGCGGGGCCGAGCTGCTCTTCGTCCACACCCTGCTGCAGAGCCCCGTCGCCGAGCTGTGCCTCGGCGACGGGACCCCGCACCGGCGCTGACCGCCGTAACGATCGTCTGTGACGGTCCGCAGCAATGATCCGCCGTAACGATTCTTCTGTGACGATTCTTCAGGAAAGGACCGACATGTCCGAGAAGTCCGCACCCGTCACCGGCGAGGAGCGCGGGGAAGGCAAGTTCCCCAAGGGCCTGGTGCTCCGTCTCTTCGCCTACCTGATCGCCGGTCACCTCTTCGCCGGCTTCCTCTACCTGCTCTTCGCGATGGGCGCCAAGTAGGACCCCGGGAGGCGTCGCGCCTCCTACGCCTCGGTGACCAGGCGCTCCCGCAGCCGCTCGCGGGTCTCCGGGGACAGCTTCAGACCCCCGGAGAAGTAGGCGTCCACCGAGCCCCAGGTCGTCTCGATCGTCTCGAAGGCCGCCAGCAGGTACTCCGCCCGTGCGTCGAAGAGCGGGCTCAGCAGCTCCATCACCTCGGGCCCCATGGCGTCCGGGGCGGTGGAGCTGCGGCGCACCTTGTAGCGGCGGTGCGGCTCGTTCGACTTCACGTAGTCCGCCTCGATCGCCGTCCGCTCGACCCCGACGGCGAGCAGGGTGATCGCGACGGCGAGCCCGGCCCGGTCCTTGCCCGCCGCGCAGTGCATCAGGGCCGGGACGCTCTCCTCCGCCATGGAGTGCAGGATCCGGCTGTGCTCCGCCGTCCGCTCGACCACCATCCGCCGGTACGAATCGGACATTCGGGCCGCGGCCTTGCCCTCGCCGAGGATCTCCCGCAGCTGCGCGGTGTTGCCGTCGCGCACCAGCTTCCAGAACTCCTTGCCGTCGGCCGGGTCGTTGAGGGGTATGTTCACGTTCCGTACGCCGGGCAGCTCGACGTCCGGGCCCTCGATCCGCCGGTCGGCCTCGTTGCGGAAGTCGAAGACCGTGTGCAGCCCGAGGCCGGCGAGGAAGGCGGCGTCGCTCTCGGTCGCGTGGGCGAGGTGGCCGCTGCGGAAGAGCCGGCCGGGGCGGACCGCCCGCCCGTCCGTCGTCGGCAGGCCGCCCACGTCCCGGAAGTTGCGGACCTCCGCCAGCTCGGGCTCGGCGGCTTCGATGGGCGGGACCTGCGGCAGCTGCTGCGTCACGGATGCTCCTGGAGAGTCGGCGTTCGGGTGCCCGACGAGAAATCGGTTCCTGGGGCAATCATCCAGACGGGAAGGACCCGGCGCATCCCCTCGGACGGGAATGGGCAATCTGTCCGAATTGGCACGTTGGATATAACGCGCCCTGTTTACGGATGAGATGGGTTTCGGCGCGTGAGCAGGGTCATAGAAGTGACGGATCGTGGCCGGAGGTCCGCCGCAATCCCCTTACGGGAAAAGGGAGTCGAAGGACCGTCATCCACGGAGGGTGACCGGAATCCCGGGGGAACGATCTAGGGCGGAATGCCGGGACAAAACAGCGGCTTGTTCGCGCCGACCCCGCTCGTCTAGCGTCACGGTCAATCCGGACGGACCGCCTAATCCTGCCACCGCCCGGAATTCCACCCATCCCATGCGTGGCAGGAGCGGGGGACCCAGGAAGTACGCCGGTCCCGCGATGCAGGACGGCTCGGGGTGAAGCCGCGCGAGAGCGCGGCCGGACATCTCCAGTCCGAACCCGACAGCTCACCTCGCAGGCGCCGGAGAGGATTCGCCATGCCCGCGAAGGGTAAGCACCGCCGTCCCAAGAGCAACCCCCTCACCCGCGGATTCGCCGCCGCCGGTACGGGAGGCGCCGTCGTCGCCCTCCCGCTCCTCGGCGCCACCGGGGCCCACGCCGCCGAGCAGGCCGCCCCGGCCACCGCCTCCGTCCAGTCCGCCGTCACCGCGCACGCCGTCGCGGCGAAGGCCGCCCCGGCGAAGCCCGCCGCGACGACCGGCCCCCGGACGTACTCCGTCGTCCCCGGCGACTACCTGTCGAAGATCGCCGCCGACCACCACCTGGAGGGCGGCTGGCAGAAGGTGTACGAGGACAACCGCCGGACCATCGGCGCGGACCCCTCCCTCATCCTGCCCGGCATGAAGCTCACCATCGGTGCCAAGGGCTCCGCCCCCGCCGGCCCGAAGAGCGCGCCCGGCGCCCAGGAGTCCGGCAAGAACGGCGATGACGCCCCCCGCGCCTCCCGCGGCGAGAGCCGCCGCGCCGCCGCTCCGGCCACCACCGCCGCCCCGAAGGCCGCCGAGAGCTCCACCGGCTCCACCGCCTCCTCGTCCGGCTGGGTCGCCCCCGTCACCGGCGGCTTCTCCACCCCGTACCGCGCCTCCGGCTCCATGTGGTCCTCCGGCTACCACACCGGCGTCGACTTCATCGCCTCCTCCGGCACCACCGTCCGCGCCGTCGGCGCCGGCACGGTCGTCTCCGCCGGCTGGAGCGGCTCGTACGGCAACGAGGTCGTCATCCAGCACGCGGACGGCAACTACTCGCAGTACGCCCACCTCTCCTCCCTCTCGGTCTCGGCCGGGCAGAGCGTCAGCGGCGGGCAGCAGATCGGCCTCTCCGGTTCCACCGGCAACTCCACCGGCCCGCACCTGCACTTCGAGATCCGCACCACGCCGAACTACGGCTCGGACGTCGACCCGCTGGCCTACCTGCGCCAGCACGGCGTCTCCGTCTGACGCACCGCAGGGGACACCCTTTCCGACGGCCCGGCACATTCCGTGCCGGGCCGTCGGCCTATTCCGACTTGGGCGAATCTTTATCGGTGGCATATGTCACCCGTCGTCAACCCCTCCTTACGGTCGCGTAGGTCACACGCGAAAGGGAAGGATGTGCCCCCGTGGCAGACGATTCGAGATCAAGAGACAAGAACGCATTCGGGTCGTACGCGGCGATCGGTGACAGCTTCACCGAGGGCGTCGGAGACCCCGGCCCCGACGGGACGTACGTCGGCTGGGCGGACCGCTTCGCGGTCCTGCTCGCCGACCAGCTGCCGGAGCACGACGCCTTCCGCTACGCCAACCTGGCCGTACGCGGGCGCCTCCTCGACCAGATCGTGGCGGAACAGGTCCCCCGGGCGAAGGAACTCGCCCCCGACCTGGTGACCTTCTGCGCGGGCGGCAACGACATCATCCGTCCCGGCACCGACCCGGACGACGTCGCCGAGCGCTTCGAGCGCGCCGTCGCCGAACTCACCTCCGCCGTCGGGACCGTCATGGTGACCACCGGCTTCGACACCCGCGACGTCCCCGTGCTCCGGCACCTGCGCGGCAAGATCGCCACCTACACCGCGCACGTCCGGGCCATCGCGGACCGCCACGGCTGCCCGGTCCTCGACCTGTGGTCGCTGAAGTCCGTCCAGGACCGGCGGGCCTGGGACGGCGACCGGCTGCACCTCTCGCCCGAGGGACACACCCGGGTCGCCCTGCGCGCCGCCCAGGTCCTCGGCCTGCCGGTGCCCGCCGACCCCGACCAGGCGTGGCCGCCGGTCCCGCCGCGCGGCTCCCTGGAGGTCCGCCGCGACAACATCCAGTGGGCGCGGGAGTACCTCGTCCCCTGGATCGGGCGCCGGCTGCGCGGCGAGAGCTCCGGGGACCACGTCGAGGCCAAGCGCCCCGACCTGATGCCCCTCGGGGACCTCATGCCCCTGTAGCGGGCGGCGCGGCGGGGATCCGCTCCAGGACCCCGCCCGCGAACACGTCGTACAGCGGCAGCGTCTCCAGGTGGACGTAGCCGATGTGGCAGTCGCAGACGGCGAGGGGGCAGGCGCGGGGACGCAGGGCGGCGCGGTACGAACCGTCGTACAGGTTCCCCAGCTCGGCCTTGACGAAGTGGCAGCGCCGCACCGTCCCCCCGCCGTCCACCGAGATCACCGACTCGCCGGTGCGGCAGGGCAGCCCCGCCGAGCGGTGCGGATGCCGGCTGTACGGGAAGAGCGGGTCGAGCTCCGTCCACCCGTCGGCCTCCTCGTCGGTGTACGCGTGCCCCTCCGCCGCGTTCACCCACAGGTACACGTGCGGCGGCAGCGCGTCCCGCAGCCGCCGGGCGTGCTCCCGGTGCTCGGGGAGCCCCACCACGCCGACGCTGAACCGGACCCCCCGCCCCGCCAGGTCGTGGCACTTGGCGAGGAAGCGCTCGTACGGCGTCTGCCCCGGGTGGTACGTGCACCACAGCGCCACGGCCTCCGGGTCCACCTCCGCCAGCCAGTCGGTCCGGCAGCTCAGATTGGTCTGGATCGCCACCCGCTCGACGTGCGGCAGCCGGGAGAGGTCGACCAGCGCCCGCCGGTACCAGGAGCGCACCAGCCCCTCGCCCCACGGCGTGAACAGGATCCGCAGCCGGTCCCCGGTCTGCGCGGCGGCCCACCCGGTGAACCGCTCCAGCGCCTCCCGGTCCGCGCGCAGCCGCTCGCGGCTGTCCCGGCGCTTGGCGAAGGGGCAGTACGGACAGTCGTAGTCGCAGGAGGACAGCGGCCCCCGGTAGAGCAGAGTGAGGTCCACGGCCGCCCCCTACTTCGGCTCGTACGCGGCCATCGCGGCCCGCACCCCGGGGGAGAACAGCTCGGGACCCAGCCCGTCCGAGTGCGCCAGGCCCTCCGGCGAGAGCCGCAGCAGCCCCTCCGGCGCCTCCCCGTCCAGCCAGCCGAGCGCCTCGAACAGCCCCAGCTCGTCGGGGAAGTCCGCGAACGGCGAGGACCCGAACCGCTCCTCGTACCCGGCGACCGGCATCCCCTCCGCCTGGAGCAGCGACTGCAGCAGATGGCGCCGCCGCGCCTCCCCGGCGTCCACCCACCGGCCGACCCGGGCGCGCGAGAAGTCGCGGGTCTCCGTGTAGGCGTCGATGATCGAGCGGATCTCCCGCATGTCGACGGCGTAGTCGAAGGAGTAGTGCAGGGCCGAGGTGTACGAACGGGCCCCGCAGCCCAGGCCGATCATCCCGTCCGTCTGGCACGCGTGGTCGTCCGGACCGAGCGGCGCCGCGTCCCGCCGCCGGAACATCCGCATCGACACCTGCTCGTACCCGTGGGCCAGGAGGTGGTCCCGGCCGTGGCGGTAGAGCCGCAGCCGCCGCCCGTCCCACTCCCGGTCGTCCTCGGGGGGCGTCCGGCCCAGACCGGTCAGCGGCCGGACGTACAGCGGATACAGGTACAGCTCCTCCGGACGCCAGGCCAGGGCCGCGTCCAGCGAGCGGCGCCAGGACTCCTCGGTCTGCCCGTCGATCCCGTAGATCAGGTCGATGTTGAGCACGGGGACGCCGGTGTCCCGGATCCGGCCGAGCGCCGCCTCGACGTCCGCGCGGCGCTGCGGCCGGACCGCCGCCCTCGCCTCGGCCTCCACGAAGCTCTGCACCCCGATGCTCAGCCGGGTCGCGCCCCGCTCCGCGAGCACCGCGAGCCGGTCGGCGGTCGCGGTCGCGGGCGAGGTCTCCACGGACAGCGGCACCGCCCGCAGGTCCGCCCCCATGCGCTTCTCCGCGATGTCGCAGAGCCGCTCCAGCTCGGCGGCGGTGAGGAAGGTGGGCGTGCCGCCGCCGAACGCGGCCGTGGCGAACCGCACCGGCTCCCCGTCCCCGAGCGCCTCGCGCACGGCGGTCGCCTGCCGGTCGAGGGCGTCCAGATAGCGGGTGGTCAGCTCGCCGGGGGCGCCGATCCGGGTGAAGAGGTTGCAGAAGCCGCAGCGGACCTCGCAGAACGGCACGTGCGCGTAGAGCGAGAGCGCGTCCTTCGGCTCCCCGGCCCAGAGCGCGGCGAGCTCCGGGGGCTCGGACAGCTCCCGGTAGGCCGTCTTGTGCGGATAGGCGTAGACGTAGCTGCGGTACGGGCGGGGGGCGGCGACAGGGGTGCTCACGCGGCGGCCTCCCCGGGCGTGGTCGGTGGTGCTCACGCGGCGGCCTCCCCGTCGGGACCCGGCAGGACGAACTGCGCGTACGGCACCGTCCACACGACCTCGTGGCCGAGCCGGTGACCGGTGAAGCCGTCCTCCCCGTACGCGGTGCCGTGGTCGGAGCAGACGATCGCGAAACAGGGGCGGCGGGAGCCCATCGCGGCGAAGAGCCGCCCGATGTGCCGGTCGACGTACTCCAGGGCCGCCGCGTGCGTCTCCCGGGAGTCGCCCGCCTCGCGGGTCGCCCCCGGCAGGTGGAACCAGTTGGGCTGGTGCAGCGCGGACACGTTGACGAAGAGGAAGAGCCGCTCCTCGCGGGGGAGCCCGGCCACGACCTCCTCGGCGCGCTCGACCTGGGACTCGAACGAGGTCGGGGACGCGACGCCGAAGGAGGGCTCCCAGTGGCTCTCCCGGAAGAGCCCGGGGAGCACGGTGCCGAGCGGCGGCCGCCCGTTGAAGAACCCCACCCCGCCGACGCAGACCGTCCGGTAGCCCTCGGCCGCGAGGGCGGAGACGAAGTCGGGGGTGTCGTGGACCCAGGTGCCGTCGGCGGTCGACTCGCTGCCCGCGAACCGGGCCGCGAACAGCCGGGGGTGGGGGCCCTGCGCGGCCGGGGTCGGCAGGAAGCCGGCGAAGATCGCCTGGTGGGAGGCGTAGGTGAAGCTTCCCGGCGCGTGCCGCCGCTCCCAGAAGCCGCCGGGCAGGTGCCGGGCCAGGTGCGGGATGCGGCCCCCGGCCGCCAGCTCGGCGGCCACGTCGTACCGGAGCGTGTCGAGGGTGACCAGGAGCAGGTCGTGGCTGCCGACGATCGCGTTCATGTCGGGCTGGTTCACGCGGTGCTCGTTCCTGTGGTGCGGGTGGTGCCCGTGAGGTGAGGTGTACGGGGGAACAGCGCGGCCACCTGGGCCGCGTAGGTGTCCAGGCCCTCGGCCCCGCCGCCGGACAGGCCCGTGAGCCGGGGCAGCAGGTCGCCGAAGGCGTTGACCTCGCCCACGGCGAAGCGGCGCCAGCCGGACGCGGGCAGCAGGTCGACGCCCACGCACCGGGTGCCGGGGAACGCGGCGGCGGCCCGCTCGCACACCTCCAGCGCGTCCGTCCACCGCCCGCCGGCGGCGGTGATCGCGGCCCGGGCCGCGTCCAGGTCGCCCCGGGCCCCGCCCAGGTGCAGATTGGTCAGGGGGGAGCGGCTGGTGCGGAGCACCGCGTGGGTGGCCCGCCCGTCGATCACCACCACCCGCAGGTCGGCGGCCCGCCCGTCCTGGACGGCCTTCGGCAGCCACCGCTCGACGTGCAGGCCGTCGGGGGCCAGGGCGTCCACGATCGCGGCGACCTCGCGCTCGCTCGTGTAGCGCCGTACCCGCAGGGAGTTGAAGAGCCGCCCGGCCGGATCGCGCTCCACCGAGGTGGTGGCCCGGACCCGGCCCGCGCCGGTCGTCTCCACCGCGAGCACCCCCGAGGCGGAGGAGCCGTGCGCGAGCTTCACGAACACCCGGCGCATCCCCGCCCCGGCCGTCAGCGCCCGGACGTCCGCCCAGCCGCGCACGACCGGCGCGCGGGCGCCGGAGGTCGGCGACGCGGGCACCGGCACGCCGGCCGCCCGCAGCCGGCCGTGGCTCAGCCGCTTGTCGAACAGGACCGGCAGCTCGGCGGGGTCGTCGACGAGGACGGCCCCCGCCTCCCCGACGCTCCCGGCGAGGCCCGCCACGGCGGCGGTGAACCGCCCGTACCAGCGGCCGGTGCCCTCGACCCGGGTCGGATCGCCGACCCCGCGCAGCAGCAGGTCGGCCTCCGGGTCCTCGCCGGGCGAGTCCAGTCGCACGGTCTCGCCCGCCGCGAACCGGGCCCGGCCCCGCAGCACGTCCGGCCAGGACACGACCCGCGCCCCGGGCAGCCCGGCGGACCGCAGCGCGTCCTGGAAGAACGCCACGCGGCGGCCCGCCGGGACGCCGACGACCACGGGGCGCGGGCCGGAGGTCATTCGGCGACCGCGACGTACCGGTGGGCCTCGCCGTCGCCGTCGTCCTCCGGCGTCTGCGGGTCGTCGAGGACCACGGTCACGCCGTGCGGGACGAGCGCGGCCCGCAGCCGCTCCCGCATCGGCTCCGAGAAGTAGTGGTGCGAGAGGTCGAGGTGCGCGAGGTGGGTCAGCGGCTGGCCGTCGAGCAGGGCCCGCGCGCCCTCGTCCGTGAGCACGCCCATGGACAGGTCGAGCCGCTCGATCCGGGCCACGACGGGCGCGCCCGCCACGGCGGCGGCGACGGCGTCCTCGATCACGCTGTTGCGCAGGGCCAGGCGGCGCAGGGCGGGGAAGGCCGTGCCGGCGAGCAGCGGCGCCAGGTCCTCGGGGGTGCTGTCCCCGCCGTACTCGTCTGTGCCGAGCCACAGTTCCAGATCGGCCAGGGCGGGCAGGTCGCTGCCGACGATCCCGCGCACGACCTCGGCACCGAGGCCGCCGGTCTCCACCGTCAGGGTCTCCAGGGCGGCGTGCCGGACCGGCGGGAAGACCAGGTCGGTGCCGCCGCGCACCCCCAGCCCGCGCAGCGCCGGATAGGCGGCGAGCAGTGGCGTCACGTCGGACTGGACGATCCAGGAGATCTCGCAGTCCTCGAAGGTCATGTCGCCGAGGAAGACGGCCTCCAGGGCGGTGAGCCGGTTGTTGGCGCCCATCAGGGCGGTGACGACGCCGGCGGACGAGGTCTCGTACGGCTCGTCCCAGCCGCCGACGACGAGCGCGCGCACCCGGGAGGCGTCGACCGTCTTCAGGAACCGCTCGAAGCGCGGGCCCCACTCCTCGTCCCCGGGGTCGGAGTACGTCGGCGCGGAGATCCGCCAGGCGACCCCGGCCGCGTCGGGCAGCTCGACCGGCGCGGCCGCGTCCGGGAACTCGAAGACGGGAAGGCCGTGGAACTCACGCAGGTGGTGGCCGATGGTCATGACGGTGCTCCAGAGGACGGACGGCGTGGGTCGCTGAACCCCTGAGTTCTACCAAGCGGCACCGACAGGACCCGGCGCCGGGGGGCCGTACGGGGCCGGGTCGGGCGGCGTACGCGTCCCGGCCGGGGCCGATTGTCAGTGGCGGCCCCTAGCGTCGTTCCCGTGTTCGGCCGACCGCGCCGGACGGGGAGGGGACAGCCATGTACCGGCAGGGAGACGTGCTGATCGTGTCCGTCGACGAGACGGCCGTTCCGGAGCGCGCGAGGACGGCGGCGGGGGAGCCGAGGGACGCCCGGGGCCGTCTCGTCCTCGCCTTCGGCGAGGTCACCGGGCACGCCCACGCGATCCCCGGCCCCGGCCGGCTCGTGCGGGAGCCGGGGCCCTACGGCCCCTTCCTGCTCGACCTGCCCGAGGGCGGCCGGGTGGTGCACGAGGAGCACGCCCCGATACCGCTGCCGAAGGGCTGGTACCGGGTGGTGCGCCAGCGGGAGTACGTGCCCGGCGCGTACCGGATCGTCGCGGACTGACGGACTGACGGACTGACGGACTGACGGACTGACGGACTGACGGACTGACGGACTGACGGACTGACGGGCCGGCGTGTCGACGGGCCGACGGAACAGGGACTTTGGGGGACACCGACATGAACAGCACCACCGCACAGGACAAGTGGCGGGCCGTCGCCGCGGCCACCGGGCCCGCCGACCGCGCCGCGGCCGAGGCCGGCGTCCGGCTCGCCTACCGCACGGCGGGCCTCGCCCCGCCGGAGCGCGTCCTCTGGGCGGACTCGCCGCTCGCCGCCGTCGCGCTCCTGGACGGACTGCCGGACCGGGGCCGCCCGGTACGGGAGGAGGTGCGCACCCGGCCGTGGGCCGAGGAGCGCCGCCGCCTCCACGACGCGCTCGGCCCGGCGGGCTGGGCGGCGCACTGGCAGTCGACGGGGGCGGTGCTCTGGGACCTCAACCGGGCCCTCGCCGACCGGATACGGACCGCGGTGACGGAGGCGCACCGGGCGGCGCACGGGGAGTCGGCACACGGGGAGGCGGCGGGCGGCGGACCGGGCGACGTCCGGCTGGTCCTGCTCGACGCCGTCCTCGGCCAGCACGACGCCGCCTGGCTCGCCGCCTTCGACGGACACGGCGAGCGCCTCGCGGGACTCGCCGCCGTCGCCGCGCACGCGGGCTGGTGGTGGCCGTACGAGGACGTCGCCGTGGTCTGCGAGCGGCCCGTCGAGCTCCACCGCGACGAGGCCGGGCGCCTCGACCGGGGCGACGGGCCGGCGCTCGCCTACCCCGACGGGTTCGCCCTGCACGCCTGGCGGGGCATGACGGTCTCCGCCGCCTTCCTGGCCGGGCTCGCGGACCTCACCCCCGAGCGGATACGCGCGGAGGAGAACGCCGAACTGCGGCGCGTGATGCTGGAGCACTACGGCTACGACCGCTACCTCGCCGCCTCCGGGGCCCGGCACGAGCACCGCGACGAGACGGGCGCCCTGTGGCGGATCGAGCTGGCCGACGACGAGGACGTGGTGACGGTCGAGGTCGTCAACTCCACGCCCGAACCGGACGGCACCTACCGCACGTACTGGCTGCGGGTGCCGCCCACCACCCGGACCGCGCGGGAGGGCGTCGCCTGGACCTTCGGCCTCCGCCCCGAGGCGTACGAGCCACTCGTCCAGACCTGAGCGGTGTGCCCCGGTAGCGGTACCCGGCTGGTACGGACAGGGGAAGGGGGACGCCGGTCAGGAGTGGCGTCCCGGACGCGGCGGCGCCGGGTGCTGGGATGTGCCCGCCGGAGCCCCGGCACCCACACCCGAAGGGACCGCCTGTGACGACCCGCCGGCCACGCGCCGCCCGTGCCGCCCGCACCACCCGTCTGCTCGCCGCCACCGCCCTGCTCGGCGGCCTCCTCGCCGGCACCGCCGCCCCCGCCCTGGCCGCCGCGCCGGGCGCGACGGCCCTCCCCGCCGCCCTGAAGGCCGAGCCCGCCACGGTCACCGTCGCCGGGCACGGGCGCGCGTCCGCCGCGCCCGACCTGGCGATCCTGTCCATCGGGGTCGAGGCCAGCCGGGCGACGGCGAAGGAGGCGATGGCAGCGCAGAAGATCGCGGCCGAGGCCCTCCTCGCGGTGCTCCACAAGCAGGGGATCGCCGAGCGCGACATCCGCACCGACAGCCTCTCCCTGGCCCCGGTCTACACCCAGAGCGCCGAGGGGGAGAGCCGGGTGACCGGCTACCAGGCCGGTCAGGCCTTCTCCGTGAAGGTCCGTGACATCGACAGGACCGGACAGGTCGTCGGCGCCGTCAACGACGCCACCCGGGACGCGGGCCGGATCAACGGCGTCGTGTTCGACGTGGCCGACCCGTCGGCGCTGCGGTCCAAGGCACGCGAGGCCGCCTTCCGGGACGCGTACGACAAGGCGACGCAGCACGCCCGGCTCAGCGGCCACCGGCTCGGCCGGCTCGTCTCGCTGAGCGAGGGCGAGTCCGTGCGCCCCGGCCCCGGCGGGGCCGCCCCCACCCTCGCCGAGGACTCGGGCGTTCCCCTGGCCCCCGGCGAGATCGAGGAGCAGATCACGGTCTCGGCGGTCTTCGAACTGCTCTGACGGCTGCTCCGAGGCCGCTTCGAAGGCAGCTTCGGAGGCCGTTCCGACGGGCGCCGGGCCCCGCCGACCGGCTCCGGCGCCCCGGGACCCCTCCGGGCCGCCCGCTCCCCTCAGTCCCGGCCCGCCCCGTCCGGAAGGTTCAGCTCCCGGGCGAGGGCGGCGTCGGCCCAGCGGAGCATCGCGGCGCGGGACAGGGGGCCGGCGTAGGCGGTGGTCTGGACGGCGAGGCCGTCGAGGAAGGCGGTGAGCCGCCAGGCCGCCTCGGCCGGGTCCGGGCAGGAGAACTCCCCGGCGGCGGCCCCCTCCGCGATCACCCGGGTCAGCGCCGCCTTCCACTCCTGGTCGAGGGAGGCGGCGACCCGGCGCAGCTCCGGATCGCGCAGCGAGGCCGCCCAGCCCTCGATCCACAGGCGCCAGCCCTTGGCCTGCCCGGTCGGGGCGTACCAGCGGACCGCCGCCCGCAGCCTGCGCACCGCCGTGGAGCGCCGGCCGAGCAGCCGCCGCAGATGGGCGAGGTCGGCCTCGGCGGCGTGCGCGAAGGCGGCCGCGACCAGCTGTTCCTTGGAAGCGAAGTGGTAGAGCACGAGCGCGTTGCTCACGCCGAGCGCCGAGGCCACGTCGGCGATCCGCACGGCCGCGACCCCGCGCGCCTCGATCTGTTCCACGGCCGCCCGCAGCAGCTCCTCCCGCCGCTCGGCCACGCTCAACCGCACTCTCGTCACGTCCGGCAGCCTACACAGCACGTGACAAGAGCATGATCATCTGCGACTCCGTCGGGTGACCGCACCGACGCTTTCCGTGACGCTCCGGGGTCACCGGAAGGCCTTCCTCCGCCACCGCGTGGGCGGGGCGGCCCGCCCCGGGCGTTCGGCCGGGGGCCGCCCATAATGGAATGACCCCCAGAGATCAGGAGCTCCTGTGACCGGTACCGGCTCAGACCGTTCGTCGCGGGCCCGGCTGCGCGCCCTGCGCCCCGAGTCCTTCGGCGCGGATTCCACCGGCGAGCGCCTCGCCCGGATCCGGCGTTCGCCGAACTTCAGGGACGGGATCTTCCAGAACCCCGAGCAGGCCCGGCGCGGCCCCTCCGGTTCCACCGTCGAGCTCGCCCGGACGTACTTCGAGAAGGAGGGGCGTGCGCGCCGGGCCCCCACCGGCGCGATCCCCGTCCACCCGACCACCGTGGCCGACCTGGCGCGGCCCCCGGCCACCGGTCTGCGCCTCACCTGGCTGGGACACTCCGGCGTCCTCGCGGAGATCGACGGCCACCGGGTCCTGTTCGACCCGGTCTGGGGCGACCGCTGCTCCCCGTTCCCGTTCGCCGGCCCCAAGCGGCTCCATCCGGTGCCCGTGCCGCTCGCCGCGCTCGGCCCGGTCGACGTGGTGGTGATCTCGCACGACCACTACGACCACCTCGACCTGCCGACGATCAAGGCGCTCGCCACCACCGACACGCTCTTCGCGGTACCGCTCGGCGTGGGCGCGCACCTGGAGCGCTGGGGCGTGTCCGCCGCCCGGCTGCGGGAGCTGGACTGGAACGAGTCCACCGAGGTCGGCGCCCTGCGCCTGACGGCCACCCCGGCCCGCCACTTCTGCGGCCGCGGACTGCGCAACAAGCAGCACACGCTCTGGGCCTCCTGGGCCGTGCGGGGACCGGAGCACCGGATCTTCCACAGCGGCGACACCGGGTACTTCTCCGGCTTCCGGGACATCGGCGCGGAGCACGGCCCCTTCGACGCCACCATGATCCAGATAGGCGCGTACTCGGAGTTCTGGACCAAGAACCACACGGATTCCACACCCCTGCCGGGCGCGTGGCCGGACATCCACATGAGCCCGCAGAAAGGTGTCCACGCGCACCTCGACCTTCAGGGAGGCAGTCCGCGTGGGGTACTGCTGCCGATCCACTGGGGCACCTTCAACCTGGCCCTTCACGCGTGGGCGGAGCCAGGGGAGTGGACCGCGGACGCTGCCGAGGCAGTCGGCCAGAAGATCGCCCTTCCGGTGCCCGGCCAGCCCTTCGAACCGTCCGGCGAACTTCCGACGGACCGCTGGTGGCTCGCGGTGTCCCACCCGCTGGCGCGCCCCTGGCGAGGCCGCGAGATCGCGGACTCGTGCTCGGCCGAGCCCTCCAGGGCCGATCTCGACCTGGCGGGCGGGACGGTACCGGAGACGCCCCGGGTCACCTGACCAGGGGTTCGGCGGGCCGTTGGCCGATCGCCGCCCGAGGTGTCCGACGGTCCCTCGACCTGGTCGGCGAGGTCCGGCAAGGAGGCCGTGGCGTATCCACCGAATCCCTTCTCCGCCATGTTCTCGAACAGCACGGCGTGGTATTCGGTGAACTCGCCCGCATCCAGCGCCGTCCTCAGTGCGTGGCCCGCCGCCACTTCGATGTGCACGCCGACACCGCAGAGCCCGCGTCAGCCACGCGCTGCCGAGCGGGTCGTCCACGGGTGGCGGCCGGTCCTGGAACCGGCGTCGGGGCAGGGGTTGCTGTTTTCGCCGTCCGCCCGTACGGATCGAACCTCTTCCCTACGACGTGTACGGCCCGGGCGGGTCCAAGCACGACACCGGAGCGCCGCGTCACTCCGTGGCGCTTCGAGGAGCAAGACTCCGGGTCGTGTCAGAAGCCTGCCCGGAACGAGAATTCCAAGGCGTCCCCGATCACGGTGAGAGACGTGCCCTCGCGCTGTCGGGGTGAGACGGTCAGACGTTTGTCCGGCGTCACCACGAGCACGACGAGAGGCGCTCCGACCTCCAGGGTGCGTCGTCCGAGCAGCGCGGTCGACCCGGAGGACGAGGCCTCGACCTCGAGGACGTCCACGTCGTCCCCGACCAGGACCGTCAACACCCGTACCGTCTCGTACCCGTCCTCGGTGTCGCCGCGCCCCGTGTCGATGAGCGCTTCGGTCTCGGATACGACGGACAGGGGGGAGCCGGTCAGGGCTTGCCGCAGGGGTGCCGGCACGTCGACCCCGAACCCGAGGAGGGCGCCACCGAGGTGCTCACAGGCCTGCCACTCTCCCGCCTCGTCCCGGACGGAGTAGTACAACTCCTCGGAAGCCGGTCCGTCGCCGCGGCGATGAAGGAGGAGGACGAACCCGAGGTCGTCCTCGGTCCACACATCCACGGCTACCGGACCCTCGCTCAGGGAGCCGAGCAGATCGCGCAGTGTTCTGCGGCCACCCCCGAGCACGCCTCCTTCCAGCGCGTTCAGTGCGATGTCTTTCATGCTTCGTCTCATCGTGCCCATGGCTCCCCATTCGGCGTCTCAAGGTACTGATCGTCTGTCGAGCGAAACGCGGCGGTGCCGGGTGACGCGCTCATCGAGCGTGCCACCCGGCACCGCACAGTCCTGCAACCGGTCAGCTCGGACGGGTCACGTCTTTGCCATGCAGGAGAAGTTGTCGTCGGCGACGTAACCGTTCCAGCCGAAGACGCCGACCATGCCGTACGTCTTGAGCCTGCTGCCGGGCTTCACCTGAACAGCCACGTGGACGGCCCAGCCGATCTTGACGGGGTTGTACCAGGTGCCCTTGGCCTGGAGCCTCTGGAACCTGTTGCGCTTTCCGGGCAGGACGCCGAACACCTCGATGTACGAGACGTTCTTGGCCAGGTAGCGGTTGGTCCAGCCCATCACCTGGACGTTCATGTAGTAGCGGATGTAGCGGTAGCCGCTCTTGTTCACGCCACCACCGGCACGCTGAACGATGATGCGCATGCCGTACCCGTTCCTGACCATGCGCTTGCCGCAGTTCGGGTACATGCCCGTGGCGTCGGTGGTGTTGCAGGGGTCCGCGTTGCCGTAGTCGTACGCGTTCGCCGAACCACCCGGAACCGGGTCGGTCTGCAGGAACCGGCCGCGGGCCGGGTCGTAGAGACGCACACCCATCAGGCTGAGGCCGGAGGGAGTGTCGGAGTTCCTCTGCTGGGAGCCCATCCATCCGTAGCGGGCGCCCGCCTGCCCCGCGCGCGGGTTGCCGTACTCGTCGTACTCCAGCGCGACGGGCGCCACGCTCGTGTCCAGCGGAAGCTGGAGCGCGACGTCACCGTGCACGTTGGTGAGCTGGAGGACCGTGCCGCCGGTCTTCCCGGTGGTGGCACCGAGTCCGCCGCCCGCGGTGTCCACGTTGCGGGTCAGCTCGCCGGTGGCCTGGTTCTCGACGATCCAGCGGGGCGAGTCGCTGTCGCTGTCGTAGTGGTTGACCCTGGACGAGGTCTGAGTCCACGTACCGCTGCTGTTGGTCTCGGTGGTCCAGGAACGGAAGCGCATGGCGGGGTCCAGCTGCCACGTCTGCCGCTGGCTGCCGACGGTCTGCTGACGAACCAGGTCGTTGGCGTAGTAGCCGAGGGTGCCGTGCGTCGGCGCGGTCGTGGTGCGGCCGAAGGCGTCATAGGTGAAGCCCGCGTCCACGGCACGGTCGGCGGTGTCGTAGGTGTACGTCTTGGCGGTACCTCCGCTGGCCGGGCAGTCCAGGCCCGGGGCCGCGGCCGCCGTCGTGAGCGACGTGCGGTTGCTGTGCTTGTCGAAGGCGTATGCCCGGCGGGTGCACACCGAGTCGGCGGTGTCCAGCACCGTGGTGAGGCGCCCGAGCGCGTCATAGGCGTAGGACTGGTCGGTCCAGCCCGCCTTCGCGGTCACCTGACCGTGAACGGACTCCTCGACCTGATCGGTGTAGACCGCCGTCCCGTCGCTGTCCCGGGTATACGTACGGGATATCGCCGCGCCCGCGGAGTCCTTCCGCTGCGTCATGGTGTAGCCACCGGGCAGCTTCTCGCTCATGACGCCACCGTCGGCGTCGTACGACGCCCCGAAGGTGCCGGCGACGGAGTCCGTGATGCCGGTGATCAGGCCGCGCGGTTCGGCGGTCTCGTCGTAGGTGAACGTCAGCGTGGACGGCACGTTGTCGCTGACCTTGACCGGACGGTTCAGGAGGTCGAACGTGGTCGTCGTCACGCCACCGTCGGCGTCCGAGTAGGTGAGCTGTCGTCCCAGCCGGTCATAGGTCCGCGAGACGGCCCCGCCCGACGCGGAAGACATCTTGGAGACCTGGCCGTTGGCCGGGTCGTATTCGGTGGTGACTTCCGGAACCGCCGTGCCGACGCCGCCGGTCATCACGGTCTTCGAGGGACGGCCCGCGTTGTCGAACGTGGTGGTCGTGGTGCGGGTGCTGCCGTTGGCGGTCTCGGTGATCTTCTGGATGCTGCCCCACCAGTCGTACTCGGTGGTGGTCGTCGGCAGCTGGGACGGGTTGGTGCCGCCGTTCACGATCGCGCCGCCCGGACCGGTGGAGCAGAGCTGGTCGGCCCACTCCGGCCGGCCGGCGCAGGGCCCGGTGCCGGTGGCCGACCAGTAGGTCGTCACCCGCGTCGTCGCGTCCGTGGCGGTGGAGCCCGGGAGGATCTCCTTGTGGACGCGGCCCTGGCTGTCGTACTCCGTCGTCGAAGTCTTGGCCAGTCCGGACGGGTCCTGGACCGTCTTGACCGGCAGCCCCTTGACCCAGTCGAAGACGGTCTCCGTCACACGGGCCTCGCCCAGCACCGTGGGGTGCTCGCGCACCTGCGCGCCCGAGGTCATTCGGGTGACCTGGTCCTTGACCGTGGCCGTGCCGTCGGTCGGGCGGCCCTGGTCGTAGGTGAGGACCGTCCACGGGCGTGCCGTCACCGGTGTGCCGGCCGGGACCAGCGTCGTGGTGCCGGAGGTGAGGTTCGCCGTCAGTTCGACCCTGCGCAGCGGACCGAACTCCTCCATCTTGCGGGCACCGTCAGCGGTGTACACGTGGCGGGTGGACAGCAGCTCCGCGCGCTCGGCGGAAGAGAGCTGAGCGATGCCGAGCTCGGCCTGGGCGGCCTTGTCGGCAGCGGTGAGGCCCAGGGCGAGGGACCGGTTGGACGCGGTCAGCTCCCGGACGATGTTGCCGAAACGGTCGGTCTCCGTGGCTCCCGTGTGACCACCGGGGGCCACCGTGTTGATCGCCCGGCCCGAGACGCCCATGTACGTGACGGCGGCGCGCTTGTAGTCCGCCGCACTCAGTCCGCTGCCCGTGTGGGAAGCCGGTACCGAGCCGGGGGCCAGAACTGCGGTCGCGTCGGTGGGCGCTTCCGTCTGACCCCACGTCCGGATGGTGCCGATGCTCATGTCGTACGGGGCGGTGGTGCCGCTGAGCGGCACGTCGTACACGACGCTCGTCACCGCGTCACCCTCGACGACATCGGCCGTACCCGGCTTGAGCGCGGGGCGCGATGCCTTCAGCAGCATTCCCTCACCGGCGGTGACGGAGTCGCCGGCCTTGCCGTAGGTGAAGGTCCAGGGCAGGCGTCCCGCGGGGGTGTAGGTGATGACACGTCCCTGGGCGTCGTAGGTGTACGACGTCTTCAGGGCGGGGACGACGAGCGGCTGCCAGGTCTCGCGCAGTCGGCCGGCATCGTCGTAGGCGTACGCCTGCACGGGCTTGGAGGTCGCCGCCGCGGCGCCCGGCTCGGTCGCCCAGAATCGGATCTCCTTGACCCGGCCCACGTAGTCGCCCAGGGAGGAGGCGGTGGCGGTGGTGCTCGTCGCGTAGACGAACTCCATCACCCGGCATCCCTTGGTCGAGGGCGTTGCCACGCAGGTGGAGGACGGGACGGCCGAGTTCTCGACCACGATCCGCTTGGGGCGTGCCAGGGTCGCGCCGTTCACGGCCACCGTCTCGGAGCTCGTGGTCGTCTCCGAGTTCGGATTGCCGGTCATCACGGAGGAGGTCACGTTCCACACGGGGGACGCGGCGTCCAGCTTGTTGAACGAGGTCACCGCCCCGTCCGCGTCGGTGAGGGTGAAGGAACCCGTCACGCTGCCCTTGAGGACCATCTTGGGAGCACCGGGCTCCGGGATCCAGCCCGTCCTGGCGGCGTTCGCCGTGAAGTCGATCGTGTCCGTGTTGGAGGACACCACGACCACCGAGGTGTCGGAGATCTTCCGGATGTGGGTGTAATCGGAGCCGGTCACCTCGGCGGTCGTACCGGCCGACCATTCCTTGCCGAAGATCATGACCTGGCCGTCCTGCTCCGCACTCGCATCAGGCACACGGGAGGAGTGCGTACGGGAGACGCTGAGACCGAAGTGGGACGCTTCGCTCTCCGACAGGGTGTAGTTGCCGGTCAGCAGGTTCAGGGCACCCGGCCCGACCCGGCTTCCCGCCGCACCCTGCGCGTTGCGGTCGACCACGAGCGTGTGGGCGGCCGTGCTTCCCGAGGCCGAGTCGGGACCCGTGAAGTCGGCCTTGATCTCGATCGAGCCGTCGGGGTCGACGGTCTTGGCCGCGTCCCAGACGAGCGAGCCGTTGCGGCCGCCGGTCAGCGGTACCGGCCATGCGGACAACGGGCTGCCGCCGGAGGTCACGTCGCCGGGCGGAATGCTCGCCCAGGGGTCGGCCTCGGAGCGCCGCCAGGAGAACGTCACCGCGTTGTACTTGGTGCCGTCGCCTTCTGCCGCCAGCGTGACGCGCCGAGCGGTGGTCTCGCCGTCCGCCGGCTGCACGAAGCCACCGGGGCCCGCGTGGAAGGTGTGGGAGATGGCCTCGGACTTGTTGTCGGCCTTGTCCACGGCCCGCACCTGGAGGGTGTGGGTGCCGTCCTTCGGCGGAGTCACGGATATGGACTTGGCGCCGGCGACGCCGCCGGTGGTCACCTTGGTCCAGGTGACGCCGTCCAGGGACCACTCGAGCCAGTTGTGGTCGGTGCCGCTCGGGGTGACGATGAAGGTGCCGGCCTGGCCGGCGCCCTTGACCCAGGCGGTGGACGGGTAGTCGGTCGAGGTGATGCCGGTGGGGGCGACGGGGTTGGTGGTGTCGACCGTGAAGGTCTTCCAAGCCGACCAGCCGAGGTTGTAGTGCGCGCCGTCGTAGGGCGAGGTGCGGAACTTGTACGTCTTGCCGTTGGCCAGCACTCCGGCGGGGACGGTCACGGAGGCGGTCTGTCCGGAGGCCGCCCAGGGGGAGACGATGACGTTGCCGACCTGGGTGTCGGTGGCGTTGTCGAAGATCTGGAAGGTGCCGTTGACCTTGTCGCCGTTGGGGTCGACGAAGGTGTCCCGCAGGGTGGGGGTCGTGGTGTTGACCACGTAGGCGCCGCCGTAGGAGAAGAACGGCGGGCCCGCCTCCTGCTTCGTACCCGTGCGGGGCCGGTAGTTGTAGGTGACGGTCAGCTTGGGCGGGTTGGAGGCGGCGTTGGCGGAGTTGACCCGCTTCCACTGCCCGGTGTTGTTCTCGTCGGTGGCGCGCAGGCCCATGTGGGACTTGGCGGCCTTGGCCGAGGCCCATTCCTGCACCATGGTGGTGACGTCGGCGTTGATCCAGCCGTCGGGCTGCGCGGTGCACGAGGCGTTGCCGCGGGTCTCGCTGGAGGTGGCCTTCTTCGCGGTCCAGGCGGGCTGGGCCGTCCACCGCGAGGAGGTGGTCGCGGCCCCGGTGGACCACACCTCCCACGGCTGGTTGGGGCAGGCGGAGCCGGTGTAGTTGCCGGAGTGGAAGTTCCACAGCGACAGCTTGGCGTCCGTCACCAGGGCGTCGGCGATCGGCGCGGTGTTCCAGGAGACGAAGGAGCGCGCGGTGCGGAAGGTGCCGTCGGCGTTCTTCGTGCCCGGGTTGCCGAGGTCGAGCTCGACGTCCGTGGACCAGTCGACGGTCGTGCCCTGCTGGACGTAGGTGTCGAAGACGTTCGACAGGGAGGAGGTGGACGGGTCCACCGTCACCGGGTACTTCGTCGCCGGATCGGCGAGGAAGGCGGCGTCGGGGGTGAGGACCAGGTCCACGCCGCCCTTGGCCTTGACGACCTTCATCGCCACATTGATCTGGCGGGTGTGCTTGCCGGACACGGGGTCGACGGTGGCGTCCCACATCACCGGCGCGGGCATGACCGCGGTCTTCTTCGACTTCCTGTCGGTGAACAGCACGCTGCCGTCCGGCTGCTGCTCGACCTTCAGGCCCTTGGTCTTCAGAGGGAGGGTGTAGGAGTAGTCGCCGGTCGGCCTCTCCCTGATGTCCACGAACTGCTCGAAGCCCGTACGCGTGGCCTCGACCACCACGTCCGCGCCGGGCACCGCGTCGACGTAGGTGGCACGGGTGCCGTCGAGCTTCGGCGCGGGCAGGCCGCCCCGCCACTGAAGCGTGATCGCCTCGTCACCCTGGCCGAGCGTCACCAGGTCGGTCGCGGGGGCGGACTGCGCGGCTCTGAGCGAGGCGGCCTTGGCGCCGGTCTTCCCCGCCAGCCTCAGGCCGGTCGGATGCGCCTTCGAGACGACCGACCCGTCCGGTGACGCGTCGAGCGTGACATCGACGTCCCGCCACTGGCCGGTGGTCGCTTCCTTGAACCGGATGGGGCCGGCCGACAGCTCGGTGGTCAGCGAACCGTCCTTGTTCACCCACGTCGTCGACGTCTCGGTGCGCTCGGACAGCGCCTCGACCCGCTTCCCCGAAAGCCGTGCCGCCACACGCGCGGAGGCGACGTCCGCCGCCTGTGTGGCAGCTGCCTTCTTCGGAGCTGCGGCTTTTCGGGTCGGCTCTGCCGTGGCTGGACTCGCACCGTTGAGCAGGGCAACGGACACGGCCAGGGCAAGGCCCCCTGCTGTGAAGCGCGAACCCGAACCCGACCAAGCCCGCCTCCGCCTCAACTGCGGAGACACGCGAAGCGTCATGATTCCTCGATCTCTACTTTCTGTGCATCACCTGTGTGATGCCTGTGTGAATGTATCGAGGATGAAATTCGGCGAAATCGGAATGATGATGATCAAGGTGCGCTTCGCCGGTCCAAGATCCGGAGTGATGTTTGCCACTTGACTGGACGCGGCGTGAACCGAAACCGCCGCAGCGGCGCCGACCAGCCGTCATGCGCGCTCGATGGCCTTGGGCGGACCGGCCGTTCATGAGGTCTCAAGTCCGGAACCGCGAGTGACACGGCGGCGGGATCCGGGGTGACGTCATGTCCGGTCGCCGCCCGTGAGCGTGACGGCGAGCGGCCCCCTGGAGGCCGACTGGGCCCGAACGGGCAGTTGCCGCCGTTCCCCCTCGAATTCGAGCAACGGGTTGTGGACCGACATCCACATGACCCCCGCCGAGGGGCTGCGGGCCCACCTGGACCTCCAGGGCGGCGGTCTGGCCGGCGTGCTGCTGCCGATCCACTGGGCCACCTTCAACCTCGCCCCGCACCCGTGGGCCGAGCCGGGGGAGTGGACCAAGGACGCGGCCGACGAGGCGGGCCAGGCGGTGGCGCTGCCCCGGCCCGGCGAGCCGTTCGAACCGGCCGGGAAACTGCCCTCGGACCCGTGGTGGCGCGGGATCTCCCGGCCCCTCGCCCGCCCGTGGCGCCGCACCCGGCCCGTCGGGACCGCGCCCGAGCCGCGCGGCGACCTCGACCTCGCGGGCGACCGCTGACGCGGCCCGGAGGCGGGCCCGCGGAGGGCCGGTCCCTCAGCCCCTCAGTCCCCTCAGCCCCCCAGTCCCTCAGGACGCGGCCCGGAAGCCCAGCAGGCCGCTCACCTCGACCGACAGGGGGAGGAGGGCCTCGTAGTCGGCCGGAGGGACGCGGAACCCGTTCTCGCGGGCGGCGCGCAGGAAGTCCTCGGGGAGGGCGATCCGGTACCGCTCGACGTACTTCTCCAGGTCCGCACGCCAGACGAACGTGCCGTCGGTGAGCACGGACGAACCGCCCGGCACGCGGAACGCGCCGCCGACGACGTCGGTCGTCAGCTCGGTGACGTCGAGGAGGGGGTGGCCGGAGGAGAGGTAGTCCACCACCTCCTCGACCGGGTACCGCCCCGCGCCCGACTCGGGCGCGGGCACGGGTCCGCCCCAGGCCGCGTCGTAGCGCGCATCCATCTCCCGATAGAAGCCGATCAGCCGCACGTCAACCTCCGATGATGGGCAGGAAGGTCCGCCAGTAGCCGCCGTTGTCGATCAGCGGCACCTGGCCCGTGCCGAGCAGCGGGTTGGTGCCCACCCGGTCCGTGGGCGCCTTCACGGTGACGCCCATCTCGTTGGCTATGCGCTGGGCGATCCTCGATTCGTCCGCCCCGGAATGGCACACCATGAGCCGGAGCGGACCGCCATCGTAGTTCGGATTGTTGCGGATGGCGTCGACGAGCTGTCCGCCGTTCACCGGGCCGTCCGGCATCTCCAGGAAGCCGTCCCGCGAACCGTGGGCGACCACGTCGTGCTGTCCCTCGTTCAGGACGTTGCGGAAGTTCCGCACGCTCGGCCCGTCCTCGCCGACGAGGGTGCCCGTGGGACCGTGCGTCACCGGCGCCCCTGAGGGGATCGCGTTGTCGCTCATGTAGTCCATGCCGTCCCGGCCGCCGCACGGCGCCAGCCCCAGCGGGTCGGTCCAGGCGAACGGGTTCCCCACGTAGGTCGCGGGATTCGGGGCGGCCGCGAGGCCGAGGGGGTCGGAGGTGAGGTAGCGGGCCGTCTCGGGGTCGTAGTGCCGGTGCAGGTTGTAGTGGAGCCCGGTCTCCGGGTCGTAGTACTGGCCCGGGAACCGCAGGGGGGTGTAGGCGGTGCTGGACCTGGCCCAGGCCGTCGTGCCCCAGAGGGTGGCGCGGGCGCGCCAGGCGATGTCGCCGGTCTCGTCGACGAGTTCGGTGGGGGTGCCGACGAGATCGGTGGCGATGGCGAAGAAGCGGCGGTCGATCTCCTGCCGGCGGCTGTCCGGGCCGAGGATGCGCTCCGTCTGCGCCAGGGGCGTGAGACCGCGGTGGTCCCAGGTGAGCGCGACCGGCCGGGGCAGTTCGGCCGAGACCGTGGTCTGCTCGCAGAGGGTCGAGCCGTCCCAGGTGAAGAGGGTCTCCTCCACGACGGTCAGGCCGTCGTCGGCGAGGCGCCGCTTGCCGGTGCGGCGGCCCAGGGGGTCGTAGGAGTAGCGCCAGCGGGTGCCGTCCGGAGTGGTCACCTCGGTGAGGCGGTCCTCGGCGTCCCACGTGTAGCGCCACGTTTCGGGCTTGCGGGACAGCCGGGTCTTCTGGCGCAGGGTGACGCGCCCGCGGGCGTCGTGCTCGTACCGCACCGACCCGGCGCGGGTGAGCGCGGTGCCCCGGTACGCGCGGGGGCCCGTGGCCACGTGCCCGGGGTGCGAGCCGGGCCAGGAGGCGGAGGTCTGGTTGCCCGCGGCGTCGTAGGCGTAGCGCTCGCTCCACCCCTCGGCGGACACCCCCGTCACCCGTCCGACCGCGTCCAGGTCGAAGGTGCGCGTGCCCGCCAGCCGGTCGCTGACGGAGGCGAGGTGGCCGTCGGCGCGATAGGAGTATGCGCGGTGGTTGAGCGTCCGGGTCCCGGTGCGCAGGTGCTGCTCGGTCAACCGGCTCGCGGCGCTCCAGGCGGAGGCGAGGGTGAGCGTGCCGTCGAAGGTGCGCTCCAGCTCCCGGCCGGCCGCGTCGTGGGCGAAGGCCACCTCGTGGCCGCCGGTGGTCAGCCGCGTCGGGCGGCCCGCCGCGTCGTAGGCGTAGGTCGTGACCTGTCCGGTCGGGGTGGTGCGGCGCACCCGGCGGCCCGCCGCGTCGTAGCGGTAGTCGACGGTGCGGCCGTCGACCAGCTCGGTCTTGAGCAGCCCGCGGCGGTCGTAACTCCGCATCACCTCGCCGTCGGGCCCCGCCGCGTGCACCAGGCGGCCTGCGGGGTCGTAACGGTAGGAGGTGACGCGGTCCGCCCCGCCCTTGGACGTGACCCTGCCGAGTGCGTCGTAGGCGTACTCGACGGTGGCGCCGAACGGGTCGGTGCGGGCCGTCAGCTGCCCGGCCGCGTCGTGGCGGTAGCTCTGGACGCGCCCGTCGAAATCGGTCTCGGATGTCAGCCGCCCCGCCGGGTCGTAGGCGTAACTCCACTGGAGCCCCTGGGGGTTCACCACCCCGGTGAGGCGCAGGTCCGCGTCGTGCCGGAACTCGTGGCGGGAGCCGTCGGGCCCGGTGCGGGCGGCGAGCAGATCGAAGTGGGTGTACTCGAACCGGGTCACGCCGCCGACCGGGTCGGTGTGGGTGAGGCGGTTGCCCTCCCCGTCGTACGTCCACGACTCCGTCGCCCCGTCGGGCCCCGTACGTGAGGCCAGGTACCCGTCCGCCGTCCAGGAGAGGTGCGTGGCCGTGCCCAGCGGGCCGACGATCCGCACCGGGCGGCCCAGGGCGTCGCGCTCCAGCCGGGTCGTGGCCCCGGCCGGGTCGGTGACCTCCACCGGGAGGCCGGCCGCGTCGCACCGGACCCCGGTGACGTTGCCGAGCGCGTCGGTGACGGAGACCGGGCGGCCCAGGGCGTCGTACGCGTGCCGGGTGGTGCGCCCCGCCGGGTCGGTGGTCGCCGTCCGGTTCCCGCGCTCGTCGTACTCCAGGGTCCAGCGGGCTCCGTCCTGGGCGTGGATCGCGGTCGGCAGCCCCGACGGGTCCCGCTCGGCGCGCAGCGCGCTGCCGTCCGGGTGGGTCACGGAGACCAGCCGGCCGTGCTCGTCGTAGCCGCAGGCGGTGGTGCGTCCGAGCGGGTCGGTGCGGGTCAGGAGGTTGCCGTCGGCGTCGTGCGAGAAGCGGGTGGTGTGGCCGAGCGGATCGGTGGTGGCGACGATCCGGGAACGGCGGTCGACCAGATGGCGGGTGGTGTGCCCGTCGGCGGTGGTGAGGGTCGTGGTGCGGTGCCCGGTCTCGGGGTCGGGCCCGGTGTACGCCAGGGTGATCTGGACGTGCCCGGCTTCGCCGCCCTCGGCGACGACGCGGTCGAGATCGTCGTAGACGTAGTCGTAGCGGCTGCCGTTGGAGTCGGTCCAGGTGACGACCCGGCGGCGCTCGTCGTAGGCGAAGGCGGTGGTGGCGCCGGAGGGCCTGGTGACGGTGGTGAGGTCGCCGTCCCGGTAGCCGTAGCGCATCAGGGGCAGGTCCGCGCCCGCCTCGCCCGCTCCGGCCAGGAAGAGCCCGGTGATCCGGCCGTCGGCGGTGGCCAGCCTCACGTGGTGGCCGGCCGAGTGGACGAGGGCCAGGGGCAGGCCGTCGTCGGCGCGGTCGACGGTGACGGTGTGGCCGTTGCGGTCGGTGAGGGAGGCCAGCCAGGCGGTGCCGTCGCCGCCGGGCCCGCTGCCGGGCGGGGCGGTGAAGCGGCGGGTCAGACCGGTGTCGGGATCGGTGACGGTGTAGTCGCCGTCGGCGTCGCGGGCGAGCAGGGTGCGGGCCCGGCCGGACTCGGGGCGGGTGGGGGCGCCGGGGACGGGATGGGCGTAGGGGAGCAGGAGGCCGTCGGCGGTGACGTGGACGACGCCGACCGGGTCGACCTCCAGGCGCTCGTCGACGGTGGAGGTCCAGGAGGGGCCGAGGAAGCGGCCGGCCGTGCAGCCGGACTCGGTGCGGCGGGTGAAGACCAGGGGCAGGGTGCCGGGGACCGCCAGGTCGGTCTGGGGCAGGAACATCCGGCCGGAGGCAAGGTCGACCGGGTCGGTGCCGTCGGTCGTCCGCTCGCCGTCGGGGCGGCTGCGGGTGCCCTCGGGAACGTCGTCGATCAGCCTGCGCACGCGCGCCGCGTCGGCCGCGTCGGCGGCGATGCGGACGCCCTTGACGGCGGCGCCGCCGCCCCCGGTGGCCACGGTCAGCGCGGCGTCGGGCACCAGCCGGCCCAGACCCTCGTAGGGGTCCTTCATGAAGTCGTTGACCATCTGTTTGCCGGTGCCGACCGGGTCGTTCGCGGCGAGGACGAGCCCGGCGGCGAGGTTGTTCAGGTTGGTGGCGTACTCGGCGGGGTGGGTGAGGTTGTACGGGTCGAGCGGGTTGAGCCCGCGGGCGAAGTTCAGCAGGCCCGCGGTGCCCTTGATGATCCCGCCGCCGACGTGGTCGCCCATGATCCGCGCTTCCCCCAGGCCGTCGCCCAGCTGCTGCGCGTACGACGGCTTCTCCGGCGCCAGGTCGCGCGCGGCGCGGACCGCGCCGCGCGCGGTCTCGGCGGCCGTGTTCCGCTGCCTGCGCGCCTCCGCGAGGATGTCCTGCGCCTCCTGCAGCAGTTTCTTGCCGGGGTCGGTGAACGTGGCGGCGGGGCGCGGCGGGAGCGCGGCGGGGTCGCGCCGGTCGGCGGGCAGGGCGTTGTAGTGGTCGACGGCCCGGTTGTAGCCGTCGACCTTCTCGCGGTGCGCGTCGGCGGCCTCCTCGGACGCCTTCACGCCCTCCTTCCACTTGTCGATCGCCGTCTGCGCCTGCCCCTGCGCCCAGGTCACGGTCCCGGCGAACGCCTCCAGCGCGCCGGCCGCCTTCTCGCACGCGTCCGCGCCGGCGAACCACTTCGGCGGCTGGGTGCTCACCGCCTTGCGCAGGGCCTCGGCCGCCTCGCCCTTCAGCCGCGAGGAGTCCAGCCCCTTCAGCCCGCCGCCCGCGTCGTCGAAGGCCTTCTGGAAGGACCGCAGCCGCTTCGCCGTGGAGCGCAGCTCGTCGGGACTGCCGTAGATCAGCTTGGTCTTGTCCTCGGTCTGCCCGAGGTCCATCTCGTCGACCTCGGCGCCCATCCGGTTCGCCACCGAGCGCGACTGCTCCCGCACCCAGTCGGCGCCGGACTCCCAGCCGACGTCGTTCAGCCGGTCGGCGGTCCAGTTCCCGGCGTCCTCGACCCGGTTGCCGACCCACTCGACGCCGTCCTCGACGGCGTCCTCCACCGAGTCGGGCGTGATGTCGCTGATGAAGTCGCCTATGCCCACGCTCAGTGGCCCCCGTTCCCGTCCTGTCGCTCCTGCCGGGCGCGTTCCTCCGGCGACGGGCCGAAGGTGTCGTCCAGCGCCCGGTCCCACTGCTCGTCGGAGACGCCGAGCGCGTCGTTGAGCAGCTGCGCCCGCCGGCCGCCCTCTCCCTCGGTGAGGACGGTGCGGCCGGTGTCCTTCCAGGTCTGCCCGATGTCCTGGCCGGCCTTCTCGAACGACTCGGCGCTCCAGTCGGGGTCCAGGTAGTCGGGGGTGAAGAGGTCGCCCCAGCCCTGCTTGACGATCTCCTCCTCCGAGGCGTGCGGGCTGCCGCCCATCACGGAGTTCAGGCCCACCTTCAGCGAGCCCTCGACGTACTGGTCGTGCTCCCACTGCGTGCCCGCCGCAAGGCCCAGGCGGGAGGCGATCGCGCTGGCGTCGCCCACCAGCCCCCGCACGCCCCACTCCCAGCGCTCGCAGAAGTCCTCGAAGTCGGTCGACAGGCCGTGGTGCCCGGTCTCCATCCCCGTCATCGACAGTCCGGAGAAGCCCTTGCCCATCACCGAACCGGTGGCGCCGCCCAGGTCACCGAGACCGTCGATGGTGGCGCCCACCCCCTGCGTGAACTTCGCCACCGACGCCTCGTCGAAGTTCAGGTCCGCCCCGTCACCGCTCACGGCGGCCCTCCTCGTCCCGTACGCCGCGGTCGACGGCGACGCCGTCCGGGACGATCCCGGTGACCGGCGGGAAGAACATCGACCCGTCCTCGTCGGCGATGTCCACCGCAAGGCCCCCGGGCTCGCTCAGCGACGGCACGACCTCGTCCACGATGCGGGCTCCCAGGAGCGCCGCGTAGTCCATCGGCCGGTCGCCCGGCCCGTGGCGCAGGGCGAACCTGGCCAGGGCAGCCTCGTCGGTGAAGCCGCAGATCCACCGCACCCCGCCCGAACGCGCCGACCACAGGCCGCCGCCGGAGACCGGCACCAGCAGGATCGAACGCCTCATCTCGCCCACCAGCGCCCGGGGATCGCCGATCCCCGCCCTGCGTTCGGCGATCCGCTCCGCCAACGTCGTCCTGGACTGCTCCACGAACCTTTCCTCTTCCCTCTTCCCCGGTCACCTGCGACACCCTGGAATCAGACGCTCCAGAAGAACCGCTGGTTCCCGGCGGCGCCGTACCCTATCCGCCGAGCCGCCAGCCGCCGGCCTTGTCCTGCCGCCGCCAGAAGTCGGCGAACCGGCCGCCGGCGGCGAGGAGTTCGTCGACCGGGCCGTCCTCGACGACGCGGCCGTCCTCCAGGAAGACCACGCGGTCGGCGGTGCGGATGCTGCTGAGCCGGTGGGCGACGATCACCCGGGTGCGGGGGACCGGGTCGGTGGTGAGGGCGGCCGTGACGGCGGCCTCGTTCTCGGTGTCCAGGGCGCTGGTGGCCTCGTCGATCAGGAGCACCGGGGACGGCTTGAGGAGCGCGCGGGCGATGGAGACGCGCTGGCGCTCGCCGCCGGAGAGCGTCGTGCCGGCCTCGCCGACCCGGCCGCCCCACCCGTCGGGCAGGCGGTCGACGAGGGTGTCGACGCGGGCGAGCCGCGCGGCGCGCTCCACCGCCCCGTCGTCCGCACCGGGGGCGCCGGCCAGGACGTTCTCCCGGACGGTTCCGTCGAACAGGTACGGCTCCTGGAAGACGACGCTGACGAGCTCGCGCCGGGACCGGGCGTCCAGCTCCGCGCTGTCGACCCCGTCGAAGAGGACGCTGCCGGACGCGGGCCGGTGGAGCCCCGCGACGAGCGCCAGAACGGTGCTCTTGCCGGAGCCCGAGGGGCCGACGATCGCGGTGGTCGTGCCGGGTTCGAGCACCAGGTCGAGGCCGTCGAGCACCGGCGTCCCGCCGTCGTGGTCGAAGGAGACCCCGCGCAGTTCGATCCGGGGGGCCGCGCCCGGGTCGGCCCGGTGGGTGCCCGCGCCGACGGTCGGCGCGTCGAGGACCTCGCGGATGCGGCGGAGCGTACCGAGGCTGGTCTCGACCCCCGGCGACAGCTCCGCGACCGTGGTGAACGGTTCGAGGTAGCGGACGACGACCACGATCAGGACGATGGCCTCGGGCGCGGTGAGCGTGCCGTCCACGGTGAGCGCGACCGCGGTCCCCGCGAGGAGGAGCAGGGCGAGCTGACCGGCCAGGCCGAAGACGAGCTGCCCGGGGACCTGGAGGAGCAGCAGCCGCGTCGAGGCGCCGTGCTGGGAGGCGAGGGCGGCCCCGGCGTGACTGCGGGCGGGTTCGACGCGGCGGGCCGCCCGCAGCGCCTGCTGGGTGCGGGCGAACTCCATGACGCGCTCGGTCAGCGCGCTGTTGGCCCGGGAGGCCGCCCGGTCGGCGTCGCGCCCGAGGCGCCCGGACGCCCAGAACGCGGCGAGGAGCACGGGGACGCCCGCCAGCGCCGCGAGCCCGAGCTGCCAGGAGACCGGCAGCAGCGCCACGGCGATCACGGCGGGCAGCAGCACCCCGCTCAGCAGCGGGGTGACGAGGTAGATGACGAGGCCGACCAGGTCGGGCCCGGTGGCGGCGACGGCCTGCCGGCCGGTCGCGGTGTTCTCGGCGGTGAACCAGGTCGGGCGGATGTCGGCGAGCCGGTCCGCGACCGTGCGCTGGCCGGTGTCGAGCAGGCCGAAGCCGAGGGCGAAGCCGCGCCGCGCCGCCGCGCCGTCGACGGCCCAGCCCGCCGCGGTGACGAGCGCGAGCGCCCCCAGCCACGGCCACGCCGTCGCCGGTTCGTCGCCGAACAGCGCGGCGACCAGGGGGATGAGGAGCACCGCGCCGACGGCGCGCAGGACCACGCCCAGGACGGTCAGCGCCAGGTGGACGCCGATCGCCCGGCGGCTGCCGGCGGGGAGCAGGGACAGTAGGGTACGGATCATCGGTGGGCTCCCGTGGTGTCGGCGTCCGCCGTCGCGGCGTCCCAGAGTCGCCGGTAACGGCCGTCGTGGGCGAGCAGCCCGGTGTGGGTGCCGGTCTGCGCGATCCGTCCGTGATCGAGCACCACGATCCGGTCCACGCCGGTGATCGTGTGCAGGCGGTGCGCGATGACCAGGACCGTGCGTCCGGCCGTCAGCCGGTTCAGCGCCTGCTGGACCAGGTACTCGGACTCGGGGTCGGCGAAGGCCGTGGCCTCGTCGAGCACCAGCACCGGGGTGTCCGCGAGGATCGCCCGGGCGATCGTGAGCCGCTGCCGCTCCCCGCCGGAGAGGGCGGCGTCCGGGCCGAGGACCGTGTCGTACCCGTCGGGCATCCGCAGGATCCGGTCGTGGACGCGGGCCGCGCGGGCGGCGGCCACGATCCGCTCCTCGCTCGCGTCGGGAACGGCCAGGGCGATGTTCTCCCGGACCGTTCCGTGCACGAGCTGCGTCCGCTGGAACACGAAGCCCACCCGGGAGTAGAGCTCGTCCGCGGTCAGTTCGCGCACGTCCCGGCCGCCCACCCGGATCGCGCCGCCGGTGACGTCGTGGAAGCGGGCGAGGAGCGCGGCGAGCGTGGACTTGCCCGAACCGGAGGGGCCGACCAGCGCGGTCACGGTGCCCGGTTCGAGGGTGAGCGAGACGTCCTCCAGGACGGGGGTGCCGGGACGGTAGGAGAAGCCGACCCGGTCGAACTCGACCCTGCCCGCCGGTGCCTCCGGCGCGGCCTCCCGGCTCCCGTCCGTCTCCAGCTCGCGCTCGTCGAGCGTCACCTGGACGCGGCGGGCCGCGAGCAGCCCCTCGCGCAGGCCGGAGAGCCCGTAACCGATGCCCATCAGGCGCGCGCCGAACGTCGTGCCGAGGAGCAGGAAGGGCAGCAGGGAGACCGGGTCCATGCGCCCGGTGGTGACGTACAGGGTGCCGAGGGCGCAGATGAGCAGCAGGAACGTGGCGGGCCGGGTGGCCAGGTCGATGAAGGTCTTCTGCCCGCAGAGCGGCCGCTGCCAGTTGTCGAGGAACCTGATGTACGCGCCGAGGCGGGTGTGGAAGGCGGAGGCCGCCGCGCCGCCGAACACCCGGACGACCGGCTGGCCCTCCAGATAGGCGCCGGCCTCGACGCTCATGCGCTCGCCCCAGCGCATCGCCTCCGCGGTGAGGGGACCGGACCGCACCACCATGATCGTCATCGCTACGAGGTACACGAACACGGGCAGGAGCAGCGGCAGCGCGATCCGCCAGTCGACGGCGAACAGGTAGACGAGGACCGAGACCGGGGCGACCACCGCCGCGACCGCGTCGGGCACCGCGTGGGTGACGAGGTAGTGCAGCGTGAGGGTGTCGTCCTGCACGATCTGTTTGACCTGCCCCGAGCCCCGGTTGTCGAACCAGCCCAGCGGCAGCCGGGAGAGCTTGGCCAGCAGCCGCTGCCGCAGGTTCCTGGCGAACCGGGCGTCGACCCAGTGCAGCCAGAGCAGCAGACCGGACGCCAGCAGCACTCCGGCCCCCATCAGGCCGACGGCCCAGGCGCCCAGGGCCCACAGCCGGTCCGTTCCCGTTCCCGAGAGCAGCCGCCGGGCCAGCTCCACCATCAGGACGAACGGGGCGAGCTGGACGAGGGTGACGAGCGCCTGGGCGACTCCGGCGGCGATCAGGGTGGGGCGCAGCGGAGCGAGGAGCCGCCCGCCGGCCTGCGCCCGCCAAGTGCCCCGGCGCGGCTTGGGCTCGACCGCGTCCTCGGACGCGGACGCAGACGCAGGCGCAGACGCGGGCGGGGTTGAGGTCGGGGGCGCGTCCGTGCCCGTCTCCGGGACGGCCTCCGCCGCTTCCCCGGCGGGCACCGGCTCCTCGGCCGCCTTGCGCCGGTTGGAGCCGAAGGCCCGCCCGTAGTACCAGTACGCCTGGGCGTGCATCTCGCTGCGCGGGAAGCCGAACTCGTCGCGCAGCCGGGTGCGCAGGTGCTTGAGCGAACCGGATTCCGGCGCGGTCCAGGCGTACCAGTCCGACCAGTCCCGGTCCGGGATCGCGGCGGCCAGCGACGCCTCGCCCCGGCGCGGCACCCAGTGGACGTTCGCCCGGGGGTGGCCGGCGAGGGGGATCAGGCGGTCCGTCTCCCGGTGCTCCTCCAGGTAGAGCTCCACCGGGACCTCCGCGGGCAGGGCTCCGAGGATGCCGTTGATCGCCGGTACGGAGGCGGCGTCACCGATCAGCAGGTACCCGGCGGGCAGGTCGGGCGGCAGGTCGAAACGCGTGGAGCCCAGCGTGGTGACCCGTACGCTCGTTCCCGGCTCCGCCCGCCGCGCCCACGTGGACGCCGGGCCCGCGGGGTCGTGCAGGACGAAGTCCACCGCGAACGTCCCGGCGGCGGGGTCCGCCTCCGACAGCGTGTAGCCGCGCTGGTGCTCGACCTCGGGGTCGTCCGGGTCCGGCATCCAGAACCGCACGTACGCCGCCGGGGCCACCACCACGTCCTCCAGCAGGGCGGGGGAGGTCATCCGGACGCGCAGGAAGTGCGGGGCGAGCAGCTCCGTCCCGGTGACCGTCGCCTCGTGGTCGCGCGCGCCGTAGGCACGCATGATCACCCCGTTGATGCCGCGTCTGGCCATCACTGTCCCTCTCCGGCGGCCCGCAGCGCCGCTCTGATCTCGTCCACGGGGCGTCCGGGGGGCGCGGCCTCGACGAAGCCGCGGATCGCGGCCCCCAGCCACAGCCGGACGTATTCGTCGGGCGTGATCGTCGGCAGGGCGCGGTGCGCCTCCCCGAGGTCGGCGTCGGCCCGGAGGGCCTCCTCGGCGCCCCGCCGCTGTGCGTCGAGCTCCCCGGCCCGCTCCCGCTGGACCTCCTCGGTCGCCGCGTACCCGATGGCCACCGCCGCGACGGCGGCCGAGAGCACGATGCCCGCGTCCGTGGAGTACCCGCGCCGCGCCAGCGATCCGGCCGCGGCGGCGAGCAGCCGCCGGCCGCCCTCGCCCCGGGGGAACAGGGTCTGCACGTACGAGGTCAGGCCGGGGTGCCGCAGCAGGAAGGCCCGCAACTGGAGCGCGGTGGAGAGCAGATGGGGTACGGGCCCGTCGGCCGGGTCGTCGTGGAGGTCGAGCTCCGCCAGGAGGCTCTCGCCCACCAGCCGCTCCAGCCCCCACCGCCCGTCCACATGGCGGTACAGGGCCGTGGACGTCACCCCGAGGCGCGCCGCCACGGCGTTCATGCTCAGGTTCCGCAGCCCGAGCTCCCGTCCGGCCCGGACGATGTCGGCCGTCTCGATCTGACGCGGCCGACCACCGGTTCGCGCGCTCCGCGTCTGTTCGTCCTTCATAGTTACCCCCCCTAACTAAGGGCACCCTAAGCTCTCGGAGCGTGAAGGACAAGGCGCACCCGGCGGCCGATCGAGAAAGTTGCTTCTTCACCCAAGGTGACGTGCCCGTCGCCGCCGGACCGCCGGGCGTACGGATCCGGCCACCGCCCCGGGCGCCGGCCGGGCCTCCAAGGGCGTCCTTCGTGGAAGCGGATCGAGAGTGTCGGAGATCGCGCACGTCCCCGGGGGCGGGCGGACCGGCCCGATCCGCATCCCCGCCAGGGGATTCCGGTCGGGGACGATTTCCGCAGGGGGCGGAGGCGCGGGGGTGCCCGTACCCCCTTCCGTTCCCGCTCCCCGGCGAACGCTCCGCGCCACGGCGACGGCTTTCGGCCGACTGTTCTCGGCCTGTTGTGCGAGAGGCGATACCAGAGGGGGTCGCTCTACGGGTAAGTTTGCCAACTGCGCACCGCACATGAACGGTTGACGACTACAGTGTGTGGTTGATGATCATCGGTAGGCTCACCACACCCCCGTAGACGACCCCTGTAGTCCACCCCGGTAGAACACCCAGCACGCCCCCTCCGCACGCTCCCCGCAGTACGCCGACTCCTGGGCACGTACCAAGGACACTCATGTCTCAACTTCGCGCACCCGCCTCGCGTTCCGACCGACGCGAGGGCGGGCGGCACGGCCGGCCGGGCGCCCGCTCCGCCACCGGTAACGGCAGCAACCCCACGGCGCAGTCCCCCGCGCCCCTCCCCGCGGAAGCCCGCATACGGCCCCAACTCCTGCGCACCTCCGTGCTCCCCGCCGTGGCGGTGGCCCTCGGCGGCGCGGCAGCGGTCCTCTTCACCATCCGCTCCACGGGAGCCAGCCCCACCCCCGGCCTCTGGGCCGCGCTCACCGGCGCCGCCGCCCTCACCGTCGCCTCCGTCGCGGCCGCGGCCCTGGGTGCCGACCGTGCCGCCAAGGCGGTCCTCGACCGCTGCAACGCCCTGCGCCGCACCAGCGCCCGGGGCCAGAGCGAACTGCGTGCGATCGTCGAACAGTTGCGCAGGGGAGAGGGCGTCCCGCCCCGCCCAGCCCCGGCGGCCGCGTCCACCACAGGTGACGAATTCGACCTCCTCTCGCAGGAACTGACGCGCTCTCACGAAGCCGCCGTCGCCTCCGTCGTCCAGGCGTCCCGGCTCTCCAGCAGCGTCGGCAACGAACAGAAGGTCGAGGTCTTCGTCAACCTCGCCCGGCGCCTCCAGTCCCTGGTCCACCGCGAGATCCAGCTCCTCGACGAGCTGGAGAACGAGGTCGAGGACCCGGAGCTGCTCAAGGGCCTGTTCCACGTCGACCACCTGGCCACCCGCATCCGCCGCCACGCCGAGAACCTCGCCGTGCTCGGCGGCGCCATCTCCCGCCGCCAGTGGTCGAACCCGGTCACCATGACCGAGGTCCTCCGCTCCTCCATCGCCGAGGTCGAGCAGTACCCGCGCGTGAAGCTCGTCCCCCCGATCGACGGTACGCTCCGGGGCCATGCCGTGGCCGACGTCATCCACCTCCTCGCCGAACTCGTCGAGAACGCGACGCTGTTCTCCGCGCCGCACACCACGGTGCTGCTGCGCGCCCAGTACGTCACGGCGGGCCTCGCGATCGAGGTCGAGGACCGCGGACTCGGTATGCCCGCCGCCGAGCAGAGCAAGATGAACGCCCTGCTGTCCGACCCCGACCAGGTCAACGTCTCGCACCTGCTCCAGGACGGCCGCATCGGACTCTTCGTCGTCTCGGCCCTCGCCCGGCGGCACGGCATCGCCGTACGCCTCCAGTCCAACATCTACGGCGGCGTCCAGGCCGTGCTCGTCCTCCCGCAGGGCCTCCTCGGCGCCGACCCGGAGGGCCTCGCCCAGCACGAGCGCCAGGCCGCGGCGACCGCGGGATCCTCGGCGATCCCGCCCGGCCAGGTGCAGCTGCAGCCCCAGCCCCCGGCCCAGCCCGCCGTCACGGCCCCGCAGCAGGCACCGGCCCAGAACCCGGCCCACGCGCCCGCCCAGGCCCCGGTCCACGCGCCGGACCCGGGCCGGCACCCGGCCCCCGTACCGGCTCAGGTCTCGCCGTACCAGACTCCGTCGCCCACCGTCCCGTCCCCCGTCCCCTCCCACCCGCAGGCCCCCGCGCCCGCACTGCTCGACGGAGCGTCCCCCTCCCACGCCCCGGCGTCCCCGCCCTCCCCGGAGCCGACCGCCGTCCGCCACGAGGACACCCACGCCACCGGCTCGCACGCGTACCCCCGTACGACCGAGCGGCACGGCGGGTACGGCGACACCGGCCACACCCCCGCGGTCCCGGACCGTCCGGCCGACACCGGACACGCCGGCCCGCCGCCCTCCCTGGTCTCGCCGCTGCCCCCGGCACCCCCCGCCGAGGACAACGGCCGTCCTCTGCTTCCCAAGCGGCGCGCCCAGGAGCACCTCGTCCCGCAGCTGCGCGAGGAACCCGCCGTCCGCAGGACCGAGGAGCACGCCCTGCACGATCCGGGTCTGATGGCCGCGTTCCAGCGCGGCATCGGGCTCGCGGAATCCCAGCCCGCCCCCCATGAGTCGCCGCGTCCCGGCGACCCCCACAAGGAGTAGATGCACCATGGCGAGCAATGCGCCGACCGGCCATTCCTCGGACCTCGACTGGCTGCTGAGCGGACTGGTCCAGCGGGTCCCGTACACCCGCAACGCCGTTCTGCTCTCCTCCGACGGCCTCGTCAAATCCGTCCACGGACTCGACCCCGACGCCGCCGACCACATGGCGGCGCTCGCCTCCGGCCTGTACTCGCTCGGCCGGAGCGCGGGCGCCCGCTTCGGCGACGGCGGCGAGGTCCGCCAGGTGGTCGTGGAGCTGGACTCCACCCTCCTGTTCGTCTCCACCGCCGGCTCCGGCACCTGCCTGGCCGTCCTCGCCGGGCGCGAGGCGGACGCCGCCGTCCTCGGTTACGAGATGGCGATGCTCGTCAAGAGCGTCCGGCCCTATCTGGTCACTCCCGCCCGGCAGGCAGCCGGCGCCCTCGGCGGCTTCGGGCAGTAATCGTGACGTCCCCTCAGGAAGGACCCTGGCTCGACGACGCGGCCGGCCGGCTGATCCGTCCGTACACCGTCAGCGGCGGCCGGACCAAGCCCACCACCGCCCTCGACCTGCTGTCGATGGTGATGGCGACCGGTTCGTCCCCCCAGGCACACATGGGCCCCGAGCACAGCCTGGCCCTCGGGCTGTGCGACGGGCCCACCTCGGTGGCCGAGATCGCGGCGCACTTGAGGCTGCCGGCCGTCGTCACCAAGGTCCTGCTCTCCGACCTCGTGGACTGCGGGGCGCTCACCGCCCGGGCGCCCCGCTTCCACGCCAACCCAACCGACCGTTCCTTGCTGGAGGCAGTGCTCGATGGCCTACGACAACGGCTCTGAGCGTCACGAGAGCCTCGCGACCGACTCCTTCCCCACCGCGGTCAAGATCCTGGTGGCGGGCGGATTCGGCGTGGGCAAGACGACCCTCGTGGGCGCCGTCAGCGAGATCGAACCGCTGAGCACCGAGGAGCTGCTGACCTCGGTCAGCGCGGCCACCGACAGCCTGGAGGGCGTGGAGTCCAAGACCACGACCACCGTCGCCATGGACTTCGGCCGCATCACGCTCGACAACAACCACGTGCTGTACCTCTTCGGCACCCCCGGCCAGGAGCGCTTCTGGTTCATGTGGGACGAGCTCTCCGAGGGCGCGCTCGGTGCGGTCGTCCTCGCCGACACCCGCAGGCTCCAGGAGTGCTTCGCCGCCGTCGACTTCTTCGAGCGGCGGGGGATCCGCTTCGTCGTCGCGATCAACGAGTTCGACGGCTCCCACCGCTACGAGCCGGACGAGGTGCGGTCCGCGCTCGACCTCGACCCGGACGTGCCGGTCGTCCTCTGCGACGCCCGGATCTCCAGCTCCGGCATCAGCACCCTGCTCACCCTCGTCCAGTACCTGCTCACCACCCTCCCGGACACCGTGCCGAGCTACGGAGCCACGCCATGACCTACGACCCGACCGGTCACCTCCTGCTGACCCCGAACGACAAGGACGCGCCGGCCCGGGTGCGACGGCTGCGCGAACTGGGTCTGGGGGAGCGGCCGGAGCCGGCGTTCGACGACTTCGCGCACCGGCTCGCCGAGATGACCGGCGCCCCGTTCTCGATGGTCAACTTCATCGACGAGAACCGGCAGTTCTTCGCGGGCCTCCACACCCCCGAGGGGACCCACTCCGGCAGCGACCTGGGCGCCGCCGCCGCGGGCGCGGGCGGCGTCGGCCGCTTCATGGCCCGTGACCACGGCTACTGCCCGCACGTGGTGGTGCGGCGCAAGGCGCTCGTCCTGGAGGACGTCTGCGACTACCCGCGCTTCGCGGGCAACCCCGTCGTGGACGAGATCGGCATCCGCTCCTACATGGGGGCGCCGCTGATCGACCGCACCGGGGTCGCGCTCGGCACCATCTGCGTGGTCGACACCGACGTGCGCCCGTGGGGACGTGCCGGCCTGGAGACGATCAAGGCGATGGCCGCGGAGCTGATGGAGCAGATCAACCGCCGTGAGGACGGCGGTCTCTGACCGCGGGCGCACGACGACGGGCCGGGGCCCGGTACGGCGATGACCGTACCGGGCCCCGGCCCGTCGGGGAGCGGTACACGGTCGGTGCCATACGCGGATCGGCGTCGTACGGGGATCGGAGCCGTACGGGGATCGGAACCGTACGAGGTCGGTGCCGTGCGCGGATCAGACGGACAGCGGCTCCGGCTCCGGCGTGCGGACCAGCTCGGACAGCCGCTCCGACCAGCTGCCCTTGTCCTGCCCGAGGGCGACCTCGGCCAGCCGCAGGAGCTGGATGTCGGAGGTGCCGGCGGGGGCGAAGATGTGGTGCGCGTCCCGGAGGTACCGCTCGATGGCCCGGTCCGTGAAGAGACCGGCGGCGGCGTGGATCTCCATGGCGTTGCGGCCGGAGTCGAGCGCCGACTCGACGTTGACGAGCTTGGCGTTCATCAGCTCGGCGTCGCAGGAGAGGCCCTGGTCGAGCAGGTGCACGGCGTGGTACGCGGCCAGCCGGGCGGTCATGAGCCGGGACTGCATCTGGCCCAGCTTCAGCTTGACCGTGGGGAGGTCGTGGAGCGGCTTCCCGTAGCGGATGCGCTCGGAGGCGAAGCGGGTGGTCTCCTCCAGGATCGCCTGGTGGATGCCGAGCGAGACGGCGGTGAGGTTGGCCCGCCCGTACAGCACGCTGGAGGAGTACGCGACGGAGAGGCCGTCGCCCTCGTCGCCGAGCCGGTTGGCGGCCGGCACCCGGCAGTTCTCGAAGATCAGCTCGCCGAAGCTGAAGCCGTGGAGCCCCATGGCCGTCTGCTGCGGACCGGTCCTGAAACCCGGCCGATCGGATTCGACCAGAAACGCACTGAGTCCCTTCGAGCCGGGACCGGTCCTGACCACGACGCCGTGCAGATCGCCCACGTGGCTGTTGCCGACGTAGACCTTGCTGCCGTTGAGGACGTAGTCGTCGCCGTCCCGGACCGCGCTGGCGGTCATGCCGAGGACGTGACCGCCGGCGTCGGGCTCGGTGACCGCGATGGTCGGCAGGCACTCACCGGCGGCGATCGCCGGGAGCCAGGTCTTGCGCTGCTCGTCGCTGCCGAAGTGGACGATCTTGGCGGTGCCCAGCTGGGAGGCCTGGACCATGGCGCCCATGGCGCCGCTGACCCGGGAGAGCTCCTCGATGATGATGGTCTTGGCCAGGTGGCCGGCGCCCATGCCGCCGTACTCGGGGCTGATCGTCGCACCCAGCCAGCCCTGCTCGGCGATCAGCCGGGACAGCTCGTGGTGGACCGTACGGGACGCCTCCATCTCGGCTATGCGCGGCCGGACCTCGCGCTCCGCGAAGTCCCGGACCGTCTGCCTGAGGTCGCGATGCAGCCTGCTGCTGAAGTAGCTGTCCATGACGAGTCCCTCCCGCGAAACGCCTGATCGGCGGGTTGTCCGATCAGGTGGTGCATCGGCAGTGGTCCCGTCCCGAACAGGCCGACCTCTTCATGGTGTTGATCTTTCTGTGATGGATCAATAACGGAACGAAGTTTGTCTGAAACAGGAGCGGTTGACGATTGAGTTCGACTATGTTTCGGGTGGACTTGGCCTGCTCGGCCCTATCCGGGCCCCGTGCACGTGGGCATGTTTCTGCCACATGCCAGGGGCAAGAAAGGTCTGGACAAAGGGTGGCGAGGCCGTTTTCTTCGCCACATGAGCGCTTTCCTCCGCAGAAGAGCGGCATTCCGTCCTCTCATCCGCCCCTCCCCGCCCCCTCCCGTCCGCGTCGCCCGGGGGCGCCGGGAAAGGGGTTCGTGACCATCCGGGAAAGTGCGGTATTGTTCTCATGCGCGTTCGGCCAGGGGAAAACCCCAGGTCAGATGGGCATCGGGACGTGGCGCAGCTTGGTAGCGCACTTGACTGGGGGTCAAGGGGTCGCAGGTTCAAATCCTGTCGTCCCGACCACGCGGAAACGCGGGTCGGAGGCCGTTCTCTCATCCATGGGAGGGCGGCCTTTCGTGCGTCCCGGGACCGACCGCGCCCTCAGGCCGGCAGGTGGGGCAGGAGCCGGTCCGGGGTCAGGGGCAGCTCGCGCAGGCGCACGCCGGTCGCATGGTGGACGGCGTTGGCGATCGCCGCGGCCGTGCCGACGATGCCGATCTCCCCGATGCCCTTGCTCCCCATCGGATTGAGATGGGGGTCGTGCTCGTCCAGCCAGTGCGCCTGGATCTCCGGCACGTCGGCGCAGGCCGGCACGTGGTAGGAGGCCAGGTCGCGCTCGGTGTAGTCGCCGAAGGCGGGGTCCATGGTGCTGTGCTCGGTCAGCGCCATGCCGAGCCCCATCGTCATCCCGCCGATGAACTGGGATCGGGCCGTACGGGAGTTGAGGATCCGCCCCGCCGCGTACACGCCGAGCAGCCGGCTCACCCGGACCTCGCCGGTGACGGTGTCGACGCGGACCTCCGCGAAGTGGGCGCCGAACGCGTGACGGGCGTACGGGGATTCCTGCCCCGTCTCCTCCTCGGTGTCCGCCTCGGCGGCGACGCCCCCGGACGGCAGCGGGCCCGAGCGGCCGGCCAGCTTCTCGCGCAGGGCCGTACAGGCCTTGTGCACGGCCCAGCCCCAGGAACCCGTGCCGGAGGAGCCGCCCGCGACCGGGGCGTCGGGCAGACCGCTGCTGCCCAGCTCGACCCCCACGGAATCGAGCGGGACGCCGAGGGCCTCGGCGGCGATCTGCGCCAGGACGGTACGCGCGCCCGTACCGATGTCGGTGGCGTCGACCCGTACGGTGTACCGCCCGTCCGGACCGGCGTGCGCCGAGGCCTTCGACGGACTCAGGAGGACGGGATAGGTGGCCGAGGCGACGCCCGTGCCCCACAGCAGGTCCCCGTCGCGGCGGACGCCCGGCCGGGGGTCGCGGCCCTCCCAGCCGAAGCGCCGCGCGCCCTCCCGCAGACACGCGGCGAGACCCCGGCTGCTGAACGGCTTCCCGCTGTCGGGCTCCGCGTCGGGCTCGTTGCGCAGCCGCAGCTCCACCGGGTCGACGCCCGCCGCCCCGGCCAGCTCGTCCATCGCCGACTCCAGGGCGTACATGCCGGAGGCCTCGCCCGGGGCGCGCATCCACGACGGCGACGGCACGTCCAGGGCCACCACCCGGTGACCGGTGAAGCTGTGGGGGGAGGTGTACATGGCGCGGGCCGGGACGGCGGCCTGCTCCACGAACTCCTTCACCACCGACGTCTGGGTGACGACCTCGTGGGAGAGGGCGCCGATCACGCCCTCGCCGGACGCGCCGATCCGCACCCGCTGGACGGTGGGCGCGCGGTGCCCCACCACCGCCGCCAGCTCGCGGCGGGGCAGGACCAGGCGCACCGGGCGGCCGGTGTGCCGGGAGGCCATCGCGGCGAGGACGCACGGGGGCCGGGGCGTGCCCTTCGAGCCGAAGCCGCCGCCGACGAAGGCGGAGACGACCGTGACCCGCTCCGGGGGCAGCCCGAAGAGGCCCGCGAGGACGTCCCGGACCGTCGACGCCCCCTGGCTGGAGTCGTACACGGTCAGCCCGCCGTCCTCCCAGTGGGCCGTGGACGCGTGGGGCTCCATCGGATGGTTGTGCAGGGCGCTCATGGAGTACGTGGCGTCGAGCCGTACCGGAGCGGCGGCGAAGGCCGCGGCGAAGTCGCCGCGCTCGCGCACGGCCGGATGGCCGCCGTTGGCCTCCTCCGGCGTGTAGAGGTCCGGGTGGTCGGCGCGCAGCAGGACGTCGTGGTCCTCGGCCGCGTAGTCGACGCCGAGGGCCTCGGCGGCCTCCCGCGCGATCTCCGGCGTGTCGGCGACGACGACGGCCACGTACCAGCCGCGGTGCGGGACCCGGTCGTCCTGGAGCAGCAGCAGCGTCGGGTCGTCCGCCTCGCCGAGGCGGGGCGCGTTCTCGTGGGTGAGCACGGCGCGCACGCCGGGGAGCTTCAGGACCGCGTCGGCGTGCACGGCGGTGACCCGGCCGCGGGCCACGGTGGCGGGCACGGGGCAGGCGTGGAGGCAGCCGGGCGGCGTCCGGTCGACGGCGTAGCGGGCCTCGCCCGTCACCTTCTGCCGGGCGTCGCGACGGACGGCTCCCGTCGTCGGCCGCACGAGCTGGCTGGTCATGGCGCGGTGCCTCCTGTGGTGGGCGGTCGGGGAGTCAGGCCGTGTCGGCGCGGGACGCGAGGCCGTGCAGCACGCTCACGGCGAGGTTGCGGGCGAGGGGCACCTTGAAGCCGTTGTCGCGCAGCGGCTCGGCGGCGGCCAGCTCGGCGTCGGCGGCCCGCCGGTACGTCTCGGCGGTCGCCGGGGCGCCGCGTAGCACCTCCTCCGCCGCGCGGGCCCGCCAGGGCTTGTGGGCGAGGCCGCCGAAGGCGAGGGCCGCGTGACCGATCCGCCCGTCCTCGACGGTCAGGACGGCGGCGACGGAGGCGAGCGCGAAGGCGTACGAGGCGCGGTCGCGGGCCTTGCGGTAGGCGCCGCGCGCGCCGGGCGGGGGCGGGGGCAGCGTCACGCCGGTGATCAGCTCGCCGTCCTCGATGACGGTGTCCCGGTCCGGGCGGTCGCCGGGCAGCCGGTGGAACTCCGCGACCGGCACCGTCCTGCTACCCGACGGCCCGCGCAGCAGGACCTCCGCGTCCAGGGCGGCGAGGGCGACCGCCATGTCCGACGGGTGCGTGGCGACGCAGTGGGCCGAGTGGCCGAGCACCGCCAGATCGCGGTGGACGCCCTCCCTGGCGGGACAGCCGGAACCGGGCAGGCGCTTGTTGCAGGGCTTCGACGCGTCCTGGAAGTACGGGCAGCGGGTGCGCTGGAGCAGGTTGCCCCCGGTGGTAGCCGCGTTGCGCAGCTGGGGGGAGGCGCCGGCCAGGAGGGCCTGCGAGAGGACGGGGTAGCGGGCGCGCACGAGCGGATGGGCCGCGACGTCGCTGTTGCGCGCGGTCGCGCCGACGTGCAGACCGCCCGCCCGGGTCTCCTCGACGGCGTCGAGCGGCAGCCCGTTGATGTCGATGAGCAGCGGCGGGCCCGCGACCCCCAGTTTCATCAGGTCCACGAGGTTGGTCCCGCCCGCGAGGAACCGGGCGCCGGGCTGGGCGGCGAACCGGTCGATCGCCTCCTCGGTGCGCTCCGGCCTGACGTACGCGAAGGGCTTCACCGCGCGGCCTCCTCGATCGCGTCGACGATGTTCGGATAGGCGCCGCAGCGGCAGATGTTCCCGCTCATGCGCTCGCGGATCTCCTCCGGGGTGAGGGACACCGGGCCGTCCGCCGGCCGCTCCGGCGGCGTCACGTACGACGGCTGCCCGGCGGCGGCCTCGTCGAGGAGGGCGACGGCCGAGCAGATCTGTCCGGGGGTGCAGTAGCCGCACTGCAGGGCGTCCCGGGCGACGAACGCCTCCTGGACCGGATGGAGCCGGTCGCCGTCGGCGAGGCCCTCGACCGTGGTGACGGACGCGCCCGCGCAGGCGACGGCGAGCAGCAGACAGCCGTTCACGCGCCGCCCGTCGAGGAGGACGGTGCAGGCCCCGCACTGCCCGTGGTCGCACCCCTTCTTCGACCCGGTGAGGTCGAGGTGGTCGCGCAGCGCGTCCAGAAGGGTGGTGCGGTTGTCGACGGTGAGGGCGTGGGCCGTGCCGTTGACCCGCAGGGTGAGGCGCGAAGCGGTCTCGGGAGCGACGTCCGGGGCCTCGCCCGGCGGTGTGGTCCGGTCCACGGGTTCCACGGGGTCTCCTCCTCGTCTTCGCCTTCGTCGACGGTATGCGAGGGGCGTCTGCCCCGCCTGTCGTGAGCCATGCGGCCGGTCTCCGCGACGGCCTCCCGATCCGGCGGGCGGCCCCGGCCCACGGAGGTGACACATCCGGGGCGCGGCCGACGCGGGCCGCCGCCCTGATTTCCACCGGACCTTTCCCCCTGACTTTCCCCCGGGACCGCCACAGCGCCGCATGTCTCGCGTCGGGGAGGGAAGTTCTCGCGTCGACGGGGGAAACCACGGAGGCCTGAATGTTTCCGTGCGCCCGAGTCACGGCGATACAGTCCGGCCAGAGGCGGACGGGCGACCAGGGGGAGGGGCCGGCGTGTTGGAGGTCGTGGCGCTCAGTGCGCTCACCACGTTCTTGCTGGGAGTGGGGAACGGGGCCGCGGGAGAGGTCGGCAAGAACCTGGCCCTGTCGGCGGGCGCCCTCGTGAGGAGGACGCTCGGACGGGAGACCCCGCTCCCGGCCGGTGCCGAGGACCGCCGGGAACTGGCCGGAAGGCTGTACGCGAGGCTGGCCCACGATCCCGGGCGGGCCGACGAGTGGGCGCTGCTCGTGGAGAGCGGCCAGGAGCGGATCGACGCCCCGTCCGGCGCCGGTATGCCCCCCGCTCCCCGGGCGTTCACCAACCACCGGAAGGTGCTGAAGCGGCTCCTCGGGGAGGCGAACCGCCCCTGGGAGGGGCGGCCCCGGGTCGCGCTCCTCTCCGGGCCGCCCGGCAGCGGCACCACTTCCGTGGCCCTCCGCCTCGGCGCCGAGAGCCGCGACCGCTTTCCCGACGGACAGTTCTACGTCGACCTGCGCGGATCGGCCGGGGAGAGCGGACCGGAACCGGCCGCCGTGCTGCTGCGGCTGCTGGGGGAGATGGGCGTCGATCCCGACCGGACGCCGACCGCCGAAGCGGAGCGGGAGCGGCTCTACCGGCAGCTCACCGTGGACCGCAGGATACTGGTGGTGATCGACCACGCCACCTCCCTGGCCCAGGTCCGAGGCCTCGTACCGGCCACTCCCGACGTCCTCCTGCTCGTCGTCGTGTCCGGCCCGCCCCTCCTCCTGGAGGCGGAGCGCGTCTCCGTGCCGCCGCTGAGCGACCGGTACGCGAAGCAGATGGTGCGGAAGGTGGCAGGCCCGGAGAACGCCGCGCGCGTCAAGGCGGAGCTGCCCGAACTGCTCGACCGCTGCCGGGGCAATCCGTTCGCCCTCCACGCCGAGGCGCGGCTGCTCGCCGCGGGCGGGGCCGCCCCGGACCGGGGCGCCGGGGCCTGGCGGCACCATCCGGTGCGCGCCACCGCCGAGCACGCCTCGCTCCTGCTCGACCCGGGGACGGTACGGCTCTGCCGGCTCACGGCACTGGGCGGCTGGCCGTCCGTCAGCGCCGGGATCGCGGCCGCCGCCGCGGGCCTCGACGAGGAGCGGGCGGCCCGGATGCTCGCCGAGGCGGCGGACGCCGACCTCCTGGAACGCCTCCCCGACCTGCGCTACCGCTTCCGGCCCGAGGTCAGGCGCCAATTGGCCGACGCCGCCTCCGAATACGGAGCCCAGGAGTGCTCGGACGCCGTGGCCCGGGTGCTCGACGCACTCTTGGACCGGGCCCTGCGCGCGGCGCACGCCGCCCTGCCGACGAGCTGGCGGACCGAGCCCCCGCCGGAGGACCCGGCGGCGGCGCCCGGCGGGGAGACGGACGGCATCGCGGTGCTCGCGGCCGAGGCGGCCAACGTGGTCCACGCCGTGTCCGTGGCCGAGGACCATCGGCGGATCACCACCGCCCTGCGGCTCGCCCGCACCCTGTGGCCGCTGCAGCTGAAGGCCGGGCACTGGGACGAGGTGCTCCCGGCGCTCCGTGCCGCGGCCCGGTGCGCCGAGGAGAACGAGGCGGACGCGCGGATGGCCGGAGCGCTGCACTTCCAGCTCGCGCACTGCCTGGGCGAGCTGGGCCGCTGGGAGCAGGCGAACCGCGCGGCGCGCGCCGCCGTCACCTACGAGCGGGCGGCCCGGCACCTGCGGGGCGAGGCCTCGTCCGTGGAACTCCTCGGACTGCTGTGCCTGAACCGGTGGCTGTACGAGGAGGCGTACGAGAGGTTCGTCGAGGCCGAGAGCGTCTACCGAAGGATCACTTCCGGCCAGGAACACCACGAAGGCGCGGCGGACCTGCCCCGGGCCCTCGCCCTGGTGGAGCGCCACCAGGGACGGGCCCTGCGCGGCATGGGCCGCCTCGACGACTCCCGCCGTCTGCTGGAGCGCGCCGTCGACTTCTTCGCGGGAACGGAGGAGCGGCCCGCGGAGCCGTACAACCGGGCCCGCGCCCTCACGGACCTCGCGGAGACGCTGCACGAGGCGGGCGACGACGGAGAGGCCCTGAAGCGGATCGCCGACGCGGAGGCCCTGCTCACCCCGGCCGCCGCTCCGCACCTCCGGTACCTGGCCGGTCTGCGGAGACGCTGCGGGGGCGCGGCCGGCTAGCCATCGGCCGCTCGCCGCGAATCCCCGCCCTCCACGAAGAAGGGGTGCGCGCCGCCCGCCGTGCGCGTCCGGAGCGTGACCCCGTCCGGGGGGACCGTCCCGCCGTGCGCCAGCCAGGCGTACAGCGAGGACGCGTACGCCGCCGGGTCCGCGTCCGCCCCGGCGCCGGCGGTCAGCCGGAACGCGCCGTGGTCCCGGGTGCGCATGGTGCAGGCGTCCGGCCCGGTCACGTACACCGCCGCCGCGCAGTGCGGATGCTCCCGCAGCACTTCGGCGGTCCACAGGTCCGGGCCGCCCAGGCGCGGATCGTCCGGCCGCCCGTCGCGGGTGATCACGTCCGCCGTCTCCAGGTCCCCGGGGTGGCGGGTGTCCTCGTGCACGGCGAGGTGGGCGGTTCCGGCCGCGTCGTACGGCTGCTCCGTGGAGCGCTCGATCGTGATGCCGGTCCCGTGGACGCGCGTCCGCACGTACAGGGGAGCGGTCGGCCTCGGCGGATCGTACGGAGGGAGCGGCAGCGGCTCCAGGGACGCGGGGGCGGCGGGCTCGGGGAGATCCATCAGCGCGTAGAAGTGCCGGCGCAGCAGCGCGGCCGACCGGCCCGGGTCCGAGGTGACGAACCCGGCGGGTCCGGGGTCCGGGCGGTGCTCGTTCAGGGCCCCTTCCACCTGCGGGCGCAGGGGAGCGTACGGGTCGAGCCGGGGCGCGCGCCGTACGAACTCCGCGAGCGGCGCCTCGGGATCGAGCTTCTCCCGTCCGTCCGCCGCCAGGAGCACGGCGATGCCGAGGGCCGCGGAGTAGTAGGTCACCGCCCCGAAGTCCCCGAGGACCAGGTCCGCGGCGAGGAGCGCCTGCCGCCAACCGTGGACGGGGTCGATCAGGGTCAGCCCGCCGCGCCGGGCCCGGTCCAGCCACGCCCGGATCTGGCCGGGGCCGTGCCCGTGCCAGATGTTCGGGTGGAGGACGGCGGCCAGCCGGTAGTCGTCGGCGGGCAGTTCGGCGGCGAGCCGGGGCAGCAGGCCGGGCAGGACGTCCCGGCCGCCGCTGCCGAAGAACCCCTCGGGGTTCCAGGTGGAGTTCAGGACGACGAGCCGCTGCCCGCGACGCACCCCCAGGGCCCGTCGGAACCTGTCCCGGTACGGGCGGGCCGCGAGCATCCGGTCGAAGCAGGGGTCACCGGCCAGTACGGCGGAGGGCACCGCCTCGGCGCAGGTGCGGGCCAGTCGCTCCAACTGCTCCGGGTGGGACAGGACGAAGCCGTCGACGAACGGCCGCCCGTCGGCCAGAAGCCACTCCGGCGACAACCCGAACGTCGGCTCCCGGCTCCCGGCTCCCGGCGTGCCCAGTCTCTTAGTATATCCGACACCGTGTGAGATGACCGACAACTGCCCCTGGATCCCCGCGAGTTCACCCCCGAAACTCGCCGAGATCGCCAGATCCACCCGCGTCGCCAGCGCCTGTTCCCACGGCAGGACCGGGAGTTCCAGCTCGGCGAAGATCTCCCGGATGCCGCTCTGGAACGCGGAGGAACCCGTGGACGTGACCAGGAGCTGGACGCGGAAGTCGTCGTGGAAGAGGGGCAGGAGGTCGAGGAGCCGGCCCGCCGAGGTGGCGTTGTGGACCACCAGCAGGACCCGGCGCCGGACGGTGCGGCTCGTCCAGCGGGGGGATCCCTCCCCGACCGGTACGCGTATCGGCGGGGGTTCGGCTGGCCCCACTCATGACCTCCTGGGCGAGCGGCGGGCGTGGTGTCGTCGCGGAGACACCTTAACCGTCCCGGTCAGCAGGGCTTCCGCCACACGTCCAGTTCCGGGTTCTTCAGCATCGACGACAGGCGGAGGGAACGGGACCGGGGGCAGAAGTGGGCCGGGGCCTCCTCGTACTCCACGTGGAAGACCGCCTTGCCCGCCGCGATGAAGGGTTCGAGCAGACCGCACTCGTCGAACTGGGCGCACTCCTCGTTGACCGCGAAGTCGAAGTGGTCCACGAGCAGCGGGATCTGGTGGAGGTCGTTCTTGAGGCCCACCGCCAGACCGCGCTCGTGGGCGATGTCCGCGATCATGCGGTTGTAGCGGAGCTGGTCGTCCGCCGTCAGGGGGAACCCGGTGTCGTTGCCGTAGCCCTCCACCAGGTCCGGTTCCACCGCGTCGAAGCCCTTGTCGCGGCACATGTCGAACCGGCGCTCCATCAGGGGCCGCAGGACGTCGAGGCGGCGGATGTCCAGCCAGCGTTCGCCGTGCCAGCCGTTCGGGCCGCCCAGGACGGACTCCGGGAAAGCGTCCTTGTCGGGGCGGTAGTCCTCCCACGCGCCCACGTTGACGTAGCAGATCACCTTGCGCCCGTCCCGGTGCAGCCGGGCCACGTCGGCCGCGCTGTTCTCGAAGCCGTCGATGTCGTACACCGGCACGTTCACGGACGGGTCCACCCTGCCGTCGAGCTGCCACTGCCAGGCCAGGCCGGGGCGCGGCTGCCAGCGCGCGCCGGACGCGGGGCGGCGGGTGGGCGTGCGGTCCGGTGCGGGGCGGTCGGTGGTGGGCCGGGGGGTGGTGGGGCCCGGCGCGGGGCCCGTCGCGGAGCCGGGTGGGCGGGACGGTGTCGGGGTGCCGGTCGTGGGGGTGGGCGCGGGGGTCGTCGGCCGGGCGGTCGCGGAAGGGCCCGTGGTCGTACGCGTGTCTCCTCCCGCGCCCTCGGCCGGTCCCTCCGCACCGCCCGAGCAGCCCGCCAGGGCGGTCACCAGGACCAGGAGCACGGCCGCCGGGGCCGTGCCCGGCCGCCACCTCATCGGTCCGCCTCCGCCAGGGCCGGGGTTAGCCCCGACCAGGGGTTCGGCGGTTCCCCCGTCACCGGGCCGCAGACCCCCGCGCCCCGCTCCCGCGCGGTGCGCACGGCCAGCGGGACGAGCGGGGCGGGCACCCCGTACACCAGGTGACAGAGGCGCTCGGACGGCAGCCGGGCCGTCCACGACGGGCGGCTGAACGTCGAGACGTACGTCGACCAGTGGCCCTCGAAGGTCACCGTCAGGTCCGCGAGCCGCACGTAGCCGGGGGCGGGATGGACCCCCGGGTTGATGACCACGGGAGAGATGCCCTCCCGGCGCAGCGCGCGCACCGTGCGCCGGCAGGCCGGCAGTCCGTCGCGCCCCGCCGTCGTCTGGTCCAGGAAACAGCCGTCCACCCCGTACCACTCCCGGTGCCGCAGCGCCTCCTCCGCGATGACCTCCGTGTCGCGCATCCCGTAGTCCGTGTCCACGTAGCCCAGCAGCCGGGCCCCCGCGGACCGCAGCGCGCGGGCCGCGGCCGCGAACGCCGGGTCCGGCGCGTCCCCGGGGCCGCTCGCCGGGTTGAGCACGACGGCGTACGTGTGCGCGGCCCCGGTGATCAGCCGGTGCCAGGCGTCCGGGTCCTCGGCGGGATGGACGTACAGCGGGATCAGCAGGCTCACGGCGCCGCCACCTCGCCGGGCACGAAGGAGCGGGACCGGGCCTCCCACAGCGCCGCGAGCGACGCGTCGAGGGAGTGGACCGGGCCCCAGCCCAGGGCGGCGCCGGCCGCGCCGATGTCCGAGCACTGCCAGGACACCCGCGCGGACCGCTCCGAACCGCCGCCGTCCCCGTCCCCGACCGCCTCCACGATCCGGCCCCGGAACCCGGCCGCGTCCGCGAGCCGCCGCACCAACTCCCGTACGGGCAGGGCCTCGCCGCCGCCCACGTTCAGGACGGGCGGCAGCGGACCGGGCGCGGTCGCCGCCAGCTCCACCGCCCGCGCCACGTCCCGTACGTCCACGAAGTCGCGGTACGCGGAGAGGTCGCCGAGCCGCAGTTCCCCCTCCGGCCCGTCCCAGGACGCCGACTCGGCCTCGGCGAGCAGCGCGGCCACCCGGCCCGGCAGGCCCGTGACCGGCGCCCCGGCACCCACGGGATTCCCCACCCGCAGCACCACCGCGTCCAGGCCCGAGGACGTCACCGCCACCGTGCCCGCCAGCTTGGTCGCGCCGTACGGCCCCGCCGGGGCGCACGGCTCCGACTCCGCCACCCGCAGGCCGGGCGTCCCCGGGCCGTACTCGGCGGCCGACCCCAGATGGACGAGCCGGGCCCCGGGGGCGGCCTCGCGCAGGGCCGCGCACAGCGCGGCGGGCCCGCGCGCGTTCACCTCCGCGAGGGTGACGGCGTCGCCGCCGGTCGCGCCCGCGCAGTTGACCACGGCGTCGGGCGCCGCCTTCGCGAGCGCCCCCGCCAGCAGGTAGGGGCGGTCGGAGGCGAGGTCGACGGCGACGTCGGCCCCCGGGGAACGGCCGCCGACGAGCACCCGCGCGCCCGGCAGCGCGCGCAGCCGCTCGGTGACGTGGCCGCCCAGGTATCCGCCGGCGCCGAGGACGAGGATCCGCATTGCTGTTCAGGCTCCCTTGAGCAGGAGGGACTTGCGGCTGGTGAACTCCGCGTTGGCCCGGTCGTAGTCGTCGGGACGGCCGATGTCCAGCCAGTAGCCGTCGAAGTCGTAGGCGTGCGGCGGGGTCTCGGCGGCGAGCAGGTCGAGCACCAGCTCGTCGAAGCCGAGGGGGAGCCCCGGGGTGTAGGCGTCGAGGGTCTTCCGCGAGACGCCGTAGACCCCCATGGACACCCGGTAGTCGATGCTCGGCTTCTCGGTGAAGGCGACCACCCGGCTGTCGTCGGTGGTCAGCACCCCGAAGTCGATGTGCACCTTGCGGGCGTACGTGGCGATGGTCAGCGGCGCGCCCGACACCTCGTGCCGGTTCAGCACGTCGGCGTAGTCGAGGTCGGTGAGCACGTCGCCGTTCATGACGAGGAAGTGCTCCGGCAGCCGGTCGCGCAGGTTGAGCAGCGGGCCCATGGTGCCGAGCGGGTTCTCCTCGGTGGCGTAGTCGATGCTGAGGCCCCACTGCGAACCGTCGCCCACGTAGGCGCGGATGATCTCGCCCAGGTGCCCGATGGCGAGGGTGCAGTGAGTGAAGCCGGCCTGCGACAGCTGGCGCAGCACGATCTCCAGGATCGCGTGCTCGTCGCCGATGGGGACGAGCGGTTTGGGCAGCGCGGTGGTGTACGGCCGCAGCCGGACGCCCTTTCCACCGGCCAGGATCACAGCGTGCATGGCATACCTCCTGCGGGACGTGCCGGACGGGTCAGATGTTGTAGATGCCGGTCTTGTAGCGGGCCAGGTTCGCGGGGTCGGTGAACCACTCGGCGGTCCGCGCGAGGCCCTCCTCCAGGGAGTGGCCCGGCTCCCAGCCGGTCGCCGCGGTCAGCCGGGAGGCGTCCGCGACCAGCCGCATCACCTCGGAGTCGGCCGGACGCAGCCGCGCCGGGTCCTCGCGGACGTCGAGCGGGGTGTCCATGACCTTCCCGATCAGCGCGACCAGGTCGCCGACGGAGATCTCCCCGCCGGTGCCCGCGTTGAAGGTGCGGCCCACGACGTCCTCCGCCGGGGCCGTGCCCACCGTGAGGAACGCCCGCGCGGTGTCCTTCACGTAGGTGAAGTCCCGGGTGGGGCGCAGGTCCCCGAGGGTGAGGGTGCGCTCCCCGGCCGCCACCTGGCCGATGACGGTGGGGATCACGGCCCGCATCGACTGCCGGGGGCCGAAGGTGTTGAACGGGCGGAGCGTCACCACCGGGGTGCCGAAGCTGGCGTGGTAGCTGTCCGCGAGCCGGTCGCCGCCCGCCTTCGACGCGGCGTACGGCGACTGGGTGTTGATCGGGTGGTCCTCGGTGATCGGGACCGTCTGCGCCGTGCCGTACGTCTCGCTGGTCGAGGTGTGCACCAGGCGGGGCGTGCCCAGGGCGCGCACGGCTTCGAGGACGTTCAGGGTGCCGGTCACGTTGGTGTCCACGTAACTGTGCGGCGCCTGGTAGGAGTACGGGATCGCGATGAGCGCGGCCAGGTGGTAGGCGCAGTCGGCGCCGTCGAGCAGGCCGCGCACCGAGCCCGGGTCGCGGACGTCGCCGAGCACGATCTCCACCTGGTCGAGGACGTCGGGGGAGAGGGTCTCCAGCCAGCCGTACGAGGAGAACGAGTTGTACTGGGCCATGGCCCTGACCCGGTGGCCGGAGGCGACGAGCGCCTCCGTGAGGTGCGAGCCGATGAATCCTTCGGCTCCGGTGACGGCGGCGAGCGGTGCGGAGGTCAACTCTTCGGTCCTTTCGACGGGGGACGGCAGGGTGGTGGGGCGGAGGAGCGGAGGGCGGGTGGTCCGTCAGGCGTGCGGGGACGGCCGGCCCAGGAGGGCGACGACACAGGCCGCCAGACAGACCGCGGCCGCGGCGCAGACCGACGGCAGCACGGCGGACCCGTCGGGCAGGTCCGCCCGGGTGATGATCACGGCGCCCGCGGCCGTCGTCAGGCAGACGACCGCCGGCGGCCAGGCCACGCCGAACGCCTGGAGCAGCAGGGCGGTCCACAGGACCGCCGCGAGGGACAGCAGCGCGACCGGTCCCGAGCCCAGGAGCAGCGCGGGGACCAGCAGGAGCAGCAGATAGCAGACGAGGCAGAGCGCGAGGACGCCGGAGGAGCGCAGCAGGAACGCCCGGGGCGTCGCGCTGGCGCGCAGCGCGGCGACCGACCAGCCCCGGTAGCGGTAGAGCAGCCACTCCGCCGGGCCCATGCTCAGCGTCAGGACGATCACCGCGTACGGGTCCTGCCGGCCCTCCAGCATCACGAGCACCGCCGCGGCGAGCCCGAACAGGCCGTACGGCACGGAGCCGCGCATCCGGGGCCGCGGCCCCTCGGCGGCGGCCGGGACGGCGAGGCCGGAGGCCAGGACCCGCAGGGCGAGGGCGAGCGTGGCGAGCAGCGCGAGCAGCGGGAAGGTGAGCCGCAGCAGGGTGCCGGGCTCCCACCAGGGCAGCACCGCCGCACCGGCGATCAGCGGGCTGAGCGCGACGAGCAGCAGCCGCTCCCGGCCGAGCACCAGCAGCACGCCCGCCGCCGCCAGGTACAGCGACTGGGCCGCCGCCGCCACGGTGGCCGGACCGCCCCCGGCGGGGATCGCGGCGAGGCCCGTGGCCACGCACGCCCCGAGCACGGAACCGGAGAGCAGCGTGCGGGACGCCTCCCGCCGGCCCGTGGTGAGCCGCAGGTGGGCCCGGTGCCCGAGCCCCTGCCCCCACGCCCAGGACACAATGCCCGCCGTGACCAGGACGGGAGCGTGCTCGTCGATCCGCCACAGCGGGGAGGTGAGCAGGTACGCCAGGGCCGGGAGCGCGAACAGCAGGCCGCGCAACAGGCACCGCACGGTGTCCGGCCGCCACGGGTCCGGGGGCGCGGCCGGCTCGGGGAACGCCCGGGGCACCCGCTCGTACAGCGCCGCCGCGAGCGAGAACAGGGTGGGGTGGCCGTACCGCTCCTTGATCACGGAGGCCGACAGGCCGTCCGCCTCCAGGAGCGCGGCCACCTCGTAGGGGTGGACGGCCGGGCCGACGCGGTCGGCGAGTTCGGCGGCGAGCGCGCTGACCGCCTCCTCGTCGGGGCCCTTCGCGGGGAGCCGGATCGCGAGGGTCGCGTCGTCCAGGAAGCGGCGGGCGCGCGGCACCGCGAGCCGGATGGCGAGCGTGTCCTGCTCGGCCCCGCCGGGTTCGAGGAATATCGGGCCGCTCATCCGGCGAGACTCCCCGTGCCGCTGACCGCCGGGACGGGCAGGACGATCCGGACCGGCTCCGGGCGCCGCTGCCCGGAGGCCAGTTCGTGGTAGATGGCGCGGAAGGTGTCGACGGTCTGCCGCAGGGTGAACCGCTCGATCACCCGCAGCCGGGCGGCCTCGCCCATCGCCCGGCGCCGGGCGGGGTCGCCGAGGAGCGTGAGCGCGGCCTCCGCCATCGCGGCCGGGTCGCGCGGCGGCACCACGAGCCCGGTGTCGCCGACGGCCTCCCGCACGCCCCCGACGTCGGTGGAGACGGTCGCGCGCCCGCAGGACATCGCCTCGATCAGGGTGAAGGGGAAGCCCTCGCTGATGCTGGAGAGCATCACGACGTTCCCGGCCGCGTAGGCGTCCTTGATGTCGTCGACGCGTCCCTCGAAGGTGACGGCGTCCGCGTGGCCGAGCTCGGCCGCCAGGGCCTCGCAGCGCTCCCGGTAGGCCTCGCCGCCCCGGGGCGTGCCGCCGAAGAGCCGCAGCCGGACGTCGGGCATCCGCTCCCGGACCAGGGCGAGGGAACGTATCAGCGTCTCCAGGTCCTTGATCGGGTCCACGCGCCCGGCCCAGCTGAGGGTGGGGGCGTCCGGCTCGGGGCCGGCGGGCGGGAAGGCGGCGGGGTCGACGCCGTTGTAGACGGTGCGGATCGACTCGGGGTCGGCGCCTCCCTCCTCCTCCCACAGCCGGTTGTAGCGGTTGCCCGGGGTGATCAGGGCCGCCTTGCGGTAGCTCTCCTCCGCGAGCAGCCGGAAGAAGCCCAGGACCACGGCCTTCACCGGCCAGCGGTAGGGGGCGGTGCGGTAGCCGAGGTAGCGCTCGCGCAGGTACACGCCGTGCTCGGTGAGCAGCAGCGGCACCCCGTTCCGTTCGAGGGCCGCGAGGCCCGGCAGGACGGCCACCCCGCCGCTGACGGCGTGCGCGACGCCCTCCACCGGCGGCGGCGCGGACAGCGGCCGCAGCGCGTGTTCGAGCAGGGCCGTGGCCGTGATCGCGTCGTGCAGGGTCGGCCGGGCCTCCCGCACGGCGAGCCCCGGCCGCCGCCACACGGAGGTGAGCACCGTGATCGCCGCGTCGCTCCGCAGAAACGGGCTGAGCAGACCGTCCCCGGCGGCGTGCGCGAGGGCGTACAGGGCGGGGCCGAAACCGGCCTCGGCGGCCGGGTCGAGCAGCGCCGTCAGGAACTTCTCGTACGCGTCGGCGAGCCGCCTGCCCGCCCTGCCCCGGGGCGGCCTGCCCTCCGGCGCCGGGCCCCACATGGGCACGGACAGGACGTGGGAGACGTGGGCCGGCAGGTCCCAGGCGAGCGGTTCGCGGCCCGAGCCGGTGACGGCGAGGACGTCGAAGTCGACGTCCGGCATCCCGGTGACGAGCTGGTCGCACCAGACGCTGACGCCCCCGTGGCTGTGCGGGTAGGTGCCTTCGGTCAGGAGGGTGACGCGCGGGGCGCCGGAGCGCGGCGCGCCGTGGTGAACGTGCATAGGTGTGTGCTCCACGGCCGTGGTGGGAGTGGTCGTGCCGGTCCCGGCCGCCGGTGGGGCGGGCCGGGACCTCGCCGGGGGTACGGCGGTCAGCCGTCCGTGCCGGGGGCGACCGGCTCGGCCACGCCCTCGGGGACGCGGGCGGCCGGGGCCGGGACCGTGACCGCGGCCGGGGCGGAGCCGCCCGCGCCGAGGGCCGGGGCGGAGGGCAGCTCCAGGGTCAGCGGCGCGCCCGCGAGGGACGTCCAGCCGGAGCGCCCGCCCGCGTACGCCTCGCCGAAGGCCGAGCCGGAGCGCAGGGTGCCCTCGGGCACGGTCACCGGGACCGTCGTGCCGCTCGGGCCCTCGACGGTCACCGTGCCGTTGATGCGGTACGCCGTGATCTGGCCGTTCTGCACGGCCGTGCGCCAGGCGGAGCGCCGCTGGAGCTCCTGCCCGATGTCCTTCATCCGCAGGTTCACCACCGGGGTGCCGGGGGCGAACAGCGCGTCGTACGCGTCGAGGACGCCGTCCAGGACCGGGTAGGCGATGCGGTCCTCGGCCAGGTTCGACTGGTGGATGAAGTGCGGCTTGGGGTCGTTGGCGAGGACGTGGCCCAGGGCGATCTGCCGCTCCAGGGGCACGATGTGGTCCGTGTAGCCGGTGGCGGGGTCGAGCGGGGCGGCCAGGCAGGTGGTGGTGGCCGGGTTGTCCTCGCAGATCCCGCTGCCGCCCTGCGCGCGGCTGGTGTAGATCCAGTTGTACTCGTCGACCTGCTCGGCCGCCCGGCCCGCGTTGTAGAAGACGTTCATGGGGTAGCGGGGGACGGTCGTGGCCGTTCCGACCTGGCGCTGTCCGGGCTCGCGGGAGTTGTCCGAGGCCAGCCAGCCGATGGTGTTGTCGCCGAGGGCCGGTCCCAGGTTCGGGTTGTCGACGTTCTGCTGGGGCAGGACGCGCAGTCCGGAGTGCTCGCCGGTGACCAGTTCGTCGTTCTCCAGCGGGAGTCCGGCGGTCTGGCCCCACACGCGGTTGAGGGCGATCTCGTCGGAGACGTCCTGCCGGGAGACCCACTTGACCGAGCCGTCGGGGTTCGTGGCGCAGCGCCACGGCACCGCGCTGGTGTCCTGCTGGCAGCCGAGGAAGGCGTGCGTGTAGGTGTGGTTGATCCAGCGGAAGTCGTTCCGCTTCGCGACGAACCGGTCGGCCAGCGGGTCCGCGCCGTTGTTGTCCGCGCGGAAGTCGACGGTGCCGGCGGCGTTGTAGGCCATGTCCAGGGTGAAGCCGCGCGAGGTCTGCCAGGAGGCGGCGTGGTCCACGTCGGCGGCCGTCATCCGGATCGGGTCCGGCACGGCGTTGGGGTCGGTGCAGTCCACGTCGCCGGGCGTGCAGTTGAGCGTGGAGTTCCAGCGGTCGTCCGCCGCGAACACGTCGTCGACGTGGACGGCGAAGTAGTTCCGGGAGGCGCCCAGGTGCGTCCCGCCGGTCATCCAGTCCACGATGCCGCGGGCCAGGAGGCGGAACTGCTGCTGGTACTGGTTGTAGACGAAGGTGACGACCAGCTCGCGGCGCCCGTCGTGCCGGTACTCGCCGACCAGGGACCCGCGCTGGGTCGTCCCGGGTATCGCGGCGTCGACGTACGAGGTGAAGTCGGCGCCCGCCAGCGGTGTCGACAGGTAGGCGTAGCTCTCGCCGACGGTCGGCGAGTTGTCCTCGAACGGCACGGCTCCTTCGAGGTAGCCGAACGGGCCCGAGAGCCCGGCCGCGGTGGTCTGGGCCTGCACCCCGTCGAGGCTTCCCGCGTACCCGCCGTAGACGGCGTACTGGAGGCCGACCTCGGGCCGGGCGTAGGTGTACGCGTCGACCTGCGGGATGTCGTAGGCCCGCTCGTAGTTCGCGAGCGCGGTCATCTCGGCGGAGCCGGCCGGGAACGGGTTGTCGTTCGGCAGGACGACGGCCTGGAACTTCGCCCGGTTCCGGTTGCCCACGCTGTCCGCGAGGTAGCCGGCGGTGATGACGGGACGGTCGGCACGGGTGAGGTCGATCTCCGTGTACGGCGTTCCCGCGGCGTCCAGTTCGGCGGCGATGGCGGCGGTGGCCGGACCGCCGTCGCTCACGACGAGAACCCTCAGGTCGACGCGGGGAGCCAGTTCGACCGCCTGCGCCGAGGCGCTCGGCAGGACGAGGGCGGCGACGAGCGCGCCCGTGGTGAACAAGGTGGTGCCTATGAGCCGCTTCATGCGGTGGTGTCCCCTCCCGGAGCAGGGGTGAGTACGGCTCCGAGGAGCGGACGCACCCCCTCGTGGACGCCGGCATCCCCCTCGAAGGCCGGTCGTTCACGCATCCGTCGCGTCAAATGGTGAGGTATCTGTGGAGCTTTTGTGGTCCCGCCGCGAAAGCTGACGGAAAAACGCGGGCGCCCGGGGCGGTGGTTCCGGTGTGACGATCGGACCGGAACCCCTCCCGGACCCCGGCCGCCCCTCCCGCCACGGGTCCGATGCCCAGGTGGGAGGGGGAGGAGGGGCGCCGGCGGACCGTGGGACCGCCGGGGCTTCCGCCATTGGTTTAGACCGATGGGCCGATCGGGGCGTGGTCTATTTCCGGACGCGCCCCGCCCGGCCACCGAACCGTCAGGCGCAGAGGACGCGGGTCTCGGGCGTGTAGACCGGACCGCCGCTGGTGCTGGAGCTGTCGCTGAACTCGGCGTAGAAGTACGAGTAGAAGCCGATGTTGCCGTTGCAGCCGGAGTCGGCGGCGACCTGGAGCGTCAGGGTCACGGTGCGGCTCTGGCCGGGCGGCACGGTGGCCCCGTAGTTGGCGCCGAGGTTGGCGGGTCCGGTGCCGGTGCAGGGAGTGCTGGTGCCGCCGGGGCCGGCCAGCGAACAGCCGGTGAAGGAGTACTTCAGGTCCGGGCGCTGGGTGGTCAGCCAGGTGGGGTCGATCGTCTGGTAGACGAACCAGATGTCGTAGGACTTGTTGTTCTTCAGCGTGACGGTCAGGTTCACCGTGCCGCCGGGGGTGGTCGTGGCGGCGTCGGTGCCGAACGTCAGCTCGGCGGGGGCGAGCGGCTCGGACGCGCTCGCGGCCGGGGCCAGGCCGAAGACGGCGAGGAAGAGGGCGAGGACGGCGGTGAGACCCAGGCGTCTCGTGAGGTGGGATCGCATGGCCCGGGAGGCTAGGGACGGGCGCGGCCCGGCGTCTGCCCCCGCACGGGCCGTCCGGGCGGCCCGCGGCCGAAAGCGTGCTTCCCGTGAAGGGCTTGCGGAGAAAGTGTGACGCGGGCCGGCCGGACGCATTCCCGCACGCCGCGACGGGTGCGCCCGCGCGCCGCCGGCCGGACCGGAATCCGGCGCGTGCCCACAGTGTGGCGTACACCATTGGCGCGTACGCAACAGTCCACGATGCCCGCCGTGTCGGCCGGAGGGGGCCCGGTCCCGGCCAGGGGGCCGACTTTCGACCCCGCCGGATGAAACCTTCCCGCCGTTCGCACCGTCCTCTCACCCGGGAGCAGGACCTGGAACAACGGGGAGTGGACAATTCCATGGGGCGGAACAAGTACACGGCGCACATAGCGGTGGTCGCCTCCGCGGTCGGACTCAGCCTGGCGGTGTGGGCGGCCAGCGCGGTGACGCAGACGGAGGCGGAGGCCGACGCCGGGACCGGGCGCGTGACGGCCGGGCCCGCGCCGGCCGCCGAGGGGCCGGCCCAGGCGCCGCCGAAGAAGATGCCCGAGAGCATCGCGCACGACGCCGAGGCGGGCGGCACGGCCGTGAACATCACCATCGACGACGGGCCCGACCCGCGCTGGACGCCCCAGATGCTGGACATCCTGAAGGAGCACGGGGTCAAGGCCGTGTTCTGCATGGTGGGACCCGAGGCGAAGCGGCACCCCGACCTCGTCAGGAAGGTCGTCGCGGACGGCCACCGGCTCTGCGACCACACCATCTCCCACGACACCTCGATGGACAAGAAGTCCGTCGACTACCAGAAGCGGCAGATCCTGGACGCGAAGAAGATGATCGAGGACGCGGCCGGGGGAGCGAAGGTCGAGTACTACCGGGCGCCGGGCGGCGCCTTCACCCCGGACAGCCGGCGGATCGCCGCGGCGGCGGGGATGCGGCCGCTCGGCTGGAACGTGGACACCAAGGACTTCGAGCTGCCCGGCACGGCCGCGATCGTGAACACGGTCAAGAACGAGCTGTCCAACGGCCCGACCATCCTCTTCCACGACGGCGGCGGCGACCGCGCCCAGACCGTCGCGGCCCTGCGGCAGGTGCTGCCGTGGCTCAAGCAGCAGGGGCACGGCTTCAGCTTCCCCGTACGCACGGCTCCCTGAGGCCCGGGGGTCCCTGTGGCCCTTGCGGCCCTTCGGGGTCCGCGCACGCGAGGAGGGCCGCCCGGCGGGTGCCGGGCGGCCCTTCCTGTTCGGACCGTCCTCCAGAGCGCGGTACGGCGGCCCGAGCGGTGGTGGTGCGAGCCTAGGAGTCGTCGCGCTTGAGGGAGTCGCGGACGCCCTCGACCTTCCCCTGGGCCTTCTCGCCCACCTCGCGGGCCTGGCCCTTCATCTGGTCCGCCTTGCCCTCGCTCTTCAGGCGCTCATTGCCGGTCGCCTTGCCGGCGGCCTCCTTGAGCTTGCCCTTGGCCTTGTCCATGTGGCTCTCACCCATGACTGATACGCCCCTTTTCTGGTCGACTGGGGTACTTCGGTCACGTTAGGCGGGTTCCCCGAATCCCGCTCGGCAACCCTCCTCGCGCGATCCCGGTGACCGGGGCCTCCGCGCCCGGGCGAAAACCGTATGCACGTGCGTGCGAACGGCTGACACCATGCCGGAATGGATCACGCCCTCGAACGTCTGGTCGTCCGGCACACCCGCCGCCTCCCCGTCCCGGCCGGCCCCGCCGGCGAGGGCGCCGGGGCGGCCCGGCAGTTCGACGCCGCCCTGATCTCGGTGGGCTTCAAGCTCTCCGCCGACCTCCTCGAAGCGCTCTCCGGCCTCGCCCGGGAGACGGTCCTCGCGACCGCCGCCCGCACCCTGGACACCGTCCGCGAGCTGGTCGGCGACCACGTCCGGCACAACGCCTACTTCAAGGACTTCCCGGACGGCGTGCCCGACACCCGGGACTTCTGGGCGCAGTGCCTCGCCGAGGCCCTCACCGCCCCCGCCGCGCGCGGAACCGTGATCGAGCGGCTGCGCGCCGGAGTGGTGAACCTGCTAGACCTGCCGTCCTACGGCAGCTACCGGCACACCTACGAGGAGCTGATCGCCGCCCACGACGAGCTGATCGCCTCCGCCGCCGACCGCCTGACCGCCCTCCACCCCGGCCGCCCGCTCGCCGACGAGGCCACCGCCCTCTACCTCTCCCTGGCCGGAAGCACCACACCGCTCGGCGACGACCACCTGAGCGACCTCGCCGTCCTCGCCGAGCACCGCGCCGACGGGCCCCAGCCCGAGGCGATACCGGTCCGGGAGATCCGCGCCGTCGTCAACCGGGCCCGGCTCGCGGCCGGCGCCGACCCGCTCCTGGACACCGTCACCGACGTCCTCCGGCTGGCGTGCGCGCTCTCCGGCGGCGACGTCACCCTGCGCGAGCCGACCCGCTTCCGCTCCCTGTCCCGGCCGGTCCGCCGCGCCCTGCTCGGCGGTCTGGACGCCGTCGTCGCCGCGAGCCCCGCCAAGCTCTCCGACGTCTCCGCGCACCGCGAGGCCTGGAAGCGCCTGGGCGAGCGGCTCCACCCGCACGAACACCCCCGGTGGCCGCACGCCGCCGAGGTCTTCGCCGTCGCCCGGGGCGAGAAGGCGGCCCCGTCCTTCGACGGCCGCGTGGAGGCGCTGCTCGGCCGCGACGACGTCACCGGCGCGGCCGCGCTCCTCACCTCCGCCCCCGGCCGGCTCCTGCGCGCCCTCGACCGGCTGCTGCGCACGGCGGACGGCCCCGAGGCGCTGGACGCCGTCGTCACCGCCTGCGAGCGGGCCCTCCCGGAGGTGTCCGGCCGCGTCGTCCTCTCCCTCCGCGACCACCTCCGCAACCGGACGGACGGGGAGGGGGAGCCCCGGGTCTTCGTCAACCGGCTCGGCGGCGCCTGGGTCACCGCCGACACCAGGCCGCTGCTGCCGGCCGCCGTGCGCGAGCGCCTGTGCGCCGTCCTCGACGCCGAGACCCGGCGCCGGCTCCCCGCCCCGGGCCACCTGCTCGTCGACCCCGCCGTCCTCGACGTGGCGCTCCCGCTCAGCGGCCGGGCCACCGCCGACGGCCTCGGCGTCCTGCCGCGCGGCTCCGTCTCGCCCGTCGAGGGCGACCTGCTGCGCTTCTTCACGTACTGGAAGCAGACGGGCCGGAGGACCGACTACGACCTCTCGGCCCTCGTCCTGGACGCCGACCACCAGACCGTCACCTGGCTCTCGTACACCGCCCTCACCGCCGTCGAGGGCGCGCACTCAGGCGACATCACCGACGCCCCCGAGGGCGCCTCGGAGTTCATCGACCTGCGGCTCGGAGCCGTGCGCGGCACGTATGTCGTCCCGCAGGTCAACATCTACGACGGCGAGGGCTTCGAGGAGGTCGAGGAGTCGTTCTTCGGCTTCATGCTGCGCGACGCCGAACAGAAGGGGCGCCCGTTCGAACCGCGCACGGTCCGCATGAAGTCGGACCTGCGCGGGCCCGGCCGGGTCGCGCTGCCGCTCGCGTTCGCGCGGGACGACGACGGCCGCTGGCACGCCCGCTGGCTGCACCTGTACCTCAAGGGCCACCCGGCGGCGAACCGCGTCGAGGAGAACCGGGTGTCGGTCGCGGTCCTGCTCCGGGGACTGCTCGCCCGCACCCCGCTGACGGTCCGCCACCTCGTGGACCTGATGGCGGACGACGCCCTGACGACGACCCTGTGGGACGGGACGACGGTGCCGGACGGCCCCGTCACGTACATCGGTCTGGACCGCCCCGCCGGACTGCCCCCGGGCTCGCGCGTGTTCACCCCGGAAAATCTGCGCGACCTGATCCCCGCCTGACTGCTACGGTCGTACCGGGCGAGGCCATGAAGGGGCTTCCTTCTCCTAACTTCTCCAAAAAGTTATTACTAGTCCCTTCGCTTTCCTCGCCTCTCAGCTTCCCCCCGGCCGTCGCCGACCCCCGTTCGGACGGTGCGGGCGGGGGCGGCCGTGTCCGCCGGCGGGCCGGACGCGTTGGTGAGGGCATGACCTCAGCACGACGCATCTCCTCCGTCCTCGCCGTCGCCGCCGCCTTCTCCTGCCTGGGCGCGTCCGCGGCGAGCGCCGCTCCCGCCGCCGGCCCGCTCGGCCCGCCGGTCAACCCGGTCACGGAGCTCGACTCCCTCGCCGCGACCGGCCTCCCCGAGGAGCAGGCCGCACAGCTCCCCGGCCTCGCCGAGCAGCTCGGCGGACTCGACCGGATCCACGACCTCCAGCAGCTCCACCAGCTCACCGACCTGGCCGCGCCGGTCACCGGGGTCCTCCCCGCGGTCTCCGTCTGACCCGTCCCTCCCCGCCCCTCCCCGGGCCGCCGACGGCCCGGGGCTCACCAGCCGAAACGCCGGTTCACCAGCGTCGCGAACTCCTCGAAGGACAGCACGCGGTCGCCGTTCATGTCCGCCTCGTCGAACAGGGCCGAGGAATCCTCCTCGGTCCCCACGCCCCAGAAGGGGATCACGCCCCGCGCGGCCAGCGTGGGCCCCTTGGACCGCAGGGCGTCGATGACCTCGCCGCGGGTCAGGGTGCCGTCCCGGTCGAGGTCGAGCGCGTCGAAGAGGGTCCGGGCCTTGTCGCTCATGGGATGTCCTGGCTCCTGGGTCGGTGGCCGCCGGGCGGCGTCGGGTCCTGTGCGGAAGGACGCGGGACGGGCGCGACGGGTTGCCCCGGCCCCCGGAGGGCCGCCGAAAACACGTGGACCGCGCGGACGTTTGCGCGGGAGACTCCCTTTCCTCACCTTCGGTACGACACCACAGGGTTGGGTATGGGATCACCTGAAACGCGTGAAGGATTACCGTCCAAGGGTTCGGTGCTGCTCGCACTGCGCCACTACGCACGGCAACTGCTCCGTCTGCGGTGGCTGACCGCGCCGGCCATGCTGCTGCTGGCGCTCGGCAACATCGGCATCTTCTACGTCGCGCCGCTCGTCGTCGCCAAGCTCGTCGCGCAGGTCGCCGGGGACGGCACCGACGCCGGTGACCTCGGCGCGCACCTTCCGTACGTCCTCGGGTTCGCCGGCGTGCTGCTGCTCGGCGAGGGGCTGTGGCGGGTCGGACTGCACTGCCTGAACCGCCTCGACGCCCGGGGCATCGAGGACCTGTACGTCGTCGGCATGGACGAACTGTTCGCGAAGGACTCCTCGTTCTTCCACGACAACTTCGCCGGATCGCTGACCAAGCGGGTCCTCAGTTTCGCCTCCCGCTTCGAGGTGTTCGTCGACACGCTGACCTTCTCGGTCATGGGCAACGTCGTCCCGCTGCTCTTCGCCTCGGTGGTGCTCTGGCAGTACGACCCGCTGCTCGTGGTCGGCCTCCTGACGCTGATCGCCTTCACCGGCCTGTGCGTCACCCCGCTGATCCGCCGCCGCCAGGCGCTCGTCGCCCAGCGGGAACAGGCCATCGCCCGGGTCTCGGGACACGTCGCCGACACCCTCATGAACATGGACACGGTCCGGTCGTTCGCCGCCGAGGACCGGGAGGCCGCCGAGCACCGCTCCCGCGTCGCGGAGTCGCGGCGGCTCACCCTGCGGTCCTGGGACTACGGCAATCTGCGTATCGACACGCTGGTCGCGCCGATGTCCGTCCTGACGAACGTCCTGGGGCTCCTCCTCGCCGTCGCCCTCGGCGGCGGGGAGCACGGCGTGGAGGCCGTCATCGTGGCCTTCACCTACTACTCCAACGCCACCCGGATCATGTTCGAGTTCAACCAGATCTACCGGCGCCTGGAGAGCGCCATGACGGAGGCCGGGCAGTTCACCGAACTGCTCCTCGAACCGCCCACCGTGCTCGACCCGGAGGCCCCGGAACCCCTGGCGCCCCGGGGCACCGGCGTCCGCTTCGAGAAGGTCACCTTCGCCCACGCGGGCGCGAAGCCCCTCTTCGAGGGGCTCGACCTGGACGTGCCCGGCGGGGCGAAGGTCGGCTTCGTCGGCAGGTCCGGCGGCGGCAAGACGTCCCTCACCCGGCTGCTGCTGCGGATGACGGACGTCGACGGCGGCCGGATCCTGGTCGGCGGCCAGGACATCGGCCGACTGCGCCAGGCCGACCTGCGGAGCATGATCGCCTACGTGCCGCAGGACCCGGCGATGTTCCACCGGAGCCTGCGGGACAACATCGCCTTCGCCCGGCCGGACGCCACCGAGGCCGAGATCCGGCGCGCGGCCGACGCGGCGCACGTCACGGAGTTCGTCGACGGGCTCCCCGACGGCTTCGACACCATGGTGGGCGAGCGGGGCGTGAAGCTCTCCGGAGGCCAGCGCCAGCGGGTCGCCCTGGCCCGGGCGATCCTGCGCGACGCCCCGATCCTCCTCCTCGACGAGGCCACCAGCGCCCTGGACTCCGAGAGCGAGATCCTCGTCCAGGAGGCGCTGTGGCGCCTCATGGAGGGGCGGACCGCGCTCGTCGTCGCCCACCGGCTGAGCACGGTGGCCGGCATGGACCGGCTCGTCGTCCTCGACCGGGGCCGGATCGTCGAGCAGGGCACGCACGAGGCGCTGCTCGACGCGGAGGGCGCCTACGCCAAGCTGTGGCGGCACCAGTCGGGCGGCTTCCTCGACGACACCCGCGAGGAGGCGGACCTGAGTCGATGACGGGCCGCCGGGGCCGGTCCTGGCGGGTTCTCCACGAGCGGCCGGGGACCGCCCCGCACGGGTTGTCCACGGGCTGCCGGACGGCGGTCCGCGCGGGTTTTCCACAGGCTGCCGGACGGTGGCCGGGGCGGGTTGTCCACAGGTTGCGGCGGACGGGACCGGGGTGTCGGCGGGGGCGGATACGCTTCACGAATGGTCCTCTCCGACGCTTCCCCAGAGATCTCCGAGCCCGCCCGGGTGCTCCACCGTGTCTTCGGCTACAGCTCCTTCCGGGGGGAGCAGCAGGAGATCATCGAGCAGGTCGTCGGCGGCGGCGACGCGCTCGTGCTGATGCCGACCGGCGGCGGCAAGTCGCTCTGCTACCAGATCCCCGCCCTGGTCAGAGACGGCACGGGCATCGTGATCTCGCCCCTCATCGCGCTCATGCAGGACCAGGTGGACGCGCTGCGGGCCCTCGGGGTGCGGGCCGGATTCCTGAACTCCACCCAGGACCCGTACGAGCGGCAGGCCGTCGAGCAGGCGTTCCTCGCGGACGAGCTGGACCTGCTCTACCTGGCCCCCGAGCGGCTGCGGACCGAGGGCACCCAGCGGCTCCTGGACCGGGGCCGGGTGTCGCTCTTCGCGATCGACGAGGCGCACTGCGTCTCCCAGTGGGGCCACGACTTCCGGCCCGACTACCTCGCCCTGTCCATGCTGCACGAACGGTGGCCGAAGGTGCCCCGGATCGCGCTGACGGCCACGGCCACCGAGGCCACCCACGCCGAGATCGCGAAGCGGCTGGGCCTGGAGGACGCCCGGCACTTCGTCGCCGGCTTCGACCGGCCGAACATCCAGTACCGCATCGTCCCCAAGAACAACCCGTTCAAGCAGCTCCTGGAGCTGATCAGGACCGAGCACGCGGGGGACGCCGGAGTCGTCTACTGCCTCTCGCGGTCCTCCGTCGAGAAGACCGCCGCGCTCCTGGTGGAGCAGGGCGTCGACGCCGTGCCCTACCACGCAGGCATGGACGCCCGCACGCGCGCCGCGAACCAGGCCCGCTTCCTGCGCGAGGACGGCGTCGTCGTGGTGGCGACGATCGCCTTCGGCATGGGCATCGACAAGCCGGACGTGCGGTTCGTGGCCCACCTCGACCTGCCGAAGTCCGTCGAGGGCTACTACCAGGAGACCGGCCGCGCGGGCCGGGACGGCGAGCCGGCCACGGCGTGGCTGGCGTACGGCCTCCAGGACGTGGTCCAGCAGCGCAAGCTCATCGACGGCTCCGAGGGCGACGAGCAGCACCGCCGGGGCCTCGCCCGGCACCTGGACGCCATGCTGGCGCTCTGCGAGACCGTCGACTGCCGCCGGGTGCGGCTCCTGGAGTACTTCGGGCAGAAGGGCGAGCCCTGCGGCAACTGCGACACCTGCCTGACCCCGGCCGAGTCCTGGGACGGCACGGTCGCCGCGCAGAAGCTGCTGTCCACGGTGTGGCGGCTCGCCAAGGAGCGGCGCCAGAAGTTCGGCGCCGGGCAGATCGTCGACATCCTCCAGGGGAAGAAGACGGCCAAGGTCATCCAGTTCGACCACGACGCCCTCTCGGTGTTCGGCGTCGGCTCCGACCTGAGCACCGCCGAGTGGCGCGGGATCGTCCGCCAGCTCCTCGCGCAGGGCCTGCTCGCGGTGGAGGGGGACTACGGGACGCTCGTCCTCACCGAGCAGAGCGGCGAGGTCCTGGGCGGGCGCCGCACCGTCCAGATGCGCAAGGAGAAGGCGGTCGCCCCGGCCCGGAAGGAGTCCGGAAGCCGCTCCGGCAAGGGCGCCCGCGTGCCGGTCGATCTGCCGGCGGAGGCCGTGCCGGTCTTCGAGGCGCTCCGCGCCTGGCGGGCCGCGACCGCCCGCGAGCAGGGCGTCCCGGCGTACGTCGTCTTCCACGACGCGACGCTGCGGGAGATCGCCACGCTGCTTCCCACCACGGTCGAGGAGCTGGGCACCGTCGGCGGGGTCGGCGAGGCCAAGCTGACCAAGTACGCCGAAGGCGTCCTGGAGGCGCTGGCGGAGGCCGGGGGCGGGGCCGCCGCGCCGGCCGGTGGGTCGGGGGAGACGGCCGCGCCCGCACCGGCTGCCCCCGCCCGGGCGGCCACGACGTCCGGATCCGCGCCCGCGCCCGCCGCCCCGTACGACGACGAGCCGCCCTTCGACTTCGACGATTCCGAACCGCCGTGGGACGAGGAGTAGGGGAGGAGTAGAGGAGGAGGGGAGAGCCCCGGGGGAGGGGAGGACGGGGCCGGGAGCGGCCCCGTCCTCCCCGGTGACCGCCCGCGTTCGTTCCGTTTGCGGAGCGGTGGACATGGCGTTTCAGTGAGAGGGGTTCCCCCCACGCTTCTCTGGAGCAGACATGTCGATGGCGTTCGGTTCACCTTTCGGTTCCTCCGATCCGTTCAGCGAGATGCTGAACCGTTTCTTCGGCATGTCGCCGGCCTCCTCGCCCCCGGCCGTGCAGCGTGTGCCCATCGGAAGGCTGCTCACGGAGTCCTCGTACGAACTGCTCAACCTGGCCACCCGCAAGGCGGCCGAGGACGGCACGTCCGACCTCGACACGGAGCACCTGCTGTGGGCCGCCACCCAGGTCGATCCCTCCCGCAGGCTGCTCGCCCAGGGCGGGGTGGACCCCGACGCCCTCGCGGCCCGGATCGCCGAGGTGCTGCCCCGGGAGTCCGCCGAGCCCTCCTCGGAGCCCGGCCTCACCCCGGCGGCCAAGCGCACCCTCGCGCTCGCCCACGCCCGCTCGCAGGCCGCCGGCGTCTCGTACATCGGTCCCGAGCAGATCCTCGGCGCCCTCCTCGGCGACCCCGACTCCGGCGCCTCCCGCTTCCTGCGCGCCGAGGACATGGACGTCTCGAAGCTGCGCGGCGCCGCCGACCAGGCGGCCTTCGGCGGCGAGGGCGCCCCCGCCGCCCCGAAGCAGCCGGCCACCACCCTCGACGAGTTCGGCCGGGACCTCACCGAGGAGGCGAAGGCCGGGAAGCTCGACCCCGTGGTCGGACGGGCCGAGGAGATCGAGCAGACCATCGAGATCCTCTCCCGGCGCTCCAAGAACAACCCGGTCCTCATCGGCGAGCCCGGCGTCGGCAAGACCGCCATCGTCGAGGGCCTCGCCCAACGCATCGTGGCGGGCGAGGTGCCCGACACCCTCAAGGACAAGCGGGTCGTCTCCCTCGACCTCTCCGGGATGGTGGCCGGCGCCCAGTACCGGGGGCAGTTCGAGGAGCGCCTGAAGAAGGTCATCGAGGACGTCCAGGAGGCCCGGGGCGACATCGTCCTCTTCATCGACGAGCTGCACACGGTCGTCGGTGCGGGCGCCACCGGCGAGGGCTCGATGGACGCCGGGAACATGCTCAAGCCGGCCCTCGCCCGGGGCGAGCTGCACGTGGTCGGCGCGACCACCATCGACGAGTACCGCAAGCACATCGAGAAGGACGCCGCCCTCGAACGCCGCTTCCAGCCCGTCCTGATCCCCGAGCCGACCGTCGAGGAGACCGTGCAGATCCTCGAAGGGCTGCGGGACGCCTACGAGGCCCACCACCAGGTCCGTTTCGCCGACGGCGCCCTCGCGGCGGCGGCGGAGCTCTCCGACCGCTACATCAGCGACCGCTTCCTGCCCGACAAGGCCATCGACCTGATGGACCAGGCCGGGGCCCGGGTGCGGCTGCGCAGCGGCGGCCGCTCCACCGAGGTGATCAGCCGCGAGGACGAACTCGCCAAGCTGCGCCGGGAGAAGGACCAGGCCGTCGCGGGCGAGGAGTTCGAGAAGGCCTCCGGCCTCAAGCGGCGGATCGCCGAGGTCGAGGGCGAGCTAGCGGGCATCGAGGAGCGCCGCGAGGGCGTCGTCTCCGTCACGGCCGCCGACATCGCGGACATCGTGTCCCGCCGCACCGGCATCCCGGTCTCCCAGCTCACCGCCAGCGAGAAGGAGAAGCTCCTCAAGCTGGAGGAGGAGATGCACGCCAGGATCGTCGGCCAGGACGAGGCGGTCACGGCGGTCTCCGAGGCCGTGCGCCGCAACCGGGCCGGCATGGGCGACCCCAACCGCCCGGTGGGCTCCTTCCTCTTCCTCGGCCCCACCGGCGTCGGCAAGACCGAACTCGCCAAGACCCTCGCCGACCTGCTCTTCGGCGACGAGGACCGGATGATCCGGTTCGACATGAGCGAGTTCCAGGAGAAGCACACGGTCGCCCGGCTCGTCGGGGCGCCCCCCGGGTACGTGGGCTACGAGGAGGCCGGGCAGCTCACCGAGAAGGTCCGCCGCCAGCCCTACAGCGTGGTCCTGTTCGACGAGATCGAGAAGGGGCACCCGGACGTCTTCAACACCCTGCTCCAGATCCTCGACGACGGGCGCCTCACCGACGGGCAGGGCCGCACGGTCGACTTCCGCCACTGCGTCGTCATCATGACGTCCAACATCGGCGCCCACCGCATCCTCGACCACCAGGGCGACGCGGCCGAGCTGAAGGACCAGCTGATGGAGGACCTGCGGGGACGCTTCCTGCCCGAGTTCCTCAACCGCATCGACGACATCATCGTCTTCCACAGCCTCACCGAGGAGGACCTGTCGGAGATCGTCGACCACCTCCTGGACCGCAGCAAGCACCGCGTCCACGCGCAGGGCATGACCCTGGAGGTCACCGAGGCCGCGAAGAAGCTCCTCGTCGCCCACGGCTACCAGCCGGCGTTCGGCGCCCGGCCGCTGCGCCGCACCATCCAGACGGAGCTCGACAACCGGGTCGCCTCCCTGCTGCTCGGCGGCGACGCCGAGCCCGGCGACACGATCGTCGCCGACGTCGTGGACGACTCGATCCACTGCACGGTCCGCAAGGGCGACACCGGCGGCGGCGCGCACCGCGAGGACGCGGAGAGCCCCGCCGAAGCGGCGTAGGCCCCCCTTTTTCCTCACCGCTGTACGGGGTCTTCCGGAAGGCGGTCCAGAGCGGCGGCCACACCGGCACGGCCCGCGACCTCCCTGAGGGCGCGGGCCGTCGCCGTCGGCGGCGCCGGTGAGGAGCACGTACCGCTCCTCGTACAGTGGGACCGTCTCGAAGCCCTCCGCGAGCCCTTCCTGCAGGTACGTGATCCCGGCGTCGAGCTCGAAGCTCCGCGGCCGGCGCGGGACGCCCTCCGACTGGAGGTCCGTCGTCACCTCCACGGTCACCAGCGGGTGCGCCCGGCAGAACGGGGCCGTGAGCAGGGTGACGGCCCCCGACGCGGTCGGCACCGCGCCGATCCGCATCCGCCCGCCGAGCCCGGTGCGCAGCACCAGCGGGACGTCGAGCTCGTCCTCCGGCTTCCGGATCGCCTCCGACAGCGCGGGCTGGGAGGCGTGGCACGCCCGGGGGAGGGCCACCAGGTATGCGAGTTGACGGAACAGCACCCCCCGGGGCTACCCGACCGCCCCCGGGAACACCAGTCGGCCCTCCGGCCGGAGGGCGGTCAGGCCACCGGCACGGTCTCCAGGCGCTCGTCCCCGCAGTACACGTTCATCGACGTGCCCCGCAGGAACCCGACCAGGGTCAGTCCGCTCTCCGCCGCCAGGTCCACGGCGAGCGAGGACGGCGCCGAGACGGCCGCGAGCATCGGGATCCCCGCCATCACCGCCTTCTGCACCAGCTCGAAGGAGGCCCGGCCGCTCACCATCAGGACCGTCCCGCGCAGCGGCAGCAGTCCCGACCGCAGGGCGTGGCCGACGACCTTGTCCACGGCGTTGTGCCGGCCGACGTCCTCCCGCAGGCAGAGCAGCTCGCCCTCGGCCGAGAAGAGCCCGGCCGCGTGCAGCCCGCCCGTGCTGTCGAAGACCCGCTGGGCCGCCCGCAGCCGGTCAGGAAGGGCCGTGAGCACCTCCGTCCCGATCCGCAGCGGGTCCTCCGCGACGGACCAGGCGGCCGTGGTGCGCACCGCGTCCAGACTGGCCTTGCCGCACAGGCCGCACGAGGACGTCGTGTAGAAGTTCCGCTCCAGGGAGGCGTCGGGGGCGGCCGTGCCGGGGGCCAGGACGACGTCGACCACGTTGTACGTGTTGCCGCCGTCGGAGGTGGCGCCCGCGCAGTACCGGATCCCCGCCACGTCCCCGGCGGAGTGCACCACGCCCTCGCTGACCAGGAATCCGGCCGCCAGGTCGAAGTCGTCGCCCGGGGTCCGCATCGTCACGGTCAGCGGACGCCCGCCGACCCGGATCTCCATCGGCTCCTCGGCGGCCAGCGTGTCCGGTCGGTAGGAGGCCCCTCCCTCCCGCACGCGCAGGACGCGCCGCCGCGCGGTCACTCGTCCCATGGTTCTTCCTTCCTCCGGCCCGGCCTTCTCGGTGATCCCGCCCGGGGACCCGTACGCCGGACCCCCGGGTCCACGGTGTCACGCCGGTCGTACGGGGGCATCCGCGGGTTCCGGCCTGATCACGACGCCCTTGGAGGTCGGGCAGTCGCTGATGTCGGCGACGCCGTCCAGCGGCACCGGGACGTCGGTCTCCGGACAGCAGGCCGCGGCGGAACCGCGGCTCGTCGGCCCGCGCCGCCCCCCGGTCCTCAGGCCGCCGGGACGATCGTGACCCTGACGTGCTTCATGATCGGCTGGTCGCTCTGGGTGCTGTAGTCGCCCAGGGCGCACAGCACGTTCATCTCGGGCATGTAGCCGGCCGCGCACCCCCGGGGGATGTCGTACGGGACGGCGAGGTAGCCGTTGAGGTGCCGGTGGCTGCCGTCCCGCGCGGTGCTCGTGATGTCGACCGGGCCCATGTCGGCGATGCCGCGCTCGCGCATGTCGGCCCGGTTCATGAAGACGAGCGTGCGCAGGTTCTTGACGCCCCGGTAGCGGTCGTTGTCGGAGTAGATCGTGGTGTTCCACTGGTCGTGGGAGCGCATGGTGCCCAGGGCCAGCTCGCCGGGGGCGGGCACCACGTCGGGCAGCGCGGCGGCGGAGAACTCGGCCCGGCCGGACGGGGTGAGGAAGACCAGCTCGCGGGCGGGCTGCTTGATGCGGAAGCCCAGCGGCAGGCGCACCCGCCGGTTGAAGTCCTCGAAGCCGTCGAGCACCCTGGCCATGGTGTCCCGGACGCGGTCGTAGTCCTCGACGTACCACTCCCACGGGGTGGCGCTGTCCGGCAGCGCGGCCCGGGCCATGCCCGCGATGATCGCCGGCTCGGAGAGCAGGTGCGGCGAGGCGGGACGCTTCATGCCGACCGACAGGTGCACCATGCTCATCGAGTCCTCGACCGAGGTGCTCTGGATCCCCTTGCGCTGGTGGTCCTTCTCGGTCCGGCCGAGGCAGGGCAGGATCAGCGCCCGCCGCCCGTGCACGACGTGGCTGCGGTTCAGCTTGGTGCTCACCTGGACGGTCAGCTCGCAGGCGCGCAGCGCCTCGTAGGTGGCCGGGGTGTCGGGGGCCGCGAGCGCGAAGTTGCCGCCCATGCCGACGAAGACCTTGATCTTCCCGTCGCGCATCGCCCCGATGCTCGCGACGGTGTCCTTGCCGTGCTCGCGGGGCGGGGCGATCCCGCAGACCTCGGCGAGCCGGTCGAGGAACTCCGCGGTCGGGCGGTGGTCGATGCCGCAGGTCCGGTTGCCCTGGACGTTGCTGTGTCCGCGCACGGGGGAGGGGCCGGCGCCCTCGCGGCCCAGGTTGCCGCGGAGCAGCAGCAGGTTGACGATCTCGCGGACGGTGTCGACGCCGTGCTCGTGCTGGGTGACCCCCAGGCACCAGCTGACGATGGAGCGGTCGGCCTCGCGGTAGACGCGGGCCGCCTCCAGGATGTCGTCCCGGCTCAGCCCCGACTGGGTCTCCAGCTCCTCCCACGGGGTCGCCCCGCACAGCGCCCGGTACTCCTCGAAACCGGTGGTGTGCCGCTCGACGAACTCCCGGTCCAGGGCCTTGGGGTCGGTCTCGGCCTGCTTCAGGAGCGCCTTGGCCATGCCCCGCAGCAGCGCCATGTCGCCGCCGACGCGCACCTGGAGGTTGAGGGTGCCGGTGCGGGTGGAGTGGAAGGTGGCCATGTCCTTGAAGTCGTGCGGGATGATCGTGCGGGTGGCCGCCGCCTCGACGAGCGGGTTGACGTGCACGATCTGCGCGCCCCGGTGGTACGCCTCCGCGAGGGCGGTCAGCATCCGGGGCGCGTTGGAGGCGGCGTTGACGCCGAGGATGAAGAGCGCGTCGGCGGTCTGCCAGTCCTCCAGGTCGACGGTGCCCTTGCCGGTGCCCAGGGAGGCCTGCATGGCCCGGCCGCTGGCCTCGTGGCACATGTTGGAGCAGTCGGGCAGGTTGTTGGTGCCCAGCTCGCGGGCCATCAGCTGGTAGAGGAAGGTGGCCTCGTTGCCGAGCCGGCCGGAGGTGTAGAAGGTCGCCTCGTCCGCGTGGGCGAGACCGCGCAGCGTCTCTCCGACGAGGGCGAAGGCGTCCTTCCAGGTGATCGGCACGTAGTGGTCGGTCTCCGGGTCGTAGACCATCGGCTCGGTGAGCCGGCCCTCGTTCTCCAGGGCGTAGTCGCTCCACCCGTCGAGCTCGGTCACCGAGTGGGCGGCGAAGAACTCGCGGCCGACCCGCTTGCGGGTCATCTCCCAGGTGACGTGCTTGATCCCGTTCTCGCAGATGTCCAGGTGCAGGCCCTTGGTGTCGTCGGGCCAGGCGCAGCCGGGACAGTCGAACCCGCCGTTCTCGTGGTTCATCTTCATGATCGCCCGGGGCCCGTCGAGCGGGAGGGCGCCCTCGCGCACCAGGAAGCCGGTCACGCTCTTGGCGGCGCCCCAGCCGGCGGCGGGGTGGTGGTACGGGTGGAACTCCGGATCGCCCTCGGGGGCCGGGCCCACACGGGGCTCCAGGGTCTCCGGGGTGTCCTGGAGGGTCTCCGGCTTTTCCTGGTCGGTGCTCAAGGATCTCACCCTCTCGCCCCCCGGGGCACGGGCGGTACGGGGACGGGACAGCCCCTCCGGGCAGGCTATGTCCGCCCCCTCGCCCATGCCACTCGGCCCGGAGGAGGGCCGACAACACGGGGCCGCGCGCCGCCGGCCCGGCGGGGCTGCCGTACGGGTCGCACGCCGCCCGGCCCGGTGGGGGCCGCCGTACGGGTCGCACGCCGCCCGCCCGGCGGGGGTCGCCGTACGGGTCGCACGCCGCTCGCCTCCGGAAGCGGCCACCGTACGGACCCCGCCCCACCCGGCCCCCGGCAGGGGCCCGCCGTGCCGGGCTGCGGGAGGGATCACGTCCGCCTACGCTGGCGCTGTCCCTTGAGCACCCTTTGCCTGATTGATCGTTCTCGTTCTGTTCTGCGGGGCCCTCTCCGGCGGGAGCGCCATGGCCGTACCCCAGCCCGTCCTCATGCCGCCCTCCCGCGCGGCCCTCTTCCTGGTGGTGACCGTCCACCCCGGCGCCGAGGCCGCCGTCCGGGACGCGCTCCAGGACGTCACCGGGCTGACCCGCTCGGTCGCCTTCCGGGCCCCCGCCGACGGCCTCACCTGCGTCGTCGGCATCGGCTCCGAGGCGTGGGACCGGCTCGTCGGCGACCCGCGCCCGCGCGACCTGCACCCCTTCCCCGCCCTCCGGGGCCCCCGTCACCGCGCGCCCGCCACCCCCGGTGACCTGCTCCTCCACCTGCGGGCCCGGCGCGCGGACCTCTGCTTCGAACTGGCCCGGCTCCTCCTGGACCGGCTGGGCCCCTCGGTCGCCGTCGTCGACGAGGTGCACGGCTTCGGCTACTTCGACGAGCGCGACCTGCTCGGCTTCGTCGACGGCGGCGAGAACCCCCTCCGGGACCCTGGCCGCCGAGTCCGTCCACATCGGCGACGAGGACCCGGGCTTCGAGGGCGGCAGCTACGTCGTCGTCCAGAAGTACGTGCACGACATGGCGGCCTGGGACGCGCTCCCCGTCGAGGAGCAGGAGCGGGTCATCGGGCGCAGCAAGGCGGCCAACGTCGAGATGCCCGACGACGTCAAACCCGCGAACTCGCACGTCGCCCTCAACACCGTCACCGACGAGAACGGCGACGAGCAGAAGATCATGCGCGACAACATGCCGTTCGGCCGGGTCGGCAGCGGCGAGTTCGGCACGTACTTCATCGGCTACGCGCGGACGCCCGCCGTCACCGAGCGCATGTTGCGCAACATGTTCCTCGGCGACCCGCCCGGCAACACCGACCGCATCCTCGACTTCTCCCGGGCCGTGACCGGCGGCCTCTTCTTCGTGCCGAGCGCCGACCTCCTCGACGACCTCCCCGGCGCGCCGGACGCCGCCGCCCCCGGGGAGTCCCTGGGCATCGGCGGCCTGAAAGGAGCCCGAGCCTCGTGACGACCCCCGAGGGCACCACCAATCTGCACCGCGCGCTCGCCCCGATCACCCCGGCCGCCTGGGCCGGGATCGAGGAGGAGGCCCGCCGCACCTTCCGGCGCCACGTCGCGGGCCGCCGCGTCGTGGACGTCCCCGACCCGGCGGGTCCGGAACTCGCCGCCGTCGGCACCGGACACCTCTCCGCCGTGGACCCGCCCGCCTCCGGCGTCACGGCCCGGCTCCGCGAGGCGCGGCCCCTCGTCGAGCTCAGGGTGCCGTTCACCGTCACCCGGGCCGCCGTCGACGACGTCGAGCGCGGCGCCCAGGACTCCGACTGGCAGCCCGTCAAGGAAGCCGCCCGCGCCTTGGCGTTCGCGGAGGACCGCACGGTCTTCGAGGGGTACGCGGCGGCCGGCGTCGAGGGGCTGCGCGCCCGCAGCTCGGACCCGGTCGTACGGCTGCCGGCCGAGCCCCGTGGCTACCCCGACGCGGTCAGCCGCGCCCTGACCGCGCTGCGGCTCGCGGGCGTCGACGGCCCCTACGCGCTGCTCCTCGGCGCCGACCAGTACCGGGCCGTCAGCGAGACCTCCGACCACGGCCACCCCGTCGCCGCGCACCTCGCCCGGATGCTGGACGGGCCCCCGATCTGGGCGCCCGCCCTCGACGGCGGCTTCGTCCTCTCCACCCGGGGCGGCGACTTCGAGCTGCGCCTCGGCGAGGACGTGGCCATCGGCTACGCCTCCCACGACGCGGACACGGTCGAGCTGTACTTCCACGAGACGCTGACCTTTCTGGCCTACACGGACGAGGCCGTCGTCGTCCTGGAGGTCTGAGCCGTGCGCGCCCGGCTGCTCGGCGCCGTGCCCCGGCTCGTCGGGGCGGCGCTCGTCGGCGCGGCGGTCGGCGCCCTCGTCGCCGTCCCGACCCACGCCCCGCTCGGCGTCCTCGCCGGGATCGCCGCGGCGGAGACCGCCTTCGTCGTCGCGGGCTGGGCCGTCCTGTGGCCCATGGACGCGGCCACCACCCACCGCAACGTCCGCCGCGAGGAGTTCCGTCCCGTCGTCGAGGAACTCGCCGTCGTCTCGACCTCCCTGGCCGGTCTGGTCGGCATCGTCGTGCTGCTCCTGGTCGGCAGCACCGACCTGAGCCACGCGGCGGCCGCGACGGCCCTCTGCGGCGTCTTCATGGCCTGGGCGGCGCTCCACCTGATGTACGCCACCCGCTACGCGTACCACTACTACGTCCTGGAACCGGACGGCGGGATCGACTTCAACACCAAGGCCCCGCCCCGCTACAGCGACTTCCTGTACTTCAGCTTCAACCTCGGCATGACCTACCAGGTCTCGGACACCAACGTCTCCACCGCCGGGCTCCGCGCGATCGTCCTGCGCCACTGCCTGCTGTCGTACGTCTTCGGGGCCAGCATCCTGGCCACCACCATCAACCTGGTCACCGGCATCGTCACGGGCTGAACCCCCCCCCGGGCCCCCGGGAGTTCAGCCGCGCCACCACGGTTCGCGGACGTACCGGCTCTCCCCGCTCACGCAGTCGAGGCCGTTGGAGATATCCGCGGCGTCCAGGTTCCACCCCACGACGCCGTCGCCCTTGCGGCTCAGCTCGATCAGCCGGTCGTCCGCCGTCCCCGCGCCGCTCGTCACCCGGCACGTCACGATCGACGTCCACGCCTGTCCGTCGAGCGCCGAGACGAAGAACAGGACCGGCAGCACGACGACGGTCAGGACCAGCGCCACCCCCTGCTCCGCCCCGGCGGCCCGGCGCAGCCGGCCCGGCGGCCGGTACCCGGTGTCGTGGTGCTCCTCCCCGTCCCGCGGCCGGTGCACCCGGCGCCGGCCCGTCCGGTACTCCTCGATCACGCCCTGCCGCAGCGCGAAGGAGGCGAGTCCGGTGCCCAGTCCCACCACGGCCCGAAGAAGCAGGCGTCGACGACGTCCACGGCGATCGGGGTGACGGCCGTGAGCCCGAGTCGCTGGAGGGACCGGGTCCGTCCGCCGCACGTCGGCACCGCGCCGCGCGCGGCGAAGAGGGCGAAGAGCACGCGGGAGACGACGACGGCGAGCACCGACCCGAGCAGCGGACCGGTGATCACCATCCCGAGCAGGATGTCCGGCCAGTTCGCCGGCTCCATGCCCACGAGCACGTCCCGGACCGCGTCGCCGCCGCCGACCGTGTAGGTGAGCTTGGTGACCGGCACGGCGAAGAGCAGGGCCACCAGGACGGTGTGTCCGGGCCCGCCCTTGCGGTCGGCCTCCCTGAGCCCCTTCCGCTCCCGCCCGGCGTCCGCCTCCCGCACGGTGCGGTCAGCCGACCGAGACCACGGTCGCGGTCGTCCGGCCGCCGGGCTTCTCGTACGTCACGGTGTCCCCGGCGCCGTGGCCGAGCAGCGCCTTGCCGAGCGGGCTGTCGCCGGTCACCAGGGTGGGGTCGAGCGCGTCGGCCAGCTCGGCGATCCGCACGGTGCTCTCGGTGCCGTCGTCGAACCGCACGGTCACGCTGCTGCCGACGCCGACCGTGCCGGCCGGCGGGGGAGCGGCGGCGGAGGCCTCCTCCAGACGGCCCTCGATCTCCCTGATGCGCCCGTTCAGCCGGTCGGCCTCGTCGGCGCGCATCAACTCGTCGGCCTCGTCGGCCCTGTCGCCCGTCTGGTCGCCGCCGCCGTCCCGCAGGGTGGAGGCGACCGCGTCGCGCTCGGAGCGCAGCTGGGCCAGCTCCTTCTCCAGCTCCTCGCGGGCGACGGCGTTGATGGGCTCGGGTCCACCGGTCATTCCTGCTCCCGTTCAGACGAGGACGCGGACGAATGCCGCGAAGATCCTAAATGAGTAATTCATGACGTTATCAGGCGTGGTGCGCGTGGGACGCGAGGACCGACCGCGCGACCTCGTACGGTGATCCGGAGAAGCCCGACCGACAGGGAGAAGCGCACGATGGCCGTCGTCCACCGCACCACGATGCAGCCCGGCAAGACGGAACTGCTCGCCGCGTGGCTGCCCACCCGTCCCTGGTACGCGGGCGGGGCCGGCGGCCCGCGACCGGTCGGGGCGGGCGGGTTCCGGCTCGACGACCCCGAGGGCGAGGTGGGCATCGAGTTCATGGTCGTGACCGACGGCACCGGCCCGGACGCGGTCGCCTACCAGGTCCCCCTGACCTACCGTCCGGCCCCGCTGGCGGGCGCCGGGCACGCCCTCGTCGGCACCGCCGAGCACGGGGTCCTGGGAAAGCGCTGGATCTACGACGGCCTCCACGACCCGGTCCTCGTCGAGCGGCTGCACGCCCTGCTCGACGGCCGCGCCGAGCCGCAGGACCGGAACGCGACCGACACCCCCGACCCCACCGTCACCGTCTCGCCCCTCGCCCCGGGCGGCACGGGGACCGGAGCGGAGCCCGTACGGGTCGAGGAGGGCCCCGACCACACCGACGTGGTGGTGCAGGAGCCCGGCGCGCCCGCGCCGCTCACCCTGCGGGTGCGGCGCGTCCTGCGCACGGACGACGGACCGGACGGCGGGACGGAGGACGGACCGGCCGACGGCGACCGGGGCCGGGTGACGGGCGCATGGCGGCGGCCCGACGGGACCACCGCCCGGGGCACCTACATCACCGCGCTCACGGTCTGAGCGCCGTCGCCAACTGCGCCCGGGAGCGCACGTCGAGCTTCTGGTAGATGCGGGTGAGCCGCGCCTCCACCGTCTTCACGCTCAGGTACAGCTTCGCCGCCGCCTCCTGGTTGCTGGCGCCCTGGCCCACGAGCCGGGCCAGGCGCAGCTCCGCCTCGGTGAGGGAGGAGAGCGCGGACACCGTCTCCTCGCCCCCGGCGCCCGCCGCGGAGCCCTCGCCCGCCGGGGTCTCGCCCGCCAGGGCCAACCACGGCGCCGCCCCGGCCCGCTCGAACACCGACGCCGCCTCCTGTAGCGCGCTCTGCGCCGCCGACCTGCGCCTCCTGCGGCGCTCCACCCGGGCCAGCGCGATCAGCGCCCGGCCCCGTTCGAGCGGCAGCCCGGCCCGCCCGAAGTCCCCGGCCGTACGGGTCAGCAGTTCCGCCGCCTCGTCCGTACGCCCCTCGGCCGCCAGACACAGGGCGTGTGCCCGGTCGCAGCCGAGCAGGACCGTGGACCGCCCGAGCCGCTCCGCCACCGGCCGCACCTCCGCGAGGAGCGCCAGGGCCTCCCCGACGGCGTCGTGCGCGAGGAGCGCCTCGGCCAGCTCCTCGTGCCAGCGCAGCATCGACGGGTCCACGGTCGACTGGGCGCGCTCGTCGGCCTGGACCCGGCGCAGGGTCTCCAGGGCGGCCGCCACGTCCCCGTTGATCAGCTGGACCCGGCCGAGCGCGTACCGGCTGCGGGAGAGGAAGACCCGGTCGCCCTCCTCCTCCGAGGCCTGCACGCTGCGGCGCGCGTAGCTCGCGGCCCGCGCGAAGCTGCCGCCCGCCGTCTCCGCGAGCGCCAGCGCGTACCAGGCGGGCCCGGGGGAGAGCCCCGCCTCCAGGGTGAGGGCGAGCGACTGCCCGGCGTGCGCGAGGGCCGCCCCGCACGGGCCGATCCGGGACTCGATCTCGGCCAGCGTGCGGAAGAGCTCGATGGCGTCCTCGACGGAGCCGCGCCGCTGCACCAACGGCAGCAGCGCGCCCAGTTCGTCGCGGGCCTCCAGGAGCCGGTCGTCGAAAAGGGCGTGACGGATCGTCAGGATCTGGGCGGCGTTGCGGATGCCGAGGGGCCGCTCGGCCAGTTCGAGGGCCCGCGCCTGCGCGAGCACGGCCTCCGCGTCCGGCGAGCCGAGCGCCCGCTCCATCCGCGCCTGCACGGTCAGCGCCTGCGAGGCCGTGCGCGGATCGCCCATCGAGGCGGCCAGCGCGGCCGATTCGACCGCCGCCGTCCGCGAGCGCTCCGGATCGCCGTCCGCGAGCACGTACTTGAGGGCGAGCCGGAGCTGCACGGCGGCCCGCAGGGCGGTGTCGCCCTCGGAGTCCTCCATGGCGTGGACGTACATCTCGTCCAGGCCGGTCAGGCCCTGGCCCGCCGTGTCGAGGACGGCGAGGCGCGCCCGCACCCGGTCGGCGGGCACCGCGTCCCGGGCGAGCAGGTCGGTCGCGGCCCGCATCGCCAGGTCGGCGCGGGCCGCCCGCGCGGCCTCCTCGGCCGCGTCCACGAGCCGCGCGATCCGCCGCGTGCCGTGCCGGCCGGGCGTCGACTCGGCGGCGAGCAGGGCCAGTTCGGCGGCGAGCGCGCTGTTCCCGCGCCGCCGGGCCAGATCGGCGGCGGCCGCGACCTCGGCGGCCAGCTCCTCGTCCGGACTGTCGGTGGCGAGCGCCCGGTGCCGTACGGCCTCCACGGGGTCGTCCACCACCTCCGCGAGGGCCGCGTGCCCGGCGCTCCGCTCGGCCCAACAGGCGTCGTGCACCAGGGTGGAGGGCAGCAGCCCGGCGGTGAAGGTCACCGAACCGTCCTCGGCGAGCGACACCAGGTCGGCCCGCTCCGCCGCCGCCAGGTCCGCCTCCGCGTTGGGCCGCCCGGCCCGCCGCACCAGCGTCGCCGACGGGCGCAGCGCCAGGGCGGCGAGCAGCAGCGTCTCCCGTACGGCGGGCGGCGCGGCGCCCAGGAGCTGGCGGGCCAGGTCGCGGGCGCGCCCGGAGAGGGTCAGGGCCTCGGCGTGGTGCACGGGGGTCCGCGCGTCGGCCAGCGAGCGGCCCACCGCGAGCGCGAGCCGCGGATTGCCGCCGCTCGCCCGGTGGATGCGGCCGGCCATCCGGGACGGCAGCCGGTGGTGGATGAGGAGTTCGGCGATCTCGTCGGCGTGCAGCGGCGGGACGCGCAGCACGTCCGCCTCCGACGGCACCCAGAGGTGGCTGGCGTGCGGGTCCTCGGAGCGGTGGGGCTCGCCGTACGGGTCGTGGGCCTCCCCGTACGGCTCGGGGGTCTCCACGGCCACCACCCGCAGCGCGGGCGGCGCCAGATGGAGCGCGAAGCGCAGCAGGTCCGCGCTGTCCGGATCCACGTGCTGCACCCCGTCGACGACGAGAAGCACGGGCCCCCGGCAGGTCAGGGTGCGCAGGATCTGGGCGATGCCGAGGCGCAGCGCGATCGGGTCCCAGCCGTCCGCGTCGATCGGCGCCTCGCGGCAGAGCATGGCGACGGCGGTGCGCTGCGGACCGGGCAGCTCGTCGAAGACCCCGGAGGCGAACACGCCGGTGGTGTACGGCCCCGGGGCGGCCGGATCGGCGGCGTAGGGGCCGCTCGCGTACGGGCCGGTGCCGTGGGCCCCGGCGGTCTGAGCTGCGGGGGTCTTGGGGCCGCCGGGGGCCGGGAGGGCGGGAAGGGGCGTCCCGGGCGCGGCCGCGTCGGACGGTTCGGTGCGGACGGCGCCGGAGCCGGGCCAGGTCACCGTCGCCGCCACGGAGGCGACGAGCGCGGCGGCCGAGGCGCCGGGTATCTCGCGGTCGGACGGCAGCGACGCGAGCCACAGCACGGTCTCGCCGCGCGCCTCGGCGCGGGCCGCCCCGGCCAGCGCGACCTCGGTCTTGCCCACGCCCGCGGGTCCGGTGAGCAGGGCGCGGCCCCGTGTGTGCAGGGCGCGCTCCAGCCGGGCGAGGAGTTCTTCGCGGCCCACCGGCGCGGGATTGGCCCCCACGCCCGCGGGGCGCAGGGCGACGTGCGGAGCTGTCGTCACTGTCCACCACCTCCGGCCGCTCGGGCCCCCGGCCCATGAGCCCCGTGCGCAGAGAATACGGAGCCCACCGGCGGAGTCCAGGCCCCTTGTCCGGCATACGGACAGCGCGCTCCGGTCGCACGCGCTCCCACAACGCCAGGACGCGCCCGTGGTGTAGACCACGAGCGCGTCGCTGACCAGCAATGATGCTGATGTGGGGGGTGGGTCGAAGGTGGTGCGGTGGTGCTTTAGAAGGTGAGGCTCCAGCCGTTGATGTAGCCGGTGTCACCCGTGGCCACATCGCGGACCTGAAGCTTCCAGGTGCCGTTGGCGACCTCGCTCGACGCGTCGACCGTGTAGGTCGTCACGACGTTGTCGGCGCTGTCCGAGGACGACGAGGTCTTCAGGTTGCGCACCGTGCCGTCGGGGGCGACCAGGTCGATGACCAGGTCCCCGCGCCAGGTGTGCTTGATGTCCACGCCGACCTTGAGGGCGGCGGGGGCGTTGCCGGTGCGGCCGGTGACGCCGATCGAGGACGACACGGTGGTGTTGTCCGGGATCGAGACGCGCGTCGAGTTGCTGAAGACGGTGCCGGTCGGCGGCGTGGTGCTGGTGACGGCGTTGACCGTCTTCGCCGCGTCGGCGATGCCCGCGCCGCAGCCGCCGGTGCAGGTGCCCGGCAGCGGACGGGCGTTGGCCTTGATCGCGGACTCGATGTCGGCCGGGGTGAGGGTGCTCTTGGCCGACTTCAGGAGGGCGGCGAGGCCGGCGATGTGCGGCGCCGCCATGGAGGTGCCCTGGTAGGGCTTGTAGTTCTCGGCCGACTGGGTCGTCGTGCCCGAGTTCAGCGTCGAGAGGATGCCGTTCTCGGGGGTGGTGACGGTGCCGGGCGTGTCGGTGGCGCGGCGGGTCTCGCCGCCGGGCGCGGCCACGTCCACGATGGTGCCGTAGTTGGAGTAGAACGACCGGTTGCCCTCGCGGCTGGTCGACGCCACGGTGATGACGTTCGAGCAGTTGGCGGGGGTGAAGCCGGAGGTGTTGGCGTTGCTGTTGCCCGCGGCCACGACGACGGTGGTGCCGCGCGAGACGGCGCCGTTGATGGCGGTCTGGTAGACGCTCGGGCAGGTCGAGCTCGCGCCGCCCAGGCTCAGGTTGACGACCTTCGCCGGGGTCGGGTTCGCCGGGACGCCCGGCACGGTGCCGCCGGAGGCCCAGGTGATGGCGTCGGCGATGTCGGCCGACGAGCCGCCGCACTTGCCGAGCACGCGCACGGGCTGGATCTTCGCGTTGTACGCGATGCCCGCGATGCCCTTGGCGTTGTTCGTGACGCCGGCGATGGTGCCGGCCACGTGGGTGCCGTGCCAGGAGGAGGTGGAGGCCTTGGAGCCGGCGCCGCACTCGTTGTCGGTGGCGTTCCAGTCGCCCTCGTCCTTGGCGTCCGCGTCGCGGCCGTTGCCGTCGCGGGCGTCGGCGGAGGTCGAGATGAAGTCGTAACCGGCGACGACGTTGGCGGCCAGGTCCGAGTGGGCGGCGTAGCCGGTGTCGATGACGGCGACGGTGACGCCGGAGCCGGTCGTCTTGTCCCAGGCCGTCGGGACGTTCATGCCGCCGGTGGGCTCGAAGAGGTCCCACTGCTTGGCGTAGTCGGTGTCGTTCGGCGTGACCGCCATCGCGTAGGCGCGGATGTCGGGCTCGACGGAGGCGACGGCCGGGTCGGCGCGGAACGCGTCCATGACCTTCGTCACGTCCTGCTTGGTGGCTCCGTCGCCCAGGTCGACCAGGGCGCCGCCGGCGGCGAGCCGGCGCTCGAAGGAGAGCTTCTCGCCCGTCTTCGCGGCCTTCTCGGCCGTGTCGCTCTTCGCGGCGGCGTTCGAACCGGCCTCGGCGGCCTGGTTCTTGTAGGTGACGATGAGCTTCTCGACCGGGGCGCTGGGCAGCGCCTGGATCGCCTGCGAAACCGGCGCGGGCTTCGGGGTGGGAGCGGCCGGGGCGGCGGCGAACGCCCCGGAGGTGGTGGCAGCGGCACCGAGGATCGCGGCACCCGCGACCACGGATATGACTCTCCGCCTGGAACCGTTCAAGGTGTGGCCCTTTCGATGACGACGTAACTGCGAAGCAGTGGCGGCGGCGCGGGACACACGGGGCGAAGTGGGGTCGCGATCCGGCGTTCCCTGGGCTTGGGGGGCCCGTGCGCCGCCACCGGCGCGACGGCCCGGGTCAAGGCCGTCACCGGCGGATGCCACCCTTCTCATGCACCTGTCATGGTGCGACTCGGAGGATGATATCTGCCGGTGCGGAGGACAGTAGGGAACGGGGGGGTGAACCCGATACGGGGAAAACCCTTGTCACCCCTCAGGGGGTGGCGGGGGGTCGGTGAGGGGGAGGGGGTTCCGGCCGGTTCAGCCCAGTTCGAGCGTGGTGACCCCGAAGACGCGCTCCCGGGCCACCGGGCGGACGGGACCGGTGTACATCCGGGCCGTCTCGAACGTCGGCTCCAGACCGCGCTCCAGGGCCAGGCGCGCCGCCGCCGGATTGACCTCCGGCATGTCGACCGCGATCCGGTCCGCGCCGAAGCCCCGCGCCTCGGCCGCGAGTCCGTCGAGCAGGGCCGCCGCGTCCGCCGGGCCGTCCGCGAACAGCGGCCCGATCCGGGCCTCGTCCTGGGCGGGACGAACCACCCCGTATCCGGTCAGACGCCCGTCGACGACCCGGGCCAGGGCTCGGTGTCCGGGGGTCGTCAGCCAGGCGGAGAGGAACCGCGGCCGGTCGGCGTGGTGACAGGCGCCGTCGTACGCCGCGAGGGCGTCCGGACCGACCCGTCCGGCGGGCACCAGTCCGGCCGGCGGGGCGTCCGGGGCCGGGACCCCGCCCACGTACCGCGCCGTGCGGTACGCCGTCGTGAAGCCGGAGCGCCGGTAGTTGTCCTGCTGCGCGGGCACGCCGTCGAGCCCGACGGCCCGGTCGCCCGCGTGGACGAGCGCGGCCCGCCAGGTGGCCAGGCCGTACCCGAGGCCGCGGAGCTCGGGCCGTACGAGGTAGAAGCCCAGGAAGGCGTAGGCGTCGTCGTAGCCGACCACCGAGACGGCGGAGACGGGCTCCCCGTCGATCCGCCCGAGGAAGAACCCGCGGGGGTCCTGCGCGAAGAACGCCGTGACGTCGGAGACCCCCGGGTTCCACCCCTCCTCGACGGCCCAGGAACGCACCAGCGCCCAGTCCTGCGGCGTGGCGGGGGAGACGGTCGGCGTGCCGGGGGCCATGGGGTGTCCTTCAACGGCCGGGAGCGGACGGGGAGTGCCGCGATGCCCGGACGGCGGGGCGGATATCCGGGCAAAGCGCGCCGAGCATAACGCCGTACGGGCTGCCGCCCGACCTGGACCGATGGAATCCGGCCGTGCCGGGGACGGGGGCGTGCGCCGGTTGCCGGCGGGTCCGTGAACGGCGCCTCGCCGGGCGCCCGTGCGGCCCCCGCCACCTCTCTGCGGGCGCGGCCCGCCGACGTGCGCCGGTTGTCGGCGGTCTCGTCGGGCCGTCCGCATTGCCCCGCCGCCTCCGCGCGGGCGCGTCCGGAAACGACCCCGCCCCCAGGGGCGCAGGCCCGGTTCAGTGCACCAGGCGCAGGCGGGAGGAGGCGATCGTGAGGCGGACCGTCTGGCCCCAGGTCAGTTCGAGCGCGTCCGATTCGACGCCGTCGCCGAAGGCGATCAGGCGGTCCGACTCGACGGTGAGGCGCAGGCCCCGGCCGGGGCCGAGGAGGCCCTCGACGCGGGTGGTGCCGGTCGTCGGCGACGGCCAGGCCTCCCGTACGAACCAGGCGAGCCGGGGGTCCGAGGGCGCGGGCAGCGCGAGGGCGCTGGAGCGCTGCTCCCACAGGGAGCGCAGCCAGCCCGTGGCCCCCGTGCCGGTGCCGACGAGCACACCCGACGACGCCTGGGCCTCGGCCGGGGCGTCCGTACCGTCGAGCCCGAGCGTGTAGCGGGCGGTCTGGTGGCCCGGAGGGCCGACGTAGATCTCGTTGAGCGCGAGGAGCCGCTGCGCGTCGTCGGTGACGGCCTCGACCATCGTCAGCTCGTCGGCCGCCGCGCCCTCCTCCGCCGCGTACGGCAGCAGCCGCCGCGCCTGCGCCGCCCGGTGCCGGACCAGGACGCCCGGATTGCGACCCGGATCGGCGTCGATGCCGACGACGGGCTGTCCGGTCAGGTACTTCGCCGCGTTGGCGACCAGGCCGTCCTGACCGACCACCACGACGACGTCCTCGGGACCGAAGAGGAACCGGTCCAGATCGGCGCGCTCCACCCGGCTCTGCCGCCACGCCAGCGGCACCGCGCCCGCCACCTCGGCGAGCGCCCGGTGGGCCCGCTCGTGCCGCTCCCGCACGGCCTCGACCGAGCGGCCGCGCGCGGAGAGGAAGAACGCGGCCTGCCCGTGCGTGCCGTGCCGGGCGAGCAGCTCCTCGTACTCCGTCGTCCGGTGCACGAGCACCGCGCGCGGCGCGAGGCTCACGGCCGGACCCCGCCGGTCCCGCCTCCGCCGTGCTCGCCGCCGAGCCGGGCGAGCAGGCCGGTGAGCACGTCCGGGGAGAGCGTCAGGTGCTCGATCCGGGGCAGGTTCTCGGCGGCCCGCTGCACGGCGAGGGCGTGCAGGACGGCCGGATCGGTCTCCGCGTGCGCCCGCAGCCACGCGGACTGCGCCCCGGCGCGCGCCTCGCCGACCTCGCGCGCGGCCTCCGCCTCGGCGCGGGCGAGCCGGACCTTCCGTACGGCCTCGGCCTCGGCCCGCACCGCGTCGGCGGCGGCGTTCTCCTCGGCCTCGCGGCGGGCGTTGGTGCCGCGTTGCTCGACCAGCCGCTCCTCCTGCCGGGCCAGCTCGATCTTGCTGGCGAGCTCGTTCTCCGCGATGGCGCGCTCCCGCTCGACGGCGACCGCCCGCCGTTCGTAGGTGGCCCGGTCGGCCTCCTGCTGGATCTGCTCCCGGGCGGGGGTGCGCAGGGCGCGCTCGACCTCGGGCTCGGGGCGGATGGCCACGACCCGGACGGCGACGACCTCGATGCCGGTGTCCGGCAGGCGCGGCTCGGCGGCGAGGCCGGTCGCGACGCGGTCCCGGACCGCCGCCACGCCGTCGACGAGCGCGGCGGCGAGGGTGGTGCGGGCGAGGACGTCGAGGGCGTGCTGCTGGGCGGTCTCGGTGAGGAGGGTGGCGATCTGCTCCAGCGGGGTGCCGCGCCAGGCGCCCGTGTCGGGGTCGACGGAGAAGTCGAGCCGGGTGGCCGCCGCGCCGGGGTCGCCGATCCGGTACGTGACGGTGGACTGCACGCTCACGTCCTGGAAGTCGGCCGTGCGGGCGTGGAAGGCCATCGCCAGCTCCCGGTCGTTCACCGGGACCTCGGAGAGGGCGGCGGTGCGCGGCCGGAACCAGAAGCTGAGCCCCTCGCCGTCGTGGACGAGCTTTCCGCGTCGCTGGTGGCGGATGTGCGCGGTGGGCGCGGAGCGCAGATGGCGCCAGCCGGCCCGCCGGGTGATGTCGGCCATGGAAACCCCCTTGTCGTCACGTTGACGATAGGGGGTGGATTCCGTTGTCGTCAAGGTGACGAATGAGGGGTGCCGTCCGCCCTCACCCCGCGAGCGGGACGCCCACCGGCTCGGCCTCCGGCGCGGCGAGACCGGCGATCCGGGCCGCCGGAAGGCCCCCGGACTCGGCGACGGTCCCGGCCCCGGCGCTCGTACCGACGACAGCCCCGGCGCCCGTCCCGGTGGCGGCCCCGGCCTCTCCCGCCCCGCCGCCGCCCTTCGTCAGGAGCACCACGCCCCGCGCCGCGATCAGCGACGCGCCGGCGGCGGCGAGCCAGCCCCAGGCCCCGGCCCGGAAGGTCTCGCCGAGCAGGGCCACGCCGATCACCGCGGCGGCCGCCGGGTTGGAGAGGTTGACGACGGCCAGCGGCGCCGCGAGCCCGCCCCGGTAGGCGGCCTGCGAGAGCAGCAGCCCGCCCGTCGCGAAGCCCGATATGAGGACCGCGAGCAGCGCGGTCTGCCACCAGGTCGGCTCGGCGCCGGGAAGGTCCAGGGCGAGCGCGGCCGTCAGGGTCTGGGTGAGCGCCGAGGCGACGCCGGAGGCGATCCCGGACGCCGTGGCGTGCCCGAGCCCGCGCCCGGCCCGCCCGCCGCTCCCCTGGAGGCGGCCCGAGGCGAGCGCCGCGATCAGAAGCGCCGTCGCGGCCGCGACGACCAGCGACTCGCGCAGGCTGAGCGCCTCGCCGGGGGCGGCGGGCCCCGTGACGGCGACCAGGCCGACGAGACCGGCCAGGGTCCACAGGGCTCCGCGCCACTCGGTACGGGTCACCCGCCGGTGCGCGCAGTACGCGCCGAGTGGCAGCGCCGCCACCAGGGTCAGCGCGCCGAGCGGCTGGACCAGGGTCAGCGGCCCGTAGTGCAGGGCGGCCACGTGGGCGAGGGCCCCGGCGGCGTTCAGGCCGACGGCCCACCACCACTGCCCGCGGGCGAGCAGCGCGCGCAGCGCCCCGCGCCCGCCGGGGGCGGCGGGCGACGCGGCGGCGAGCCGGGACTGGGCGACGGCGGCGAGCGCGTACCCGGCGGCGGAGACGAGGGAGAGGAGCACCGCGAGCGCGGTGCCGGCGGCGGGGTTCATCGCAGGGCTCCGACCGGGAGGGGGGCCGTCTTCGGGCGGCGTACGGGTGGGGGTGCCGTCCGGGGCCCGGGGGCGCGGACGGCGAGCAGCGCCAGGCCGAGGAGCGCGGCGGCGGCCAGCGCGTCGAACCAGTAGTGGTTCGCGGTGCCGACGACGACGAACAGGGTGACCAGCGGGTGCAGCAGCCAGAGCGCCCGCCACCGGGAGCGGGTGGCGGCGATCAGGCCGATCGCGACCATCAGGGCCCAGCCGAAGTGCAGCGACGGCATGGCGGCGAACTGGTTCGCCATCGAGTCCGTCTCCGGCACCGCCCCGTAGACGGAGGGGCCGTAGACGCGGGCGGTGTCGACGAGTCCGGCGGCGGCGAGCATCCGGGGCGGCGCGAGCGGCACCAGCAGGTGCAGCGCGAGCGCGGCGCCGGTGAGGAGCGCGAGCACGCGCCGCGACCACAGGTAGTGGTCCGGGCGGCGCAGGTACAGCCAGACGAGGAAGGCGACCGTGGCGGGGAAGTGCACGGCCGCGTAGTACGTGTTCGCGGCCCGGACCAGCGGCTCGCTGTGCATCAGGAGCTGCTGGACCGCTCCCTCGCCCGGCAGGTGGAGCGCGCGCTCGGCGTCCCAGACGCGGTCGGCGTTCCGGAAGGCGCGGGTCTCGTGGCCGTTGGCGAAGAGCCGGCCGAACTTGTAGACGAGGAACAGCGCGGTGACGAGCAGCAGCTCGCGCAGCAGGGGCGGCCGCGAGGCCTCTCGCGGGGTCCCTCTCGGAGCCTCGCCGGTCTCGCGGGTTCCACGGGTCTCCCCGTCCTCCGCGCCGGCGCCGCGACCGGCGTCTCCGGCGCGGCCGGGGGTAGGCGTCGCCCCGGGTCCGGCAGGACGTGGTCCTCGTATCCCGCGTATCCCGGCAGCCATCGCGCGGCCCTCTAATCCGTCAAATCGGCAACAAACGGAGGAAGCCTAGATCCGTTTCCAGCGAGACGCAAGCGTCTCGATACGTTTGCGTCTCGATTGTGCACCCCCTACTCTCGGATGTGCAGAGGGAGACCCGTACGGGAGGGACCGATGTCCACACAGGCCGCCACCGCCGCGGCCCGGCGCAGCAAGATCACGCCGGAGCGCGAGACCGAGCTCTACGACGCGGTGCTCCGCCTCCTCCGCGAAGGCGGTTACGACGCGGTGACCATGGAGGGCGTCGCCGCCCTCACCAAGTGCGGCAAGGCCACGCTCTACCGGCAGTGGGGCACGAAGCCACGGCTCGTCACCGCCGCCCTCGCCCGGCGCCGGTGCGTCGTCTTCGCCGGCATCGACACCGGCACCCTCGCCGGCGACCTGCGCGAGGCCGCCCGCATCGCCGCCTCCCACCACGAGCGCGACGCCGGACTGATGGAGGCCGTCGCCCAGGCGTACATCCAGTACCCCGACCTGCGCGCCGCCTTCCGCGAGACCGTCATCGCCCCCGAGATCGCCGCCATCGACGCGATCGTGGCCCGCGCGGTCGAGCGCGGCGAGGTCGCGGCGGACAACCCGGCCGTCGGCTTCGTGGCCCCCAGCTTCCTCGGGATGCTCCGCATCGAGCGGATCTGCGAGGAGCGGTTCACGGACACCTCGACCATGCGGGCCTTCGTCGACGCCGTCCTCCTCCCGGCGCTGCGCGTCGCCGGATGAGCCGGGGTGCCGTCCGGCACCCTGGGCCCATGGCCGCCACCGCCCCCGCCGTCCGCGTCCGCCGCGTCTACGCGACCCCGTCGCCCGACGACGGGGTGCGGGTCCTCGTCGACCGCCTCTGGCCGCGCGGCCTCGCCAAGGCGGACGCGCACGTCGACGAGTGGCCCAAGGCCCTCACGCCCTCCACGGAACTCCGCCGCTGGTACCACGGCCCCGAGGGCGAGGAGGGGGAGTTCCGCCGCCGCTACGAGGCCGAACTGGCGGCCCCGGCCGCCGCCGAGGCCCTCGCCCGGCTCGGGGACCTCGCGACCCGGGGGACCGTCACGCTCCTCACGGCGGCCAAGGACCCGTCGGCCGGTCACACGGCCGTACTGCGCCGGGAGATCGAGGCGGCGGGGGAGCAAGGGGGGTAGCGGAACCGGCGCACGGGGTCAGGGGGCGTCTCGGCGCAGCCGAGGCGCTTCGGCGGCCGCGTCGACGACGGCGGCACCCCTGTCCTTCCCGGCACCCCCGTCCTTCCCGGCACCCCCGTCCTTCCCGGCACCCCTGTCCTTCCCGGCACCCCTGTCCTTCCCGGCGCCTCCGCCCTTCCCCGCGCTTCCGTCCGTCTCCGTGCCCCCGCCCTTCCCCACGCCCGCGTCCCTCCCCGCGCGGTCGGCCAACTCCCGCGCCCAGGAGACGAGCCCGCCGACGTCGATCCCGTAGGGCCCGGACTCCGCCGCCCCCGGTACGCCCGTCCCCGGCCCGCCCGTTCCCCGTACGCCCGTCCCCGGCCCGCCCGCCACCGATACGTCCGTCACCGATGCGCCCGCCCCCGCTGCGTCCGCCAGGCGGTCCGCGCCGCGCCGCAGCAGGCGCGCCCCGCCCGCCGCGTTGCCCCGGGCCGCGTGCGTCAGGCCCACGGCGAGCTGGGCGAGCCCCTGCCACAGGTCCCGCTCCGCCTCCGGGCCGGACTTCCAGGCGTCCTCGAAGACCTCGTGCGCGTGGAACGGCATCCCGGCGTCCAGCAGCCGCTGCGCCTCGCGCAGGGTCGCGTCCGGATCCCGCACGACCCCCTCGGGCTGCCGGGGCACCCCCTCCGCCCCGTACGGCAGCGGCCGGCCGAGCCCGTCGCGGGGGCGGGCGCTGCGGGCCCGCCCCTCCTCGTCGCGGTCCCTGCCTCGGTCACTCGTGGTCCGGTTCACCCCACCATTGTCGCCCCCGGAACGATCAGGAACGCTAGGCTCGTCCGACAAGCGCTTCGTGCCGGTCCGCGTGGGTCTCGCCGGCCGTGGCGCGCAAGGAGCTCGGGTAGGGGAGTGAGTCACCGGTGCCGTCGGATCCCGAACAGCCGTCGCCCGCCACGCCGTTCGTTCCCGCGGTCCCGGACGGGTCCCACGGCGGGCTGCTCGAACGGGACCCGGAGCTCGCCGCGGCCGCCCATGCAGTCGACGAACTCGTCGCCGGAGCGGCGGCGGGCGGCCCGGTGCGCGGAGGCATCCTCGTCTACCGGGGAGAGGCGGGCATCGGCAAGACCACCCTCCTCCGCGAGATCCGCCGCACCGCCGGCGACCGGTGCACCGTCCTGACGGCCCGGGGCGGCGAGACCCTCACCTCGGTCCCGTTCCACGTCACCCGCCAGCTGCTCCAGCCCGCGCTCGACCGCTTCGACGAGGAGGACGTCCGCCTCCTCTTCGGCGACCACTTCGACCTGCTCGCCCCCGCGCTCGGGCTCGCCCCGCCGCCTCCGCCGTCGGCCGCGCCGGCCGACCCGCAGGGCGTACGGGACGGGCTGGCCAAGCTCCTGGGACGGCTCGCGGACCGGCTGCGGGACCGGCCGCCGGTCCTGCTCGTGGACGACGCGCACTGGGCCGACGCCGAATCCCTGGCGTGGCTCGACGCCTTCACCCGGATCCGGCGGGACCGCAGGCTGCCCGCCCTCGTCGTCCTCGCCCACCGTCCCCTGGCGGAGGGGCCGCACCGCACCGGTGTGCCGGCCGTCCTCGCGGCGCTCGCCGACCGCGCCGTCGTGACCCTCGGCCTGCACGCCCTCACGCTCGGCGCCACCGCCGCGCTCGCCCGGGAGACGCTGGGCGACCACGCGGACGAACCGTTCTGCCGCGAACTGTGGACGGTGACCTCCGGCAACCCGTACGAGACGGTCGAACTCCTCGCCAAGGCCCGCGACCGGATGCTCGAACCCGTCGCGGGCTCCGCCTCCCTCCTGCGCGGCCTCGGGGCCGAAGCGCGCGGCGGCGGGCTCGTCGCCCGCCTCGAAGAACTCGGCGTCGGCCCCACCCGCCTGGCCTGGACGATCGCCGTCCTCGGCGCGGACAGCACGCCGCGCCTCCTGGCGTCGCTCACCGGCACGAGCGAGCCGGAGGTCGCCGAGCACACCGAACTCCTCCGCCAGGCGCGGATCGTGACCACGAGGGCGGACCGGGAGGCCCGGTCCGGACCCGCCGCGAAACCCGTACGGGACGCCGCGACGACCACCGGACCCGGCACCGGGAGCGACCCGGCCGCGACGATCCCGGAGGGGTCCGCCCACCTGGAGTTCGCCCACCCCCTCATCGCGTCCGCCATCTACGGCTCGATGTCACCGGCCGTGCGGACCGCCATGCACGGACAGGCCGCCTGGGCGCTCACCGCGGCGGGCCACGGACCGGCCGCCGTCTCCCGGCACCTCCTCGAAGTGCACCCGGAGGAAGACCAGGAGGTCGTCCGCCAGCTGCGGGCCGCCGCCGTGGAACACCTCGCCGTGGGTGCCCCGGACGCGGCCCGGCGCTGTCTGGAGCGGGCCCTGACCGAACCGCCGGGCCCCGACGCGTACGCCACGGTGCTCTACGAACTCGGCTGCGCCTCCCTGCTGACCGCGCCCGCCGCCACCGTCCGTCACCTGAGCTCCGCGCTCGACCTGCCCGGCCTGGGCGACGACCTGCGCATCGACGCGACCTACCGGCTCGCCCAGGCCCTCGCCCACAACAACCAGCTCCGCGAGGCCGCGCGGGTCCTCGCCGCCGAGGCCGTCCGCACCCCGCCCGGCACGGACCGGCGCCGCCTCCAGGCGGCGAACTTCATGTACGAGGGGTTCCAGGCCGTCGAGGAGGACGGCCCCGGCCGCTCCCGCCGTCTGGCCGACCTCACCGCGAACTTCACCGGCGCGGACAACTCCGAGCGGGCCCTCCTCACGGTGCGCGGATTCGACGCCATGATGCGCGGCGAACCCGCCGACGAGGTCGTCCGCCTCTGCGACCTCGCCCTCGTCGACGGCATACCGGCCCGGGGACTCGGCTGGACCGACGCGACCTGGGGCTTCGAGATCCCGGCCCTCACCGGCATCGCGTACGCGTTCTCCGACCGTCCCGACCGGGCCGGGATCCTCTTCACGGAGGCGGTCCGCGCCTTCGAGATCTCGGGCTGGAGCGGCGCCCACCTCGCCTTCGCCCACACCCTCCTGGGCCTGGTCCACCGGCGCCGCGGCAACCTGCCGAAGGCGCAGCACTACCTGGAGGAGGGCCTGCGCCTGGCCGACCGCGTCGGCAACGGACTCCCCGTGCACTGGGACACCGCCTGCCTCCTCGTCGACACGCTCGTCGCCCGGGGACGCACGGCGGAGGCGCGGAGCGTGGCCGACCGCTACTCCTTCGGACCGCCGTGGCCCGGCGCGATCGTCCTGCCCGACGGTCCCAGCGTCCTCGGCCGCCTGCTGCTCGCGGAAGGTCGCGTCGAGGAGGCGGTGGCCACCCTGGAGGCCGCGGCCGAGGCGCTGGTCGGCCGGGGCCGCCACCACGTCGTGTGGGCTCCCTGGCCCCTGGACCTCGCGCGGGCGCTCGCTCCCACGGACCCGGACCGGGCGGCCGGGATCGCCGCCGGCGCCCGTGCCCACGCCGAGCGCATCGGCACCCCCACGGCCCTCGGCGAAGCCCTCCGCTGCGCGGCCCTCCTCGCCGACCCGCCCGAGTCCCGCCGCCTCCTCACCGAGGCCGTCGCCCACCTGGCCGCGTCACCCTCCCGCTACGAGGAGGCCCGCGCACGCCTCGACCTGGCCCGCGTCACCGGCTCCCGGGCCGCCCTCGCGGAGGCGACCGCCCTGGCCACCGCCTGCGGCGCGTCCCTCCTCACCGCCGACGCGGTGACAGCCCGTGCGTCGTCCCACCCTCCGGAGTGAGGTAATGTTTTCCCTGCACGCCGACGCGGGGGCAACTCGCCGAAGACGCGCATCGGGACGTGGCGCAGCTTGGTAGCGCACTTGACTGGGGGTCAAGGGGTCGCAGGTTCAAATCCTGTCGTCCCGACTCGTGAGAGTCGTCACCCGAGGGCCGCTCCGGAGGAATCCGGAGCGGCCCTCGGGTGTTTCCGGGCGGCTACGGACGCGTCGCCGGGACCGGCGGGCCAGGCCCCAGGCCTCACCTACCCCGACAGGTCGGCCGCCGTCTCCCGAGCCCGCACCTCCGGCCAGGAACACCCGGAACAGCCCGTCCCATCCGCCGCCAGCCGCCGGGCGACCTCGTGGACGAGACCGCGCTCATGGCTGTGGCCGAAGAAGGGGGTAGGGGCCCCTCGATCCGCCCGGCGCCCTCGTCGGCCGGTGCCCGTCGCGTGGCCCCCCTCACCACGTCGGCGCCCCCGTGGCGCGGCTCTTGAGCATCTGTGTGTGCGGGGGCGCCTGTACGTCCGGCGGCCGGACGGCAACCGGGAGCCGGCCCGGCGGCTCGATAGGGTGCGCCATGCTTGCCAGCCAGTTCGACCGTTTCGGCGGCCCGAGGTCCTCTCCGCGGTGGAGCTGTCGGCGCCCGTGCCCGGTCCTGACGAGACGCTCCTCGACGTCGAGGCCGCCGGCGTGAACTTCGCCGACACGCACCAGGTCGACGGCTCGTACCTGAGCGCCGACCTGCTGCCGTACGTCCCGGGCAGCGAGGTCGTCGGCCGTGCCCTGGCGCTCGTGACGCAGGGCCTGACCGCCTGGCACCTGCTGCGCTCCGCCGCACGGCTGCGCCCCGGGGAGACAGTGGTCGTCCACTCCGCGGCGGGCGGCGTGGGCAGCCTCGCGGTGCAGCTGGCCAGGGAGTTCGGCGCGGGACGCGTCCTCGCCCAGGTGTCCCCGGGCAAGGAGGGGCTCGCCCTGGAGCTGGGGGCGGACGCGGTCGTGAGCTACCCCCTGGACGAGAAGGCCGACGTCGTCCTGGACGCGGCCGGCGGGGAACTCTTCGACCGGGCCCTGGGGTCCCTGGCCTCCTTCGGACGGCTGGTGAGCTACGGCAACGCCTCGCGGAGCGCCTTCACGCCGGTCGACCCCGCCCGTCTGAGCCGGCTCAACGCCTCGGTCGTCGGCTTCTGGCTGCGGCCCGCACTGGCCGCCCCGGGCGGCTTCGACGAGCCGCTCAAGGAACTGTTCGCCCTGGTGGAGCAGGGCAGGCTCACCCCGGTGGCGGCCGCCCCGTACCCCCTCGCGGAGGCCCGCCGGGTGCACGAGGACCTGCTGGCGCGGCGTACGACGGGCAAACTGATCCTGGTCCCGTGACCCGCGCGGACGCGCAGGGCCCTGCCTTCCGCGTTCCGTGACCCACGTGAACGCGTACGGTCCGGCCTTCCGCTCCGCCCTCTGGAAAGAACGCTCTAGCTGTTATCCTCGCGGGGTGAAGGAATCGCCACGGAGCAACGCGGAGCAGGCCGGTCCCGCACCGGAGCCCGCCCTCGGCACCCGCGCGCGCATCGTCCGGGCGGCCTCGCTGCTGATGCAGCGGCAGGGGTACGACGGGACGGGCATCAAGCAGATCGCCCAGGAGGCCGACGCCACCCTCGGGTCGGTCTACCACTTCTTCCCCGGGGGCAAGCAGGAGCTGGCCACCGTGGCCATCGACCACGGCGACCGCGAATTCGCCGAGGCCCTGGGCGCGGCCCTCGACGGTGCCGACGACCCCGCCCGGGCGATCGCCGACTTCACCGTCTCCCTCGCCGACCGGCTGGCCGAGTCGGACTGGGTCGACGGCTGCCCGGTCTCCACGACCGCGCTGGGCTCCGTCGGCCGCCTGCCCGACGTCCGCTCCGCCGCCGCCCGGGCCTTCGGGCACTGGCGCGAAGTGGTCTCCGACGCGCTGGCCAAGGCCGGGATCCCCGGGGAGGACGCGCACGAGCTGGCCCACACCGTGATCAGCACCCTGGAGGGCGCCGAGCTGGCCGCCCAGGTCTCCGGGAGCCGCGAGCCCCTGGAGATCGCCGCCAAGCACCTGTCCCGGCTGGTCGACGCGTACCGGTAGGAGCCGCGCCCCTGAGACGGAGCCCCGCCGGAAGCGCCCGCCGTACGGTACGGGGGCCCGTGTCCCTCGGGATCCGGGAGGCCCGGCGCCGAGGCGAGGACCTCCCGGCCGCGGCGCCGCAGCGCGGCCGCCCCGCCCGGGGACCGGGACTGAACACGCGATGCGGGGGCCGGCGGGAACGGGCGAAGGGCCCTGGGGAGTCGTACGACGCACGGTCGTCGCCCGACTCCGCGTGACCCTTCCATGCGGCCCTTCGTCTCGGGGCCGGTCCTGTCTCGCCTACTTGCGCTTCAGCAGCTCGACGAGGCTGGAGAAGCTGTCGGCCGCGTGGCCGTCCTCCACGCCGCGCCGGAAGACGTCGACGACGGCGGCCTGCAGGGCGGTGTCGACGCCCGCGTCGGCGATCGTGTGCAGCACGTGTTCCACGCTGGCCAGGCCCATGGACAGCCGGTCGACGTCGCCCTCGTGGTTGCCGGCGTCGATGCGCTCCGCGTAGAAGGCCAGGAACCCCGGCAGGGACTCCACGGTGGACTGCGCGTTCGCCAGGATGTCGGAGGCCTTCAGGCCGTTGGCGTCGGCGAGCGCGACGGCCTGCCAGTAACCCAGCATGGAGGTCCAGAACATGGCCATGCCGATCTGGTACTCCAGCGCGGCGAGCCCCGGGTCCTCGCCGCGGAAGTCGGTGCTGGTCAGCGCCTCCAGCGTGGCCTTGTGCCGGTCGAACTCGGCCCGCGCGCCGCTGTAGAACGTCGAGGACTCGGGGTCGCCGATGCCCGACGGCGGGACGGTGACGCCGCCGCTGATGTGCGTGCCGCCGTGCTCCGCGATCCACCGGGCGCCGGCGCGGGTCTTGTCGGGGGTGTCGGAGCTCAGGTTGACGAAGACCCGGCCCGACAGCGCGTCGGCCACCGGTTCGAGCACGGCGTACATCGCGTCGTAGTCCGTCAGGCTCAGCACCACCAACTCGTTTGCCCTGACCGCCTCTTCGACGCTTCCCGCGAGGACCGCCCCGCGGGCCACCAGGTCGTCGGCGCGCGACGCGGTGCGGTTCCAGACGGTGACCGGGTGTCCCTTGTCGAGGAAGGCGGTGACCATCGCCTGCCCCATGGGGCCGAGTCCGATGACAGTGACGGCCTGCTTGCTGCTCATGGGGAAAGACCTCCGGAGTCTCTCGCTGTTCAAAGGACTGGAACGAGCGCTTTATCCAGCGCCTGGGCAGAACGTAGCACATCTCTAGTACGAACGCTCTAATTAGTCGGGGCGGTCTACCGCTGGCGACGCGCCGTCAGGTACGCGAGTGGTGGACCTCGGTGAGCCGTTCGGGAACGGAGATGATCTCCGTGGTCGAGCGTGAAATCCGTCCTGAGCGGATCGAGCGGCAGGTGGTCGACGGTCCGCACGTTGTCGGGGACCGGGACGTCGCGCAGCTGGTCCTTGTCGAACGTGGCCACCATCTTGATGTCCATGCCGTCCAGGGCCTCCGGCAGGGCCGCGGCTGTATCGGCAGCGTGCGCGTACGGGTCGGAAGCCCTCCTGCCGGACGGCGTCGGGTCCACCGTCCACTGCCCGAGGAGCAGTTCGTCGTCGACCTCCGTGCCGGAGCGGTCCGCGATGGCCCGGGCAGGCCCCTCCATGGGGTCCGTGCCCGGACGGAATCCGAGGACGCGCCCGCGGTCGGCGCACCTGTTCACGGTCCAGCCCTCGTAGTACCAGTGGCGGCCGACTGCGCGCGTCCCGCGTTCGCCGAGAACGCCGCGCTGGACGCCGTCGTCGTGGGTGCCGACTACGCCGGCGGGACGGTCGCCCGCGAGTTCGGCGTCCGGGGACGAAGCCCTTGGCGCTGGAGGTCCGCGACAGAATCGGCGGCCGGATCCGGACGGGCACCTTCGCCGGTGAGCGGGTCGAGATCGGCGGCGGTCGGTTGGGACCCGAACACCGCCACCTCATGGCCGAGTTCCGGCACTACGGACGCGCCACGGTGACCGACGCGGCCGCCACGCGCATGATCATGCCGAATGCCAGCTGTTTCGCCGAGGGCGACCCCGTACGGTTCCACCGGCTCGACGGCAGCGCGGCGCCGGCCGCCGCGGCGAGGCCCTGCAGGCCTACCAGAGCCTCTACCGCATCCTCAGGAGCGAACCGGGCCTGGAGCCCTCGGCGGAACTCCAGCGCCTCCAGTCCTAGATCCTCCACACCGAAGTCCCCGAGCCGCGCCGCGCCCCGCACGGGCACACCGAGCGGCGCTCCCCTGTAGCGGCCCCCAGACCCCACGCCCCCAGGTCCCTAGGGGAGGGGCGTGCCGCGCGCCGTGATCCAGAGCTCGTACCACTCCTCGTGGGTGAGGCGCGGCTCGGCGGTGGCGGCGTCCCCGCAGGCCTTGATGCGGGCGGGGCTGGTGGTCCCGATGACGGGGACGATGCGGGCCGGGTGCCGCCGGAGCCACCACAGGACGATCGTCTCCGGGGTCGTGCCCTTGGCCTCGGCCAGCCGGGCCACCAGCTCGGCGGTGGCGTGCTCCTCCTTCGTCTCCTGCCGCCCGGTGAAGCGCCCCTGGGCGAGCGGCGCCCACGCCTGGAGGCCGACGCCGTGGGCCAGGCAGTGCTCGACGGTCCCGGCGGGGAAGCCGTTGGCGGCCGAGGCCGGGGTGTTGACGAGGACCCCGTCCTCCAGCCAGTCGCGCCTGGCCAGGCTCATCTCCAGCTGGTTGACCGCGAGCGGCAGCGAGAGGTGGGCCTGGAGGCGGGCGATCTGCGGGGCGTTCATGTTGGAGACGCCGAACCGGCGGACGAGCCCCTGCGCGTGGAGCGAGTGCAGGGCCTCCGCCACGTCCTCGGGGTCCGCGAGCGGGTCGGGGCGGTGCAGCAGGAGCGTGTCGAGCACGTCGGTGCGCAGCCGGGTCAGGCTCTCCTCGACCCTCCGCCTGATCGACGGGCCCCGCAGGTCGTACAGGCCCGGCCGGTCGTCGCGGGAGAGCACGATGCCGCACTTCGACTGGATGCCGATGCGCGCGCGGAGCGAGGGGTTCCGGGACAGGACCTCGCCGAAGACCGCCTCGGCCTTGCCCTGCCCGTAGATGTCGGCGTGGTCGAAGGTGGTGATCCCGCTGTCCAGCGCCGCCTCGACGGCCTTCTCCGCGGTCTCGACGTCGGCGGCCGCGTACGCGTCGGCGTCCCAGGGGCCGCCGAGCCCCATGCAGCCGAGGACCAACCGCTCCGTTCTCGGGGATGTGGTCACGAGGGAGCCTCCTGCGGGGCACGGGGCGACCGACCCGGCACCGGGCCGGCCGGCACGCCCGACCGGTGGTGGGCCGGTGGTGGATCGGCCGGTGGAATGCTACCCCGGGCGGCATCCGGCGGGATGCGGCCGCCCTGGCGTGCCCGTACGGGGCGCGAAGGGCCGGTCGTACCCGTACTCACGCCACGCTCGTACGTGTATCGAGTCCCGCCCGTCCGTCCACGCACCGCGTCCCGCCCGTCCGTACGCCGGCCCCCTCGGCCACGGTCGGGAGCGACGCCCCCCGGAGGGCCCCGGGCAGCGCCGGATCCCACGCCACGGACCCGAGGCGTACACCCCGTAGGGGTGTCACGCCGGGCGCGCGGTGTCCGGCCCGGCCGGCAGGGCACCCCCTACCCCATCCGCCCCCCGGCTGTCAGTCCGTAACCTTCCGGGGTCTCCCGGACGCCACCCCGTTGCTACGTTCCAGACCGCCCGGCCGCACGGCCCGGCCGCCGGGTCCGCGCGGTCCGGCGGCGGAACGGTGCTCTCCGCCGTGCCCGGCACTTTCCCACGCTTCCCGACCCGGAGGACACGTTGAGCGCACAGCACCCTTCCCGCAGGAACCTCCTCAGGGCCGCGGGCGGCCTCTCGGCCGCGGCGGCCCTGGGCGGCGCGGGCGTCCTCGCCGCGGCCGGACCGGCCTCCGCCGTCGGCGACGGCTTCGGACTGCGCATCGTGGAGCGCGGCGAGGCCGACCACCGCATGTGGTACTACCGGTTCGCCACCAGCGCGATCGGCTGGAACCCCGCCGTCAACGTCCTCCTGCCCGACGGCTACCACGGCAGCGGCCGCCGCTACCCGGTGCTCTACCTCCTCCACGGCGGCGAACAGGACTTCATCACCTTCGACCGCGAGGGCGTCCGCGCCTGGACCGCGGGCAAGCCGCTCATCGTCGTCATGCCCGACGGCGGCCGGACCGGCTGGTACTCCAACCCCGTGAGCTCCAACGTCGGCCCGCGCAACTGGGAGCACTTCCACATCGCGCAGCTGATCCCGTGGATCGACGCGAACTTCCGCACCTACGCCGAGTACGACGGCCGTGCCGTGTCCGGCTTCTCGATGGGCGGCTTCGGGGCGCTGAAGTACGCCGCCAAGTACTACGGCCACTTCGCCTCCGTCAGCGCCCACTCCGGCCCGGCCAGCCTCCGCCGTGACAACGGCATGGTGGTCCACTGGGCCAACGCCACCTCCGCGGCCCTGGAACTGGGCGGCGGCACGGTCTACGGAGCGCCGTTCTGGGACGAGGCCCGGGTCAACGCCGACAACCCCGTCCAGCGGATCGAGAGCTACCGCCACAAGCGCGTCTTCCTGGTCGCCGGCACCAGTCCCGACCCCGTGAACTGGTTCGACACCGCCAACGAGACCCATGTCCTCGCCGGACAGCGGGAGTTCCGCTCCCTCCTCGGGAACGCGGGGATCCCGCACGAGTGGCACGAGCCGTCGGGCGGCCACTTCATCCGCCACGACATGATGCGCCGGGACATCGACGGCGTCATCGCCCGTCTCCGCAAGGCGTGAGCGGACTCGTCCTCGTCCTCCGCGCCCTCCGCTTCTTCCGTGTCCTCCGCGTCCTCCGCACGACACCCCGGCAGCGGGCCGCCCGTCCCGGGGCGAAGCCAGACCACCCAAGGTGAGGAGCGTTTCGTGTCTCCCGGTCCCTCCGGATTCCCCGGTCTCTCCCGACGCGTGCTGAGCCGCGTCCTCGTCCTGGCGGCCGCCCTGCTGCCCGCACTGGCGGTTCCGGCGGCCGCCGCCCCGGCCGCGCCCCGGGCGGCGGCCGCCGTGTCCGCTTCGGCGTGCCCGGCCGCCGGCATGGTGAGCCAGCCCTTCCACAGCGGCCACAACGGCGTCGACATCGCCAACGCCGTCGGGACGCCGATCTACGCCGTGGGCGACGGAGAGGTGACCATCTCCGGTCACACCCCGGACTACGGCCAGTGGATCCGCGTCCTACACCCCGACGGGAAGATCTCCGAGTACGGGCACATGTACCGGAGGGACGTCTCCGTCGGCGACCGCGTCGTGGCCGGCCAGCAGATCGCGCTGATGGGCCAGGAGGGCAACTCGACCGGCCCCCACCTCCACCTGCGGATCTGGGCGAACGCCTCCACCTCGTACGGCATCGACCCCGAGATCTACCTCGCGCAGGGCGGCATCACCCTGCCCTGCCTCCCGGGCAGCGGTCCGCGCCCCAAGCCGCTGGTGTATCCGGCGGAGTCGGGCCGTGTGGTCTCCGCGCGGTCGGCGGACGGGCGCCTGGAGGTGTTCGCGGCCGGAGCCGACGGGATCCACCACGCCTGGCAGACGGAACGGAACGGTTCCTGGTCGGCCTGGGAGTCCCTCGGCGGTCCGGGCAACGCCGAGCTGGCGGTCGCGCCGAACGCGGACGGGCGTCTGGAGCTGCTGGCGCTCAACGGGAACACCTTCCAGCACCGCTACCAACTGTCTCCGTCGGGGGGCTGGTCGGGCTGGGAGGGCTTCGGCGGGGGCGGTAAGGACGTGGCCGCCGGGGTCAACGCGGACGGTCGGATCGAGGTGTTCGCCTCGGGTCCGGTGGGTCTGTTCCACAAGTACCAGACGGCGCCGAACGGCGGTTGGTCGGACTGGGAGCCGACCGGCGGTGGTCCCGCCGACAGCCGGGTGGAGATGGGGAAGGCACCCGATGGCCGTCTTGAGGTCTTCGCGCTCAACGGGAGCACCTTCCAGCACCAGTACCAGACGGCGCCGAGCGGCGGCTGGTCGCGGTGGGAGGACTTCGGCGGAGGCGGACGCGATCTGACCGTGGACCACAACGCGGACGGACGGATCGAGGTCTTCGCCTCGGGACCCGTGGGCGTCTTCCACAAGTACCAGACGAGCGGCACGAGTTGGTCCGGCTGGGAGCCGACCGGCGGGCCGGCGGATTCGCAGCTCACCAGTGAGCGCACCCCGGACGGGCGCGTCGAGGTGTTCGCGATCAACGGCACCACGGCGGCGCACATCTGGCAGACCGGGGTCAACGCTCCCTACGGCCAGTGGGAGACCTTCGGCACCGGCGGCACGGAGATCACGGCGGCCGGCAACGCGGACGGCCGGATCGAGGTCTTCGGCACCAGCCACGCGGGCGTCTACCACAAGTGGCAGACCGGGTTCGCCAGTTGGTCCGACTGGGCCTGGGTGAACAACACCGCCGGCCCCGCCCTCGACTGACCCGCCGCGCTCACCCCACGCACCACGACACCGAAGGAGACAGCAGGTGACCAGCGTCCAGCGCTTCTCGCCGACGAGCACCACGCCACCCCGACGCCGCGCCCCGCACCGTTTCGCCCTGTCGGCCCTGACGTCCCTGCTCGTCGCCGCCGGCGTCCTCGTCGGGGCCTCGCCCGCCCACGCCGCCCCGAGCGACCTGTGCGCCCAGGTCGGCTACAACGCCGGCTTCCGGGGCGACAGCCTGGTGACCGCCGTCGCCGTCGCCCTCGCGGAGTCCAGCTGCAACCCGTCGGCGTCCAACGTCCAGAACAACACGCCCCCCTCCACCGACCGGGGCCTGTGGCAGATCAACGACTACTGGCACTCCGAGGTGAGCGACGCCTGCGCGTACAACGCCCAGTGCAACGCCGACGAGGCCTTCCGCATCTCCTCCGGCGGTACGAACTGGCAGCCCTGGTCCACCTACAACCAGGGTGCGCACAAGCGGCACCTGGGCGAGGCCCGGTCGGCGGTGGACCGCCTCGGCCGTCCCGGCGAACCCGGCCCCAAGCCGCTGGTGTACCCGGCGGAGTCGGGCCGTGTGGTCTCCGCGCGGTCGGCGGACGGGCGCCTGGAGGTCTTCGCGGCCGGAGCCGACGGGATCCACCACGCCTGGCAGGTCGAGGCGAACGGCGCCTGGTCCGCGTGGGAGCCCCTCGGCGGCCCCGGCAACGCCGAACTGGCGATCGCGCCGAACGCGGACGGACGCCTGGAACTGCTCGCGCTCAACGGCAACACCTTCCAGCACCGCTACCAGCTGGCCCCCTCCGGTGGCTGGTCGGGCTGGGAGTCCTTCGGCGGCGGCGGGAAGGACGTGGCCGCCGGAGTCAACGCCGACGGTCGGATCGAGGTGTTCGCCTCCGGTCCGGTGGGCCTGTTCCACAAGTACCAGACCGCGCCGAACGGCGGCTGGTCGGACTGGGAGCCGACCGGCGGTGGCCCCGCCGACAGCCGCGTGGAGATGGAGAAGGCCAAGGACGGACGCCTCGAGGTCTTCGCCATCAACGGGAGCACCTTCCAGCACCAGTACCAGACGGCGCCGAGCGGCGGCTGGTCGGGATGGGAGGACTTCGGCGGCGGTGGCAAGGACGTGTCCGTGGACCACAACGCCGACGGCCGGATCGAGGTATTCGCCTCCGGGCCCGTCGGGGTCTTCCACAAGTACCAGACCAGTGCGACGAGTTGGTCCGGCTGGGAGCCGACCGGCGGGCCCGCCGACTCGCAGCTCAGCAGCGAGCGCACTCCGGACGGGCGTGTCGAGGTGTTCGCGATCAACGGCAGTACGGCGGCGCACATCTGGCAGACCGGGGTCAACGCTCCGTACGGCCAGTGGGAGACCTTCGGCACCGGCGGCACGGAAGTCGTCGCCGCCACCAACGCGGACGGCCGGATCGAGGTCTTCGGCACCAGTCACGCGGGCGTCTACCACAAGTGGCAGACCGGGTTCGCCAGTTGGTCCGACTGGGCCTGGGTGAACAACACCGCTGGCCCCGCCCTCGACTGACCCGCCACCACCCTCACGGCCCGCGGCCGGCCGATCCCCCCCGCCCGGCCGGCCGCGAGCCCCTTCCGGAGACGTACATGCGACCGATCAGCAGAAGGAACCTGTTGCGGGGCACCGCGGCGGCGGGCGCCCTCCCCCTCCTCGGAGCCGGCGCGACCACGGCGGCGGCGGGAACCGTCCCGGCCCCGCGCTGGATCGGCGCGGGCCCCTTCACGCACGTGTACGACCCCTCCACCGCCGCCGGTCCGCGCTACCTCAACGACCACACGCTGATCAGGGCGCGGGGCCGCTGGCACCTGTTCAGCATCGTCGGGAACAGCGCCCCGCGCGGCGAGTCCCCGGACAGCGCGGCGGAGACCTCCTTCGCCCACGCCTCCGCCCCCACCCCGTACGGGCCGTGGACCACCCACGCCGACGCCCTCACCGTCGACCCGTCGTACCACGGCGAGGAGCACCTGTGGGCGCCGCACGTCGTCGAGGCGGACGGCCGGTTCTGGATGTTCTACGCCGCCGGCGGCGCGAACGGCGCGGCGATCAACCTCGCCACCTCCACCGACCTGTTCACCTGGACCCGCGAGCCGTCCGGACCGCTCTTCCGGGGCCTCGTCGCGCGCGACCCGATGGTGCTGCGGACCGGCGACGCCTGGACCATGTACTACACCGAGCTCTCGGGCCCGGGCGGCCACCACGTCGTGGCCCACCGCAGGTCCGCCGACCTCGTCCGCTGGAGCGCGCCGGGCGTGGCCTTCACCGACGCGAGCACGGACGCCACCGTCTCGGTCACCGAGTCGCCGTACGTCGTCGCACGCGACGGCTGGTACTACCTGTTCCTCGGCCCCAGGGGAGGCTACGAGGGGACCGACGTCCTGGCGTCCCGCGACCCCCACCGCTTCGACGTCACGGGGTACGCGGGCCACGTGGCCGGCCACGCCGTCGAGGTGGTCGCCGACGGGGACACCTGGTACGCCAGTGCCGCCGGCTGGTTCCGGCAGGGGCTGTACGTGGCGCCCCTGGAGTGGCGGGACACCCCGCCGCCCTGGCAGAGCCCGGACAACCCGGTGGCCGCCCTCGACGCCTCCGGCCGCCTCACGGTGTTCGCGCTCGCCGCCGCCGACCGCTCGATGCTCCGGCGCGTCCAGCTCGACCCGGCCAACGACACCTGGTCGGGCTGGGAGACCTTCGGCGGCCCGGCCGGAGCGGTCCCCACCCTGGGCCGGAACGCGGACGGCCGCCTGGAGGTGTTCTCGCTCGCGCCGGGAGGCGCGAACCTGCACCACCGGGTCCAGCGGCCCGACGGCGGCTGGGACGGCTGGGAGGAGTTCGGCGGCCCGGCGGGCGCAGCCCCCGCCGTCGCCCGTGACGCCGCCGGCCGTCTGGAGGTCTTCGCGCCGAGCCCCTGCGGCGCCTCCGTCGCCCGGCGCCGGCAGCGGACGCCCGGATCGCCCGACTGGGACCCGTGGGAGCCGGGCTTCGGCGGGGCCGTGGGCGCACCGCCCGCGGTGGCCGTCAACGCCGACGGGCGCCTGGAGGTCTTCGCCCTCGAACCCGGCGGCTCCGGAATCCGGCACCGGTGGCAGGAGGGCCCCGGCGGGGCCTGGACCCCCGCCTGGCACCGGTTCGGCACCGCCGCCGGCACCGCACCGCGCGCGGCCAGGGACGGCGGCGGGCGGCTCACCGTGACCGCCGTCGGCCCCTCGGGCGCGGGAACCTTCGCCCGGCGCCAGACCGTGCCGAGCGGCGGCTGGGACGAGTGGCTCCCGCTCTTCGGCTGGAGCGCCGCCGCCCCCGCGCTCGCCGTCAACGCCGACGGGCGCCTCGAAGCCTTCTCCCTGGCCCCCGGCGGCGCCCGACTCGTACACCGCTGGCAGACCGGCCCCGGCGGACCCTGGGACCCCGCCCGGGAGTTCGGCGAGCCCGGCCTCCGGCTCGCCGCCACGCCCACGGCCGCGGTCGACGCCACCGGACGGATCCACGTCCTCGCCGTCACCGTCGACGGGCTGGTCCGCACCCGGGTGCAGGAACGGCCCAGCGGCGGCTGGCGCCCGTGGAGCGCGTTCGGCGACCGCCCGGTCGCGCCGCTCGTCTCCGGAACCCCTTCCGGCTGACCCCCGCCCCTCCGGCCGCGCCGCTCGGATCGCGCCAAGAGAGGCGCGGGAGAAAGGGGGACCGGCGGGGCGGAGACCGTGACGGACCGGCCTCCGCCGCCGTCCGGAGCAGTGACCTTTCCCACCTTGTGCCCGCCCCCGGACCGGGTCCCTCCCGCCCGGACCCGTCTCCCCGAAGACGCCGGAACGCCATCTTCCGGCGTTCCGGAAACCGGAAAAACACTCTCATGACCGTTTCGGCGGGGGAGCCGTGGTGTCCCGCGTCACAACGCGGCCGGAGCGGCCCCGCGCCCCGGAACACCCCTTCGTCCGCCCGCCGGACGGCCGTGGAACCCAGACGGCGAGTCCCGGCCGAAGTGGCCGAAGCACGCCGGTGAACCGCCCGGACGGGTGGGTATCGTTCCGCTCGTCCGACAACCGGGACGGGGAACGGGGGAACGGTGAGCGGCGTGGTCGTCCATCTTCCGCAGGGCGTCGGGGGCGCCGACGGCGACGAACGGCGCACCGGCGCGGTGACGCTGCGGCTCGGCCCGGGCGAGGTCGCCCGCTTCGGGCGCGGCTCCCCGGCCGTCCCCGTCGAACTCCGCCTGGCCGACGCGGCGGTCTCCCGGCTCGCCGGGGAGATCCGCGTGACCGACGACCACTGGCAGCTGACGAACCACAGCACCAGCCACAGCTACCTGGTGGAGAACCCGGAGGGCGCGGGCGAGTACCTCAGGGTCCCGCCCCGGCGGGTCGGGGCGCCCGTCCCCTTCGAGTTCGCCCGGGTCGTCCTGCCCGCCCGGGGTGAAACCCCCGTCTCCTTCCAGGTGTTCGCCCCGGACCACGTCTACCTCGACCCCGAGGCCGTGGGCGGCCCCTGGGGAAGCCGTACGGTCACCGCGTACTCCTTGGACGAGACCGCCACCTACTTCCTCGTCCTCGTCGCGCTCTGCGAGCCGCGCCTGCGCGACCAGTCCCGCGTGGCGGTCCCCACCACCCCCAGCATCGCCGAGCGGCTCAGGGCCCACCCCGCCCACGCCGCCCTCACCACCCGGGCGATCAGCTCGCACATCGACTACCTCGCCGAGGAGAAGCTGCGCATCGAGGTCCCCGGCGCCCACGACCCGGGCAAGGGCGAACGCCGCAACGGCAAACGGGAGGAGATCGTCGGGCTCGCCCTCAGGTTCGGGCTCGTACGGGAGGAACACCTCGCGCTGCTGCCGCCCGTGACCGGGGCCGGCGGGCGGGAGCGGCAGACCGCGCGATGACACCGCCGCACGCCGTGGACGGCACCACGGGACGCGACGGTACGGACCTGCTCCCGCCCGGCCACCGGGTGGGGCGGTGGGAGGTCGTCACACCGATCGGATCCGGCGGCTGGGCTACCGTCTACGTGGGCCGTCCGGCCGACGGCCCCGAGGACCGGTCCGAAGGGACCTCCCGTACCGGCGGGGCCTCCCGGCCCGGCGGGGCGGACGTCGCCCTCAAGGTCATGCCGACCGCCGGGCTCGCGCCGCGTCAGGCCCGGGGGATCGTGGAGTCCGCGCGCCGTGAGGTCGAACTCGGCCGCAGGGCCGGGCACCCCCGGCTCATCGGCCTCCTGGACTCCTTCGTGCTCTCCGCGCCGGACCGCCCCTCCCTGGACGGCGCGATCGTGCTCGTCATGGAGCGGGCCGAGCGCAGCCTCCGGGACCTCATCGACGCGGGAGTGCCCGGGGCCGACCGCGGCCGGATCGTCGAGGGCATCTGCGAAGGGCTCGCCCACCTCCACCGGTCGGGCTGGGTCCACGCCGACCTCAAGCCGGAGAACGTCCTCCTCGGCAGGGACGGCTCCGTGGAGCTCTCGGACTTCGGCCTCGCCACCGAACTGACCGGCACCCACGGCTACGTGCCCCCGATGGGGACCCTCGACTACCTCCCGCCCGAGCGCTGGCGGGCGCCCCTCGGGGAACTCGGCGTCCGGATCCGGCCCAGCGCCGACGTCTGGGCCCTCGGCATCGTCGTCCACGAGCTGTTCGCCTCCGGCGTCCCGCCGTTCCCCGGGGCCACGCCCGTCGCGCGGGGCGCCGCCGTCCAGGCGTACGGCGAGGGGCGCGCGCCCCTCCGGACGAGCCATGCCCTGCCCCCGTTCTGGCGCGCGTTCGTCACCGACTGCCTCGCCCCGACCCACGCGGCCCGCGCCCCGCACACGGCCGAGAGCCTGCTCGCCCGCGCCGCCGCCCGGCCGGAGGAGCGGGAGACGGGAGGAGCGGGACGGCCGCGCGGCCGGAGGACCCGCGCCGTCGTCCTCGCCGCCGCGCTCTGCGGAACCGCCGGCGCGACCCTCTGGTCGGACGCCGTCCGGGGCGGCGCCCCCGCACCGCAGGGCGGCGCGGCCGTCCGGGTCTTCAACGCGGAGCGGGGCTGCCAGGACCGGACCGACCGGGACCCGCAGTGCAGCCTCGGCCTGGCGGTCGACCCCCGGAGCCCGTACACCGCGGACAACGTCGTCCCGACCCGGGTGTGGCACGGCGACCTCCTCACGGCCGACTGCCAGGTGCCCGACGGGGAACCCATCGTCGACGAGGAGGACCTGCGGTCCACCCGGTGGTTCCGCGTCCGCCTCCCGTACGGCTCCGAACCGTCCGACGCCTGGCTCCCCGCCGTACGGACGAAGGACCGCCCGGCGCTGCCGCGCTGCCCCGATACGCGGTGGCGTCATCGGGATTTCATCGGTCCTCCCTAGCGTGGCCGCGTCCGGACGAAGGCATGCACCCCAGGGAAGGACGCCTCCGTGCCACGCAGGAGAACCAGAGCGAGACTGCCGATCGCGGTCATGGCCGCGCTGGCGGTGACGAGCACGACGGCCTCCGCCGGGACACCGGCCGCCGCGGCGCCCGCCGCCGGGCCGGACCGGCCGACGATCCGCTACACCGAGTACGGGATCCCGCACATCATCGCCTCGGACTGGGAGGGGCTGGGAACGGGTTACGGGTACGCCGCGGCCAAGGACAACATCTGCACCCTGGCCGACACCTATCTGATGGTCGACGCCCAGCGGTCCCGGTACCTGGGCCCCGACGGCAGAGCGAGCCCCGGGCAGAACCAGAACACCACCACCAACCTCAACAGCGACCTGTACTTCCAGCGCCTCAAGGACGACCGCGTGGTGGAGCGGCTGCTCGACCTGCCCGCGCCCGACGGGCCGGAGCCGGAGGTCCGGGAGACCGTGCGCGGCTACGTCCGGGGGTACAACCGGTACCTGGCGGAGACGGGCGCGTCCGGCATCACCGACCCGGCCTGCAAGGGAGCGGCCTGGGTGCGGCCGATCACGGAGCTGGACGTCTACCGGCACGCCCACGCCGAGATCATCATGGGCGGCGCCGACGCCCTCCTCGACGGACAGGTGAACGCCGTGCCCCCGGGCGCCGGGAGCGCGAGCTTGCCGAAGTCCCCGAAGCCCTCGAAACCGGTGAAGCCGGCGAAGCCCGAGGAGGTCGCGAAGGGGATCCGCGCCGCCCTGGAGGCCAACCGCCGGGACAGCATGGGCAGCAACGCGCTCGCGGTCGGCGCGCAGGGCGTCTCCGGCGGCACCGGCATGTTGCTCGCCAACCCCCACTTCCCCTGGCAGGGCAAGAACCGGATGTGGCAGAGCCATCTGACGATCCCGGGGAAGCTCAACGTCTCCGGCGCCAGTCTGCTCGGGCTGCCCGCCGTGAACATCGGGCACAACGACGACGTCGCCTGGAGCCACACCGTCGCCACGGTGGCCCCCTTCGGCCTCTTCGACGTGCAGGTCGACCCGCTGAACCCGACCGCGTACCTGGTCGACGGCGTCTGGGAGCGGATGACCTCGCAGCGGGTCTCCGTCGACGTGCGGAACGCGGACGGCTCGCTCGGCAAGGTCACCCGGACGCTGTGGTCCACCCGCTACGGGCCGGTCACCACCTCGATCATGGGCTACCCGCTGCCCTGGGTGGTCAGCGCGCACGTGGTGCGCGACCCGAACAGGGACAACCTGCGGGCGCTGAACACCTGGTTCGGCCTCGACCGGGCCCGGGACGTCCACGACGTGGTGGACGTCCTGGAGACCACCCAGGGCGTCCCCTTCTTCAACACGGTCGCCGCCGACCGCGCGGGCAACGCGCTGTACGCGAACATCCAGGCCGTACCGAACATCACCGACGAGCACGCGCGGGCGTGCCTCACCGAGACCGGGAAGCTCCTCTTCCACCAGACGGTCCCCGGGTCGAACGCCCCGCCGGTCTCCATCCTCGACGGCAAGCGCAGCGCCTGCGACTGGCCCGACGACCCCGACGCGGCCGCGCCGGGCCTCCTCGACCCGCACGTACAACCACGCCTGATCCGCTCCGACTTCGTGGGCAACGCCAACGACAGCCCCTGGCTGGCCAACCCCGAACAGCCGCTGTCCTACCCTCGGGTGATGGGAGACACGGCGGCGCCCCGGTCGCTGCGGACCCAGGAACTGATCCTGACCGCGCGGAAGCGGATCGACGGCACCGACGGCCTCCCGGGCCGGGGCTTCACGCCGGAGACCATGGGACGGCTGCTCTTCGCCGACAACAGCAGGGCCGCCGACCTCACCCTCGACGCCACGGTGAAGGCCTGCCGGGACGTCCCCTTCGGACTCGTCCTGGTGGACGGCAACCTGGTCGACGTCCGGGAGGCGTGCCCGGTCCTCGCCGCCTGGAAGAGCCACGACTTCACGGCGGACAGCCGGGGATCCTGGCTGTTCGCGCACTACTGGGCGTACCTGAGCGGCGGGAAGAGGCTCGGGGACCTGCCGTGGAAGGTTCCCTTCGACCCGAAGAGCCCGGTGCACACGCCGAATTCGCTGGACTCCGGGAACTCCGCCGTCCGCGACGCCCTCGCCCGGGCCGTACTCGCGCTGCGCAAGGCGGGCGTCCCGCTGAACGCGCAACTGTCGGACGTCCAGCGGATCACCCGAGCCGGCGAGCAGATCCCGATCCACGGCTCGCTCGGGGAGCTGGGCGTGCTGAACGTCATCACTCCCGGCCAGGTCGACGGGAAGTTCGACGTCACCTTCGGATCCAGTTTCGTCCAGCAGGTGCGGTTCACCGCCGACGGCCCGCCCGAGGCGTACTCCGTCACGGCCTACTCCCAGTCGGCCGACCCGACCTCGCCCCACCACGCCGACCAGACCAGGCTGTTCGCGGCGAGCGGATGGGTCACCGGGCGGTTCACCGAGGAGCAGATCGCGGCCTCGCCGGAACTGCGGATCGAGGTCCTGGACTGAAACCGCTCCGCACCCTCACGAAAGGGAACGCCATGACAGGAACACCGCACGGAACATCCCAGGGGACACCGCGCAGGACACCGAGCAGGGCGTCTCACAGGGCGTCGCACTGGTGGAGGACCGCCGTGGCGTGGATGGTCGCGGCCGTGGCCGTCCTCGCCCCGGCCGGGACGGCGCGGGCCGCCGAGCCCACCGTCCCGCCGAAGCTGGAGGACGGGTTCGGCCTCACCCAGGCCGCCCCGCCCGTGGGCACCGCCCGCGACTTCCACCTCACGGTCACCACGCCCGAGGTGGCCGGCGAGCAGCACATCAAGATCATCCTGCCGAGCGGGTACTACGACGACCCGACCCGGCGCTACCCCGTGCTCTACTTCCTGCACGGCTCGCCCGACGACCCGGTCGGGCAGAACTATCCCGCGCTGCGGATGTCCGACCAGATGATCACCGTCATCCCGGACGGCGGCGCCCGGGGCTGGTACGCCAACTGGCTCAACCAGAAGACCGCGGCCGGTGCCCAGAACTGGGAGAACTTCCACCTCAAGCAGGTCATCCCGTTCATCGACGCCAACCTGCGGACGGTCGCCACCAAGAAGGGCAGGGCCGTCGCCGGGGTCTCCATGGGCGGGTTCGGCGCCTTCCACTACGCCCAGGTCCGGCCCGACCTGTTCAGCCAGACCGCGTCCCTGTCGGGAGACATCGACCTGTCGGCCAGGTCCATGGACCTGCGGTTCGCGGTGGTCGCCTCCCTCATCGACGCCCAGGGCGCGGCCTGCGCCTCGGCGTCCGGGTTCTGCGACCCGAACGACTCGCCGTACAAGCCCGGCGTGGACAGCGACGCCGCGTTCGGCTCGCCCTACCCGGTGTTCAACGCCGACTGGCGGTGGAACCAGGTGGACCCGCAGCAGCACATGGACAAGCTCGCCGGGATCGGGATCTCCATCTACACGGGCGACGGCGGCGGTTCGATCGGCACCCTGGAGTTCTGGGTCGCGGGCGCGGCCAAGAACGTCAAGGCCCGGCTGGACGCCCTCGGGATGCCGTACTACTACGTCAACTACGGCGACGGTTCCGGCTGGGGCACCCGGTGCGACGGCGACCACAACGCGGGCTGCTGGGAGGAGGACCTCCGGGACCTGATCCCCCGTCTGGAGCGGTCCTTCGCCTCCTGACCCCGCGGGGGCCGGTCCCGTCACCGCCCGGTGACGGGACCGGCCTCGTCCCCGCGCAGGATCCTCCGGTGCGTCCGCCGCAGCAGCGGGCTCGGCGGAACCCCCAGCTCCTCGGCGAGCCGGCGCCGGACGCCGTCGAACACGCTCAGCGCGTCGGCCTGCCGGCCCGTCCGGTGCAGCGCGCGCATCAGCATCGCCGCCACCGGCTCGTCCAGGGGACGGGCCGCCGACAGGGCGAACAGCTCCGCGATCGTCTCGGAGTACCGCCCGAGGCGCAGCTGGCACTCCAGCTTCCGCTGGACGACGGCGATCCTGCGCTCACCGAGCCGCAGCCGCTCCAGCTCGGCCAGCGGACCGGGCAGACCGTCCAGCGGCTCCCCGCGGAACAGCCCCAGGGCCAGGGAGCACAGGCGGACCACCTCGTCCGGGGCGTCCGCCCGCTCCGCCGCCCCGACGCGGGCGATCAGCTCCTCCAGGCGCGCCGCGTCCACGTCCACCGCGCCGGGAGCCAGCCGGTAGCCGCGCCGGTCGTACTCGATGACCCGGTCGGGGCCGTCCCCGGCGCACAGGGCCTTGCGCAGCCGGTAGACGTACACCGGGACCACGTTCGCGACCGGCGGTTCCGTCCCCCACACCCCGTCGAGCAGCACCCGCCGGCTGACCGTCCGCCCCGCGCTCAGCGCCAGCGCCGCCAGGACGGCCTGCTGGCGGAGGTGCCCCAGGGCCAGGGGCCGCCCGTCCCGCCACGCCCGCACCGGCCCGAGCACGGAGATCCGCACCTCAGGCCCGGCCGCCCGGCGGACGGCGGCCCCCGGCACCCGCTCCGCCCGCCGTGCGCGGGGGCCGCGGCCGGGGACGGCCAGACCGCAGTCGAAGGCGTGGACGATGGCGGCGGCCCGGTCGCGCAGCCCGAGCTTCACCAGGATCCGCGCGAGGTGCTCGGCCACGGCGTCCTCCGGCAGGGCGAGGGCGGCGGCGATCTCGTCGTCCCGCAGGCCGCAGCCGACCGCGGAGAGCACCTCGCGCTCCCGGGGCCCGAGCACGGCGGCCGTCGGCCGGTCCGTGGTGGCGGTCGTCGACAACACTGCCCCCCGAACTGCGAACCCCGACATGGGAGTCGAGGACTTCAGCCCGCGAACCGGCCGGTCCGGCGGACGCCGTCGACAAGGTAGCCACGGGAGCGCCGCGCGGGGCATCCGGAACGATCCGGAGTGACACGCGCGGCCGGGTCCCGGACGGCACCGGACGGCCGCCCGGCCGCCGAGGGGGAGCGGGAGGCGGCAGCCGGCGGCCGGGAAGACTTCCGGGATCCGGCAGTGAACCCCCGTACCGCCGCGTGGCACCATGGACCGGCCCGCGCCGGAGCGATCATGAGGGGCCATCGGGAACGGCGCCGGTTCCGGCCCCTGGCATCCGAGGGGGAACCATGACCGTAGTGCCTCAGGCGAACGGGCGGCTGCAGACCGGCGGGCGCATGGTCGTGTGCGGGGACGACGCGCTCGCGCACCGGATCGCCGCCGAACTCGCCGACGTGTACCGGCAGTCCGTCACCCTGGTCGTCCCGCCGCCGCCCGGTTTCGAGGGGGCGGCGGGCCCGCCGGCCGGTCTCTCCCGGGCCTCGGCGCTGTTCGGCCGGATGAGCGCGGCGGTCGGGCGGCCCGGCGGACCGCCGGGCGAGGTCGTGGAGGCCTCGCCGGGCGCGGGGGTGCGGGAGGTGACCGCCGCCGTGCCCGACGACCGGACCCTGTCGGAGGTCGGCGTGGCACGGGCCGCGGCCCTCGCCCTGCTCTACGAGGACGACGAGGCCAACATGCGGGCCGCGTTCCTCGCCCGGCGCCTCAACCCGAGGATCCGGCTGGTCCTCCGGATGTACAACCGGAACCTCGGCCGGCGCATGGCCGAGCTGCTCGACCAGGCCACCGACCTCACGCTCCCCGAGAACGACCGCGGCCGGCACGACGCCTCGACGATCGTCCTCTCCGACGCCGACACCACCGCCCCGGCGCTCGCCGCCACCGCCGTCGCCGGGACCCGCAAGATCGTCCAGGCCGACGGACTGCTGCTGCGCGCCGCCGAGCGGCTGCCCAGCCGCCCCGGGGACGTGGCCGCGCCCGGCCTCGCGACCCTCGCCCTGCTGTCCTCCACCACCAGCGACCCGGCCGGTGCCGAGGGCTCCGACCGCAGCGGCCCGCACGCCCCCCACCTGCTCCCCGACGACGCCGCCGTACGGGCCGCGACCGGCCGCGGCACCATCGTCCTGGAGGCCGTCACCCACGAGCCGGTCACGCCCCGCAGGCGCACGAGCCGGGGGGCCTCGCTCAAGGAACTCCTCTCGCGCCGGCTGCGCTGGGCCCTCGCGGGCGTCGTCGCGGCCGTGACCGTCCTGGCCGTCGTCTCCTCGGTCATCACCGACGACTCCCCGCTGCACGCCGTCTACATCACCCTGCTCGACCTGTTCGCCATCGCCGAACCCGCCGTCGACGACTCCGCCCCCCGCCAGATCCTCCAGCTCCTCACCGGCTTCGTCGGCCTCGCCCTGCTGCCCCTGCTCGTCGCCGGCGCCCTGGAGGCCCTCGGCGCCTACCGCAGCGCCGCCGCGCTGCGCCGGCCGCCGCGCGGACTCGCCGGGCACGTCGTCCTGCTCGGCCTCGGCAAGATCGGCACCCGCGTCCTGGCACAGCTCCGCGAGCTCGACATCCCCGTGGTGTGCGTGGAGGACGACCCCGACGCCCGGGGCGTCGCGCTCGCCCGGAGCCTGCGCGTCCCCGTCGTCCTCGGCGACGTCACCCAGGAAGGCGTCCTGGAGGCGGCCAAGGTGCGCCGCGCGCACGCGCTCCTCGCCCTCACCAGCGCCGACACCACCAACCTGGAGGCCGCGCTGTACGCGCGCACGCTCGCGCCGGAGCTGCTCGTCGCCCTGCGCCTGTACGACGACGACTTCGCCACCGCCGTCTACCGCACCCTGCGCGCCGCCCACCCCGACGCCCTCACCCGCAGCCGCAGCGTCTCCACCCTCGCCGCGCCCGCCTTCGCCACCGCGATGATGGGCCGTCAGATCCTCGGCGCCATCCCCGTCGAACGCCGGGTGCTGCTCTTCGCCGCGCTCGACGTCGCCGGACAGCCGCAGCTGGAGGGGCGCACGGTCCAGGAGGCCTTCCGGCCCGGCGCCTGGCGCGTCCTCGCCCTCGACACCACCGCCCCCCAGGCCCGTCGCCCCGACCTCACCGCAGCCCACGACCGCGACGCCCCGCCGGGCCTCCTGTGGGACCTCCACTCCGGCTACGTCCTGCGCCCCGAGGACCGCGTCGTGATCGCGGCGACCCGCGCCGGCCTCGCCGAACTCCTCGAACGCTCCCGCACACCCTCCGACCGGAGGCGGTGACCCCCGGCCCCCGGCCCTTGGATTCAGGAGCGGGAGCGGCCGTCACAGCTCCTGACCCGGCCAGCCCAGGAGACGGGCGCCGATGACGGCGGTCTGGAGGGTGTAGCGCTGGGCCGGGTCGCCGGGGTCGGTGCCCGTGAGCCGGTGGACGCGGTCGAGCCGGTAGGTCACGGCCCGGACGCTCAGGGAGAGGCGCCGGGCCGTCTCGGCGGCGACGCAGCCCGTGTCGAAGTACGCCGAGAGCGTGTCGATCAGCGGCCGGGCGCCGCCCCGCGCCTCCTGGAGCGGGCCCAGGACGCTGACCACCAGGTCGGCCATGGCCTGGCGGTCACGGGTGAGGACCGGATAGACGAGGAGGTCGGCGGCGCGCAGCACCGGGTCGTTCAGGTCGAGCCGGGCCGCCAGGTCGAGCGCGTTCAGGGCCTCCTCGTACGAGTGGACGACACCGCCCGGACCCGAGTGGGCGCGCCCGAGGGCGACCTGTCCGCCGTCGGTCGCCGCGTACGCCTGCTTTGCGAAGAAGGACAGCACCTCCTGCTGGTCGGCCGGGGCGACGCAGACGAGGCGCCCCTCCTTCGTGGTGATCAGGATGCGCCGCCGGCCGAACCGGGCCGTGAGCGCCGTCTCGACGGTCCGGGTGACGGACGCCCCGTCCTCGTACGGCTCCCTGCCCTGCGCCACGGCCACCGCGTGCGCGTGGGCGAGCAGCAGGCCGAAGCGCTCGGCGCGTTCGGCGAGGCGCCCGAGGTCGCTCCGCCCGTACAGCAGGTCGTCGATGAACTCGCGCCGTGACGCCTCCTCCTGGCGCACGGCCAGGAGCCCCGCCCGCTCGTGCCCCTCCGCGAAGGCGTCGACCGCCTGCTCGACGGCGGTGAGGAGGTGGTCGCCGGAGGCGCGCGGCAGCCCTGTCCGCAGCTCCCCGGCGGCCGAGAGGTGCGCCCGTATCAGGGCGCGCAGCCCGACCCCGGCCTCGGCGGCCCGCTCGCCGCGGGCCCGCAGCGTCTCCAGTTCGTCGCGGGTCAGCCGCCGGCCCGTCGCCGAGGCCCCCGCCAGGATCTCCGCGTACCCCTCCAGGTACTCCCCGGACATCACCCGTTCCACCATCGGACTCCCCGCCCCTCCACGTCACTCGAACCCCCCCTCGGCGCGCCGCCCAGGGGCGGTCACCGGCATCAAGGATGCGTCAAGATTGCCGGAAACCGGCAACGCGAACAAGTAGATGGCCGTGCCACGATGGTTCCACGGAGGGCACGTCCACCGGCGGGATGCCGTGAACGGGCAACGAAAGCCGCGCACCGAGGGGGAGGGAAGCACGATGAGTGAGTCCCCGACCGGTGCCCGCTTCCCCTCCGGTGCCGATCTCCCGGTCCGTTCCGGCCTTCCGGTTCGTTCCGGCCTTCCGGTCCACGAACGCTTCCCGTCCCGCGACCGCCTCCCGGCCGCGCCGGCGTGCCGCGGTCTCGCGCGGCGCACGGCGAAGCTCTTCCCCGACGAACCGTAGCCGTCCCGGGCGGACTCCGGTCCCCGGGCACGGCTCCTCCACGGCCGGCGGGCGACAGCGCCCGCGCGGGGCGGCCCCGCCGCGGCCCCCACCGGCCCGCGGCGCGGACGCGACGCCGCCCTGCTCTCCCACCTCCCTCATACACACGGGGTTTCCATGGATGCCATCACCCTGGGCATCGGCGTGCTCGTCGCCGTCGTCCTGCTCTTCGCCCTCCTCCTCGTCCTCGTGGTCGGCCGACTGTTCCGCAAGGTGGAACAGGGCAAGGCGCTGATCGTCTCGAAGATGCGGAAGGTCGACGTCACCTTCACCGGACAGGTCGTCCTGCCCGTGCTGCACAAGGCCGAGGTCATGGACATCTCGGTCAAGACCATCGAGATCTCCCGCACCGGCCGCGACGGCCTGATCTGCCGGGACAACATCCGCGCCGACATCCGGATCTCCTTCTTCGTCCGCGTCAACAAGACCGCCGAGGACGTCATCCGGGTCGCCCAGGCCATCGGCACCGCCCGCGCCAGCGACAAGGACACCCTCCAGGAGCTGTTCAACGCCAAGTTCTCCGAGGCCCTCAAGACCGTCGGCAAGCAGCTCGACTTCACCGACCTCTACACCAAGCGCGAGGAACTGCGCTTCCGGATCATCGAGATCATCGGCATCGACCTCAACGGCTACAGCCTGGAGGACGCGGCCATCGACTACCTGGAGCAGACCCCGCTGAACCAGCTCGACCCCGGCAACATCCTCGACGCCCAGGGCATCCGCAAGATCACCGAGCTGACCGCCGCCGAGAACGTGCGCACCAACGAGTTCCGCCAGCACGAGCAGAAGGAGATCACCCGGCAGAACGTCGACGCCCGCGAGGCCATCCTGGAGCTGGAGCGGCGCCAGGCCGACGCCGAGATCAAGCAGAAGCGCGAGATCGACACCGTACGGGCCCGCGAGGAGGCCGAGACCGCCCGGGTGGTGGAGGAGGAGCGGCTGCGGGCGCAGAGCGCCTTCCTGAAGACCGAGGAGCAGCTCGGCGTCCAGCGCGAGAACCAGGCCCGTGAGGTCGCGGTCGCGCAGAAGAACCGCGAGCGGGTCATCGCCGTCGAGAACGAGCGGATCGAGAAGGACCGCCTCCTGGAGGTCATCGCCCGCGACCGGGAGACCGAGCTGACCCGCATCTCCGCCGAGAAGGAGGTCGAGGCGGAGCGCCGGGACATCGCCGAGGTGATCCGCGAGCGGGTCGCCGTGGACCGCACGGTCGCCGAGCAGGAGGAGTCGATCAAGCGGCTGCGGGCGGTCGAGGAGGCCGAGCGCAACCGTCAGGCCATCGTCATCGCCGCCGAGGCCGAGGCCCAGGAGCGGCTGGTCAAGGACATCAAGGCCGCGGAGGCCGCCGAGCAGGCCGCCGTGCACCGGGCCGCCGAGGAGCTCACCCTCGCCGAGGCCCGCAACAAGGCCGCCGACATGGACGCCCGCGCCAAGATCCGCCTCGCCGAGGGCATCCAGGCCGAGGCCGCCGCCGAAGGGCTCGCGGCGGTCCAGGTCCGGGACAAGGAGGCCGACGTCATCGAGAAGGCGGGCCGCGCGGAGGCCGAGGCCACCGGGGCCCGGCTGCGCGCCGAGGCCGCCGGTGCCCGCGAGAAGGCCCTCGCGGAGGCCGAGGGTGCCCGCGAGAAGGCCCTCGCCGAGGCCACCGCGATCGGCGAGAAGCTGAAGGCCGAGGCCGCGGGCCTGACCGAGAAGGCGGCGGCGATGGCCGCCCTCGACGAGGCGTCCCGCACCCACGAGGAGTACCGCCTCCGCCTGGAGGCCGAGAAGGAGGTCCGGCTCGCCGGCCTCGACGTGCAGCGCCAGGTCGCGGAGGCGCAGGCCACCGTCCTCGCCACCGGCCTGGAGAACGCCGACATCAACATCGTCGGGGGCGAGTCCGTCTTCCTCGACCGGCTCGTGCAGTCCGTCTCGCTCGGCAAGTCCGTCGACGGCTTCGTCGGCAGCTCGCAGACCGCGCAGGCCCTCGCGGGCCCGTGGCTGGACGGCTCGCAGCCCTTCACCGAGGACCTGACGAACGTGCTCGGCTCGCTCTCCAGCTCCGACGTGCGCGACCTCAGCGTCTCGGCGCTGCTCGCGAAGCTCATGAAGTCCGGCGCGCTCGACGGCCACCTGCCGACGCCGTCCGCGCCGGTCGGGACCGCCGCGCTGAACGGCGCGGCCAAGGACTGACCGCCCACGGGGGGGTGGTCAGCACGGGTCCGGTGCCGGCGAACGGGGGAGTGGCCGGCACCGGACCCGCAGTCACTACGGTATGAGGGAGCACAGGGATGAGCGGCGGAATCGACCAGGACACGTACGCGGTGCTCCGCGACCGCCTCACCGCGCAGGCCGGCGAACTGGCCCGGCGCGCCGAGGCGCTCAACACCGCCCGTACCGCCGCCTTCGGCTCCGGCGGACTCGCCCTCACCGGCACCGACCGGGTCCGCACCGAACGCGCCGGGACGCTCCTCGACGTCGCCGCCGTCGGGGACGGCGTCCTGCTCTTCGGCGGCCGCGCGGTCGCCACGGGCGGCGAGGGACCGGCGGTCGCCGACGTCCTCACCCTGCACGACCGGGACCTGAACCCGCTCCCCGGGGACGCGGTCCCCGGGCTCCTGGACGACCCCGGCTTCCTCCGCGAGTTCGCCGCGCTGCACCGCTACTTCCGGGGCGCGCGGCTGCTCCGGCTGCGGCGCGTGGAGGACCGGCTCCTCGCCGTCTTCCGTACCGGGGAGAAGGCCGACGACCTGCGGGTGCTGCGCTGGGCCCTCGAACCGTCCGGCGGGGCGCGCTTCCTCGACGCCCGGGGCGAGCGCGACCACGTCCTCCCGCCCGCGCACGACCTCGACTGGACGGAGAGCACCCGGGACGACCACGTCTCCGGCCGCCACCCGCACATCTCGCTCGGCGGACGCCTCTACGTCTCCACGACCGGCGGGGCGCTCACCGTCAAGACGGAGAACGACCCCGAGAGCGCCGACGGCATCCACGCGGAGCCGGTCGACGAGCCGCTGCAGTCCCTCGCCGACGCCGAGGTCGCCCACGCCGTCGTCGGCGCCCTGACCCTGATCCGGGTCCGCCCGTACAAGGAAGACGTCGTCCGGTACCTTGTCTTCAACGCGCTGACCGGGAGCGTCGTCCGGCTGGACGGCATCGGGCAGGCCTGTCTGCGGCTGCCCGACGACGAGGGCGTGGTCTTCCCCGGCGGCTACTGCCTCTCCTCCGGGGCCGTGAAGACCTTCGACACCGACACCTCCGGCCTCGCCTTCGACCGGGCGGTCCGCTCGCCCAACGGCGAGGACCTGCTCTTCGCCTTCCATGCCGAGGCGGAGGGCCGGGGCCTCCTCCTGCCGTACAACCTGATCCGCAAGGAGATCGCCGCCCCGCTCGCCTGCCGGGGGTACGCGCTGCTCGACGACGGGACGATGGTCGTCCTGCGCGGGGTGTCCGGCGAGCCCGGCCGGGTCCACCCCGTGCAGGTCTGGACGACGCCGTACGTCTCCGACGTGCACGTGGCCCCCGTGAGCGACGACCCGCTGGCCCGCATCGGCAACGCGGACCTCGTCCGGGGCGTCTCCGACTGCCTGTCGATCGCCCGGCAGGCCACCGAACTCACCCCCGCCGGCGAGGTGTACGAGGCGCTCGTCGCCGCCTGCGAGCGCGCCGCCGACGTCCACCACTGGCTGGGGGACCCGGAGACCGGGGACCTGCGCACCCCGCTGACCGCACTCCGGGACACCGCCGGGCAGGTCCTCGACGAGTTCGCCACCGTCACCACCCTCACCCGGCAGGCCGCCGACGCCCTCGCGGAGACCACCGAGCGGATCGCCCGGCTCGTCCGGCGCGTCCGCGGCGAGGCGCCCGCCACGGCGGAGGAGTGGATCTCCCGCATCACCGAACTCCGGCAGACCCAGGGCCACTTGATCAACCTGAAGGAGATGCGGTACGCCGACGCGGACGCCGTCGACGCCCTCGCGGCGGACGTCGAGTCCGACATCGCCGCGGCCGGCCGGCGGGCCGTCGCCTTCCTCCGGGGCGAGGACGCCTTCGCCGCTCAGCACGCCGAGGCGGAGCGGCTCGCCGCCGAGGCCGGGGAGGTCGCCACCGTCGCGGAGACGGGCCCCGTCGGGGAGCTGATCGACGGCCTCACCACCGGCCTGCGGACCCTCAGCGAGATCATCGCCGGGCTCGACATCGGCGACGCCACCGTCCGCACCGCGATCCTGGGCCGCGTCGCCGACGCCCTGGGCGTCCTCAACCGCGCCCGCGCCGTCCTCGCCGCCCGCCGCGCCGAACTCCTCGACCGGGAGGGCCGGGCGGAGTTCGCCGCCGAGTTCGCCCTGCTCGGCCAGGCCGTCACCGGCGCGCTCGCCGCCGCCGACACCCCCGACCACTGCGACGACCAGCTCGGCCTCCTGCTCCTCCAGCTGGAGAACCTGGAGTCCCGCTTCGCCGAGCACGACGGCTTCCTCGACGACATCGCCGAGCGCCGCACCGAGATCCACGACGCCTTCACCGCCCGCAAGCAGTCCCTCCAGGACGCCCGCGCCCGCCGCGCCGAGCGCCTCGCCGGATCGGCCGACCGCGTCCTGGAGACGATCGCCCGCCGGGCCGCCACCCTGACGGGACCGGACGAGGTGCACACGTACTTCGCCTCCGACCCGATGGTCGCCAAGGTCCGGCGCACCGCCGCCGAACTGCGCGAACTCGGGGACCAGGTGCGGGCCGAGGAGCTGGAGGGGCGGCTCGGCGCCGCCCGCCAGGAGGCCGGGCGCGCGCTGCGCGACCGCACCGAGCTGTTCTCCGACGGCGGCGACACCCTCCGCCTCGGCCGCCACCGGTTCGCCGTCAACCGGCAGGCGCCCGAACTGACCCTCGTCCCGTACGGGGACACCCTCGCCCTCGCCCTCACCGGGACCGACCACCGCACGCCCGTCACCGACCCGGACTTCGCCGCCACCCGCCCGTTCTGGGACCGGACCCTGCCCTCCGAGTCGCCCGCCGTCTACCGGGCCGAGCACCTGGCCGCCTGGCTGCTCGCCGAGCACGGCGCGGACGGCCTCGCGGACGCCGACCTGCCCGCGCTCGCCCGGACCGCCGCCGGGGCCGCCTACGACGAGGGCTACGAGCGCGGGGTCCACGACCACGACGCGGCGGCGATCCTGGACGTGCTCCTCGGCCTCCGCGCGAAGGCCGGACTGCTGCGGTACCCGGCGGCGGCGCGGGCCGCCGCCCAGCTCTTCTGGGCCCACGCCACCGACGAGGACGCCCGCGAGCAGTGGACCCGGCGCGCGGTCTCGCTGACCCGCGCCCGCGACCTCTTCGGCGCCGCGTCGGCCGTCGACGGGCTGCGCGACGAACTGGCCGGGGAGATCGGCGACGCGACCGCCGCCGCGTACCTCGTCGAGGAACTCGCCGCCGCCCCGCAGGGGTTCGCCGTCTCGGACGCGGCCCGCACCCTCCTCGAAAAGTTCCGCCGCGCCGTGGGAGGTTCCGCGTACGACGACGCCCTCGCCGGACTCGCGGACCTCGGCGCGCGGCGCCAGCTCGTCGAGGCCTGGCTCACCGCCTACGCCTCCGCCTCCGGCGAACCGCTCGACGGGGACGTGTGCGGCGGGGGCGTGCTCACCGAGGCCGTCGCCGTCGAACTCTGCCCCGGACTCGCACGGTACGGGGTCGACGCCCCGACCACCGCGACGGTCACCGGACTCCTGGGCGCCCACCCCCGCGTACGGAACCGCTCGCTCGACCTGCGGCTGGACGAATTCCTGTCCAGGACAGGGGAGTTCGCCGCCAGTGACGTGCCCGCCTTCCGCGCCTACCAGGAGTGCAGGACGCGGCTCGTCGCCGCCGAGCGCGCCCGGCTCCGCGTGGACGAGTACCGCCCCCGGGTCATGTCCTCCTTCGTCCGCAACCGGCTCGTGGACGAGGTCTACCTGCCGCTCGTCGGCGACAACCTCGCCAAGCAGCTCGGCGCCGCCGGGGACGCCAAGCGCAGCGACTCCCACGGCCTGCTGCTGCTCCTCTCCCCGCCCGGCTACGGCAAGACCACCCTGATCGAGTACGTCGCGGACCGCCTCGGCCTGCTCCTCGTCAAGGTCGACGGACCGGCCCTCGGCCAGCGCACCACCTCCCTCGACCCCGCCGAGGCGCCCGACGCCACCGCCCGCCGGGAGCTGGAGAAGATCGCCTTCGCGCTGTCCGCCGCCAACAATGTCCTGCTGTACGTGGACGACATCCAGCACACCTCGCCGGAGTTCCTCCAGAAGTTCATCCCGCTCTGCGACGCCACCCGCACCCTGAACGGGCACGACCTGCGGGGCAAGCGCTTCGCCGTCTGCATGGCCGGCAACCCGTACACCGAGTCCGGGCAGGCCTTCCGGGTGCCCGACATGCTCGCCAACCGGGCCGACGTCTGGAACCTCGGCGACGTCCTGACCGGCAAGGAGGACGTCTTCGCGCTCAGCTTCGTCGAGAACGCCCTCACCTCCCACCCGGCCCTCGCCCCGCTCGCCGGACGCGACCGCGCCGACCTGGAGCTGCTCGTCCGGATCGCCGCCGGGGACCCGACCGCGCGCCGCGACCGGCTCGTCCACCCGTACGCCCCGGCCGAGCTGGAGCGGATCCTCGCCGTCCTCGGCCGGCTCCTCACGGCCCGCGAGACGGTCCTCGCCGTCAACGAGGAGTACATCGCCTCCGCCGCCCGCAGCGACGCGTCCCGCACCGCGCCGCCGTTCCGGCTCCAGGGCTCCTACCGCACCATGAACAAGATCGCGGCCCGGATCTCGCCCGCCATGAACGACGTCGAACTGGCCGCCGTGATCGACGACCACTACACCGCCGAGGCCCAGACCCTCACCACCGAGGCCGAGGCCAACCTCCTCCGCCTCGCCGAACTCCGGGGCACGCTCACCCCCGAACAGGCCGCGCGCTGGGCCGAGGTGAGCGCCGCGTACGTCCGGGCGCGGGCGCTCGGCGGTTCCGAGGACGACCCCCTCGCCCGCGCGGTCGCCGCCCTCGGGCTGCTCGCCGACCGGGTCGCCGCCGTCGAGTCCGCGATCGACCGGGTGGCGGACCCGAGGAACCTGCTGCGGGCCCCGCGCCACGGATGAGGGGGACGGTCACATGAGGAGCGCGCCCGGGTCCCGGACCAGCGGGGCCGTACCGACGGAATTGCTCACGTTGAAGGTGACGCTCCCCGCCCGGTAGCGGTCCTCGGTCCACTCGATGGGACGGCCGTCCGGATTGCTGGTGAGGTGGCGCTGGCGCAGGAGGGGGCTGCCCCGGCGGACGCCGAGCAGCCGGGCGTCGTCGCTGCCGGCCGGCACGGCGTCGATCAGGTGCTCGCCGTAGTGGGCGACGATCCCGGCCTCCTCCGCCATGCTGTCCATGATCGAGGCGCAGTCGACCGGCAGCGCCTCCACGGCGGGGGCGACCCAGGCCGCGTACGCGGTGCGCTCCACCATCACCGGCTCCCCGTCCAGGTACCGCAGCCGCAGCACGTCCAGGACCCCGGACCCCTCCGGCAGGACCAGCCGGCGCGCCTCCTCGGGGGTGGCGGGGCGCCGCTCGCGGTGCAGGAAGCGGCTCGTCGCCCGGTAGCCCATGGCCCGCGCCCACTGGGCGAAGCTGTGCAGCTCGGCGAAGCTGTGCCGGCGCTCGCGGCGGAGCACGATGCGGCGGGCGCCCTGGCGGGAGCCGATCAGCCCTTCCGAGGTGAGGAGGGCGACGGCCTGGCGCACGGTGCCGCGCGAGGCGGACCAGCGGACGGCGAGGTCGCTCTCGGACGGCAGACGGGCGCCGACGGGGTACTCGCCGCTGAGGATCGAGCGGCGGAGTCCCTCGGCGATCTCCACGTAGAGCGCCGGCACGGCGTCCCCCTTCTCGCGCGCGACCGCGCACACCCGGTCACGGCGTGCGCTGTTCCGCGCCCACCCTAACCCGGGGTACGGACGCGGGGAGGCGCCCGCCGGATCGTCCCAACTCCGTTGCGTTCACCTGCGATCGACCACCACCGGCTCTTCCGGAAGGCGTGGGGGACCGGTCACGCCCCGTTCACCCGCCGGACAGGACGTCCGGGCGAACTGGGGGCGTCTTGTCCAGACAAGTTTCAGCCTCGCTCCTGGGAGAACCCGTGCGCAGAACCCCCGTCCGCGGTGCCGCCGTCCTGCTCGGCGCCGTCGTCCTCACCACCGTCACCGCCTGCGGCGCCGCCCCCGAGGGCGAGGCCGGAGCGAAGGGCGACGGCGCGAAGGCCGCCACCGCGGCCTCCGCCGGGGACCTCGGCGGCCTGGACGCCCTCGTCGCGGCGGCCAAGAAGGAGGGCGCGCTCCACGTCATCGCGCTGCCGCCGGACTGGGCCAACTACGGCGAGCTGATCAAGGCGTTCGAGACGAAGTACGGGATCGAGGTCGAGAGCGAGAACCCGGACGCCTCCAGCGCCGACGAGATCGCCGCCGTCAAGTCCCGCAAGGGCCAGAAGCGCGCCCCCGACGTCCTCGACCTGGGCATCGCCTTCGCCCGCAGCGGCGCCGAGGAGGGCCTCTTCGCCCCGTACAAGGTCGAGGCCTGGGACAAGATCCCGGCGGGCCAGAAGGACGAGGCCGGCCGCTGGTACAACGACTACGGCGGCTACGTCTCCATCGGCTGCGACGCCAAGCGGATCCCGAACTGCCCGACGACCTTCGCCGACCTCCTCAAGCCCGAGTACAAGGGCAAGGTCGCCCTCAACGGCAACCCGACCAAGTCCGGCTCCGCCTTCGGCGGCGTCTACGCGGCCGCCCTCGCCAACAAGGGCTCCTTCGCCGACATCCAGCCCGGCATCGACTTCTTCGGACAGCTGAAGAAGAGCGGCAACTTCATCCCCGTCGAGTCCACCCCGGCCACCGTCGAGAAGGGCGAGACGCCCATCAGCCTCGACTGGGACTACCTCAACGCCGGCTACGCCGACCAGTTCAGGTCCAAGGGCGTCGACTGGAAGGTCGCCGTCCCCACCGACGGCGTCTACGCCCAGTACTACTCCCAGGCGATCAACAAGGACGCCCCGCACCCGGCGGCCGCCCGCCTGTGGATGGAGTTCCTCTACAGCGCCGAGGGCCAGAACCTCTGGCTCAAGGGGTACGCCCGCCCCGTCCTGCTCCCGGCCATGACCGCCGACGGCACCGCCGACAAGACGTTCGTCGCCAAGCTGCCGAAGGTCGAGGGCACTCCCTCCTTCCCGGCCTCCGCCGAACTCGACAAGGCCAAGGCCACCCTCGCCGAGAAGTGGGACAAGGCCGTCTCCTGATGTCCTCCGCCTCCTCCGCCCCCACCCCGGGAAACACCGAGGGAAACACCGAGGGAAGCCCCATGGGAAGCCCCACGGGGACCACCCCGGGAAGCCCCACGGGGGCCTCCCCGGGAGCCGCCGGCGGCCCCCGCCGCCGGCGGCGCGGCCCCCGCCCCTGGCTCGCCGCCCTCCCGCTGATCGCCTTCACCGCCCTGTGCTTCGGGCTCCCGCTCGGCGCCCTCCTGTACGGGGCTGTGACCCGCACCGACCCGGCCACCGGAGCCACCGCCCCGACCGGCGAGCACCTGGCCCGCTCCCTCCAGGGCCCCTACCTCGGCTCCCTGACCGGCAGCGTGCAGCTCTCCGCCCTCACCGCGCTCCTCGGCTCCGTCCTCGGCGTCCTCATCGCCCAGGCCGTCGTCACCTCCCGCTCCCGGGCCCTGCGCGGCGCGGTCCTCACCGCCTCCGGCGTCCTCGCCAACTTCGGCGGCGTCCCGCTCGCGTTCGCGTTCATCGCGACCCTCGGCATCTCCGGCGTCGTCACCCAGCTCGCCGACCTCACCTCCCTCGGCTGGAACCTGTACTCGTTCACCGGCCTCACCGTCGTCTACCTGTACTTCCTGATTCCGCTGATGGTTCTGGTGATCGCCCCCGCCCTCGACGGACTGCGGCCCCAGTGGCGCGAGGCCGCGCGGAACGCGGGCGCCGGCGGATGGCAGTACTGGCGCCACGTCGGCCTCCCGGTCCTCGCGCCCTCGCTGCTCGGCGGGTTCGTGCTGCTCTTCGGCAGCGCCTTCGCCGCCCACGCGACGGCCGCCGCGCTCGTCGGCGGCTCCGTCCCCCTGGTCACCCTGAAGATCGCCGACGCGCTCTCCGGGAACGTCCTGGTCGGCCAGGAGAACGTCGCCCTCGCCCTCGGCCTCGACATGGTCCTCGTCGCCGGACTCGTCATGGCCCTCTACCTCCCCCTCCAGCGCAGGAGCGCCCGATGGCTGCGATGACCCCCACCGTCCCGGACACCGCGCCGGAGACCGGGGCGCGGACGGCCGGGACCGCCGTTCCCGTACGGAACGCCCGCCCCCGCCCCCGCGTCTGGCGCGGACTCGTCCTCGGCCTCGGCGGCGCGTACTTCCTGGTCCCGCTGATCGCCTCGTTCGTGTTCACGGTGCACACCCCCGGCCAGGGCGTCTCCTTCGCCGCGTACACCGAACTCCTGGGCGCCGAGGGCTTCCTGAGCAGCCTGACGCTCTCCCTCGGTCTCGCCGCCGCCACGATCGCGCTGTCCCTGCTGCTCGCCGTGCCCGCCCTGGTGGCCGTACGGCTCGGCGCGCCCCGGCTGCGCCCGGTGATCGAGGTGCTGTGCACGCTGCCGCTCGTGGTGCCGCCGATCGCCCTGGTCACCGGCATCACCACGGTCCTGCGCTGGGGCCCCGACCACCTCGCGCGGACCCCGCTCTACCAGACGTTCCTCGCCGTCCAGAACGAGGACTTCCCCGTCGTCCTGGTCCTCGCGTACACCGTCATGGCCCTGCCGTTCGTGTACCGCTCCCTCGACGCGGGACTGCGCGCCGTCGACGTCCCGACCCTCGTCGAGGCCGCCCGCAACTGCGGGGCGGGCCGGACGTACGTGCTGGTCCGCGTGATCCTGCCCAACCTGCGGCCCTCGCTCGCGGGCGCCGCCTTCCTCACCCTGGCCCTGGTCCTCGGCGAGTTCACCGTCGCCTCGCTGCTCGGCTTCCGGCCGTTCGCGGTGTGGATCGTCTCCATCTCCGGCGCCCAGGCCCGGATGTCGGTGGCCGTCTCCCTGCTCAGCCTGCTCGTCACCTGGGCCCTGCTGCTCGTCCTGTCCCGGGCGGGAACGGAGCCGACCGGCCCCCGCCCTGCTCGCCGCACCGCCCCCAAGGAGTCCTGACCCGCCATGACCTCAGCAACAGCGGAACGGACGGGGACCGCCCCCGTCACCGGCGCCCGCGTCGAATTCCGCGGCCTGCGCCGCTCGTTCGGCCCCACCACCGCCCTCGACGGACTCGACCTGACGGTGGAACCGGGCGAACTCCTCGCCCTGCTCGGCCCGTCGGGCTGCGGCAAGACCACCGCCCTGCGCGTCCTCGCCGGCTTCGAGCGGCCCGACGCGGGCGAGGTCCTCGTCGACGGCACCGACATCACCCACGTCCCGGCCCACCGCCGCGACGCCGGGATGGTCTTCCAGTCGTACAGCCTCTTCCCCCACCTCACCGCCCGCGACAACGTCGCCTTCGGCCTGCGCGTGCGGAAGGCCGGGGCGGCCGAGCGGCACGCCCGCGCCGCCGAACTCCTCGACCTGGTGGGCCTGCCGCGGCACGGCGACCGCTACCCGCACCAGATGTCGGGCGGCCAGCAGCAGCGCGTGGCCCTGGCCCGCGCCCTCGCCCTGCGCCCCCGCGTCCTGCTCCTGGACGAACCGCTCTCCGCGCTCGACGCCAAGGTCCGCCTCAGCCTCCGGGAGGAGATCCGGCGGCTCCAGCTCGACCTCGGCATCACCACGGTCTTCGTCACCCACGACCAGGAGGAGGCGCTGTCCATGGCGGACCGCGTCGCCGTCCTCAACGCCGGGCGCCTCGAACAGTGCGCGACCCCGGCCGAGTTGTACCGGCGCCCCGCGACCGCGTTCGTCGCCTCGTTCATCGGCACCATGAACCGGCTGCCGGGCCGCCTCGCGGGCCCCGGGCTCGTCGAGGTCGCGGGCGTCCGGCTGCCCGTCGACGGCGAGGCGCCGAAGGGGCCCGGGGTCGACGTCCTCGTCCGTCCCGAGAACCTCACCGTGACCGAGGACCCCGACGGCGACGCGACGGTGGTCTCCACCTCCTTCCTCGGCCCGGTCACCCGCGTCCACCTCGACCGCGCCGGCACCCCGGTCAAGGCCGACCTGCCGTCGCGGGACGCCGGCGCGCTCGCCCCGGGCGTGCGCGTCGCCCTCGGCGTCGTCCACCACCCCGCCCTGGTCGTGGCCCGGGAGATGGCCGGTGAGTGAACTCGCCGCGGTCCTCTTCGACATGGACGGCACCCTCGTCGACACCGAGACCCTCTGGTGGGACGCCACCGAGGAGGTCGCCGCCCGGCTCGGCCACCGCCTGACGGCCGCCGACGCCCCCGAGGTCGTCGGCCGCGCCGTCGAGGACACCGCCGCCCACCTCGTACGGACCACCGGCATGTCGGGCACGGCCGGGGTCGCCTCCGCACTCACCACCGCGTTCCGGCGGCGCGTCGACACGGGCGCCCCGCTGCGCCCGGGAGCCGGCCGACTGCTCGCCGAACTGGAGCGCGCGGCCGTGCCGTTCGCCCTGGTCAGCGCCTCTCCCCGGTCGGTGGTCGACGCGGTGACCGGTGGCGCGCTCGCCCGCGTCCCGTTCGCCTTCACCCTCTCGGCCGACGACACCGTCCGGACGAAGCCGCACCCCGATCCGTACCGAACGGCCGCCCGGCGCCTGGGAGTTCCGGTCGAGGCCTGCGTGGCGGTCGAGGACTCGCCGGACGGCACCGCCTCGGCCGACGCGGCGGGCTGCGTCGTCCTGGTCGTCCCCTCCCTGCTCCCGGTGGAGCCGGGACCGGGGCGGGTCTTCGCGGAGAGCCTGGAGGAGGTCTCCCTTGCCACCCTGCGCGGCCACGTGCGGCACGGCCGCTCCCCGGCCGTCAGCCCGCCCAGCGTCCCGACATGAACGTGATCGCCAGGACGGTGCTCAGCGGCGCGACCAGACAGAGGTACGCGATCGCGACCCACCGCCGGCGCGCGCTCCAGACCGCGAGCCCGACCCACAGCGGCCACCACAGGAGGGTGCTGCGGGCGACCGACATGTACCAGTACGAGGTGCCGAGCGCCCACAGCGTCAGCGCGATGTACACGGCCTCCGGCCAGCGGCGCCGCACGACGAGGAAGGCGAGCAGCAGCAGGCCGAGGACCATGGCGAGCAGGTCCGCCTGGAACTGGGCCGCGTAGCCGGTGGCCTGGGTGCGGTCGAAGGCCTCGTGCCAGGTCTGCGACCAGGCCTCCCAGGGGGCGCGGAAGTGGCGGTACCAGCCGCGCTCCTGCGCGTGCTTCCACGCCATGGGGTCGCCGGTCCGCCCGTACAGGTACCAGAAGTAGAGGAGCGCGGGCAGGCCGGGCAGGACGAGCCAGACGGCATCGCGCTTCCGGCTCGCTCCTTCGCCCCGCCGCGTCGGCAGGGTCGTCCTGGTTGTTCTGGTCGTCAGGGTCGTCCTGGTCGTCAGGGTCGTCAGGAAGAGGACGACGAGCGCGGCGGCGAGGAAGAGCCCGCTGATGCGCACAGTGGTGGCGCCGGCGGCGAGCACCGAGGCGAGGAGCCACCGCTGCCGCCGGGCCGCGAGCCAGGCGGGCAGGGCGAAAGCCAGGAAGAGGGCCTCGCTGTATCCGGCGGCCAGGAAGACCGCGCAGGGCGACACCAGGAGGAACAGGGCGGCGCGGCGGCCCGCGCCGGAACCGGGCAGGTGGAGCTCGGCGATCCGGGCGAGGGCCACGGCGGCGACGGCCCCGGCGACGAGGGAGACGAGGAGCCCGGCGACGGTCCAGTGCGGCACGAGGACGTGCACCGCGCGCAGGACCAAGGGGAGTCCGGGGAAGAACGCCTCCCGGTTGTCCCCGGGACCCGGCCCCTCGGGGAAGTAGCCGTCCCTGGCTATGTTCAGGAAGTGCCCCCAGTCCCAGTGCTCGAAGGGCGAGAGGACCGGCGCGGGCACCCGGGCGTCACCGGACGCCGGGAACAGCCAGCGGGTGCAGTACGCGGTCGTCCACACGGCGGCCCGCGTCATCAGGTACAGCCACAGGACCTCGCGGTCGGCGGGGCGGAGCCGGGGCGACGCGGCCCGGGAGGGCACTTCCGAGGGAACCGGGCGCACGGCGGAGGCACCCCGTACGGGGGCACGCCGGGGGGAGGGTGGTGCCGAAATCGGCATGGGTGAGGTCTCTCCGTGAGGGCATGGGTACGCACGGTCACCCCCATGGGGCGGCGAGGGGGGCACGAGGGGCGAGGGTGCGGTGAAAGGAGGGGGCGGTGCGGCGGGTCAGCCCCGCGTCGTCGTCGCGGTCGCCGGTGCCGTCGTCGCCGGTCCGGTCGTCACGGGCTCGGTCGTCGTGCCCGAGCCGCCGGGGGACGTGGTCGCCGACCCGCCGGGGGACGCCGGCGGGTAGGTCCGCCGACCCTCCGTCGTGCTGCCGGGATTCGGCGGAGGGGCGCTCTCCGTCTCCCGGGGCGGAGGCCCGGGGAGGTCGGTGGAGCTGGGGCCGGGCAGGGGCACGGAGGGGCTGGTCGCGGGCAGGACGGGACCGGCGGGGCCGGGGGCGAGCGTGGCGGCCGTCGCCACGCCGAGGACGGCGGCGACGCCCGCCGTGGCCGTGGCGAGGGCCAGCCGGCGCCGGTGGGCCCGCCTGCCCCGTGCGACGACCTGGGCGACCGGGAGCGTCGTGGCCTCCCGGCTGCCGTGGTCGGCGGCGGCCCGGAAGAGGGCCCTCAGGGAGGGGTCGGAGTGATCGTTCACCGGGATCCGGCCTCCTGCTCGGTGTCCTTGAGCCGGTCGGCGAGGGCGGCGCGCCCCCGGCCGAGGTGGGTCTTGACGGTGCTGGCGGACAGCCCGGTCTCGCCCGCGATCTGTTCGACGGTGAGGTCGCACAGGTAGTGCAGGGTGACGGTGCGCCGCTGCTGGGCGGGGAGCGTGCGCAGGGCGTCGACCAGGACCACGTGCTCCGGTCCCGGCCCGGCCGTGTCGGCCGGGGCCGCCCGCCGGCTCCAGGCGTCGGCCGTACGCCTCCGGAAGCGCCAGCGGCTCACGGCGAGGCGCCAGGCGACCGTGCGGATCCACGCCTCCGGTCCGCTGTCGCCGTCCAGCCGGCGCCGCCGGGTCCAGCCCTTGATGAACGCCTCCTGGACAACGTCTTCAGCCTCCTGCAGATCGCCGAGCATGACGTAGAGCTGTCCGGTGAGCCGCCCGACCGACTGGACGTAGAACGCTTCGAACTCTTCGACGGTCAAGGGCAACTCCCGGGTCTCTCGCTTCACCGGGCATACGCCTGGCACGGCCTCGACGGTCTACACGGTTTCCGGAGGAAGCGCGTGAGCCCGGTCACACCGCGGATCCGCGCGGTCGTCCGCAGACCGTCGACCCTAAGGGGTGCCCTGTCGCTCAGGCCTTGGGGGAGGCGTCCCGTACGGGGTGCTTGCTCAGGATCGACACGCGGTTGAAGGCGTTGATGGTGATCGCCACCCAGAGCACGGCGGAGACCTCGTCGTCACTGAGGGTCCGGCGGGCGTCGGCGCAGGCGCTCTCCTGCACGAGGGCGTCGGCGGGGTGGGTGGCGGCCTCGGCCAGGGCCAGCGCCGCGCGCTCGCGCGCCGTGAAGAGCTCGGTGTCCCGCCAGGCGGCGAGCACGCCGAGGCGGCGGGTCGTCTCGCCGGCGCGCAGGGCGGCCCGGGTGTGCACGTCGAGGCAGGAGGCGCAGCCGTTGATCTGGGACACCCGGAGGTTGACGAGCTCCACCAGGAGCCGGTCGAGCCCGGCGTCGGCGGCCGTCGCCCGCACCGCCTCGGCCGTCCGGACCAGGGCGTGGTAGGCCTGGGGGCTCTGCTTGTCGAGGGGGATCCGCCCGGCGGCGGGGGCTCCTGCCGTGTCGCTCACTGCGCACTCCTTCTCCGGGATCTCCGCGGCTGCGGAAGCTATCATCGCCCATGATTGTTTAAAATAAAACTATAAGCTTCTGGAGGGGTCGAGGATGAGCGGCAAGACGGAGACGGGGCCCGGGGCGGCAGGATCCGGAACGGCGGGATCCGGGGTCGAGGTGCTGTCCGCCCGGGACGTCCCCCTGGGCGGCCCGCGGGCGATGACCGTACGGCGCACGCTCCCGCAGCGGGCCCGTACCCTCATCGGGGCCTGGTGCTTCGCCGACCACTACGGCCCCGACGACGTCGCGGAGTCCGGCGGCATGGACGTGGCCCCGCACCCGCACATCGGTCTGCAGACCGTGAGCTGGCTGTTCGACGGGGAGATCGAGCACCGCGACAGCCTGGGCAGCCACGCGCTCGTACGGCCCGGCGAACTCAACCTCATGACGGGCGGCCGCGGCATCAGCCACTCGGAGGTCTCCACCGCCCGCACCACGCTCCTGCACGGCGTACAGCTGTGGGTCGCCCTCCCCGGGGAGCACCGGAACGCGGCCCGCGACTTCCAGCACTACGCGCCGGGGACCGTTCGCCTCGACGGGGCGGACGTCAGGGTCTTCCTCGGCTCCCTGGCCGGCGAGACCTCCCCGGTACGGACGTTCACCCCCCTGCTCGGCGCCGAACTCCGCCTCGACCCGGGGGCGACCGTCACGCTCGCCACGGACCCCGCCTTCGAGCACGGCCTGCTCGTCGACGAAGGCGAGGTCCGCCTCTCCGGCACCCTCCTGCGCCCGGCCGAACTGGGCTACACCGCCCCCGGCTCCACCACCCTCACCCTCACGAACGCATCGGACGCACCGGCCCGCACGGTCCTCCTCGGCGGCCCGCCGTTCGAGGAGGAGGTCGTCATGTGGTGGAACTTCGTGGGCCGCACGGACGAGGAGATCCGGCAGGCGCGCGAGGACTGGGCGGCCGCCTCCGACCGCTTCGGCGAGGTCGCCGGCTACCCCGGCGACCGCCTGCCCGCACCGGAACTGCCCACGACCCCGCTGAAGCCGCGCGGGCGAGTGCGCTGACGCGGGAAACCTGGGGGCGGGGCGACCGTGCTTCCACGGGCGGCCACCCGGGGCCCCGGCGCGTTCGCCGCGCGGAGTCCTCGGGGTCTTCGGGGCGCCCGCCCTATCCTGGAATCCTCGGGGAACGGGGAAGGTGACGCGGATGAACTGGATCTGGGTGGTCCTCATACTCTTCTGGACCGGCGGCTTCGCATGGGCGGCGGACAACGTCCGCACCGCGCTGAAGCACCGGCACGAGCGCAGGATGGAGCTGCTGGAGGCCGCCAAGCAGGAACGGCTGGCGATCGAGGCGGCGCACAAGTCGCCGGAGCCCGTGTGCGGATGCACGCACCACCTCGCCAAGCACGACAAGCAGGGCCGGTGCCACGAGCGCGTCGAGGTGCCGACCGCCTGGGACGAGAACAAGAAGCCCCTGCGCTACGAGGCCGGACAGTGCAACTGCCAGCAGTACGTGGGTCCGCAGCCCCTCTCCCAGGTGTTCGCGGAAGAGCTGACGGACCGGGCCTGACCGGATCCGGGCGTACGGGCTCCCGCCCTCAGGGGCTCGCGGGATCGAAGCCGTAGCGCGGGCTCGCGGACCCGCCGGATTCCCGTCGGTAGACGTAGACGGCGGCCGCCCGCACATCGCTGCCGGGGGTTTCGACCCGGCACGGCACGGTCACCTGGATCACGTCGGGGGACCCCCGCACCTCCAGGCGCACGCCGTCGGCCGGACCGCCGACGAGAAGGGCGGACCTGTACGCGTGCTCGTCCTCGTTCCTGGGCATGGCGGCACCTCGAAGGCCGGACGGGAGCGGGCGGGCGCCGGACCGCGGCGGCACCCCCGGGCGGTGTGGGGGTGCCGGGCGGAACGGGGCGGGACCACTCGGCGGTGGCGGGGCTACTTGGCGGTGGCGAGCGCGGCGAGCGCCTGCGCCCAGCGCGCGTACTTCAGCTCCGCGAGGTCGGAGACCGTCTCGACCCCGAAGGCCTCCCGCAGCAGTTCGCCGTCCCGGTCGGACACGCCCTTGAGCGCGGCGACCGGGGCCGCGAGGATCTCGGGCAGGCTCTTGTCCGCCCACGCCTTGTCCAGCACCTTGTCCAGGTCGATCGAAGCCATGACACCCTCCCGAGGGGAACGAACGAGCACGGCGAAGGACCCGCCCGCCGACTCGCGGACGCCTCGCCCCGCACTCTCTACAGTGTTGTAGAAGCTTAGGGGGTGGATGCCTCGACGGGGGTGCTCCTCGTGGGCCTCCGGCCAGAAAGTCCGAAAATGATCACGCGGTGACGAAGGGCGTGCCGCTTCCGGCCCCCCGGCCCTCGATGCCCGTTCGCCTTTCCTCTACAGTTGAGTAGAGGCCTGTGTGCTTCCACGATCGTTTTCCCCGGAGCGAGAAGGAGCGAGCGACCCGCGATGGGTGAGCCTCCTGGTACGCGCAGTGCCCCCGCCCGCCCGGACGAGTCGCGCCGGGCGGCGTCGTCCCGGCCCGCGTGACGACGGAGGGCGTCCCGGGGGAACTCGTCGGCCCCGTCGCCGTGTGATCCCGCGCCCTCGTCACGTACCCGCAGATACTCGGGTTCCGATCACCGTCCCCAGAAGGAGCGCCTTCTTGTCCGCCAGAACGACCCGCCCCCACGTTCCCGGGGGCGGTGGCCGATGAACGCCGCTCTCGGCCTGCTGGCCGTCCTCGTGCTGACGGCCGGTACCGGCTACTTCGTCGCTCAGGAGTTCGCCTACGTCGCCGCCGACCGCCTCGCGCTCGCCCGGGAGGCCGAAGCGGGGGACAAGCGGGCGGCCCGCGCGCTGAAGGTCCTCGCACGCCTCTCGTTCATGCTGTCGGGCGCGCAGCTCGGCATCACCGTCACCGGCCTGGTCGTCGGCTTTCTCGCCGAACCGTCCGTCTCCGCCCTCCTCCGGCCCCTTCTGGAGGGCACGGGCCTGTCCGCCGGCGCGGTCTCCGCGATCTCCGTCGTCCTCGCCTTCGCCCTGGCCACCGTCCTGCAGATGGTCCTGGGCGAACTCGCGCCCAAGAACCTGGCACTGGCGGTGCCCGAGCGGCTGGCCAAGTCGCTGGCCCCCTCCACCCTCCTCTACCTGAAGGTCGTCGGCCCGGTCGTCCGCGTCTTCGACGGCGCCGCCAACAAGCTGCTGCGCAAGGTCGGCATCGAGCCGGTCGAGGAACTGCACCACGGCGCGACGCTGGAGGAGCTGAGCCATCTGATCGGCGAGTCCCACGAACAGGGCGAGCTGCCACCGGCCACCGCCGAGCTGCTCGACCACGCCCTGGAGTTCTCCGAGCGCACCATGGCCGAGGTCATGGTGCCGCGCGCCGACGCCGTCTTCGTGCGCAAGGACGCCACCCTCGCCGAAGCCGTGGAGCTGATCGCCCGGCACGGCCACTCCAACTACCCGGTCCTCGGCGACCACCCCGACGACGTCACCGGCGTCCTGGGTGTGAACGAGCTGATGCGCCTGCCCGGGACCGCCTTCGGCACCACCACCGCGGGCGAGGCCGCCCGCCGCCCGCTCCTGCTGCCCGACACCCTGCCGCTGCCGAGGGCGGTGGCGCAGATGCGCGAGCGCGACGACGAGTTCGCCGTCGTCCTCGACGAACACGGCGGCGTCGCCGGCGTCGTGACCTACGAGGACATCGCCGAAGAACTCGTCGGGGACATCGCCGACGAGAACGACAGGATCGTCGCCGTCGCCGCCCGGGACGGCGAGGGGTGGCGGGTGGACGCGGGCCGGCGCCTCGACGAGGTCGAGCAGGCCACCGGCATCGCCCTGCCCGAGGAGGACGACTACGACACCGTGGCCGGCCTGATCATCGACCGTCTCGGCCGCTTCCCGACCATCGGGGACCGGCTCACCGTGGACGGCGTGCGGATCGAGGTCCTCGGCCTCGACCGCCACGTCCCCGAGCGCGTCCGCATCGAGAAGGTCCGCGCCGAGCAGGCCGAGGAGGCCCGGGCATGAGCTTCCCCATGGCACTCTTCGTCACCGTCCTGCTGCTGATCGGCAGCGGATTCTTCGTCGCCGCCGAGTTCGCCCTCGTCGCGGCCAAGCGCCACCGCATCGAGAAGGCCGTCGCCGAGGGGCGGCGCGGCGCCAAGGCGGCGCTCGCCGGTATGCGCGAACTGTCCCTGATGCTCGCCGGAGCCCAGCTCGGCATCACCCTGTGCACCCTCGGCCTCGGCGCGATCTCCAAGCCGGCCGTCTCCCACGAGCTCGACCCGCTGCTGGTCGGGCTGGGCCTGCCCGCGGGCCTCAGCTACGGGATCTCCTTCGCCGTGGCCATGGTCGTCGTGGTCTTCCTCCACATGGTCGTCGGCGAGATGGCCCCCAAGTCCTGGGCCATCGCCCGCCCGGAGCGCTCGGCCATGCTCCTCACCCCGCTCTTCAGGGCCCTGGTCAAGACCGTGCGCCCGCTGATCTGGCTCCTGAACAAGGTCAGCAACGCGCTCGTGCGCCTGTGCCACGTCCAGCCCCGCGACGAACTGACCGCCGTCCACAACCGCGAACAGCTCACCCACCTCGTCGTGGAGTCCGAACGGCTGGGACTGATCAACAAGACCGACTCCCAGCTCATCACCCGCTCGCTGACCGAGCCCCAGACGCCGGTGGCGAGCCTGCAGACCCCGACCGCCGACATCGTCACGGTCCCGGCCGGCGCCGACCTCGACGCCCTTCTGGCCCGGGCCTCCGAAGCGGGCCGCTCGCGCCTCCTGGTCCGCGACGGCGACCGGTTCCTCGGCTCGGTCCACGCCCGCGACGCCCTGGTCGCCCGCACCCGCGGCCGGGACCTCACCGCCCGCGACCTCGCCCGCCCCGTACCCGAACTGACCACCGCCACCACGGTCTCCGAGGCCGTCGAGCGACTGCGCCGCCGCCGCTCCTCCCTCGCCGTCGTGCGCGACGAGGAGGGGACCCTCACCGGGCTGGTCAGCCTCGACGACCTGCTGGTACGGCTGATGGGCCCGCAGACGACCTGAGGTCCCGGGGGGAGCCGTACCCCCGGCCCGTCGTCCAACCGCGTCGCGGTGGCGGATCCGGTGAGATCACCCGAACGGGGCGTTCCCTTTCGCGGGCGAGGTCGTTGGGGAGTCTGGAATTCCGCAACCGATCACAACCGACCGATGCCCGCCCGAGCCACCGCGAACCTCTTCGCAGGAACGTATCTGCGACTCCGCTTCGGGGTGGCTCACCGGGCGGGTTCCGCACCTCGGCGTGGCGTTCCGCCACCGTCGCTACAGATACAGAAACCGTGAAGAAGCTCATCGCAACCGCACTGTTCACCGGCGCCTTCGCCGCGGGCACGGCCATGACCGCGCCTCCGGAACTGGCCAGCCGCACCGCCCCTCTGCCGTCGGCCGACAAGCTGTACGACCTGCTGGAGGGGGACGCCGTCGACGAGACGCCGCCGGTCACGCCGCAGGAGTGATCCCGGCGCTCCCGGCGGTCCGGTCAGGCCGCGTCCGCGCGCGCGGCGATCGCGTCGAGGAGCAGCCCGAGGGTCGTCTCGAACTGGTCGTCGTCGTCGGCCTCGGCCAAGTAGGGGGCGACGGCGGCCAGATGGGGGTGGAGCGCGGGCGGCACGGCGAGGTACTCCCGGCGCCAGGCCATCCTGTCGCCCTCCCGGGAACGGCCGTCGAGCGCGGCGGCGGCCGCCTCGTACGAGGAGAGCGCGAGGGCCGTGTCGACCAGGGAACGGTAGTAGCGGGCCGCGTCCCGCTCGCCGAAGCCCGCCGCGCGGAGCGCGCCGACGACCACGTCCGCGCCGCGGAACTCCGCTGCGCGCCGGGATACCCGGGTGGTGGAGAGGAGGGCGACCTGGGGGTGGGCCAGACAGGCCGCGCGCATCCGCCGCGCCAGCGTCTCCAGCGTCCGCCGCCAGTCGTCCGCCGGCGCGAAGCCGTCGAGGGCCTCTTCGACCAGCCGGTCCGCGAGGCCGAGCAGGATCTCGTCCTTGCCCGAGAAGTGCCGGAGCACCGCGGTGTGGTTCGCGCCCAGCTCGGCGCCGAGACGGCGGAGCGTCAACGCGTCGGGGCCCTCGCGCTCCACCAGGGCGAGGGCGGTGTCCAGGATCCGCTCCTGGTTCAGGGCGGTGGTGGGCGGACGGCCACGGCGGGCTCTCCCCGGGGGCGCGTCCCGCCCTGCGGATTCCGTCATGGCCGCCATCCTACCGGCCGCCACCAGGGCTTCTCCGGTCCGCTCAACCGTCGTCCCGGGCCAGCCGGGCGGTGAGCGCGGTGAGCGCGGCCACCGTCTCGGCGTCCCGCTCCGGATCGTCCGCCGTCGGCCAGGCGCTGGTCTTCACCACCACCACGTCCGCGACGGGATCGACCCAGAGGAACTGGCCGTGGATGCCCAAGCCGGTGAAGGCCCGGTGCTCCCCGCCCAGCGTCCACCACTGGTTCGCGTACCCGTAGTGGGCGGGCAGGCCGCCGCCGAGGGCGCCGACCTCCAGGTGCGGCAGCCCCGCCCCCCGGCTGCGCTCGGCCCACGCCGCCGGTACGACCCGCCGTCCGTCCCAGAGCCCGCCGTGCGCCATCAGCACCCCGAGCCGTGCCAGGTCCCGGACCGTCGCGTTGAACGAACCGCCGCCGAGCGCGGTGCGCGGCCGCCCCCGGGTCAGGAAGTAGTACGCGTCGCTCTCCGCCCCGACCGGATCCCACAGGCGCCGGGCCGCGTAGCGGGCCAGCGGCGTGCCCGTCGCCGCCTCCAGGACCCGGCCCAGCACCTGGGTGTCCAGCGTGGAGTAGTTGAACGCGGTCCCGGGCTCGGCGGCGCGCGGCAGCGAGCGCAGGACGTCCAGGACCGATCCGCCCCCGGTCACCGCCCGTTCGAAGCGGCCGATCGGCGCGTCGGGGTCTGTGTAGTCCTCGACGCCGCCGACGCCGCTGCACATGTCGAGCAGGTGCCCGACCGTCACCCCGTCGTAGGCGGAGCCGGCCAGCTCGGGCAGGTGGGAGACCGCCTGGTCGTCCAGGGAGAGGGCGCCCTCCTCCAGGGCGATGCCCACCAGCATCGACGTCACCGACTTCGTCAGGGAGAACAGCTGGAACCGCGTTCCGGGCGAGGCGAAGCGGCCGGGATGGCTCTCGTGGACCAGGACGCCCCGGTGGACCACGGCGAACCCGGTCGTGTGGGTGCGGCGGTGGAGGTCCTCCAGGGTGTGCCGCCGCCCGCCGAACTCGTAGGAGCACTCCAGGGTCCGTAGGCGCCGGACGAACGGCCTCGGCCGCGGGGAACGGGGCACGGTGTCCGTGGGCATCAGGGCCGACATGTGCGTGAACGTCCACTCGTTGACCGGCCGCCCGGTGGCCACCGCCCCCTGGTTGCGCCACAGCCACACCGCCCCCGCGACCAGACCGGCCCCTGCCGCCAGGCCCACCCCGGCGACCGCCGCGCCGCCGAGCCCTCGCGCGTTGAACACCATGCCGTCCTCCACTCTCGCTCCAGCATTTTGAACCAATGGTGACACCAGTGGTGACTGGAGGGCAAGAAGGGGTCGTGCCGGTGGCCGGTGTTCCGGGTGCCGTCCGCGACCGGCCCCGGAGCCGTGGTGGCCTACCGCAACCCGGCCGGCGACTACGGCACCGACCGCCTCCAGGAATAGCCCCGGTTCCCACCGCGGTTGCCACGGCCATGACGACCGATACGCCGCGGCCCGAGGTGCTGCGCTACACCGCCTTCTCCAGCGCCCCCGACGGCGGGAACCCCGCCGGTGTCGTCCTGGACGCCACCGGACTGGACGACGACGCCATGCTGGCCGTCGCCGCCGACCTCGGATACTCGGAGACCGCCTTCCTGACCGCGCCCCCGGAGGGCCTCGGCGGCCGGGAGGAACGGGCGTACGCCATCCGTTACTTCAGCCCCAGGGCCGAGGTGCCGTTCTGCGGGCACGCCACCGTCGCGACCGCCGTCGCGCTCGCCGAGCGCACGGGCCCCGGGAAGCTGGTCTTCGCGACGCCCGCCGGCACCGTGCCCGTGGAGGTCGTCCGGGAGGGCGGGACGCTCCGGGCCACGCTCACCAGCGTCGAGCCGCACGTCGAGGAGATCGCCGGCGCCGACCTCGCGGAGGCGCTCGCCGCGCTCGGCTGGCCGGCCGCCGACCTCGACCCGGCCTTCCCGCCCCGCATCGCCTTCGCCGGCGCCCGCCACCTCGTCCTCGGGGCCGCCACACGCGCCCGCCTCGCGGACCTCGCCTACGACTTCGCGCGCCTCGAAGCCCTGATGCGGCGCCTGGACCTGACCACGGTCCAGCTGGTGTGGCGGGAGTCGGCCACCGTCTTCCACGTCCGCGACCCGTTCCCCGTCGGCGGCGTCGTCGAGGACCCCGCGACCGGCGCCGCGGCCGCCGCGTTCGGCGCCTACGCCCGTGACCTCGGCCTGGTCCCCCAGGACGCCGTCCTCACCCTGCGCCAGGGCGAGGACATGGGCCGCCCCGGCGAGCTCACGGTGACGCTGCGCGCGGGCGACCCGCGCGTCCGGGTCGGCGGCGAGGGAGCCCGCATCGGCTGAGGCGCCGAAGGCGACCGCCGCGCGGCACCCGGCGGTCGCCGTTCCCGTACGCACGCCGTCCCGTGGGGCACGGGAGCCGGTCCGTCAAGTGTTGCGTGTGCCTCACCCGTGGACGCTGTTCAAGGAGAGCTCCGGGCGGCCAAGCTGAGCGGCGTGCTCCGGAGCATCGAGGGCGCACTTCTGATCGAGTCGGAACACGCCGTTGACGGCCAGAGCAGCGAACGGAGAACACTCGTGATTGTCGGAGTCCTCAAGGAAGCGCGGGCAGGTGAAAGTCGCGTTTCGGCCACGCCGGCCACGGTCGAACAGATCCGCAAACTGGGGTACGGCGTGGTCGTCGACCCCGGCGCGGGCGTCGCGGCCGGTTTCACCGACGGCGCCTACGAGGCCGCCGGTGCGACCGTCGGCGACGCGGTGGCGGCGGACGTGGTGCTGGGGGTCAACGCCCCGGCCCCGGACCAGCTCGACCGGGTCCGGCCCGAGGCCACGGTGATCGCCCTGTTCGCCCCCGCCTTCGACCCGGCGATGGTCGAGGACCTGGGCCGCCGCCCCTTCACCGCCCTGTCGATGGACGCCGTGCCGCGCATCAGCCGCGCGCAGTCCATGGACGTGCTGTCCTCGATGGCGAACATCGCCGGCTACCGGGCCGTCATCGAGGCGGCGCACGAGTTCGGCCGGTTCTTCACCGGCCAGGTGACCGCGGCCGGCAAGGTGCCTCCGGCGAAGGTGCTGATCGCGGGCGCCGGCGTCGCGGGACTGGCGGCGATCGGCGCCTCGGGCTCGCTCGGCGCGATCGTCCGCGCCACCGACCCCCGGCCGGAGGTGGCCGACCAGGTCCGCTCCCTCGGCGGCGAGTACCTGTCGATCGAGTCCCCCGAGACCGAGGTCTCGAAGACCGGCTACGCCAAGGAGATGGGCGACGACTACAAGGCGCGCGAGGCCGAGCTCTACGCCGCCCAGTGCCGCGAGGTCGACATCGTCATCACCACCGCGCTGATCCCCGGCCGCCCCGCGCCGACGCTGATCACCGCCGAGATGGTGGCGGCCATGAAGCCGGGTTCGGTGATCGTCGACATGGCGGCCGCCAACGGCGGCAACGTCGAGGGCACCGTGAAGGGCGAGAGGACCGTCACGGAGAACGGCGTGACGATCATCGGCTACACCGACCTCGCGGGCCGACTGCCCGCGCAGGCCTCGCAGTTGTACGGCACCAACCTGGTGAACCTGCTGAAGCTGATGACCCCGGACAAGGACGCCCGCCTCGTCCTCGACTGGGACGACCCGGTACAGCGCTCGATCACCGTCGTGCGCGAGGGCGAGTCGGCCTGGCCGCCCCCGCCGGTCCAGGTCTCGGCCGCCCCGGCCCCCGCGCCCGCCGCCCCGGTGGAACCCGCGCCGAAGAAGCCGCCGATGACGGCGGGGCAGAAGTTCGGCGGCGTCGCCCTCGGCGCCCTCGCCCTCTTCCTCGCCGCCGCGTTCGCGCCGGCGGCGCTCCTGCCCCACGTGACGGTCTTCGTGCTCGCGATCGTGATCGGCTATTACGTGATCGGCCACGTGCACCACGCCCTGCACACCCCGCTGATGTCGGTGACGAACGCGATCTCCGGGATCATCGTCGTCGGCGCGCTCCTGCAGATCGGCCACACCAGCACGGCGGTCACGGTGCTGTCGTCCGTGGCGATCCTCCTGGCCAGTATCAACGTCTTCGGCGGCTTCGCGGTGACGCGTCGTATGCTCGCCATGTTCAACCGGAGCTGACATGTCTGCGACCATTGCCGCACAGGCGGCGTACCTCGTTGCCGCGCTGCTGTTCATCCTGGCGCTTGCAGGACTCTCCAAGCACGAGACGGCACGGCTCGGCAACGCGTTCGGGATGCTCGGCATGGGCGTCGCGCTCGTCGCGACGGTCGTGCTCGCCGTGGACGGCGACGTCAGCACCGCGGGCCTCGGCCTGATGGGCGTCGCGATGCTGATCGGCGCCCTGATCGGCCTCCAGCGGGCCCGGGGCGTCGAGATGACCGGGATGCCCGAGCTGATCGCGCTGCTGCACTCCTTCGTCGGTCTGGCCGCCGTCCTGGTCAGCTGGAACGGCTTCCTGAACGTCGAGCACGACCCGGACGGCCACGAGGCCAAGGCCCTGGACGCGCTCGGCACCCTCGGCATCCACCACGCCGAGGTGTTCATCGGCCTGTTCATCGGCGCGGTGACCTTCACCGGCTCGATCGTGGCGTACCTGAAGCTCTCCGCGAAGATCGACTCCAAGCCGCTGGTGCTGCCGGGCAAGAACGCCCTGAACCTCGGCTCCCTCGCCCTGTTCGTCGCCCTGACGGTGTGGTTCGTGATCACCCCGGAGCTGTGGCTGCTCGTCGTCGTGACGGCTCTGGCGCTCGCCCTCGGCTGGCACCTGGTGGCCTCGATCGGCGGCGGCGACATGCCGGTCGTGGTCTCGATGCTCAACAGCTACTCCGGCTGGGCCGCGGCCGCCTCCGGCTTCCTGCTCGGCAACGACCTGCTGATCATCACCGGCGCCCTCGTCGGCTCGTCCGGCGCCTACCTCAGCTACATCATGTGCAAGGCGATGAACCGCTCCTTCTTCTCGGTCATCGCCGGAGGCTTCGGCATCGAGGCGCCGTCGGGCTCGGACGTCGACTACGGCGAGCACACCGAGATCACCGCCGAGAGCGCCGCCGAACTGCTCGGCTCGGCCCGGTCCGTGGTCATCACGCCCGGCTACGGCATGGCCGTCGCCCAGGCCCAGTACCCGGTCGCGGAGCTCACCTCGAAGCTGCGCGCCAAGGGCGTCGACGTGCGGTTCGGCATCCATCCGGTCGCCGGCCGCCTGCCCGGCCACATGAACGTGCTCCTCGCCGAGGCCAAGGTGCCGTACGACATCGTCCTCGAAATGGACGAGATCAACGACGACTTCGCCGCGACCGACGTCGTCCTCGTGATCGGCGCCAACGACACGGTCAACCCGGCCGGGGCCGAGGACCCGGGCAGCCCGCTCGCGGGAATGCCGGTCCTCACCGTCTGGGAGGCCGGCAAGGTCATCGTGTTCAAGCGCTCGATGGCCTCCGGGTACGCGGGCGTGCAGAACCCGCTCTTCTTCAAGGAGAACACCTCGATGCTCTTCGGCGACGCGAAGGCCCGGGTCGAGGACATCGTCGGCGCCCTCTGAGGCGCGACGGCGGACGAGGGAGGGCCTCCCGGCCCGGCGCGGCGCAGGACGCCCGCGCCGGAGCCGGGAGGCCCTCGCGCGCCACCGTCCCGCCTCCCGGGCTACTGTCGCGGGCATGGTCGAACACGATGCTTCCGGCGCCACCCGCGAGGCCTACGACGCCGTCGCCTCCACGTACGAGGAGATGTTCCGCGACACCCTGCGGGACCGCCCCCTGGACCGCGCGGCCCTGGACGTCTTCGCCGAGGTCGTACGCGCGGACGGGGGCGGCCGGGTCGCGGACCTGGGCTGCGGGCCCGGGCACATCACCGCCCACCTGGACGGCCTGGGACTGTCGGCGTACGGCGTCGACGCCTCTCCCGCGATGATCGGACTGGCCCGGCGGGCCCATCCGCACCTGCGGTTCGACGTGGGCTCGATGGACGCCCTCGACATCGCCGACGGCACGCTGGACGGCGTGCTCTCCCGGTGGTCCGTCATCCACCTCCCGCCGGACCGACTCCCGCCCGTCCTGGCGGAGTTCCACCGGGTACTGGCACCCGGCGGCCACCTCCTGATCGCCTTCTCGGGGAGCGAGGGTCCGGAGCACCCGACGCAGGTCTTCGACCACGCGGTCGCCCCGGCCTACCGGTGGTGGCCCGACCACCTCTCCGCGCTGCTGCGCGCGCACGGACTCGCCGAGACGGCCCGGACGGTCCGCGAGCCGGAGCCGACCGACCGGCGGCAGTTCCAGGGGATCCACCTGCTGGCCCGCAAGACCTGAACGGGAACCGTCCGGCCGGGTGCCCCGGATCCGGCCGCGCGCTCAGCCGACGAGCGCGAAGTCGCTCTCGGAGCGGGCGCGGGCCAGTTGGCGACGCGCGGCGGCGAGGGCGGCGTCGATGTCGCGGGCGCCGGTGGACGCGCACAGGGTGTGGGTGAGGTCCTCGATCTGCCGGCGGGCCTCGGCCGAGCGGCTCTCGGCGTACAGGCCCCGCAGCATCCCGTACTGCTCGACGAGGCCCTCCAGCACCAGGGGGTGCGCCATCCGCATCGACCGTCTCCTCGTTCCGAAGCCCTGAAGCCCTGATGTCCTGAAGTTCTGAAGTTCTGTGGTTCTGAAGTTCCGTACGGGGAACACACGTTCCGTTCCGCGCGTGTGCCCCGAACCGCGCGTCGGAAACCGTTCGGCACGCACGACGGTTCCGTGCCCGCCGTGCGGGTGCTTTTTCTCCCGGGGGGACGAACGCCGCAGGTCATGGCTCGTGCGATGAAACGATTTCGCCCACACGTCCGCATGTGATCGGTTTGCGGAAAAAGCTGGTCTACGGTCGCCCTGCCGCGTGCCTTCGCCCGAGCCCCCGCAGGAGTTCCCATGACCGTCTCCACGGAGCCGCCCGCCCTCGCCCCCGTGAAGGGGAAGAGCCGGGGGAAGGCCGTCGTGGACTGGCTGACGACGACCGACCACAAGAAGATCGGGCACCTCTACCTGATCACGTCGTTCGTCTTCTTCCTGCTGGGAGGCCTGCTGGCCCTCGTGCTCCGGGCCGAGCTGGCGCGGCCGGGGCTGCAGATCGTCTCGCCCGAGCAGTACAACCAGATCTTCACCCTGCACGGGACGGTGATGCTGCTGCTGTTCGCCACCCCCACCTTCGCCGGTTTCGCCAACGCGATCATGCCCCTGCAGATCGGCTCGCCCGACGTGGCCTTCCCCCGCCTCAACATGTTCTCGTACTGGCTCTTCCTCTTCGGCGGCGTCATCGTCTTCGCGGGAATCCTCACCCCGCAAGGCACGGCGGACTTCGGCTGGACCGCCTACACGCCCCTCAGCGGCGCGGAGCACACGCCCTACGTGGGTGGCGACCTGTGGATCATGGGGCTCGCGCTCGCCGGCTTCGGCACGATCCTCGGCGCGGTCAACTTCATCACCACGATCATCGGGATGCGCGCACCCGGCATGACGATGTTCCGGATGCCGATCTTCACCTGGAACGTCCTGCTGACCTCGGTGCTCGTCCTCTTCGCCTTCCCCGTCCTGGCCGCCGCCCTGTTCGCCCTGGAGGCGGACCGCCGGTTCGGGTCCCACGTCTTCGACCCGGCCAACGGCGGGGCACTCCTGTGGCAGCACCTCTTCTGGTTCTTCGGGCACCCCGAGGTCTACATCATCGCGCTGCCGTTCTTCGGCATCGTCACCGAGATCTTCCCCGTCTTCTCCCGGAAACCGATCTTCGGTTACGTGGGGCTCGTCGGCGCCACCATCGCGATCGCCGGCCTCTCGGTGATGGTGTGGGCACACCACATGTTCGCCACCGGAGCGGTGCTGCTGCCGTTCTTCTCCTTCATGACCTTCCTCATCGCGGTCCCGACCGGAGTGAAGTTCTTCAACTGGATCGGCACGATGTGGAACGGGTCGCTCTCCTTCGAGACGCCCATGCTGTGGTCGATCGGCTTCCTGGTCACCTTCCTGTTCGGCGGTCTGACCGGCATCATCCTCGCCTCGCCGCCGATGGACTTCCACGTCACGGACAGCTATTTCGTCGTCGCCCACTTCCATTACGTGGTCTTCGGCACGGTCGTCTTCGCGATGTTCGCCGGCTTCTACTTCTGGTGGCCCAAGATGACCGGAAAGATGCTCGACGAGCGCCTGGGCAAGGTCCATTTCTGGACCCTGTTCGTCGGTTTCCACGGCACTTTCCTCGTCCAGCACTGGCTCGGCGCCGAAGGAATGCCGAGGCGTTACGCCGACTACCTGTCGGCCGACGGGTTCACCGCCCTGAACACGGTCTCCTCCATCAGCGCGTTCCTGCTGGGGGCATCGACCCTGCCGTTCTTCTACAACGTCTGGGTGACCGCCAAGACCGCCCCACGGGTCACCGTCGACGACCCGTGGGGCTTCGGCCGCTCCCTGGAGTGGGTCACCTCCTGCCCGCCGCCCCGGCACAACTTCGTCACCCTCCCGCGCATCCGCTCCGAGTCCCCGGCCTTCGACCTCAACCACCCGGTCATGGCGGGCCTGGACCAGGGCAAGGACCACAAGCGGGACGTGCTCGACGACTCCGGCGCCGCCACCCACGACGGCCCCGACGCGGGCCGGGACGCCTGACCGCGTACGGCTCCACGGGTCCCTAGGCGGCGGCCCGGCGGCAGTGCAGGAAGACGTGGGGTTCCGGTCCGGCGTCCGGGTGGGCCGGGGTGAACAGCGTCTCCTCGCGCTCCAGCACGTCGAGACCGGCCTCCTCGGCCACGGCGGCGAGGTCCGCCGCGGTGAAGCTGGTCACGCGCACGGGCTGGCCCATGAAGACGGCGTCCACGCCCTCCACGTCCAGCGGCACGGTGGCCAGGACCAGATGACCGCCCGGCCTCAGCGCCCGGACCAGCCGCCGCACCGTGTCCGCCTGCTCGCGCCGGTCCAGCTGGAGCAGGGAGAAGTACACGCAGACCGCGTCGAACGAGGCGTCGTCGAGCGGCAGTTCGCGGACGTCGGCGCACCGGAAGGAGGCGGCCGGCACCTGCCGGGCCGCCAGCTCGACCATGACGGGGGAGACGTCGACGCCCAGCACCTCGTGCCCGGCGCCCGCGAGCGCCTCGGCGGTGGGCCGGCCCGTGCCGCTGCCCACGTCCAGCACGCGGCTGCCCGGCGCGAGCCGCCCGAGCAGCCACTCCAGCGAGCGCCGGTGCGCCTCGGAACCGGCGAACGCCTTCTCGTACGACGCTCCCAGCGCGTCGAACACGACTGCGGCGGGCGGGCGTTGCTGCTCGTCGGTCACGGGGGTCCCTCCAGTCGGACGATCCGGTGCCGTGGCATCGTTCCACCGGCGGGAAGCCGCCCACAAGAGCCCCCGCGAGCGACCCCGCGCTCAGCCCTCGGGGCGGAGGAGACCGCGCTCGTACGCCTTCACCAGCCGCTGCGGGACCCGGTGGACGACCCCGTCGATCGTGACCGGCACGAGCTGCGAGGTGGTCGCCTTCCACTGGGCCCGGCGGTGCCGGGTGTTGCTGCGGGAGGTCTTGCGCTTGGGAACGGCCATGGTCGGCTCCTGGAATGAGGCGGGAAGGTGGTGGGGAGAGGCTATATAGAAATGGGTGCCATTTTCAAAACGATGCCCCCTGGCCGGCCCGGCCGCGCGGAACGGCGCGGCCGGGCCGGCGTCGACGGTTACCAGGACGACTTGGTCACCCCGGGCAGGAAGCCCGCGTGCGCCTGCTGCCGGGTCCGTACGCGGGAGAGTCCGAACGTGCGCAGATAACCCCGGGGGCGTCCGTCCACGCTGTCGCGGTTCCGCACCCGGGTGGCGCTGGCGTCGCGCGGCTGGCGGCGCAACTCGGCCTGGGCGGCCTCCCGTTCCGCCGGGGTGGTGGACGGGCGGCGGATGATCTCCTTCAGCTCGGCCCGCCGGGCGGCGTACCGCTCGACGACCTCCTTGCGCCGCTCGTTCCGCGCGATCTTGCTCTTCTTCGCCATCAGACCTTCCCTCCCTGCGCCCGGATCCGGGCCACGGCGGCCTCGACGCCGATCGCGTCCACCGTCTTGATCGCCCTGGCGCTCAGGGTGAGGCGGACGTGGCGCCCCTCGCTGGGCAGCCAGTAGCGCTTGCGCTGGATGTTCGGGTCGAAGCGGCGCGAGGTGCGCCGGTGCGAGTGGGAGACGGCGTTGCCGAATCCCGGCTTGGCGCCGGTCAGTTGGCAGTGGGCGGGCATCGGTGGGTCACCTCTCGGGGGGTGGGGGTGTGGCTGGACGGTTTTCGATAATGAAAACCGTTGTCATATACTAGCCCCATGGCACGCAACGAGATCCGCCCCGTCATCAAGCTCCGCTCCACCGCGGGCACCGGGTTCACCTATGTGACCCGCAAGAACCGCCGCAACGACCCCGACCGCATGGTGCTGCGCAAGTACGACCCCGTCGCCCGCCGGCACGTCGACTTCCGCGAAGAGCGCTGAGCCCGCCCCGTCCCCCCAGCACTGAAAGGCCCCGCCATGAAGCCCGGCATCCACCCCGCCTACGGCCCCGTCGTCTTCCGCGACTCCGCCTCCGGCACCGCTTTCCTCACCCGGTCCACCATGACCAGCGACAAGACGATCGACTGGGAGGACGGCCACACCTATCCGCTCGTCGACGTCGAGATCTCCTCGGCGAGCCACCCCTTCTACACCGGCACCGCCCGCGTCCTCGACACCGCCGGCCGCGTCGAGCGCTTCGAGCGCCGCTACGGAGCCCGCTGATGGAGCACGTGTGCGAACTCCCCGTCGTGATCGTCGCCGGGCTCCACGCGGAGGCCCGCAAGGAGGTCGTCGACCGCCTCCTGCGGGCCGTCCCGGGGAGCGTGGCGCTCCACCACGACCTCGCCTCGGCCCCCGACGGCACCGTGCTCCGGCTCGTCCGGGACGCCTCGGGACCCGTCTCGCACGGCGAGACGCCGCTGGTCAACGACTGCGCGTGCTGCGCGCTGCGCGAGGACCTCGTCCCCGAGCTGGAACGCCTGGCGGACGACGGCCTCACCCGTCTCGCGGTGGTCGAGCTGTGGGACTCGGTCGAGCCCAAGGCCATGGCCGAGGTCATCGCCGCACACGGCGGGGACCGCCTGGCCGTGACGGGCGTGATCACCGCCGTGGACCCGGCGCTCGTCCTGCCCTACCTCGCCAACGGCGACGACCTCGCGGAGGCGGGGCTCGCCGCCGCCCCCACCGATCAGCGGACCGTCGGCGACACCTGGGCCCGCCAGCTGGAGTACGCCCCCGTCCTCGCCGTGGTCGACAGCGCGGAGGCGGACGACGAGGACCACGCCCTCCTCGCCCAGCTGCACCCCACCGCCCGCCGCGTACCGGCCGCCTCGGCCGACCTCGCCCGGGCCGCGTTCGCGGGCTTCGACGTCGAGGCCGCGGCCGCCGCCCAGCACCCCGCGTGCGCGCTCCTGCCCCAGGAGGCCGACGAGGCCGGCGTGACCACCTTCGTCTGGCACCGGCGGCGGCCGTTCCACCCCGGACGGCTCTACGAGGCCCTGGAGGACCTGTGCTGCGCGGCGGCCCGCAGCCGGGGCCGGTTCTGGCTCGCCGACCGCCCGGACACGCTGCTCGCCTGGGACGCGGCCGGCGGGGCGCTGTGCGTGGAGAGCGCCGGGCCCTGGCTCGCCTCGCTGCCGGACGCGGCCTGGGAGATGGTCCCGCCCGTGCGCCGGGCGGCCGCCGCGCTCGACTGGCACGCCGAGCACGGCGACTGCTGCCAGCACCTCGTCTTCACCTCGCCCGGCCTGGACCGGGACGGTCTCGAACGGCTCCTCGACTCCTGCCTGCTCACCGACGCGGAGTACGCGTCGGGGCCGGAGGCCTGGAAGCGCCTGCCCGCGGCCTTCGCCCCTCTTCTCGACGCCGCCTGACCCCGTCGCACGACACGTCCACCGAAGGAGAAACCCCCGTGGCCCGACGCTCCGAGCCCCGCAAGCCCGCCAAGTCCCGCCCCAACCCGCTGGACGCGGCCGGGATCACGTACATCGACTACAAGGACACCGACCTGCTCCGCAGGTTCCTCTCCGACCGGGGCAAGATCCGCAGCCGGCGCGTCACCCGCGTGACCGCCCAGCAGCAGCGGGCCCTCGCCGCCGCGATCAAGAACGCCCGCGAGATGGCCCTCCTGCCGTACGCGAGCCGCTGACGCCCGTCGCGGCCGGACCCGCTCACCCCCCGGCGGGGAAGCGGTCCGGCGCGAGCGTGGTGAGCAGGGAGTCCAGGGCGAGTTCGGTCGACACGGCCATGTCGACCGAGTCGGGGTCGAGCAGCCACTGGACCTGGAGGCCGTCCATGACGGCGATGATCGCGCTCGCGGCCGGCTCGACGCGGGCGTCGTCGTCGGCGAGGCCGCCCGCCTCGCGCAGCGCGTCGGCCACGAAGGCGCGCAGCCCGGTGTAGCGGTCGCGGAAGTAGGACTGCGCGGGATGGTCGTCGGTGACCGACTCGGCCGAGAGCACCGCGTACAGGCGCACGATGCCCTCGCGCTCGGCGTTGCGGGCGGCGGTGTCGACGAGGTGGCGCAGGAACTCCGTCCCGCGCGGCCGGTCGGGCCCGAGCTGCTCGATGTCGGACTGGTCGCGGAGTTCCAGGACGCTGGTGAGCAGCTGGGCCTTGGTCCGGAAGTAGTGCAGGACCCCGGCCTGGGTGAGTCCGGCGCGGTCGGCGATCGCCTGGAGCGGCGCGTTGTGGTAGCCGCGGGCGGCGAACGTGTCCATCGCGATGTGCAGGATGTCCTGCCGGCGCTGCTTGGCCTCCGGGCTGCGGGGCGTGCGGGGCGGACGCTTCGTCTTGCCTACCGGGTGGTTGCTCACGCGCGCCAGCATAGGTGTCCCCGGAGGTGTGTGGGCCACATCACTTACTAAGTACTTAGCGGGTGTGCTTTCATGTGGCCGTCATCACGACGACGCGCCGTCGTCGCCACCGCACGCCGCCACACGCCGTCGCCGCCACACGCCGTCGTCACGACGACCTGCCGTCGTCACGGCCGGAGGGAATCCCATGTCTGCCCCGTCGCCCGTACGTCCCGCCTCCCCGGCCCGGCCGGAGGCGGCGGACGAGAGCCGCTGGGCCGCGCTGATCGGGGACCTCGACCTGACAGCCAAGGTGCGGCTGCTGACCGGGGCGTCCCTGTGGACGCTGCACGGGGAGCCGCGCCTCGGACTCCACCCCGTGACCACGTCCGACGGACCGCAGGGCGTCCGGGGGACCGGCGGCGTGCCCGGCGAGACGGGCCTCCTCGCCCCCGCCCCGAGCGCCACCGGCGCCACCTGGGACACGGAGCTCGCCGAGCGCCTCGGACGCGTCTTCGCCGCCGAGGCCCGCCGGAAGAACGTGGACGTCGTCCTGGCCCCGCTGGTCAACCTCCAGCGCACCCCGGTCGCCGGCCGCCACTTCGAATGCCTCGCGGAGGACCCCCTCCTGTCCGGCGCGCTCGGCGCCGCGCTCGTGCGGGGCCTCCAGGACGAGGGCGTCGCCGCCTGCCTGAAGCACTTCGTCGCGAACGACTCCGAGACGGACCGGACCCGCTACCGCGCCAGGATCGACCCCCGTACCCTCCGCGAGGTCTACCTCGCCCCGTTCGAGCGGATCCTCGCCGAGACCGGACCGTGGAGCGTGATGGGCGCGTACTCGGGCCTGGACGACGGCACCGAGTCCGCGCCGGTCCTCGAACACCGGCGGATCCTGCGGGGCGTGCTGAAGGACGAGTGGGGCTACGACGGGGCCGTGATCAGCGACTGGGCCGCCACCCGGACGACCGCCGCCACCGCCCTCGCCGGCCTCGACCTGGTGATGCCCGGACCCGACGGCCCCTGGGGCGACGCCCTCGTCGAGGCCGTCCGCCGGGGCGAGGTGGACGAGGCGCTCGTGGACGACAAGGTCCTGCGGCTGATGCGGCTCGCCGCCCGCGTCGGCAAGCTCACCGAGCCCTGGACGCCCGGCGGGCAGCCCCCGCCGCTCCCGGCCGCGCCCGCGCCCGCACCGGTCGGCGAGGCGGACTTCGCCGTACTGCGCGAGGTCCTCACCCGGGGCACCGTCCTGCTGCGCGACGAGCGGGCCCTGCTGCCCCTGGACGCGCACCGGCTGGGCAGCGTGGCGCTGATCGGGCCGAACGCCGTCGAGCCGTACCTCCAGGGCGGCGGCAGCGCCTACGTCCCCGCCGTCCGCACGGTCGGATACGCCGAGGGGCTGCGGGCCGCCCTGCCGGACGGGGTCGGCCTGACCGTGCACCGAGGCGGCTCGTCCCGGCGGCACGCCCCCTTCGTCGACCCCGCCCTCCTCACCGGGATGCGCGCCGTGTACCTGGACGGGAACGGCACGCCGCTGGGCGAGGAGGTCCGCCGCACCGGCGACTGGGGGGCCTTCGGCGTACCGGACGGAACCGCCGACGTGGTCCTCACCGGCCGCGTCACCCTCGCCGAACCGGGCGACCACCTCCTGGAGTTCGGCTGCGCCGGACGCTTCACGGTCGCCCTCGACGGCACGCCGGTCCACACCGGCGAGGACGACCGGGGCGTCGAACTGATCCTGGAGTCGAGCCACCACCACCCGGCGACCCACCGCCACACCGTCCGCGTGGATGCCGACCCGGTCCGCCTGGACCTGAGGATCGACCTCCGGGTCGTCGACGCCGACGGCTACGGCCGCTTCGTCACCGCCCACGTGCGCCACCGGCCGCCCGGCCCGGGCGTCGAGGACGAGATCGCCGAGGCCGTCGCGGCGGCCCGCGCGGCCGACGTCGCCGTGGTGGTCGTCGGTACGAACGAGGAGGTCGAGTCCGAGGGCTGGGACCGCCCCGACCTGGAGCTGACCCCGCAGCAGCACCGGCTCGTGCGCGCGGTCGCCGCGGCCAACCCCCGTACCGTGGTGGTCGTCAACGCCGGAGCGCCGGTCCTGCTGCCCTGGGCCGACGAGGTCCCCGCCCTGCTCTGGGCGTGGCTGCCCGGCCAGGAGGCGGGACACGCCCTGGCCGACGTCCTGTTCGGCCGGGCCGAACCCTCCGGCCGCCTGCCGTGGACCCTGCCCGCCCGCGCCGGGGACGTCCCGGTCCCCGACGCCGTCCCCGCCGACGGCGTCCTCGACTACCGCGAAGGGCTCCACATCGGCCACCGCGGCTACGACCGCGCCGGCACCGAGCCCGCCTTCCCCTTCGGCCACGGGCTCGGCTGGACCACCTGGTCCTACGACCGCGCCGAGGCCCTCGGACCCTCCGCCCCCGCCGGTTCCCCCGTCCTCGCGGGCGGGGACGGGCCCCGGATCGCGGTGACCCTCACGAACACCGGTCCCCGGACCGGACGGGAGGTCGTCCAGGCGTACCTGGAGGCCCCCGACGGCGCGCCCGGCGAACCCGTCCGCGTCCTGGCGGGGTTCGCCGTCGCCGAGGTCCCGGCGGGCGGCACCGCGACGGTCGTCCTGACCCTGCCCCGGCGGGTCTTCCAGACCTGGGACGAGCGGCACCGCACCTGGCGCACGCCCGCCGGACGCCGCCGCCTGCGCGTCGGCCGCTCCAGCCGCGACCTGCGGCTGACGCTCGACCTCGACCCCGCCCTCGACGCCGACTCCGATCTCGCCCCCGCCCTCGACCTCGGCTGACGCTCCCCGCCCCGCCGTTCGCCGGTCGCGGCGGGCCACGTTCCGCACGGACGCACCACCCCCTCGTGTCAGGTCACCCCCACCGAAGGAGAGCCGCACCGTGTCCCACCGAACGACCGCACGGGCCCGCGCAGCGGGCGCCGCACTCGTCCTCGCCGTCGCCTGTCTCGGCGCCGCCGGCACCGGCAGCGCCCAGGCCGCCGACCCCACCGCCCAGGTCTGGGTCACCACCCCGGACGGAGCCAGGAAGCTCGCCGCCGAGACCGTCCCCTTCACCGGCACGGTCCAGCCCGCCGACATCCGCGTCGACCCCGGCAGCAGGGGACAGAGGTTCACCGGCGCCGGCGCCTCCGTCACCGAGGCCTCCGCCCACCTCGTCCAGAGCCTGCCCGCCGACAAGCGGGCCGACCTGATGAAGTCGCTCTTCTCCCCGGGCGAGGGCATCGGGCTGAACTACCTCCGCCAGCCGCTGGGCAGCACCGACTTCAACTCCGGCGGCTTCTACACGTACGAGGACACCAAGGGCTCCTTCTCGATCGCCCGCGACCAGGAGAAGATCATCCCGGTCGTCAAGCAGGCGACCGCCCTCAACCCCTCGATCCGCTTCATGGGTTCGCCCTGGTCGCCGCCCGCCTGGATGAAGACCGGCAACTCGCTCAACGGCGGCAGCCTGAGGGCCGACCAGTACCAGGCGTACGCCGACTACCTGGTCAAGGCGATCAAGGCGTACGGGCAGCAGGGCATCGTGCTCACCGACCTCACGGTCCAGAACGAGCCCGAGTTCGCGACCAGTTACCCCTCCATGGCGATGACCTCGGCCGAACAGGCCGCGTTCCTCAAGGTCCTCGACCGGACCCTCACCGCCGACGGGCTGCCGACCAACGTCCTCGCCTACGACCACAACTGGGACCACCCGAACTACCCGCTGGAGGTCTTCGGCGCCACGCAGGGGATCCAGCGCGTCATCGGAGCGGCCTTCCACTGCTACGGCGGAGCCCCCGCCGCCCAGCAGCAGGTCGTCGACGCCGGGAAGCGCGTCTTCTTCACCGAGTGCTCCGGCACCGACAGCGCCGACCCGGCCGCCACCTTCGGCGACACCCTGCGCTGGCACGCCGAGAACCTCGTCGTGCAGAACATGCGCAACGGCGGCGAGACCGTCGTCAACTGGAACCTCGCCCTCGACCGCAACGGCGGCCCCCACCAGGGCCACTGCACCACCCGCTGCAACGGCGTCGTCGAGATCGCGAACGGCACCGTCACCCGCAACGCCGAGTACTACGTCCTCGGCCACGTCAGCAAGTTCGTCAAGCCCGGCGCCACCCGGATCGGCTCCACCAGTCAGGGCGCCGGAGGCGTGCGGAACGTCGCCTTCCAGAACCCCGACGGCTCCTTCGCCGCCTACGTCGTCAACACCTCCGGGAGCGCACAGCGCTTCTCCCTGACCGAGGGCGGCAAGACCCTCGCGTACACCCTCCCGGCCGGGGCCGTGGCGACCGTCGTCTGGACCGGCGGCGGCAGCACCCCCGGCGGCCCGGTCGACCCGGCCGCCTGGTACCGCGTCGCGAACGCCCACAGCGGCGCCTGCCTGGACGCCGCCGACTGGGGCACCGCCGACGGCACCGCCCTCCAGCAGTGGAGCTGCGGCACGGGCGCCAACCAGAAGTGGCAGTTCCGCCCCACGAGCGACGGCTACTACCAGGTCGTCAACCAGTTCAACTCCCGCTCCTGGGACGTCGACGGCGGCCCCGGCGCCACCGCCGCCGGCGTCAGGGTCCACCTGTGGAGCTACGTGGGCGGCACCAACCAGCAGTGGCGCCCCGAGGCCACCGGCACCGCCGGCCAGTACCGCTTCATCGCCCGCCACAGCGCCAAGTGCCTCGCCGTCGACGACGCCTCGACCGCCGACGGGGCCCGGCTGTCCCAGCGGAACTGCGACGGTTCGGCCGCCCAGAGGTTCGCCCTGACGGGCTGACCCCCTCCGGAACCACCGCTCCTTTCCTCGTTTCCCCGTCCCCGGAACCGGCCGTGGCGAGAAACTGTCCCTGTGGAGGAGGGGCGCCGCGGCGCGGGGGAGGGGACGGGGATGAGCGCATGGGTGGTCCCGGGGTACACGGAGACCCGGGAACTGGGGGCGGGTGCCGGCGGTCGCGTGGTGCTGGCCGCGCACGACGCGACCGGAACGCCGGTGGCCGTGAAGTACCTGGGGGAGCGGCTGCGCTCGGACCGGGCGTTCGTCCGCGCCTTCCGGTCCGAGGCCCGGCTGCTCGGCGCCCTGGACACCCCGTACGTCGTGGGGTTCTACGAGTACGTCGAGGCGCCGGAGGGCGCGGCCATCGTGATGGAGCTGGTGGACGGCGTCGCGCTGCGCGCCCTCCTCGCCCGGGAGGGCTCGACCGGCCCCGAGGCCGCCCTCGTGGTGCTCAAGGGCTCCCTCCTGGGCCTGGCCGCCGCCCACCGGGCGGGCGTCGTGCACCGCGACTACAAGCCCGAGAACGTCCTGGTCGCCGCCGACGGCTCGTCCAAGCTGGTCGACTTCGGCATCGCGACCGGCCGCGACGGCAGCCCCGGTGTCGCCGGGACGCCCGCCTACATGGCGCCCGAGCAGTGGAACGGCGCCCCCGCCTCCCCGGCGGCCGACGTCTACGCGGCGACCGCGACCTTCTTCGAGTGCCTGACCGGGCGCAAGCCCTTCACCGGCGACAACTTCGCCGAACTCGCCCTCCAGCACCTGGAGGCACCCGTCCCCGACGCGGAGGCGCCGGAGCCGCTGCGCCCGCTCATCCGCCGGGGCCTCGCCAAGGCCCCGCACGAACGGCCGGAGAACGCGGACGCGTTCGTGGGCGAACTGGAGTCGGCCGCCACGGCCGCGTACGGCCCGGACTGGGAGGAGCGGGGCCGGGGCCGCCTCGCGGCCCTCGCCGCACTCCTGCCGCTGTTCTTCCCCTCCTCCGGCGGTACGGCCCAGGGCGCGACCGCGCTCGCCACGACCACCCTGCCCCGGCCGCCCGCGCCGCGGCCCCGCCGCCGCTTCCCCCGGGGGCTGCCCGCCGGGGCGGCCGCGCTCGTCCTGGCCCTGCTGCTCGCCCTCGCCGCGCGGGCCGGGGGAGGGGAGCCGGGCGGGGACCGGGCCGCGCAGGCCTTCGCGACGACGGACACCGCGTCGAGCGCGCCCCCGCCGGATCCGGGTGCGTCCCCCTCTCCCTCCCTCTCCTCCGCACCCACGCCGACGGACCCCGAACCCTCCGGCACGCCGGACACGCCCTCGCCGACGGACGGCACACCGACCGCGACGGCCACCTCCACGGTTCCGGCCACGCCCACCGACCCGACCGACCCGACCCCTCCGGCCACGGAACCTCCGTCGACGCCGCCGTCCACGCCTCCCACCACCCCGCCGACCACGCCCCCGACGACGCCGCCCGTCTCCGTGACGGCCGTCTCCGTCACGAGCCTGCGGCAGACCGGGCCCGTGACCGCCGAGGCCACCGTCGAGATCACGACCGACGGCACGGGACCGGTGACGCTCCTCGTCGAGTGGTCCACCGGCGACGAGAAGGGGTCGCCCGGCGCGCCGGACGGCTCCGAGACCTTCCGGCGCGAGGGAGACACCCGCTACGTCCTCACGCTCCCGCACGCCTTCCAGGGCTCCGGGTGCTACTGGGGAGCGCGCGTCACCACCGACCCGGCCGCCGGGAACGGCGGTTCCCTCCAGCAGGTCTTCGTCCGGAGGTGCGTGATCACGTGAACGACGACGACTACAGCGCCACCGAACTCGGCAGCCACTGGTTCCAGGGCCCCGACCCGGAGCCCGACCGGCGGGAGGGCGAAGTCCTGCGCTTCGGGCCGGGGGTGACCGCGGCCGCCGCCCGCCGCGCCGGGAACACCCCCACGGCGGTCGAGATCTGGCACGGCACCCTCCCCGGCACCCCGCCGCCGCGCCCGGCCCGCCCCCGGCGGCCACGCCGCTACGCGCTCGCCGCGCTGGTCCTCGTCGCCGTCCTGGCCTTCCTCGCGTGGCGGGAGTACGGCCCCCGGGCGGCGGTGCGGGACGTCGCGGTCACCGCCCCCGGGCCGCTCGGCTGCGACGGCACGGCGGACGTCGTGGGCGTCGTGCGCACCGACGGCCGGCCCGGCACCCTGACGTACCACTGGGAGCGCAGCGACGGGACCCGGTCGGCACCCCTGCACGAGACCCTGGCCCGGGGACAGGAGGAGGCCCGGCTCCACCTCCTCTGGACCTTCCACGGGCCCGGCACCCACCGGGCGGTCGCGCGCCTGGTGATCACGTCGCCCGCCGCCCGCACGGCCGAGGGGACCTTCACGTACCGCTGCGGGTGAGCGCGCCCTTGCGGGCGGCGGCTCCTCCCCGCGCGGCGGCCCTTCCCCGCACGGCCGCCGCGAGAACGCCGTCCGCCTCACCCCGGCCGGCACCGACCCGGCGCCGCGCGGATATCGTCGGCCCCGCGAGGCGCGGACGTCCGAACCCGGCCGCCGCCCCGCGCTCCCCCGTCACCCGAAAGGCATCCCCATGACCCAGCAGGCATCCTCCCCCGACGTGCGCCGGGTGGACGCCCGGCACCGCTACGAGATCCTCGTCGACGGCGAGCGCGCCGGCCTGACCGCCTACCGCGACCACGACGACCGGCGGGTCTTCTTCCACACCGAGGTCGACGACGCCTACGCCGGGCAGGGCCTGGCCGGGATCCTCGTCGAACGGGCCCTCGACGACGTGCGCGCCTCCGGCCTGCGCTTCGTTCCCGTCTGCCCGTACGTGGCGAAGTTCCTGAAGAAGCACGAAGAGTTCGCCGACCTCGCCGACCCGGTCACCCCCGAGGTCCTCCAGTGGCTGGACGCCCGGCTGGGACGCTGACCCCGACCGTTGGCCGACACGCGAACAGATGGCGCGAAAACCTGTGTTCGGGTCGGTAAACCCCGTTCGGATCAAGATCACTGCATGGAGGTAAAGGCCCCGTTCTCATGGGGCGAGGCGGGTGCGACGGCCGTTACTGTTCCCCCGGATCCGGGCGAACAGCCGGGTCTTCGCACCCCGTTTCTCCTTTCGGTGGTGTGCCGCGCCCCGGCGCCGGTCACCGCCTTCGTGGAAGAGAGCTCGCCCGATGACCGTTGACGACCGCCCGGACGTGCGGCCCGAGCCGCCCAGGCAGTCCAGTCTGAGCACCTCGGCCGCCCGCAGGCTCGCCCACACGGCCAAGTCCGCCCCGCAGATGCAGGAGATCACCTCCCGCTGGCTGCTGCGGATGCTCCCCTGGGTGGACGTCAAGGGCGGCGCCTACCGGGTGAACCGCCGCCTCAGCCACACCGTCGGCGACGGTCGCGTCGAATTCGTCCAGGACGGCGCCCGCGTCCGGGTCATCCCGCGCGAGCTCGGCGAACTGGCCCTGCTGCGCGGCTTCGACGACGAGCAGGTCCTGACCGCGCTCGCCGCCCGCTGCGTCCAACGCGACTTCCGCGCCGGAGAGGTGCTGGTCCGGCGCGGCGAGCCCGCCGAGGGGATCCACCTGATCGCCCACGGCCGGATCACCCAGACCTCCGCCGGCAAGTACGGCGGCGAGGACCCCGTCGCCGTCCTCGCCGACGGCGACCACTTCGGCGAGAGCGCCCTCCTCGACGCCGACGCCGGCTGGGACCGCACCGCCACAGCCGAGACCTCCGGCACCCTGCTCACCCTCGCCCGCGCCGACTTCGCCGCCGTCCTCGCCTCGGCGCCCGGACTCCAGGAGCACGTACGGGAGTTCGACTCCCGGGCGGACCGGCCGCGGAACAAGTACGGCGAGGCCGCGATCCCGATGTCGTCCGGGCACACGGGCGAGGTCGCGCTGCCGGGCGCCTTCGTCGACTACGAACCCGCGCCGCGCGAGTACGAACTCTCCGTCGCCCAGACCGTCCTCAAGGTCCACACCCGCGTCGCCGACCTCTACAACGGCCCGATGCACCAGACCGAGGAACAGCTCAGGCTCACCGTCGAGGCGCTGCGCGAGCGCCAGGAGCACGAGCTGATCAACCACCGCGAGTTCGGCCTGCTCCACAACGCCGACTTCAAGCAGCGGATCCAGCCGCACTCCGGCCCGCCCACCCCGGACGACCTCGACGAACTGCTCTGCCGCCGCCGGGGCACCAAGCTCTTCCTCGCCCACCCCCGGACGATCGCGGCGATCGGACGCGAACTCAACGCCCGGGGCATCTACCCGGACCACGTCGACCTCGAAGGAGAGCGGGTCCAGGCCTGGCGCGGGGTCCCGATCCTGCCCTGCGACAAGATCCCCGTCAGCGCGGAGAACACCAGCTCGATCCTCGCCATGCGCCTCGGCGAGGACAACCAGGGCGTCGTCGGCCTGCGCCAGACCGGCCTGCCGGAGGAGTACGAACCGGGCCTCTCGGTCCGCTTCACGGGCCTCGACGAGAAGGCGATCGCCTCCTACCTGGTCACCACCTACTACTCCGCCGCCGTCCTGGTGCCCAACGCGCTCGGCGTCCTGGAGAACGTACAGATCGCCCGCAGGCGCTAGCGCCCGGACGCCTCTCCCGCTCAGCAGCCCCCTCAGCACATCCCGTTCAGCACGGCCCGGAGTCCCCGGGCCGGGCGGGCGCGCCCGGAAACGGGCGGCCCGCCCACCCCTCCAAGGAGTCACGGATGCCCGAACCCGGGCCTTCACCCCTGCGGTCGGGCCTGCCCACCGCCGCCTCCCACGCCCTCACCCTGCCGACCGCCCCCACCGTCCCCGCCGCTCCCGAGGCCGCTCCGGCCGCCCCGCCCCGGCCCGACCTCGAACGGATCCTGCGCGGACCCAGCGGCCTGGGCACGGCGGGCCTCTCCCTGGTCCCGCGCGCGGAGCCCCCCGCACCCCCCGCCGCCGAAGGACCGCCGGAGGAGCGGGCGGAGGAGCAGCCGGAGGGCCGTCCGATCCCCGGCCTCTACTTCCACCCGGTGCCGGAGCCCGACCCCGCGCGCGTGGCGGAGGTCAGCCGCCGGATCAAGGAGTGGGCGGTGGACGAGGTCGACCTGTTCCCCGACGACTGGGAAGGGCAGTTCGACGGCTTCCTCGTCGGCCGCTACATGGTCGCCTGCCACCCCGACGCCCCGACCGTCGACCACCTGATGGTCGCCACCCGGCTGATGGTCGCCGAGAACGCGGTCGACGACTGCTACTGCGAGGACCACGGCGGTTCCCCCGTCGGCCTCGGCGGCCGTCTCCTGCTCGCCCACACCGCCCTCGACCCGCTGCACACGACGGCGGCCTACCAGCCGCAGTGGGCGGAGTCGCTCCACGCGGACGCCCCCCGGCGCGCGTACCGCTCCGCCATGGAGTACTTCGTCCGGCAGGCCACCCCCTCCCAGGCCGACCGCTACCGGCACGACATGGCCCGGCTCCACCTCGGCTACCTCGCCGAGGCCGCCTGGACCGAGACGGACCACCTGCCGGAGGTGTGGGAGTACCTCGCGATGCGGCAGTTCAACAACTTCCGCCCCTGCCCCACCATCACCGACACCGTCGGCGGCTACGAACTTCCCGCCGACCTGCACGCCCGGCCGGACATGCAACGGGTCCTGGCGCTCGCCGGCAACGCCAGCACCATCGTCAACGACCTGTACTCGTACACCAAGGAACTCGCGAGTCCCGGCCGCCACCTGAACCTGCCCGTGGTGCTCGCCGAGCGCGAGTCCCTCTCCGAGAAGGACGCCTACCTGAAGGCGATCGAGGTCCACAACGACCTCATGCGCGACTTCGAGGCCGAGGCGGCCGCCCTGGCCGCCGCCTGTCCCGTCCCGAGCGTGCTGCGCTTCCTGCGCGGCGTGGCCGTGTGGGTCGACGGCAACCACCACTGGCACCGGACCAACACCTACCGCTACAGCCTGCCCGACTTCTGGTAAGAAACGGAAACCTCAGTGACCAGCACCGACACGACCACCACCGCCGCGTTCGTCCCCGGCCCCGCGACCCCCTACCAGGGCGACATCGCGCGCTACTGGAACGCCGAGGCCCGGCCCGTGAACCTGCGCCTCGGCGACGTCGACGGGCTCTACCACCACCACTACGGCGTCGGCGACGTCGACCACGCCGCCCTCGGGGACCCGCAGGACGCCGCGTACGAGAAGAGGCTCATCGCCGAGCTGCACCGCCTGGAGTCGGCGCAGACCGACGTCCTCCTCGACCACCTCGGGGACGTCGGGCCCGGGGACACGCTCGTCGACGCCGGCTGCGGCCGGGGCGGTTCGAGCGTCATGGCCCACCAGCGCTTCGGCTGCAAGGTCGAGGGCGTCACCCTCTCCTCCGCGCAGGCCGAGTTCGGCAACCGGCGCGCCAGGGAACTGGGCATCGAGGACCACGTCCGCGCCCGCGTCTGCAACATGCTCGACACCCCCTTCGAGAAGGGCTCCGTCACCGCCTCGTGGAACAACGAGTCGAGCATGTACGTCGACCTGGACGACCTCTTCGCCGAGCACTCCCGGTTCCTGAAGGTCGGCGGCCGGTACGTCACCGTCACCGGCTGCTGGAACCCGAAGTACGGCCAGCCGTCGAAGTGGGTCTCGCAGATCAACGCGCACTTCGAGTGCAACATCCACTCCCGCCGCGAGTACCTGCGCGCGATGGCCGACAACCGGCTCGTCCCGCAGGCCGTCGTCGACCTGACCCCGGCGACCCTGCCCTACTGGGAGCTGCGGGCCACGTCGTCCCTGGTCACCGGCATCGAGGAGGCGTTCATCGAGTCGTACAAGGACGGCTCCTTCCAGTACGTCCTGATCGCGGCCGACCGGGTCTGAACCGGACCGGCGCGCAAGAACCCGCCGGGGGCGACGGGACCGACCTCCTACGGTCCCGTCGCCCCCGGCGGCCCGTCGAACGGCCCGTGGGACCGGCACGGGGCTCGTGGCCCCGCACCGGTCCCACGGACGTCGGCCGGGCAGGTCGTGCCCGGCGGGTCTCGGTACCGGTTCAGGACCGGTTCAGGACCGGTTCAGGACCGGTTCAGGGCTCCGCCGGTGTTCTGGCCGATCCACTGCCGGTGGGCGGTCACGTCGGTGTAGATGGTGGCGTTGCCGGTGCCGCAGGTGCTGCCGTTCTGACCGGCGCGGCTGGTGGCGCCGACCAGTTGCCAGCGGCCGGAGCCGCCGATCAGGGCGGGGCCGCCGGAGTCCCCGTAGCAGGCGGTGGCCTGCGGGGTGCCGTACACGCACAGTTCGTTGGCGCCGTTGAAGCCCGCCGCGCACATCCGGTCGGGGTTGATCCGGGTGTCCAGCTGCTTCAGGTAGCGGGGCGGCTGCTGCGGGCATCCCTGCTGGGGACAGGTCTGGCCCCAGCCGAGCAGGCGCGTCGAGGTGCCCTCGGACGGGGAGGCGGAGGCGAGGGAGACCGGCTGGTTCTGCACCGGGGTGCGCAGCTGCAGCAGGGCGATGTCGTTGCCGCCGGAGACGTCACCGGTGTAGCGGGGGTGGCGGATGACCCGCTGGACCGCCGCGGAGGTGCCCTGGGTGTGGTCGGTCGAGCCGATGCGCAGCTGGATCTGCTGGGCCGGGGTCTGGCCGCCCTGCCGGGCGGTGACGCAGTGGGCGGCGGTGACGACCCACTGCGGGGCGATCAGGGAGCCGCCGCAGCCGTGCCGGCCCTGCTGCTGGAGGGAGACCATGAACGAGTAGGTCTCGCTCGCCTGGCCGCCGCCGACGATCGGCCGGACACCGGTCGAGGCGGGTACGCCGGTGGGAGCGGACACGGCGGCGGGTTCGGGAGCGGGCGCGGCGTGCGCGAGGGTGGCGGGGGCGGTCAGACCGGCGCTGCCGAGCAGCAGAGTCGTGAGCAGACCGCGTATGAGGGCGCGAGGAGACACGGGGTTCCTCCGGGGGGAGTGGGGGAGGGGCCGGCCCCGATGCTCGGTGCCAGCCCCGTCGGATGAACCCACTATGGAAATCCGGTGGCTTCCCCGGTAATCCCATCCCGTTCTAAGGTCCGCCTATGGGCCTGGAGTTGCGGCAGCTGCGGGTGGTCAAGGCCATCGCCGACGAGGGCGGTCTGACGGCCGCGGCGCGACGGCTGGGCATGGCCCAGCCGTCGGTCTCCCAGGCCCTGGCCCGGGCCGAACGGGCCGTGGGAGGAGCGCTGTTCCTGCGCGGTGCGGGAGGGGCGGTGGCCACCCCGCTGGGCGAGGTGGTCGTCGGGCACGCGCGCACCGTGCTGGACGCCGTGGAGCGGATGACCGCGGCGGCGGCCCGGCACCGGGAGGACCACTGGCCGGCGGCGGTGCGGATCGGCTGCGCGCCGGGACTGCTGGTGGCCCATCTGTCGGTGGCCGTGCCCCTGGTGGCCGGCAGCGACGTGCAGATCACCACCGCCACCGGTGCCGCCGGGCACGTCGCGGCGCTGGCCGCCGGGCGCACCGAGGCCGCCCTGGTCACCCACTTCCCCGCGCCCGGGACGGCGGAGCGGCCGGTGGCGGAGGCCCACGGGGAGGGGGCGCTGCGCGGGGCGGTCGTCGCCGTGGAGCCGCTGTTCGTGGGCGTCTCCGCCCGGCACCGTCTCGCCGCGCGCCCGGAGGTCGACCTCGCCGAGCTGGCCGGCGAGCGGTGGTGCCTGCCGCCCGGGGCCGACGACGGCCTGGGCGCCCGCCTCGCGGAGGCCTGCCGGCGGGCCGGTCACCCGGCGGCGGTGCGCGCCACCGCGTACGCGACGGCCCTGGCGCTCGTACGGGAGGGCCGTGCGGTCCTCCCGATGATGCCGGGCAGCCGGACCGGCCCCGGCCTCGTGCTGCTGCCGCTGCGCGGCGAACCCCTCACCATGGCGACGGTGCTCTACTGGCGCTCGGGCGGGCCGCTGTCCGAGGAGTGGATACGGAGCCTGTGGGAGCACCTGGCGCGGGCCCAGCGGGACATCATCGAGGCGGCGCCCGCGTACCGCGCCTGGCTGGCCGACCGTCCGCACTGGCGCACCACGCCCCCCGGTCCGGCGGCCTTCCACCGGCCGTGCGGGTGAGGGGCGGCACTCACCCCAGGTACGGGCGCCGCCGAGGGACGGACGCTGCCGGGGTAGGGACACCGCCCTGGTACGGACGGGGTACGTACGCCGCCGAGGTACGTACGCCGACCCAAAGCTCAGCCGTCGGGCGCGGCCGAACCGAGCCAGCCCGGGTTGCGCTCCCACCACCCCGGTACCCGCCCGGCGTGCGGCAGGGCCTCGCGGTAGGCGTCCAGCAGCCCCGTGCGCAGCCGGCCGGCGAACTCCTCGTCGACCGGTCCTTCGTCCCGGCGCCACAGCAGCACGTGCCGGGTGCGGACCGGGCTGCCCCGCAGCTCCCTGACCACCCCGGGGACCGCGAGTCCGCTGCCCAGCGCGTTCATGGCCGTGACCACCGGCCCCCCGCGCCGCATGAGCTGCACCAGGAGCAGGGGCTCGACGGTACGGGTCACCATGGTCGGGTGGCCGGCGAGGCGGCACTGCTCCATCAGGTGCCGGTCGAACTCGTCGTCGCCGTTGACCGCGACCAGCCAGGTGGTCCCGGCCAGTTCCGCCAGGTCGATCTCGGCGCGCCCGACGAGCGGATGGCCCTCGGGCAGCCCGACGAAGAGGGGTTCGGTCCCCAGCACGGTCATCCGCACCCCGGCGGGCGGGACGATCGGACGGCCGGGGAAGTCCGTGTGCAGCACCACGTCCACATCTCCCCGGACCAGCGCGGCGACCGCCTCGGCCGAGCGGTCGAGGACCGCCAGCTCGGCGACGTCGCCGGGGAAGAGGCGGGACGCCACCTCGTACATCAGGAGGGCGAGCGGCGTCGTCCGCACCCCCAGCCGCAGCGGGCGCCCGCGGGCCGAGGCCCGGTGTCCCTCGACCGCGCGGGCCAGCTCGTCCAGGCCGCGCAGCACCTCCCGCGCGTACGGCAGCAGGAGTTCGCCCAGGGGCGTGGCGCGCGTGCCGGAAGGGCCCCGTTCGAAGACGGCGCCGCCCACCACGGCCTCGATGCGGCGCAGTTGCGCGCTGAGCGCCGGCTGGGACAGCCCCATGAGGTGCGCCGCCCTGTTGAGGCTGCCGGCCGCCGCCACCGCCTCCAGGCACCGAAGGTGCCGCGCCTCCAGATCCATGCCAGGAGTATGGGCGCGGCACCCGCCCCGGACCAGGCCCGTGCCCGCCCGGCGGGCACGGGCCTGGTCCGGGGCGTCAGGCCCGGGGTTCCTCCCCGAACGCCTTCAGGACGCGCTCGGCGGCCAGCGTCGCCGTCAGCTCGCCCTCCCTGACCTGCCGTTCGAGCAGGGGCGCGAGCTCCTGGACCGCCGGGTTCGTGCGCAGCCGGTCGAGGAGTTCGTCGCGGACCATGGTCCAGGTCCAGTCGACCTGCTGGTCCTGCCGCTTGGCCGTGAGGCGGCCGGTCGAGTCGAGCAGGGCGCGGTGCCGCTCCAGACGGCCCCACACCTCGTCGAGGCCCGAGGACTCCCGGGCGCTGCAACTGAGCACCGGCGGCGTCCAGAACGCGTCGGCGCCGTGCATCAGCCGCAGCGCGCCCGCCAGTTCGCGCGCGGCGGCCCGCGCGTCGCGCTCGTGCGGGCCGTCCGCCTTGTTGACGGCGACCACGTCGGCCAGTTCCAGGACGCCCTTCTTGATGCCCTGGAGCTGGTCGCCGGTGCGGGCCAGGGTGAGCAGCAGGAAGGAGTCGACCATGTTGGCGACGGCCGTCTCCGACTGCCCGACGCCCACCGTCTCCACCAGGACCACGTCGTACCCGGCCGCCTCCATGACGACGATCGACTCCCGGGTCGCCTTCGCGACCCCGCCGAGCGTGCCGGCGGTGGGGGAGGGGCGGACGAACGCCGCCGGGTCGACGGCGAGCCGCTCCATCCGCGTCTTGTCGCCGAGGATGGAGCCGCCCGTGCGGCTCGACGACGGGTCGACGGCGAGGACCGCCACCCGGTGGCCGAGCCCGGTCAGCATCGTCCCGAACGCGTCGATGAAGGTCGACTTGCCGACCCCGGGCACCCCGCTGATCCCGATCCGCACCGCCCGGCCGCTGTGCGGCAGCAGCTCGGTGAGCAGTTCCTGGGCGAGGGCCCGGTGCTGGGGCCGGGTGGACTCGACGAGGGTGATCGCCCGGGCGATCAGCGCGCGCTTCCCGTCGAGCACCCCCTTCACGTACGTGTCGAGTCCGATCACAGGTCGTGCCCGAGTCCGGCCGCCAGGCGCGTCACCAGGTCGTGGGCCGCGTCCGGGATGACGGTGCCGGGCGGGAAGACCGCCGCCGCGCCCATCTCCAGGAGCGTCGCCACGTCCTGCGGGGGAATCACCCCGCCGACCACGATCATGATGTCCTCGCGGCCCTCCGCCGCCAGCTCCTCCCGGAGCGCCGGCACGAGGGTGAGGTGACCGGCGGCGAGCGAGGAGACCCCGACGATGTGCACGTCCGCCTCGACGGCCTGGCGGGCGACCTCGGCCGGGGTCTGGAACAGCGGGCCGACGTCCACGTCGAAGCCCAGGTCGGCGAAGGCCGTGGCGATCACCTTCTGGCCGCGGTCGTGGCCGTCCTGGCCCATCTTGGCGACCAGGATGCGCGGCCGCCGTCCCTCGGCCTCGCCGAAGGCGTCGACCAGGGTCCGGGTGCGCTCCACGGAGGGGGACTCCCCTGCTTCGTTGCGGTACACACCGGAGATGGTACGGATCTGGCCCGCGTGGCGCCCGTACACCTTCTCCAGGGCGTCCGAGATCTCGCCGACGGTGGCCTTCGCGCGGGCCGCGTTCACGGCCAGTTCGAGGAGGTTGCCCTCGCCGCCCGCCGCGCGGGTGAGCGCGTCGAGCGCGTCCCGGCAGGCGGTCTCGTCGCGCTCCTCGCGCAGCCGGCGCAGCTTGGCGATCTGCTGGGCGCGCACGGAGGAGTTGTCGACCTTGAGCACGTCGATCTGCTCGTCGGTCTCCACCCGGTACTTGTTGACGCCGATCACCGGCTGCCGGCCGGAGTCGATCCGGGCCTGGGTGCGGGCCGCGGCCTCCTCCACGCGCAGCTTGGGGATGCCCGCGTCGATGGCCTTCGCCATGCCGCCGGCGCCCTCGACCTCCTGGATGTGCTGCCAGGCGCGGCGCGCGAGGTCGTAGGTCAGCCGCTCGACGTACGCGCTGCCGCCCCACGGGTCGATGACCCGGCAGGTGCCCGACTCCTGCTGGAGGAGGAGCTGGGTGTTGCGGGCGATGCGCGCCGAGAAGTCGGTCGGCAGGGCGAGGGCCTCGTCGAGCGCGTTGGTGTGCAGCGACTGGGTGTGGCCCTGGGTCGCGGCCATCGCCTCCACACAGGTGCGGGTGACGTTGTTGAACACGTCCTGCGCGGTCAGCGACCAGCCCGAGGTCTGCGAATGGGTGCGCAGCGAGAGGGACTTGGTGTTCTTGGGGTCGAACTGCTTGACCAGCTTGGCCCACAGCAGGCGGGCCGCGCGCAGCTTGGCGACCTCCATGAAGAAGTTCATGCCGATCGCCCAGAAGAACGACAGGCGCGGTGCGAACGCGTCCACGTCGAGCCCGGCCTCGCGGCCCGCGCGGATGTACTCGACGCCGTCCGCGAGCGTGTACGCCAGCTCCAGGTCGGCCGTCGCTCCGGCCTCCTGGATGTGGTAGCCCGAGATGGAGATCGAGTTGTAGCGCGGCATCCGCTGCGAGGTGTACGCGAAGATGTCGGAGATGATCCGCATCGAAGGGCCGGGCGGGTAGATGTACGTGTTGCGGACCATGAACTCCTTGAGGATGTCGTTCTGGATGGTCCCGGCCAGCTTCTCGGGCGGTACGCCCTGCTCCTCGGCGGCCACGATGTAGAGCGCGAGGACCGGAAGGACCGCGCCGTTCATCGTCATCGACACGGTCATCTTGTCCAGCGGGATGCCGTCGAACAGCTGCCGCATGTCGTAGATCGAGTCGATGGCGACGCCCGCCATGCCGACGTCGCCGGTGACGCGCGGGTGGTCGCTGTCGTAGCCGCGGTGGGTCGGCAGGTCGAAGGCGACCGACAGGCCCTTCTGCCCGGCCGCCAGGTTGCGCCGGTAGAAGGCGTTGGACTCCTCGGCGGTGGAGAAGCCCGCGTACTGGCGGATCGTCCAGGGCTGGTTGACGTACATCGTCGGGTACGGGCCGCGCAGGTACGGCGCCATGCCCGGGCGGGTGTCGAGGAAGTCGAGGCCCTCCAGGTCCTGCCCGGTGTACAGCGGCTTGACGCCGATGCCCTCCGGGGTCTCCCAGAGCAGGTCGTCGCCGCCCGCCGCCTTCTTGACGTTGGTGCGCCACTCGTCGGGGCCGCCGCCGGCGGTGGGGTCCCCGAGTTCGATCCCGGAGAAGTCGGGGATGGTCATCGGGACACTCCCATGCGGTCGAGGGCGGTGGAGAGCAGGGCGACGGCGTCACAGCCCGCGAAGAGGTACGAGTCGACGCCGGAGTACTGCTTCGGGCGGCCGGCGAGGAACACGTGCGCGGCCCCCGCCGCACGCAGCTCGGCCGCGGTGGCCTCCGCCCGCTCCTCGTACAGCGCGTCGCTGGAGCAGAGGCAGGCCTCGCGGGCGCCGCTCTCCTCGAACGTGCCCTCGGTGACCGGCTCGATGCCGCCCGCCTGGAAGAGGTTGGCGGCGAACGTCAGCCGGGCCGAGTGCGCGGCCGCCGGGCCGAGCGCGGCCAGGTAGACCTTCGGCCGGGCGCCGGTCGCCGCGAGGTGGGCGTCGGAGCGGGCGCGCAGCGCCTCGTACGCCTCGTCGCGCCGGACGCGGGGCAGTCCGCCGGAGGGCGGCTCGGGCGCGGGGGCGCGCTCGACGGGCTTCTCGGCGAGGTGCGGGAACTCGCTGACGCCGGTGATCGGTTCGCGGCGGGTGGCGAGCTTCTTGCTCCGGGCGGCCCAGGTCTCGGCCAGGCGCTCGCCGGTGAAGCCGGAGCGCAGGGCCGCCTCCTGGCCGCCCTCCCGCTCGATCGTGCGGAAGAACTCCCAGGCGGCGTGGGCCAGTTCGTCGGTGAGCCGCTCCACGTACCAGGAGCCGCCGGCCGGGTCGATGACCCGGGCGAGGTGGGACTCCTCGATGAGGACGGTGGAGGTGTTGCGGGCGATGCGGCGGGCGAACGCGTCCGGCAGGCCGAGCGCGTCGTCGAAGGAGAGCACGGTGACGCTCTCCGCGCCGCCGACCCCGGCGGCGAGGGTGGCGATCGTGGTCCGCAGCATGTTCACCCACGGGTCGCGGCGGGTCATCATCACCGGCGAGGTCACCGCGTGCTGGCGCTGCGCGCCCGCCTCCGGGGCGCCGGAGACCTCGGCCACCCGGGCCCAGAGCCGGCGCGCCGCGCGGAGCTTGGCGATCGTCAGGAACTGGTCGGCGGTGGCCGCGTAGCGGAATTCGAGCTGCCCGAGCGCCTCCGTGACGCTCAGCCCGGCCCCGGTGAGTCCGCGCAGGTAGGCCACGCCCGTCGCGAGGGAGCAGCCCAGCTCCTGCGCGGCCGAGCCGCCGGCCTCGTGGTACGGCAGGGCGTCCACGGTCAGGGCCCGCAGGCCCGGGTACCCGTCGGCGCAGCGGCGCGCGAGTCCGGCGACGGACGCCAGGTCGTACGCCTGCCGGCCGGTGCGGGCCTCGTGGCCCAGCGGGTCCGCGCCCAGGTTGCCCCGGGCCGCGTCCGGGGCGACGCCCCGCTCCTCGTACAGCCGGAAGAGGTGCTCGGCGGCGGCCGCCGTCTCGTCGCCCGCGTCGAGGACGACGGGCGCGAGGTCGAGGTAGACGCCGTCGAGGGTCCGGTCGAGGGCGTCGACCGGGATGCCCGTGCCGCCGACGCCCAGCCAGAGGGAGGTGACGCCGTTCTCCAGGTCGGAGAGGACCGCGCCGTTGTCGGCGGCCAGGTGGCGCTGGCGCACGTCCCAGCCGCCGGCGGTGTTGCCCTCGGCCCGGCCGCCGCGCACGAAGGGCGCGAAACCGGGCAGGCCGGGGTCGGGTGCGGCGTCGCGCGCGGTGTACAGCGGGCGCGTGTCGAGGCCGTCCTCCAGCAGGGTGGACAGGGCGTCCTCGGCTTCGGGGCCGGAGACCTCCTTGCCCGATTTGCGCAGGACGCCCGCCACGAGGTTGCGCCACTGCTCATGTGGCGCGTCTGGGAATTCGGACGCCAGGGAGAGCCCGTCGTCAGGCAGGACCGTCATGTTCGGATGCTAGGGGAGATGTCTAAAGGATCAGGAGAGCGCACGACTGTGACCTTCTTCTCTTCGCCACGATGGGTTAGGTTAGGCTTGCCTAAGTAGTGAGTTCCGGCCTTTCCGTCCCCCTGCCCCGGGAGAACCACCATGCGCCCCTTCAGCACCCACGCCACCCGTCCCACCCCCGCCGAACGCGTGCGCTCGATCCTGACCGCGGCCCACTCCATGACCGTCGTCACCGACGGGGGCGAGCAGGAGGTGCACCGGCTGGACGGCACGGGCCCGATGGGCCACATCCACCTGCACGACCCCTCCGAGGACTGCCCCACCGGACGGACCGCACGCCTCCCCGTGCGCCTCGAACTCACCGACATCGCCCCCACCCCGGTCCGCGACCGCCTCCGCGCCCGCGTCACCCTCACCGGCCTCCTCGACGCCCCCTACGAGTCCGAGGCGACCCGGAGCACCTGCATGGAGTTCGGCCAGGCCCTCCTGGAGGACGCCGACGGCCGCACCTTCGTCGCGCTCGACGAACTCCAGGCGACCGAGCCCGACCCGATGGCCACCTGCGAGGCGGCCATGCTCACCCACCTGGTCGACGACCACGCCGAGCTCGTCCCCCTGCTGCTCCGCCTCGTCCGGCCGCGCCCCGAGCGGGACATGATCCGCGCCCTCCCCGTCGCCCTGGACCGCTACGGCATCACCCTGCGCCTCGAACACCCCACCGGCCACCAGGACGCCCGGCTGCCCTTCCCCACCCCCGTCACCGACATCGACGAGGCCGGCCCCCGCATCCACGCCCTGCTCGCCGCCGCCCGCCGCTCCTCCCACCCCAACCGCCTGCTGACCTGAACGGCCCCGGCCCGGGCCCCGCACCCCGCCGAGATGCCGAAGCGCGGCCGCGGACGAAGAATGGACGAGTCGGCCCGTACGTCGTCGGCGCCGGAACCGCTCGGGGACCCCTACAGGGACACGGCCACGCCATGAACGCAGGAACCCCGGCCAAGGGCCGACCGTCACCGCCGAAGGGCGCCCTGTACCGGACCGGTCACTGGTGCGCCCGCCACTTCGTCGTCGTCATCGCGCTGTGGCTGGCCGCCGTGGTGGGCCTCCAGCTCCTCGACCGGGCCGTCGGCGGCCAGTACTCCGACGACTTCGACCTCCCCGGAGTCCAGTCGTCACAAGGCCTCGACGTCCTCAAGGCGCACGACCCCGCGGCCGGCGGCTACGGCGCCCAGATCGTCCTGTACCGGTCCTCGGGCCCCCTCACCGACGAGGCGTCCGCCGTCGACTCGACCGTCGCCGCCCTGGAGAAGCTGCCCGACGTCCTCAGCGCACAGAACCCGCTGCCGCCGCCGGGCACCACCCCGCCCGCCGCCCCCGCCGGAACCCCCGACACGGGACCGCTCTCCGCCGACGGCAGGACCGCCTACATCACCGTCCGCTTCGGCGTGCAGCCCTCCACCCTCGGCACCGACTACCTGAACGGCGTCGACGCGGCCGTCCAGCCGCTCCGGGACGCCGGCGTCACCGTCGAGTACGGCGGCACCCTCGGCGAACTGGCCCGCCCCGAGCCCGACGACCGCACCAGCGAGGCCATCGGCTTCGCCGTCGCGATCGTGGTCCTCGTCATCGGCTTCGGCAGCCTGATCGCCGCCGTCCTGCCCCTCGTCACGGCGCTCCTCGGGGCCGTCTGCGGCCTCGCCCTCCTCGGCCTCATGGCCGCCGCCTTCACCTTCGGCACCGTCTCGCCCACCCTCGCCACGATGATCGGCCTCGGCGTCGGCATCGACTACGCGCTCTTCCTCATCACCCGGCACCGCCAGAACCTCATGAACGGCCATGATCCCGCCGACGCGGCGGGCCTCGCGACCACCACCAGCGGCCGCGCCGTCCTGGTCTCCGGCTGCACCGTCATCATCGCGCTGTCCGGACTGTGGGTCTCCGGCGTCACCTTCATCGGAAAACTCGGCCTCGCCGCCGCCTTCACCGTCGTCACCGCCGTGCTCTCCGCGCTCACCCTCGTCCCCGCCCTCCTCGGACTCGTCGGCCACCGCATCGACCGGTACCACGTCCGCAAGCCCGTCGCGGAGACCGACGCCGAACCCGGAGCACCCGCCCACGGAACCTGGCACCGCTACGCCCAGCGGGTGGAGAGGCGCCCCTGGTGGTTCCTGACCGGCGGCGTCCTGGCCCTCCTCGTCCTGGCCTTCCCCCTGCTCTTCATCCAGCTCGGCCACATCGGCGACGGAGCCGACCCCGAGTCCTTCACGGACCGGCGCGCCTACGACCTCGTCGCCACGGCCTTCGGCCCCGGCGCCAACGGCCCCCTGACCCTCGTCGTCGACCAGTCGGCCGTCCCCGCCGACGACCGCTCGGCCCTCGCCGGCAAACTCCAGCAGTCCCTCACCGACGTCCCGAACGCCGCCTCCATCACCCCCCTCCAGCCCACCTCCGACGGCCAGGTCCTCGTCGGAACCGCCTACTCGGTGGCCTCCCCGCAGGACGAGCGGACCACCGAACTCACCGACCACCTCGTCGACGACGTCCTGCCGCAGGCGGTCGCCGGAACGGACGCGAAGACCTACGTCACCGGCACCACGGCCGCCCAGGTCGACTTCCTCGACATCGTCTCCAGCCGGCTCCCGCTGATCATCGCCGTCGTCGTCGGCCTCGCCTTCCTCGTCATCCTGATCGTCTTCAGAGGCCTCCTCGTCGCACTCAAGGCCGCCGTCCTCAACGTCCTCTCCATCGCCGCCTCGTACGGCGTGGTCGTCGCCGTCTTCCAATGGGGCTGGGGCGGGCCCGCCCTCGGCGTCTCCGGCAAGGTGCCCATCGAGAGCTACGTCCCGATGATGATGTTCGCCATCGTCTTCGGCCTCAGCATGGACTACGAGATCTTCCTGCTGTCCCGCGTCCGCGAGGCCTGGCTGCGCACCGGCGACCCCAAGGCGGCGGTCGCCCACGCCCTGGAGATCACCGCCCGGGTCATCACCTGCGCCGCGCTCATCATGGTCAGCGTCTTCGCGGCCTTCGTCGTCTCCGACAACATCGTCGTCAAGATGCTCGGCCTCGGCCTCGCCGCCAGCGTCCTCATCGACGCGACCGTGGTCCGGCTGCTCCTCGTCCCCGCCGTGATGACCCTCCTGGGCAGACACGCCTGGTGGATCCCCGACCGGCTCGACCGGATCCTGCCCCACCTGGACACCGAGGGCGAGGGCGAACCGGAACGGGCGACCCCGAAGAGCACCCCCTAGGAGCCGGACAGCTCCCCGAGCAGCTTCCAGGTGCGGCGCCGGTCGTCCTCGCCGTTCACGTCCGTCGCGGTGAACACCACCTCCGTCGCCCCCGCCTCGCGGTAGCGCCGTATCCCCGCGGCCACGGTCTCCTCGTCGCCGATCAGGGCCAGGTCGGCGGCCCGTTCCGCCCCCGAGAGCTCGATCACCCGCTGGTAGGAGGGGATCCGCTCGTAGAGCGCGAGGGCCTCGGCCGAGGCCTCCCGCACGGCGTCCGCGTCGGAGGTGACCACGCCCGGCACCAGGGCCACGACCCGGGGCGCGGGACGGCCCGCCGCCTCGGCCGCGGCGTTCACCGCGGGCACGACGTGCTCGGCGAGCGCCCGGGGGCCCGCCAGGAACGGCAGGACGCCGTCCGCGAGTTCACCGCTCACCCGCAGCGCCTGCGGCCCCATCGCGGCGACCAGGACCGGCACCGGCGGCTCGGCGCCCGGCACCGCCGCCGAGTACGGGGTCGTGGCCGTCAGGAGCTCCCCGTGGAAGTCGGCGCCGCCCGTCTCCAGGAGCGGACGCAGGGCGGTCAGGAACTCCCTGAGCAGCTTGATGGGCCGCTCGTACGGGATGCCGAAACCGGTCTCGGTCAGATGGCGGGTGCCGAGGGCGAGCCCGAGGTGGTAGCGGCCGCCGGTGGCGGCCTGCGCCGTCTGCGCCTGCGCCGAGACCACCAGCGGATGCCGGCCGAAGACCGGGATCGCGGCCGTCCCCACCTGGAGGCCCGGCACCTCCCGCCCGACGATCGCGGCGAGCGAGGGCGAGTCGTACGCGAAGGACTGGCCGAACCACGCGGAGTGCAGGCCGGCGTCGCGCGCCTCCCGCGCGAGCCGCACCGTGTCGTCGATCGGAAGCTGACGGGAGGTCGAGCTGAGCGTTACGCCGAGAGTCATGCACCCGCCAACAGGCCCTTCCCCGACCGGCATTCCCGTTCCCGTGTGACAAACATGTGTCAGGAGCCCGGGACCCGTCGCGGCACCGGCCACCGGGCCCCGCCATGATGGGGGCATGAAGACTCTCGCCGAGGTGGACGCACTGGCCGACCGCGCGCACGCCGGACAGGTCGACAAGACCGGCGTCCCCTACGTCGCACACGTCCGCGCCGTCGCGGCCGGCCTGGCGCCCCTCGGCACCCACCTGGCCATGGCCGGACTGCTGCACGACGTCGTCGAGGACACCGAATGGACGGCGGAAGGGCTCCGCGCCGCCGGAATCCCCGACCGGGTCGTCGACCTCGTCGAAGCCGTCACCAACCGGCCGGACCTCACCTACGAGGAGAAGATCCGGCGGATCACGGCCGACCCCGACGCCACCCTCGTCAAGATCGCCGACAACGCGCACAACAGCCGCACCGACCGGTCCGCCGCGCTCCCGCCCGACCAGCGGGAACGGCTCGCCGCCAAGTACCGCGCGGCCCGCGCCGTCCTCTGGCCCGCCGCGGACCCCGACCGGATCGCCACGATCCTGCGCGTCGTCAACCCGGACCTCCTGACCGAACTCGACGGCCCCTCCCCGGACACCGGCACGCCTTCCTGCTGACCGGCGACCGGTCGGTCGCCGAGGACGACGTGGCGGCGACCTTCCCGGAGGCGTGGCGACTCCGCGACGAGGTCGACCCCGGCGGCGGATCGCTCCGCCCCGGCTGCTCGGCGTCGCCACCGACGTGGCCCGCGACCACTGCCGGGGCAACCACCGCTACCGGGCGGCCGCCGCGCGGGCCGGTACGTCCACGTCGAGACGTGCGGCGCTGCCCGGCAGGGTCCTAACCCGCGCTCCGGCCCGCGGCCCAGCCGCCCAGCTCCGCAGGCCTGTTGGTGATGATCCCGTCCACGCCGAGGTCGTCCATGGCCTTCCAGCGGGCGGGGGTGTCGACCGTCCAGACGTTCACCGCCACGCCCGCCGCGTGCAGCGCCCCGACCACCTCGGGCCGCCGTTCCAGGGCGACGTGCGAGACGTTGTACGCGGCGATGTGCAGCTCCTTCGCGAGCGCGACCGGATCGGCGTCCACGGCGTCGCGCAGGAGGCCGATCGGGAGCTCGGGCGCCAACTCGTGTGCGTACCGCAGGGAGGGGACGTCGAAGCTCTGGACGAAGACCCGGCGCGTTATGGCCTGCTCCCGGATCTCCGCCACGATCCGCGCCACCTCGGCGCGGCTGTGCCGGCCCTTGATCTCCAGGAGCAGGTTCCCGCCGCGCTCCCGCAGGTCCGCCAACTGGGCGGCCAGGGTCGGGACGCGGGCGCCCGCGTAGGCAGGGGCGAACCAGGAACCCGCGTCCAGGGCGTCCAACTGGTCGGAGGTCAGCGACCGGACCGGGCCCGTCCCGTCCGTCGTCCGGTCGACGGTCGCGTCGTGCAGGACGTACGGCACGCCGTCCTTGCTCGGCTGGACGTCGTTCTCGATCCACTTCGCCCCGCCGCGCCGGGCGACCTCGTCGGAGACCAGCGTGTTCTCGGGCGCGGCGGAGGAAGCCCCCCGGTGGGCGATCACGGTCAACGGCGCCCCGGCGGGGCGGACCCAGGAGTTCCCCGGGGCCTTCGCGTCCCGCTCCACGGGGCGGGGGCCGGACGCCCCGGGCGGCGGGAGCGGCGGGGACGGAGCGGTGACGAACGCGGTCGCGAGCGCCGCCACGGCGACGGCCCCGGCGGTGAAGCCGGCGGCCCGACGGCGGCCCGATCGGAAAACGGGCGGAAGAGCGTCTTTCATGAGCGCACACCCTAGAGGGGATGTGTCGGACAACAGCCTGTTCGAGCCACGACGCGCGGTCCGATCCCCTTCGCCGGAACGTCCGGTCTGCGGCATGGTGGGAGGCGTGCCGGGAGCCGTGCGGCCGGGGGGCCACGGCCGGGCGTGCGAAGTGAGGGGGACTCATGGACACGAGTACGGGACGAAGGACGGAAGGCGCTGGGGCCGTGACGCCAGACGGCCGAAAGGAAACCCCGCGCGGCCGCGGCGTGCTCGAAGGGGCCTTCGCCCTGCTCGACGCCCTCCGCCGGAACGGCGACGAGGCCGGGGTGACCGAGCTGGCCCTCGCCTGCGGGGTGCCCAAGGGCAGCGTCCACCGGCTGCTCGACCAACTGGTCGGCGTCGGCGCCGTCGAGCGGACCGGCAACCGCTACCGGGTCGGCCCGCAGCTCTACCGCCTCGGCCAGGCCTGGGAGCCGCACCCCGGCCTCCGGCCCGCCGCCCGGCTGCCGCTCCAGCGGCTCCGGGCCGCCACCGGCGCGAGCGTGGTCCTCGTCGTCCTGCGCGAGGAGGCGGCGCTCACGGTCGGCTCGGTGCCGGGGGACCTGGAGCCCCTCCTGCCCGTACGGAACGGGCTCGCGTTCCGGCTCGACACGGCCGCCGGAAAGGCCCTGCGCGGACCCCGGAGGAGCGGCGCCGTCCTCGACCGGGAGGACGTGATGGAAGGGGTGTGCTGCGTCTCGCTGCCGGTCCGCGCCCCGGACGGGCGTACGGTCGCGGCCCTCGCCGCCCTGGTCCCGGCGGGCCGCCGGCTCGACGGGCTCGCCCACGCCGTCGCCGGGGCCGGCGCCGCGATCACCCGCGCGCTCGCCGGGGGCGGTGCCGGTGGCGGCCGGCGAAGACCGCTCCCGCCGGCCGCCCTCGTACCGTGAGAAGGCCGTAGGGCGGCCCCGTTCCGTCCAGTGGAACGCGCGTAGAACCGGGCCGGGGGCGCCGGGCACAGTGGATGTCGTGCCGGGGGGAAACGGCACACCGGGACCGCCGGGAACGGCGGACCGGACACCACGTCACACCCGTGACCCGATGTGTGGGGGGACAACCACATGCGCAAGAACCGAGCCGCCCGACTGGCCGCCACCGCCCTGCTCGGACTCGGCACCCTCGGGGCCTTCGCCGGCACCGCGCACGCCGAGCCGATCGACTACGTGAAGATCGAGCTCGTCGAGCTGCACTGCCAGAAGAACAGCGAGGGCGACCACGACGAGGCCTACCTCAAGGTCACCGACGCCAACGGCAACGCCGTCAAGGTCTGGCCCGGCGGCGGCCTCAAGTACCAGACCATGGGCACCGGTTACGTCCGCTCCATGGCCGACGGCAACGGCAGCGCGGCCCTCATCCTGGGCAAGCAGCAGGCCCGCACCCTGACCCTGTGGGACTACGACTCCTTCGGCGGGGACGACAAGCTCGGCGCCACCCTGGTCACCGGCACCGAGGTCGGCGCCGAGACCCAGTGGCGCACGGTCGAGGGCTCCGGCGGCGTGTACGTCATCGGCTACCGGGTGATCGACATCTGACACCCGGCCGGAACGCCCGGAGGGTCGTGCCGGAACCCCGGCACGACCCTCCGCCCCCGTCCCCGTCTCAGCCCGCGTCCGGGGCCGACAGCTCGCCCGACCGCGCCACCCGCGCGTACCAGCGGGCGCTCGACTTCGGCGTCCGCTCCAGGGTGTCGTAGTCGACCCGGACCGCCCCGAACCGCTTCGCGTAGCCGTACGCCCACTCGAAGTTGTCGAGCAGTGACCAGAGGAAGTAGCCGCGCACGTCCACGCCGTCCGCGAGCGCCCGGTGCACCGCCTCCAGGTGCGCGTGCACGTAGGCGGCCCGCTCCGGGTCGTGCACCGAGCCGTCCGGGCCGACCACGTCCTCGTACGCCGCCCCGTTCTCGCTGATCACCAGCGGCAGGCCGGGGTACGCGGCGGACACCCGCTTCAGCAGGTCGTACAGCGCGCCCGCGTCGACCGGCCAGCCCATCGCCGTCCGCTCGCCCGGCGCCCGGTGGAAGGCGACCCGGTCCGCCCCCGGCCACGGGGAGTGCGGGCTGTCGCCGTGCCCGTCGTCCTGCGGCTTCTCGGCGCCCTCCGCGACCTCCGACACCAGCGTCGGCGCGTAGTAGTTGATCGCGAGCAGGTCCAGCGGCTGCTTCGCCGTCGCCGCGTCCCCGTCCCGTACGAAGGACCAGTCGGTGAGGTGCGCGGTGTCGGCGAGCAGGTCCGCGGGGTAGGCGCCCTCCAGCATCGGACCCAGCCAGGTCCGGTTGCCGACGGCGTCGATGCGGCGGACCGCGTCCAGGTCCCCGGCGGAACCGGTCAGCGGCCGCACCTCGTGCAGGTTGAGCGAGACGGACAGCTGGTGCGGGCGGCCCGCCGGGAGTGCGGCCCGCAGCGCCTGGACCGCGAGCCCGTGCCCCAGGTTGAGGTGGTGGGCCGCGCGCAGGGCGGCCACCGGCTCGGTGCGGCCCGGCGCGTGCACCCCGGAGCCGTACCCCAGGAAGGCGCTGCACCAGGGCTCGTTGAGCGTGGTCCAGCGGGAGACCCTGTCGCCGACGGCGTCCGCGACGATCCCCGCGTACTCGGCGAACCGCTCGGCGGTCGACCGCTCCGGCCAGCCGCCCGCGTCCTCCAGCTCCTGCGGCAGGTCCCAGTGGTAGAGCGTCAGGGCCGGCTCGATCCCGGCGGCCAGCAGCTCGTCCACGAGCGCCCGGTAGAAGTCCAGGCCCTTCTGCACGGCGGGACCGCGCCCGGTGGGCTGCACCCGGGACCAGGAGACGGAGAACCGGTAGGCGTTCAGGCCGAGTTCGGACATCAGGGCGACGTCCTCGCGGAACCGGTGGTAGTGGTCCACGGCCACGTCGCCGGTGTGGCCCTCGAAGACCCTGCCCGGAGTGTGCGAGAAGGTGTCCCAGATGGACGGGGTGCGGCCGTCCTCCGCCGCCGCTCCCTCGATCTGGTACGCGGCGGTGGCCGCGCCCCAGAGGAAGCCGGGCGGGAACGAGCGGACGGCGGCGAGCGGCCGGGTGTCGGACGCGGTCATAGGAGGGGGCTCCCAACGCTGGTGCGGGATCGGTACGTGGTAGTGGGGGAGGGGCCGGTCAGCTCTTGACGGCGCCGGCCGTGATGCCGCCCACGATGTGCTTGCCGAGGAAGGCGAAGACGAGCAGCAGCGGCACCGTGGAGATCAGGGCGCCGGTCAGCACGATGGCGTGGTCCACGCTGTGGTTGCCCGCGCCGAGCCCGGCGAGCGCCACCTGGAGGGTGGGGTTGCCGTCCGGGGTGAGCGCGATGAACGGCCAGAAGAAGTCGTTCCACGACTGGACGAAGACCAGCATGCCGAGCACCGCCATCGCGGGCCGGGCCACCGGGAAGACCACGTGCCAGATCACCCGGAGGCTGTGCGCGCCGTCCATCCGGGCCGCCTCCACCAGCTCCACGGGCAGCGCCTCGACGAGGAACTGGCGCATGAAGAAGACGCCGAAGGCGGCGACGAGAGAGGGCAGGACGACCGACTGGAGCTGGTCGACCCAGCCGAGGTCCGTGACGATCTGGTAGAGCGGGATGACGCTGAGCTGCGGCGGGATCGTCATCGTGGCGACCACCAGCGAGAGCAGCATCGTCCGTCCCCGGAAGGGGAGTTTGGCGAAGGCGAAGCCGGCGAGCGTGGAGAAGAGGACGGTGGACACGGCCACCAGGCTCGCCACGATCGTCGTGTTGACCAGGGCCTCGCCCATGTCGACCTGGTTCCAGGCGAAGGTGAGGTTGTCGAAGAGGCGGGGGCCGGGCAGCAGCGGCGCCGGGGCCTCCACGACCCGCTCGCCGGTGTGCGAGGCGGCGACCACGTTCCAGTACAGCGGGAAGAGGGAGACCACCGCGGCGAGGGCGAGCAGGACGTACGTCAGCGGTCCGGCGTGGTGCTGCTTCCCGGCCGTCTGCCGGAAGCGCCGGCCGGGCGCGGGCCTTCCGGAGGCCGGGTCCTTCGGGCGGGGCGTGTCGAGTGTGCGCGCCATGGGTCAGCCCCCCAGCTTCTTGCGGTTGTGGCGGGCGACGAGCGCCTGGACGCCGCCGACGATCAGCAGGAGCAGCAGCATCACCCAGGCGATGGCCGAGGCCTGCCCGAGGGCGCCGGTGACCCACCCCTTCTCGTACATCAGCAGGCTCAGCGTCTGGAACTGGTTGCCGCTGCCGCCGCTGATGCCGACGCTGCCGCCGTAGAGCATCGGCTCGCCGAAGAGCTGGGTGGCGCCGATGGTGGAGACGATGATCGTGAAGAGGATGGTGGGCCGGATGGAGGGGATGGTGACGCTGAGGAACTGGCGCCAGCGCGAGGCCCCGTCCAGGGACGCCGCCTCGTACAGGTCCTGCGGCACGGCCTGCATGGCGGCCAGGTAGATCAGCGCGTTGTAGCCGGTCCAGCGCCAGGTCACGATCGTCGAGATGGCGATCTGCGCGGGCCACTTGGACGCCTCCCAGTCGACCGGGCCGACGCCGGTCCACTCCAGGAGGCTGTTGATCATCCCGTAGTCGGTGTTGAAGAGCTGGGCGAAGACCAGGGTCGCCGCCGCGATCGAGGTCGCGTACGGGGCGAGGATCGCGACCCGGAAGAAGCCGCGGCCCCGCAGCCTGTAGTTCAGCAGGTGCGCCAGACCCAGGGCCATGAGCAGCTGCGGGACGGTCGAGATGACCCCTATGGTGAAGGTGTTGAAGAGCGCGTTCCAGAAGAACTCGCTGGTCGCCAGGTCGTTGTAGTTCTCCAGGCCCTTCCACTCGGCGCCGCCGCCGAGCTCCACCCGGTGGAGGGAGAGCCAGCCCGTGTAGATCAGCGGGAAGAGGCCGAAGGCGGCGAAGGTGAGGAAGAAGGGGGCGACGAAGACGTACGGGACCGCCTTCAGGTCCCAGCGGTAGAGGGTGCTGCGCCAACCGCCGGGGGCGGGGCGGCGGCCGCGCGGGCCGGGGGAGGAGGTCGGGGCGGCGGGCGGCGGGGAGCCGTCGGACCGCGTCCGGACGGAGGTGGCCACGGGGGCGTCCTTCCAGGTCGATGCGTGCGCCGGTGCGGACGGTGCCGGTCCGCCGCCCGGCAGGCGGCGGCGGACCGGCACGCGGCCCCCGCTACTGGTCGATCTTGTCGTCGACCAGCTTCTTGACGTTCTCCCAGGCCTTGGCCGGGTCGGTGCCGCGCTGCTCGATGTCGAGGATGCCGTTGTCGGTGAGGAAGGTCTTCACCTGGCCGTCCCAGCGGCTGATGCCGGCGGGCGTGATCTTGACGGCGGCACCGGAGAAGATCTTGCCGACCGGGGCGTCGCCGAAGTACGGCAGCTTCGCCTCCTGGACGGCGACCGAGGTGAGCGTGTCCTTGGACGAGGGGATGTTGCCGTTCACCGCGAAGACCTTGGCGTGCTGCTCCGGGGCGGTCAGCCAGGCGGCGAGCTCGGCCGCCTCCTTGACGTGCTTCCCGGACTTCGGCACGGCGAGGAAGGCGCCGCCCCAGTTGCCGGCCACCGGCGGCGCGGCGATGTCCCACTTGCCCTGGTTGGCCGGTCCGGCCTGGTCCTTGATGATGCCGGTCATCCAGCTCGGGCAGGCGACGGTGGCGAACTTCGAGTTCTTGAAGGCCGCGTTCCAGGTGCCCTTCTCGTCGAACTGGCGCAGCTTGGCGGTGAGTCCGCCCCGCGCCGCCGCGACGGCGGTGTCCCAGGCCTTCTTCACGCCGGGGCTGTTCTCCCAGTCGAGCTTGCCGCTCGCGTCGGCGTACTGCACCGGGTCGCTGGAGACGACCGCGTTGAAGAGGCCGCTCGCCGAGTCGTGGAAGGCGGTCCCGGCGGGCGCCTTCTTCTGGTAGGTCTTCCCGGCCTCCAGGAACTTGGACCAGTCGCCCGCCCACAGCTTGCCGACGGCGTCGCGGTCGGTGGGCAGCCCGGCCTTGGCGAAGAGGTCCTTGTTGTAGCAGACGGCCATGGGGCCGATGTCGGTGCCGAGGCCGATCACGCTGCCGTCGGCGGTGGTCGCCTGCTTCACCTTCCAGTCGAGGAAGGCGTCGAGCTTCGCGCCGCCCTCCTTGCCCAGGTCCACCCACTTGTCCGCCATGGTGGAGCCGGTCGCCTCGGCGATGTAGCCGACCTCGATCGCCTGGACGTCCGCGAGACCGCTGTTGCGGGAGAGACGCAGCTTCAGCGTGTCCCAGTACTTCTGCCCGTCGGCGACGTTCGACTCCTCGATCTTGATGCCGGGGTGGGTCTTCTCGTACTCGGCGTAGAGCTTGGCGCCGGTCTTGTCGTCGTAGCCGAAGGAACCGAAGGTCCCGACCCGCAGCGTGATCGTGCCGCCGCTCTTGGCGTCGTCATCGTCGCTGCCGCAGCCGGTGAGCAGGGTCGTGCCGGTCACGGCGACGGCGACCGCCGCGATCGCCGTGCGGCGCCCGCGTCTGCTGCTGGAAGTGCGCATTCCACTCTCCTCGTCCAAAGGTGGTGCTCGTTGTGCGCCAAGGGTCCGGCCGGCTGAACGCGGCTCGGCGGCGGTCGGCCGGGACCCGTCGCGGGGTGTACGCCTCTTATATGGGAGCGCTCCCACGTCGTTGTCGGAAGGTTGCTGCCTGCCGGGCTCAAGTGTCAAGAGATGAAGGCGGATTCGTTACCGGAAGGTTTTCCGGGGATTTCGCGCCCTCCCGGCGTCCCGGTGCCGTCACTTCCCGAACGATCTCCGGGGTGCGCCTCGTGGCGCGGAGGGGTGTGGATGATCTAATGTGGGAGCGCTCCCATTCGTGCGGGGGTCGTGTGAACAGCACTTCTGCCTACGAGGGGAGTCGGTGGGGTCGTGAACGGACGCCAGAGCGGCAGACCCACCCTGGAGCAGGTCGCGGCCAGGGCCGGGGTCGGCCGGGGCACGGTCTCCCGGGTCATCAACGGCTCGCCTCGGGTCAGTGAACGGACCAGGACGGCCGTCGCCAGGGCCGTCGCGGAGCTCGGCTACGTGCCCAACCAGGCCGCCCGCGCCCTGGCCGGCAGCCGCACCGACGCCATCGCGCTCGTCATCCCCGAGGCCGAGGCCCGGCTCTTCGCGGAGCCCTACTTCCTCGACCTCATCCGGGGCGTCAGTGCCGAACTGGCCCACTGTGACAAGCAGTTGCTGCTCACCCTGGTCCGCACCGAGCAGGAGCGGCAGCGCTTCGAGCAGTACCTCGCGGCCCAGCGCGTCGACGGGGTGCTGCTCGCCTCCGTCCACGGCGACGACCCCCTGCCCGACCGGATCGGGGAGCTGGGCCTGCCGGTCGTCATGAACGGGCGCCGCACCGAGGCCGAACCCGTGCCGTACGTGGACTCCGACAACATCGGGGCGGGGCGGGCGGCCGTCGCCCACCTGGTGGGGCGCGGCCGGAGCCGGATCGCGACCGTCACCGGGCCGCTCGACATGTACGTGGCGCGTGCCCGGCTGGGCGGCTACCGGGCCGGGCTCACGGAGGCCGGTCTCGAGCCCGACGAGGAACTGGTCTCGGCGGGCGACTTCACCGAGGAGGGCGGCCGGCGGGCGATGCGGCTGCTGCTCGACCGCAGGCCGGACCTGGACGCGGTCTTCGCCGCCTCCGACGTGATGGCGGCCGGGGCGCGCGGGGTCCTGCGGGAGGCGGGTCGCCGGGTGCCCGAGGACGTGGCCCTCGTCGGGGTCGACGACTCGCCGGTGGCACGGCTGATGGACCCGCCGCTGACCAGCGTGCGCCAGCCGATCGAGGAGATGGGCCGCACGATGGCGCGGATGCTGATCCGGGGGATTGCTGAGGAGTCGGAGGAACCGGCCGGGCCCCGCCGGCACGTACTGCCGACGGAGCTGGTGGTACGCGCGTCCTCCTGAGGGGCCGGGGGCCCGTGGCCCGGGCGTTCCGGACCACGGGCCTCGTGCGTGGCGCGCTACAGCGCCGGGTGGGCGTTCTTCAGGAGCTCCTGGAACTGGGCCGAGAACCAGTGGCCCGACACCGGGGCGTCCGGCAGCGCGCCCGACATGCTGTTCCCGTTGCGGGCGTTGCCCGTGTACGTCGGGTCGCACATCCGGTCGAAGCCCTTGCCCTCGTCGTTCGGGATCTCCTTGCTGGCGCCGTCGGACTCGCCCGGGGGCTTCATCCAGACGTACGCGTCGATGCCCGCGGCGGGCGCCGCCTGCGGCCGCTCGCCGAGACCCGCGCCGGACTGGTTGCACCAGTTGCCGAGGTGGATGCGCCGGTCGTAGCGCCCGCCGTTCACATACGTGTCGACGCTCGTCGTCGCGCCCGGCGCGGTGGGCCGGGCGGTGCCGCCCCAGCCGTTGCGGGAGGTGTCGATCAACATGCCGAGGCCGGGGTCGAAGCCGAGCGAGACCAGCTTGGCGCGCATGGCCTGGGCGTACGACAGTTCGTCCGTGTACCGGTTCCAGTCGACCCACTTCGACTGGCGCACGGAGACGCCGTTCACGCTGTCGTCGATCCGGAAGTGGTCCTCCTTCAGGGCGCTGTAGTTGGCGGTGTTGACGATGAAGCCGTGCACGTTGGCGACCGTGGAGCCCTCGGCGGTGGCGGCCTGCTTGAACAGCTCGGCGGAGGCGCCGAAGTTGTCGTCCCAGCCCAGCCAGCCGTGGTGGCCGGCGTCCACGTAGTTGTAGACGTTGGCGATCGCGCCCAGCTTGTTCAGGGCGTAGCCGACGCCGGTGACGTAGTTGCCGTTGGCCTTCATGACGTCGCAGTTGGGCGTGGCGGTCGGGCGCCCGCTGACATTGGTGACCAGGTTGGGCAGGGAGTCGATCTCGACGGTGGTGACGATCCGCAGGCCCGCGTACTTCGGGTCGGCGAGGATCGCGGCGATCGGGTCGATGTACTGGGTCTTGTAGCGGCCGATCTCGGTCGGGCCCAGCTCGCCGTTGGAGGCGAGCGCCGCGCAGTCGCGGCCGGGCAGGTTGTAGACCACCAGCTGGACGACGAGCTCGCCGGAGCCCTTCTGCTTCAGCGCCTCGTCCAGGTGGGCGCGCAGGCCCATGGAGGTCGCGGAGCCGTTGACGGCGGCGATCCGGTCGAGCCAGACGCCGGTGGGCTGGTTCGCCACCTTGGCGCCGCCCGGCTCGGCGGCGGCCTTCGCGGACCACTCGGGGTTCACGTACACCTTGGCGCCGGCGTAGGGGTTGTCGGCCTTGGAACCGGCGGGCGGGGTGGTGGGCGGCGTCGTCGGGGGAGTGGTGGGCGGGTCCGTGGGAGGGGTGGTGGTCGTGTTGCAGGTGACCCCGTTGAGCTTGAAGGTCGCGGGCACCGCGTTCGTACCGCCGTAGGAGCCGTTGAAGCCGAAGGAGGCCGAACCTCCCGTGGCCAGGGAGCCGTTGTAGGAGAGGCTCCTGGCGGTGACGGCGGTGCCGGACTGGGTGATCGTGGCGTTCCAGCCCTGGGTGACCTGCTGGTTCCCGGCGTAGGACCACTCGACGGTCCAGGAGGCCACCGGGTCGCCGGTGTTGGTGACGGTCACGTCGGCGCCGAAGCCGGTGTTCCACTGGTTGGTGATCCGGTAGTCGACCTTGCAGCCGGGCGCGGCGGCGCCGGCGGTGGCGGCGCCGAGGACGGTGGCGGTGGCGCCGGTGGCCGTGACGAGGCCGAGCGCCGCCAGGAGGGCGGTGCGACGGGTGCGGCTCATGCGGGTGGGGTTTCCTTTCGGAGGAGAGGCGACGATCACCGGGAAGGGGTGATCAGGAGGCGAGGGCGCGCAGACGGTCGCGCAACCCGATGCCGAACGCGGTGGGGGTGCCGTCGTACGAACTGATCAGGGCGGGTCCGGAACCGCAGTCCCAGGTGTTCCAGGTCCAGCCCAGGTACGACAGGTCGCGGTCGTCGAACCACTTCATGACGCGGTCGACGAACGCGTGTCCACAGGTGTTCTCACCGATCTCGCCCGCGAGCAGGGGCACTCGGGAGGCCACGGGGGCGAGGGTGTCGTTCCAGCACGTCTCGGTGGAGCAGCTGTTGAAGTTGTAGACGTGCCAGGCGGCGGCCAGATTGCCCGCCGGGTCCGTGGGGGCGTGCGCGAGCCACTGGCTCAGGTCGTTGGAGTACGCGATGCCCGGCACGAGGACGAGGTTCCTCGCCCCCGTGGCGCGGACGGCGTCCACCAGGTCCTGCATTCCGGCGACCTCGTAGTCGATGCCGGGGCAGGTCCCGCCGTCGCGCCAGCAGGCCCAGGCCTGCGCCGCGGTGGGGGTCGCCCGGTCCGGATAGGGCTCGTTGAACAGGTCGAAGACGATCCGCCGGTCGTGCTTGAAGGCGTCCGCGACCGAGGTCCAGAAGGCCGGGGTGTACCGGGCGCCGGGCATCGGCTTCTGGCAGGAGGCGTGCACGTCGGAGCAGCCCGCCGAGTTGCCCGTGTACCGGCCGTGGGTCCAGTGCAGTTCGACGACCGGGGTCATGCCGTGGGCGAGGACCCGGGCCACCAGCTCCTTGACGGCGGTGACGTAGGGCGCGCCCCGGTACTCGGGCTTGATGTTGTCGAGGCCGAGCCAGCACTCCTCGTTGAGGGGGATGCGGACGGTGTTGGCCTCCCAGTCGGCGATGGCCCGGAGGGAGGCGTCGTCGACGGGACCGTCGAAGAAGCCGTGGCCCTGGACGCACATGAACTCGCCGCCGGAGCGGTTGACGCCGAGGAGCCGGCGGACCGCGCCGTTCTGGTCGACGAACTTGTTGCCCACGACGTGGAGTTCGGGCGCGCCGGGGGTGGGTGTCGGGGTCGGTGGCGGGGTCGGCGGCGCGCCCGTGTCGCAGGGGACGCCGTCGAGGGTGAACGCGGTGGGGGCCGTGTTCGTCCCCGACCAGGAGGCGATGAAGCCGGCCGTCACCTTCGCTCCCGTGGGGAGCGAGCCGTTCCAGCTCTCGTTCGCCACGGTCACGCCGGCGCCGGACTGGGACCACGTACCGCCCCAGCCCTGGCCGACGACCTGACCGGCCGGGAAGGAGAAGTCGAGGCGCCAACCGTTCAGTGCGGCGCCGCCGTTGGTGACGGTGACGGCGCCCTGGTAGCCGCCGGCCCACTGGCCGACAACGGTGTACTCCACCGTGCAGACGGGTGCGGCCGCGGCTCCGGAGGCCGTACCCATGAGGGTGAGAGCGGTGCTCGCCGTCGTGAGCGCCGCTCCGGCGAGCAGAGCGGACGGACGCGGCGAACGCAGGACGCGTGGAACACGTAGAGCACGTGGAGCACGTAAGAGACGTGCGAGACGTACGGGCTGTCGCATGAGCGAGTCCTCGCAGCAAGGGCACACGCCTGACGGTGTGCCGACTGGATGGAATCGCTCCCACTGGGTCGGGCAGACCGTAGCGCCAACGGCGGCCGAGGAGAAGAGGGGTCGGGAAAATTCCTCGCCGACCGCCTCCGACTCTTCGCGCGTCTTGACGCGGTCGCGTCCCGACTGCACAGTGGGAGCGCTCCCACTGGTTCAGGTCCCGTACCGAAGCACGTCCCGCCCTCCGCCCCGGCCCTCCCCCTCCAAGCCGCGAGGAGAACCGACACCGTGCCGAACTCCCCACCGCGAACCGAGAGAACGAGCGCGCCTCCGACCCGCCTGGACAGCCCGTCGCGCCGCCGCCCAGGGTCGGGGCCCGAACCGTCGGGCGGACGCCCGTGACACCGGGAACCGTCCAGGAGCGCGTACGTGGTCACCCCCCTCCACGCCCCCCGGGAACGCCCGTGGCCGTGACGGACGGCGGGGGCGGCGCCGCCGAGGCCGAGTTCCGGGCCTTCTTCGAGCGCCACTACGCCGAACTCGCCCGCCTGGCGCACCTGTTGACCGGCGAGACCGACGCCGCCGACGACCTGGCGGCCGACGCGATGCTCGCCCTGTGGCACCGCTGGGACCGGGTCCGCGCCGCCGACCACCCCGCGGCCTACGCCCGGGGCGTCGTCGCCAACCTCGTCCGCACCCGGATCCGGAGCGCCGTGCGTGAGCGGCGCAGGATCACCGCCTTCCGGGACCGGCGCCCCGAACACACCGAGGGCCCGGACGTGCCGGCCGTCCTCGACGTCCGGACCGCGCTGCGCGCCCTGCCGTTCCGCAAGCGTGCCTGCGTCGTCCTCCGGCACGCCTTCGACCTCTCCGAGCGCGACACGGCCCTGGCGCTCGGCGTCTCGGTCGGTACGGTCAAGAGCCAGACCGCCAAGGGCATGGCGCAACTCCAGCGGCTGCTCGGCGACCGGGCCGCGACCGAACTCACCGCGGGAAGGCGCTGATGGACGACACCCGGCTCCGCCACGAGCTGCGCGAGGCGGCCCTCGCCCACCGGCCCGACCGCGCCCGGATCCTGGCCCGGGTGGAACGCGGCCTCGCCGCGCCCGCCCCGGAGGCCCGGTCGCGCCCCCGGGCCCGCTGGTCCGGCCGTCGCCGGGTGGCGGTGGCGGCGGTGACCGTGGCGGTCGCGGGGGTGGTGGGCCTGGCCGGAACCATGACGGCGACGGCCCCGCCCGACCGCCCGGCGACCCCGGCCACCGCCACCCTGCCCGCCCCCGGCCCGGCGGCCCGGGCGACCGCCACGATCAACTCCGGCGGCAACCGCTGGTGGGCGCAGAGCGACCTCGGCGTGACGACCGGGTCGCCCGTCACGGGCCTCGTCGTCGAACTGCGGATCGCCCGTACCGCCGGCGTCGTGAGCACCGGCCACTGGCGCACCCGCCCCGCCGGGGACTTCACGGTGACGGTGACCGAGGAACCCGGCGCCCTGGTCTACCGCTGGACCCTGAAGGAGGGCCGCGCCCTGCCGCCGGGCCCGCACGTCTTCGCGGCCCAGTACAACCACCCCGAAGGGGTACGGGACGCCTCGTCCGACACGTACGGCGTCACCCTGACGGCCCCGGACGGCGGCCGGACCACGCTCCGGGGCGGCTTCGGGTGACGGGGAGACCGATCCCGGGCGGCCCGCGTGGGGAACGTGGGGGAACCGCCGGGTCGGCCACCATGGAGCCATGAACCACGGATTCGAAACCCGCACCCTGGCCGTCACCACCGGATCCTCGGAGACGGTCCACGACCTGACCCGGGAGTGCGCCGCTTTCCTCGCGGAAGTGGCCCGGGGCCGGGACGGCCTCCTCAACGTCTTCGCCCCCCACGCCACCACGGGCATCGCCCTGATCGAAACGGGCGCGGGCAGCGACGACGACCTCCTCTCGGCCCTCCACCACCTCCTCCCCGCCGACGAACGCTGGCAACACCGCCACGGAAGCCCCGGCCACGGCCGCGACCACGTCCTCCCGGCCCTCGTTCCGCCCCACGCGACCCTTCCCGTGATCGACGGCGAACTGGCCCTCGGGACGTGGCAGTCGGTGTGTCTGGTGGACACGAACGTCGACAATCCCCACCGTCAGGTGCGGTTGAGCTTCCTCGGATAGTCCGCAAGCGGTCGCGACCGCAAGCGTTCTTCCCCGTCGTGCGGAGTGAGGGGCTCGGCGTCCCATCCGTCCGCGGGGCGGGTCCCGTCATCCTGGCTTCGCGCCCCGTGCACCGGCCACCACATCCCCCGGCCCAGCAGTGCCGCGGCCGCCGGGACGAGCAGGAGCGACAGGACGAAGGAGGACAGGAGGATGCCCAGGGCCGTGGCGAAGCCCAGCTGGCGGGTGGAGGCGTCCGCGTTCACCGCGAGGCTGCCGAAGGAGGCCGCCAGGACCACACCGGCCGTGGCGACGGCCGGGGCCGTGTGCCGTACCGCGCGGGCCACGGCGGCGCGGGCGGGACCTCCGTGGGCCATCTCCTCACGCAGGCGGTCGCTGACGAGGATGTTGTAGTCGGTGCCCAGCGCCACGACGAACAGGAACAGCACCAACGGCAGGACGAAGTTCACCCCCGGCTCACCGCCGATGTGCTGGAAGACCAGTGCGGAGGCACCGAACGTCGCCGCGAAGCACAGCCCGACCGAGAGCATCAGCACCACCGGGGCCGCCAGGCTGCGCAGCAGCACCACCAGGATCAGTGCGATCAGTGCCGCGGCCACCGGGAACACCGTCCGGAGGTCCCGGTCGACCGCGGTCGCCACATCGGCGAACACGGCCGCGGTGCCTCCCACGTGTGCGCTGGTACCGGCCGGCGTCGCTTCCCGTACGGCCTGGCGCACGGGCCCCGCCACGAGATCCCTGGCCTGCTGGGAGTGGGTGTCCGCCGTCAGATAGGCGTCCAGCCGGGCGGCGTTGCGGTCGGTGTCGAGTACGGGAGCGGCCACCTCGCCCACTCCTGGCACCCCGGACAGGGCCCGGCGCAGGAAGTCCAGCCCGGCGGGGTCTAGGGTCCGACCGTCGTCGGCGGTGACGTACACCGTCGTCGGATCGGACACCCCCGGTGGCAGGGCGACGGCGATCTCCCGCGCCGTCGCGGCGGCCGCCGTGTCGCGCGGGGTGCCGCCGGTTCCGAAGTCCATGCGGACGCCCGCCATGCCGACCGCGAGCGCGCCGAGGAGGGCGACCGATGCCACGAGCACCAGCAGTGGACGGCGCGCCACCAGTTCGCCGGTACGGGCGGCCGGGCCGGTCCGCTCGGCCTTCGAGAGGATCCGCGAGGGCCAGAACATCTTCCGGCCGGTCACCGCCAGCAGCGCCGGCATCAGGGTCAGGCTCGCCACCAGCATCACCAGCACCGACACCGCCACCGAGGGACCGAGCACGCGGAACTGCCCGAACGTCGCCACGCCGAGCGTCGCGAAGGCCGCCACGATCGTCAGTGCCGCCGAGGTCACCGCCGTGCCCACCCGTCCGGCCACGTCCGCGGCCACCAGGCGATGGTGTTCCTCCGGGCGTCGTCGCAGCTCCTCACGGAAGCGGAACAGCAGGAAGAGGAAGTAGTCCACGCCGATGCCGATCAACACGGTGCCGATCATGCTCGGGGTTCCCGGGTCCAGTTCGAGGCCGGTCAGGAGGGCGACCCCCACGACCGTGCCGGTGGCGGCGCCGCCCACCACGGACACCGCGAACAGGGGGACGAACGCGGCCAGGACGCTGCGGAACACCAGCACGTTGATCAGCACGATCAGCCCGACCATCACCAGACCGACCACCGTCTGCGTGGTCTTCTCCGCGTCCGCGCGGTCCACCACGTCCGCTAGTCCTCCGGTGAACCCCGTGCGCAGCCCGGCCTCACCGAACTCCCGTTCGGCCCGGTCGTGGAGTACCCGGTACACGGACTGCATGCCGGGGTCGGTGGAGTTGCCCCGCAGCCGTGCGCCGAGCAGCGCGAACGACCCGTCCGGGGCGGTCGTCACCAGCGCCACGCGGGGGACCTGGGAGTAGTCCTCGGAGATCCCCCGTATCTGTTCGTCCGTCCACGGCATCTCCACGCGCGTGGCGCTCAGTTCGCGCGCCACGCCCTCCACGCGCCTCCTGTCCGCGTCCTCCAGCGGCCTGCCGTCGCGTCGTGCCACCAACACCGTCACCACGTCGGCGTCGGGCTCCGCGCCGAACTCCTCCCGGGCGATCCGCAGCGCCGCGGCCGCGTCGTACTCCCGAGGCAGGAAACCGGCGCTGTCGGTGTGCGTCACGCGGAAGACGAGCGCCTGGCCCATGAGCGTCAGGAAGACGCCGACCACCGCCCACACGGCGATGACCCGCCACGGTCTGCGGGTCGAGAAACAGGTCAGGGCACGGATCACGGGAGTCCTCCGGGAAGGGTCGGGGTGCGAGGACGCCGCGGGACCGTGGACGTCCGGCGCGGCGCCACGTGCCGGGTCGTTCCGGCACGTGTCCAGCACATCAGCGGTGTGCGGCCCGCACCTCCGAGCCACGGACGAGAAACCCCCTGGGAGCACGGGCCCGCACCGTCCTGCCACTGGGAGCCTGCTCCCGGCCGCGGCTCCCTCCCGGTCCCGACGCCACGGCCCCGGTGCATCGGCACCATGGGAGACTCGGGGGACGAACCGCAGGTCATGGGCCGCTGCGGCGGCTCCGGGAAAGCACGGACGCGCAGGGGAGGCGGGGATGGGGCGGCGCGCGAACGGAACGCGCCCCGGTCGGGAGCGGGGCCGGGTGAGCACGTCCGGCGCCGGGCTTCCGGACGGCATGACCGGGACGGTCTCCGGCGGAGCCGGGACGGGAAGCCGGCGCGGAAGGCCGGGATCGTGGAGTCGGCACGACGGACTCGTCGCCGCCGGTGCCGCGGCCCTCGACCTCGTGGGCTTCACCTTCACCAGCCAGACGGACCGGGGCCACGTGCCGGTGACCGGGTGCCTGGTCGTGGTCGCCGCCTCGCTGTTCCTGCTGGCGCGCCGACGCGTGCCCCTGTGCGTCCTCACGTGCGTCCTCGCGGCGAACCTGTCGCTCAACTGGTTCAGTTCCGTGGGCCAGCACTACGGGGCGGCCACCGTCGTCGCCCTCTACACCGCCGTGCGTCACCACCGCGCCGCGGTCGGCGCGGCGGCCGTCGCCGGCTGCGTCGCGGTGCTCCAGTTCGTCCACCCGGGACTGCCCGCGCCCTCCCTGATGGAGTTCGTCCCCAACGTCGTGTCCGCGCTGTTCGTGGCCGGTGCCGCCGCCGTGGTCGGTCGCTGGCAGCGCAACGCCGAGGCCCAGCGGCGGCTGCTCGCCGAGCGGGCCGTCTCCGCCGAACGACGCCGCATCGCCCGGGAACTGCACGACATCGTCGCCCACCACCTGACCACGATGCAGTTGCTCGCCGGAGGCGCCCGGGCCAATCTGGACCGCTCGCCGGAGGCAGCCCGCGAGGCGCTCGTCACCCTGGAGGGTTCCGGTCGCACCGCCCTGCGCGAGATGCGCCACCTCCTCGACGTGCTACGGGCCGGCGACGAGAACGACGAGGGCGAGGCGACGGCGCCGCAGCCCGGCATCGGCGACCTCGACCGCATCGTCGGGGACAGCCGCCGCGCGGGCCTTCCCACCACCCTCACCACGGACGGCGACCCGCGGTCGCTTCCGCCCGGTGTCGCACTCACCGTCTTCCGCATCGTCCAGGAGGCCCTCACCAACGCCCGCAGGCACGCGGGCGACGGCGCGCACGTCGACGTGCGGCTCACCTTCGCCGTCCACGAGGTGCGGGTCGACGTCACCGACGACGGTCCGCGTTCCGGCCACCCCGTCGCACGCGGCTCGGGTCACGGACTCATGGGGATGCGCGAACGCGTCGCCCTCCACGGCGGCACCTTGCGGGCCGGGCCGGAGGGCGCGGGATTCGCCGTCCGGGCCCGGCTGCCCCTGCCCACCGACCGCCAGGAGGTGTACGCGTGAGTGCGACCGTGAAGGTCCTCATCGCCGACGACCAGCCGCTCGTCCGCCGCGGCCTCGCGCTGATGCTCGCCCCCGAACCGGGTTTCCAGGTCGTGGCCGAGGCCGCGGACGGCGCCGAGGCGGTCCGTCTCGCCCACGAGCACCGGCCCGACGTGATCGTCATGGACATCCGCATGCCGGTCCTGGACGGCATCGCCGCCACCGAGCGGCTCACCGCCGAGCTGCCGGACTGCCGGGTCCTGGCCCTGAGCACCTTCGACATGGACGAACACGTCGTGGGTGCCCTGAGGGCCGGGGCGTGCGGCTTCCTGCCCAAGGACATCTCGCCCGAGGACCTCGTCGCCGCCCTGCGCGTGGTCCGCGACGGCGAGGCGATCCTCGCCCCGAGACTCCTGACCCGGCTCATCTCCAGGCACGTCACGGCCCCGGACCGCCGGGCGGTGCCCCCGGCACCCCCCGGCGCCGAAGGGCTCACGCCGCGGGAGCGGGAGGTATGGCGGCTGATCGCCGACGGCTCGGACAACACGGAGATAGCCGACCGGCTCGGTCTGAGCGCCTCCACCGTGAAGAACCACATCACCGCCCTCTTCGCCAAGCTGCGGGTCCGCGACCGGGCCCAGGCGGTCATCGCCGCCTACGAGACGGGCCTGGTGACGGCACGACGGGAGATGTGAGCCACCGGACCGGTGCGAGTACCGGTACGCGCGCGTACGCGGCCCACACCGCTGGCCGCGACCGGGCGGGCCCTCGCCCGCTACGACCCCGGTGGGGTCTTCCCCTCAAGGAGCAGAGCTGTTCGAGGAAGGGGTGAGGGTGGGTTTCCGCCTGCCGTGATCGCGTCGAGCAGTCTTCTCCGGAGCCCTCACCGCCGCGCTGCGCGACGACGCCGTCCCCTCCACCGACCGACCCCACCGGACCTGACGCGGGTGACGGAACCCGTGCGGACGGCCCTGAGGGAACCCCCGGTCTGCGCGGATCGTGGCCGGTCACGGTGACCCCCGCTGCCGGGCGCTTCCCAACCCCCGGTACATGCCGCCCGAGCCGCCCTGCCGCCCCCGGTCGGGGCACGGTCTCCCGCGGTGTGGTCGACGACGCCGCGCCCGGCCGGTACTTCGCGGGACGCGGTACCGCGCTGCGCACCCTCCTCGATCACCCGCCCGGGACCGGCGCGGGTCGCTCCGCCGTGGCCGACCGGTTCGCGCGGCAGCGGCAAGGGCGGCGGTCCCGGGCCGTGTCGTCACCACGGCGACCGAAGTGCTCCGGGCCGGGTTCTCCGGTGGCCCGGCACGGCGTCCTCTCCGTCGGCGACCCGACCCTGGCCGCCGACATCGCCGCCCGGGAGCCGGGGCTCGACGCCGTGACCGTCCCGGGCCTCCTGACCGGGGCGGCGGACGCCACGACGTGCTCGCCGGTGTCCTCCCGCCCCCGCCACCGGCCGACGGGAGAGGATGGGGGCGGGAACGGGCCGGAGGTGCCGGCCGGGCCCGGGGAGAGTGGTGGACCAGTGGAGCAGCCATGGCTGTCGCGGCGTGCGCGGGAGGCCGAAGGGGCCTCGGGAGGGGGCTTCGACCTCACGCGGTGCGTGCGCGAGCCGATCCATCTGCTCGGGAGCGTGCAGTCCTGCGGTTCGCTGGTGGCGGTCGATCCGGAGACCGGCGTGGTCGAGGTCGCCGCGCGCAACACGGGATCCCTGCTCGGCGTGGAGGCGGAGGACCTCGTCGGCGGGCCGGTGACGCGCCTGGTGTCCGCCGCCGTCTTCGAGGAGGCGGTGGAGGCGGCCGGTGACGAGGGAGGGGTGCCGGCCGCGCTCGCCCTGTCGGACGACGTGACGGCCCCGGGCCGGAGCTTCGACGTGTCCGCCCACCGCCGGGACGGACTGCTGATCCTGGAGTTCGAGCCGCGCGGCGCCGGCGGCGCCGAAGCGCGCGGGTTCTACCAGGGGGTGCGCCGGGCGCTGGCCCGGCTGCGGTCGGCGGAGGACGTGGAGGACTGCTGCCGGGTGGCGGTGCGCGAGGTGCGGGCGCTGACCGGGTTCGACCGGGTGGTCGCCTACCGCTTCGACGGCGAGGACGGCCCGGGCGAGGTGGTCGCCGAGGACGTACGGGAGGACTGGGAGCCCTGGCTGGGGCTGTGGTTCCCGGCGACCGACATCCCGCCGCAGGCCCGGCGGCTGTACCGGGAGAACTGGATCCGGGTCATCGGGGACGTGGACGACGTCGCCGTCGGACTGCACCCGCCCGTGCGGGAGGCCACCGGCGCGCCCCTGGACCTGTCGCAGGCCGCCCTGCGCACCGTCTCCGGATTCCACCTGGAGTACCTGCGCAACATCGGCGTGCGCTCCTCCATGTCGGTGTCGGTGCTGCGCGAGGGCCGGCTGTGGGGGCTGATCGCCTGCCACGGGGCGGAGCCCGCGCGGATCACCCCCGAAGTCCGCTCGGCGTGCGAGATGTTCGGCGCCGCGTTCTCGCTGCAGCTGTCCGCGATCGAGGAACGCGAGCGCGCGGACGCGCACGTGGAGTCCACCGCACGGTCCGCCGCGGTGGCCGAGGCGCTCGAACGGGAACGCCTCGAAGAGGGCTTCGGCGGTGCCGGCGGCCCGCTCATGGAGCTGCTCGACGCGGACGGGGTGGTGCTCCGGCGGGCCGAGCGCACCCTGGGCGCGGGCGAGGCGTTCGCGCCCGGCCTGCTCCGGGCGCTGGAGACGCGGGCGCGCGGGCTCACGCCGGGCGAGCCGTGGTGCACCGACCGGCTGGCCGAGGAGGACGGACCGGAAGGCGGCGCGGAGGTGGCGGACACAGGACCGGACGGAGGGCCGGCCGGGGTGTTGATGGTGCCGCTGTCCGGAGCGGGGGAGTACCTCGCCTGGCGCCGCCCGGAGCGGCCGATGCCCCGGCAGTGGGCCGCCGACCCCTCGCTGCCGGTACGGGTCGGGCCGCACGGCGAGCGGCTGACGCCGCGCGGCTCCGGCGCCGTCTTCCGGGCCACCGTACGCGGCCGGAGCCTGCCCTGGACCGTCCGCGACCGGGCGGTGGCCAAGGAGCTGTGGCGGCTCCTCACCGGCCTGGTCCTGCGGCACGCCGAGGTCCTGGACGCGATCAACGACGAGCTGCGGATGCGCAACGTCGACCTCGACTCCTTCGCCCACGCCGCCGCCCACGACCTCAAGGAGCCGCTGCGCGGCATCTCCAACGCGGCGACGTTCGCCATGGAGGACGCCGGGGAGGAACTCGACGAGGTCACGCTGCGCCGGCTGCGGACCATGCAGCGGCTCGCCGGACGCATGGACGAGCTGCTCAACTCGCTGCTGCACTACGCCCGGCTCGGCCGCGCCGGACTGCGGGTGCGCGAAGTGGAGCTGGCCGCCGCCCTCGACGCGGCCCTGGAGGTGGCCGGGCCCCGGCTGGCCGAGCAGGGGGTGGCCGTGGTCCGGGGAACGCTGCCCCGGGTGTGGGCCGACCCCGACCGGCTGGACGAGATCCTGGTCAACCTGCTGGTCAACGCCGCCAAGTACGCCCGGCGGGACGGGGAGCGCCGGGTCGAGGTCACCGTGGAGCGCCGCCCCGTCCCGCCCGCCGGGAACGGTCCGGGGACGCTTGCCGGGGGCGACACGGGGACACTCGCCGGGGACGGCTCGCAGGCGCGCGGCGCAGACGGGGACGCTTCCGGGACGCCCACCGGGGAAGACCCCGGCACCCCCGCCGGACCCCAGCCGGTCGTCGTCGTCCGGGACAACGGCATCGGCATCCCCGCGGACCGGCGGGACGAGGTCTTCGACCTGTTCCGCCGCCTCCACGGGCCGAACGAGCACGGCGGCGGTACGGGGGTGGGCCTCGCCCTGGTCAAGCGGATCGTCGAACGGCACGGGGGCCGCATCTGGCTGGAGGCCGTCCCCGGCGGGGGGACGGCGTTCTACTTCACGCTCGGGTCGCCCGAGCCGGACCCGGCCTGACGCCAGTAGTCGACGGCGCCCTTCAGCACGGTCTGGAAGAGCGCGAAGTTGACCGGCTTGTAGACGTAGCTGTCCGCCCCCGCCGCGTAGCAGGCGTCGACCTCGGCGGGGGCGGTGGAGGAGGTGAAGACCACCACCGTCACCGCGCTCAGCTCCGGCCGGGAGCGGATCCGCTCAAGCACCGCGTGCCCGCCGATCCCCGGCATGTTGAGGTCCAGCAGGACCAGGCCGGGCAGGTCCTCGCGCGCGAGCAGTGCGTCCACCAGGCCCTCTCCCCGGTCCGTGAACTCCAGCTCCAGGTCGGGGTGGGTGCGGCGCAGCGCGCGCTCGATCGCCTCGGCGTCCTCCGGACTGTCCTCCACGATCAGGATCCGGTCGGGGGCCAGGCGTCGCGCGTCCGTCGTCTCCGGCATCCGGCTCATGGTGCGTCCTCCACGCGTTGCTCCGCCACCCGGGCGACCAGTACGGCGGTGTCGTCGTCGCCCAGGGCGCGGAAGGCGCCCACGCGGGCGATCAGCCCGGCGGCGTCGCTCCCGTCGCGGCAGCATTCCCCGACCGCCTCGGGCAGTACGTCCTCGAACATCGTCCCGTCCGCCGAGCGCGCCTCCGAGAGGCCGTCGGTGAACATCACCAGCGCGTCGCCGGGATCCAGCACGGTCCTCCCCGGCTCGTACAGGGCGTCCGGCACGACCCCCAGCAGCAGCCCGGACGCCCGGACCTCCTCGACCCGCCCGTCCGCGCGGCGGATCAGCGGGCGCGGATGCCCGGCCGAGGCCACCTCGACGGTGTATCCGTCGCCGGCCGGGGTGAGCACGCCGACGAACGCGGTGACGAACCGGGCGGCCTGCTGGCCGGTCAGCACGCTGTTGAGCCGGTTCAGCGCCTCGCCCGGCGGGGCCTTGTCCTCCAGCAGGACGCGCAGGGTGTGCCGGGCCAGGCCGGCGAGGGCCGCGGCCTCGGCGCCCCGGCCGCACACGTCCCCGACGAAGAGGGCCAGCGCCCCGTCCCGGCGCACCACGGCGTCGTAGAAGTCGCCGCCGACCTCCAGGGAGTCGTCGGCCACCTCGTACGCCGCGGTCAGCCCGACGCCCGGCCAGTCGGGCAGCCTGCCCGGCAGCAGGTGCCGCTGGAGCTGCTCGGTGTTGCGGCGGCGCTGCTCGTAGGCGGTGGTGGTGTCGATGGCGAGGGCGGCCCTGCGGGCCAGGTCGTCCAGCACCCGCAGGTCGACGATCTCGCGCTCGGGGCGGTGATAGACGAACGTCAGCGTGCCGAGCAGCTTCCCCCGGGCCCGCAGCGGACTGATGCTCACCGCCCGCACCGCACGGCCCGGCCCCTCGCCGTGCGGGCCGAACGCGGACGTCCCCAGGGCCTCGCCGGTGATCAGGGTGCCGTGCGGCAGGCCCGCAGCGGTCCGCAGGGCCCCGTCCAGCCACGGGTCGTCCGAGGCCACGCCGCGCAGCCAGGGCTGTACGGCCGCCGCCACGTGCACGGCGGCCACCGGGGACAGCCGGTCGCCCGGCCGGCACAGGTGCACCACACAGGCCTCCGCCACCGCCGGGACGGCGAGCCGGGCGACCCGCTCCAGCGTCTCCCGCGCGTCGAGGCTGGCGTCCATCTGCAGGGACGCCTCGGCCAGGAACGCCTCCTCCACCCGGCGGCGCTCCGCGGCCCTGCGCTCCAGGACCCGCCGGTTCCCGGCCACCAGGACCTCGCCCAGCTGGAGCAGCCGCGTCGGCAGGAAGGGGTCGGCGTCCTCCCGCCGGCTCAGGCCGAGCGAGAAGGACGCCCAGTCGTCGCCGCCGAGCGAGAAGCGGGCCTCCAGGGCCCAGCGCGCCCCCGCCCCGGCCAGCAGGCCGGCCTCGGGCGCGAACTCCTCGTCGTCGGCCGTGAGGTCGTGCTCGTACAGGTGGACCGGCGCGCGGTTCCCGGCGTCCTCTCCGCCCCCGGCGGGCACCCGGGAGGGCACGGTCCGCACGGTGCCGGGGCGGGGGGTGGTGGTGGTCGCCGAGTCGCCGCCGTCGACCGTCAGCCGCCGTACGTACCGCAGCCCGGGGCCGTCCCACCTGCTTCCCGCGACGGCGACCACGGCCCGCTCCGCCAGCATCAGCGCGTAGACGTGCCGGGCCATGTCCGTGACGTCCTGGGCGTCCTGCGCGGCTTGCCACATGCGGTGCAGGCCGGCGGACCAGGTCTCAGGGTCCGTACCGGTCGCTCCCTCGACTCGCCTCACAGTCTCCTCGATCGTGTCGGCCGTACTGGCCGGAGCTCTCGCCCCGCCGCCCCGGGACCGGACGTCGGGTGACTCCGGGCGGGCCGCACGTCCCAGCGTACGTCGCCGCCGTCGCGCCCCGGTCGGGAGCCGGGGCGTCCGGTCCGCCGCTCAGGAAGACGTCGGCGCGGCCGGGGTCCGCGCCCCGGGCCGCTCGGCCGGTGCGGTTCCCCGGCGTTCCCCGATGCCCGCGATCAGGCCGATCACCGTGGTCAGCGCCGTGCAGACGACGATGGTGACGACCGGGGTGGTGGCCTTGACGAGGCCGGCCGTCAGGAGGGCGGCCGCGCCGTAGCCGAGGCCGCCCGCCGCGTACAGGAGCGAGAAGCCCGTGGCCCACACGTTCTGCGGGAGGCGGTTCTGCAGCGCCAGGTTCCGGATGATCATGAGCGGGCTGTAGAAGAGGCCGCCGAGCAGGAACGCGGCGAAGAACGCCCAGAGCCGGCCGGTGACGGCGCACAGCGTCAGCGCCGCCGTCATGGCCGGCAGCAGGAAGAGGGTCTGCGTCCCGGGGGAGCCCGGCCAGGTGCGCCGCCCGTAGACCAGCCCGGCTGCGATGCTCGCCACGGCGAACGCCCCCGTGATGACGCCTGTCAGCGCCAGCTCCTGGCCAGTCGACTCCAGGCGGGCCGGCAGGGCCACGTCCATGGCGCCGACCAGGAACATGATGGCCGCGGCGAGCAGCACGGTGGGCCAGGCCATCCTGACGACGCTCAGCGTCCCCGCCGGCTCGGGCGCGTTCTCCCGCACCTCCGGAGGGGCGTGCCGGATGCGTCCGGCGAAGGCCAGGGGGGCCGCCGAGACGACGGCCATGAGGAGGAGCGCGGTCCGCGGCGACGCCTGGGTGGACACCAGCGAGGCCAGCACGGGGCCGGCGGCCCAGACGGCCTGGTTCAGCGCGCTCTCCAGGCCGAGCGCGGTGTGCCGGAGGTGTTCCGGGGTGGTGCCGGACAGCTGCGCGCGCATCCCGCCGGGGACGCCCGCGGCCACCGCTCCGGCGGCGAAGGCCAGGGCCACCAGGAGGACCATGGACGTGTGGCCCGCCAGGACGGCGATGGCGGCGAAGACGAGCGCCTCGGCGAGCAGGGCGAAGCGGAGCTGTCCCAGGAAGGGCCGTCGGTCGAAGCCGCGTCCCATGAAGGGGGCCCCGACGGCCTCGCCGAGCGCGTGCGAGGCGGCGAGGACGCCGCCCGCGGAGAACGATCCCGTGCTGTGGCCCAGGAAGACCAGGGCCAGGGGGGCCATGGCGACGGGTGCCCGGATCAGCCCCATGGCGACGTACCAGGCGGTGCCGCCCTCGCGGCACAGCACGTCGCGGTAGGTCGGGGTGGGTCGCGTGACCGGCGCTGTGTTACCACTCATAGTTTTTACCGGTAACCGTTCGCCCGGGTGTCAAACCTTGTTTACCGGCTATGATTTACGCATGGGAAATCGGACGGGAACGACGGTGGCCGGACCGCAGGTGGAGGACATGAGGTCCTTCCTCAACACCTGGGTGATCCCCAACGACACGCGACAGGAGACGGAGAACCTCCCGGACCTCGCCGCGTCCCCGGACGACTGGGCGCGGACGCTGCCGCACCTGCCGCGCCCGCGCGCCGACGAACTGGCGGACCTGCTCCGGCTCCGCGACGACCTGAGGGAGGACGTGGACGAGCGCGGCACGCGGCGCCTCGACGCATGGCTCGCCCGGCGACCGCAGACGGTCCGCATCGGCGAGGGCGAACTGCGGCTCGAAGGACCCGCCGCCCCCGTCGACGTCGTCCTGCGCCAGGCGGCCGGACTGGTGCTCACCGAGCGCTGGCGCCGGCTCAGGGCCTGCCCCGACTGCCGGTGGGTCTTCTACGACCAGTCGCGGAACAACACGCGCACCTGGTGCAGCATGTACGCGGGCGAGAGCGGCCGGGCCTGCGGCAGCATCGCCAAGGTCAAGCGGATGCGCGAGACCCAGAAGCGGCGGACGGCCGCCGTGGAGGCGGGGTGAGGACACCGGCCCGGCCGGCGCCCCCACCCCGTAGGACCGGGAAGGCCGGTCAGAGGGTCGAGGCGACCTGCCGCAGCAGCCGCTCCGTCTCCTCGGCCGCCCCGGGGCCCCGGTCGTAGACCAGATACTCCACCGTACGGGTGTACGGGCTGTCGTCGACGAGGACGACGGCCCCGCTCTCCCCGTCCGGGGCCAGCCGGGGGTCGCGCTCGATCGCCAGGGCGAGCTTGGCGAAGTCCCGGACCGGCAGGTCGTTGCGGGTGAGCACCGTGTACGCGTCCAGGTAGTCGTCGCCGAGGAGCCGCCGGGCCGCCGCGTGCACGTGGGTGCAGCCGCCGATGCGCGCGTTCACCTCGCTGAACAGGACCTCCCCCTCGGGAGTGACGATGGAGTCGCAGTTCAGATGGCCGCGGTAGCCGAGCTGCCGGATCGTCCGCGCCATGGCCAGCGACGCCTCCAGCATCAGCCGTTCCGCCACGGGATCCAGGGCCACCGGAGGGATGGCGAAGCCGTTCCAGACCGGCTCCATGCGCATGTCGCCGTGGTCGAGGAGGACGGGCTCGCCGGGCGGGTCGGGGAGGAACAGCTCGCTGTAGAGGGTGCGGCTGTGCGGGTGGTAGACCTCGACGACGGCCTCGCTCGGACGCAGGCCCGTGGGGAAGTCGCGGACCTCCGCCACCACGGGGAAGGAGTCGGCGAGCGCCGCCTCGATCTCGCGGAGGCCGGAGAGCGGGCCGACGACGTGCTTCGCGGAGGCCCCGATGGCGGGGACCCCGGCGTCGACGGTGAACAGGACGTTGCCGTATCCGCTGGCGCTGAAGTCCTGTTTGACGATCACGCTGCCGGTGTGGTGCAGCAGGTCGCGCACGGCCCGCGCGGTGGCCCCCCGGCTGCGGCAGACCTCCCCCAGGGCGACCGGGACGCCCGTGCCGGTCGCCCAGGCCCGGAAGAAGGACTTGCTGTTGAAGAAGTCGCTGCCGCCCTGCGCGAAGAACGCGGGACCCGTCCCGCGCAGACCGAGCCGGCCCGCCAGGTCGGCCACGGTCCGGTCGTACAGGTAGGGCGTCAGCGTCCAGTCCGGTCGTACGGTCTCCCGCAGCCGCTCCACCAGCGGTTCGGCCAGGGCGGTGCGCGCGTCGAGGAACACGCCCTCATCCGGCCCGTCGGGGGTGAGGAAGGTCAGCGCGGAGCGGTCGAGGCCGAGCGACGGGACGAGGTAGTCCAGGAAGTCGGGCGTCGGCCGCCGGTGCGCGAGCATCGCGTCGCCGTCCTCCAGCAGCCAGGCCGTACGGGTGGACACGGCGTGCTGCTTGTGGGCCTCCTTGGGCCCGAACGAGGTGAGCGGGCTGGCGAACATGTACTCGCTCGTGACGTTGCCGAGGACGAGCTGGGGCACGGAAGGTCCTTTCGTACGAGTTCCGACGCGCGCGTTCCCGCGCACGGGGGAGGGGGCCGCGCCGGGCGCGGCCCCCGGGGACGGCGGGGTCAGGCGCGTTCGGCGAGCTTCCGCACGAACGCGTCGCGGTTGACGACGGCCCGTCCGTGCACGCCGCGCAGGATGACGGCGCGGCTGTCCCGCGCCTCCACGGAGAAGGTGAGGATCTTGCCGTCGACCCCGGTCAGCGTGGCGGTGACGGTGATCTCCTCGCCGACGGGCGTCGGCGCCACGTGCGCGGAGTCGTGGTTCAGGCCCAGGGTCATCCAGGGCGCGGCGATCTCCTCCCGCAGGACGTCCATCGCGGTGACCTCGCCGAGCCACAGCAGCACGGGGGTCGCGAGGACGTCCACGTCGTTCTCCCACGCGGTCGCGGAGTCGCGGGGCCCGACCACGTGGTGGCGGGTGGCCGAGGAGCCGACGAGGGAGTCGAGCACGGGACGCGGTGTCGTGGTGGTGTCGGACATGACTGCCTTTCGGTCGGGCGGCGGAGTTTCGGTCGGGTGGTGGACTTTCGGGCGGGCGGCGGAGCGGTCAGGAGGCCTGTGCGAGGGCCCGCATCTGGTTGAAGACGTTCTTGCGCTGCATCTCCGCGGTGCCGCCGGCGATGAGGGTGCCCAGGGCGTCCTGGAGGGCGCGTGCGGCGGGGCCGTCCATGTAGCCGAGGTGGCCGTAGACGCGCAGCGCGGTCTCGGTGCCGATCCGGAGCGTCTCGCCGGCGTGGTACTTGGCGGTGGAGCACAGCAGGGAGGCCTGCGGGTCGCCGTTGAGCAGGGCGTCCAGGGCGCCGTAGGAGACGTAACGGGTCGCCTCGATGGCGAACTTGGCGTCGGTGATCCGGCCCTGCACGTACTGGTGGTCCGCGATCGGCTGCTTGAAGGCCTGGCGGCGGCGCGCGTACGCGAGCACCTCGTCCAGGTGCGGATCGAGGTAGGCCGCGGCGAGGACCCCGTACAGCAGCCGGTCGAGGGCGATGGTGTTGTAGATCGCCTCGATGCCCCCGCCGATCTCGCCGACGAGGTTCCGGGCGTCGACCCGCACGTTGTCGAAGCCGATGGGCCCGGTCGGGCTGGTCTGGTTGCCGATCATCCGCTCCACGGGCCCCTGGCTGACGCCCTCGTCGTGGAGGTCGACCATGAAGAGGGTGATGTCCCGGGCGCCCTGCTCGGGCACGCGGCCCAGGACCAGGGCCATGTCGGCGACGGGGCCGTTGGTGATGTGGTCCTTGTGCCCGTTCAGCCGGTAGACGTCGCCGTCGCGGGCGGCGGCCGTCCTGATCCGGGTGACGTCGGAGCCGCCGGTGGTCTCCGTCAGCGCGGTGGCCCCGACCTCCCCGGACAGCAGCCGGGGCAGCCAGTAGCCCTTCTGGTCGTCGCTGCCGTACGTGAGCAGGGAACGGATCAGGCCCGCCTGGGCCACCATGGACAGGGAGAAGCCGAGGTCGCGGCCGCCCGCCGCGACGCCCTCGAAGGCCGCGGTGAAGTCCCACCAGGTGCCGCCGTCGCCGCCCCACTCCCGGTCCACGGCCAGCCGCCACACGCCGGCGTCGCTCACCTCCTGCCAGGACTCCCGGTCCAGGACGCCCTCGGCCCTGCAGCCGTCGGCGCGCTTGGCGACGGTGGAGGCGGCCAGGTCCGCGTAGCGCGTGCGCAGGGCCGGGTCGGTGAAGTGCTGGAGCATGGTCTGCCTTTCGGTGCGAGGGGGCGGGTCAGCGGGCGGCGACGAGTTCGTCGGCCTGGGCGGCGGGGGCCGGGGTGAGGGCGGTGAGGCTGTGGTCCAGACGGACGGCCAGCTCCTCCAGCTCGGCCTCCGTGCTGTTCAGCGGCGGCGCCACCAGTACGGACTCCGTCAGGGCGTTCACCCCGGCGGGGTACAGCAGCAGGCCGTGTTCGCGCGCGGCCAGGACCAGGTCGTGGGCGGTCCCGGCGTGCAGGCCGAGGGCGAGCTGCAGGCCGCGGCCGCGGACGTCGCGCACCACGGGGTGGCGGTCGACGAGGCCCTCCAGGAGGGTGCGCAGACGACGGCCGGAGCGGGCGGCGAGCGCGGGGACGTCGTGCTCCTTCAGGTACTCCACGGTCGCCAGGCCCGCGGCGGCGGCGAGCGGCGCGCCGGCCATCGTGTGCCCGAACACCACCGATCCCAGCGGTCGGTCGAAGGCGGCGGCGATCTCGTCGCGGACCAGGACGGCGGACAGCGGCGCGTATCCGGCCGTCACGCCCTTCCCGAGCACCAGCACGTCGGGGACGATCCCGGCGTGGTCGCAGCCGAACCACGTGCCGGTCCTGCCGAGGCCGGTCATGACCTCGTCGGCGATCAGCAGGAAGCCGTGCTCGTCGGCGAGTTCCCGCAGCCTCCTGAGGACGGCCGGGTCGCACGGTACGGCTCCGGAGGACGCGCCGCCGACGGGCTCGACGATCACCGCGGCCAGGTTCTGCGGCTGCACCTCCTCGATCGCCCGCTCCCACTGCTCGACGTCCGCGCGCATGTCGCCCTGCCGGGGGCGCACCTTGGCGACGGTGGCCTGGTTCGCGAGGAGCGGGGTGAGGCCGTGCCTGCGGGCCGGGTGGCCGGAGGCGCCGAGCGCGCCGGCGGTCATCCCGTGGTAGCTGGGCTCCTCGGTCAGCACCGTGCACTTGAAGGGCCGGTGGGCCTCGGAGTGGAACAGGGTCGTCAGGCGCAGGGCGGCCTCGATGGCCTCGGAGCCCGAGTTGCCGTACACCGGGTTGCCGAGGGTGCCGGGGGCGAGTTCGGTCAGCAGCGCGGAGAGCCGTTCCAGCGGCTCGGAGGTGAACTGGGTCCGGTAGGCGAAGGCGATGGCGTCGAGCTGCCGGTGCATCCGGGAGGTGATCTCGGGGAGTCCGTGGCCGAGGTTGGTGTTGATCGCTCCGGAGCAGCCGTCGAGGTACTCCCGGCCCTCGGTGTCGTAGACGTGGACGCCGGCCCCGTGGCTGACGGTGGGAAGCATGGGTGTCTCCTGGTGGTGTGTCGCGGGGTGTGGTGTGCGGGATGGACGGGTGGGGCGGTGGGGCCGCCGTGCGGCGGTACGGCCGGACGGGGCTCGGCACCGGGTGGTGACGCGGCTCAGTACCAGGTCATGACGGACGCGGCGGCCGTCATGCCGCCGCCGACGGAGGCCATCAGGACGCGCTCGCCCCGGTGCAGGGGCGCGGCGCGGTGGCTCTCGCTGAGGGTGAGCGGGATGGAGGCGGCGGCGGTGTTGCCGTAGCGGTCGGCGGTGACCGCGACCTTGCGGGAGTCGATGCCCAGCGTGTCGGCGAGGGTCTCCACCAGCCGCAGGTTGCCCTGGTGGAAGACGGCGCGGTCGATGTCGCCGAGGCCGACGCCGGACTCGTCCAGCGCCTGGTGCACGGCCTTGGGTACGTGCTGGACGGCCCAGTCCTTGACGGCCCGTCCGTTCATGCGGAAGTGGTGGGCGCCGGGGTCCCGGAGGGTGGCGGCCGGCCGCCGCGAGCCACCGCCCTCGACCCGTACGTGGTCGGTGGTCGTCCCGTCCGCGAGCAGGGAGCTGGCGTGGATGCCGTAGCCGTCGGGAACGCGTCCCACCAGCACGGCCCCCGCACCGTCGCCGAAGAGGCTGACGGTCCTGCGGTCCGTCCGGTCCATGATCGTCGAGTAGGTGTCGGCCCCGATCACCAGGACGTTGCGCCAGTCGGCGTGGGCGCACAGCAGGGAGTCCGCCACGTCCAGGGCGTAGAGGAAGCCGGAGCAGACGGCGTTCAGGTCGAAGGCGGGCAGGGCGCCGAGGCCGAGCCGCTCCAGGACGAAGACGGCGGTGGCCGGCTGCGGCTGGTCGGGGGTCGTGGTCGCGACGATCAGGGCGTCGATGTCGTGGGGCCCGTACGGCGCACCCAATAACCGGGAGGCCGCGGCCGCCGCGAGATCGGACGTCGCCGACTCCCCGTCCGCGTAACGGCGTTCGCGGATGCCGGTGCGCTCCTCGATCCAGTCCTCGTCGGTCCCCGCCCAGTCGCTGATCCTGCTGTTGTCCACCACGCGGGACGGCACGTGACCGGCCACCCGGAGTATCCCGTTCGGCATGTTCTCCCCATTCAGGAAAATGATCGACCTGATCCCGTAATGACCGGTCGGTGACTGCGAAGGGTCGCCTACCTCACGCCTACGGCGGTAAACACGGGTGTCCCGGCTTGTGAGAGGTGTCACCAAGTTCCTTTCTGGACAGGTTTGTTGATCGATTCGGACCGGAAAACGACCAGAAGGTTCCCTTCAGGAAAGCCGTGACGGTTCTCGTCGAGTGCGGCCGTGGCGGGGTGCCGTGGTGCGGAGACTCGGCCCGTGCGACGGAAAACCCCAGGTGTACTAAGGAGGTTCCGTCGCGCGGCGACAGTCTCGGCCACCCGTTCCGGTACGTGGTCGGAGACCGCGCAAGAGAGGGGGACGCGCCATGGCCGAAGTGGGTCCCGGGCGGCGGTCCGGCGCGCTCGCAAGCAGATGTTTACCGTCTATGGATTTTGCTCAAAGGGTGTACGGGGTAGCCGGGCGCGCCACGAAGCACGGGCGGGGCTCCGAACCGGCCCCCTTGACCCCGCCCCGTTACGGCGTGTTGGTGAAGGCGCGGCGGTAGGCGCGGGGCGGCACTCCCCGGCGGCGCACGAACTGTTCGCGCAGGACGGTCGCGCTTCCGTAGCCGACGCGGCGGGCGATCTCCTCGACCGACAGATCCGTGGTCTCCAGGAGCTCCTCGGCGCCGCTCAGCCGCAGGCTCCGCAACCAGGCGTGGGGAGTGGTGCCGGTCGCGGCGGCGAAGCGGCGGGCGAAGGAGCGTTTGCTCATCAGGGCGCGCCGGGCCAGTTCCGCGACGGGAAGCGGCCGGTCGAGGTTCTCGCGGGCCCACGCGAGGACCTCGGAGAGGCGCTCGTCGCGGCAGCCCTCGGGGACGGGGGCGGCCAGGTACTGCGCCTGCCCGCCGTCCCGGTGGGAGGGCAGCACCATGTCCCGGGCGACCGCGTTGGCCATCGCGGCCCCGTGCTCCCGCCGCAGCAGGTGCAGGCAGAGGTCGAAGCCGGCGGCGGCCCCCGCGCCGGTGACGACGCGTCCTTCGTCGACGTAGAGGGCGTCGGGTTCGACGGTGACGTCGGGGTGGCGGCGGGCGAGCAGGTCGGCGAACCGCCAGTGGGTGGTGGCCCGCCGGCCGTCGAGCAGCCCGGCGGCGGCGAGCGCGAAGGTCCCGACGCAGTGGGCCACGACCAGCGCGCCGCGCCCGTGCGCGGCCGACAGCGCGTCGAGCACGGCGGGAGCGGGCGGCGTGCGGAAGCCGGCCCACGGCAGGGCGATCACCAGATCGGCCGAGGCGAGCCGGTCCAGGCCGTGCGTGACGGCGAGCGGCACCCCGAGGTCGGTGGGGACGGGACCGGGCCGCTCGGCGCACAGGGCGAAGTCGAAGCCGGGCAGCGCCTCGCCGTGCGGGCCGAAGACCTCGGCGACGATGCCGACGGCGAGCATCCCGACGCCGGGCGGGGCGTACGCGGCGACGGTCGTGAAGGGAGCCATGCGCGCAGTGTGGCACCAATCCTGCGATCGGCGGCAGACGTGCCACTCGTGAACGCCCCTCCGGGCGAAGAACATTGAGGGCATGACAGACGCACCGCTCGGCCGCAGCGCCGTGTACACGATCCTGACCACCGGATACGTCGGCTCCACCGGCCCCGGGGTCGCCGCCACCGTCTCCTACGTCGCCGACGCCGGCCGGCACGTGGTCTTCGACCCGGGCATGGTGGCGAGCCGCGACCTGATCCTCGCCCCGCTCGCGGAGCTGGGGCTCGGCCCCGACGACATCACCGACGTGGTGCTCAGCCACCACCACCCGGACAACACCATGAACGCGGGCCTGTTCGGGCGGGCCCGGGTGCACGACCACAAGGTGGAGTACTCCGGCGACGGCTGGCGGAACCGGGACGCGGAGGGGTACGAACTCACCCCGTCGCTCCGGCTGATCCGCACCCCGGGCCACAGCGCCGAGGACATCACCCTGCTGGCGGGCACGGAGTCGGGCGTGGTCGCCTTCGCCGGTGACCTGTGGTGGCACGCGAACGGCCCGGCGGACGACCCGGTGGCCCCCGACCGCGCACTGCTGCGCGCCTCCCGGCTCCGGGTGCTGGCCGCCGCCGACCTGATCGTGCCGGGCCACGGAGGGCCGTTCAGGGGCGACGAGACCACGCCGCGCTGAGTGCGGCCCGTACGGGCCGGGGTCTCCGGCCGGGCGACCGGGCCGACGACGGTCGGGAACCGGCCCCTACGGCCCCGGCACCCGCGCGGGACCGCCGGTGGCCTTCTGCGGCGACGGGCCCGCGGGGAGCAGCTCCGCGACGACGAAGGACGTGACGGCCGCCAGGATCACCACCGGGATCGTCTCGGAGTTGCCGAGGACCAGGACGATCAGGACCACGCTGCTGACCGGGAGCCGCAGGGCGGCGGCCGTCGCCGCGGCCATGCCCGCGGCCGCGCCGGGGATCACCCCGAGGCCGGGCAGCGGCGCGAGCAGCACGCCCACGGCCGCCCCCAGGAAGAGCACGGGGAACACAAGGCCGCCGCGCAGGCTCCCCAGACAGAGCGCGTACGCGGCGCCCTTGAACAGCAGGACGGCGAGCAGCGCGCCCACGCTCCAGGCGTGCGGGTCGGCGGCGAGCCCGACCAGCGTGGCCTGACCGGACGAGGCGACCTCGGCGGGGCTGCGCCCCGTCGCGACCGCGTAGAGGGCGGCGCAGCCCCCGGCGCCGACGGCGCAGACCACCGTCCGTACGAAGGGGGAGGCCGCCACGAAAGCGGCGGTCAGCCGACCGCCGATGAGCACCAGGTGCACCAGCGCGCCGATCCCCGCCGCCAGCACGACCGACCACACCACGTCCCCGGCGTCCAGCCGCGGGGGAGCGGTGGGGAAACGAGCCGTGAGACCGCCCGTCTCGAGACCGGTCCAGCGTCCGAAGCCCGTGAACACCACGGCCCCGACGCCGCTGGACAGCAGCGCGGGAAGCATGACGACGAACAGCCGCGGCCCGCCCACGCCCGCCACTTCGATCAGGAGCACGGCGGCGACGAGGGGGTTGCCGAAGATCGCGGCGATGGCCGCCGCCGCACCGGCCGCGCCCAGGAGCGCGGTGCTCTGCGGGGTGGCCGGGGCGCGGACGAGGTGCCGGAAGAGCAGGGCCAGACCGCCGCCGAGCGCGATCAGGGGCGCCTCGGGGCCGAGGACGGCACCGAACGGCAGGCTCGCGACCGCGGCGACGACCACCCCCGGCAGGGCGGCCGCCGAGGAACCTCCCGCGTGCAGGCCGCCGGCGGGGACGTGACCGCCCGCGCCGGGCAGCCGGGTCACCACGAGGCCCACGACGACCCCGGCGACGGCGAGCAGCGGCAGCGGCCACCAGGCCGGAGGGGCCCCGAGGCCGAGCGCCTTCGGCAGGTCAGCCCACAGCACGTGCTCCAGCTGGTGGAGCCCGACGAGGAACCAGAAGGCGGCCAGCGAGACGGGGACGCCGACCAGAGCGCTGAAGACGAGGGCCTTGAGGTACGCGGGGGTCCGCAGGAGGTCCCGCAGCCGGTCGGCCTCCGAGCACTCCTCGGGCTCCGGCGAGGAGGCCGGAGGCGTGTGCGGCGCGGTCATGGATTCCGTCCTTCCGGGGCGGGCGGGGCGGGCGGGGCGGGCGAGGCGGTCGGTACGGGCTGTAGGAGCTGTAGGAGCTGTAGGAGCTGTACGGGCGTCACGGCTCGGGCCGCTCCGGTGCCGTGGCGGACCGCTGCCGCTCCACCCCCATGCGGACCGCCCCGACCAGGACCTTCGCGACCAGGCCCACCAGGACGAGGTCGGCCACCATCTGGCACGTGGTCAGCACGCGGGCCGCCTCCGACACGGGCGCGATGTCGCCGAAGCCGACGGTGGCGAAGACGGTCACCGTGAAGTACAGGGCGTCGTTCCTGCTGAGCGGTTCGGAGAAGGGCTGCCCTCCCTGTTGTCGCGCGTACAGGAAGTAGGTGGCCGCGAACAGCAGCAGGAAGAGGGGGATCGCGGTGGTCAGGGCCTCGACCGCGCGCAGCCGGGGGTGGGGCGAACGGACGATGCCGACCGTCTGGAGGGCCAGCAGCACGCCGAGCGCCGACAGGCCCAGGACGAGCACCACGACGGTGTGCCGGTCGAGGTCCTTGTCGAAGGGGAGCAGGTAGTAGCCGACGGTGGCCGCCGCCGACACGACCGTCGACCGCAGCAACGGCAGGAACGAACGCGCGCGGCGCGGACCCGCGGGCCGGCTCCCGTCACGTCCCGGCAGCGGATTCATGAGGGCCTCGGCTCCTTCCCGGCCTCCTGACGGCCGCTCCGGTCCACCGCACCGGCGTCGTCGGGGAACTCGCGCGCGACGAAGCACCCGCCGCCCGTCCAGCAAAAGCGCTCCTCCCGCATCCCGCGACCGGAGACCCCGCCGGATGCCGCCGGAAGGCGCACGCCGGTGACCGGACCTTCGCGTACGCCCCGGCCCGGGCGAGCCCCGCACGCGCCCGAAGCCGCCGCCGGGGCCGCCGCCGGAACTGCCGCCGGCGGCCGCGGGAGCGCCCTAGTGTCCCCGTACACCCTCTTTCCACAGGGCAAAACCAGGAGGTTTCGTCATGACGTACTCGGGTCGTTCCGCCGTCGGCGGTGCCGCGGCGGCCGCCGCCGCGGCCGCGCTTCTCCTCGGCGGCGGGGGCACCGCGTCCGCGCAGCCGTCGTCGCCCAAGCCCCAGCAGATCGGCTCGGCGCAGCTGCAGGCGCACCTCACCGAGGCCGTCGCGCAGGAGCGCCTCGCCGCCGCCTGCCTTCCGGCCTGCGCCGGACAGATCGTGTAGCGGCCGGACCGGCGAGGAGACCGAGATGAGCACCGCGGAACGTTCCGGGACGAGCAGGACCTGGTGCCCGAGCGGCAGCCCGGAAGCGCCGGAGGCGGTCGTGCTGGGCGTCCGCTCCGGGCAGGACGGGGAGGTCGTGTACCTCGCCGACCCGGTGCCGGCGAGGGACGTCCTGCCGGTCGTCCCGAAGGACGTCGCGCCGACCCGGGTGCTGCGCTTCGCGTCGCACTGCGTCAGCGACTGTCTGCACCGCAGGGGCAACGACTGCACCTTGGTGGAGCGGGTGGCGGTCACGCCGACGGACGAGAACCGGAACGTGCCGCGGTGTCATCTGCGCGCCCACTGCAAGTGGTGGGCGCAGGTCGGCGTGGACGGCTGCCGCCGCTGCCCGGCCCTGGCGACCACCGTCGTCGAGGGCGACGACCTGGGCGCCCTGGTCGCCGATCCCCGCACCACCCGCGAGCAGCTCGACGCGTGGATGGCCCGGGCCGAGACCGACGCGCCCCGCGCGGCCGCCGCCCCCGTGGCCCTCGGGACGGCGTGACACGAGGCGGCCATCTGTGCTTCCTCGTCGCCGGACCGGAGACCCGAGAGCTCGGCCGGCCGGACACCGGGTCCCGGCGCCGGGCCCCGCTCATGGAGGAAGGCCCGGGTGCCGGGTGCCGCGGCGATCCGGTCACGGCCCCGCGCACGGCCCGCCGGGCTCCGGCATAGGGTTCCCCGCATGAAGAGGGAGCTGGACGAGGGCCGGAGGGCGGCCGGGGCCGGGGACTGGGTGGCCGCGGGACACGCCTTCGTCCGGGCCGCCATGGAGGGCAGCGCCGAGGGCGCCGAGCTGGCGGCCGGGGTGACCGTCGAACTCGTACCGATGGCGGACGGCGGGTCGGCGGAGGCCGCCGCCCTGCTCGCCGGGATCTACCTGGAGTACTTCGACGAGTCGGCCCTGCCCATGGCCGTGCGTTACGCCCGCGCGGCGGCCGAGGCCGGGCTCCCGGCCGGGCAGCGCACCTACGGGCACATGCTGGTGGCGGGCCTGGGCGTCGAGGAGGACCGGGCGCGCGCCGTCGAACTGTTCCGGGCGGCCGCCGGGGGCGGGGACGCCTACGGCATGTTCAACCTCGCCCACCTGGTCGACGACCCCGACGAGTCCCTGCGGCTGCTGGAGGCCGCCGCGCACGAGGGGGTCGCCGCCGCCGGTGCCGTACTCGCCGACCGGCTGTCCGCCCTGGACCGGGACGAGGAGGCGCTGGGCTGGTACGTCCGGGCGGCCGAGCGCGGGCACACGGGCGCGATGAACGCCGCCGCCTGCTGGTACCGCGACGGCTTCGGCACCGAGCCGGACCCGGTGCGGGCGGTGCGCTGGTTCCTCGCCCTGCTCGCCCACGGCGACGGGGACGGCGCCCACGAGGCGATCCGGCTGGTGAGGACCGGGGCCCTGACCGAGGAGCAGATCCGCGAGGCCGGACGGCTCGCCGGTGACCCCGGGGCGGCCGAGGCCCTGATCGGCACGGCGCTGATCGGCACGGCTCTGATCGGCGACCGGGCCTGAGGGGACGCCGCTCGACCCCGCCCGGCGCTAGGAGGCGACAGGCCCCTGCGGGGAGCGCAGGACGAGCAGGGTGATCTCGCTGGGGGCGAAGACGCGGAAGGGCGGGCCCCAGAAGCCGGTGCCGCGGCTGGTGTAGAGGAGGGTGCGCGCGCCGTGGCGGCTGAGACCGGCGACGGCCGGCTGGTCGAGGCGGACCAAGTAGTGGAAGGGCCAGATCTGACCGCCGTGGGTGTGGCCGGAGAGCTGGAGGTCGATGCCGTGTTCCGCCGCGCGTTCCACGAACTTCGGCTGGTGGGCGAGGAGCAGGACGGGGAGGTCGGGGTCGGCGCCGTCCAGGGCTCCGGCGAGGTGGGCGCGGTGGCCCGCGAGGCCGGAGGACTCGGCGGTGACGTCGTCCACGCCGGCGACCACGAGGGTGTCGCCGCCGCGTTCGAGCAGCAGGTGGCGGTTGCGCAGGGGCTCCCAGCCCAGCTCGTCCATCAGGTCGACCCAGCCCTGCGCCTCGCTGTAGTACTCGTGGTTGCCGGTGACGTAGACCCGTGCCCGGGTCGCCCGCACGGTGCCGAGCGGCTCGGCCTGGGCGCGGCGGCGCTCGGCCGTGCCGTCCGCGATGTCGCCGGTGTGGCAGACCAGGTCGGCCTCCAGGGCGTTCACCGTCTCGCAGACCCGTGTCGACCAGCGGGCGCGGTCGAGCGGGCCGTAGTGGGTGTCGGTGATCAGGACGACCCGGGTGCCGTCCAGCCCGGCCCCCAGGCGGGGGAGCGGCACGTCGAGCCGCCGCACGCGCGGCACGCGCCGGGCCTCGGCGTAGCCCCGGGCGAGCAGGACGGCGGTCGTGCCGAGGACGGCCCAGGTGACGGTGCGCGCCCGGTCCTGCCCGTCGCCGACCCCGGCCACGGCCAGGGCGGCCCGCAGCAGGACGCCGAGCAGGACGGACCAGGTGAACAGGACCCAGACGCCGCCCAGCAGCGTGTCCCCGACGATCGCCGCCCGGTCCCGCTGGCGCCGGCCGTGGCCGCGCGTCATCGCGAGCGGCATGACGACCAGACCGAGGACGAACAGGGCGGTGCCGACCGGCGCGACGGGGAACGGCCAGTGCTGACCGGTGTGCAGGAGCACCCAGCACGGCACGGCCCACAGCAGGACGGGGGCGATCAGGGGGACGTAGCGCATCAGGCGCTGCAGCCGCCCCGGTGAAGCTCCTCGGGCTTCACCGGCGGCGGATCGGGTGTCACTGGTCTCGGTCACGCTTCCCCTCCCGGGGTTCTGCCCGGCGGACCGTGCCCGTGGCGGAGCCGGGCGGCGGCCGCGGCACGGTCGTCGTACCGGCCGTCCGCCCGCGGCACGGCTCCGCTCCGGTCCCGACTGCCGGATCCTCTTGGAGAGTCCATTGTCCGCCGGTCGCGGGAAGGACCCTCCTCCGGGCTCCGGAGGACGCGGACACCACCGGAGGGCCGGTCCCTCACTCCGCCACGCGCTCGGCGCCCCCGGCCTCCCGGTCGGTGCTTCCGATCAGGACGCGCAGGGCCTCGTCGAGGCGGCGGAGCTGGTCCGGGGTCGGGCCGGAGGAGAGGTCCGCGAGGGTCTCGACGAGGCCGGTCAGGGCGGCGACGGCGAGGCCCTCGGTGGTGCGTCACCGCCCTCGCCCACGTCGAGGTCCTCGACGCGGGACGGAAGACGCTGCCGCCCCACGCGGAAGAGGTCACCGCGACCCTGCACGCGGCCGGGCCCCCTCCTCGCCGGCACCGACGACATCACCTCCACCCGCGCCGTCACCGACGTCTGGCGGCGCGGAACCCACCACCCCCGCTGAGCCCTTCGCGCCCCGGCCGGCCGCACGAAAGCGGGGCGCCGCCCCGGCTCAGGACGAGGACGGGGCGACCGCGCCCGTCTCCAGCCCGGCCAGGCGCAGGAGGAGGGCCTTCACGTCCGTGGCCTCGACCCGGCCGTCCACGGCGCCCGGGCGGGAGCACAGGAGGAGCGGGCCCTCGTCCTCGCTCGTGGGCAGGAGACCGTGGCTGCCGCGGAGGGGGGAAGGATCGAGGGGGACGACCGCGAGCCGGTAGCGCATCCCGAGCTTCTTCCGGGCGATCTCCCTGGCCGCCTTGATCCGCACGTACGGGTCGGCCGGGTCCATGAGGAGTTCGGCGGGGTCGTAGCCGGGCTTGCGGTGGATCTCGACCAGCTGGGCGAAGTCGGGGGCGCGGGCGTCGTCCAGCCAGTAGTAGTACGTGAACCAGGCGTCGGGTTCGGCGAGGGCGACCAGCTCCCCCGAGCGCGGGTGGTCGAGCCCGTGCTCCTTCTTGCCCTCGTCGTCGAGGAGCCGCGCGAGCCCCGGGAGGTCCGCGAGCGCCTCCCGGACCGCCGGGAGGTCGGCGGGACGCCGGACGTAGACGTGGGCCACCTGGTGGTCGGCCACCGCGAAGGCCCGGGACGTCATGGGGTCCAGGTACTCCATGCCGTCCTGGACGTGCACCTCCAGGAGGCCTGCCCGGCGCAGCGCGCGGTTGATGTCGACGGGTCGTTCCACCCGCGTGATGCCGTACTCGGAGAGGGCCACGACCGTGCGGCCCCCGGCCCGGGCGTCCGCCAGGAGCGGGCCGACGACGGCGTCGAGCTCGGCGGCGGCCCGGTGGGAGCGCGGGTCGTCGGGGCCGTAGCGCTGGAGGTCGTAGTCGAGGTGCGGGAGGTAGCAGAGGGTGAGGTCGGGGTCGCGGGTGCGCATGACGTGCCGGGTGGCCTCGGCGATCCACCGGCTGGAGACGATGTCGGCCCCCGGGCCCCAGAAGTGGAAGAGCGGGAAGGTGCCGAACCTCTCGGTGAGTTCGTCGTGGAGGGCCGGCGGGCGGGTGTAGCAGTCGGGTTCCTTGCGGCCGTCCGCGTAGTAGACCGGGCGGGGGGTGACGGTGACGTCGGTGTCGGCGCCCATGGCGTACCACCAGCAGATGTTGGCGACGGTGTAGCCGGGGTGGGCGCGGCGGGCGGCGTCCCAGAGCCGGTCGCCGGAGACCAGTCCGTTGTGCTGGCGCCACAGCAGCACGTCGCCGAGGTCCCGGAAGTACCAGCCGTTGCCTACGACGCCGTGCTCCGACGGGAGGGTGCCGGTCAGGAAGGTGGTCTGGGCGGCGCAGGTGACGGCCGGCAGGACGGTGGCGAGGGGCGCCCGGGAACCGGCGGCGGCGAGCGCCCTCAGGTTCGGCATGTGCTCCAGGAGCCGGGGGGTGAGACCGACGACGTCCAGGACGAGGAGCGGGGTGGGGCGCGGGGAGGCGGGCGTTGGGGAGGCGTCGGTCATGGCAGTTCCTTGAGGCCGAGGTCGGTCAGGAGGTCGCGCGCCAGGGAGAGTTCGGCGGCGATGCCGTCGGCGAGCCGGGCCCGGGTGAGGGGCCGCAGCTCGGGCGGGAGCGCCTGCCAGGTGTAGGTCTCGACCTCCAGGTGGCGCGTCCGGGGGACGGGACCGCCCACGAGCAGGGCCAGGGCGTCCGCGACCACCGGGAGCGTGGAGGCCAGCGGCGGCGCGGGCCGCGCGTGCAGGGGGACGTGGAAGTGGGAGCGCCAGGGGCCCGTACGGGGGAGGGACTCTCCCGCGAGGGCCTCGCCGAGGTCGTCGGTGCCGCGCAGCCCGCCGGCGGCGACGGTACGGGTCTGGTGGAGGAACCGGGGCTCGGCGAAGGCCGCCAGCGCCTCGCGCACGGCGGGCAGGTGCGGGTGTTCGGCGTGCAGGGCGGCGGACAGCTGGGCCTTGGGGACGGTGACGCCCGCCGCGTCCAGGGCGGACAGCGCGCCGGCCGGGTCCTCGAAGGAGGTGGCCAGGTGGCAGGTGTCCACGCAGACGCCGACGCGGTGCGGCGCGCCGACCGCCGTGAGGGGGCCGATGGCGTCGGCGGTGGTCTCCACGGCGCAGCCGGGTTCGGGTTCGAGGGCCACCCGGACCGACTTGCCCGTCAACTCCTCCAACAAGTCGAGGCGTTCGGCGAGGACGGCCAGGGCGTCCCGCGCGGCCGCCCGCCCGGCCGGGCCGAACCCCCGGCGCCACGCGAGCGGCAGCGTGGAGATCGTCCCCTCGGTGACGTCGGCGGGCAGGAGGGCGGCGAGGAGACGGGCCAGATCGGTCGTGTACGCCAGGCGCTCGGGCTCGGTCCAGTCCGGCCGGTACACCCGGTACTTGACCTCGTCCAGGCCGAAGCCCTCGTACGGGAAGCCGTTCAGGGTGACGACCTCCAGGCCCCGGCGGTCCAGCTCGGCCCGCAGGGCGCGCAGCGCCGCCGGGTCGTCCGTCAGGGAGCGGGACACCGGCCTCGCCAGCCACAGGCCGATGCCGAGCCGGTCGCGCCCCAGCCGCCGGCGGACGGGCTCGCAGTGGTCGCGGAGCTGGGCGAGGACGCCGTCGAGGGTCTCGGCCGGATGGACGTTGGTGCAGTACGACAGGTGGACGACGGACCCGTCGGGGTGCCGGAAGCGCATCGCCGTACCCCCTCATTCCCCGCCGCGCAGAACGGAGTTGCCCTCGTGCAGCCCCCGCGGCGGCGGGACGTCGAGCCGGAGGCGGCCGCTGAGCCCGTAGAAGGCGACCGGGTTGCGCCACAGCACCCGGTCGACGTCGTCCTCGTCGAACCCGGCGGCGAGCATCGCCTCGCCGACCCGGCGGGTCTTCAGCGGATCGCTCTTCCCCCAGTCCGCCGCCGAGTTGACCAGGACCCTCTCGGTGCCGTGGTCCTTCAGGACCGCCACCGTCCGGTCCTCGTCCATCTTGGTGTCCGGGTACACGGAGAAACCGAGCCAGCAGCCGCTCTCCGCGGCCTCCCGGACCGTCGTCTCGTTGAGGTGGTCGAGGAGGACCCGCTCGGGAGGGAGGGCGGACTCGCGGACCACGTCGACGGTGCGGCGCAGCCCGGCGAGCTTGTCCCGGTGGGGCGTGTGGACCAGCGCCGGCAGGCCGTGGTCGGCGGCGAGCTGAAGCTGCGCGGCCAGGGCGGTGTCCTCGGCGGGCGTCATGGAGTCGTAGCCGATCTCGCCGACGGCGACGACGGAGTCCTTGACGAGGTAGCGGGGCAGGACGTCCAGGACGGGGGCGCAGCGGGGGTCGTTGGCCTCCTTGGGGTTGAGCGCCAGGGCGCAGTGGTGGGCGATGCCGTACTGGGCGGCCCGGTAGGGCTCCCAGCCCAGGAGGGCGTCGAAGTAGTCGAGGAAACTGGCCGGGGAGGTGCGCGGCTGGCCGAGCCAGAAGGACGGCTCGACCAGGGCGCGGACACCGGCGGCGTACATGGCCTCGTAGTCGTCGGTGGTGCGCGAGGTCATGTGGACGTGGGGGTCGAAGATGCGCATCGGGACTCCTCGGGCTACGGACGTGCCTGGACCGTCAGGGCGAGCACGCGCTCCAGGTCGTGGGGGACGTCGCGGCCGGCGGCGGTGCGCTCGGCGGCGTGGTCGGTGAGCATGAGGGCGAGCGTGGCGTCGCCGCGGGCCCGGCGCCGCAGCCCCGCGACCGTGTCGACGGGGACGTGGACGAAGAGGCACTTGAGGACGGCGTGCCGCCAGGAGTGCTGGTCGAGGTGGGCGGCCGCGTAGGGGCCGACGGCCGCGGCGACGAGCCGGGTGTCGTGGGTGCGCAGCGCGTCGGCGACGAGGGGCAGCGCCTCGGGGCCGTCCACGAGGTGCGGCAGGGCGTGGAGCACGGCGCGGCGTTCGGCGGCGCTGCCCCGGTGGTAGAGGCGGTCGAGGGCCTCCTGGCCCGGGCGGGCCCCGGTGAGGAGGAGGACGCGGACGGCGTCGGCGTGCTCGTGCCCGCAGTGACGTCCGGCGGCGGCGAAGCGCAGCTCCCAGGCGGGGACGGCGTCCGGGGCCCCGGACGGGTCCGTACCGGCGGCTTCCGCCAGCGCTTCGGCCAGCCACGCGCGGGCGGTGTCGGTGAGTCGCGCGTCGAGGGCGGCGCGCGAGACGGCCGGGGCGTCGGGGGAAGGGGCGGCGGGGGAGGGGATGTCGGGGGAGGGGACGACGGTCACGCGGCCGGGCCTCCTTCCGGGGTCAGTGAGCGGATGAAGGCGAGGGAGTCGCGGGCGAGTTCGGGACCCGCGTGCGAATGGCGCGGCAGTTCGACCACGGCGAGCCCCCCGTACCCGGTGGAGGCCAGGGCGTCGAGCACCGGCGGGAAGTCGATCTCGCCGTCGCCGAACGGCAGGTGCTCGTGGACGCCGCGCCGCATGTCCTCGATCTGGACGTGGCGCAGCCAGGGAGCGGCGGCGCGGACGCAGTCGGCGGGCGGCAGCGGCTCCAGGCACTGGCAGTGGCCGATGTCGAGGGTGAGGCCGAGGGGCGCGGGGTCTCCCAGGGCGGCCCGCAGCCGGTGGAAGTCGTCCAGCGTGGCCAGGAGGTGACCCGGCTCGGGCTCGATCGCGAGCGGGACGCCCGCGGTGCCGGCGGCCTCGACGACCGGCCCGAGCGCTTCCGCGAGGCGCTTCCACGCGGTGTCCGGGTCGGTGCCGGGCGGCGCGGTGCCGCTGAAGCAGTGCACGGCGTGGGCACCGAGGTCCGCGGCGACCCGCACGGCGGTGACGAGCAGCCCGACGCGGGCGGCGCGGTCGTCCGGGTCGGGGTCGAGGAGGGAGGGCCCGTGTTTGCGGCGGGGGTCCAGGACGTAGCGGGCGCCGGTCTCGACGGTCACGGAGAGGCCGAGCCCGCCCAGCCGGTGCGCCACGCGCGCGGTGCGGGCGGCCAGGCCGGGGGCGAGGGGGTCGAGGTGCATGTGGTCGAGGGTGAGGCCGACGCCGTCGTAGCCGAGGTCGGCCAGGAGCCCGAGGGCGTCGTCCAGCCGGAGGTCGGCCAGTCCGTTGGTCCCGTAGCCGTAACGCAGGGGGACCGGGGCGGGGGTCGTGGGGAGTCCGTTCACGTGGGGCTGACCTTTCGTGCGAGACGGCGGGTCAGGGGGACGAGACCCAGGAGGGCGAGTCCCCCGGCGGTCGCTCTGGAGCGGGACATGAGGGCGGCCTGGAGGGGGATCATCGCCCGGATGCCACCGCCGACGGCACGCCCGGTGAGGAGCGGGGACGGGTTCAGGGCCGCGTGGAGGAGGGGACGGGCGGCGGTGCGGACGTAGACGGCGGCGAGGAGCGGGGTGACGCGCTGCGCCGTGGAACGGCGAGGCACGGACGCTGGTCTCCTTCCCGCGCCGGGACTGTACGGGGCCGGGTGGGCCGGACCCTGGTGGTACGGGTCCGGGCGGGTCGAGGCGGTGAAAGCGCCGAGGACCGTGGCGGCGGCGAGCGCGCCCAGGGGCGCGCCCGTGGAACCGCCCTGGACCTCGTGCCGGGACACGGCGGTGACGGCGTAGGTGTGCGCCGCGAGCACCACGGCGGAGGGGAGGGCGGCGAGCGGCGAGGCGGCCGGGGGAGGGGCAGCCGTACGGTGAGAGGCACCTCCCGCCCCGCCCGCGCCGGGCGCGCCCGGCACCCCCCTCCGGGGCACCGACGCCGTCGCCGTGGCGCCGAGGATGAGGTCCAGGCCCCGGGCCGTGGCCATGGCGGCCGGGCCGGCGGGCGTGTGCTTGAGGCGGAGGTCGTACGCCCAGACCGTCGCGGCCAGGGCCGTGGCGACCGCCAGCGGGGGACGGCCGGCGCGGGCCGCGAGGGCGAGTCCGGCGGCGGTGAGCACCCCGGCCGCGCCCAGGGCCGCCCCGGGGCTCACCCGGCCGGAGGGGACGGGGCGGTGGGGGCGCTCGACGGCGTCCTCGTGCCGGTCCGCCCAGTCGTTGAGCGCCATGCCCGCCTCGTAGAGGCACAGCGAGGAGCCGACGGCCCAGGCGGTGCCCCTGCCGGGCCGCACCCCCACGGCGGCGGCCCCGGCGAGGGCGTCGCCCGGGACGCTGAGCAGGGCCGAGACGCGCAGGAGCTCGCTCCAGGCCCTCAGCCTCCCCCCGGCGGGCCGGGGGAACGGGGAGCGGATCATCCGGCCTCCCGGAGCCGGTCGGCGAAGGAGAGGAGCGCGCCGAACTGTTCGGACAGCCCGGCCGGGCCGCCGTCGGGATCCTTGAAGTAGAAGCCGAGTTCGGGGCGGGGCCCGGTGAGGCCCGCCTCGTGGGCCCGGGCGACGAGCCGCGCCAGGTCCAGGACCAGCGGGGCGGCGAGGGCCGAGTCGCACCCCTGCCAGATCGTCTGGAGGATCGTCCGGGAGCCGAGGAAGCCGTCGAAGGCGATGTGGTCCCAGGCCGTCTTCCACTCGCCGAGCGCGGGGACGTCGTCGATGTGGACGTCGCCCTCGACGCCCGCGCCGAGCGTCTCGGTGAGGACGCGTTCCTTCCCTGCGTTCTTGGCGGCGGCGGCCGCCGGATCGGCCAGGGCCGCCCCGTCCCCGCCGCCCAGCAGGTTGGTCCCGGACCACGCCCGTACGGTCAGGGCCCGCTGGACGAACATCGGGGCGAGGACGGACCGCAGGAGCGTCTGGCCCGTCTTGCCGTCACGGCCCGCGTGGGGGAGGCCGCTCGCCTCGGCGGCGGCCGTGAGCGCGGGGGTCCGCAGCCCGGTCGAGGGCGTGAAGTTGACGTACGGGCAGCCGGCGCGCAGCGCGGCGGCGGCGTACAGGGAGCTGGGCGGCAGACGCGTGGCGTCCGGCTCCGGCAGCGGCTCGGTGGAGGAGACGTTGACGACGACGACCCGCGCCAGCGCGTGACGCGTACGGAAGGCGGCCAGGTCGCCGGCGAAGCCGGTGATCAGCTCCTCGTCGGTGCGGGTGTCCCCGGGGAGTGGTCCGCCCGGCCGTATCTCCCCGTCGGCCGAGGCCAGTTCGGCGTGGACGGCCCGGGCGAGACCGGCGGGGAGCACACCGGCCCCGGTGAGGTCCTCGGCGCGTTTCGGCAGGGGGCAGTCGGCGGTATCGTGACCGCCGAAGACGAGCGAGCCCAGCGGGGGCAGCCCCGCCCCCACGAACGGTGGCGTCTCGGTGACCATGCCGGTCGGTGGGTACAGTCCCGTGGTGACGGCCGCGCACCCGGTGACGGCGGTGGTCGCCACCGATCCGCGCGCCCCCACGAACCAGACTCCGGTGCGTGTCCGCCGGTCGTGGACCGGTCTCCCCGTCGTGTTCCCGTGCTGCACTGTCCGCCTCCCTGCCGTGTCGGTGTAGGTGTCGGTGTAGGTGTCGGTCCGGGCCCCCGTACGGGTCTCGTCGTGGGCGGGGAAGACGGCGGGCGGGGGGTACGACGCCTCCCCGCCCGCCGCCGGCTCATGGACGGCCCCTCCGTGCGGGCCCGCCCTCCGGCTCCCGGCGGCGCTCGCGGTTCACGGGCCGGAGAAGGCCGCGTCGAAGGAGGCGGCCGGGGGGTCGAAGTCGTACCGCTTGAGGAAGGAGAGGGCCTCGGGGGCGCCGATGAGCCGGTCCATGCCCGCGTCCTCCCACTCCACGGAGACGGGCCCGGTGTAGCCGATCGAGCGGAGCATCCGGAAGACGTCCTCCCAGGGCACGTCGCCGTGGCCCGCGGAGACGAAGTCCCAGCCGCGCCGGGGATCGCCCCAGGGCAGGTGGGAGCCGAGGCGCCCGTTGCGGCCGTCGAGCCGCTTGCGGGCCTCCTTGCAGTCCACGTGGTAGATCCGGTCGCGGAAGTCCCACAGGAAGCCGACCGGGTCGAGGTCCTGCCACACGAAGTGGCTCGGGTCGAAGTTCAGGCCGAAGGCGGGGCGCCGGCCGATCGCCTCCAGGGCGCGCTGGGTGGTCCAGTAGTCGTAGGCGATCTCGCTGGGGTGCACCTCGTGGGCGAAGCGCACGCCCTCGGCGTCGAAGACGTCGAGGATCGGGTTCCAGCGCTCCGCGAAGTCCTCGAAGCCGCGCTCCACCATGCGCTCGGGGACCGGCGGGAACATCGCGACCAGGTGCCAGATGGAGGAGCCGGTGAAGCCGACGACGGTGTCGACGCCGAGCGCCGCCGCGGCCCGCGCGGTGTCCGCCAGCTCGCGGGCCGCCCGCCGCCGCACCCCCTCGGCGTCGCCGTCGCCCCAGATCCGGCCGGGCACGATCGCCCGGTGGCGCTCGTCGATCGGGTCGTCGCAGACGGCCTGTCCCACCAGGTGGTTGGAGACCGCCCAGCACTTCAGGCCGTACGCGTCGAGAAGTTCCCGCCTGCCCTTGACGTACGCCGGGTCGGCGAGCGCCCTGTCCACCTCGAAGTGGTCTCCCCAGCAGGCGAGTTCGAGTCCGTCGTAGCCGAAGTCGCGGGCGAGCCGGCAGACCTCCTCCAGGGGCAGGTCGGCCCACTGGCCGGTGAAGAGCGTGAAGGGTCGTGGCACGGTCCGGTCCTCCTGGCGGGATGCGAGGCTGAGGGGATAGGGGGCTGATGGGATACGAGGCGGGCGGGATACGGGGCTGGCGGGATGCGGGGGCTGGGCGGACACGGGACTAGGCGGACACGGGGGTGTAGACGGCGTTCTTCGCCGCGCTCTCCTCCACGGCGGCCAGCACCCGCTGGACCTGGAGGCCGTCCGCGAACGACGGCGCGGGAGCCGTCCCCGCGGCGATCGCCGTCACCAGGTCGCGGGCCTGGTGGGCGAAGGTGTGCTCGTAGCCGAGCGTGTGGCCGGGCGGCCACCAGCCCTCCAGATAGGGGTGGCCGGGCTCGGTGACGAGGATGCGGCGGAAGCCGGCCGTGACGGCGGGCTCGGTGTGGTCGTGGAAGGACAGTTCGTTGAGCCGCTCCAGGTCGAAGGCGAGGGAGCCCCGCTCGCCGTCGACCTCCAGGCGCAGCGCGTTCTTGCGGCCGGGCGCCATCCGGCTCGCCTCGAAGGTCGCGAGCGCCCCGGAGGCGAGCCGCCCGGTGAAGACGGCCGCGTCGTCGACCGTGACGGGACCGTGGCCCGTACCGCCGGAGGCGTGCAGACCGGCCGACACCCCGGCGAGGAGGGGCCGCTCCCGGACGAACGTCTCCAGCTGCGCCGACACCCCGACCAGCGGCTCCCCCGCCAGGTACTGGGCGAGGTCCACGATGTGCGCCCCCAGGTCGCCGAGGGCACCCGACCCGGCGTGCTCGCGCTCCAGGCGCCAGGTCAGCGGGAAGTCGGGGTCGACGAGCCAGTCCTGGAGATAGCTGAGCCGCATGTGCCGCAGCGCGCCGAGCCGGCCCTCCGCGACCAGCCGGCGGGCGTGCGCCAGGGCCGGCACCCGGCGGTAGTTGAAGCCGACCATGGCCACCTGGCCGCGCTCCCCGGCCCGCGCGGCGGCCGCCGCCATCGCCTCGGCCTCGGCCACCGAGTTCGCGAGCGGCTTCTCGCACAGCACGTGCTTGCCGGCCTCCAGGGCGGCGACGGCGATCTCCGCGTGGCTGTCGCCCGGCGTGCAGACGTCGACGAGGTGGACGTCGTCGCGGGCGATCAGGGCGCGCCAGTCGGTCTCGGCGGCGGCCCAGCCGTGCCGGCGGGCGGCGGCCCGGACGGCGCCGGCGTCACGGCCGGCCACCGCGGCGAGCACCGGCCGCAGCGGCAGGTCGAAGGCGCGGCCGACCGTGCGCCAGCCCTGGGAGTGGGCCGCGCCCATGAACGCGTAACCGATCAGGCCGATGCCGAGCGTCGGCGGGACCCTCTCGCTGTCCCTCTGTTCCATTGGTGTCCTCTCGCAGGCACCGGCCACGGCCGGTGGAGACGTCGGTTCCGTGGCGCGCCGGAAGCGGGCCCCGCCCGGACGGGGCCGAAGGACCGGCGGACCGCCGGTGGTCCGCCGGACGGCGCTCGTGCCGGTCAGTTGAAGCCGGTGGGCAGGTAGTCGTCGACGTTGTCCTTGGTGACGACGGCGGAGTAGAGGGTGATCGAGGCGGGGATCTCCAGCTCGGACATGCCGCCGATCCCCTTCTTCTGGCCGAGGGCGCGGGCGAGGTCGATCGCGGAGGCGGCCATGGTCGGCGGGTAGAGGACGGTGGCCTTGAGGACGCCGGAGTCGGCCTTGATGGCGTCCATGGCGGACTTGGCCCCGGCGCCGCCGACCATCAGGAAGTCCTTGCGGCCGGCCTGGGCGATGGCGCGCAGCGCGCCCACGCCCTGGTCGTCGTCGTGGTTCCACAGGGCGTCGAACTTCTGCTGGGCCTGCAGGAGTTGGGCCATCTTGGCCTGCCCGGACTCGACGGTGAAGTCGGCGGCCTGGCGGGCGACCTTGCGGATGTTCGGATAGTTCTTCAGGGCGTCGTCGAAGCCCTGGGTGCGCTGCTTGGTGAGCTCCAGGCTGTCCATGCCGGCGAGTTCGACGACGGTGGCGTTCGGCTTGTCCTTGAGCCGCTCGCCGATGAAGCGGCCGGCGTTGAGGCCCATGCCGTAGTTGTCGCCGCCGATCCAGCAGCGGTAGGCCTGCGGGGAGGCGAAGATCCGGTCGAGGTTGACGACGGGGATGCCCGCCTTCATGGCCTGGAGGCCGACCTGGGTGAGGGCCTTGCCGTCGGCCGGCAGGACGACCAGGACGTCGACCTTCTTGTTGATGAGGGTCTGGACCTGGCCGATCTGGGCGGCGGTGTCGTTGGAGCCCTCGGTGATCTCCAGGGTGACGTCGGAGTACTTCGCGGCGCGCCGCTTCGCGTTCTCGTTGATGGCGTTGAGCCAGCCGTGGTCGGCCTGCGGGCCGGCGAACCCGATGGTGACGGGGGTGCCGGGCTTGTCCTCGGCGGCGGGCGCGGCGCTCCCGGCGGGCGCCGCATTCTTGGGCTCGTTGCTGGTGCAGGCGGTGAGGAGGGCCCCGGCGGAGACGGCGGCGCCGCCGAGGAGGAGGTGTCTGCGGCTGGTTTCCGGCATGGCGGTGGATCCCTTCGAGCGGGTGTCGGGGGAGGAGTCGGGAGGCGGGGGAGGGGTCGGGGTGTCAGGCGTCGCGGGCGGCGCGGTGCTGCACGAGGACGGCGGCGACGATGATCGCGCCCTTGGCGATCTGCTGGACGGCGCTCTCCAGGTTGTTCAGGGCGAAGATGTTGGTGATTGTGGTGAAGACGAGGACGCCGAGGACCGAGCCGACGATGGTGCCCCGGCCGCCGCTGAGGAGGGTGCCGCCGATGATCGCGGCGGCGATGGCGTCGAGCTCGTACAGGTTGCCGTTGGTGTTCTGGCCGGAGCCGGCGAGCACGATCAGCAGGAAGGCGGCGATGCCGCAGCACAGCCCGGAGAGCAGGTACAGGTAGAGGCGCTGGCGGCGCACGTCGATGCCGGCGAGCCGGGCGGCCTCCGCGTTGCCGCCCACGGCCACCGTCCGGCGGCCGAACGTGGTGCGGTTGAAGAGGAGCCAGCCCACGACGGTGACGGCGGCGAAGACGAGGACGAGCGGCGGGATCCCGAGGACGTAGGCGTCGGGGAGGCCCAGGTCCAGGACGGATTCGACGGTGACGATCTGGGTCCTGCCCTCGGTGATCTGGAGGGCGAGGCCGCGCGCGGAGGCGAACATCGCGAGGGTCGCGATGAAGGGGACCATCCCGCCGTACGCGACGAGGAGGCCGTTCACGAGGCCGCAGCCCAGGCCCACGACCACCGCCGTGAAGAGGATGCCGGCGAAACCGTACTCCTGGGTCGCCACCGTGGTGGCCCAGACGGACGCCAGCGCCACGATGGCCCCGACCGACAGGTCGATGCCGCCGCTGGTGATGACGAAGGTCATGCCGACGGTGACGACGCCGATGACCGACGCCTGGGTCAGGACGAGCTGCAGATTGCTCGCGGCCAGGAACTCGTCGGGCCTGGTGACGCCCCCGACGACCAGCAGGGCGGCCAGGACGCCGAGCAGGGACAGGTTGCGGACGTCCGGGCGGAGGCCCAGGGGCCGGCGCGCCGCGGTCTTCCCGCCCGGCGGGGGAGAGAAGGGGGTGACCGGCGCGTCCTGCCCCGCCGGAGTGGTCGACTGTGTCATGCCGTCGGGCTTCCTTCCATCACGAGGTCGAGCACGCGGTGCTCGTCGAGTTCCCGGGCGTCGGCGGTGTGGACGACGGTCCCCTCGCGCAGCACGAGCACGCGGTCGGCGAGGCCCAGCACCTCGGGCACCTCGCTGGACACGAGGAGGACGGCGAGGCCCTCGTCCGCGAGCCGCCGGACGACCGCGTACAGCTCGGCGCGGGCGCCGACGTCGACCCCGCGGGTCGGTTCGTCGAGGAGCAGCACCTTGCAGCCGCGCAGCAGCCAGCGGGCGAGCACCGCCTTCTGCTGGTTGCCGCCGGACAGGGTCCGGATCCGGGCGTCGGGGTCGTCGGGCCGCAGGGACAGCTCGCGGGTCGCCCGCCGGGCGTCCTCCCGCTCCCGCCGCCGGTCGAGCCAGCCGCCGCGCGAGAAGCGGCCGAGGGAGGAGACGGAGACGTTGCGGGTGACGGACTCCATCGGCAGCAGGCCCTGCGCCTTGCGCTCCTCGGGGGCGAGGCCGATGCCGGCGCGGACGGCCGCGCGGACGCTGCCCGGCCGCAGGGGCACCCCGTCGACGAGGACGCGCCCGCCGGTCGGCCTGCGCGCGCCGTAGACCGTCTCCAGGATCTCGGAGCGCCCCGATCCGACGAGCCCGGCGAGACCGATGATCTCGCCGGGGCGCAGCTCCAGGTCCAGCGAGGTGAACTCGCCCTCGCGGCACAGGCCTTCGACGCACAGGACGGGTTCGGGCCTGGCGGCGGCCGTCGGCGCGGGGCGCTCGGGGAAGACGTACTCGACACTGCGGCCGGTCATCAGCGTGACGACCTCGTCGGTCGAGGTGGTCTTCGCGGGCAGCCCGCCCGCGACGGTCCGGCCGTCCTTGATGACGGTGACCCGGTCGCCGATCCGGCGGATCTCCTCCAGGCGGTGGGAGATGTAGACGACGGCGACCCCGTCGGCGGTCAGGTCGCCGACGGTCCGGAACAGGTTGTCGACCTCTTCCGGGTCGAGGGCGGCGGACGGCTCGTCCATGACGATGAGGCGCACGTCGTGCGAGAGGGCGCGGGCCATGGAGACGATCTGCCTCTGGGCGGCGGAGAGTTCGCCGGCCCGGCGCGCGGGGTCGATCTCGCCGTGGCCGAGGCGTCGCAGGAGCCGTGCGGTGGCGGCGCGGGCGGTCCGTGCGCGGACGACGAAGCCCGCGGAGGTGGGCTCGTGGCCGAGGAAGACGTTCTCGGCGACGGACAGCCCCTCGACCAGGTCGAGTTCCTGGTAGATGGTGGCGATGCCGAGGCGCATGGCCGCGATCGGGGAGCCCGGCGTCACGTCGCGTCCGCACCAGGTGATCGTGCCGCCGTCCGGCTGGTGGGCGCCGGCGAGGACCTTGATCAGGGTGGACTTGCCGGCGCCGTTCTGGCCGAGGACGCAGTGGACCTCTCCGGCCCGGACCTCCAGGTCGACGCCGTCGAGGGCGCGGACTCCGGGAAACGACTTGGTGATGCCGGACATGGTGAGCAGGGGCGGTTCTGGTGCCATGACGATTCCTCGGCTGTTGCGGGCCGTGAGCGGGCAGGGCGGACGCGAGGGCGGGGGCGTGACCGGATGTTCCGACGGCGCTACGGGGCCGCGGCGATGGGGTCGTACGGGTGGTGCGGGACGTACGGGCGGTACGAACGGGTGCGGGCGTACGGGGGCTACGAACGGTGCGGGCGTACGAGCGGTGCGGAGCGTACGGGTGCTACGAACGGTGCGGGGCGTACGGGTGGTACGGAGCGGTACGGGGCGCGCGTGCGGCGGGTCGTACGGGGGTGCCCGCGCGGCACCGGGCGGTGCTCACGTGCTCGGCACCTCCCGGTGCCGTCGTGCTCGGCGCCTCCCGGCGCCGCTGTGCCGGACACCTCGCGGTGTCGTCGTGCTCGGCACCTCGCGGTGCCCGCCGGTCCGGATCAGGCCGGCGAGAACAGGTGGTCGCTGATGAGCCGGGCCGCGCCGGTCACGCCGGCGGTCGAGCCGAGCTCGCCCAGGACGATGGGCAGGTTCCTGGTCGCGAGCGGGAGGGAGCGCCGGTACACCTGGGTCCGCACGCTCGCGAGGAGCGTGTGCCCGAGTCCCGTCACCCCGCCTCCGATCACGACCATCCCCGGGTTGAAGAAGCTCACCAGACCGGCGATGACCTGGCCGACCCGGTCACCGCCCGCCCGGATCAGGTCCAGGGCCGCGGCGTCCCCCGCCGCGGCGGCCGCGGAGACGTCCGCCGCGGTCAGCGCGCCCGCGGCCTCGAGCCGGGCGGCGAGGGCGACCGAACGTCCCTCGCGCGCCGCGTCCTCGGCGTCACGGGCGAGCGCGGCGCCGCCGAAGTGGGCCTCCAGGCACCCCCGGTTGCCGCACCCGCAGGCCCGGCCCTCCGGATCGACCTGGATGTGCCCGATGTCGCCGGCGCTTCCCGTCGTACCGCGGTGGACCTCCCCGCCGACGACGATCCCGCAGCCGATGCCGGTGCCGATCTTGACGTACAGGAAGTCGCCCACGGACCGGGCGACGCCCGCGTGCTGCTCTCCCATGGCCATCAGGTTGGCGTCGTTGTCGACCATCACGGGGCATCCCAGGTCCTGGCTGAGCGCCTCCCGGACGGGGAACCCGTCCCATCCGGGCATGATCGGCGGGGCCACCGGGACGCCCTCGGGGAAGCGGACGGGGCCCGGCACGCCGATGCCCGCGCCGTCGAGCCCGTCCGTCAGGCCCGACGCCTTGAGCTTGCCGACCATCGACAGGACCTGCTCGAAGACCGCGACGGGGCCCTCGCGCACGTCCATGGAGTGGTTGAGGTGTCCCAGGACCTCCAGTTCGGCGTTGGTCACCGCGACGTCGATCGACGTCGCGCCGATGTCGACGCCCAGGAAGCGGAGTTCGGGAGCGAGCCGGATGTTGTGCGAGCGGCGTCCGCCCCGGGAGGCGGCGAGTCCGTCCGCGACGACGAGGCCCGTCTCCAGGAGCCGGTCCACCTCGACCGCGAGCTTGGAGCGGGAGAGGTCGACCTGATCGCCGAGCTGGGCACGCGAGTTGGGGCCGCCGTCGCGCAGCAGCCGGAGCAGGCGGGCCTGATGCGCGTTCGCGGGCCGGGCCGTCATGCGCCTCATGTCCCCCTCCTCTCCTCGTTCTCGCTTCGCTTTCGAGGGGAACGTAGCAGTGCTCCACCGGAAGGGGAAGAACTTGCGCACAGTTCCGCTTCGACTTTTCCCACGCACAGGACAAAGAAGGAGTGTGTGCGGGCCGTACGCCATGGCGTACGGCCCGCACACACCCCCTTGTCACCTCAGGGAAGGGCCCGCTAGGGAAGGGCCCACTTCTGGGCGCTCGTCCCGTTGCAGGTCCACAGCTGGACCTTCGTCCCGTCCGCCGTGGCCCCGCCCGCGACGTCCAGGCACTTGGCGGACTGCGGATTGCGCAGACTGCCGTCGGCCTGGGCCTGCCAGGTCTGGGCGCCCGATCCGTTGCAGGTCCACAACTGGACCTTCGTGCCGTCCGCCGAGCCGCCGTTGGAGACGTCCAGGCACTTGCCGAGGACCTTCAGCGCGCCGTCCCCGGACACCGTCCAGCGCTGGGCCCCGGTGTCGTTGCAGCCCCACGTCTGGATCTTCGTGCCGTCCGCGGTCTGGGAGTCGTCGACGTCCAGGCACTTGTTGCCGAGCCCCCGTATCTCCCCCGTGGGCGCCCCGCCGGCCAGCCGGTTGAGGGTGTACCAGGCCTCGGTGCTCCACAGGGTCTCCCCGGTGGCCGAGCTGAAGGGGCGCGGCGAGCGGACGTGCACCACCCGGTCGGCCTTGAGCCCGGGGATGGCCAGGGTGACCGTCTTCCGGTCGGCGGAGAGGGTGGCCGACTGCGCGGTAAGCGTCTCCTCGCCGATCTTCGGGCCGCCGTAGTCGGCGGTCGGCGCGTAACGCCACTGCTTGATCGTGTAGCGCTTGGCCAGATCGGTCGCCGTCTGCGTCGACAGCGGCTGGGTGTACTCCAGGGCGAAGCCGCCCGCTACGGCCCGCATCGCGCGGATGTCGAAGGTGTTGGCGCCGTTCGGGGACAGCTTCTGCAGGCCGAAGGCGAGCTTGCCCTCCTGGCCCCAGTTGCCGCCCGCGCCGAGCCCGCCCGCGTACAGCGCGCCGTCCGGGCCGACGCTGATCCGGGTCACGCCCGCCTCCAGGCCCTGGGTGAGGCGGAAGACCGCGCCCTGGTACTCGCCGCCGACCTTCTCCAGGAAGCCGCGCTGTACGCCGCCGTACGTCACGTCGCCGAACAGCATCTGCCCGGCGAACGGTCCCTCGGTCAACTGGAGCGGGGTGCTGGGGGAGTTGGCGATCTCGTTCTGCGGCAGCCAGAGCACCGGTTTGGTCACCGGCCGGGAGTCGAACGGGCCGGCCGGGTTCATGTAGTGGTTGAAGAAACGGTCCTGCTTGATGTGCACCAGCTTCGACGAGGGCAGCCAGCCGCCCTGGTTGTCGGTGACGAAGATGCCGCCCTCGGGGCCCCAGCCGATGCCGTTCGGGGTGCGCAGGCCGCCGGCCACGTACGCGATCTCGCCGGTCTGCCGGTTCACCTTGACGGTGGTCCCGCGGTTCGGCGCCGGCTGCGGGTTCGTGGTCGCCCCGCCGTAGTTGATGGAGACCGACAGGTTCAGGTAGAAGAACCCGTCCTTGTAGAGGAGGCCGAAGGCGAACTCGTGGAAGTTGCCGCCGAAGGGCCAGGTGGCGACCCGCCGGTACTGGTCGGTGACCTCGTCGCCGTTGGTGTCGTTCAGCTCGGTCAGCTCGTGCTTCTGGGAGACGTAGAGCTTGCCGTCGACGTGTTTGAGGCCCATCGGCTCCTTCAGGCCCGAGGCCACCTTCTTCACCGTCACCTTGTCGGGGCCGGTGTTCCCCGTGACGTTGCCGAGCAGGTAGACCTCGCCCGTGGTCTTGTCGCTGCCGCCCCAGGTGGTCACGGCCAGACGGCCGTCCGGCAGCCAGTCCATCGCGGAGACCTGCGGCTCGAAGCCCTTGGGGCGGAGGTCGGTGAGGGTGTAGTTCGGGTGCACGCCGGTCAGCGGCAGGCCGTCGCCGGGCGTGTCCGCGATGCCCTCGCACTCCTTGCGGCCCGGCGCGGTCACGCGGACGACGTCGGCGTCCGTGCTCAGGGCCGAGTTCGGCACGACGGCGAAGCCGGCGGCGCCCGGCGGCTTCCAGGACAGCGTGATCTGCTGGCCGCCGTCGCGCTCGAAGTGCTCGATGCGCAGGGCGTGGGAGCCCGCCGTCAGGTTCACGGTCGCGTCTTTGGGATCGGGGCCGTGCAGGCCGTCGTGGTTGATCACCACCTGGTCGTCGATCAGCAGGCGGGAGCCGTCGTCGCTGGCGAGGCGGAGGGTGTAGGTGCCCGTCTGCGGGACGACGAGGTTGCCGACGACATGGGTGACGAAGTGGGTCTCCAGGCCGAAGTCGGCCGGCGTGGACCAGTCGACCACCGGCATCAGCTTGTCGATGTTGGGGGTCTGCCCCGGCTTCAGCACGCAGAGGTTGTTCAGCGGGACCTGTACGTCGAAGACGCGGAGCGTCACCCCGGGCGTCTGCGGCGGGAGTTCGGCGGCGGACCGGCCCTTGAGCGTGGAACCGGCCGGGACGGCCGAGCCCTTCACGCGGGCGGGCCGGTTCGCGCCGTAGGGGTCGTCCGCGGGGGCCCGGGTGTCCGGCGCGGCCGGTGAGGTGGGGGAGGGGGGAGCGGTCGGGGAGGCCGGTGAGGCCGGGGAGACCGACAGGGCGGCGGTCAACAACGAGGCGAGGAGCGTTCCGGCCAGGCGGCCGGCCGATCGTGGGGAGTACAGCCGTGGATGCACGTGACCTCCTGACGGCCCTTCGGGACGTGAAGGGCTCGATCGGGCAAGTGGGGGATCCATCGCTGCCGGGACGCGCCGTCGCCCCGGACTCGGAAGCGCTGCGGGCGGATTCGAACGGGGCCGCACCGTCGCGTCGGACACAGTAGGGACTTCTCCCGACACCGTCCATACTTTGTCCTCGACCCACATAAAGTGATCGGACCGCAGCGATCACCGCCCTTCTCGCCGGGCGGACGGTCACGGCCGCCGACTCCCGCTCCCTGATGACGAGGACTTTGTCCCGTGCAGGGAAGAAGTGCCGGAAACTCGCGCGCAGCGGGTTACGGACTTCGACAAAGCCCGCTAACTTCCTTGAAATGAACCGGTCATGAGCTGCGGGCCGGTCCCTACGGCGTGACGGCGCACGCCCGTAGTCCCTCGGCAGCACGCTGAGGCTGCCACCACCCCACACCCCTGTCGGGAGACCTCTGTGCGCATGAGAACGCCCGGGCGCGGACGCGCCCGCTTCTTGCTGACCGCCGTGGCCTGCGCCCTCGGCTGTCTCCTGCCGGTGTCCGCGGCCAACTCCGCGCCCGGACACCGGAACCACGACGCCGGAACCGGAACCACGGCCGGGACCGTAAGCACGGCCGGAACCGGGACCAAGGCCGCGGCCGCCCCCGAGTTCCAGCAGGTCACGCTCGCCAAGGGCGTGGCCGAGACGGGCGAGCCCATGACCCTGGCCGTGCTCCCGGACCGCTCGGTCCTGCACACCTCGCGCGACGGCACCCTCCGGCTGACCGACGCCGCGGGCACCACCACCGTGGCGGGCAAGGTGGAGGTCTACAGCCACGACGAGGAGGGCCTCCAGGGCGTCGCGGCGGACCCCGGTTTCTCCTCCAACCGGCACGTCTACCTCTACTACGCGCCCAGGCTCACCACCCCCGGCGGGGACGCCCCCGCCGACGGCACGGCCGCCGACTTCGCCCCGTACGACGGGGTCAACCGGCTGTCCCGGTTCGTCCTGAGGACCGACGGCACCCTGGACCCGGGCAGCGAGAAGAAGATCCTCGACGTGCCCGCCTCCCGCGGCCTGTGCTGCCACGTCGGCGGCGACATCGACTTCGACGCGGCCGGAAACCTCTACCTGTCCACCGGCGACGACAGCAACCCCTTCGCCTCGGACGGCTTCACCCCGATCGACGAGCGGGCGAACCGCAACCCCGCCTATGACGCCCAGCGTTCGTCCGGCAACACCAACGACCTGCGCGGCAAGGTCCTGCGGATCAAGGTGAACGCCGACGGCTCCTACACGATCCCCAGCGGCAACCTCTTCCCGCCCGGCACCGCGAAGACCCGCCCCGAGATCTACGCGATGGGCTTCCGCAACCCCTTCCGGATGAGCGTCGACAAGGCCACCGGCACCGTCTACCTGGGCGACTACGGCCCCGACTCCGGCACCGCGTCCCCCGCCCGGGGACCGGAGGGCCAGGTCGAGTTCAACCGGATCACCAAGGCGGGCAACTTCGGCTGGCCCTACTGCACCGGCAGGAACGACCCCTACACCGACTACGACTTCGCCACCGGCACCTCGGGCGCCGCGTTCAGCTGCGCCACCCCGAAGAACACCTCCCCGCGCAACACCGGCCTCACCGACCTCCCGCCCGCCCAGCCCGCCTGGATCCCGTACAACGGCTCCTCCGTCCCCGAGTTCGGCGGCGGCTCCGAGTCGCCCATGGGCGGCCCCGTCTACCGCTACGACGCCGCCTCGACCTCCGAGGTGAAGTTCCCCCAGGAGTACGACGGCGACTTCTTCGCCGGCGAGTTCGGCCGCCGGTGGATCAAGCGGATCGAGGCCGCCGGAGACGGCACCGTACAGTCGGTCAACGCCTTCCCCTGGAGCGGCACCCAGGTGATGGACACGGCCTTCGGGCCCGACGGCGCCCTCTACGTCCTCGACTACGGCACCGGCTACTTCAACGGCGACGAGAACTCCGCCCTCTACCGGATCGAGCACGTCACGGGCGGCCGCGCCCCGGTCGCCCAGGCCCGGGCGGACGTCACCTCCGGCAAGGCGCCGCTGGCCGTCCCGTTCTCCTCGGCGGGCAGCTCCGACCCCGACGGCGACGCCCTCACGTACGCCTGGGCCTTCGGCGACGGCGCCACCTCCACCGCCGCCGACCCCTCCCACACGTACGCCGCCAACGGCCAGTACACCGCCACCCTCAAGGTCACCGACAGCACCGGGAAGTCGGCGACCGCCTCGGTGCGGATCACCGTCGGGAACACGGCGCCCACGGTCCGCCTCGACCTGCCCGCCGACGGGAGCGTCTACGACTTCGGCGCGGCGATCCCCTTCAAGGTCACGGTGACCGACCCCGAGGACGGCACGATCGACTGCTCCAGGGTGAAGGTCACCTTCATCGTCGGGCACGACAGCCACGGACACCCGCAGACCTCGGCCACCGGCTGCACGGGCACCCTGCGGACCCTGGCCGACGGGGAGCACGACCCCAACGCCAACATCTTCGGCGTCGTCGACGCCGAGTACACCGACAAGGGCGCGAACGGCCAGCCCGCGCTGACCGCGCACGACCAGCACGTCACCCAGCCCAGCCACCGCCAGGCCGAGCACTACAGCGAGGCCTCGGGGGTCCAGATCACCACCCACGCCCCCGCGCATGGCGGCAAGACCGTCGGCTACATCGAGAACGGCGACTGGATCGCCTTCCGGCCCTACGCCCTGGCGAACGCGGACCGGTTCACGGCCCGGATCTCCTCGGGCGGCACGGGCGGCACCATCGAGGTGCGCGCGGGCTCCCCGACCGGCACCGTGCTCGGCACGGTCGCCGTGCCCGTCACCGGCGGCTGGGAGACCTTCCGGGACGTGAGCACCGCGCTCACCGGCCGTCCGGCCGGGTCCACCACCCTGTACCTCGTCTTCAAGGGCGGCGCCGGATCGCTGTTCGACGTGGACGAGTTCTCCTTCACGACCTCCGGCGCGGCCCGTTCGGGCTCGGTGAAGGGCGTGAACACCACGTGCCTGGACGTCGACAACGCCGGCACCGCCGACGGTACGAAGATCCAGCTCTGGACCTGCAACGGCAGCACCGCCCAGAACTGGACGCTCCCCGGCGACGGCACGCTGAGGGCGCTCGGCAAGTGCCTGGACGTGTCGGGCGGCGGCTCGGCCGACGGCACGAAGGTGCAGCTGTGGACGTGCAACGGCACGGGTGCGCAGAAGTGGGCGGCCCAGGCCGACGGCACGGTGCGCAATCCGCAGTCGGGCAAGTGCCTGGACGCCTCGGGAGGCGTGTGGAACGACGGGACGGCGGTCCACCTGTGGACCTGCCACACCGGAACCAACCAGAAGTGGACCCTGCCGTAGCCCCGCAGTTCCGTAGACCCACAGACCAAGGAGGCGACCGTTCCGTGCGCACCCCCCTGAAAGCGGTTCTCGGCCTGCTGGCCGGCGCCGCGCTCTGCCTGACCCCCCAGGCGGCGGCCCAGGCCGCGCCCCCGGGCCACTCCGCCGTCCCGGCCACCACGACCGGCGCCACCGCCGCGGCGCGCGCCGCGGCGGACCCGGCCTACAAGGTCCTCGTCTTCTCCAAGACGGCCGGCTTCCGGCACTCCTCGATCGACGACGGCATCGAGGCCCTGCGCGGCCTCGGCACGGCGAACAACTTCACCGTCGACGCCACCGAGGACGCCCAGGCCTTCACGACCGGCAACCTCGGCCAGTACAAGGCCGTCGTCTTCCTGTCGACCACCGGCGACGTGCTGAACGCCGGCCAGCAGACCGCCTTCGAGCAGTACGTCCGCGGCGGCGGCGGATACGTCGGCGTCCACGCAGCCGCCGACACCGAGTACGACTGGCCCTTCTACGAAGGACTCGCCGGAGCCCTCTTCCACTCGCACCCGGCCATTCAGTCCGCCACCGTCAAGGTGGAGGACCGGGCGCACGACGCCACCGCCCACCTGGGCGGCACCTGGCAGCGCACCGACGAGTGGTACAACTACCGCACCAACCCGCGCGCCACCGCCCGCGTCCTCGCCGCGCTGGACGAGTCCAGCTACTCGGGCGGGAACATGTCCGGCGACCACCCGATCGCCTGGTGCAAGGGCTACGAGGGCGGCCGGGCCTTCTACACCGGAGGCGGCCACACCGACGAGTCGTACGCCGAACCCGCCTTCCGCCGGCACCTCCTGGGCGGAATCCGCTGGGCCGCCGGCATGACCGAGGCCGACTGCCGCCCGGAGACCGGCTACACCTCCCTGTTCGACGGCTCGTCCACCACCGGCTGGCGCCAGGCCGGGCCGGGCGGGTTCACCCTCGCGGACGGCACCCTCACCTCCCAGGGCGGCATGGGCCTGCTGTGGTACGCGGGCAAGGAGTTCACCGGCGACTACTCCCTGAAGCTCGACTGGAAGGCCGCGGGCGACGACAACTCCGGCGTGTTCATCGGCTTCCCGGCCTCCGACGACCCGTGGACCGCGGTGAACAACGGCTACGAGATCCAGATCGACGCCACCGACGCGGCCGACCGCACCACCGGCGCCGTCTACGGCTACCGGTCCGCCGACATCGCCGCGCGCGACGCGGCGCTCAACCCGCCGGGGGAGTGGAACACGTACGAACTCCGCGTCACCGGCGAGCGCCTGGAGATCTTCCTCAACGGCCGCAAGATCAACGACTTCACCAACACCGACCCGGTCCGCAGTCTGCGCCAGGGACACATCGGCCTCCAGAACCACGGCGACGGGGACGACGTCTCCTTCCGCAACATCCGGATCAAGCAGAGCGGAAGCCAGCCCGGACCGCGCACCGGCGAGGTCAAGGGCGTCAACGGCAAGTGCCTGGACGTCGACAACTCCCAGACCGCGGACGGCACGAAGATCCAGCTGTGGACCTGCAACGGCACCGGCGCGCAGAAGTGGACGGTCGCCGGCGACGGCACGGTGAAGGCGCTCGGCAAGTGCCTGGACGTGTCGGGCGGCGGCTCGGCCGACGGCACGAAGGTGCAGCTGTGGACGTGCAACGGCACGGGTGCGCAGAAGTGGGCGGCCCAGGCCGACGGCACGGTGCGCAATCCGCAGTCGGGCAAGTGCCTGGACGCCTCGGGAGGCGTGTGGAACGACGGGACGGCGGTCCACCTGTGGACCTGCCACACCGGAACCAACCAGAAGTGGGTCCTGCCCTGACGTGACGCCCGTCCCGGTGGCGTGCGGGGGGACGCACGCCACCGGGACGGCGGCTCACGCGGCGCCCGCCGCCGTACGGCCCGTCCGGGGACCCGGGCGTACGGCGCGGCCCTCCGGCACCGCCGGGTGCTCGCCCCGGGTCTCCGCCAGGACGAGGTCCACCCCCGCGAGGAGGTCCTCCTCCGCCACCCTCCGGCGCAGGCGGTGCGCGGCGCTGCCCTGGGCCAGGGCCTCCTCCGCGAGGGTCCGCACGGTGTCCCAGTCCCCGTACTCCTCCAGCGTCGGGCGCAGCCGCCGGATCATGCCGTGCACGACCGCGGCGGCCGGTGCGGCGAGCCGGGTGACGGGGTCGACCAGGTCGCCCTCCAGGCCCGACCGGGCCGCCCGCCAGGTCGCGGCCCGCAGCCATTCGTGCCGGCCGTCGCACCCGGGGTCCCCGGTGGAGGCGATCCGTCCGCACGCGTCCACCACGAGGGCGCGGAAGAGCGCCGCGATCAGCACCACCGTCTCGACGCGCGGCGAGGCGTCGCCGACGCGCAGCTCCAGCGTCCGCAGGTGCGCCGAGGGACGGACGTCGTAGTAGATCATCCCGGGATCGCTGATGACCCCCGAGCCGACCAGCCCGTCCACCGCCCGGTCGTATTCCGCCGCGCTGGGGAAGCACCCGGGCGGGCCGGAGGTGGGCCAGCGCTGCCAGACCATGGTGCGCCAGCTCGCGTAGCCGGTGTCGGCGCCGAGCCAGTACGGCGAGCTCGCCGAGAGCGCGAGCAGCGGCGGCAGCCAGGGGGCGACGGCGCACATCGCGCGCACGGCGGTGTCCCGGTCGGGGACGTCCACGTGGACGTGCGCCCCGCAGATCAGCTGCTCGTCCGCGAGCCGCCGGTACTCCCCGGTCATGCGCAGGTAGCGCGGATCGGACCCCGGCGGGACGGTGCCGAGCCGGGCCAGCGGCGCGGTGCCCGCCGCGGCGATCGCCAGGCCCTGGGAGGAGGCGGCCCCGTCGAGCAGCCGGCGGGACGCGGACAGGTCCGCGAAGAGGGTGTCGAGGGAGGAGTGCACCTCGCTGTTGGACTCCACGACGGACTGGGACAGCTCCCCGGTGAAGACGTCACCGTGCCGGGCCAGCCTGCGGAGCACGGAGTCCGCCCGTGGCACGAGCTCTCCGCTTTCGGCGTCGATCACGTGAAACTCTTCCTCGACCCCGATCCGAACGGTCACGGCGACTCCCTGTGGTCGACTGGTCATCCTCTGCGCGGGCCCCGCCTGCGCGGCGGCGGCCCGGTGTGTCCGTGCGGCTGCCCGGCCGGACGCGAACCATGCCCCCCGCCCCGCTCGCCCGCCGATCACGGGTCCCCCTCCGGGACCGGGACGTGTACCCGGCGTACGAGCGTTCGGTTAACCTGAGCTGTGCCGGGCGAGCCCGGCTCGCGCCAGACCCGGATCCCGGGCCGTCATGGCGGGAACGCAGAGGACGGAACGGGCATAGGCGGATCTCAGGTGAGAGACGGAGACCGGGCGTGCGCCCGTCGCGGACCCGCTGGTGCGGGCCTCCCGGAACGGGTGACGGAGGCCGGGCGCCCCGGCCCGGCGTCCGGGACGGGGCGCCGTGGATAAGATCGCGCTCACGGCCGCCGCCCTGTACGCCATCGTCCTCCTCCGGGCCGGAGGGACGTTCGCCGTCGGCTGGCTCGCCGGTGCCGGTGCCCGGCGCAGCAGGTTCGGCGGACGGATCTCCTCGGCCAAGTTCCTGCGCGCGGAGCGCGCGATCCAGCGCTGGGGCGCGCCCGTGGTGGCCGTCTCCTTCCTGACCGTCGGCTTCCAGACCGCCGCCAACTTCCTCGCCGGCAGTATGCGGATGCCCCTGCCGCGCTACCTCCCCGCCCTCTTCGTGGGGGGAGCGGCCTGGGCGCTGCTCTACGCGACCGTCGGGATCGGGGCGCTCGAAGTCCTGGGGAGGCTGTTCGCCGAGCGGACGGCCCTCGGGGTCGCCGCGGTCGCCGCCCTGCTCCTCGTGGTCGGCGGCGTGGTGCTCCACCGCAGGCGCCGCACCGCGAAGGCCCCCCGGGACGCGGCGGCCGAGGAGGCCTGAGCGGGCCGGGCACCCGGTCGCACCGCTTGATCGTCCCGGGCCGGGGTAGCGAAGGGGCATGGCCACCGACAACGCATCCCCCTCCGAGAGCGGCTACGCGCAGCCCGAGATCGACGTCCCGGCACTGGCCGGGCTGCTCGACGGCGAGTACGCCGCGATCCGCGACCTCGTCCGGACCAACCTGGTCACGTACGCCTCCGTCCTCGAAGAGGCCGAGGAACTCGGCATCGACGCGTTCCGCGAGCGGGTGCGCGAGATCGTGGTCGGCATGGCCGCGACGGGACAGACCGGCATGGGCTTCCCCGGCGAATACGGCGGGGGCGGTGACGTCGGGGCCTCGATCGCCGCGTTCGAGACGCTGGCCTTCGGCGACCTGTCGGTCCTCGTGAAGACCGGCGTGCAGTTCGGGCTCTTCGGCGGCGCGATCCTGCACCTGGGCACCGAGCGCCACCACGCGGCCCATCTCCCGGACCTGATCACCGGCCGCCTGATGGGGTCCTTCGCGATGACCGAGACCGGTCACGGCTCCAACGTCCAGGCGCTCGCCACCGTCGCCAGGTACGACGCCGAGACCCGGGAGTTCGTCATCACCACCCCCGACGACGGGGCGCGCAAGGACTACATCGGCAACGCGGCCCGCCACGCCGAACTCGCCGTCGTCTTCGCCCAGCTGGAGGTGGGCGGCGCCTCCGAGGGCGTGCACGCGTTCCTCGTGCCCGTCCGGGCCGGCGGCGAGGTCGCGCCCGGCGTCCACATCGAGGACGACGGGCGCAAGATGGGCCTCAACGGCGTCGACAACGGCCGCATCCGGTTCGACGGCGTACGGGTGCCGCGCGAGGCGCTGCTCAACCGGTTCGCCGACGTCAGCCCCGAGGGCGTTTACACGAGCCCGATCGAGAACCCCAACCGCCGCTTCTTCACCATGCTCGGCACCCTGGTGCAGGGCCGGGTCAGCGTCGGCGGCGCCGGGGTCAACGTCGCCAAGGTCGCCCTGACGATCGCCGTGAAGTACGCCGTACGCCGCAGGCAGTTCGACGCGTCCCCGGGCGAGGAGGAGCAGCTCCTCCTCGACTACGGCCTCCACCAGCGCCGGCTGCTGCCCCTCGTCGCGCGCACCTACGCGCTGCACTTCGCGCAGGACGTCGTACGGACCCAGCTGCACGAGGTCTTCTCCGGCGCCGAGGACGACCCGCAGGCCCGGCGGCGCCTGGAGTCGCGGGCCGCCGGAACCAAGGCGCTCGGCACCTGGCACGCCACCCGGACCGTCCAGGAGTGCCGCGAGGCGTGCGGCGGCGCGGGCTACCTCGCCGTCAACCGGTTCGCCGCCCTCAAGGCCGACAGCGACGTCTTCACCACCTTCGAGGGCGACAACCACGTCCTGCTCCAGCTCGTGGCCAAGGGCCTGCTCACCGACCACGCGAGCGAGTTCGAGGACCTCGACCAGCTCGGCATGGTCCGCTACGTCACCGGTCTCGCCGTCGAGACGGTCATGGAGCGGACCTCGGCCCACAAGCTGCTCGAACGAGTGCGGGACCTGCTGCCCGGCGGTGACGAGTGGGACCGGGAGGCCGGGCTGCTCGACCCGGAGTACCAGCTCGCCATGGTCCGCTACCGCGAGGAGCACATGCTCGCCGGGGTGGCCCGGCGGCTCAAGCGCGGCATCGACCAGAAGCGCGACCCCGGCGCCGTCTTCTCTTCCGTCCAGGACCACGTCATCGCGCTCGCCCGCGCACACGTCGAACGGCTGGTGCTCGAAGCGTTCGTCGACAGGGTGCGGGCGATGCCGGAGGGAGGCAACAAGGACGCGCTCGGCCTGCTCTGCGACCTGTTCGCCCTCTCGACGATCGAGGCGGACCGGGCCTGGTTCATGGAGCACGGCCGGCTCACCGTCCAGCGCTCCAAGGCCCTCACCCGCGAGGTGAACGACCTCTGCCGCAAGGTCCGCCCCCTCGCCGTCGACCTGGTCGACGCCTGGGGCGTCCCGCCCGAGGTGCTGCGCGCGCCCGACCTGCTCGGCTGACCCGGCGCGCCCGGCCACCGGGCCGTACGGACGCGAAACCGTCCCGGCCGGTGGTCGTACCCCTTGTACATGTGGGGTGCGACCACCGGCCGGGACGGTTTCGGCACGGGTCCTCGGACCGTCGGGTCACGAGGCCACGAGCGTCACGAGGCCACGAGCGTCACGCGCTCGCGACGACGGCACCGAGGATCAGGCCGCCGACCAGGCCTGCGGTGCTGACCACGAGGGCGACGGTGGCGAGCCGCTCGTGGCGGACGAACTTGGCGACGACGGCGAGGATCACGCCGATCACGCCGAACACGATGGGGAAGAAGACCAGCGAGATCACGCCCAGCACGATCGCGATGATGCTCATCACGTTGCCGGTCGTCCCGCGGGTCTGCTGACCGGTCGGACGGTTGTCGTACTGCGTCGTCATGTTCCACTCCTTCGGGACGATCACCTGGAGAGCTGATCCGGAGGTGGACCGGCCCTCCACCCGGGTACCCCGAAGTTCCGTGCTGACACGGCGACTTGGTGAGGAGGGGGAAAACGCGGGCCGAGCGGGCCCGTCAGGCGTCCGTCACCAGGATCACCTCCAGGGTGCGGGGCCCGTGCACGCCCTCGACCCGGTCGAGCTCGATGTCGCTCGTCGCGGACGGGCCCGAGATCCAGGTCAGCGGCCGTGCCGGGTCGAGCCGGGGGAGCGCCAGGGGGACCGAGGCGACGACCTGCTCCGGGGCCCGGACCACGCACAGGTGCAGGTCGGGGACGAGGGTGAGGGCGCGGCGGCCCTGCCCGGGACCGCCGTCGAGGACGAGCGTGCCGGTCTCGGCGACCGCCACCGCGCACCCCGTCACCACGGCGTCGACGCCGTCCAGCTCGTACGGGGTCAGCCGGGGCTCGTCGGTCCGCCGGACGGCCTCCGTGGCGGCGAGCCACCCGGCGGGCAGTCCGGGCGGAACGACGACGCTGCCGGCGCCGCGCTCCGCCAGGATCCGGGCGATCAGCTCCGCCAGGCCGTCCGGTCCGGTGCGGTGGACGTGGGCCCGGTAATCGGCGAGGTTCTCGTGGAGCAGGTCCAGGAGGCCCGCCGGGTCCTCGGCGGTGTGGCTCGTCCGGTAGTCGCGGGCGACGGCGGGCGGCTCGGGCGCGTCCGCGACGGCGGCGCGGATCCGGGCGAGCACGCGCGCGCGTGAGTCGGTCATGTGCGGTTCTTCCTCCACCAGTCGCGGAACGGTTCGGCGGGCATCTCCGGCAGGTCCCGGCTCTCGCTCCACTGACGGGCCCCCGGTCCCGGCGCCCGCCGGGGGTGCAGCGCACGGGTGCGGGAGGCGAGGCGCTCCCCGGCGGCCAGCACACCCGGGTGGTCGAGGACCCAGGCGGAGGCCTTGACCGCGGCCTTCTCCAGGCGGTGGCCGCCTTGGTCCGCGACCTTTCCCCGCAGGTGGACCAGGACCTCGGGGATGTCGATGGCGACCGGGCACACCTCGTAGCAGGCGCCGCAGAGCGAGGAGGCGTACGGCAGGGAGGCGTCGATCCCGCTCGCCGTGCCCCGGAGCTGCGGGGTGAGGATCGCGCCGATGGGTCCGGGGTAGACCGAGCCGTACGCGTGCCCGCCGGCCCGCTCGTACACCGGGCAGACGTTCAGGCAGGCCGAGCAGCGGATGCAGCGCAGGGCCTGGCGTCCCACCTCGTCGGCGAGGGCGGCGGTGCGGCCGTTGTCGAGCAGGACGAGGTGGAAGGCGTCCGGTCCGTCGCCGTCGGTGGTGCCGGTCCACGTCGACGTGTACGGGTTCATCCGCTCGGCCGTCGAGGAGCGGGGCAGGGTCTGGAGGAAGACCTCCAGGTCCCGCCAGGTCGGCACCACCTTCTCGATCCCGACGACCGAGATCAGGGTCTCGGGCAGGGTGAGGCACATGCGGCCGTTGCCCTCGGACTCCACCACGACCAGGGTGCCGGTCTCGGCGACCATGAAGTTCGCCCCCGAGATCCCGACCCTGGCCCGCAGGAACTTCTCCCGCAGGTGCAGCCGGGCCGCCTCCGCGAGCTCGGCCGGGGCGTCGCTCAGCCCCTCCGGCGCCGGGCGGCCCCAACGCGCCATCCGGTCGCGGAAGATGTCGCGGATCTCGCCCCGGTTGCGGTGGATGGCCGGGACCAGGATGTGGGAGGGCCGGTCCTCACCGAGCTGCACGATCAGCTCCGCGAGGTCCGTCTCGTACGCGGCGATCCCCTCGGCCTCCAGGTGCTCGTTGAGGCCGATCTCCTGCGTGGCCATCGACTTGACCTTGACGACCTCGCGCTCGCCGGTGGCCCGTACGAGGTCGGTGACGATCCGGTTCGCCTCGGCCGCGTCCTCCGCCCAGTGCACGGTGCCGCCCGCCGCCGTCACCGCCTCCTCCAACCGCAGGAGGTGCGTGTCGAGGTGACGGAGCGTCTCGTCCTTGATCCGCTTCCCGGCCTCGCGCAGGGCGGCCCAGTCGTCGAGTTCGGCCACCGCCCGCGCCCGCTTGTCCCGGATCGTGCGGGTGGCGTGCCGGAGGTTGGCCCGCAGGGTCGCGTCGCCGACCGCCTTCCGCGCCGCCTCCGGGAAGGCCGGCATCCCCACGAAGGCCGGCGTCGGTGCGGACGTCCTCTCGTCACCGCTCATCGCCAGGGCTCCTCTTCCGTGCTCGCCAGGATCTCCGCCAGGTGCAGCGCGCGCAGCGGCGCCTCCCGTCTGCTCAGCATCCCGCCCAGGTGCAGCAGACAGGAGTTGTCCGCGCCGCACAACACCCCCGCGCCCGTGGACAGGGCGTTCGCGATCTTGTCGGCGCCCATGGCCGCCGAGACGTCGGGGTTCTTCACCGCGAAGGTGCCGCCGAAACCGCAGCACTCCTCCGCACCCGGCAGCTCCACGAGGTCCAGCCCCTCGACGGCGTCGAGCAGCCGGCGCGGCCGGTCCCCCAGACCGAGCAGGCGCAGTCCGTGGCAGGAGGGGTGGTACGTGACCCGGTGCGGGAAGTACGCGCCGACGTCCGTCACGCCGAGCACGTCCACCAGGAACTCCGTCAGCTCGTACACGCGCGGCGCCAGGTCCGCCGCTCCCGGCACCTCCGCGCCGAACGCGCCGTAGTGGTGCCGGACCATGGCCGCGCACGAGCCGGACGGGGTGACGACGTGGTCGTACCCCGCGAAGGCCCGCACCGTGCGCCGTACGAGGGGCGCGGTCTCCGCGCGGTAGCCGGTGTTGAACTGCGGCTGCCCGCAGCAGGTCTGCGCGGCCGGGAAGTCGACCTCCACGCCGAGCCGTTCGAGGAGCCGGACCGTGGCCACGCCCGTCGAGGGGAAGACGGCGTCGTTGACGCAGGTGACGAAGAGGGCGACGCGCATCACGGTTCCTCGGGGACGGTCCGGTTCGGGCGGTGGCCGCGTCCCGGGCGGGTACGGGACCGGCACGGTCCGTAGTCTCGCAGGGGACGCGCCCGTCCGTTCGTCCCCCGTCCGTCCTCAGCGCACGTTCAGCAGGTGCTCCAGGGCCAGCTGGTCCAGGCGCTCGAAGGCCATCGAGCGCGCCGCCGCCGCGTCCGCGTCGAACGTCTCGTACGCCGTGGGGTCGGCGAGCAGCCCGGCGAGGCCGTCGGCGGCCGTGGGCACGGCGAGTTCGGGCAGCCGGGAGGCGTCGAGCGCGGCCGTGACGTCCGGATCGGCGCGGAAGGCGGCCGTGCGCTCCTTCAGGATCAGGTAGTTGCGCATACAGTTCTTCGCGGACTCCCAGACCCCGTCGGCGCCGTCCGTGCGCACCGGCTTGAAGTCGAAGTGGCGCGGGCCTTCGTACCCGGCCGTCTCCAGGAGGTCCACCAGCCAGAACGCCTGGCGCAGATCGCCCGCGCCGAAGCGGAAGTCCTGGTCGTACTTGATGCCCGACTGGCCGTTGAGGTCGATGTGGAACAGCTTGCCCGCCCACAGCGCCTGCGCGATGCCGTGCGGGAAGTTGAGCCCCGCCATCTGCTCGTGCCCGGTCTCCGGGTTCACGCCGACCAGGTCCGGGCGCTCCAGGCGCTCGATGAAGGCGAGCGCGTGCCCGATCGTGGGCAGCAGGATGTCGCCGCGCGGCTCGTTCGGCTTGGGCTCGATCGCGAAGCGCAGGTCGTAGCCCTGCTCGGTCACGTACTGGCCGAGCAGGTCGAAGGCCTCCTTCATCCGGTCGAGCGCGACCCGCACGTCCTTGGCCGCGCCGGACTCCGCGCCCTCCCGGCCGCCCCACGCCACGTAGACCGTCGCGCCGAGTTCGACGGCGAGGTCGATGTTGCGGAGGGTCTTGCGCAGGGCGAAGCGGCGCACGTCCCGGTCGTTGGCGGTGAAGGCGCCGTCCTTGAAGACGGGGTGCGCGAAGAGGTTCGTGGTGGCCATCGGCACCGCGAGCCCCGTGCGGTCCAGGGCGTCCCGGAAGCGCTTCACGATCGTGTCGCGCTCGGCCTCCGGCGCGCCGAAGGGGATCAGGTCGTCGTCGTGGAAGGTGACGCCGTACGCGCCGAGGGCGGCGAGCCGCTCGACGGCCTCCACGGGGTCGAGGGCGGGCCGCGTGGCCTCGCCGAAGGGGTCGCGGCCCTGCCAGCCGACGGTCCAGAGACCGAAGGTGAAGCGGTCCGCGGGGGTCGGGGAGAAGCGCTCCGGCATGGTGTGTCCTTCTCTCGTGCGCGGTCCGGGGACTGGCCACCGGATTTGTTTTCTGAGATAACTAATACGGGACGGAGGGCCCGCGCGCCAGACCCGTCCCGGAACGAGTACAAGGAAGAGGACCGAACCCGAGACGAGGTGAGGGCGTGCCCGCGAGCCGCTCCGTCGTGATCGGCGTGGACAGTTCCACGCAGTCCACCAAGGCCGTCGCCGTCGACGCCGACACCGGCGCGCTCCTCGCCGTCGGCCGCGCGCCGCACACCGTCACCGGGACCGCCGGGGCGCGCGAGAGCGACCCGGGGGAGTGGTGGACCGCGCTCGTCACCGCCGTCCGCTCGGCCGTACGGGACGCGGGCGTCCCCGCCGCGTCCGTCGCCGGCATCGCGGTCGCGGGCCAGCAGCACGGCCTCGTCACCCTCGGCGTCGGCGGGCGGCCCCTGCGCCCCGCGCTGCTCTGGAACGACACCCGCTCCGCGCCCCAGGCCGCCGCCCTCGCCGCGCGCCTCGGCGGGCCGGAGGCCTGGACGGTCCGGACCGGGTCCGTCCCCGTCGCCTCCATGACCGCCGCCAAGTGGCAGTGGCTGCGCGAGCACGAGCCCGAGCGGGCCGACGCCGTCACGGGCGTCCGCCTCCCGCACGACCACCTCACCGAGCGCCTCTCGGGCATCGCCGTGACCGACCGCGGGGACGCCTCCGGAACCTGCTGGTACGGGACGGCCACCGGCGCGTACGACCCGGAGGTCCTCGACCTCATCGGCCTCGACCCGGCCCTGCTGCCCGCCCTCGCGCCCACCGGCGCCACCCGCGTGGGCCCCCTCGCCCCGGCCGCCGCCGAGGCCCTGGGCCTGCCCCGTACGGTCGCCGTCGCCGCCGGGACCGGCGACAACATGGCCGCCGCCGTCGGGCTCGGCCTCGGCGGCGCGGGCCTGCTCGACCACCCCGTGGTCAGCCTCGGCACCTCCGGCACGGTCTTCGCCGCGACCCGCGCCCGCCCGGCCGCCCCCGGGCTCGCCGGCTTCGCCGCCACCGACGGCACGTACCTCCCGCTCGGCTGCACGCTCAACTGCACCCTGGCCGTCGACCGGTTCGCCGCGCTCCTGGGCCTGGACCGGGAGGACGCCGCGCCCGGCGGCGGGGTCGTCGTGCTGCCGTACCTCGATGGCGAGCGCACCCCCGACCTCCCGCACGCCGCCGGACTCGTCACCGGCCTGCGGCACGGCACGGACCCCCGGGCGGTCCTCGGCGCCGCCTACGAGGGCGCCGCCTTCACCGTCCTGCGCGCCCTCGACGAACTCCTCGCCGCCTGCGGCCTCGACCCGGCCGCGCCGGACGTACGGGACCGGCCGCTGCGCCTGATCGGGGGCGGCGCGCGCGGCCGGGCCTGGACCGACACCGTCCGCAGGCTCTCCGGCCGCCCCCTGGTCGTCCCCGCCGCCGCCGAACTCGTCGCCCTCGGCGCGGCCGCCCTCGCGGCGGGCGCCGCCACCGGCTCCGACCCCGTCGCCCTGGCCGCCGCGTGGGACACGGGCGCCGGGCGGGACCTGCCCCCGCTGCCCCGCGACGAGGAGACCTGGGACAGGATCGCCGGGGTCCTGACGGCCGCGACACCGACCCTGCTGAGCTGACGGAGCCACGGGAACCCGGGCGCGGAAGCGGAACCGACCTGATCCACTTCCCCGCCGCACCCCGACCCGGTCGCGATCTCCGGGTTACCCTGCCGGTAACCACGGGGGAGGAACACATGACCGCTCTGCTCATCCTGTTCGGGGTCATCATCGGTGCCGTAGTGATGGCGTTCACCGTCGTGCACCGCAGGGGTAGAGGCGGGGTGGACCCGGTCGAGGGCCTGCGCCAGGAAGAAGAGGCCCTGCGCCACGCCAAGACCGACCGGGTCTCCTTCAACTCCTGGTCCGTCCACAACTACCTGCCGACCAGCAGCGACGCCTACCACCGCCGGGGCGACCACCGGCGCTAGACGGAAACCCCGCCCGGTCCCGTGTGCGGCCGGACGGCGAAGGCGGCGTTCACCGGCTTCCGCAGGGCCGCGCTCGTGCCGGCGCGGTCGGTGAACGGGTGCCGCACACGCCGCGGCGTCCTGCCGGACGAGAATCTGAGTGGGGCAGGCCGGGCCCGTCGTCAAATCCCTCGACACCGGTCGCGGTGATCGGGGACGCTGCGCGCGATGACGAGAATCGACGACACACCGCCCGCGTGGGACGAGCGCACCCAGCTCACCACGTTTCTCGACTACGCACGGGACACCGCCCGTGCCAAGTGCGAAGGCGTCTCCGCGGAGAACGCCCGCAAGGCGCTCCTGCCGGGTTCACCGCTGATGACCGTGAGCGGAGTGATCAACCACCTCCGCTGGGTCGAGTACTACTGGTTCCACGTGGTCTTCCTCGGCGAGGAGGACCGGGCCCCCATGACGGAGGAGGACCCCGACCGCGAGATGCGGATCGCCGTCGACTTCCCGCTCACGCAGCTGCTCGACGAATACGCCGAACAGAGCGCCCGCTACCGCGAACTGATCGCCGGGAACGACCTGGACGAGCGGTCCCGAAGAACCATCCGCAACGGCCTCCACGTCGACCTGCGCTGGATCCTCCTCCACCTCACCGAGGAGACCGCCCGCCACAACGGCCACCTGGACATCCTGCGCGAGATGCTCGACGGCACGACCGGTTCCTAGCTTGATCTTTAACATCTGGGCCGTTGGTCAGCCGTTGAATAGGGTCGAGGTGATCTCAAGCCGCGTGGGACCATCTCGACATGCGCCTGGTAGCTGACGGAGCCACGCCGACCTCGCGGTTGACGCTGGTCAAGGACCTCGAAACCGACGATGGGTATGCCTTCGAGCTGGAGAGGCCGCTCTTCCTGGCTGCCGGTGATCGAATCGCTTTCGAAGACGACAGGCTTGTCGTCGTGCGGGCCAGTGGAGAGCGGCTGTCACCGGCCGGCGACTGGTCTACTCGTTGCGGGCCCGGATCCCTGCAGCGCCGGTAGAAGCCCTCCTCGAACGGTGCGTCGTACTTGATCACTCGGTTCGGTATCCGCCGGACGCAGAAGCGGCCTTCGTCTGAACATGTGCTCCGACCAAGGAACACACACGTCCAGCGCGAAGGCCGTGAGGATGAGTCTGCAGCATCACGATGCCCGGCGAGAGCCGCTGGCGGAACTGTCACGCTTCCGGGGCGAGCTCTACTCCTGCCTGACCGCTCGTTCGGATGCCCTGTTCGAGCTGGCGGACGCGGTTTTGTGCGGTGACGGACCGGTGAGATCGCTGGCCGAGCTGTCGCTGGTGGGCGAACACCGCCGCGGGCACGGAGGGCTCTACGCCGCCCTCGCCCAAGGCCGGGTCGACGCCGACCGGATGCGGCAGGCCCTGGCCTCGGTGCCGCTGCCACGAGCCGCCGACGGCCGGCTGGTCCTGGCCGTCGACGTCACCTGCTGGCTGCGGCCGAACGCCCACACCTCACCGGATCGGATCCTGTGTCACACCTACGGCCGGGGCAAGGACCAGCACATCCCCGTGCCCGGCTGGCCCTACTCGATCGTCTGCGCGTTGGAGCCCGGCCGCAGCTCGTGGACCGCCCCGCTGGACGCTCTGCGCCTGGCGCCCGGGGACGACACCGCCACCGTCACCGCCCGGCAACTGCGCGACTTGGTCGAGCGGCTGATCGCCGCAGGCCAGTGGCGGACCGGTGACCTGGACGTCCTGGTCATCGCGGACGCCGGATACGACGCGCCCCGCCTGGCCCACCTCCTGCGGGACCTGCCGGTGCAGGTCCTGGCCCGGATGCGTTCGGACCGAGTATTACGTCGGGCCGTCCCACCTCGGCAGCCTCACACCAAGGGCCGTCCGCCGCGGCACGGCGGTGAGTTCGTCTTCGGACAGCCCGACACCTGGGGCACCCCGGACACCGAAACCGTCACCGACACCCGCCTCTACGGAACCGCCCGAGCACGCTCGTGGGACCGGCGCCACCCCAAACTCACCCACCGTTCTTCCTGGTCCGCGGCCGACGGCACCCTCCCGATCGTCGAGGGGACCGTGATACGCCTGGACATCGATCACCTGCCCAGCGGAGCGACCCCGAAGCCGGTCTGGCTGTGGTGGTCGGGCACCGACGCAGACGCTGCCGACACCGACCGCCTCTGGCGGGCATACCTGCGGCGCTTCGACATCGAGCACACCTTCCGCCTGTTCAAGCAGACCCTGGGCTGGACCTGTCCGAAGATCCGCACCCCCGAGGCGGCGGACCGCTGGACCTGGCTGATCCTGGCGGCCTACACCCAACTGCGACTGGCCCGGCCACTGGCGGCCGACCGGCGCCGGCCCTGGGAGAAGCCCGCACCTTTCGAACGCCTCACGCCCGCCCGCGTCCGCCGCGACTTCCGGCACATCCGCCCGACAGCCAGCTGCCCGGCCGGTGCACCGAAACCCTCCTGCCCCGGCCCCGGCAGGCCACCAGGCCGCAAGAACACCCGGCCCACCCCACGCCACGACGTCCACACAGTCCGCAAAACCGACACCGCCGCGTCCCGGAACAAGAAGTCGACCACCCCACGACCTCGCCGCACGGGTTAAAGATCAAGTTAGGGGGTGTCCGGCGGATCACGGCCGGGGGCGCGGGGCCCGGCACGGCGCCCCGGGTTGGGGCCGGGGAAGACCGGCCGCGGGCCCGGTGGCGCCGTGCTGCACACCGTCGACTGCGCCCGGGCCCGGCGCCGTCCGCCGCGTTTCACCGGACCTGGTGCTCGAAGAGGGGGAGCGTGGCGACGGGCGCCTGGTCCTACGGTGCTGCGGAGGCCTCTATAGCCTTTCGTCAAGGGTGGGCAGCTTCTGTCCGGGGTTCGATCTTCTTTGTGGGGCATGAGACTGTCGTGTCAGAGATGATGAGTGGGTTGGAGGCGGGCTTGGCTGAGGCGTCGTCTCCTTCGTGGACACAACGTGTTCGTGCCGGGCGTGACCTTGCTTCCTTCGCTGATGTTCCTGAGGCCGGGGAAACGCTGGTGGGGCTGTTGCTGGACGTCGAGGACACGGCGGTGACCCGGCAGACGGCAGAGGCTCTCGCCCGGGTGGGGACGGTGGCCGCCATCAGGCTCATCGCTCTCGCGGTTGCCGCGGCGGACGACAACCAGGCCGACTGGCTGCAGACCGGGGTGCATGACGCGCTCGTGGGACCGGGCGACGCGCCGGACATCGCAGCGGCCTGCGGGAGGCTGGCCCTGGACCCGGAAGAAGCTGTCCGGCGGGGTGCCGCGGATATCTCGGCATGGGCAGACGACATAAAGCGAGGAACATCGCGCGTTTGAGCTGGCGGTTTCCGCCTCTGGGCACGTGTTCGCCGTGGATCGAGGTCCCCGACTGCCTCGTGGTGGGGGTGAGGTCGGCGTAGGAGGCGAGGTGGGCGGCGGTGGAGAAGCCGGTGCCGTCGCCGACGGTGACCGGTAGCACGGCGGCGGTCCTGACCGCGATCCCCGGCATCGAGGTCAGGGCCTGGGAAAGAGGGCGGTCGTCCAACAGGGCCTTGATTTGGGCCTCCAGGGCCCGGCGTTGTTCGTGGACGGCCGCGAGTGAGCGGGCCAGGGAGGCGATGACGACGTCCAGCGTGCCGGCCCCCGGAACCACGACGGTCTGCTCGTCCAGCGTGTCGAAGACGTCGTCGATCAGCCGCTGGGCCATGCGAGGGACCTTGGGCCGGATCACCTCGACGAGTCTGCGACGGCCGGCCTTGCGCAGGGCGGCCGGATATCCGTGGCGTCTAGGGAGCGTATTTGGTCGTGATCAATCTGTGGGTTTCGTCCTCGCGGTCGCGTCTGGTCCGGTAGATCGTGGTGTGTGACGCGAGTGCAACTGACTGACGCTGAGTGGGAGTTCATCGGGCCGTACCTGCCGATCGGTGAGTACGGCCCGTACCCCGAGCGGCTCCGTCGGCAGTTCGAGGGCGTGATCTGGCGGTTTCGGACGGGCGGCCAGTGGAGGGAGATGCCGAGCGAGTTCGGCGCCTGGTCCACGGTCCACAACCGGTTCCGGCAGTGGAGGGACGCCGGGGTCTTCGAGGCCCTGCTGGAGGGTGCGATCGCGGAGGCAGCGAAGCGGGGTGAGGTGGACTTGTCGCTGGTCAGCGTGGATTCCACCACCGTCCAGGCCCATCACGACGCCGCCGGGATGCACCTCGACCGACACGCTCGCCGACCTGCAGAAGGCCGCCGAGGAGGCGGAGAAGGCCCGGCAAAAAGGGGCGGTCCGAAGGAACAAGACGGGCAGGACACCGCAGACGACCCGGAACGGGACGAGCGGCGACGCGTCCGACGCAGACGCGGGATCCGCCTGAAGGCGGCCCTGCTCGGACGGTCCAGAGGCGGGCAGACCAGCAAAGTCCACATCGCCGGCGAGCGTAAGTGCCGCCCGCTGGCATTCGTCCTGACCGAGGGGCAGGCCGCCGACAGCCCGCAGTTCATCCCCGTGCTGGCGAAGGTCCGGGTTCGCGGGCCTGTCGGCCGTCCCCGCACCCGGCCCGACGCAGTCGCGGGCGACAAGGCCTACTCCTCGCGCGGCGACCGTTCCCACCTGCGTAAACGGCATATCAAGGCCGTCATTCCGGAGAAGCGGGACCAGGCCGCCAACCGAAGGAAGAAGGGCAGCAGGGGCGGCCGGCCCGTCGCCCACGAGGCCGGGCTCTACAAGGAGCGGAACACCGTCGAGCGCCTGATCAACAGGCTGAAGGCCTGGCGGGGCATCGCCACACGGTTCGACAAGACGCCCGAAAGCTACCTCGCCAGCCTCCACCTCCGTGCCTCGATGATCTGGATCAAGGACCTCACCAAAACCACCCCTTGATCACGACCAAATACGCTCCCTAGCAGCCAGGTCACCGCAGGGCGGTCCAGGCGCGGGCCCAGGATCCGTTCGAGCGACGGGTGGAACTGGGTGAGTAGGCCGCATATCCGGTTGCTGGTGCGGGTCGCCTCGGCGGCGAGGTGCTGGTCGAAGCCGGTCAGGACGGTGAGTTCGGCGGTGATCTCGTCGGTGAGTTCCAGCGAGCGCAGTGTGTGGGGCATGGTGCGGGTGGCGTCCGCGATCACAGCCACGTCCTTCGCGTCGGTCTTCGCCTCGCCGGGGTAGAGGTCGGCGATCCGGCACATCGCGAGTCCGGGCAGGTAGGCGACCCTGCAGCCCGCGTCCCGGGCGACCGTGAGCGGGAGGGGCCCGAGCGAGGCGGGCTGGTCCACGATCACCAGAACGGTGCCGAACTTCGCGGCCAGCTTGTCGAAGACCTTCTTCCCGGCCGGAGTCAACCCGTGCCCGTGATGAGCGGTCTTGCCGACATCCAGGCCGAGGGACACGCCCACGTCGCCGGTGCCTAACACGGTGCTCTCCACTCCTTCGGTGCGGCTGGCCTTGGTAACGGTGTCGTACTCGCGCATCCACGTCATGTAGACCTGCTGCCCGGACACGACCGGGCATTGCGCCTGGTCAGGCGGTGGTCGGACCTCTCATCAGCGTCTCCGACGGCACCCCACAAGCCAGGCGACACCACCCCCAGGTCATCCGTTCGGCAGAGGGGACACAGTCATACCGGGCCCGGAGGCCAGCCGCCCTCTTGCAGGACCCCGAAAAACATAACGGGGGCCGAGACGGGTGGATCATGACGTCGCCGGCCATCGGGACGCATCGTGTGGCGGGGGCCGTACGCTCGACGAGGATGAGCTCGACGGCCTCGCTGGTGGAGGCAACTCCGCTGGAGACGGTCGAGGCCGTACAGGACCCTCCCGGGCTCATCGAGGGTGCCAGTGAGGCAAGACACGCGGGATCGGGCAGGAACTGGCCGCCGTCCCGCACGTCGACGGCCAGGCCGACGGCCTTGATCTCGGCCTCCACCGACTCGGCCGGGGTCCGGCGGGCCGGGCAGAGGACGGACGTGAGGTGCTTGCCTTCCCTCTTGCTGTTCCGGTTCCCGGCCGCCTTGGACTTCAGGTCCGGTGGCGCGGGCCTCCTGTACCGCTCGCACCTCAGCCGGACTCCGGTCCGCTTCTTCCGCCCATGCTCATGCCGACGCGTCGACGCGCCGACGGCACGGAAGACACGGCGGCGGACCCGTCTCCCGTGCCGCCGCTCAGGCGCGGGAGACCCGGATCACCCGGTACTGAGGCCGGTGGACGGTGTTGTACGGGACGGGGGACCGGATCCCCAGGTCGACCGGCCGGCCCTCCTGCGCGTTCTCCTCGGTCACGGTGTAGGTCAGGGGGACGTAGCCCGGATCGCCGGCATGGGCCGCGTTGATCGCGTCGATGTTGGCGATGAGCGCCTGTCCGAACCCCTGGGTGGGCTCGTTGTCGGTCAGCACGGAGGCATGGCTCGACGGCCCCATCACATGTTCCAGACAGGTGGCGAGGTCGTCGGGCGGCGCCAGGTGGATCCAGGGGCCCGGGTGCGGCACGAAGATGTCGGTGTGCGACCGGTGATAGCCGAACCCGATGATGGAATTCCTGTTCGCCACCACCGACCCGGCGGCGAGCCCCTCCCTCCGCGAGATGGTGTCGAGGATCCCCTGCGCTCCAAGCGTCATGTCCGGGTCGTAGGCCGACACACCACCCACGCGGTCCCCCGCGAGACCGACCAGGAAGCCGGCCTCCTGCGGGGTGATGACATTGATCGCTCCGGTGACGGCGTTCCGCGACATCGTCATCGCCTCGTCCTGCGTCAGGAACTGGTCTTCGTCCGCCGCCAGTGTCGCCAGCCGGTCCACCACCTCCTGGGGAACGCCCCGGCCCGCGTAATGCGCGCGAGCCTCCGCCTCGTTGTCCAGGAACAGTTCCTCGTCCGCGCCGTTGTCCACGGAGTCATAGACGAGGCGCTGGATCTGCGGCCCCCCAGGAGCCGCGGCGGATCGCTGTACGTCCTGCCGGTGCTGCTCCTCTCCCTGCACCTGGCGCTGAACGGAGGGCCGGGCGTACACGTGTCCGCTCCGCTGGAGCATGTGCAGCACGGCGGCGTTCCCTACCGAGCGCTGGAGGCCGAGGACGCCGACCTGGCTGGGGGGAAGGGGCGTCCGGGGGGCCGGGGCGTGCCTGTCGGCGGCGCGGCCGGCGGGGGCGTTCATACGGGGGCAACGGGGTGATTCCTTCCACGAAGCGGCACCGCCCATGGAACATGCCCGCCACTGCCCCCCCCCGCCAGCTCCGGCGGGGCGGTCCTTCGGGCAAGCCTCCCGACCCTTCCGTCCCCGCCGGACCACCCGCCCGCCCGCAGGAACGAGGTCGAGCGCACGAGCAACGCCCTCAAGGGCTTCCGTGCCGTGGCCACCCGCTTCGACGAGCGGGCTTACGTCTTCCACGACACGGTGACCGTCACCGCGATCCGGCTCCGGCTCCGCTCCCGAGGCCCCTTCTCGCCTGCTTCCGATGCACCCCGGCCTACCGCAGGACGGGTCGGTTGGCGGATGTGTACTCGGCCGCGATGTCGAACACACTGGCACAGCGCGGGCATTCAGCCTTGCCGAAGAGGTGGGCGATTCCGTCAGCGAGTGCCTCGCGCCCGTCGCGGACGGCAGTCTCGTACATCCACCGGCCGGTACCGGAGAGTGCCTCGGAGGACGCCGGCCGGAGGTCACGGCGGTCCACGTCGCCCAGGTTCCAGTCCCGGATCGCTGAATAGCGCCCGTGGTCCCCGATGGCGACCGTCACTTCCACGGCGCAGTGGGGGCACGCCAAGTGGTAGAAGTCGTCCGTGAAGTCCCCCAGGACGGCACTCCAGTGGTACTCCTCCATGGCCGCGAGCGAATCGAGGAAGGCCGCGAGGTAGTCGACCGGCCGCGATCGCAGATGCCGGTCCAGCAACTCGTGGAACCCGGAGATCTCGTCGGCGCAGTTCGCCAGCAGATCATCGCAGCCATGGTGTCCTGCCACGCGTCGCAGGATCGTCCCCGCCAGTCCACGCGCCCGCGCACTCCTGGAGGCGAGACGCATCAGACGCGGCAGAGCGGCGAAACCGGCGGGGAAGACGAGGTCGTGTTCGAGGACCAGCCGGTATTCCAGCTCCTCCCATGCTTCGGCGTCGTCCTCGATCTCCACCTGTTCCAGAAGGGCGGGGACTCGATCGACATCCCCGTAGCAGTCGTACATCCGCGTCCAGTTCACCACCCGGGCATTAAAACGCCTCATGGCGGCCTGAACGGGCGTCCCCGTTCTTGACCCATCGGACAGGCCCTGGATCCGGTGGAGATCGCGGGCGGAGCCGGAGCCTGATCGAGACGCCGGTGACGGTCGGCCCGCCGGGTCCTCGTCGGGGCGGTGCTGCCGGGGCGTTGTTCTTTTCCCGGCACCAGCGGGCGCCTCTGGCGGCATGGGCGGCGGGTGCCTCGCGCTCGAATCGTTCGCGGGGCACCCGGGTCGGCGGAAGGCGACTTCTACTGGGGGGAGACCTCCGTCTTCGGCCTGCCGAAGTGCCACTCGTGGACCATGAAGCGGAAGTCCTTGAGGTCACCCTTCCCGTCGAAGCCCAGGGTGCCGGTCGGGGTCTTGAAGGTGCCCTCGTGGAGGGCCTTCGCGACCCTTTCGGGGTCTTCGGAGCCGGCCGCCTCGACGGCCTTGTTCTCGGGGTCCGCGTCGAACGCCCTCGGGACGGTGACCAGCAGCCCTTCGGAGGCGTCCTGGGCGATCCGCGAGAGAGGGTCGTTGGCGCACGCCTCCCCTGCCATGAACCGGGCCTTCACCCCGTTCTCCCGGCCCTGGCGCAGGATCTGGCCGAGCTCGGGGTGACAGCCGCCCCAGTGGACGAAGTCGACGCCGTTGGCCTTCACATGTCCCCACGGTAGAAGGGACCGCTGACAACCGGCCGGTCCCCGGAGGCTCCTCGGACACCCCCGCCCTCAGACCTCCGTCGCCACAGCCGCGACCCGGCGCTGGTGGACCCGCAGGTGCAGGGTCGCCAGGTCGAGGAGGGGGGTCTGTACGCCGAGGGTGCGGGCCCGGGTCGTCAGGTCGCCGAAGAGGTGTTCGACCTCGGTGGGGTGGCCCGACGTCAGGTCGCGGTAGAGGGAAGGGGCCATCGGCGAACCGGACGCGGAGACCACGGCCAGGGTCGCCGCCCGTTCCTCCTCCGGTACGGGGTGCCCGGCCGCCCCGGCGACCGCCGCCGCCTCGTCGAGCAGGGCCGGGCCCAGGGCGGGGCCGCCCGGCGCGTCGTACACCTCCCCGACCGTGCCGCGCATCAGGCTCGTCACGGCGCCGAAGGTGGTGATGAACACCCACTTGTGCCACATCGCCGTCAGGACGTTCCCCGGTACCGGCGCGTCGATCCCCGCCCCTTCCAGGACCGCTCTGATCCGCTCCACGCGCGCGGAGACCGTGCCGTCCTGCTCGCCGAAGGCGAGGTGGGCCAGGGGAGCGAGCCGGCGGATGTCTCCCCGGTCGTCGAGGGTGGTGACCACCTTCGCCACGCCGCCGAGGACGGCCGACGGGCCGAAGCGGGCGTTGAGGGCGTCCAGGTGCGCGAAGCCGTTGAGGAGCGGCACGATCGCGGTGCCCGGGCCGACGGCCGGCGCCAGGTCCGCCATCGCCCGCTCCAGGCCGGTGGACTTCACCGAGAGCAGGACGAGGTCGTACGTGCGGTCCAGCTCGTCCGCCGTGACGAGGCCGGGTTCCAGGATCCACTCCTCGTCCCGTCCGACGACCCGCAGTCCGCGCTCGCGCAGCGCGGCGGCCCGGGCGGGCCGGACCAGGAAGGTGACGTCCTTGCCGGCACGGGCCAGCAGGGCGCCGAAGTAGCCACCGGTGGCACCGGCGCCGACGACCAGGATCCTCATCGTCGCGAACCTCTCGTGGGGCGCCCCGCGGGCGCGTGGGTGATCAGGGGGGTGAGCAGCCGGTGGGGCCGCGCGAGCGCGGCCGTCACCGGATCGTCGCCGGGGTCCGCGGGGGCGAGCCCCGGGCCGGGAGCCACCAGGACGTCCCCGGCCGGTACGGACGCGCCGCACTCCGCGCAGCGCCCGTCCGGGTCGAGCGGGGCCCCGTCCCCGGCGTGCCGGAAGACGCGCCGGGGGCCGCCCTCCGCCGGATGGAACTCCTCGCCCCAGGCGGTGAGCGCCCGGACGGCCGGCCAGAGGGCGACGCCCTTGGGCGTCAGCCCGTACGCCTCGCGGCGGCCCGTCCCCGGCTCGGGGCGGCGCTCCAGGACCCCCGCCCCGGTGAGGGTGGCGAGCCGGTCGGTGAGGACGGCCCGGGGCACGCCCAGGTGCGCGGCGAACTCGCCGAACCTGCGGACCCCGTAGAAGGCGTCGCGCAGGATCAGCAGCGTCCAGCGCTCACCGACGATCTCCATCGAGCGGGCGAGGGCGCAGGTCTGGCCGCGGTAGTCGCGCGGAAGCGTCATGAGCGGAGCCTAGCGGAGAAGAGTTCGGTCACCGAACTGTTTGGGGGAGTCGGGGAGGGAGGTGGGGTTTGCGGGCGTGTGGAAGTCGGAGGCTCGGGTGTCGGGGTCGGATGCCGTTGTCGTGTGAACGAAAGGGACGACTAGGCTCTCGCTCACCATGAACCAGCCCACGGAACCCAAGGCCGACAAGTCGGGAGTGCGCCGGCACAACCTGAGCCTCGTGCTGCGGACCGTCCACGAGGCCGGCGAGACCACCCGGGCCGCCGTCGCGGCACGCGTCGGACTCACCCGGCCCGCCGTCTCCTCCCTCGTCGAGCAGCTCCTCGACCTCGGGCTCCTCATGGAGTCGGGCAAGACCTTCAGCGGGCAGGCGGGACGGCCCGGCACCGTCCTCAAACCGGCCGACACCGGCCCCGCCGGGCTCGGCGTCGAGATCAACGTCGCCTACGTCACCGCCTGCGTCGTCGACCTGACCGGCACCGACCGCGTTCGGCGCACCGAGCACCTCGACAACCGCGCGGCCGGTGCGGGCGAGGTCCTGGCCCGGGCCGCCCGCATCGCCGCCGGGGCCCTCGGCGAAGCGGCCGGCCTCGGCCTCGTCCCGGCGGGGGCCGGCCTCGCCCTGCCCGGACTCGTCTCCGGCGGAACCGTCCGGCAGGCCCCCAACCTCGGCTGGAACGACGTCCCCGCCGAACGCATCTTCGCCGAGGCCCTCGCCGCCCTGCGTCCTGCCACCGCCGGACTTCCCGTCGCCTCCGACAACGAGGCCAACTCGGCGGCCCTCGCGGAGCTGTGGTTCGGCTCGCTCGGCGAGGTCCGCACCTTCCTGCACCTGACGGGGGAGATCGGCGTCGGCGGCGCGATCGTCGTCCACGGCGAACTCCTGCGCGGGGCGCAAGGGTTCGCGGGCGAGATCGGCCACACGGTCGTCGACGCCGAAGGGCCCCGCTGCCGCTGCGGCTCGCGCGGCTGCCTGGAGCAGTACGCGGGGCAGGCCGCCCTCCTCGCCTCCGCCGGGGCGGCCGGCGTCCCCGACCTGGCGCGCCGCGCCGGAGCGGGCGAACCGCGCGCCCTCGCCGCCCTCGCGCGGGCGGGCCGGATGCTCGGGCGCGCCCTGTCGGGGGCCGTGAACCTCCTGGACCCCGAGGCCGTCGTCCTGGGCGGCATCTACCCGCGCCTGATGCCCTGGCTGACGCCCGCCCTGGCGGAGGAGCTCGCCGACCGCGTCGTCTCGGGCCTCTGGACCCCGGACGCGGGCCGTCTGCGCCCGGCCTCCACCGCCACCGACGCGGCCCGGGGCGCGGCGGCCCTCGTCCTCCGCGACGTCCTGGCCGACCCGCTGGCCCACGCGGTGGCGGCGGGCGACCGGGCGAACTGACGGCGCCGCCGACCCGTCCGGGGGCGTTGTCAGTGGTCACCCCTAACGTTCTTCCCATGACGACGACCTATCTGGAGCTGTCGCAGGACGGCGGCGGTGCCCACAAGTTCTACGAAGTGACCGTCGAGGACCTCGCGGTGTCGGTCCGCTACGGCCGGATCGGCACCGAAGGCCAGACGCAGCGCTCCACGTTCCCGACCGCGCAGAAGGCCCAGGCCGCCGCCGCGAAGAAGATAGGGGAGAAGGTCCGCAAGGGCTACGCCCCCGCGGTGCGCGGAGCGCGCGCCGCCCGCGCGGTGACGCGCCGCGCCGTGGTCTCGGCGCCCTCCACCGCGCGGGCCGTCGCCCCGGTGCTCTGGCGCTTCCGGACCGGCTCGGCCGCCTTCGGCATCCACGTCGACGAGGAGCGCTGCTGGGTGGGCAACCAGGCGGGGGACGTCTTCACGCTCGACCGCACCGGCGAGGTGCAGGCCCGCTTCAGCCTGCCGGACGGCGTCAAGTGCCTGGTCGCCGACGACTTCTGGATCTACGCGGGCTGCGACGACGGCAAGGTGTACGACCTGTCGTCCAAGCTCCCCTTCGCCGCGTACGACATCGCCACCGACGTCGACATCTTCTGGCTCGACATCCACGAGGGCGTCCTGCACGTCGCCGACCGCTCCGGCCGGCTCACCGTCATCGACCACGAGGACGAGCACCAGTGGGCGCGCGGCGGCCGGGGCGAGCACGCCTGGATGGTCCGCGCCGACGGCGACGCCGTCTACTACGGGGACACGCGCGGCGTCGCGGCCCACGCGCCGGACGGCGGCGGCGAGCTGTGGCACACGGCCACCGACGGCACGGTCCTCTTCGGCTGGCAGGAGGACACCGCGGTCTACGCGGGCACGGGCCGCAAGAAGGTGCAGCGGCTCGCGAAGAAGGACGGACGAGTGGAGGCGGTGTACTCCTGCGACAGCGCGGTGTACTCCTGCGCCACCTCGCCCGGCGGCCGGTTCGTCTTCGCGGGCGACTCGTCCTCCTCCGTCTACTGCTTCGCGGAGGACGGCACCCGGCTGTGGAAGCTCGGCACGGGAGGCGGCTCGGCGCTCTCCATGCAGTACCGGGACGAGCGGCTCTACCTGGTGACCACCGACGGCTCGCTGGTCTGCGTGGACGCGAGCGAGGCGGCGATCGCGGCCGCCCAGCAGGGCACGGTCCCGGTCGCCCGGGACGTCAAGCTCGCCGCCGCGATGCCGGTGTACGAGCCGGCCACGACCGCCACCGCCGTGACCGTCGTCAGCGACGCCCCGGCCGGCGCGGTGATCGTGGAGTGCGTGAACGAGTCGGGCCGGACCCGGGTGCGGGTCGTCTCGGGGGGCTACGACTCCTCGTGGAACGTGCAGTTCCCGCGCGCGATCCGCGAGCCCGGCGCGCGGTACGTGGTCGACGCCCTGCACCCCGCTGCGGGCGGCTTCTACCGGGTCCGCGGCGACATCCGGCGCCTGCTGTGACGGTACGGGGGACCGGGGAGGGGGATGCCGGGGGCGTCTTCGAGGTGGCCACGGGCGACGGGCCGCCGCTGCCCCCGGCCGACGCCGAGCAGCGCTCCCGGGAGGTCCGCAGGGCTCTCGACGGGCTGCTCCAGATCAGACGGCTGACCCGGAGCCGGAGCGGGGACCCCGAGGGGGCGCCCGCCGACTGGGAGCTGCGGCGCCCGGTCCGGGCGGTGGCCCTGGCCCTGGAGGCCGGCGGGATCACGCCCTCGTCCGTGGACGGCGCCGGGGAGCGCCGCTCCACCGGCTACCGGGTCCGGGCGGGGGAGCGGCCCGGCACGGCCGTGGTCGAGTGGCTGGGGCCGCCGGGCGCGGGCGCCGCCCGGGAGGAGCCGGAGGCCCTCGGCGCGTGCGTCCCCGTCCTGGCCCGGCTCGGCTGGGACGCCCTGCTCTACAAGGGGCCGCGCGGACGCCGCTTCCTGGAGGTGGAGCCCGGGCAGGCCTGAGCCGGGCCGGGGCTCAGGCGATCGAGGCGGAGACGATCGCCGAGACCGCGATGTTGCAGGAGGCGGTCACCCAGACCGCCGGGTGCGGCTCGGGATCGACGAGGGTGGCGCCCAGCTTGCCCGGCGTGACCAGGTCGACGACGAGGAACGCCACCGCCATCATCACCAGGCCGAGGAGGCCGAACGCGGCGGTCGAGAGGAGGCCCTTGCCGAAGTCGTCGTACGTCGTCCAGATCGAGGTGAAGACGATGCCGCCGATGCCGAGGAGCGCCGAGCTCAGCAGGATCGCGGCGTTGCGGTTGCGGTCCTCCCAGATCTGCCGCCCGAGCTTGCCGGGGGTCAGCAGGTCCACGAGCACGATGCCGAGGATCAGCAGGACCACGCCGAGGGCGCCGTAGGCACTGGTCCGGCCGAGGCCGTTGACGATGTCGCTCATGGGATGCCGGCTCCGGAAGGTTCACGATCGCGGGGGATCGGTGGTCAAGGACCGGCAAAATGTAGCGCACGCGTCAACGGCGCCCGCCGCCCGCCCGGAGACCGGATGGACGGCGGAAGATGGTGGCCGGGGCGCGTGCCGCCCGTCAGACCCCCGGCGGCAGGTGCTTGGCGCGCGAGCGCACCTGGAGGGCCGTGACGATCTCGACGGCGCCGACGGCGACCAGCCAGATGCCGCCGAGGAGCGTGAGCACCGCCGCCGACTCCAGCGGAGACACGATGAGGACCACCCCGGCCAGCGCGCTGACGATGCCGAGGAAGACCTGCCAGCCGCGGGCCGGCATCGCCGGGTCGGAGGCCGCCGCCACGGTCTGGGTGATGCCCCGGAAGAGCCAGCCGATGCCGATCCAGAGCGCGAGCAGCAGGATCGACTGCGTCGCGCCCCGGAAGCAGAGCAGACCGAGCAGGATCGACAGGGCGCCGCTGATGAAGGCCATCACCCGCAGCGCGGTGCTCACATGGGTGCCGAAGGCGGCGACCAGTTGCAGCACACCGCTGAACAGCAGGTACAGGCCGAAGAGCACGCCGGCCACGACCAGCGAGGCGCCCGGCCAGACCAGGACGAGGACGCCGAGGATCAGGGCCGCGACGCCGGCGAGGAGCAGGGCCTGCCAGGCGGCGCCCGCCAGCGCGCCGAGGGGCCCGGCCGGTACGTCCCGGTCCGGGGGGCGTTCGTGGGAGCGGTCATGAGTCTGTGTCATGGGACGGAACCGTTCTGTTCGCGGGGAGGGATCGTTCGCGGGAGGGGCCGTCCAGGAGGGCCCCGTTCGCGGGGCGGGATCAGAGGGGGGTGGCGTAGCCGCTGAGGAAGAGGGCCTCGGTCAGCGCCATGTGCTCGATCTCCGAGGGGTCCACGCTCTCGTTGGGCGCGTGGATGAGACAGCCCGGCTCCTCGACGCCGACGAGCGCGATCTCGGCGTCCGGGAAGTGCGCGGCGAGCACGTTGCACAACGGGATCGACCCGCCCTGCCCCGCCTGCACCATGTCCTTCCCGTACGCCTCGCGGAACGCCGTCGCCAGGGCCCGGTAGGCGGGGCCGTCGGTGCGCGCCCGGAAGGGCTGGCCCGCGCTCTCCGGCTCCACCTCCACCCGGGCGCCCCACGGGGCGGTCGAGGTCAGGTGGTCGGTCAGGGCGCGCAGCGCGTCGTCCGCGTCGATCCCCGGCGGGACCCGCAGGCTGACCCTGGCCCGTACCTTCGCCTGCACCGCCGCAGAGGAGCCCACGACCGGCGGGCAGTCGATGCCGAGGACGGTGACGGCGGGCCGGGCCCACAGCTCGTCGGCGACCGAGCCCGTACCGACGAGGGACACCCCGTCCAGGACGCCGGCGTCGGCGCGGAACTGCTCGGCCGGGTAGTCGACGCCCCGCCAGGTGCCGTCGCCCGCGAGGCCCTTGACCGCCGTGTTGCCGTGCTCGTCGCGCAGGCCGTCGAGCATCCGGACGAGCGCGGCCAGCGCGTCGGGCGCCGGGCCGCCGAACATGCCGGAGTGCATCTCCCCCTTCAGGGTGGAGACGGTCACCACGACGTTGGTGAGGCCGCGCAGCGAGGTGGTCGCGGTGGGCAGGCCGAGCGCGAAGTTGCCGGTGTCGCAGATCAGCAGCGCGTCGGCGGCGAACAGGTCCGGCTGGAGCGGGACGAGCTTCTCCAGACCGCCCGTCCCCTGCTCCTCCGACCCCTCCGCCACGAACTTGAGGTGGACGGGGAAGCCCCGGCCCTCCGGCCCGCCGAGCGCGCGCAGCGCCGTCAGGTGCATGGCGATGTTGCCCTTGCAGTCGGCGGCGCCGCGGCCGTACCAGCGCCCGTCGCGCTCGGTGAGCTCGAAGGGCGGGGTGCGCCAGGCGGCGTCGTCGAGCGGCGGCTGCACGTCGTAGTGGCAGTACAGCAGGACGGTGGGCGCGCCCTCGGGGCCCGGCGCGTGCCCCACCACCGCGTCCGTGCCGTCCGGGGTGGTCACCCGCCGCATGTCCCTCAGCCCGGCCTCCGTGAAGGCCCGGACGAGGAAGTCGGCGGTCTTCGCGCACTCCTCGGGCGGGAACTGGCGGGGGTCGGCGACGGAACGCATCGCCACCAGCTCGGTCAGGTCCTCCTTCGCCCGGGGCATCAGGGCCCGGACCCTCTCCCGCAGGGCTGCGGTCTCGGTGGACTCGGCGGTCATGCGCACCCACTTCCCTCGGGTCGCCCCCGGGGGGCACGGTTCGCGACGGTCCCGGGGCGGCGACGGCCCTCCCACTAAAACAACAGCGGACAAAAGCCGCAAAAGGTGACTCGTATGGCGTACGGATCCCGGGGCCCGGGCGGCGCGGGCCCCGGGGGAGGACGACAGTGGACGGCGTACGCGTCCCCCTCCCGCACCTGGAGAACCCATGGGCCACCCCAACCGACGCGACCTCGGGCTGCTCGTACTGAGGGTCGGCACCGGAGCCGTGCTCGCCGCACACGGCACGCAGAAGCTCTTCGGCTGGTTCGGAGGCGGAGGCGTCGAGGGCACCACCAGGGCGATGGAGGCCATGGGCTTCTCGCCGGGCCGGCAGAGCGCGATCGCCGCCGGTCTCGGCGAGGCCGGCGGCGGCGCCCTCCTCGCCCTCGGCCTCGCCACCCCGGCCGCCGGCGCCGCCGCGGCCGGCGCCATGGCGGGGGCCGTCTCGGTACACGCGCCGGCCGGCTTCTTCGCCCAGGGCGGCGGCTACGAATACCCCGCCTTCCTCGGCTTCACCGCCGCCGCGATCGGCGTCACGGGCGCCGGACGGTACTCCCTGGACCACCTCACCGGGCACGTCCTCGACCGGCGCTGGGTGGTGGCCGTCGCCTTCCTCGGCACCGCGCTCGCCGCGGCCGCCGTCGTCGGCCGCCGCGCCCAGGACCAGGCGGCTCCCGAGCCGGACCCCGAGCCGTCCTAGAACGGGCCGGCGGGGACCCGCACGCGTTCGCCGCGCGGGAGGGTTAGGCTCGCGGGAGAGGAAGGGACGGGCGCCGCGCATGAAGATCGATCTGACGGACACCAATTCCAGCAGGATCAACAAGGCGATCCTGAAGGGCCGCAGGGACGTCGGCACCCCCGCCGTCGGCGCCGTGCTCACCCTCGTCGTCGTCACCGACGAGGAGAACGCCTACGACGCCGTCAAGGCGGCCGGCGAGGCCTCCCGGGAGCACCCCTCCCGCATCCTCGTGGTCATCAAGCGCCACGCCCGCTCCCCCCGCGAGCGGCACGAGACCCGGCTCGACGCCGAGGTCCGGCTCGGCAGCGACGCTGGCTCGGGCGAGACGGTCGTCCTCCGGCTCCACGGCGAACTCTGCGCCCGCGCCGAGTCGGTGGTCCTGCCCCTGCTCCTGCCGGACGCGCCCGTCGTGGTCTGGTGGCCCGTCGACGCCCCCGAGGTCCCCTCCAAGGACCCGCTCGGCGCGCTCGCCCAGCGCCGCATCACCGACGCGTACGCGGTGGAGGACCCGCTCTCCGTCCTGGAGACCCGCGCCGCCTCGTACGCCCCCGGCGACACGGACCTCGCCTGGACGCGGCTCACCCCCTGGCGCTCGATGCTGGCCGCCGCGCTCGACCAGGCGCCGCTCGACGTCACCTCCGCCGCCGTCGAGAGCGAGGCGGAGAACCCCAGCGCCGAACTCCTCGCCCGCTGGTTCGAGGTCCGGCTCGGCGTCCCCGTCGACCGGGTCGTCACCGACGGCCCCGTCGTCACCGCCGTCCGCATGGGCACCCCGGACGGCGAGATCCTCATCGACCGGCCCGAGGGCCCGGTGGCCCGCCTCTCCATCCCCGGCCAGCCCCACCGCGTCCTCGCCCTCAAGGTCCGCTCCACCGCGGAACTCATCGCCGAGGAACTGCGCCGGCTCGACCCCGACGAGGCCTACGAGGCCGCCCTGCGCGGCCGTGCCCGGACCGGCCCCCGGACGGCGTGAGGACCTTCCGGGGCGTCAGGCCCGGTACGTGACCGCCGTGGCCAGCAGCCCGTCGGCCACCAGCCACCGGCCGGCGAACTCCGAAGGCCCGGGGCCCCGGAGCAGTACCGCCCGGAACGACCCCGAGAGGTCGAGGGCGATGTCCGCCTCGTCGAAGCCGAGACGGGTCCGCGTCAGCGGGAACCACGCCTTGTAGACGCTCTCCTTCGCGCTGAACAGCAGCCGGTCCCAGTGCACGTGGGGGGCCCTGCGCGCCAGGCCCTCGACGCGGCGCAGCTCCGAGGGCAGCGCGACCGCCTCCAGCACGCCCGGCGGAAGCGCCCGGTGCGGCTCCGCGTCGATGCCGACGGACAGCACCTCCGGGGACCGCCGCGCGACGGCCGCCGCACGGTAGCCGTCGCAGTGGGTCATGCTCCCCACCACCCGCTCCGGCCAGCGCGGCGCGCCCCGCTCGCCCGGCAGCAGCGGCACGGGAGCGACGCCCAGCTCGGCGAGGGCCCGCCGGGCGCACAGCCGTACCGTCGTGAACTCGCGCCTGCGGCCCTCCGAGGCCCGGCGGACCAGCGCCTCCTCGGCGGGGAACAGCAGCGCCTCCGGCGGATCGCCGTACGCCTCCGCCGACGCCACCCCCGGCGGCAGCAGCCGCTCGATCACCCCGCCGTACCGGGGGAACGGGACGCGTGCGCGTCCGGCCGCCCGGGCGCGGCCGTCGATCCGGTGTCCGTCATGCGGCCAGGCTCGACGGCCCCGCTGAAGCGCCGCTGAAGGCGCCTCCCTGCCCGCCGGTGGTTCAGGGCTGCTTTAGAACGCGCGCCTAGCGTCCCCACGCAAGCCGGACAGAAGGCCGGACGCAACGCGAGAGGAGGACTTCACGTGGTGGACCTGGACCGTACGGTGCGCGTGCTGTCCGCGGGGACCGCCCTGCCGGGCTCCCCCGTCGACACCGAGGCACTGGCCGCACGCTTCGGCATGGACCGGCTCTGGCAGCAGTGGGTCGACGCCTTCATCGGCACCCGCACCCGCCACCTCGCCCTCGACCTCGCGACGGGCGAACCCCGGGAATCGCTCGCCGACCTCGCCACGACCGCCGCCGCGACCGCGCTCGACCGCGCCGGACTGTCCCCGGACGACGTCGACCTCGTCATCCTCGGCTCCGCCACCCCCGACACCCTGATGCCCGCGACCGTCAACGTCGTCGCCGACCGGCTCCGCATCGACGGCATCCCCACCTTCCAGCTCCAGTCCGGCTGCTCGGGCGCCGTGCAGACCTTCGACGTGGCGACCTCGCTGCTCGCCGCGGGCCGCCACCGCACGGCCCTCGTCATCGGCGGCGACGTCATCGCCAAGCACTACGACGTGACCGCCGACCTCGGCGCCCTGCCGCCGGAGGAACTCGTCAACTACGTCCTCTTCGGCGACGGCGCCGGCGCGGCCGTCCTCACCACCGAACCCGGCCACGACGACTCCCCGGCCGTCCGCACCGTCCTGACCCGGCTGTCCGGCCTCGACCGGGAACCGGGCCAGGTGCTCCGCTGGTACGGACTCGCCGACCGCGACAGCCCCCAGCCCCCCGCCGGCGAGGACTACAAGGCCATCGAGGAACTGGTCCCCGAACTCGCCGCCGAAGCGGCCGACGAGATCCTCGACGACCTCGGCTGGGAGCGCGAGGACGTCGACTACCTGCTGCCCCCGCAGCTGTCCGTCACCATGACCGACCGGATCGTCAAACGCCTCGACTTCCCGCTGGCCGAGGAGATCAGCTGCGTCGGCGACACCGGCAACAACGGCAACGCCCTGCTCTTCTTCCAGCTGGAGCGACTGCTCGACGCGATGGACGCCCCGTCGCGGGCCGTCGCCGTGGCCATCGAGTCCAGCAAGTGGATCCGCTCGGGCCTCGCCCTGGAACTGAACGGGAACATCTGACATGAGCGCCGCACCCGGCCGCCCCCTGGACCGCCAGGAGTTCGCCGAACTGGTCCGCGACGAGATCGGCATCGACGTCACCGAGGCCGAACTCGACCTCCCCCTCGACGCCTTGACCGGCTGGGACTCCGTACACCTGCTGTCCCTGCTCGTCCTCCTGGAGAAGGAGACCGGCAGGCAGCTGTCCCTGCCGGACTTCCTCGACGCGGGCACCCTGGCCGCCGTCCACGAGACGGCGACCCGGTGACCGGCCGCCCCTTCCCCGTCCAGCGGCGGCACACCCTCTTCTTCCTCGACCAGATCAGGGACTTCTCCCCTGTCCACCTCGACACCGAGGTGGACGCCACCGCGATCGTCGCCGCCCGCCGCCGCGCCCGCGAGGCCGGTGCGCGCCGCTCGGTCGTCACCCACGTCGTGCACGCCGCCGCCGGAGTGCTCCGCGCGCACCCCGAGGCCAACGCCGCGATCCAGGGACGGCTCGACCCGACCGTCGCCACCTACGACACCGTCAGCGCCAAGGTCACCCTCGACCGGACCCTGGACGGCCGCCGCGTCGTCCTCGCCACGGTGATCCCCCGCCTGGAGGACGCCGGCCTCGACACGATCCAGGAGCACCTCGACCGCGCGCTCGCCGACGACCCCGACACCGCCGAACGGTTCGCCCCCGTCCGGGCCCTGGGCGCCCTGCCCTGGAAGGAGGCCCTCGACCGGTTCCGGGCCGCCGCCGGACTGCTGGAACGCCGCCCGGAGATCACCGGCACGTTCAGCGTCACCTCGCTCGGCCACCGGGCCGTCGACGGATTCCACTCCGTCGGCGGCACCACCGTCACCCTCGGCGTCGGCCGCATCGCCGACCGGCCGGTCGTCCGCGACGGAGCGGTCGTCGTCGCACCGGTCCTGCGGCTCTCCCTCACCTTCGACCACCGGGTCATCGACGGCGCCGAGGCCGCCGACGTCCTCACCGAGATCAAGGACGCGCTGGAGGCGTACCCCGCATGACCGACACCACCGCAGGACCCGGCCCCGGCAACGACCTGGACGAGCTCAAACGCTTCGTCGTCGCCCACGCCGTCTCCCAGAACCTCCCCGCCGACCACTACGCCCCGCTCCTGGACCGGATCACCGCCGACGCCGGCGACGCCCCCGGCTCCTGGGCGTACGAATGGATCCGGGCCGGCGACGAACTGGACGCGGCCGGACAGACCCTGGCCGCAGGGCAGTACTACGTCCTGGGCCGCTTCCCGTTCGTGGACGGCCCCGGCCGGGCCCGCGCCCTGGCGCGCTCCGTCGACGCCTTCGACCGCTGGCGCAAGGCCGAGGCGGCCGGCATCGAGGCCGGGACGGTCGACGTCGACGGCGTCCCCGTCCGGATCTGGACCGCCGGCCTCGACACGGCCCGCCCCCGCCCGCTGCTCGTCGTGACCGGCGGGATCGTCAGCACCAAGGAGCAGTGGGGGCCGCTGCTGCCGCAGCTCGTCTCCCTCGGCCTGGCCGCCGCCGTCGCCGAACTGCCCGGCGTCGGCGAGAACCCCCTGCGCTACGAGCGCGACAGCGCCCGCCTGTTCGGCGCGATCCTCGACGCGCTCGCGGACCGCGCCGACGTCTCCCGCACCTATCTGCTCGCCCTCAGCTTCAGCGGCCACCTCGCCGTCCGCGCCGCCCTGGCCGACCCCCGGATCCGCGGCATCGTCGGCAACGGCACCCCCGTCCACGACTTCTTCACCGACCCCGACTGGCAGCGGACCGTCCCCCGGATCACCCGCGACACGCTCGCCCACCTCGCCGGAGTCCCCTCCGACACGGTCTACGCGCACCTGCGGGACTGGGCCCTCACCGACGACGAACTCCGCTCCCTCGCCGTCCCGTTCGCGGCGGTGGCGGCCCGCAGGGACGAGATCGTGCCGCCCGCCGACGCCGAACGGCTCCGCCGGAACATCGCCGACCTGCGGCTCCTGGAACACGACGACGTGCACGGCGCCCCCGCCCACCTCGCCGAGACGAAGGCGTGGAGCCTCCTCGCCGTCCAGGAGATGCGACCGGACGCCGACCCGGCGGTCACGGAACGCCTCGCGGCGGCCCTCGCGGCGGCGCGGGACGCGGGGGCGGGGCGATGAGCCCGACCGGGAGCACGGCGACCGCGACGACCACGGCGGCTACGGCCTCGGCTCCGGCGACCGCCGCGTCCACCGCCACCGCCGCCGACTGGCTCCGGCAGTACGCCCCCGCCGACGCCGGAGCCCCCTGCCTGGTGGCCTTCCCGCACGCCGGCGGGTCGGCCGGGTTCTTCGCCCCGCTGGCCCGCGCCCTCGCCCCCGCCGTCCGGGTCCTGGCCGTCCAGTACCCCGGGCGGGTCGAACGCCGTGCCGAACCGCCCGCCGAGAACATCCGGGAACTCGCCGGACACGCGCTCGCGGCCGTCGCCGAGGCCGTCGCGGGCACCCCGGCGGGCGACGGGACCGCCCCGCTCGTCCTCTTCGGACACAGCATGGGCTCGCTCGTCGCCTTCGAGGCCGCCCTGCTCGGAGAACGCGGCTCCGGGCCCGCCCCCGCCGCGCTCCTCGCGTCCGGCGGCCGCGCCCCGGACCTGACCCGGGTGGACCCGGCGATCCTGCGCAGCGACGACTCCCTCGTCGAGGAGGTCCTGCTGCTCGGCGGCACCGACCGGACCGTCCTGGACGACCCCGACCTGCGCGAGCTGTTCCTGCCCGCGCTGCGCGCCGACTACCGGGCGCTCCAGTCCTACGTCCCCGAGCCCGCCGCCCGCCTGCGCTGCCCCGTCCGGGCACTCGTCGGCGACGGCGACCCGCTGGTGCCGGTCGCCGACGCGCGGCGCTGGCGGGACCACACCACGGGCCCCTTCCGGCTCCGGGTGCTCCCGGGCGACCACTTCTATCTGAATCCGCGGCTGACGGACGTGGCGGACACCGTACGCACGGTGCTCGCGGAACTGTCCTGACCGAGAGTGAGGCTGTAGTTGAGCGGCAAGGGCAACGACACGCAGGAAGCCCCGCGGACCACGACCGCCCCGGCCGGGCCGGTCGCCCCGATCGCGGTGATCGGCCTCGCCTGCCGGATGCCCGGGGCCCCCGACCCCGAGGCCTTCTGGCGGCTCCTGCGCGAAGGACGCAGCGCCGTCCGGGACGTGCCCGAGGACCGCGCGGGACCGGCGTCCGGACCGGGCTCCGTCACCGAACTGGCCGGCGGCCACCCCGGCATCCGGTACGGCGGGTACCTGGAGGATATCGACGGCTTCGACCCGGCCTTCTTCGGCATCTCGCCGCGCGAGGCGACCGCCATGGACCCGCAGCAGCGCCTCGTCCTCGAACTGGCCTGGGAGGCCCTGGAACACGCCGGCGTCCTGCCCGCCGCGCTGCGCTCCACCGCCACCGGCGTCTTCGTCGGCTCGCTCGCCGACGAATACGCCGCCCTCGCCCGCCGCACCGGGCCCGGCCGCCACACCCTGACCGGCACCACCCGCGGCATCCTCGCCAACCGCGTCTCCTACGCGCTCGGGCTGCGCGGACCCAGCATCGCCGTCGACACCGCGCAGTCCTCCTCCCTCGTCGCCGTCCACCTCGCCTGCGAGAGCCTGCGGCGCGGCGAGTCCCGGCTCGCCCTCGCCGGCGGCGTCAACCTGATCGTGGACCCCGCCTCCACCGCCGCCGTCGCCCGCTTCGGCGGGCTCTCGCCGGACGGCCACTGCTACACCTTCGACCGCCGCGCCAACGGCTACGTGCGCGGCGAGGGCGCCGGACTCGTCCTGCTCAAGCCGCTCGACGCCGCCCTCGCGGACGGCGACCGCGTCCACGCCGTCCTCCTCGGGAGCGCCGTCAACAACGACGGCACGACCGACGGCCTCACCGTGCCCAGCCCCGAGGCACAGGCCGACGTGGTCCGGCGCGCCTGCGCCGCCGCCGGAGTGGCGCCCGGGGAACTCCAGTACGTCGAACTCCACGGCACCGGAACCCCCGTGGGCGACCCGCTGGAGGCCCGGGGCCTCGGCCTCGCGCGGGACGGCGCCCGGGACCGGCCGGTCCTGGAGGTCGGCTCGGTCAAGACCAACATCGGCCACCTGGAGGGCGCGGCCGGCATCGCGGGCCTGCTCAAGACGGTCCTCGGGGTCGCGCACCGCGAACTGCCCGCGACCCTCAACCACGCCGGACCCCACCCCGACATCGACCTGGACGGGCTGCGCCTCGCCGTCCGCACCGAGCCCGGCGCCTGGCCGCGCGCCGACGAGCGGCTCCTCGCGGGCGTCAGCTCCTTCGGCATGGGCGGCACCAACTGCCACGTCGTGGTCGCCGAACCGCCGGCACCGGCCGACGGGACGACCGCACCGACGGGGGCACCCGCCGTCGTCGGTACGGAGATCCGGGGGGCCGTCGCCCCGGAGCCCGCCCTCCTCTCGGAGGCGCCCGACGTGGAGCCGGTCCTGCCGCTGGTGCTCAGTGCCCGCACCCCGGCCGCGCTGCGCGAACAGGCCGCCCGGACCGCCGCCCTGATCGAGCGCGAAGGAGGCGTGCCGCCCGGCCTGGCCCGCGCCCTCGCCACCACCCGTACCGCCTTCGAGCACCGGGCCGCCGTCACCGGAGACGTCCGCGCCGGGCTCGCCGCGCTCGCCGCGGGACGCGCCTCCACGGGCGTCGTCACCGGCACCGTCGCGGCGCCGGGCCCCGGACCGGACGCCGGGCCCGCCGGCACGGGCCCGGCCGTCCTCTTCCCCGGCCAGGGCAGCCAGCGGCTCGGCATGGGCCGCCGCGCCCACGCCGAGTCCCCGGTCTGGCGGGCCGCGTTCGACGAGGCCGCCGAGGCGCTCGCCCCGCACCTCCCGCGCCGCATCGAGGACGTGGTCTGGGCGGAACCGGGCACGGAGGAGGCGGCCCTGCTCGGCCGTACCGCCTTCACCCAGCCCGCCCTGTTCGCCGTCGAGGTCGCGACCCTCCGCTGGCTGGCCTCGGTGGGCCTCGAACCCGCCTTCGTCGCCGGCCACTCGATCGGCGAGGTCGCCGCCGCGCACGTCGCGGACGTCCTCGACCTGGACCGGGCCGCCGAACTCATCTCCGTACGAGGGCGGTTGATGGACGCGCTCCCCGAGGGCGGCGGGATGCTCGCGGTCGGTGCCACCGAGGAGGACGCCACCGCGCTGCTCGCGCACACCGCCGGGACCGTCACGATCGCCGCCGTCAACGGCCCCGCTTCCGTGGTCCTCTCGGGCGAGACCGCCGCCCTCGACGAGATCGCCGCACGCGCGGCCGAACGCGGCCTGCGCCACCGCAGGCTCGACGTCAGCCACGCCTTCCACTCACCGCTCATGGACCCGATGGCGGACGAGTTCCGCCGCACCCTGGCCGGGATCGACTTCCGGCCCGCCCGCATCCCCTTCGTCTCCACGGTGACCGGCGACCTCGTCACCACCACGGACGCCGACTACTGGGTGGAGCACGCGCGCAGACCGGTCCGGTACGACGCGGCCGTCCGCCGGCTGACCGCCCTCGGCGCGACCGTCCTCCTGGAGGCGGGCCCCGGGACCACGCTCAGCGCACTGGGCCGGGAGATCACCGGCCGCGCGGCCACGTACGTCCCCGTCCTCGGCAAGGACGGCGAGCCGGCCGCCGCCCTCGGACGGCTCTTCACCGCCGGGGCCACCCCGGACTGGAACGCCGTGGCCCCGCCCGGCGGCCCCCGCCCCGAGCTGCCCACGTACCCCTTCCAGCGGGAGCGTTACTGGCTCGACGCCGGTCCGGAGGTCGGTCCGGAGGTCGCGGTCCCTGCACAGGTGCTCCCCGTACCGGAGCCGGTGCCCACGCCGCCGTCCGGAGCCGCCGACGACCCCCTGTTCGAACAGCGGGTCGTCGACGAGGTCGCCGCCGTGCTCGGCTTCGCCGACTCCGCGCGCCTCGACCGCACCGCCACCTTCAAGGACCTCGGCATCGACTCGCTCGGCCTGGTCGAGCTGCGCGACCGGCTCAGCGCCGTCCTGGGCACGGACCTGCCCGCCGCGACCCTGTTCGCCCACCCGACGACCGAGGCCCTCCTCGACCTGCTCCGTGCCGACGCCCCGGAGAAGGCCGTGGCCGTGGTTCGGGAGAGGGACGTGGACGATCCGGTGGTCATCGTGGGGATGGGCTGCCGGTTCCCGGGGGGCGTGGCCTCGCCTGAGGACCTGTGGCGCCTGGTCGCCGACGGCGTCGACGCCATCGGCCCGTTCCCCACCGACCGGGGCTGGAACCTCGACTCCCTCTTCGCGGACGACCCCGACCGCCCCGGCACGTCCACCACCCGGCACGGCGGATTCCTCGACACGGTCGCCGAGTTCGACGCCGAGTTCTTCGGCATCAGCCCGCGCGAGGCGCTCGCCCTCGACCCGCAGCAGCGGCTGCTGCTCCAGACCTCCTGGGAGGCGCTTGAGCGGGCGGGCATCGATCCGCACGGCCTCAAGGACTCCGACACCGGCGTCTTCATCGGGGCGACCGCCTCCGACTACGCGCCCCGCCTCCACGAGGGCGGCGCGGGCTCCGACGGCTACCTCCTCACCGGCTCCACCATCAGCGTGGCCTCGGGTCGTATCGCTTATGTCCTCGGTCTGCGGGGGCCGGCGCTGACGGTGGACACGGCGTGCTCGTCGTCGCTGGTGGCGCTGGACCTGGCGGTCCGGGCGGTGCGGTCGGGGGAGTGCTCGACGGCCCTCGCCGGAGGCGTCGCCGTCATGGCGTCGCCCGGGATGTTCGTGGAGTTCTCCCGGCAACGCGGCCTTTCACCGGACGGCCGGTGCCGCGCCTTCGCGTCCGGGGCCGGCGGCACCGGCTGGGCGGAAGGCGTCGGCGTACTCGTCGTGGAGCGGTTGTCGAAGGCGCGGCGCGAGGGTCATCGGGTGCTCGCGGTGGTGGCGGGTTCGGCGGTGAACCAGGACGGTGCGTCGAATGGTCTGACGGCGCCGAACGGGCGTGCGCAGGAGGAGGTGATCGGCCGGGCGCTGGCGGACGCGGGCTTGGCTCCGTCCGACGTGGACGCGGTGGAGGCGCACGGTACCGGGACGCGGTTGGGTGATCCGATCGAGGCGCAGGCGTTGATCTCCGCGTACGGCCGGGATCGTGAAGTTCCTTTGCTGCTGGGGTCGTTGAAGTCGAACATCGGACATGCCCAGGCTGCTGCCGGTGTGGGTGGTGTGATCAAGACGGTGATGGCGTTGCGGGCAGGGGTACTGCCCCGGACGTTGCACGTGCAGGAGCCGTCTCCGTATGTGGAGTGGGAGGGTTCTGGGGTCCGGCTGCTGGGGGAGCAGGAGACGTGGCCCGAGCGTGGCCGCCCTCGCCGGGCCGGAGTCTCCTCGTTCGGGATCAGCGGCACCAACAGCCACGTCATCCTCGAACAGGCCCCGGAAGACGATGAACGCCCCGGCACCGCGGATTCCGGCCCCGCCGTCGACCGCCCGGCCCCGCCCGTCCTGCTCTCCGGCAACACCCCGGCCGCGTTGCGCCGCCAGGCCGCCGCGCTCGCCGACCACCTGCGCGCCCGCCCCGATACCGACGCGCACGCGCTCGCCGCCGCCCTCGCCCGGCGCGCCCGCCACGCCCACGGCGCGGCGATCCCGATCGGCGGCGGCGACCCGGGCCAGCTCGCCGCCGCGCTCCGCGCGCTCGCCGACGGCGAGGTCCACGACGACCTGATCACCGGCGAACGGGCCGCCGGCCGGACCGTGTTCGTCTTCCCCGGGCAGGGCTCCCAATGGAGCGGCATGGCCCGCGAACTCCTCGACTCCAGCCCCGTGTTCCGGGACGGGATCGAGGCCTGCGCCGACGCGCTCGCCCCGCACACCGACTGGTCCCTGCTCGACGTGCTGCGCGGCGCGCCCGACGCACCCGGTCTCGACCGGGTCGACGTCGTCCAGCCGGTGCTCTTCGCCGTCATGGTCTCCCTCGCCGGGCTGTGGCGGTCGGCCGGCGTCGTGCCCGACGCCGTCGTCGGACACTCCCAGGGCGAGATCGCCGCCGCACACGTCGCGGGCGCGCTCTCCCTCGCGGACGCGGCCAGGCTCGTCGCCCTGCGCAGCCGCGCCCTGACCGGCATCGCGGGCGACAGCGGCATGGTCTCCGTCGCCCTCGACGCCGACTCCCTCGCCCCCGTGCTCGCCGGGCACCCGGACGAGCTGGAGATCGCCGTGCGCAACGGGCCCCGCGCCACCGTGGTCGCCGGCGGCGACGCCGCCCTCGGCGCCCTCCTGGCCTGGTGCGAGGAGCGCGGGGTGCGCGCCCGCCGCATCCCCGTCGACTACGCCTCGCACACCCGGTACGTCGAGCCGCTGCGCGACCACCTGCTGGAGCTCGGGGCCGGTCTGACACCGGGCACGGCCGGGACCGCGTTCTACTCCGCCGTGACCGGCGGCCCCGTCGCCACGGACACCCTCGACGCCGGATACTGGTACCGCAACCTGCGCGAGACCGTGCGGTTCGAGGACGCCGTCGACAGCCTGGTCGCCTCCGGGCACCGGCGCTTCGTCGAGATCAGCCCGCACCCCGTGCTCACCTTCGCCGTCGAGGAGATCCTCGCCGGGCGGGGCGTCGCCGCGTTCACCGGCGGCACCCTGCGCCGCGACCACGGCGGCCCGGACGCGTTCCGGCGCTCCCTGGCCGCCGCGCACCTCGGCGGCGCGCCCGTCGCCTGGGACGTCCCCGCGATCGCGCCGGACCTCCCGCTGACGTACCGCTTCGCCGCCGACCGCCACTGGCTCGTCCCGACCGGCGGACCCGCCGCCACGGCCCTGCCGGGGCTCACCGCCGACACCCACCCGCTGCTCGGCGCCCGGGTCGAACTCGCGGACGGAACAGCGCTGTTCACCGGCCGGGTCGACCTGCGCGCACTGCCGTGGCTCACGGACCACAGCGTCTTCGGCACCGTCCTCGTCCCCGGCACCGCCGTCGCCGAACTGGCCCTCCACGCGGGGGCCGCCGTGGACCTCCCGGTCGTGGCGGACCTGACCGTCCGCGCCCCCCTCGTCCCCGACCCGGACCGCCCCACGGCACTCCAGGTCCGCGTCGCCCCCGCCGACGCCACCGGCGCGCGCGAACTGACCGTGCACGCGCGGCCCGACGACACCGCCCCGTGGACCCTGCACGCCTCGGCGACCCTGCGCGCGGCCGACCCGGCCGCGTCACCGGCCGTCCCCGCGTCCCCGCCCGCCGACGCCGAGCCCGTCGCCCTCGACGACGTCTACGCCGGCCTGTTCCGCCTCGGCTACGACTACGGCCCCGCCTTCCAGGGCCTCGCGGCCGCCCGCCGTACCCCCGAAGGGGTGCTCCACGCCGAACTAGACCCCGGCCTGTCCGGCGGGGACGGCGACGCGCCCGGCGCGGGCTTCGCGCTCCACCCGGCCCTGCTCGACGCCGCCCTGCACCCGGTGGTCGCCGGGCTCGTCGGAACGCACGCCACGGATCCGGAACGACCCCTGCTGCCCTTCGCGTTCGAAGGACTGCGGATCACCGACGCGGCCGCGGCCGCCGCCGCCGACCGGCTGCGCGTACGGATCGAACCGCTCGCCGGGACCCGCTTCCGCCTCACCCTGACCGACGGACACGGAAACCCGGTCGCGGAGATCGCCTCGCTGGCCTTCCGCCCGGTCGACCGCGCCGAACTCGCCGGCCGCCCGGCGGTCGGGGCCACCGCCCACCACCTCGACTGGCCCGAGCTGCCCCTCGCGGGCCCGGCCACCGGCACCCCCCTCGTCCTCGCCGGGCTCGGGGACACCGCGCTCGTCACCGACGCGGAGACCGTCCCGGACACCGGGGCGCTGTCGCACCGCGCCACACCGCCCACGGCCGTCCTCGTCCCCGTCACCGGGGCTGAAGGCCCCCGTACTGAAGGCTCCGACGGCACCGACCCGGACCCCCGCGCCGTCCCCGCCCGCGCCCACGAGCTCACCGCCGCCGTCCTCGCCCTCCTCCAGCACTGGATCGCCACGCCGGACCTGCACGAGGTCCCCCTGCACATCGTGATCAGGACCGGGGACCTGGCCGCCGCTCCCGTACGCGGCCTCCTGCGCACCGCCGCCGCCGAACACCCCGGCCGCTTCGCGCTCGTCGAGACCGACGGGCCCGCCCCGGCCGCACGGCTCGCGGGCGACCACGGCGAACCCGAGTCCGCGCTCCGCGACGGCCGGGTGCACGTGCCCCGCCTCGCCGTCCACGACCTCGCCCCCGCCTCCCCGCCCGCAGGGGACGGCGCCGGCACGGTGCTCGTCACCGGCGGTACGGGAGCCCTCGGCGCCCTCGTCGCCCGGCGGCTCGCGGCGCGGCCGAACCCCCCGCACCTGCTGCTGGTCAGCCGTACCGGACCGGACGCCCCCGGCGCGGCAGAGCTGGCCGCCGAGCTCCGCGCGGCCGGTGCCGGGACGACCGTCGCCGCCTGCGACGCGACGGACCGCGACGCCCTGGCGCGGCTGCTCGCCGACGTCCCCGCCGACCGCCCGCTGCGCGCGGTCGTCCACACGGCCGGCGTCCTCGCCGACGCCACCGTCGCCGCGCTCACCCCCGAGCGGCTGGCCGCCGCGCTGCGGCCCAAGGTCGACGCGGCCTGGCTGCTGCACGAACTCACCGCAGGGCTGCCGCTCGACGCGTTCGTCCTCTTCTCCTCGGCCGTGGCCGTCGCCGGAGTACCCGGCCAGGCGAACTACGCCGCCGGCAACACCTTCCTCGACGCCCTCGCCGCCCACCGCCGCGCCCTCGGCCTGCCCGCCGTCTCCCTCGCCTGGGGCCTGTGGGAGGAGACCGGGGCCATGACCGGGCACCTCGGCGCCGCCGACCGGACCCGGCTCGCCCGGTACGGCGTGGGGCCCGTCGCGACCGAGGCCGGTCTCGACGCCCTGTTCGCGGCGGAACGGCCGCACACGATCGTGTCCCCGCTCGACGAGGGCCTGCTGCGCGAGGAGGCAGCGGCCGGCCGGCTCCGCCCGGTGTTCGGCGCCCTGGTGCGCAGGCCCACGACCGCCGCCCGGCGCACGGCCGGGACCGGCGGCGGTGCGTGGGCCGACCGGCTCGCCGCCGTCCCGGACCACGAGCGGCTGCGCACGGTCACCGCCCTGCTGCGCGAACAGGCGGCGCTCGTCCTCGGCCACGACGAGGGCGACGGCATCGGAGCGGACCGGCCCTTCAAGGACCTCGGCTTCGACTCGCTGACCGCCGTCGAACTCCGCAACCGGCTCGGCCGGCTCACCGGCCTCGCCCTGCCCGCCACCGTCGTCTTCGAGTACCCCACGATCGCCGGACTCGCCGGCCACCTGCACGACTCGCTCACCGCCGACGCCCCGGCGGAGGCGGTGGCCGTGGTCCGGGAGAGGGACGGGGACGATCCGGTGGTCATCGTGGGGATGGGCTGCCGGTTCCCGGGGGGCGTGGCCTCGCCGGAGGACCTGTGGCGCCTGGTCACCGACGGCGTCGACGCGACCGGCGGCTTCCCCGAGGACCGGGGCTGGGACCTGGAGAAGCTGTACGACCCCGATCCCGACCACAAGGGCACCACCTACACCCGGCGCGGCGGATTCCTGTACGACGCCGCCGAGTTCGACGCCGACTTCTTCGGGATGAGCCCGCGCGAGGCGCTGGCCACCGACCCGCAGCAGCGTCTGCTGCTCCAGATCACCTGGGAGGCCCTGGAGCGGGCGGGCATCGATCCGCACGGCCTCAAGGACTCCGACACCGGCGTCTTCATCGGCGCCATGTACGACGACTACGCGGCCCGTCTGCGCACGGCACCCGAGGACGTCGAGGGCCTGCTCCTGGCGGGCAACCAGTCCAGCGTGGCCTCGGGCCGGATCGCGTACGTCCTCGGTCTGCGGGGGCCTGCGCTGACGGTGGACACGGCGTGCTCGTCGTCGCTGGTGGCGCTGGACCTGGCGGTACGTGCGGTGCGCTCCGGTGAGTGCTCGACCGCGCTCGCCGGGGGCGTCGCCGTCATGGCCACCCCGGGCACCTTCGTGGAGTTCTCCCGGCAGCGCGGTCTGTCCGCCGACGGCCGGTGCCGCGCCTTCGGCGCGGACGCCGACGGCACCGGCTGGGCGGAGGGCGCGGGAATCCTCGTGGTCGAGCGGTTGTCGAAGGCGCGGCGCGAGGGTCATCGGGTGCTCGCGGTGGTGGCGGGTTCGGCGGTGAACCAGGACGGTGCGTCGAATGGTCTGACGGCGCCGAACGGGCGTGCGCAGGAGGAGGTGATCGGCCGGGCGCTGGCGGACGCGGGCTTGGCTCCGTCCGACGTGGACGCGGTGGAAGCGCATGGCACCGGGACGCGGTTGGGCGATCCGATCGAGGCGCAGGCGTTGATCTCCGCGTATGGCCGGGATCGTGAAGTGCCTTTGCTGCTTGGGTCGTTGAAGTCGAACATCGGGCACGCGCAGGCTGCTGCCGGTGTGGGTGGTGTGATCAAGACGGTGATGGCGTTGCGGGAAGGGGTACTGCCCCGGACGTTGCACGCGCAGGAGCCGTCTCCGTATGTGGAGTGGGAGGGTTCTGGGGTTCGGCTGCTGGGGGAGCAGGAGACATGGCCCGAGCGTGGCCGTCCTCGCCGGGCCGGGGTCTCCTCGTTCGGGATCAGCGGCACCAACAGCCACGTCATCCTCGAACAGGCCCCCGAGAACGCCGGATTGGCCGATCGCGAGTCCGTTCCCGCCGCCCCGCTCGTCCTGAGCGCGCGGACCGAGTCCGCGTTGCGCGCCCAGGCCGCCGCGCTGTACGACGTCCTCGCGCGGGACGCCGCCCCGCGGGCGGCCGACGTCGCCCACACGCTCGCCCGCCGGACCCGGTTCGACCACCGGGCCGTCGTGGACGGGGGCGGAGACGTCCTGGCCGCGCTCGCGGCCGTACGGGACGGCCGGCGGCACCCCGGGGCGGTCACCGGCCGCGCCGAGCCCGACGGCCGGCTCGCGTTCCTCTTCTCCGGGCAGGGCTCCCAGCGCGTCGGCATGGGCGCCGAACTGCTCGCCGCCTCCCCGGTGTACGCCGCCGCGTTCGACGCCGTCGCCGCCCACCTCGACCCGCTGCTCGGCGTCGCCCTGCGCGACCTGATCGGCGGGGCCGAAGGCGCGAACGGGACCGGCGAGACCGGCGGGGCGCTGCGGGAGACGCGGTACGCCCAGCCCGCGCTGTTCGCCGTCGAGGTCGCGCTCTTCCGGCTCGCCGAGTCCCACGGACTGCGGCCGGACTTCCTCATCGGCCACTCGGTCGGCGAACTCGCCGCCGCGCACGTCGCCGGGGTGCTCGACCTGGCCGACGCGGCCGCCCTCGTGGCCGCGCGGGGCCGGCTCATGCAGTCCGCCCGGGAGGGCGGGGCCATGGCCGCCTTCGCCGCGACGGAGGAGCAGGCGGCCGGGCTCGTCGCCGCCTCGGACGGCGCGGCCGGGCTCGCCGCCGTCAACGGACCGGAGTCCGTCGTCCTGTCCGGCGACGCCGACGCCGTCGACCAGCTCGTCCGGCACTGGAAGAAGACCGGGCGCAAGGCGACCCGGCTCAAGGTCGGCCACGCCTTCCACTCGGCGCACATGGACGACGTCCTCGACGAGTTCCGCGCCGTCGTCGGTGCGCTCTCCTTCTCCGCCCCGCGCATCCCGGTCGTCTCCACCGTCACCGGCGAGGCCGCCGCCCCGCTCGAACTGACCGCCCCCGACTACTGGGTGCGCCAGATCCGGCGCCCCGTGCGGTTCGCCGACGCCGTCCGCACCGCCACCGGACTCGGCGTGACCCGGTTCGTGGAACTCGGCCCGGACGGCACCCTGACCGCCCTCGCCCAGGAGGCCGGGACGGACCGCGTCGTGGCCGTGCCCCTGCTGCGCCCCGGCGCCCCCGAGCACGACACCGTACGGGCCGCGCTGGGCCGCCTCCACGTCGCGGGCGTCGACGTCGACCTCGTACCGGACCTTCCCGGCGCCGGGATCGTCGACCTCCCCTCGTACCCCTTCGAGACCCGCCGCTACTGGCTCGACGCGCCCGAGGAGAACGGCGGCGCCGACGCGTACGGCCTCGACGACGCCCGGCATCCGCTCCTCGCCGGAGCCGCCGAACTGCCGGACGGGGGAACGCTGTTCACCGGATCGCTGTCACCGCGACGGCGGCCCTGGCTGGCCGAGCACCGGATCGACGGCCGGACCCTGGTCCCCGCGGCGGTGCTCGCCGAACTCGCCCTGGCCGCCGGCCGCGCCCTCGGCCTGCCCGCGCTCCGCGACTTCCTCGTCCGGTCCCCGCTGGAGCTCGACCCCGCCGCCGACGCGCCGCTCCAGGTCGCCGTCGACGCCGCCGGAGAGCTCACCGTACGGGCCAGGGCCGCCGACGGGACGTGGACCGCGCACGCCACCGCCCGGCTCACCGACGACCCCGTCCCCGCCGGGCCCGCACCGGACGCGCCCGCCGGCGACCGGATCGACACGGGCGACCGCGCCGCGACCTACCGGCTGCTCGACGACGCCGGCTACGGCTACGGACCCGCCTTCCAGGGCCTGGCCGCCGCCCACCGCGACGCCACCGGAGCGCTGCGGGCCGAAGCCGAACTCCCGGCCGCCCTCCACGGCACCGCCGGCTCCTTCGGGATCCACCCGGCACTGCTCGACGCGGCCCTGCACGTCCTGCCGCTGCACGCGCCCGACGGGCCCCGGCTCGTCCCGTACGCCCTCGACGGCGTCCGGCTGCACGAGCGCGGCGCCTCCCGCGTGTCGGCCCGCCTGGCGCCCGTGGGACCCGGCGCCCACCGGCTCGACCTGACCACCCCGGACGGCCGGCCCGTCCTCACCGTGGAACGCCTGACGCTGCGCCCGCTGCCCACCGGCTCCGACCTGTACCGGACGGCGTGGGAACCGGCCGCACCGCTTCCCGTCCCGTCCGGCACCCCCGACGTGCTCACCATCGCCGCTCCGGCGGACGACGACGATCCGCTCACGGCCGCCGACGCGGTACGGACCGCCGTCGCCGAGCGGCTCGCCACGGACGCCGGGGGCCCGCTGGTCGTCCTCACCCGGGGCCTCGCCGTCACCGAAGGCGAACCTGCCGGTGCCGGGACGGCCGCCGTGTGGGGGCTCGTCCGCGCCGCCCAGGCCGAACACCCCGGCCGGTTCGCCCTGGTCGACACCGACGGCAGCCACGACGACGCCCTGCTCGCCGCGCTCGCGGCCCGGCTGCCGCAGGCCGCCGTCCGCGACGGCGTCCCGTACGCCCCCCGTCTGACGGCCGTGCCCGACGCCCCGGACGCCGCACCGGCCCCCTGGCCGCGCACCGCCGCCGGCGGCACCGTCCTCGTCACGGGAGGCACCGGGGCGCTCGGCCGGGCCACCGCCCGCCACCTGGTCACCCGCTACGGAGCCCGCACCCTGCTCCTCGTCTCCCGGCGCGGCCCGGAGCACCCGGACGCGGACGCGGCCGTCGCCGAACTGGCCGCGCTCGGCGCGCGGGCCGAGGTCCGGGCCTGCGACACCGCCGACCGCGACGCGCTCGCGGCCCTGCTCGCCGGACTCGATGTCCCCCTGGCCGCCGTCGTGCACACCGCCGGGATCGCCGAGGACGCCGTCGCGGAACGGCTCACCCCCGAGGCGCTGCGGCGCGTGTTCGCACCGAAGGCGCTCGCCGCGCGCCACCTCGACGCACTGACCGGCGACGCGGGACTCGACGCCTTCGTGCTCTTCGGATCGGTCGCCGGAGTCCTCGGCACCGCGGGGCAGAGCGGCTACGGCGCCGCCAACGCCGCGCTCGACGCCGTCGCGCACGGACGGCGGCGCGCCGGCCGGACGGCGCTCACCGTCCACTGGGGCCTGTGGGACGCCGACGGCGGCCTCGCCGGGGACCTCGGCGCACGGGACGTCACCCGCCTGGCACGCGCCGGGATCAGGCCCCTGCCCGTCCCCGACGCGCTCGCGCTGCTCGACCGCGCCCTGCGCGCGGACCTGCCCGTGGTGACGGCCGCCGCGCTCGACGCCCGCGCGACCGGACCGCGCCCGCTCCCCGCCGCCTCCCGGCCGCAGGCCCGGGACGCCGACGCCGACACCGGCACGCGGGCCGCCGGAGCCGACGTGGCCCGGATCGTGCTCGACGCCGTCGCCGAGGTGCTCGGACACGCGCCGGACACCGTCCTCGACCCCGACCGCCCCTTCACCGACCTCGGCTTCGACTCCCTCACCGCCGTCGAACTGCGCAACCGGCTCACCACCGGCCTCGGCGTCCGGCTGCCCGGCACCGTCGTCTTCGACCACCCCACGCCGACCGCCCTGATCGGCCACGCCACCGCCCTCCTGACGGAACCGGCCGACGCCCCGGACGCCCCGGGCGCCGACCCGGAACCGGTGCCCGCCGCCGTCCCGGACGACGACCCCATCGCGATCGTCGGCATGGCCTGCCGCTTCCCCGGCGGCGTCCGCACCCCCGCCGAACTGTGGGAGCTGCTCGCCTCCGGCACCGACGCCATCACCGAGTTCCCGGACGACCGGGGCTGGGACCCGGACCTCTTCGACCCCGACCCCGACCACCCCGGCACATCCTCCACCCGGCACGGCGGCTTCCTGCACGACGCCGCCGAGTTCGACCCCGCGTTCTTCGGCATCAGCCACCGCGAGGCCCTGGCCGTCGACCCGCAGCAGCGCCTGCTGCTCCAGACCGCCTGGGAGGCGGCCGAGGACGCGGGCATCGACCCCGCGAGCCTGCGCGGCACCGACAGCGGCGTGTTCGTCGGCGTCATGTACGCGGACTACGGCGCCCGGGTCCACCAGCACCGGGGCGCCGCCGCCGACCTGGAGGGCTACCTCGTCAGCGGTAGCGCGGGCAGCGTCGCCTCCGGCCGCGTCTCGTACACCCTGGGCCTCCAGGGGCCCGCGGTGACCGTCGACACGGCCTGCTCCTCCTCGCTCGTCGCCGTCCACCAGGCCGCCCAGGCCCTGCGGCTCGGCGAGTGCTCGCTCGCCCTCGCGGGCGGCGCGACCGTGATGGCCAGCCCCGCCACCTTCGTCGAGTTCAGCCGTCAGCGCGGACTCGCCCCCGACGGCCGCTGCAAGCCCTTCTCGGCCGAGGCCGACGGCACCGCCTGGGCCGAGGGCGCCGGCCTCCTCGTCCTGGAACGCCTCTCGGACGCCCGCCGCGCCGGCCACCGCGTCCACGCCGTCCTGCGCGGCTCCGCCGTCAACCAGGACGGCGCCAGCAACGGCCTCACCGCCCCCAACGGCCCCGCCCAGGAGCGCGTCATCCGCAGCGCCCTGGCCTCCGCCGGACTCGGCCCCGGCGACGTCCACGTCCTGGAGGCGCACGGCACCGGCACCCGGCTCGGCGACCCCGTGGAAGCGGGCGCCGTCCTGCGCACCTACGGCCGCGACCGCGCCGGGAACGGGCCGCTCCTGATGGGCTCGGTGAAGTCCAACCTCGGCCACACGCAGGCCGCGGCCGGCGTCGCCGGGATCATCAAGTCGGTCCTCGCCATGCGGCACGGCCAGGTCCCCGGCACGCTCCACCTGGAACGGCTGAACGAGCACGTCGACTGGACCGAGGGCGAGGTACGGGTCCCCACCCGCTCCACCCCGTGGCCCGGGGGCGACGGACCGCGCCGCGCCGCCGTCTCCTCGTTCGGCATCGGCGGCACCAACGCCCACGTGATCCTGGAGCAGGGAGAGGACCCCGCCCCGCCGCCCGCCGAAACCCCGCCGCCCGCCGCCGACACCCCGGCGGACGGCGCCGCCCCGCGCGTCGTGCCCTGGGTGCTCAGCGCCCGCACCGAGGAGGGGCTGCGGGAACAGGCCGTACGGCTGCGCCGGCGCGTCCTGGACGGGCCGGCCCCGCGCCCCGCCGACGTGGCGCTCTCCCTGGCGACCACCCGGACCGCCTTCGAGCACCGGGCCGTCGTCCTCGGCCGCGACCTGCCCGAACTCCTCGCCGGACTCGACCACCTCACGGCGGGCACGAAGCCGGAGCCCGCGGGCTTCCCGCTCGTCGTCACCGGGACCCCGGTGCGGGGCGAGACCGCCCTGCTCTTCACCGGCCAGGGCAGCCAGCGGGTCGGCATGGGCACCGCGCTCCACGCGGCGTTCCCCGCCTACGCGCGGGCCTTCGACGAGGCCGCCGAGGCGGTGCGCCGCGCGGGCGGCCCCGACGTCGCCGCCCTCGTCACGGGGCCCGACGCCGCCGACTCCGACACTGCCGGTTCCGACTCCGCCGACTTCGATCCAACCGGCTCCGACTCCGCCGACTTCGACACCACGGGATCCGACTCCGCACCCGCCCCGGACTCGGCCCCGGCCCCGGCCCCGGACCTGGACCCGGACCTGGATCTGGACCGTACGGAGAACACCCAGCCCGCCCTGTTCGTGGTCGAAGTCGCCCTGTACCGGCTGCTCGCCTCCTGGGGCCTGGCCGCGCCGCTCGTCGCCGGCCACTCCGTCGGCGAGATCGCGGCGGCCCACGCCGCCGGGGCGCTGAGCCTCGACGCCGCCGCCCACCTGGTCGTCCACCGGGGCCGGCTCATGGGCGAACTGCCCGAGGGCGGCCTGATGACCGCGGTCCAGGCCGACCCCGCCACGGTCGAGGCCGCCATGGCGGAGACCGGCCTGCGGGTGGACCTCGCCGCCGTCAACGCGCCCGGCTCCGTCGTCCTCTCCGGCGACGCCGAACCCGTCACCGCGCTCACCGGACTGCTCGCCGGACGCGGCCACCGCACCAAGCGGCTGACGGTCAGCCACGCCTTCCACTCCGCCCGGATGGAACCGGTGCTCGACGCCCTCCGGGACCGGCTGGCCGCCCTGGCCGCCACGGAACCCGACGCCACCGTGGTCTCCACGCTCACCGCCCGCGAGGCCGGGGCCGACGTCCTCGGCTCCCCGGCGCACTGGGCCGACCAGGTACGCGGCACCGTCCGCTTCGCCGAGGCCCTCGACCGGCTGCGCGCCCTCGGCGCCACCCGCTTCCTGGAGCTCGGGCCGGACGCCGCCCTCACCGCGATGGCCGGACAGTCCGACCTCGGCCCCGCCGTGGCCGTGCCGTCCCTGGACCGCCGGAAGGACGACCTCGCGGCGCTCTGGACCTTCGTGGCCGCCGCCCACGTGGCCGGCGTCGCCTGGGACTGGCACGCCCTGCTCGGCCCCGGCGCCGTGACCGTCCCGCTCCCGACGTACCCCTTCGCCCGGGAACGCCTGTGGCTGCTGCCCCCGGCCGGCGGCGACGGCACCGCGACGGGCATCGGCGCGGACGACCCCGGCCACCCGCTGCTGTCCGCCGCGCTCACCGACCCCGACGGCGGCCGGACCGCGTACACCGGCGTCCTGTCGCACCGCAGGCAGCCGTGGCTCGCGGACCACGCCCTGCGCGGCGCGCCGCTGCTGCCCGCCGCCGCCCTCGTCGACCTGCTGACCGGGCTCGCGCGGCGGCACGACGCGGACGGCCTCGCCGAACTCACCCTGCACGCCCCGCTCGTCATCGGCCCCGACGCCGAGACCCGGCTGCGCGTCACCGTGGCCGAGGACGCCGTCCGCGTCCACGCCAGGACCGGCGACGCGCCCTGGACCCTCCACGCGGAGGCCCTCCTCGGCACGGGAGACGCCGGGGGGACCGCCCCGGACGCCTGGACCGGCTACCGGCCGCGCGGTGCGCGACCCGTCGAACTCGGGGACGTGTACGAGGAGTTCGCCGCGCGCGGCTACGACTACGGGCCCGCCTTCCGGGGGCTGCGCGCCCTGTGGTCCGACGGCGACGCCCTCTACGCGGACGTGGACACCGGCGACCCCCTCGCCGCGGGCCTGCTCGACGCCGCCCTGCACCCGTGGATCGCGGACGAACTGCGCCGCGCCGACGGGACCGGCGGCGACGACGGCGACGCCGTGAACGTGCCGTACAGCTGGCACGGGATCCGCGCGTACGCCGAGCCGTCCGGGCCGCTGCGCGCCCGGATCCGCCGCCTCGGCGGGGCGGCCTTCGCCCTGGACGTCACCGACGACCTGGGCCGGCCCGTCCTCGGCGTCGACGAGGTCCGGCTCCGCCCGGTCCCGGTCGCCGCCCTGGGCGCCCGTCGGCGGGAAGGCGGCACCCCGCTGCACGAGGTCGTCTGGCGGCCGGTCCCGCTCGACCCCGCAGGACCGGCGGACCGCGCGGTCGCCCTCGCCCTGGGCGACCCGGCCGCCGCCGGAGGACTGCCGTTCCCGGTGGTGGCCGCGCCCGACGGCACCGAGGACACCGTCGTCGCCGTCGCCGCGCACGACGACGTGCGCGCCAACCTGAGCGCGGTGCGCGAGCTGATCCTCGCCCTGCCCGAGCACACCCGTCTGGTCGTCCTCACCCGGGACGCCGTCGCGGCCGACCCGGCCGACGCCGTCACCGGGCTCACCGAGGCGTCGCTCTGGGGACTCGTCCGCTCGGCCCAGCACGAACACCCCGGCCGGATCGCCCTCGTCGACACCGACGGCCACGCCGACTCGACCGCCGCGCTGCCCCGCGCGATCGCCGCCGGGGCCGACCAGACGGCCCTCCGGCGCGGCACCGCCCACCGGCCCCGGCTCGCCCCCGTCGCCCAGCCCGCGGGCACCGCGCCCGCGTTCGGCGACGGCACCGTGCTCGTCACCGGGGCGGGCGGCGCCCTCGGCTCGGCCGTCGCCCGCCACCTCGTCGCCCGGCACGGCGTCCGCGGCCTGCTCCTGGCGAGCCGGCGCGGCGAGGCCGACCCCGTCCTGCGCGCCCTCGCCGAGGAACTGCGCACCGCCGGGGACGGGCCCGTCGAGGTCCGCGCCGAGGCGTGCGACCTCGCGGACGCGGCGGCGGTCGACCGGCTGGTCGCGGGCGTCGACCCCGCCCGTCCGCTCACCGGGGTGTTCCACGCGGCGGGCACGCTCGACGACGCCGTCCTCGCCAACCTGACCGACGAGCGCCTCGACCGCGTCCTGCGGCCCAAGGCCGACGCGGCCGCGCACCTCCACCGCGCCACCGAAGGACTGCCCCTCGCCGCGTTCGTGCTCTTCTCCTCCGTCGCCGGCGTCCTCGGCAACGCGGGCCAGGCCGGCTACGCCGCCGCCAACGCCCACCTGGACGCCCTCGCCCAGCGCCGGACCTCGGCCGGGCTCCCCGGCACCTCGCTGGCCTGGGGCCTGTGGGAGACCGACGACACGTCCGGGATGGCGGGCTCGCTCGACACCGCAGCCCGGGCCAGGATCGACCGCCTCGGCATCCGCCCCCTGTCGACCGCCGAAGGCCTCGACCTGCTCGACGCCGCGCTCGCCCTCGGGGACAAGGCGCCCGCCCTGCTCGTCCCGGCGCGGTTCGACACGGCGGCCCTGGCGCGCCGGCCCGGAGGCCCGCCCCCGCTGCTCGCCGGCCTCGTCCCCGCCCGGCGCGCCACGGCGGCCGAGCGCGGTCCGGCGGTCGTCCCGCTCGCCGAGCGGGTCGCGGACCTCGCGCCCGAGGCCGCCCGCGTCCTCGTCCTCGGCGTCGTCAGGGCGTGCGTCACCGAGGTGCTCGGCCTGCCCGGGAGCGTCCACGTCCCCGACGACCGGGGCCTGTTCGACCTGGGGCTCGACTCCCTGACCGCGATCGAGCTGCGCAACCGGCTCGGCGCGGAGGCCGGCACACGGCTCCCGGCCACCGTCCTCTTCGACCACCCCACCGTCCGGGACCTCACCGCCCACCTGCTGGAACTCGCCGCCGGGGAACGGACGGTGTTCGACGCGGACGCGCTGGGCGGCTGGGTGGCCGCTGCGTCCGGCCTCGGCACCGAGGACGACCGGCGCGCCGGCCTCGTCCGGGCCCTCAAGTCCGCCCTGGGGCGCCTCACCGGCCCGGACGACGCCGACCCCGCGACCGCCTTTGGAATGGATTCAGCTTCCGATGATGAGCTCTTCGGGCTGCTGGACCGAGAACTGAACGACTGACTGCTGCACCGAGAACTGAACGACTGAGCACCGACCGAGCTTCGGAGAGCGGTTTATCGATGGCGAACGAAGACAAGCTCCGCGACTACCTCAGGCGGACCACCGCCGACCTGCTGCGCACCCGCGCGCGGCTCGACGAGGTCGAGCAGGCCGCCGGCGAACCCCTGGCGATCGTCGGCATGGCCTGCCGCTATCCCGGAGGCGTCCGGTCGCCCGAGGACCTCTGGCGGCTGGTCGCGTCGCGGACCGACGCGATCGGCCCCTTCCCGCGCGACCGGGGCTGGCCGCTCGACCGGCTCGTCGACCCCGACCCGGCCAAGGAGGGCACCACCTACGCCGACCAGGGCGGCTTCCTCCACGACGCCGCGGACTTCGACGCCGAACTGTTCGGCATCAGCCCCCGCCACGCCCTCACCGTCGACCCGCAGCAGCGACTGCTGCTCCAGACCGCCTGGGAGGCCTTCGAACGCGCGGGCATCGACCCGCGCTCCCTGTCCGGGCAGTCCGTCGGGGTCTTCGCCGGCGTCATGTACGGCGACTACGGCTCCCGCCACGCCCGCGCCCCCGAGGGCTTCGAGGGGTTCATCGGCACCGGCAGCGCCGGCAGCGTCGCGTCCGGCCGGGTCGCGTACACCTTCGGGCTCGAAGGCCCCGCCGTCACCGTCGACACCGCCTGCTCCTCCTCGCTCGTCGCCCTGCACTACGCCGCCCAGGCGGTGCGCCGGGGCGACTGCCGGATGGCCCTGGCCGGCGGGGCGACGGTGATGGCCACCCCGGCGACCTTCGTGGAGTTCAGCCGGCAGCGCGGACTGTCCCCGGACGGCCGCTGCAAGGCGTACGCGGCCGGCGCCGACGGCACCGGCTGGGCCGAGGGCGCCGGACTCGTCCTGGTCGAACGGCTCTCCGACGCGCTCGCCGCGGGCCACCCCGTCGTCGCCGTGCTGCGCGGCAGCGCCGTCAACTCCGACGGCGCCAGCACCCAGCTCTCCGCCCCGAACGGCTCCGCGCAGCAGCGGGTCGTCCGGGCCGCGCTCGACGACGCGGGACTCGACGCGGCCGACGTGGACGCCGTCGAGGGCCACGGCACCGGCACGGGCCTCGGCGACCCGATCGAGGCCGCCGCGCTGATCGCCGTGTACGGCGGCGAGCGCGCGGCGGACGATCCGCTGTGGCTGGGCTCGCTGAAGTCCAACATCGGACACACCCAGGCCGCCGCCGGCATCGGGGGCGTCATCAAGATGACCGAGGCGATGCGGCACGGCGTGCTGCCGGCCAGCCTCCACATCGACGCGCCGTCCCCGCACGTCGCCTGGGCCGACAGCGGCGTCGCCCTGCTCACCGAGGAGCGCCCCTGGCCCGAGAAGGGACGGCCGCGCCGCGCCGCCGTGTCCTCCTTCGGGATCAGCGGCACCAACGCGCACGTCGTCATCGAGGCACCCCCGGAACCCGCGTCCGAGCCCGAGCCCGGGGCCCCCGGTCCGGCGGACGCGCCCCCGCCCGTCGCCTGGGAGCTGTCCGGCCACACCGAGCGGGCGCTGGACGACCAGATCGCCCGGCTGCGCGCCCACCTCGACGCCCACCCCGGGCTCGCCCCGGCCGACGTCGCCCACACCCTGCGCTCCGGACGCGCCGCCCTGCCGCACCGCGCCGTGGCCGTCGGCCGCACCCCGGACGACTTCGCCCGCGAACTCGCGGCCCTCGCGGACGGCGTGCCCTCCCGCCGCACCGCGCGCGGCGAGGCCCGCCCCGGCGCCCGCCCCGTCTTCGTGTTCCCCGGCCAGGGCTCCCAGTGGGCCGGCATGGCCCGCGACCTCCTCGCCTCCTCCGAGCCGTTCCGCGCCGAGCTGACCCGCTGCGCCGAGGCCCTCGCACCGCACACCGACTGGGACCTGCTCGACGTCGTGTCCCGGGACGACGCCCCCGAACTCGCCCGCGTCGACGTCGTCCAGCCGGCCCTCTTCGCGGTCATGGTGTCGCTGGCCGCCGCCTGGCGCGCGCTCGGCGTCGAACCCGCCGCCGTCGTCGGCCACTCGCAGGGCGAGATCGCCGCCGCGTACGTCGCCGGAGCCCTCTCCCTCGACGAGGCCGCCGCGCTCGTGGCCCGGCGCAGCAAGGCCCTCCTCGCCCTCGCGGGCACCGGCGCCATGGCCTCCGTCGAACTGCCGGCCGACGACGTGCGGCGCCGCGTCGGCGACCGTACGGACCTCGGCGTCGCGGCCGTCAACGGACCCCGCTCCACCGTCGTGTCCGGGGACGCCGACGCCGTCGCGGCGTTCGTCGCCGCCGCCCGCGACGACGGCCTGCGGGCCCGCCCGATCCCGGTCGACTACGCCTCCCACTCCCACGCCGTCGAACCGCTGCGGGACGCCCTCCTGGCCGAGTTCGCCGGACTGCGCCCGCGCGCCTCCACCGTCCCCTTCCACTCCACGGTGACGGCCGAGCCGGGGGCGGGCGACACCACCCGGCTCGACGCCGCCTACTGGTACGCCAACCTCCGCGAGCCGGTCCTCCTCGACGCCACCGTGCGCGCGCTGATCGACGCGGGCCACCGCCACTTCCTGGAGGTCAGCGCCCACCCCGTACTCGTCGCCGCCCTCACCGACACGGCCGAGGACACCCGCCCGGACGAGGAGGCGCCCGTCCACGTCTCCGGGACGCTCCGCCGCGACAACGGAAGCCTCGACCAGCTGCTCACCGCCGCCGCCGAGCTGTACGTCGCCGGCGCGGAGATCCGCCGTCCGGCCACCGGCGGCCGGACGGTCCCGCTGCCCACGTACGCCTTCCAGGAGCGCCGCTACTGGCTCGACACCCGCACCGGCGGGGACGCGCCCGCCCCGGCCGACCCCGGCGGCCACCCGCTGCTCGGCCCCGCCGTCGAACGCGCCGACGGCACGGGCGTGCTGTTCACCGGCGCCGTCCCCGCGACCGGCGCGGAACGGAACTGGACGCGCGGACACCGCCTCGGGGACCGCACGCTGCTCGTCTCCGGCGCGCTGACCGAACTCGCCCTCGCGGCGGGGGAGCGCGTCGGCCTGCCCCGGGTGCGCGAGCTGACCCTGCTCGCCCCCGTCGACGTCCCCGAGGACGCGCCCGTACGGCTCCAGGTCTCCGTCCACGCCCAGGACGACGGCGACGCGGCGGTCACCGTGCACGCGCGGCGCGACGACGAGGCCCCGGACGCGCCGTGGCTGCTGCACGCCACCGGAGTGCTCACCGCGCGTACGGACGGGACGGAAGGGGAGGGCGCCGCCGCGTTCCCGGAGGGCGGCGAGCCCGTCGACGCGGCCGCCGGCTACGCGGCCCTCGCCGAACGGGGCGTGCACTACGAGCCCGCCCTCCGCGCGGTGCGCGCGGTCCGCACGAACGGCGCCACCGCCGTCGCCGACGTCGTCCCCGGCACCCCGGGGCCGGGGTACGCGATCCACCCGACCGTCCTCGACGCCGCGCTCCAGGCGTCCTTCCTGGCCGGACTCACCACCGGCGATACGACCGGCGATGCGGCCGGCGGCACGAACGGCGACACGACCGGCGGCGCCGACACGGACACCGCCGCCGCCGTCACCGTCCCCTTCGCCTGGACCGACGTCCACGTGCACGCCCCCGGCACCCCCGTGGCCCGGATCGCCGTCACCCGGCGCGGCCCCGAGGAACTCGCGGCCACCGCCGTCGACGCCGACGGACGCCTCGTCCTCACCGTCGGGGGCATACGGCTGCGTACCCTGGACGGCCCCCTGCCCGAGGCCCCGCCCGCCGCCCCCGCGCCGGGCCGCCGCCTGGGCGTCGTCGACCCCGCAGGACCGGCCGCCGACCGGCCGGCCGACCCGGCGGACCTGCTCGCCGCGGTCTCCAGGGCGGTCGCGGGCGTCCTCGGCTACGACTCGCCCCGGGACGTCCGCCCCGACCGGCCGTTCCGCGACCTCGGCATCGACTCGATGACGGCCGTGCAGCTCCGCGACCACCTCGGCAGGGTCGTCGGACGCCGGCTTCCCGCCACCCTCGTGTTCGACCACCCCACACCCCGCGCCGTCGCCGCCTACCTGGCCGCCGGAACGGCCCCGGCCGACCGGGAGCGGAACCCGACCGGTGCCGCCGCGCGGACCGACGACGACCCGATCGCCATCGTCTCCATGAGCTGCCGCTATCCGGGCGGCGCCGACAGCCCCGAAAAGCTCTGGGAGCTCCTGGAGCGCGGCGGCGACGCCATCGGGGACTTCCCCGGGGACCGGGGCTGGGACCTGGACCGCCTCTTCCACGACGACCCCGACCACCCCGGCACCTCCTACGTCCGGCGCGGCGGCTTCCTCCACGACGCCGCCGACTTCGACGCCGACTTCTTCGAGATGTCCCCGCGCGAGGCCCGGGCCGCCGACCCCCAGCAGCGCCTCCTCCTGGAGACCTCCTGGGAGGCGTTCCAGCGCGCCGGCATCGACCCGGCCGGCCTGCGCGGCTCGCGCACCGGCGTGTACGTGGGCCTGATCTACACCGAGTACGGCGGCCGGGCCCAGGCCGACCCGCGCGAGCACGGCGGCTACCTCGGCACCGGCAGCGCCGGCAGCGTCGCCTCCGGCCGGATCTCGTACACGTACGGCCTGGAGGGCCCGGCCGTCACCGTCGACACCGCCTGCTCCTCCTCGCTCGTCGCCCTCCACCTGGCGGCGCAGGGACTGCGCTCGGGGGAGTGCGACCTCGCGCTCGTCGGCGGCGCGACGCTGATGGCGACGCCCGCCACGTTCGTCGAGTTCAGCCGGCAGCGCGGCCTCTCCCCGGACGGCCGCTGCCGCGCCTTCGCGGACGCCGCCGACGGCACCGGCTTCAGCGAGGGCGTCGGACTGCTCCTCGTGGAGCGGCTGTCGGACGCGCGGCGCAACGGCCACCCCGTCCTGGCCGTGCTCCGGGGCTCCGCCACCAACCAGGACGGCGCCAGCAACGGCCTCACCGCCCCCCACGGCCCCTCCCAGCAGCGGGTCATCGAGGAGGCGCTGCGCAACGCCGGGCTCGCCCCCTCGGACGTCGACGCCGTCGAGGCCCACGGCACCGGCACCACCCTCGGCGACCCGGTCGAGGCGCAGGCGCTCCTCGACGCGTACGGCGCGGGCCGGGACGGCCGGCCCCCGCTCCGGCTCGGCTCGCTCAAGTCGAACATCGGGCACACCCAGGCCGCGGCGGGCGTCGGCGGGATCATCAAGATGGTCCAGGCGCTGCGCCACGAGACGCTGCCGCGCACCCTCCACGTCGACGCGCCGACCCGGCACGTCGACTGGGAGCGCGGCGGACTGGCCCTGCTCACCGAGAACACCCCCTGGCCCGCGGGCGAACGGCCGCGCCGCTTCGGCGTCTCGGCGTTCGGGATGAGCGGCACCAACGCGCACGTCGTCATCGAGGAGGCTCCCGCACCGGACCGCCCGGAGAGCGGACCCGGCCACGAGCCGGGCGGCGGCGCCCCGTACACCCTGGTCCTGTCCGCGAAGTCGGCGGGCGCCCTGAGGGGCGAGGCCCGGCGCCTGCTGGCCCACCTGGAGGCCCGCCCGGACACCGCGCTGCGCGCCGTCGCCGCCGAACTCGCCGGAGCCCGGGGCGTGTTCGCGCACCGCGCGGTCGTCGTCGCCGGAGACCGCGCCGAGGCCCTCGCGGGACTGGCCGCCGTCGCGGACGACACCCCGTCCCCGCACTCCGTCACCGGCCACGCCCCCGCCGACCGCGCCCCGGTCTTCCTCTACCCGGGCCAGGGCGCCCAGTGGCCCGGCATGGCCCGCGAACTCCTCGACCGCTCGCCCGCGTTCGCCGAGCGGATCGCCGAGGCCGCGGCCGTCCTCGACCCGCTCACCGGCTGGTCCCTCCTCGACGCGCTGCGCGGCGACGCCGACCTGTCCCGGGTGGACGTCGTCCAGCCGGTCCTCTGGGCGACCATGACCGGACTCACCGCGCTGTGGGAGTCGTTCGGGGTGCGCCCGGCGGCCGTCATCGGACACTCGCAGGGCGAGATCGCCGCGGCCCCCACGGCCGGGGCGCTGTCCCTCGCCGACGCGGCCGCCGTCGCCGCCCTGCGCAGCAGGACCCTGCGCGCCCTCGCGGGCGGCGGCGCGATGCTGTCGGTGGCCGCCGACGAGACCGAGGTCCGGAAGGTGCTCGACGCGACGGGCGCGACGGCGGGCGTCGCCGCCGTCAACGGACCCCGCTCCACCGTCGTCGCGGGCGAACCGGAGCAGGTCGAACGGGTCCGCCGCGCCTTCGACGAGCAGGGTGTCCGCGTGCGGCTCATCGACGTCGACTACGCCTCCCACTCCGCCCAGGTGGAGTCCCTGGAGGCGGACCTCCTCGCCGTGCTCCCGGAGGTAGAGCCCCGCGACGCCTTCACGGCCGGGATCTTCTCGACCGTGACCGGCGAGCCCGTCGCGCCCGGCGACCCCGAGTTCGGCCGGCCCGCCTACTGGTACCGGAACCTGCGCGAGACCGTGCGGCTGCGGACGGCCGTGGAAGCCGCCCTGGCGGCGGGCCACGAGGTGTTCGTCGAGATCAGCCCGCACCCGGTGCTCGGCGTCGGCGTCCAGGACGTCCTCGACGCCGCGCCCGGCGGCGACGCCACCGCCGTCCTCGGCACGCTCCGCCGGGACGAGGGCGGCCTCGACCGGGTGCTGCGCTCCGTCGCGGAGGCCTGGGTCCAGGGCGTGCCCGTCGATTGGACCGCCCACACCGGGGCCCGGACGCCGGGCCTTCCGCCCCTGCCCACGTACGCCTTCGACCGGCGGAGGCACTGGCTCGACCCGGCCGTCCCCGCGCCCGCGACCGGACCGGCGCCCGCCGGCCTCCGCCCGGCCGGCCACCCGCTGCTCACCGGAGCGGTCCGCACCGCCGGGAGCGACGGACTGCTGCTCCTCGGCCGGCTCTCCCCGCACGAGCAGCCGTGGCTCGACGACCACGCGGTGAACGGCACGGTCCTCGTGCCCGGCGCCGTCCTCGCCGAACTCGCCCTGTACGCGGGCGGCCTGACGGACGCCGGACAGCTGGAGGAACTGGTCCTGCGGGAGCCGCTGGTGCTCGCGCCGGACGCGCCCGACGGCGGCGCGGTCGAGATCCAGGTGGCCGTCGGACCCCCGGAGCGGGACGGCGTACGGCCCCTGACCGTGCACGCCCGGCCCGCCGACCCCCGGACCGACGGGGCCGGTGCCGACGCCGATCCGCTCGGCGCGCCGTGGACCGCCCACGCGACCGGGAGCCTCGCCCCCGCCGGGAAGCACCCCGGGACCCCCTTCGGGGAACACCCCGCCCCCTGGCCGCCGGCCGGCGCCGAACCGGTCGACGTCGAGGCCCTGTACGACGACCTGGCGCTCAAGGGCTACCAGTACGGCCCCGCCTTCCGCGGCGTCCGTGCCGCGTGGCGGTCGGACGGCGAGGCGTACGCCGAGCTGTCCACGACCGGCCCGGCGACGGGGTTCCGGATCGCGCCCACGCTGCTCGACTCCGCCCTGCACGTCGCGGGCGTCGCCGGGCTCTTCCCCGACGACGGGACCGTCCGGCTCCCCTTCAGCTGGCGCGGCCTGCGGCGGTACGGCGACGTGCCGGACCCGGTGCGCGCGCACTTGCGCCGCGGCGCGGGCGACACCGTGTCCGTGACGCTGACCGGCACCGACGGCACCCCCGTGGCGGACCTCGACGCCGTGGCCTTCCGGGTCGCCGAGCCCGTCGGGGCGGACTCCCTGTACGCCCTCGGCTGGGAGACGGCACCCGGCACGGACGAGCCCGCCGCCGGACCGGCGGTGTGGGAGCTCGGCTCGCCGGAGCACCCCGACCTCACCGCCGTCCTGGCGGCGCTCGACGCGGGCGCCCCGCCGCCCGGGGCCCTCGTCCTGCCCGTCCCCGACCCCGGCGACGACCGCCCGGAGACCCTGCGCGACACCCTGGAGGGACTCGTCGGCACCCTGCGGACCGGACTCGCCACACCCCGCCTGGACCCCGTCCGCCTCGTCGTACGGACCCGGCACGCCGTCGAGGCCGTGCCCGGCGAGGGCGTCGCGGGCCCGGTCGGCGGCGCCGTCTGGGGCCTGGTCCGCAGCGTGCAGACCGAGGAACCCGGCCGGGTCGTCCTGATCGACGCGGACCGCCCCGGCCCGGACGTGCCGCCGAGGGTCCTGGCCGGCGACGAGAACCAGTTCGCGCTGCGCGGCACGGAACTCCTGGTGCCCCGGCTCCGCCCGCACCGGCCGGCGCTCGCCCCGGCCGCCGACCCGGACGGGAACTGGCGCCTCGCCACCGGCGGCAGCGGCTCCGCCGACGACCTGGTGCGCCGCCCGGTGCCCGCACGGCCCCTCGGCCACCACGAGGTGCGGATCGCCGTCCGCGCCGCCGGACTGAACTTCCGCGACGCCATGCTCGCCCTCGGCATGTACCCGGGCGAGGCCGAACTCGGCACCGAGGCGGCCGGCGTGGTCCTCGAAACGGGCGCCGCCGTCGCCGGACTCGCCCCCGGCGACCGGGTCATGGGCCTGGTGTCCGGCGGGATCGGCCCGGTCGCCGTCACCGACCACCGGCTGCTCGCCCCGATCCCCGAGGGGATCGACTTCGCGCGGGCCGCCACCGTGCCCGCCGTCTTCCTCACCGCGTACTACGCCCTGAGCGACCTGGCCGACGCGAAACCCGGGCAGTGGCTGCTCGTCCACTCCGCGGCCGGAGGCGTCGGCGGCGCCGCGATCCAGCTCGCCCGCCACTGGGGCCTGCACGTCTTCGGCACCGCGAGCCCCGCCAAGCACCCCGCCGCCGAGGCCGCCGGACTGCCCGCCGACCGCATCGGCAACTCCCGCGACCTGTCCTTCGTCCCCGCCGTCCGCGCCGCCACCGGCGGGCGCGGCGTCGACATCGTCCTCAACTCCCTCGCGGGAGAGTTCGTGGACGCCTCCCTCGAACTGCTCGCTCCCGGCGGCCTGTTCGTCGAGATGGGCAAGACCGACCTGCGCGACGCCTTCCGCGTCCGGGCCGAACACGGCGTCGGCTACCGCTCCTTCGACCTCATGGAGGCGGGCCCCGACCGCATCGGGGAGATGCTCGCCGACCTCGTGGAGCTGCTGCGGACCGGCGTCCTCACGCCGCTGCCGGTCACCGCGTGGGACGTGGCCCAGGCCCCCCGGGCCCTGCGCCACCTCAGTCTCGCCCGGCACACCGGCAAGGTGGCGCTGCGCGTCCCGAGGCCCCTCGACCCGGACGGCACCACCCTGGTCACCGGCGCGTACGGCGGCGTCGGCCGGCTCGTCGCCCGCCACCTCGCCGCCCGGCACGGCGCGCGGCACCTGCTCCTCGTGGGCCGGCGCGGCGCGCACACGGAGGAGGACCGCGCCCTCCACGACGAACTCGCCGCCCTCGGCGCCCGGGTGACCTCCGTCGCCGCGGACGTCGGCGACGAGACGCGGGTCGCCGCCCTGCTCGCCGGCATCCCGGCCGCGCACCCGCTGACGGCGGTCGTGCACGCCGCGGGCGTCCTCGACGACGCGACGCTGCGCACCCTCGACCCGGCCCGCCTCGACGCGGTGCTGCGGCCCAAGGCCGACGGCGCCCGGCACCTGGACCGGCTCACGCGGGACGCCGACCTCGCCGCGTTCGTCCTGTTCTCCTCGGCGGCCGGTCTCGTCGGCAGCGCGGGCCAGGGCGCGTACGCCGCCGCCAACGTCCACCTGGACGCCCTGGCGACGGCCAGGGCCCGGGCGGGCCTCCCGGCCACCTCCGTGGCATGGGGCCTGTGGCGGTCCGACAGCGCCATGACCGGCGCGCTGTCCCGCGCCGACCGGGCCAGGATGGACCGCGGCGGCCTCCTGCCGCTGTCCCCGGCGCACGGCCTCGCCCTCCTGGACGCGGCCCTGGAGGCGGGCGAACCCGCGCTCGCCGCCGTACGGCTCGACGCGGCCCGGCTCGCGGCGGAGACGGAACTCGCGCCGCCGCTGCGCTCGCTGGTCCGCCCGAGGACCGGCACGGCCGTCGCCGAGGAGGCGCCGGCCGGCGACGGGCTGCCCGAGCGGCTCGCGGCGGCCGAGCCGGCACGGCGCCGGGAGCTGGTGGCCGACACCGTGTTCCGGCACATCGCCACCGTCCTCGGTTCCGCGCCCGGCGCGGACGGCGGCGCCGACGGCCGGACCTTCAAGGAGCTCGGCTTCGACTCGCTCACCGCGGTCGAGCTGCGCAACCGGCTCGGCCGGGCCACCGGCCTGCGGCTCCCGGCGACCCTGGTCTTCGACCACCCGACGCCCGAGGCGCTCGCCGACCACCTCCTGGACCGGCTGGCCCCCGCACCGGCGGCGGACCCGGACGCGGCCGGCGCCCCGGCGACGGCGGAGGAACTGCTCCGCTTCATCGACTCCGAGTTCCGTTCCTGACCCCGCCGACGAGAGGAGGCCGCAGTCATGGCCGACGAGAAGACACTGGTCGAGTACCTCCAGTGGATGACGAAGGAACTCGCCCGGACCAAGAGGGAACTGGCCGAGCACGCGGCGCGGCTCGCCGCGTTCCGCGAGCCGGTGGCCGTGGTCTCCATGGCCTGCCGCTATCCCGGCGGGGTCCGCTCGCCCGAGGACCTCTGGGAGGTCGTCGCGCGGGGCGCGGACACCGTCGGGGGCCCGCCGGAGGACCGCGGCTGGGACCCGGCCGCCCTGGAGCACGCGCGGGCCGGCGGCTTCCTCGACGACGCGGCCGGCTTCGACCCCGGGTTCTTCGGCATCGGCCCCACGGAGGCCCTGGCGATGGACCCGCAGCACCGGCAGCTCCTCGAACTGTCCTGGGAGGCCCTCGAACGGGCCGGGATCCTGCCGGGCGACCTGCGCGGCAGCCGTACGGGCGTCTTCGCCGGGGCGATCTACCAGGAGTACGCGCCGCCGCCCGGCACCGTCCCCCCGGACGTCGAGGGCCATCTGATGACGGGCAACGCGGCCAGCATCGTCTCGGGGCGGCTCGCGCACACCTTCGGCTTCGAGGGCCCCGCCCTGACCGTCGACACCGCCTGCTCGTCGTCCCTGGTCGCCCTGCACCTGGCCGCCGAGTCGCTGCGCCGGGCCGAGTGCGACCTGGCGCTGGCGGGCGGGGTGACCGTGATGTCGACGCCCCGGGTCTTCACCGACTTCGCGGCGCAGGGCGGGCTCGCCGCCGACGGCCGCTGCAAGGCCTTCGGCAAGGGGGCGGACGGCACGGGCTTCGGCGAGGGGGCGGGGCTCCTGGTCCTGGAGCGGCTCTCCGACGCGCGCCGCAACGGGCATCCCGTACTGGCCCTGCTGCCCGGCTCGGCGGTCAACTCCGACGGGGCGAGCAACGGGCTCACCGCGCCGAGCGGGCCCGCCCAGCGCAAGGTCGTCGAGGCGGCCCTGCGCGCGGCGGGGATCCCGGCCTCCGCCGTCGACGCGGTCGAGGCGCACGGCACCGGGACGGCCCTCGGCGACCCGATCGAGGCGGCCGCCCTCATCGCCGCGTACGGCGAGGACCCCGGCCGTACGGCCCCGCTCTACATCGGCTCGGTGAAGTCGAACCTCGGCCACACCCAGGCGGCGGCCGGCGTGGCCGGCGTGATCAAGACGGTCCAGGCCCTGCGGCACGGCGTCCTGCCGGCGACCCTGCACGCCGACGAGTGGTCCGAGTTCGTCGACTGGCCCTCCGGACGCGTGGCCGTCCTCAGCGAGGCCCGCCCCTGGCCCGCCGCCGGGGACCGCCCGCGCCGGGCGGGCGTCTCCTCGTTCGGCATCAGCGGCACCAACGCCCACGTCATCGTGGAGGAGTACGCGCCGGACCCGGAACCCATCACCGCCGAAGCCTCCGGGGACCCGGGCGAGGGAGCCCCGGGCCCCGGCGCCCCCGGCACGGACGTCGTCTGGGCCCTGTCCGGGCGGTCGCCCGAGGCGGTGCGGGCCCAGGCGGGGCGGCTGCGGGCGCTGCTGCGGGACCGGCCGGACACCGATCTCGGCGCCGTCGCGCGGACCCTGGCCACCCGCCGTACGCCCTTCCGGTACCGGGCCGCCGTCCAGGGCGCCGACGCGACCGGACTCGGCCGGGAGCTCGACGCGCTCGCGGCCCCCTCCGCGCCCGTCACGAGCGCCGGCCCCGAGCCCCGGATCGCCTTCGTGTTCAGCGGCCAGGGCACTCAGCGGCCCGGCATGGGCGCCGGACTCCTCGACCGGTTCCCGGTGTACGCCGAGGCCTTCGACGCCGTGTGCGCCGCCCTCGACGCGGCCCGGGGCCCGGACGGGGGACCCGCTCTGCGGGACGTGGTCCTGGCCGCGCCCGGCAGCCCCCGGGCGGCGCTCCTGGAGCGGACCGAGTACACCCAGCCGGCGCTGTTCGCCGTGCAGACGGCGCTCGCCCGGCTCGCGGAGTCCTTCGGGCTCGTCCCGGCCGCGCTCCTCGGCCACTCGATCGGCGAGCTCACGGCCGCCCACGTCGGCGGCGCCCTGACCCTGGACGGCGCCGCCCGGCTCGTCGTCGCCCGGGCCCGCGCCATGCAGGCCGCCCCCGGCGGCGGGGGGATGGTCGCGATCCGGGCCTCCGAGGCCGAGGTCCGGGAGTCGCTGGCGCGCGCCGGGGGAGCGGTGGCCGTCGCCGCCGTCAACGGCCCCCGGTCCACCGTGGTGTCCGGCGACGCCGACGCCGTGCGCCGGCTCGCGGCGCTCTGGCGGGCGGAGGGCGTACGGACCAAGGCGCTCAAGGTCAGCCACGCCTTCCACTCCCCGCACATGGAGCCCGCGCTCGCCGCGGTCGACGCGGCGGCGGCCGGACTCGCCGTCGCGCGGCCGAAGGTCCCCCTGGTGGCCAACCGCACCGGCGCGGTCGTCGACGCCGCCGAACTCGCCGCGTCGGGCCGCTGGTCGGCCCAGGTGCGCGAAGCGGTCCGCTTCCACGACGGCGTGACGGCCCTGCGCGGCCTCGGCGTCGACACCTTCGTCGAGATCGGCCCCGACACCACCATGACCGGGCTCGTCGCCGACTGCCTCGCCGACCGGCGGGACGAGGCCGCCGTGATCCCGCTGGTCCGCCGCCCGGCCGCGGAGGCCGCCTCGGTCGTCCGGGCCGTCGCCCAGGCGCACTGCCGGGGCGTCCGCGTCGACTGGGACCGGCTGCTCGGCGCGGGACCGGCCGCCGACCCGGCCCTCGTGCCCGTCTACCCGTTCCAGCACCGCTCGTACTGGCTGCGCCGGGCCGCCGCCGCACCCGGCCCCGTACCCGACACGACCGCGTTCGCCGCCGAGCGGGCGGAGCCGCCCGTCCTGGCGCTGGACGAGGTGCCCGAGGAGGAGCGGGAGGGCGTCGTGCTCGCCCGCGTCCTCGACGCCGTCGCCGCGGCCCTGGGCTACGCGCCCGGCGAGGTCGACCCGGCCGCCGACCTCACCGGGATCGGCATCACCTCCTTCGGCTCGCTGGAGATCGCCGCCCGGCTGAACCGCGAGACCGGGGCCGAGGTCCGCCCCTCCGTCGTCCTGGAGCACCGCACCGCACACGAACTGGCCGCGCACCTCCTCGCGTCGCTCGCCCCCCGCACCCCGGAGACCGTCCGATGACGACCGACCCCGCACCCGTTCCCGCCCCCGCCTCCTCGTCCGCCGCCCTCGACGCCCTGCGGTCCCTGCACCGCGGCGGCGGCCTGGACCGCCACTTCGACCGCGTGCCCGCCCTGCTCGCCGCGCTCGACCGGCCGGACCTCGCCCGCGCGGCCCGCCTCCTCGCCCGCGTCGACCCGGCGCGGGCCCGCGCCCACCACCCCGGGCTGCCCTCCGTCACGGTCGCGCTGACCGGCGGCGGCACCCTGGACGCGCTGCGGACGGCGCTGCTCGCCGAGCTCGCCCGCCACGGCTTCCTGCCCGAGGTGCGGCTCACCGGCTTCGGCTCGTACGTGCACGAACTCGGCGACCCGGCGAGTTCCCTGCACACGGAGCCCGCCGACGTGACCGTGTGCGTCCTGGACCACGCGACCGTCTTCGACGAGGTGCCGGTGCCGTTCACCGCGGAGGACGTCGACGACGTCCTGCGGCGCAAACTGGCGCTGTGGCGGGGGCTGGCGACCGGGTTCGCCGCCCGCTCCTCCGGCACCCTCGTCCTCAACACGCCGCCGCTGCCCAGGAACCAGCAGGCGCAGCTGCTCGACCTGCCGTCCCGCGCGCGGCTCGGCGCGGTCTGGCGGACCGCCAACGCGGAACTCCTCGGGTTCGGGGCCGGCGAGGGGCCCGGCCGGATCGTGGTGCTCGACGTCGACCCGCTGCTCGGCGAACCCGTCGCGCTCGCCGACGCCCGCTTCGACGCGTACGCGGGCGCCCGGTTCTCCGACGCGTTCCTCGCCGCGTACGCCCGCGAACTGGGCCACCTCGTCCGGGCGGTGACCGGCCGGACGAAGAAGGTGCTGGCCGTGGACCTCGACGAGACCCTGTGGGGCGGCGTCCTGGGCGACGACGGCGTGGAGGGGATCGAGGTGGCGCACGGCCGCCGGGGCGAGGCCTTCCACCGGGTCCAGGGGGTCGTGAAACAGCTCCAGTCGCAGGGGGTGCTCCTCGCCGCGGTCAGCAAGAACGACCGGGACGCCGTGGTGGCGGCCCTCCGCGACCATCCCGACCTGCGGGTGCGGGAGGAGGACTTCGTACGGATCCTCGCCGGCTGGCAGCCTAAGCCGGAGTCGCTGCGCGCCCTGGCCGAGGGCCTCAACCTGGGCGGGGACAGCGTGGTGTTCGCCGACGACAACCCGAGCGAGTGCGCGGCGGTGGGCGCGGAGCTCCCGGAGACGACGGTGGTTCCGCTGGACGGCGATCCGGCGCTGCACGTGACGCGGCTGCTCGCGGACGGCTGGTTCACGACGACGGAGGTGACGTCCGAGGACCGGGTCCGCACCCGCCGCTACCGCGAGGAGGCGGCGCGGGCGGACTTCCTGTCCGCCGCGGGCGGTGCCGAGGAGTTCCTCGCCGGGCTCGGCGTGACCGTCCGGCTGGCTCCGGCGGCCCCGGCGGAGATCCCCCGGCTGTCCCAGCTCACCCTGCGCACCAACCAGTTCAACCTCACGACGCGGCGGCTGTCGGCCGAGGAGGTGCGGGCCAGGGCCGCGGGGCCGGACACCGCCGTCCTCGGGCTGACGACGGGGGACCGGTTCGGGAGCAACGGGCTCGTCGGCGCGGTGTTCCTGCGCGCCGAGGAGAAGGTCCTGCACATCGAGAACATGCTGCTCAGCTGCCGGGTGTTCGCCCGGGGCATCGAACAGGCCTGCCTGGCGGCGCTCCTGGACCGGGCCGCCGGAGCCGGCTTCGCCGAGGTGCGCGGGACGTACCGGCCGACCGCGAAGAACGCCAAGGTCGCCGGCCTCTACGCCCATTACGGGTTCGAGGAGCTCGGGCCCGAGGCGGCCGGGCCCGGGACGGACAGCACCGGGACGGACAGCACCGGGACGGACAGCACCGGGACGGACAGCACCGGAGCGGACAGCGCCGAGGCAGCGGCCGGGACCGCCTTCGCGCACCGCCTGGAGCGGCGGCCCGAGGTGCCCGGCCACCTGGCCCTGGACGTGGCCGAAGACCTGCTCCCGGCCCCGGGCGCCCCGGCATTGACAACCTGAGGCGTACTCGACTTAACTGCCCGGGACGACAACATGAGGTCGCCTCAGGATCGCGTCCGCGAGACCGGTGACCACCCAGCAGCAGGAGGAGAACCCGGTGGCCGAGGGAATCGCGATTTCGGTGCACGACACGGTCCCGGTCTGGCGGGGCGACACCCCCGGCGACGCGCTGCGCCGCTCCGTCGACCTGGCCGCGGCGGTGGAGGGCTTCGGCTACCGCCGCTACTGGGTGGCGGAGCACCACGGCACCCCCGCCCTCGCCACGTCCAGCCCCGCCGTCCTCGCCGGACCCCTGCTCCAGGCCACCCGCACCCTCACCGTCGGGTCCGGCGCGGTCCTGCTGCCCAACCACTCCGCCCTCGCCGTCGCCGAGCAGTTCGGCGTGCTCGCCAGCCTCTACCCCGGCCGCGTCGACCTCGGACTCGGCCGGGCCACCGGCGGCTCGCCCGCCTCCGCCGCCCGCCTCGGCGACCCCCGCCGGCTCGGCTTCGACGCCCAGTTCGACGAGCTGCGCGGCTACTTCGCCGGAGGCCACCAGGGAGTGCGGGCGGTCCCCGAGCCCGAGGTCCCGCCCCGGTTCTGGCTCGTCGGCTCCAGCATCGGCAGCGCCGTCCACGCCGGCCGGGCCGGACTGCCGTACGTCTACGCCCACGCCATCGTCGGCGGCGGCGCCCCCGAGGCCCTGGACGCCTACCGCGAGGCGTTCCGGCCCGCCCCGGGCCGCCCCGCACCGCACGCCTGCGTCGCGGTGATAGCGGTCGCCGCCGACAGCGACGCGCGCGCCCACCGGCTCGCCGAGGCCTTCGTGTACGGCCAGATCCTCATGCGCACCGTCGACCCGGAGGGCGTCCTGCCCACCGAGGAGGAGGCCGCCGCGCACACCTACACGTCCGCCGAGCGGGACTTCCTCCGCTCCCGCGTCGACCCCCAGTTCGTCGGCTCCCCGGACCGCGTCGCGCCCCGGCTCGCGGAGTTCGTCGCCCGCACCCGCGCCGACGAACTCTTCGTCCTCACCCAGGTGCCCGACCACGAGGCCCGGATCCGCTCGTACGAACTCGTCGCGAAGATCGCCGCCTCCCTCTGACCGGACCGGCTCCGGCCGCCCCGCGCACCCGTCCGCCGCCCGCTTTCAGACCGGCTTTAGGCAGGCCGTGCACCGTGACTCACCGAACGTCACGGCACAAGCGATGAGGACGACGAGTATGCACTCGGGTACACGGACACGGACGAAGAGATCCGCCACCCTGGCGGCGGGGACCGCCTTCCTGACGGCGCTGGTGACCGCGTGCTCCGCGGGATCCGGCACCGGCGGCGGCCCCGCCGGGGGCCCGCCCCGCGACGGGGGCACCCTGCGGATCGCCATCGCCAAGGAACCCGAGTGCCTCGACCCCCACCAGAGCCCCACCGAGGCCGCCCGGCTGCTCTCCCGGCCGATCCTGGACTCCCTGGTCCACCAGACCCCGAAGGGCGCCTTCGAGCCCTGGCTGGCCAAGAGCTGGACGCTGTCGCCCGACGGACGGACCTACACCTTCGCCCTCCGCGACGACGTCACCTTCACCGACGGCGCCCGCTTCGACGCGGCGGCCGTGGTCGCCAACCTCGACCACGTCGCCGACCCCGCGACCAAGTCCCTGCTCGCCTCCAGCCTCATCTCCGCCTACAAGTCCTCCCGGGCCGTCGACCCCCACACGGTCGAGATCACCCTCAAGCAGCCCGACTCGGGCTTCCTCGGGGCCCTCGCGCTGCCCAACCTCGGCATCGAGTCCCCGGCCGGCCTCAAGGGATCCACCGCCGCGCTCTGCAAGAAGATCGTCGGCACCGGCCCGTTCCGCACCACCACCGGACTCGTCGCGCAGAAGGGCATCGACTATACCCGGAACCCCGACCACGACTGGGCCCCCGAGTCCGCCGGCCACTCCGGCCCGGCCCACCTCGACGGCATCCGGGTCCAGGTCGTCCCGGACAACGCCTCCCGCTTCGGCGCGCTCACCAGCGGCCAGGTCGACGCCGCCACCGGACTCGACCCCACCAGCACCCGCCAAATCCGCGAGACCCCCGGCTTCACGCTCCACAGCACCAGCTTCCCCGGCGCCAACTACAGCTACTGGCCGAACACCGCCAAGGGACCGCTCGCCGACGCCGCCGTACGCAAGGCGCTGCGCGCCGGCATCGACTGGTCGACCATCGCCCAGCGCGTCCACTTCGGCCAGTACCCCTCCGCCAAGGGCCCGCTCTCCGCGACGACCCCCGGCCACGACGCCTCGCTCGCCGCCGCCTACGCCCACGACCCCGAGGAGGCGGGCCGGCTGCTCGACGGGGCGGGCTGGACCGCCCGCGACGCCCAGGGCTACCGCACCAAGGACGGCAAGCGGCTGCGCGTCCGGCACCTGTGGTCCGACCCGTCCATCACCAACCTCGCCGTGCAGATCCAGGCCGCCGGCAAGAAGCTCGGCGTCGAGTTCGTCGAGGAGAACGTCGACGGCGGCACCTTCGTCGAGCGGCTGCTCGCCGGCGACTACGAGATCATCGACACCAGCTTCTCCTCGCCCGGACCCGACGTCCTGCGCGTCCTGTTCGGCAAGGAGAACATCCCCACCCCCACCCGCGGCATCAGCAACAACATGGCCCGCTACGACAATCCGGACGTGGAGAAGCTGTTCGCCGACGCACAGCGCGCCACCGACCAGAAGGAACAGTTCCGGATCTACCGCGAGGTACAGCGGCGGATCACCGAGGACGCCGCCGTCCTGCCGATCTACTCGCCCGTCTCCACCCTCGCCACCCGCGACGCGGTGCGCGGCACCGGCTTCACCGCCGACGGCTCCGCGGGCCTCTACGCGACATGGCTGGCCTCCTGACCGGCGACGGGCCCGCTCCCGGCGACACCGCCCGGGAGCGGGCCCGTCCCGTCCGCCTCCTCCGGCTCGTCCTCGGCCGCGCGGCCGGCGCCGTCGTCGTCCTGTGGGGCGCGGTCACCCTCGCCTTCGTGGTCCTGCGGATCATGCCGGGCAGCACCGCGGACGTGCTGCTCGCCCGGTCCAGCGTCTCGCCCCGCGTCCGCGCCGAGATCATCGCCGAACACCACCTGGACGACCCGCTGCTCACCCAGTACCTCGACCACCTCGCCCGGATCCTCCGCGGCGACTTCGGGGACTCGTACGTGCTGCGTCAGCCCGTGTGGGAGGCCGTCGGCTCCCAGCTGCCCGCCACCCTCACCCTGATCGCCTCCACCCTGCTCGTCACCGCCGTCGGCTCGGTCGTCCTCGCCGTCCTCGGGGCACACCGCCACCGCTGGGTGCGGAGCCTCTTCGCCGCCGCCGAGTCCGTCGTCGTCGCCCTGCCGCCGTTCTGGCTCGGCCTGCTCCTGCTGACCTTCTTCTCCTTCGGCCTGGGCTGGTTCCCCACCGTCGGCGCACCCGGCGCGAGCGGACTGGTCCTGCCGACGCTCGCGCTCGCCGCCGCGCCCACCGCCGTGGTCGCCCAGGTGCTCCGCGAAGGACTGCTCCGCGCCCTCGGCGAACCCTTCGTGGTCACCGCCCGCGCCCGCGGCATCGGCGAACTCGCCCTGCGCCTCCGGCACGTGCTCCGGCACGCCCTGCTGCCCGCCACGACGCTCCTGGGCTGGATCGCGGGCTCCCTGATCGGCGGGGCCGTGATCGTCGAGATCGTCTTCTCCCGGCAGGGCGTCGGCCGCCTGGTCCTGTCGGCGGTCCAGAACAAGGACATGCCCGTCGTCATGGCCGTCGTCCTGCTCGCCGCCGCCGTGTTCGTCCTCGTCAACCTCGTCGTCGACGCCCTCCAATGGCTCGTCGACCCCCGGATCCGCGACACCGGGAGGCCCGCGTGACCCGCCCCCGCATCGGCCTCTGGACCGGCGTGGCGGTCCTCGCCGTGCTCACCGCCATGGCCGCCTTCCCCGGCCTCTTCACCTCCGTCGACCCCGACGCGGCCGACGTCGACGCCCTGCTGCGCCCGCCCGGCGGCGGGCACTGGCTCGGCACCGACCAGAACGGCCGCGACCTGTACGCGCGGATCGTGTACGGAGCCCGGCCGTCGCTGCTCATCGGCGTCGGCGCGGTCGTCCTCGCCCTCGTCGGCGGCGCCCTCGTCGGCGTCGCCGCCGCCCAGCTCGGCCGGTTCGCCGACCAGGCCATCGGCCGGTTCCTCGACGTCCTGCTCTCCGTGCCCGGCCTCCTCCTCGTCTTCCTCGTCGTCGCCGTCCTCGGCCCGGGCGCGGGCGCCGCCACCGTCGGCCTCGCCGTCGGAGCCCTGCCCGGCTTCGCCCGGGTCACCCGCGCCGAGGTGATCTCGCTGCGCGGCCGCACGTACGTCGAGGCCGCGTACGGCTTCGGCTGGACCCGCCCCCAGGTGGTCCTGCGGCACGTCCTGCCCAACGCGCTCGGACCCGTCCTCGCGCTCGCCACCGTCTCCCTCGGCGCGATGATCGTCGCCAGCTCCAGCCTGAGCTTCGTCGGCCTCGGCCCCCAGCCGCCCACCGCCGAATGGGGCGCGATGCTGGCCGGCAGCCGCGACTTCCTCGCCCTCGCCTGGTGGCCCGCCGCCTTCCCCGGCGCGGCCATCACCCTCGCCGTCCTCGCGATCACGACGGTCGGCCGCCACCTCCAGCGCACCGTCGACGGGAGCACCGCATGAGCACCGAGTCCCGCACGGCACCGGCCGGAACCCCGAAGACCTCCGAAGGACCGGCCGCCCGCGCACTGGTCCGGGTGGAGGACCTGACCATCTCCTTCGGCCGCGGCCGCCGCCGGGTGGAGGCGGTGCGCGGGGTGTCGTTCACCGTACGGCCGGGGGAGATCGTCGCCGTCGTCGGGGAGTCCGGCTCCGGCAAGAGCGTCACGGCCCGCAGCCTCGTCGGCCTGGCCGGCGAGGGAGCCGACGTCCGGGCCGCCGCGCTGGCCTTCGACGGCGTCGACCTGCGCGGACTCGACGGCCGCCGGCTGCGCGCGCTGCGCGGCCGGCGCATCGGCTTCGTGCTCCAGGACGCGCTCGGCTCGCTCGACCCGCTCCGCCGCGTCGGCGCGGAGGTCGCCGAACCCCTGCGCACCCACCGGACCGTCCCGCCCTCGCGGATCCGGGACGAGACGGAACGGCTGCTCGAAGCGGCGGGCGTCCCCGACCCCCGGGCCCGGGCCGCCCAGTACCCCCACCAGCTCTCCGGCGGCCTGCGCCAGCGCTCCCTGATCGCCTCCGCGCTCGCCGCCCGCCCCGACCTGCTCATCGCCGACGAGCCCACCACCGCCCTCGACGCCACCGTGCAGCAGCAGATCCTCCGGCTGCTGCGCGCCCGCGCCCGCGACGGCACCGCCGTCCTGCTCATCAGCCACGACCTCGGCGTCGTGGGCGAACTGGCCGACCGCGTCCACGTCATGAAGGACGGACGGTTCGTCGAGGAGGGCCCCGCCGGGCGGATCCTGTCCGCGCCCCGCCACCCGTACACCCGGGCCCTGGTCGCGGCCGTCCCCGGCGAGGAGACCAGGGCCGCGCCCGAACCCGGGCCCGTCCTGCTGCGCGCCGAGGGGCTGGTGAAGCGGTACCGGCTGCCCGGCCGGCCCGAACTCACCGCCGTCGACGGGGTGTCGCTCACCGTACGGGCCGGGGAGACCCTCGGCGTCGTCGGCGAGTCCGGCTCCGGCAAGACCACCGTGGGCCGGATGCTGCTGGGCGTCGTCGCGCCCGACGCGGGCCGCGTGGAGCTCGACGGGCGCACCTGGGACGAACGCACCCGCGCCGAACGCCGTACGGCCCGCCGGCGCGTCCAGATGATCCACCAGTACCCGCTCGGCTCCTTCGACCCCCGCTACACCGCCCGGCAGCTCCTGGAGGAGCCGCTGCGGGCGATCGGCACCCCCCGGGAGGCCCGCGCCGCGCGCGTCGCCGAGCTCCTGGAGCACGTCGACCTCGGGCCCGACGTCCTGGACCGCCGGGCCCGCGACCTGTCCGGCGGCCAGGCGCAGCGCCTGGCCATCGCCCGCGCCTTCGCGCCGGGCCCCGACGTCGTGGTCTGCGACGAACCGGTCTCCGCCCTCGACGCCTCCGTCCAGGCCCAGGTCCTCGACGTCCTGATCCGCGTCCAGGAACGCCTGGGCGTGGCCTACGTGTTCGTCTCGCACGACCTCGGCGTGGTGCGTCGGCTGAGCCACCGGGTCGCCGTCATGAAGGACGGACGGGTCGTCGAGTCCGGTACGGCCGAGAAGGTCCTGCGCGCTCCCGAACACCCCTACACCCGCGCCCTCCTGGCGGCCGTACCGCGTCCGCCCGGCACCGGACGAAAGGGGTTCTGAAGCGGCGCTTAACCGCGCTTGCCCGGCGTCCCGCGGCTCAATAGCGTCACCGTGCACGGTGCCGAAGCCCCCACGGCGGCACCCCTCCCGACGACCGGATCGCTACGACTCCGGTCCGTACACGTCCGCTCCGTACGGGTCCGGCTCCTACGACTCCGGTCCCGACGGCCCGACCATCCCACGGCCCACGGCCCACGGCCCACGGCCCACGGCCCACGGCCCACGGCCTAAGGCCCTAAGGCCCCAAGGTCCTGGCTCCTACGGCTCCGGTCCCGAGGGCCGACAGCCCCCGGCTTCGGCCGCGGCCCCGGTCCCGAGCACCCCGGCCGCGCTCCGGCCTCTCCAAGGCCCCCGCACCCGGCGGCTCCCGATTCCCGGTCCCGGTCCACGGGGCCGTCCCGTCACCCGTACCCCGGCGTTCCGCCCCCGTTCGAAGGACGAGAAGGCAATGGCAGAAGCACCGCCGTACCCGCAGCCGCGCACGTGCCCCTACCAGCCGCCCGCCGGATACCGCGAGATCGGCGAGGCGGGACCGGTCCTCAAGGTGACCCTGTTCGACGGCCGCGAGGCCTGGATGGTCACCGGCTACAAGGAGTCCCGGGAGATCCTCACCCACCCGAACCTCTCCTCGCTGCGCACCCACCCCGACTTCCCGATCGTCGCGCCCCGCTTCCGGTCCGCCATCGCCCGCAGCCTCGCCCTGATCGCGATGGACCCGCCGGAGCACGACATCTACCGGCGCTACCTCAACCCGCACTTCAGCCTCAAGCAGGTCAGGCGGATGCGGCCGGAGATCGAGAAGATCGTCTCCGGCTTCGTCGACCGGATCATCGCCCACGGCCCGCCGGCGGACCTGGTGCCGCTGCTCGCCGTCCCGCTGCCGTCCCTCGTCATCTGCCGCCACCTCGGCGTCCCCTACGAGGACCACGAGTTCTTCCAGGACGCCAGCGGCAAGGTCATGCTGGGCACCGAGGAGGAGTCGGCGACCGCCGCGCAGAACCTGGTCGACTACATCGACGGCCTGGTCACCGAGCAGATCAAGTCCCCCACGGACGGCCTGCTCGGACAGCTCGTCACCGAGCGGGTGCTCACCGGCGACATCGGCCACGAGGAGCTCGTCTCCATCGCGCTCGTCCTCCTCATCGCCGCCCACGAGACCACCTCCTCGTCCCTGGCCCTCGGCCTCATCACCCTCCTCGAACACCCCGACCAGCTCGCGAAGATCCACGAGGACCGCAGCCGGCTGCCCGGCGCCGTCGAGGAGCTGCTGCGCTTCATCGCCACCACCGACCTCGTCGCCACCCGGATCGCCAAGGGCGACATCGAGATCGCCGGCCACCTCATCCGCGCGGGCGAGGGCGTCCTCGTCTCCGGGACCCTCGCCAACCGCGACGAGAACTTCCACGAGCGGCCCGACGAGTTCGACGTCCTGCGCTCCGACACCCACCACGTGACCTTCGGCTTCGGCATCCACCAGTGCCTCGGCCAGAACCTCGCCCGCCTCGAACTGGAGGTCGCCTTCCGGGAGCTGCTGACCCGCATCCCCGACCTGCGGCTGGCTGTCGGCGTGGACGAGCTGCCGATCCTCGGCGCGGGCACGGTGCAGCGCGTGCTGTCCCTGCCCGTCGAGTGGTGACCGCGATGCTGCTGCACGCCGACCGGGAGTCCTGCATCAGCGGCGGCCGCTGCATGGCCACCCTTCCCGAGGTCTTCGACCAGGACGACGAGGGCATCGTCGTCCTCCTGACCCCGGAGCCCGCTCCCGAGCACCACGCCCGGGCCCGCAAGGCCGCCTACCTGTGCCCGGCGCGGGCCATCGATGTCACCGAGCGCCCGTCCCCGCACTGACCCGCCGCCCCCCCGCACGGGCCTCCCCGCACGGGCCTCCCCGTACGAGACCCCCTTACGAGACCCCCCTACGAGAACCCCCGCACGAGCCCCCCCCGACGAGAAGAGACACATGTCCTCCCAGCCGACGGAGCCCTCCAGACTCCCCTCGCTCACCGGAATGCGCTTCGCCGCGGCCTTCCTGGTCTTCCTCTGCCACTCCTTCGTCCTCGGCTTCTACCATCCGGAGACCGAGGCGGCCCTGCGGCCCTACGCCTTCGCGATCGGGTGGCTCGGGGTGGAGTTCTTCTTCGTCCTCAGCGGCTTCGTCCTCACCTGGTCGGTACGGGAGGGACAGCCGGCCCGCCGCTTCTGGCGCCGCCGGCTCGCCAAGGTCTACCCGAACCACGTCGTCACCTGGTTCGCCGCCCTCGCCCTCGCGCTCTGGGCCGGCCAGACGCTCGACCTGTTCAAGCTGCTGCCGAGCCTGTTCCTGGTGCACACCTGGTACCCGCGGCTCGACGTCATCCTGTCGCTCAACGTGGTCACCTGGTCCCTCGCCTGCGACCTGCTGTTCTACCTCGCGTTCCCGCTGCTGTACGCCCTCGTCCGGCGCGTCCCGGCCCGCCGGCTGTGGTGGGTCGCGGCCGGCATCGTCGCGGTCGTCATGCTGCTGCCCGCCGTCGCGCAGGCCTGGCTCGCGGGCGAGCCGAAGCTGCCGGGGCAGGACATGACGCTCACCCAGAACTGGCTCCTGGTCTCCTTCCCGCCGGTGCGCGCGCTGGACTTCACGCTCGGCATCGTCATGGCCCGGATCGTCCGCACCGGCGGCTGGATCCGCTTCGGCCCGGTACCGGCGCTCGCCCTGCTCGTCCTCGGCTTCGCCGTCCAGGTCTCCCAGTTCCCCGGCGTCTACAGCCTCACCGCGCCGATCGTGGCGCCGCTCGCCCTGCTGATCCCCGCAGTGGCCACGGCGGACGTGCGCGGCGGCTTCTCGCCGTTCCGGGGACGCGTGCTGCAGTGGCTGGGAGCCGTGTCGTACGCCTCGTACCTCGTGCACTTCCTGGTCCTGGTGCACGGCCACACGGTCCTCGGCGCGGGCCGGACCTGGGACGCGGTCCCGGCCACCGCCCTGCTGGCCGCGCTGTTCGCCGTCACCACCCTGCTCGCCTGGGCGCTGTACCGGCTGGTGGAGGAACCGGGAATGCGCCGCTGGGGGCGCCCGAAGCCGCTCCCCGCCCCGCACGCCGTCCCGCCGCCGACCGCGGCGGCGGACGGAAGGACCCCGGCGGCGCCCACCGCGCCGGCGGCGTCGGACTGACCCGACACGACGGAAGGAACCCGCATGGCGCTCTCCTATCCCCAGGACAGGACCTGTCCCTACCAACCCTCCCCGGGCTACCAGGAGCTCGGGCGCGGCGGCCCGCTGCACCGGGTGACCCTGTGGGACGGCTCGTCCCTCTGGATGGTCACCGGACACGCCACCGGGCGGAAGGTCCTCGCCGACCCGAGGTTCTCCGCAGACCGGTCCCGGGACGACTTCCCCGTGGTGCTGCCGCGCTTCGAGGCGCCGATCTTCAAACCGATCGCCATCATCGGCTTCGACCCGCCGGTCCACGACGTGCACCGGCGCCTGCTCGCCCCCGACTTCGGCCTCAAGCACGTCCGCGAGATGCGCCCCGGGGTCGAGGAGCTGGCCGGGAAGCTGGTGGACGACATCCTCCGCAAGGGGCCGCCGGCGGACCTGGTCGAGGACTTCGCCCTGCCGATCCCGTCGATGGTGATCTCCCAGCTCCTCGGCGTCCCGTACGAGGACCACGCCTTCTTCGAGGAGAAGACCGTGGGCCTGCTCCAGGCGAAGGACGCCGAGGGCGCCGAGGCAGCGGGCCGGGCGCTGTGGGACTACCTCGACGAGCTCGTCACCGCGAAGGAGCGCACGCCGGGCGGCGGGGACGGGGTGCTCGGCCGGCTCGCCGGCCGGGTCGACGGCGAGGACCTCACCCGGGAGGACCTGCTGCGGATCGCGCTGGCCCTGCTGATCGGCGGCCACGACACGACCTCGCAGATGATCGCCCTCGGCGTGGTCACCCTCCTCGAACACCCGGACCAGCTGGCCGCGTTCCGCGCGGCGCCGCCGGAGGCGGTGCCGGCGGCCGTGGACGAGCTGCTGCGGATGGTCTCGGTGACGGACGTCTCCGGGGTCCGGGTCGCGAAGGAGGACGTCGAGATCGACGGCGAGGTCATCAGGGCGGGGGAGGGCGTACTGGTCTCCTCCTCGATGGCCAACCGCGACCCCGCGGTGTACGAGGACCCGTACGCCTTCGACATCCACCGGTCCGACGGCCGCGGTGGCGCCGCGTCGGCCCGGCAGCACCTCACGTTCGGCTTCGGCATCCACCAGTGCCTGGGCCAGAACCTCGCGCGGATGGAGCTGGAGGTGGCCTTCACCACCCTTTTCGCCCGGATACCGGGACTGCGGACGGCGACCCCGGTCGCCGAACTCCCGTCCCGCAGCGGCGGAACCATGCAGGGCGTGCACCGCCTGCCGGTCGAGTGGTGAGGGAGGGGACGACGATGCGGGTGCACGCCGACCGGAACCGCTGCATGGCGGCCGGACACTGCGCGGTCACCGTCCCCGGGGTCTTCGACCACGGCGACGACGGCCTGGTGGTGGTCGTGGACGAGAAGCCGGGCGAGGACTTCCTGGAGGAGCTCGAACTGGCCGTGGACCTCTGCCCGTCCCGCGCGCTGTCGCTGTCGCGGGACGGGGAGGCCCTCCGGTAAGGGCGGGCGCCGCCGTCCACGGGCGCCGCGCGAAAGGCGGCGGGGCGGCCCCCCTGACGAGGGAGGCCGCCCCGCTCCGTCGTGCGCGCCCCGGAACGCCCGGGCCCCGCCCCGTCCGTCATTCCTCGACGTACGCCAGGCTCTGCTCGTTCCAGCGGGCGCCGTGGACCTCGTCCGCCGGGACCGCCGCCTCGATCGCCGCGAGCTGGGACGGGGTGAGCCGGAGGCCGACCGCCGAGGCGTTCTCCGCCAGGTGCTCCGGGTCGCCGGTCCCGGGTACGGGAACGACGTCCGGGCCCCGGTGGTGCAGCCAGGCCAGTGCCAACCGGGCCGCCGTCGTGCCGAGTTCGGCCGCGAGCGCGGTCAGCCGGTCGGCCAGCGGCAGGTTCGCGGCGAGGTTCTCCCGGGTGAACCGGGGCAGCCCGAAGCCGCGGAAGTCGCCCTCGCCGAACGCGTCGGCGGAACGGACCGTGCCGGTCAGGAACCCGCGTCCGAGCGGCGCGTACGGGACGATCGCGATGCCGAGCCGCCGGCACACCTCCACCACCTCGCGCTCGATGCCCCGCGACCACAGTGACCACTCGGTCTGCAGCGCGGCCACCGGGGCGACGGCGTGCGCCCGCTCCAGGGTCCGGGGTCCCGCCTCGCTCAGCCCGAACTCCCTGATCTTCCCGGCCTTCTGGAGCTCGGCCAGGGCCCCGACGGTCTCCTCGACGGGGACGTTCCGGTCGGGGCGGGTGAGCGTGAACAGGTCGATGTGGTCGACGCCGAGCCGGCGCAGCGAGGCCTCGCAGCTCTCACGGACGTGGGCCGCGTCGCCCCGGATGCCCGTGCCGACCCCCGGACCGGGCCGGACGACGCCGAACTTCGTCGAGATCACCGCCTCGTCGCGGCGCCCGGCGACCGCCCGGCCGACCAGCTCCTCGTTCGCGCCGTGCCCGTACACGTCGGCGGTGTCGAGCAGGGTGACGCCCAGGTCGAGGGCGCGCCGGATCGTGGCGACCGCGGTGTCCGGGGCGACCGGGCCGTAGAACTCGGACAGGCCCAGGCAGCCGAGCCCCTGGGCGCCCACCGTCAGCGAGCCGACGCGGCGGGTGGGCAGCGGCGCGGGGGGAGCGGCCGGGGGAGTGGCCGGGGGGACGGCGGGGTGTGCGGCGGAGGCCGGTGGCATGGCGCGCGTCACCTCCGGTACAGGACGATCGAGGACTCGTACGTCGTGTGCGACTCCTTGGCCAGGGGACGGAACTGCCGGAAGCCGATCGCGCCGCGCAGCGGCCCGCCGACCACGACGGCGGGGAACGTCGCGTACTCGCCGGCGGTCAGCCGGGCGTCGTCGACGAGCCCGCCCGCCCGGACGACGTTGCCGTCGTCGAGCGTGATCTCCTCGCCGAAGTACGCGATGAAGTGGCCGTCCTCCTCCTGACGGTAGAGCATCCGGCCGGCGCCCTCGGTCCGCCCGATCCGGGTGCCGTCGGGGCCGAAGATCTCCAGCCGTACGGTGGCGAAGTCCTTCTCGGTGGGCGTGGTGCCGGTGGGGTCCGGGTTGTTCGACTCGTACGCGACGACCTTCTCGGTGAGGTCGCGCAGGATCAGGGACCTTCCGGTGTCGCGGAGGGCGCCGACCTCCGGGGAGACGGTCTTCGGGGGTGTGGCGACCAGCGGCGTGAGCCAGTCGGACAGGACCTGCAACACCACGATGAGCCCTCCAGATGCGGGATGTGCCGATTCCCGCCGACGCTAGGAGGGCGCGCTCAAGCGGCGCTAAAGGGGGCGGGGCGGGGCCGCCCGCCCCGGGCTCACCTCGCCCCGGGGTGTGCCACGATGCCCTCCAGGACCAGCCGGAGGTACCGCTCGCCGCGGTCCGCTCCGTCGGGCAGCGCGTTCTCCCGCACCCAGGCGGCCCCGCTGAGCAGGTCGAACAGCTCGTCGGGCGTGACGTCGGCGCGCACCTGCCCGGTCCGCTGGGCGGCGCGCAGCAGGTCCGCGCCGCTGCTGTGCATCGCGGCGCACGCGGCGTGCGAGGGCGTGCCCTCGTCGTACATGCTCCGGGTGAGGATGCCGACCAGGCCGCGGAACGTGCTGAAGTGCCGTACGGCACGGCTCATCCACGCGGCGAGGGCCTCCAGCGGATCGCCGTCCCCGGCCAGGCTCTCGGCGCGCGCGACCAGGTCGGCGAGGCCGTCCCGGGTGGCCGCCTCGACCAGCGCGGCGCGGGTCGGGAAGTGCCGGTAGAGGGTGCCGATCGCGACGCCGGCCCGGGCGGCGATGTCCTCCAGGGAGGCGTCGGAGCCCTCCGCCTCGAAGGCCTTGCGCGCCGAGGCCAGGATCGCGTCGTAGTTGCGGGCGCCGTCGGCCCGCTTCGGGCGCTGCGCGATGTAGGGCGGGTTGTCTGCCACGGGGCCTCCACTTGACTACCTGAGGTCACCTCAGGTTAACTGCGGCCAGTTAACCTGAGGCTGTCTCACGATAGTAGCCCGCACCGGTCGACCGCGCACCGACCACCGGCACGCCGACGCCTCCGCCGCCCCGGCGGCCCGCGCCGGAGTCCCCGCTTCCGGCGGCGGCGCCGCGCCGACCCACACCGCTCGACCGACTACGTCCGACCCATACGGCCCGACCGACTCCGCCCGACTTGTACGGCCCGATCAGTCCCACCCGATCGGCTCTGCCCGACCCGCACCGCCTGACCGAGGCCGCCCGACCTGTACCGCTCGATCGGCTTCACCCGACCCGTACTGCGCGACCTGTGCCGCTCGATCGGCTCCGCCTGATCAGAACCGCTCGACCCGACCCCACCCCACCCGTCCCACCCGACCCGCACCCCGGCGGACCGTCGTCGGCCGCCGCCGACCGTGGAGGAGCACCCGTGACCGCAGAAACCGTCCCCGACGGCATCCCGAAGGACGCCGCCCCCGCACGCGCCCCCTGGGGCCTCGCCCTCACCGCCATCGTCGGCGCCGAGTTCATGCTCCAGCTCGACGGCACCATCGTGAACGTCGCCCTGCCCGCCCTTCAGGAGGACCTCGGCGTCACCGTCGCCTCGGCCTCCTGGGTGCCCAACGCCTTCCTCCTCGCCTTCGGCGGCCTGCTGCTCCTGGCCGGCCGGCTCGGCGACGTCCTCGGCCACCGCAAGGTGTTCCTCGGCGGCATCCTGCTCGTCGTCGTGGCCTCCCTGATCGCCGGCCTCGCCCCCAACCTGGAGGTCCTGCTGGTCGGACGTGCCCTCCAGGGCGCCGGCGCCGCCGTCGCCGGACCGACCGGACTCGCCCTCCTCGCCCTCGTCTTCGAGGGCGAACGCCGACAGCGCGCCTTCGGCCTCTACTCCACCGTCACCGGCCTCGGCGCCTCCGCCGGCATGGTCCTCGGCGGCCTCCTGACCTGGGTCGGGGACTGGCGCTGGAGCCTCCTCGTCAACGTCCCCGTCGGCCTCGCCCTCGTGCTCGTCGCCGTCAAGGCGCTCGGCACCGACGACGGCCCCACCCAGCGCCGCTCCCTCGGCCTGCCCAGCGCCGTCCTCGTCGGCGGAGCCGTGACCACCCTCGTGTACGGATTCGTGCACGCCGCCGAGAAGGGCTGGGGCGACACCGGGACCGTCGTCCCGCTCGCCGTCTCCGCCGTGCTCTGGATCGCGCTGCTCGCCGTCGACACCCGCAGCGCCGAACCCCTCCTGCCCGCCCGGATCTTCACCGACCGGGTGCGCGCCGGATCCTTCCTCAACCTGCTGCTGCTCGCCGCCGTCCTCACGAGCTACCTCATCTACCTGGTCCAGTACCTGCAGAACGTGCTGGGCCTGAACGCCCTGCAGAGCGGCCTCGCCATCCTGCCCTTCGGTGCCGCCCTGCTGCTCACCACCCAGGTCCTCACCAAGCGCCTCGCCGCGATCGACCTCAAGCTCCGCGCGATCGGCGGCCTGGTCGTCGTCCTCGCCGGAGTGGCCTGGCTGAGCCTGCTCGACGGCGACAGCACGTACGTCACCGGAGTCCTGCCGCAGATCGTGCTCATCGGCGTCGGGGTCGGGGTGGCCATCATCCCGTTCAACCTGATCATCCTGACGACGGCCCCGCCCGAGTACGCCGGCGTCACCGCCGGAGTCCTCCAGACCGCCCTGACCATCGGCGGCTCGGTCGGCCTCGCGGTGCTGCTCGTCCCCTTCACCGCCGGGAACGGCGCGGTCGCCGACACGATCTCCTCCTTGTTCGTCTGGGCCTCGGCGCTGACCGTCCTCGCGCTGCTCGTCGCCGTCCTCTTCTGGTACGGCCCGGGGGCACGGAAAACGGCCACCGCGACCGAGGAGCGGACCGAGGCCTGAACCGGGATCTGAACCGGGGCGCGAACCGCTCGTCGACGGGCCGGGACTTTACCCTCCCGGCCCGCCGGCCCGCCCCAACGCAGTTGCATGAAGGTTTTGTTGCGGGACAAACCTCCCTCCCCGTGCTCTCCTATGCTGCTGTCCGCCCCACGGTTTCCAGCCGACCCGCGGGGCGTCCGGACCGCAGTTCAGACCGCGGAAGGAGACCGGCCGCCATGGTCACCGCCCCCGAATCGAGACACGCCCGCACCACCGTCCGCCACACCGAACGGGACGCCCTCAGACAGTTCGTCCGGTCGGCCGCGATCGGCCGCGACACCGTCGTGGAGCTCACCGGAGACCCCGGCTCGGGCAAGACGGCCCTGCTCGCCGCCCTCGCCGCGGACGCCCGGCGCGAAGGCCTCGTCACACTGCGCGGCCTCTGCGTCGCCAACGCCGGGGAACCGACGTCCTTCGGACCGTTCACGGAGGCCCTCGGCGGCCTGGACTCCCCGGGCGCGCTCGGCGCCGACGGCCCCCCGCCGGCCATCACCCGCCTGCTGCACCGGCTCGCCCGGCCGCCCCGGGACCCCGACGCCCCCGTCCCGGCGGGCGACGGACCCACCGGCGACTGCCGGTACTACGCCGAACTGCGCGGCCTGCTCGCCGACTGCGTGGCCGCCGCGCCGCGCGGACTCCTGCTGGTCCTCGACGACTTCCACTGGGCCGACCCCTGCTCCGTACGCCTCCTGGAGACCCTCATCCGCAGGCCCGTGGGCGGCGGGCTCGTCACCGTCGTCGCCCACCGCCCGCGCCAGGCCTCCGTCGGACTGCGCCTCGCGGTCCGGCACGGCGTGGAACTCGGCACCGTCGACGAGGTCGGCCTCGGACCCCTCACCCCCGCCCAGAGCGCCGAACTCCTGGGCACCGCGCCCGACACGCCGCGACTGCGCCGGCTCCACACCCGCAGCGGCGGCAACCCGCTCCGCCTCATCGCCCTCGCCGCCGCCGACGGCGGACCCGACGACCCCGTCCACCTCGACGTCCGCCGGGACCTGGAGACCCGGCTGCTCGCCGAATGCGCCCCCCTGACCGGGGAGGAACGCCTCGTCGCGCACGCCGCGGCCGTCCTCGGCGAGGCCTTCGACGTCGAATCGATCGCCGCCGTCACCCGGACGCCCCACGCCGAGGTCTGCCACGCCCTCGGCGCCCTCGAAGCCCGCGACCTCGTCCGCACCGCCCGCCGCCCCGGCACCCTGGCCTTCCGCGACACCCTGCTGCGGGACTTCCTCTACGCCGAGGCCGACGCCTGCTGGCGCGTCGCCGCGCACCGCCGCGCCCTCGCCCACCTCACCCTCCGCGGCGCCCCGCCGGTGGACCTCGCCCCGCACGTCGTGCGCTCCGGCGCCCTCGCCACCCCCGAGGACCGGGCCGTCCTCGTCGCCGCCGCCAAGGACGCCCTGCCCGCCGGACGCGCCGCCCGCGCGGCCCGGTGGACGATCTCCGCCCTGCGCCTCCAGCGGGCCGCGCCGCACGGATCCGGGCCCGACCTCGTCGGACGCGACGTGTGGCTGCCCGTCGTCCGCGCCCTGGCCGCCGAGGGCGACGTCACCCGGCTGCGCTGCGTGGCCCGCGAGATCCTCGCGGCGTTCGCCGACCGGCCCGCCGCCGACCGGGTGCCCGCCGCCGTCCCGCTCGCCCTCGCCCAGGCCGCCGCGGGACTGGTCGAGGAGGCGCAGGCCCTGCTCACCCCGCTGCTCTCGGCCCGCCACGCGAACCCGGAGCAGGAGGCCGCGCTGCACGTCCAGTCCCAGCTCCTGTGGGTGCTCGCCGGCCAGCTCCCGCCCCGCGCGGACGTGGAGGCGCTGACCCGGCACATGGGGGAGGCCACCCCGCTCACCGCCGGCGGCGCGCTGGCGCTCCAGGGACTGAGCACCGTCTTCGCTGGGGACCTGAGCGCCGCCGAGAGCGCCCTGGACGCCAGCGCCCAGCTCCTCGACGGCCTCGAACCGGGGACGCACGACGGCCCCGACGCCTTCGCCGGCTACCTCCTCGTCCTGGCCTGCGGCGAGTCGGCGATGGGCTGGTACGGCCCCGCGCAGGCCCACGTGGAGCGGGGACTCGCCGCCGCCCGGCTGCGCGGCGACGTCCCCCTGCTGCCCGCGCTGCTCAACGTCCTCGCGTACGTCACCTACCAGACGGGACGGATGGCCGAGGCGCTGGAGACCGCGCAGGAGGCCCGCGCCGTCGCCCTCGCCGCGGGCCGGCCCCACCTCGTGACGCTCGCCGACGCCGTCACGACCGCCGCCTGGGCCTGGCTCGGGGACACCGGACCCCTCGGGTCGCGCCGCACCCCGCCGGACGCGCCGGGCGGCGACCTGCCCCGGACCTCCGTCGTCGCCCTGCTGCACGCCGAGGCGGCGCTCGCGGCCGGCGACGGCGCGGGCGCGCTGGCGCTGCTGTTCCCGGCCGACACCCGGCGGATGCCCGAGCCGCCCGCCATCCTCGCGCCGCGCGTCTACGAACTCCTCGCGGCGGCCTGCGCGGCCACCGGCGCCGAGGCCGGCGAGTGGGCCCACCGCGCCGAGTCCGTCGCGGCCGTGGTCAACGTGGCCGAGCAGCGCGGCCACGCCCTGCTGGCCCGGGGCCACGACCTGCGGGCGCGCTCGCTCTCGGAGCAGGCCGCCCGCTGCTACGACGAGGCGTACGGGCTGCTCGGCGAGACGGCGGCGGGGATGCGCGCCCGCGACCTCGCCCGCGCCGCCGCCGTGGCGGCCTGCGCCCACGCGGGCCCGGACGGCGACGCGCTGGCCGACCTCACGCTGCGGGAGCGGCAGGTCGCGGAGCTCGCGGGCGAGGGCCTGAAGACCCGGGACATCGCCGCCCGGCTCCTCGTGAGCCCCCGCACGGTCGACGTCCACCTCACCCGGATCTACAGCAAGCTCGGCGTCCACACCCGCGCCGCCCTGGTCCGGTTGATGGCCCGCGCGGCCTGAGTACGGAGCACGCCCTCAGCTCGCCGTCGGCAGGTCGAGCACCCGGTCGGAGGTGAGGATCGCCTGGTGCAGCCGGCGCAGCGAGCGGTGCGGTTCGAGCCCCAGCTCGGCCCGCAGCACCCGCTGCGCCGAGCGGTAGACCTGCAGCGCCTCGGCCTGCCGCTCCGAGCGGTACAGCACCAGCATCAACTGCCGGTAGAACGACTCCCGCAGCGGATGCTGCGCGGTCAGCGTGCTCAGCAGCCCGATCACCTCGCGGTGCCGGCCGAGCGCCGTGCGCGCCTCGACCGACAGCTCCAGGCTCTGCAGCCGCTCCTCCTCCGCCCAGGTCGCGAACGAGGTGAGGACCGGCCCCTCCGCGATCCCGTCGAGCACCGGACCCCGGAACAGCCCCAGGACCCGCTCGAAGCACTCCAGCGCCTCCTCGTGCCGCCCGGCCGCCCGCAGCTCGCGGCCGAGCCGCATGGCCTCCTTGAACTCCTCGACGTCCCAGCCGGCCCCGTCCAGCCGCAGCTCGTACCCGAGCGGCCGGGTGACGATGGCCCGGCCCTCCGGAGCCCCCGACACCGCCAGGAACTTCCGCAGCTGGGATATGTACACGTGGACCGCGGCCGAGGCCCTGCGCGGCGGTCTGTCCCCCCACAGCTCCGTGACGAGCTGTTCCTTGGTGATGACCCGGCCGCTCCCGATCAGCAGGGTGGCCAGCGTCGTCTCCACCTTCGGGGCGGACAGCGAATGGCTCCGCCCGGCGTGGCGAACGCGGAGGGGCCCAAGGAGTTCGTAGCGCATCGAGTCCTCGTCCAGTAGGGGAACAGGAGTGTGAGTGAAGAACGGTGATTCACTGTCACCTCCCGACCGGGGTCCACGCATCGGGGAAAGTACGTACGTACCGCGCGAGCCCCCGATCCGCCGCCCGCACGGCCGACGCCCGGCCCCGCGGCCTCCGCCTTTGGCCCCGCTTTGGCCCCCTTCCCGACAGTGCGGGGATGCCACCGTTCGCCCTGCGCTGCCTGAGGGGCCTCTGGGAGGCCCTCGTCTCCTTCGGCCACCTCTGGGTCCACGTCCCGGACCCCCCACCCCCCACCGGCCCACCCCCCGGCCACCCGGAACGCCTGTGCCCGCACCTCTTGCCGACCCCCCGGGAGCAAGCCCTGTGGGACGACCTCGCGGGAGGGTCCCGACACGACCCGTTCTAGGCCCGCGGCCGCAGCCCGTCCAGGGACAGCGCCAGCACTCCCCGCTCCAGACCCACCACCAGGCGGCCGGCCGTCCACGCCAGGGCGTACGCGGGATGGCGTACGGGGATCTCCTCGGCGAGCGCGCCGGTCGACGGGTCCCACAGCCGCACCGTGCGGTCGGTGCCCGCGGACGCCAGCAGCACGCGCCCGCCCAGGTCCACCGCCGCCAGCGCGTTGGCCGCCGTCTCGTGCCCGGCCGTCCGGGCCACGACGGCCCCCGTCCGGGGGTCCCGGACCGTCACGGCGCCCTCCGCGTCCGCCGACGCCAGGGCGGCGCGTCCCTTCGCCGGAACGGCGCACAGGGCGTACGCGTCGGTGCGGAAGCAGCCGGACGCGACCTGCCAGGACTCGTCCGTCTCGGGATCCCACAGCCGGATGCCCCCGTCGACGCCCGCAACGGCCGTGGCGACCAGGGAGCGGCCGTCGAGGTCCAGGCCGCACAGGGCGTACCCGTTGCTGTGACCGGGCAGGGTGCGGACGGGACGCAGGAGCGAGGGGTCCCACAGCCGTACGACCCCGTCCGCGCCCGTCGTCGCCACCACCGGCCCTCCCCGGAACGGCACCTCGCACGCGGCGTAGACGGCGCGCGACAGCCGCCGCGTCAGCGGTCGCGCGCGGCCGGCCGGGTCCCACAGGGCCAGGCCGCCGTCCCCGCCCCCGGCGACCCGCACCTCCCGGTCCGGGCCGACCGCGGTCAGGGCGCGGATCCAGTCGGACTCCCGGCCGATGCCGCCCAGGTCCGTCCCGTCGACGGCGTCCCGCAGCCACACGGTCCCCTCGTCGCCGGCGCAGGCCGCCAGGGGGCGGTCCCCGCCGGGAACGGCGCACACGGCGCGTATCGCGGTCGCGCGTTCGGCCGGGGGCTTGACCGGGTCCCACAGGCGGACGGTGTGGTCCTCGCCGCCGCTGGCGATCAGGGTCCGGCCGTCGAAGTCGAGGACGCACAGGGCGGACACGGCGTCCACGTGACCGCTCAGGCTCTGGTCCTCGGCCCCGGTGACGGGGTCCCACAGCGCCACGACGTTGTCGTTGGTGGTGGCGAGCAGGGTCCGCCCGCCCGCCCGTACGGCATGGAGGTTGACGACCGCGTACGGCAGCCGGATCACCCGGAGGCACCGGCCCTCCTCGAGGTCCCAGACCCGGATGGTGCGGTCCGACCCGGCGCTCATCACGCGGGTGACACCGGCCACGGGCGCCGCGCACACCGCGTTGACGGAGTCCGTGTGGCCGTTCAGCACGCGCAGGCACCGCCCGTCCGCGTCCCAGACCCTGACCGTGTGGTCGTCGCTGCCGGACACCAGCACGGTCCCCGCCCCGGTCCGCGCCGCGCAGACGCTGGTGACCCAGTCGGTGTGGTCCCGCAGGACGTGCTCCTCGCGCCGGAGGAACGGGTCCCACACGCGTACGGTCATGTCCGCGGAGGCGGTCGCCAGTCTGGGTCCGCGCGGGGTCTCCAGGGCGCACATGTCGTTGACCCGGCTGCCGTGCCCCCGCAGCCGGCCCGAGTCCCGGCGCTCGGAGTCGTCCCACAGGCCGATCTCGTCGCCCGACGCGACGGCGAGCCGGCGGCGGTCGCCGTCGGCGATCGCGCACATGACGTCGCCCACCCCGTCCCGTTTCGTCAGGACGCGCGTGGTGCGCCAGGTGAAGGGGTCCCAGAAGCGCACCGTGCCGTCCCTGGACCCGCTGACGAGCTGGGTGTACGGGGGCGTCCCGATCGTGCAGAGGGTGCTGATCTCGCCGCTGTGGCCCTCCAGGACCGCCTCCTCGGCGCGCGGCGTGACGGCGGCCCACACGGCCCGGTAGGGACTGTCGGCCGCCAGCCGCCGATAGGTGTCGCCGAGGTCCTCCTGCGCCTCGGTCACGCTGAACAGGGCGGCCCTCCTGGCGGGCGGACTGCCGAGCGCCTGCGGGGTCTGCCGCAGCAGCTGCCCCCGCGCCCGGGCCGGACCCCGTACGTTGCCCGCCGCGGCGATGAGGCGCCGCAGGTCGGCGTGGAGCGGATACCGCTCGTCGTCCAGGAGTTCGTCCACGACGCCCCCGCGCTCGGCGTGCCGGGGCAGCGAGCGCAGCAGATAGCCCGGTGCCCGGTCCCAGCCGACCCGCTGCCCGTGGGCGAGGAACGCGCGCGCGACGGCCCGCTCGTCGGCGGCCCTCGGCCTCGTCCGCGCGCGCCCCTGCCGCAGCGCGTCGTCCAGCGCCTGGTGGAACAGCCGGAAGCAGCCCGTGTGCTGCTCACTCGTACTGGCCTCGACCAGGAAGTTGGCGGCGGCGGACCGGGCGAAGGCGCCGAGGAGGTCCTCCGGCGGGGCCGTGCCGGTGAGGGCCCGCGCCGCCTCCCGCCACAGCGGCAGGGTCAGGCCCGGCGTCTCGGCGTAGGCGAGGGCGCTCAGCACGTCGGCCGCCGGCACCTCGCCGACCGGCGGCAGCCTGGCCATGTAGTCGTCGAGGGCGGCGGCGACGGTGGGGTCGAAGGCGATGTCCGCCGGTACGACCGCGACGTCGTCGTGGAAACCGTGGGCCCGGGCGGTGAGCCCGGCCACCAGGAAGTTCGCGTCGGCCAGTTCGGCGATGCGGGTCGCGACCGGGAGCGCCGCGGCGTCGTCGGCGTACGGGTTGCCGGGGCGTTCGTCACCGAGCAGCTGGAGCGTGGCCATGGCGTACGCGACCAGGTCGGCCCGGTCGAAGTAGGCGGGCGAGTCGAGGTCGACGACGCGGGTGGCGGCGCCGAAGACGCCCAGCAGGTCGCCCGCGTCGTCCCGGCGGCGGCTGCCGATCAGGACCCGGACCCGCAGGTCGGCGCAGGTCTCGGCGAGCGGCAGGGCGATGCGCCGGGCGATGAGCCTGGCCTGCTCCGGCGTGGTGGCCTCGTCCAGCGCGTCGATGACGACGGTGAACGGCCGCCCGTCCGCGCCGCGTTCGCCGAGCGCGGCGCGCAGGACGACGGCCAGGTCCTCGGGGGTCGCGGGCGGCGCGGCGGAGGCGGCGCGCGCTATCTCCTGGGCGACCTCCAGCGCGGTTTTGCCCTTGGCGTGGACGGCGCAGGCCACCGAGCCGACCGGGGCGCGGACGGCGTCGTCCTCGGGAGGCAGCGAGGCGACCACGCCGGCGTCGGCCGAGGTGACGATCCGGCCCAGCACGGCGGACTTCCCCACCCCGGGCGAGCCGGTGAGGACGAGCACCTGACGGGACGCGCTCTCCCCGGTCAGCCAGTCCACGACGGCGGTGAGGGCGGCGGTCCGTCCCCGGAAGCGGAAGCCCCGCTCGGCGTCGGTGCTCACGCCCCGGGCCCGCGGTTTCCAGTGCCGCCCGGCCTCGGGGTCGTCGTCGAGCGCCCACCCCCAGGCCGCCAGCGCCGTCTCCCCGGCGGCCTCCGCCGTCCACTCGGTGAGCAGCCCCACCTTCTGTTCCGGCAGGAAGCGCTCGACCTGATGGACGGTCAGGGCCCGGGCGTCGCCGTTGGCCGGGCTGGCCTGCCCCACGATGCCCACCACCGCCTGGTAGGTGGGGGACCAGAGGGCGGCCCCGCTGTACCCGCCTTGCACCGGGTAGCGCGAACCGGTGTCCAGCCTGATCCAGCCGTAGGCCAGTGACTCCCCGACCGTGCCGTCCGCCGAGTTGCCGAACGGGTCGCCGTCCGGAAAGCCGAACGACCACCAGGGCTCGCCGACCAGCTGGTCCGGCAGGGGACGCCGCAGCCGGGCCGGGGTCTGGCCTCCCGCGTCCTCCGCGAGCACCAGAACGGCGACGTCCTGCCGGCGTCGCACCTGCGCGGGTTCGGGCGCCACGACCTCGCGCACCGCGATCCTGCGGTCCATGAGCTGTTCGGACTTGGGGAACGCCACCCACAGCGGCTGCTCCCTGCTCCAGGGCGGACAGGCGACGTGGGCGCAGGTGAGGACCCGGTGCTCGTCGATCAGGAAGCCGGATCCGAGCGGCTCGTCGTCGAACTCCGTCAGGTGGACCGCGGCGACCCATCCGTCGGCCCCGGGGCGCGGACCCGTCCCAGGGGCGGCGTTCACTGCGGAGCGGTGTCCGCCCCGGGTGCCTGGCCGGGGCGCCAGAGCAGCGTCACCTCGAAGTTGGCCTCGGTGGCGGCCTTGGCGACGAGCCAGTTCGCCGTGCCGTTGACCTTCACCCCGAACTTCACCTGCACTTCGTCAGGTCGCAGGGACGCGGCCTGGTCCAGGACGGCCCGGGCGGCCTCCACGGCGGGACGCACCGCCTCCCGGACCCGGCCGACGACCTCTCCCGCGCCCACCTGGCGGAACCCGTCGGCGGGGTCTATCTCGAACCGTACGACGGTTTCGTCGTCGAGCTCGTACGAGACCACCTGCGCTGCCATGAACCGCCCCCTGTCGTCGAATCGAGCCCAGCCTATGCGGTGTCGGCCCGCCCGGCGGACGGGTCCCGGCGCTCGCCATCCTCGTTGCCGGCGGTCTCGGTGAGCCACCGTCCGGGAGTGATGCGGACCGGCCGGCCGACCCGGTTCAGGCCGATGCGGTGCCGGGCCGCGAGGGCGGAGCCGTCCTGGGAGCGGTCGTGCCACGGGCCCTCCGCCCCGAGGGCGTCGGCCCCGAGGACATCTGCCCTGCGCGGGCTTGCGGCCCGAGGCGCCGGACTGGCTGTAGCCCCAGGTGCCACCGTTGGGCGCGTGCCAGTACGACCAGTAGGCGGAGGCCGGGGAGTGTTCACGCAGGCCTCGGCAACGGCCTCCCGGGCCTTGTCGCAGGAAGGGGCCGCACGCGGTCGCGGACGATCGCGTCGGATTCGCCCCGGCTTCCCCCATCGCGTGGGCATGAAGTTGTCGTCCGCTCACGAGCGGAACGGCCGCATCCCATGTACGGACGTGCGAAACCCGCCCCCCGCCCCCGGTGCGTTTCACGCCGCACCCACCGACAGCGGTACGGCGGTCAGTCGGCCAAGTCCTCGGCGAGGTCGTCGCGCCAGCGCACGGACAGCCGCCGGCTCAGGATCGTGACCGCCGCGTCCGGCAGGGGCAGCAGCAGGAACTCGCGCAGTGCCCCGGCCGCCGAGCTCCGTACGGCCCACGCGGCGAGGTCGGCCTCGATGACGGGTGCCGGGTCCGATCCGCGCCGGGCCGTCTCCAGCAGCCCCCGTGCGGCCCGGGTCTCCGCCGCGAGGGTCCTCATCCGCAGGTCGAGGGCCCCGTCCGCCGGAAGGTCCACCGGTTCGTTCCGGCGGATCCGCTCCAGCGCCCGCGCGATCTCCGGGTGGGCGTCGGCGCCGGTCTCGGACGCCAGCCGGGCGAGCTGCGCCGCCATCGCGGAGCGCAACCGCTCCGGCGGCGTCCGGTCGACGAGCCCGGCGAGGTCGACGTCACGCACCGAGGAGACCCGGTGCCGCTCCGGCGGGAGGTCGTCGAGGACCGGCAGCAGCAGCGCGCTCGCCAGCGGCTCGTCGCCGTCCGCCTCCGGATCCCAGACGATGCCGTACTCCGCCGCCAGGCCCGCCAGCAGCCGGGCGTACGCGGCCGTGGAGCCGGGCCAGGGGTCGACGCCGATCCTCTGCCACTGCTGCCCGTCGGATCCGAACAATGGTTGCCCGTCGGGCCCGGTCACGTAGTCCTCGCGGGGCGATTCGACCCGGCGGGCCGCCCCGGGCCGTTCCTCGCCGTCCTCCACAACGGTGAGGAACACCTCGCACGCCTGCTTCGTCAGCCGTACGACCCGGGTCCCCCGGGACAACCGGCGCAGCACCTCCGGACGGCCGAACTGGGGGTCGCCGTCCTCCTGGGTGGCGTACGACCATCCGTCACCGCATCGGCCGACCCGGACCATCGGGCGGTACGCCGCCCAGGGCGAGGCGGCGGAAAGACGCGCCTGCTCCCGGCCGCGCGGCCCGGTGGTCGCGGGCACCGCGCCCAGCCTGTCCAGCAGTTCCTCGGGCGAAACGCCCGCCACGAACACGACGTCCGGCTGCACGGGGAGCGGGTCGTCGGAGGCCCCGAAGAAGAGGGTGAGGGAGGATCCGTCGGCTCCCGGCACCGGGGGGACCGGTGCGGCCGGGGGCGGGAGCAGCGGCTCGGCGGTCCCGGCGGCGAGGCCGAGGGGAGAGGGCGGATCGGGGACGACCGCCCCGTCGTCCTCCCAGATCAGCCGGCCCTCGAAGGCGAGCGGAACGCGCCCGTTGAAGGGCGTGCCGTTCTCCAGGGCCGTGGCGAAGTCGGCGAGGACGTGCCGCAGTCCCGGCCACTCGGTGAAGGACGGGGAGTCCTCGTCGAAGTACCGGCCGATGCGCCCGTGGTGCGGACCGGGGCGGGTGACCGCGAAGAGCCCGTCGGAGAACTGCCAGCCGATGCCCAGGGTGATCAGCAGCCGCTCGTGCGGCCAGTAGGCGTACTGGTCGCGTTCCTCGTCGTCGAGATCGGTCTCGTACGCGGAGGCGTCCTCGCCGACGTTCCGCAGGAACTCGGTGCCGGCGACGATGTCCTCGACCCCGGACAGCGGTCCGTAGTAGCCCAGCGTCGGCGTTCCGTCCTGGAGCAGCACCCCGTCGTGACGCAGCAGCGACTCCCTCAGGTCGGGCGGGAACGCCAGGCCGAGCCGGAGTTCGGCCGCCGCGATGCCCTCCGGGCGGGCCGGCGGCCGGAGCAGTCCGTGGCTGACGGGAGCGTGCCGCGCGAGCCAGGTCTCGATGCGGGTCCACGACTGGACGACGGTGAGCGTGATCATGACGGCACCCTAGGCGCGGGCACTGACAGTGGTACCCCCTGCCGGAACGGCCGTTCCGGCAGGGGGTGGGGCCGCCCTAGGGCGCCCAGGGGCGGAGCGCGTCCTTCATCGCGTCCGTCATCGCGAACTGCAGCAGCGGGCCGTAGGTGATCCGGCCGACGCCGAGGCGGCGGAAGCGTTCGAGATCGTGCTTGACGGGGTGGGCCGTGGAGTTCACGGGGACGGTCACGGCGCCGATCACGGCCCTGAGCAGGTCGTCGTCGTCCTGGATGCCCACCGGGTAGACGCTGTCGGCGCCCGCCCGCTCCAGGGCCCGCAGTCGCTCGATCGCCTCGTCGAGGACGCCGGAGGCGTCCTCCGCGTGCAGGAAGAGGTCGGTGCGCCCGTTGACCCAGACCGGGATCCCCGCGTCGTCGGCCGCCGTGCGCAGACCGGCGATGTAGCTCGCGTGCTCCTCCGCGCCGCGCACGCGTCCGCCGTCCGAGTGGACGGTGTCCTCGATGTTGAGGCCGACGCCGCCGGCCTCGGTGAGTCCGGCGATGAGGTCCGCGGGCTTCTGCCCGTACCCGGCCTCCAGGTCCACGGACACGGGGACGTCGACCGCGGCGATGATCGGCCTGACGGCGGCGAGCACCTCCTCGAAGGTCTGCCCCTCGTGGTCGTCGGCGCCCCGCGAGTCGGCGAGCGGATGGCTGCCGACCGTCAGCGCGGGGAACCCGGCGTCGACCGCCGTCCGCGCGGACCAGACGTCCCAGACGGTCGGCAGGACGAGCGGCCGGTGATCGGCGTGCAGCTGCTTGAGGCGCTGAGCGCGCTCGACAGTGGTACGAAAGTCCATGCCGGTGACGCTACCCCCGAATCGCCGCGGTCAACGTGCCGACGGGGCCGCCGTCCTCCCGGTCCGCCGATGGGCGCGCGCGCCACCGCGTCCGTCGGGCTCACGGGCTCCGGTGGCCGCCCCGGGCGACGCGGCCGATCATGACACCGACGCGCTCTCCGCCGGTACGGGTCCCCGCACGCGGGAGTCGGTGCTCAGGGCCGGGTTGTCGCCGAGCACCACGAAGTGATCGTCGGGAACGGTTCCCGGGCCGCCCGCCCGGGGGCGAAGGCCCACGATGTGACGGCCCCTCACCTCGCCTCGGCCGGGCGCCTTGGGCCGGGTCTGGCGCGTCTCCACCGGCGCGCTCGCCGGCACGGGGGGCGGCGACTGGGAGGCGGTGACGGCCCTCGCGTTCAGCCCCGACGGGAAGGCCCTCGCCATCGGCGACGAGGAGGGGCCGCTCCGGCTGTGGGAGCGGGGGTCGGGCTCGAAGCCCGCGGAACGGAAGGTCGCGGAGGGCGACGTGCGGTCAGTGGCGTTCACGCCCGACGGGAACACCGTCGTCAGCGGGGGCGACAGGCTGAGCCCGAGCGACCGGACCGACGCGACCACCACGTCGTTCGGCACGGTGAGGACCGACCGGGTGATGCCCGGTCCGGACGGCGACTCGATCGCCACCACCGGTTGCGTCGACGGAAACCCGAAGCCGCTCCTGTGGTCCACCAGGACCCGGGCCGTCACCGGCGAGGCGGAGATCTCCGAAGAGCTGCTCTCCGTGCCGGTCGCCCTCAGCCGCGACTGGAGAAGACTGGCCACAAGAGGTGACGACAACTCGGTACGGCTGTGGCCTTTTTCGCCCCACCATCCGCCCGAGTACGTCCGCACACCCACATCCACACCCACACCCACGCCCACACCGACGAGCTGACGCGGAAGGCTCAACACCCCTGACACGAGCCGAACATGTGGATGCCTGACGCAACAGGCGTTCCAACTTCCGTACGCTGGAGCGGTTCTTGGGTCGAAGACGGGGGAGTGTGGACGCGGTGGGACGTCACGTGGTGCGGCGGTCGACGGCCGGAGGGCTGGCCCTCCTCGCGGGGCTGACGGCGGGGTGCACCTCGGAAGCGGAACCTCCGCGCAGCGACGGGACGGTGACGGTACGGACCACCCCCGCGCCGGCCCCCGTCGTCTCGACCGCCGAGGCCGCGAAGGTCTTCGAGGAGTACGACCGCGTGAACGCGGCCGCCGACGCCTCCCTCGACGGCTCCGCCATCGCCAGGGTGCAGACCGGCGTCCTCCTGAAGGAGTCGCTGGCCGCGTACGACATCCACCGCAAGGCGAAGACCACGGACACGGCGACCCGTTTCGCGCGGCCCCGGTTCCTGATCCCGGCCGTGGACCCGGCCCGCCCGTACCCCCGCTCCTTCGCGGTCCTGAGCAAGCGGAAGGGGAACGAGGACGACCGGTCCTCCCTGCTCTTCTATTTCACGCGGGCGAAGGCCGGGGAACCCTGGAAGGCCACGGCGGAGACGTGGGCCCTGACGGAGCCCTTCGCGTCGCCGTCGCCGTCGCCGTCGTCCTCGGACGCGGCGCCGACGGCCTCCGCGAGCCAGGACGACAAGACCGTCCAGTTGCGGCCGAAGCAGCTTCCCGAGCTGGAGCGAGGACCGTCCGGCACCACGCCGTCGTCACCGACGGCGACGGCGGACCGTGCCGTGTGCGACGGCTTCGCCGACCTCCTGAGCTTCTCCCCTCCGCACGGCAGCACCGAGGACGCCCGCTTCACGCGGGGTGCGTTCACCAGCGACCTCGTCCGGCGCCTCAACGGCCGGGCGGACAAAGCCCTGGAGCGCAGGTGGTCCTACCGGACGACGGGAGAGGACCTCCCCGTGTTCCGCCTGGCGCACGGCGGCTCCCTGGTCGCCTGCACCTACGTCCGGGAGTACGACGTCGCGGGCACGGGGGCGACCGGCACGGTGCGGTTCGGCAAGGGCTCGGACACCGACGTCCTGCTCGGCGGCGGCCGGGAGTGGCGCAGCGTCAAGGAGACCGGCAGCATGACGGCGCTCATCGAGGTTCCGGCACCGAAGTCCGCGCCCGCCACCGTCCTGGGATGCGACTGCTACGCGCCCCAGGCAATCACGGCGACCGGAGTCCCGGCACCGTGACCGCACCTCACGACACGAGGACGTGGTCCAGGAACGCCCGGGCGGCCGGAGCGCAGGTGTCGAGGGAGGGGACGGCCAGGGCGAGGTGCCTGGAGATCGGCGCGTCCAGGGGGCGGGTGACGACGTCGCCGAGGTCCGCGGGCAGGCCCAGGGTGGGCACGATGCTGACTCCCAGGCCCGTGTCCACCATCGCGATGATGGTCGACAGTTCACCGGCCTCGTAGGCGACGTCGAGGGCGGCGCCGGCCCGGCGCACGCCGTCCAGGATGACCGGCCGGCACCCGCCGGTCGTCAGGACGAACGGCTCGCGTGCCAGCGCTCGTACGGCGACCGTCTCCGTCGCGGCGAGCGCGTGCCCGCGCGGCAGCAGCGCGACCATCCTGTCCGCCGTCAGCGGCACGGTGTGCATCCCGGGCTCCGGCAGGATGACCACGCCTATCTCCGCGGCCCCGTTCTCCAGCCACGCGCGTATCTCCGGGCTGTAGCCCTCCAGCAGACGCACGCCGACCTGGGGGTAACGGTCACCGAACGTGCGCAGCCGGGGAGCGATCAGCGTCCCGGTGGCACTCGGCAGGCTCGCGAGCCTCAGGGGCCCCGCCACCTGCCCGGCGGCGGCCGCCACGTCCGGGCGGATCAGATCGAAGTGCCGGATCGTCTCCCGGGCCCGGGAGACGGCCCGCTGCCCGGCCTCGGTGAGGGCGACGCCCTCGCGGCGCCGCACCAGCAGCGCCGCGCCCAGATCGGCCTCCAGCGCCGCGATCGACCGGCTGACGTGTGGCTGAGACATACCGGTCCGCTCCGCCGCGGCGGTGAACCCCCCGTGCTCGGCGACGGCCAGCAGGACCCGCAAGTGCGACAGCTGCATCCTCCCCACCTCCCCTGCGCTCCGGCCGCTCACCAGCAACTATGCCGAAGGGCCCATGCCTCCATGCCGACAATGATATTTGACGAGGGCACATTCAGGCCAGGAAGGTCGTGACCTCCAACGTTCAGGACACGAGTCCGGAGGCGACATGTCGTCCGCAACCATCACCCGCACGTCCGTCGATGTGGACGGTCTGCCCGCCAGTTACCTCACCGTCGCCGGGGTGGACGGCCTCGCGGACCGCCCGCCGGTCCTGCTGCTGCACGGGACCTACTGGAGCCGGGTGTGGCTGCCGGTCCTGGCGGACCTGGCGGCGGCGGGGCTGCGGCCCCTCGCCGTCGACCTGCCCGGCCTCGGCCAGTCGGCCGGCGAACTGGACGCCGAATCCGCCACCGTACCGGCGCTCGCCGCCTGGGTACGGCGCTTCGCCGCCGCCGTGGGCGCCGACGAGCCGCTGCGGGTGGCGGGCCACGACATCGGCGGAGCCGTCGCCCAGCACCTCGCGGCCGGCGGGGGCGCCGAGGTGGCCCGGCTGGCCCTGGTCAACTCGGTGACCTACGACTCGTGGCCGGTGCCGGGCGTGGAGCGGTTCCGCGACCCCGAGGTGGTGGCCGCCACGAGCGTCGAGGAACTGCTCGCCGCCCGGCGCACGGCGGTCACCGCCGCGCTGGGCCGGCCGGCCACCGAGGAGGAGATCTCCGAGTACCTCGCCCCCTGGCGCAGCCGCCGCGTCGGCCGCTCCTGGATGGCACTGGCCGGCGCGGCCGACAGCCGCTACACCCTCGACCTGGTCCCGGCGCTCCGCGACTCGGAGACGCCGAAGCTGCTGGTGTGGGGGGAGGACGACAGCTTCCAGGGCATCGCGTACGCCGAGCGCTTCGCCGAGGAGATGCCCCACACCGAACTGGTCCGCGTCCCGAACGCGGGCCACATCCCGATGGAGAACGACGCCAAGGCGGTCGCGACGGCGCTCTCCGCCTTCTTCGCCCCGGACGGGGCGTGACCGGGACGCGCGACGTCGGTCGTGCCCGGAGGAATCGGGCGGGACGCCGAAGGGACTCCCTCGTGGCGTCAATGCCGCAGACCGAATGCGAATCGGACATGTCCGCTCCGGATCCGGAGTAATGGTTCCATTTTCCGCACTTACCGGGAAACCGTCTCGGAAAGCGGACTCCTCTTGACCGTCTTCCACCCGGTGATCTAGGTTCAGACCATTGCCGGTGGCATATTCCATACTAATTCTTCGGTGCCGTTCGAGCCATGCGATGAGGCTGGTCGGAGACGGCTCCCGGTGTTTGCGCACCCTTGGCCGAAGGACAGCGATCATTGGCGATCGCATGGTGACGCCGGCTCTGCGGAATATGACTCCTTCCCTTTGACGGCGACCCGAGACCGGACGTCCTTTCGCGTCGACCCACGTGCCAATGCCGCCACGTCGGTTCTCGGGTATCCATTTCAGACATCGAGAAGTACCCTCCAGGGGCTCGGGACATTACACGGAGACCGGTGATCGGCGGATGCCGATCGGGACCGTCGTGAAAACCCGGGCAAGGCGACGGATTTGAAGGTACTGGCGTCGCGACAGGTTCGACCGAGGCCACGGCACGAATGGGTTATTCCATATGCAAGAGAATGAAGTAGCCAGAGCCCCCATCACTTTTGGGCAGCTGTCGCTTTTGCGTTCCATCCAGAACATCGACCCGCTGGCGGCCAATCTCCCCCAGGTGTGGGAGCTGCCGGAGGGAACCACCTCCCGGCAGGTCGAAGAGGCGCTGACCGCGCTGCAGGAGCGGCACGAGGCCCTGCGCACGCGCTACGAGGACCTCGACGGCGAGAACCCCACGCAGATCGTCCTCCCGCCGCGACCGGTCACCCTCCCCGGCCCGCCGCAGGAGACCGAGCCGGCGAAGGCGGCGGACGCCCTCGGTGGCGAGCCCTTCGACCTCGGGACCGACGCGCCCTGGCGGATGACCCTGGTCACCGAGAACGGCGAACTCCGCTGGCTGTCCATCTGCCTCCACCACATCGCGACGGACGGCTGGTCGGTCAACCAGCTGCAGCGGGAGTTCCTGACGCTCCTCTCCGTGGGTGCCCTCCCCGGCGGCGAGGTCCCGACCTGCCGGGTCCTGGCCGAGGAGCAGTGGTCCGAGGCCAACGAGACGCGTCGGAGGTCGGCCCGCAAGCACTGGCAGAAGATCTTCCGCGAGGCGCCGGCCATGGTCCGCGACGAGGCGCCCGAGTCGGTCAACGGCCGCTGGGGCCGCTACGGCACCGCGGAGCAGACCGACGCCCTCCACCGGATCGCCCGGGCCCACCAGCTCTCGCTCCCCTCGGTCGTCCTCAGCGCCTACTGCCGCGCCGCCGCGCGGTACGACGGCCTGGACCAGATCATGGTCGCGGTCTTCACCAACAACCGCAGCGACCCGCGCTGGGAGAAGCTGCTCACGACCCAGGACCAGCTCATCCCGCTCGTCGTCCCCACCGACCCGGACGAGCCGTTCGGCGCCTTCGCCACCAAGGTGCACTGGGGGCTGTTCAAGTCCTACCGGCACGGCGAGTACAACGTCGACGACATGCTGGAGATCGCGGCGGAACACGGCTTCACGGGCACGGTGAACGGCTGCTTCGACGGATCGGTGAGCGGTCTCTTCACCTACTTCTTCAATTACATGGGTGAATACCAGAAGGACCAGCTCTCCATCCCGGACGGCCTGGAGACTGGCACCACGGGACGCAACATCGGCGCACCCCTCTACCTCCAGGTGCAGGAGGGGGAATCCGTCGTCTCGACGCTCCAGGAGAATTCCTCGACCACCGACTACAAGAGGATCACCGAAATCCTCCGCCTGATCGATGAGATCCTCCTCACCGCCGCCCGGGAATCGGATTCCCGGCCCGAGTAGATCCCGCCGCCGGTCCCGCGGCCCCCGTCGCGGCATCGCCGAGAAAAGGGCGGGCCGTGACGGAACCCCTCGGTGAAAGCGACGCGACCGCCCCGGACGGCGGCAATCGGCTCCACGTACACCCGTGAAAAGCCGTGAAGCGGTCCCCGACATCGCGCCGTCCCCCTTCCCGCGGTGATCGGGTGGAGCTCGGGACGCAAAGCCCTGCCCCTCAGAACAGCCGCACCTTCGTATGCCAGGACGGAAAGACGGACACAAGGGCCGCCGACACCTCCCGGGACGACCGAATTCCCAGCTCCTACCGACGAACCGCCGATTGGTCGAACCACCAGTTGCGCATCCACCGACCGCACTGCCCCGGAGGAATAGTGTCGAAGCACGTCATGATCCTGCACCAATGGACCGACCGTTTCGCGGAGTACGAGTCGTACATCGACCACACCGCCCACACGGTCACGTACATTGCCGCGCCGTGGTCGCTCGGCTCGATACCCGGTACGGCCACCGCGGTGCGGGAGATCGCCAGCACGGAGGACGAGTCCCTGCTCAGGGGCGCCGTCGCCGAGCTCGTCGCCGAGTACGGCGTGCCCCACCACATCGTCGCGCTCAACGAATCGGACCTCGACCTCGCCGCCGTCCTCCGCGAGGAACTCGGCGTCCCCGGCCAGACCCCGGCGGAACTCGCGCCGTTCCGCGACAAGCTGGTCATGGCGGAACGCCTGACCGCGGCCGGTGTCGCCGTGCCCGCGACCGCGCCCGCGGCCGACCACCGGGCGGTGCGCTCGTTCGCCGACGAGCACGGCTGGCCCGTCCTGCTCAAGCCGGCGTGCGGCACCTCCAGCATCGGCGTCACGCGCCTCGACTCGGCCGACGACCTCGCCGCGTTCGTCTTCCCGCCCGACGAGTCCCTCCTGGTGCAGCCCTACCTCCCGCACGAGATCCTGCACGTCGACGGGATCGCCCTGGGAGACGGCCTCGGGCTCGGGGCCTGGCGGGCGTCCCGGTACGTCAACACCTGCTTCGGCTACACCCGGGGCGAGCCGCTGGGATCGGTCGAGATCGACGACCCGGTGCTCCTCGCCCGCGTCGAGGACTTCACCACCCGCACCACCGCCGCCCTCGGCACCGATCCCGTCGTCTTCCACCTGGAGCTCTTCGTCTCCGGCCCGCAGGACGCGCCGGAGGTGCGGTTCCTGGAGATCGGAGCCCGACCCGGAGGGGCCGAGATCCCCTTCCTGTGGCGCGAGATCCACGGCATCGACCTCATGAAGGCCACCTTCGCGCTCCAGGTCGGGGACCCGGTCCCCGACGAGGCGCGGTCGCTGCCGCCGGTCGGGGAGACCGAGCGCGTCGGCTGGCTGCTGATGAAGACGCCGGCGGTCCGGCCGTGCCGCGTCGTCGCCTCCGACCTCCCCTTGTCCGCCGAGGAGGGACCGTACGAGACCGTCCGCCCGGTCCGGGGAGAGACGATCGTCGCCACCCCCGGATACGAGCACGGCTACGAGAACTCCGGGGCGCGCTTCCGGTTCCGCGGCCGCTCCAGCGCCGAGGTGCTGGCGAAGGTCGAACGGACCGTCGAGGCCTACGACTTCCGCTGCCGCCCCGTCGACCCGGCCGCCCCCGAACTGGTCGTCTTCGTCGGCTCCGGCGAGCGCGTCTACCGCGAGTACGCCTACAAGGCGGTCGCCGGAGGCGCCCGGATCGCCCTCGTCAGCACCTCGGAGGCGACCTGGGAGCACGCGTACATCACGGGGCACCGGCGCGTTCCCGACACCCGGCCCGACACCCTGGTGGAGGCGATCGGCGACCTCTTCGCGGAGCACGACGGCAACGTCGGCGTCATGACGTGGGCCGAGGTCCTCCTGGAGGACACCGCGACCGCGGCCGCGCGACTCGGTATGCGCCACATGTCGCCGGCGGCCGCCGCGAACTGCCGCGACAAGCTCTCCACCCGGAGCCGGCAGACCACCGGCCTCGTCCGGTTCGCCCGCGTCGACACCGAGGAGCAGGCCCTGGCGGCCGCCGGGTCCTTCGGCTACCCGGTCGTCGTCAAGCCGCGCTCGCTCGCGGGCAGCGTGGGCGTGGCCCGGGCGAACAACCGGGAGGAACTCGTCGAGCACTTCGCCATGACCTCGGCGAGCAGCTTCCCCGGACTGACCCCGCTCGGCGGCTCGATCGTGGAGGAGTACGTCGACGGCCCCGAGATCAGCGTCGACTCCGTGGTCTTCCAGGGCGAGGTGCGGCCGGTGAACGTGGCCCGCAAGCGCCTCGGCTTCGAGCCCTACTGCCAGGAGGTGGGACACCTCGTCGCCCCCTGGCGCGACGAGGAGTGGGCCGACGAGGTCCGGGACATGCTCGTCCGGACCCACCGCGACCTGGGCATCACCGACGGCGTCACGCACGCCGAGGTCCGGCTGTCGGCGTCGGGACCGAAGCTGATCGAGCTCAACGGACGGCTCGGCGGCGACTTCATCCCCCTCCTCGGCCACCTGGCCACCGGTGTCGACCTGACGTCCGCCGCGGTGTCGATCGCGCTCGGGCACCGGCCCGACACCGAGCGGTCGCGCGACCGGTGCGTCGAGATCAGGTTCCTCTTCCCGGCCGAGGACGGGACCGTCGAGTCCATCGACACCGCCGCCGCCGAACAGCTCGACGGGGTCGTGGAGGTGGTGCGCCTGGTCCAGCCGCCCGTCCCGCTCCGGCTGCCCCCGCGCGGCCTGGAGCCGCGGGTGCTCGCCGTCATCGTCGCCGGCGACAGCCCCGAGGAGTGCGGCGGCATCCTCGACAAGGCGGAGTCGCTCATCGACATCCGGCTCACCCCGTTCTCGCAGGCGGCGGCCGAGTGATGATCAAGAACTCCGTCAAGAAGCTGGTCGGCGACTACGCGCTCCCCGGCAGGAATCACCGCGTCATCGCCCTCGGAGTCGTCGTCAACGCCTCCGGCAGCGGGTTCTACCTGACCGGCAGCACGCTGTACTTCCTGAAGGGCATCGGCCTGACGGCGGCCCAGGTCGGACTCGGCCTGACCATCGCCGGTCTCGTCGGCTTCCTGACCACGGTCCCCGTCACGCTCCTCGCGAAGCGCCTCGGCCCGCTCACCCTGCTGCGGTCGCTCCAGCTGTGGCGCGCGGCCTGGCTGGTGGCGCTGGCCTTCTCCGAGGGGATGGCCACGTTCACCCTGTGCGCCTCCATGGTCATGGTGTCGCAGGGGCCGATCTTCCCCATGGTGCAGATACTGGTCAACACGACCGCGGGGAACTCCGACCGCACCCGGCTGCTGGGCGTGATCAGCTCCGTCATCAACGTCGGGATGTCGATCGGTACCCTGGCGGCCGCACCGCTGATCTCGATGGGCGGGCTGCCCTGGCTGCGGTCGGTCATCCTGGCCGGAGCCGCGTGCAGCGTGCTGTCGTCGCTGGTCTTCCGCTTCCTGGACGTCGACACCTCGTCCTCGGAGCCGACCGCGCAGAAGTGGTACGCCGGGCTCGTCGACGTCGCGAAGGACCGCACCTACCTGGCCCTCTCCGCCGTCAACGGCCTCCTCTTCCTGCACCCCGTCCTCCTCGGCGTCGCCGTCCCGCTGTGGCTCGTCGAGGCGACGAACGCCCCCGAGGCCCTACTCAGCGTCCTCCTCTTCCTCAACACCGTCCTCGCGATCGTCTTCCAGGTGCACTTCGCGAAGAACATCAAGAGCACCGCGGACGGCACCCGCTCCCTCCTGCGGTCCGGCGTGGCGCTCGGCCTCTTCAGCCTGGTGCTGATCCCGACGCTGTACACCGACGTCTGGCTGAGCATCGCGATCCTGGTGGTGGCGACCGTCCTGCTCACCTGCGGCGAGCTCTTCCAGGGCGCGGGCGCGTGGGAGCTGTCGATCCGCCACGCCCCGGACTCCAAGAGGGCCGAGTACCTGGCCGTGTTCAGCCTCGGCGGCTCCATCGCGAACATCGTGGGACCCGCCCTGGTCGCCGTGCTCATCACCTGGGGAACGTCGGGAATGGTCGTCCTCGCGTCGCTCTTCGCCGTCGCGGCCGGCCTGATCACGGCGATCGGCGGCAGGCTCGCACGCTCCGAGCCGGCGGCGGCGCCCGGAGCGCCCGTCGCGGGATCGCCCTCCGCCGAAGCGGCCTCCTGACCGCCGGCCCCCGCCCTCCGGCTCCGCCACCCCTCCATCCAGCAAAGGAGAAGACCATGCAGGAACGCCTGCTCGCCCTCATCCTCGGCGTCATCGAAGAACTGAACGAGCGACGCGACGAGAAGATCCCGACGGACAACCCGCTGGAGGTGAGCTTCTACGGGAACGCGGCCGTCTTCGACTCGATGCAGCTGGTGAACTTCCTCGCGCGCGTCGAGGAGGCGATCGAGGACGAGTACGACGTCGAGATCTCGCTGACCTCGGAGAAGGCCGTCTCGCAGCGGATCAGCCCCTTCAGCAGTGCCCGCCGGCTCATCGAGTTCACCATCGGTGAGCTCGAGGAGGCCGGCGTCACGGCCGACGCCTGAGCGGCCGCGGCACCATGGCGACGATGTTGATCACCGGGACCCGCACCGGGATCGGAAAGTCCTTGGCGGAGCACTTCCTGGGGCGCGGGGACACGGTGATCGGTTGCAGCAGGCGCCCTTCCACGATCGACCACCCCGGGTACCGCCACTTCGAGTCGGACCTCACCGACTCGCAGCAGCTGAAGCGCATGTTCCGGTCCGTCCGGCAGGAGTTCGGCCACCTCGACAGCGTGGTCAACAACGCCGGGACCGCGACCATGAACCACTTCATGCTGACTCCGGAGGAGACGACCCGGAAGATCTTCGACATCAACTTCTTCGCGGTGCTCGGCTGCAGCCGCGAGGCGACCAAGCTGCTGCAGAGGAGCGAACGGGCGAGCACGTCCATCCTCAACATCTCGACGGTCGCCGTCCCGTGGGCGCTCGACGGCCAGCTGGTCTATTCGGCGAGCAAGAGCGCCGTCGAGCAGGCGACCCGGGTCATGAGCAAGGAACTGGCGTCCTTCGGCATTCGGGTGAACGCCCTGGGCCTGCCGATCGTCAGGACGGTCCTGACGCGAACGCTTCCGGACGAGGCGAGGGCGAACGTCCTCGCGCGGCAGGCCATCGACCGCATGTGCGAGTTCGAGGACCTGGTCGGCCCGGTGGAGTTCCTGACGTCGGAGCGGTCCGGGTTCGTCACCGGCGAGACGCTCTATCTGGGAGGAGTGCACTAGTGCGCGACACACTGACGGTCCGGCTGAGGAGCCTGAACGGCCGCGTCGCCGTCATCGACCGCGACACCACCCGTTCCTACGCGGAGCTGGCGGACGAGATCGACCGGCTGGGGGCGCTGTTCGACGCCTCGGGCATGGAAGCGGGGGCCACGGTCGTCCTGCACGGAGACTTCTCCTTCTCGCAGATCGCCGCGTTCTGCGCGCTTTACCTGCGCCGGAGCATCGTCGTCCCCGTCGTGACCTTCACCGAGGCCGGCCACGACGCCGTCCGGAACACCTGCCGTGCCGAGTACGTCGTCCGGGTGGGCGACGAGGTGGCCGTCGAGCGCTGGGATCCGGTCGGCGGCGAGGCGTCCGAGCGCGTCGACGCCCTCCGGGAGAGCGGGCAGGCCGGTCTCGTCCTGCTCTCCAGCGGCTCGACGGGGAAGCCGAAGGCGATCCTCCACAACCTCGACGCGATCTTCGCGGAGAAGGCGGACGCGCCCGAGCGCGTCGGCCGGATCCCGCGCAACGTCCTGCTGTTCCTGCTGGCCGACCACATCGGCGGGATCAACTCGCTCCTCGGGGTCCTGCGTTCGCGGGCGAGCGCCGTCATCCCCGCCGAGCGGACCCCCGGCGAGATCTGCTCGCTCGTCGAGAAGTACGGTATCCGGCTGCTGCCGACCAGCCCGACCTTCCTGAACCTCGTCCTCATCGGCGGGTTCCACGAGAAGCACGACCTGTCGAGCCTGAAGCTCATCACCTACGGGACCGAGCCGATGCCGGAGGAACTCCTCAAGCGGGTGCACGCGGCGATCCCCGGGGCCCGGCTGCTCCAGACCTTCGGGACGAGCGAGACCGGCATCTCGACCACCAGCAGCAAGTCCTCCTCCAGCACCTCCTTCCGGATCGAGGACGCCGGCTCCGAGTACCGGATCGTCGACGGCGAGCTCCAGCTGCGGACGAGGACCCAGTTCCTCGGCTATCTGAACTACTCGAACGAGGCCGTCACCGAGGACGGCTGGTTCCGCACCGGCGACCTGGTCGAGGAGACCGGGGACGGCTACATCAGGGTCAAGGGCCGGGCGGCCGAGGTCATCAACGTCGGCGGCGAGAAGGTCCTTCCGCTCGAACTGGAGTCCATTCTCCTCGGCAGTCCCGAGATCTCCGACTGCGTGGTCTTCGGGATGCCCAACTCCATCACCGGCCAGGCCGTCCACGTCGAGGTGGTGCCGTCCGGAAACCTTTCCAAGGCCGAACTCCGGCGCCACATCAGGGACTTCCTCGACGGCAAGGTCGAGCCCTTCAAGATGCCGACCAAGGTCGCCATCGTCGCCCAGACGGACTTCTCGGCCCGTTTCAAGAAGGACAGGAAGCTGAACCGTGGCTGATGTCGTACTCCTCGGGGCGTCCAAGTTCGCTGCGGAAGTGGCCCGTTACGTACACGGCGCCGGGCACGCCGTCGACCGTTTCCTCGCCCTCCCGGGCGAGGAGGTCACCGTCCCGGAAGGACGGTGGGAGGAGATCTCCCGGGAGGCGCTGCCCGACGGCACCCGGGTCGTCCTGGCCGTGGCGGACATGGAGCTCCGGGCGGCGGCCGTCCGGGACTACGTCGAGGCGTGGAACCTCGACGCGATCAACGTGGTCGACCCCACCTCGACCGTCGAGGAGGGCGCCCTGCGGGGGATCGGGAACGTCATCGGACCCGAGAACTACATCGGGGTCAACGCCACCCTCGGCAGCTTCAACGTCCTCCACTACAAGTCGAGCATCGGCAACCACTCCCACGTGGGTTCGCTGAACTTCATCTCGCCGAACTTCCACACCGGCAACACGGTCACGATCGGCTCCGGGAACTTCATCGGCATCGGCTGCCAGCTGGCGCCGGGCGTGACGGTCGGCGACGACTGCCGCATCCAGGCGGGCCTCACCCTCTTCGAGGACGCCGTGGACGCCCGTTCCTACCTCGTGCCCAGCCGCGTCAAGTCCCTTCCCATCCAGTAGAACCGTAAGGACATCGCCATGAACCAGCAGCGTGTGGCCATCATCGGGGCCGGCCCGACCGGCTGTGCGGCGGCCCTCACCCTGAACCGGCTCGGCCACGAGGCCGTGGTCTTCGAGCGGGGCACCTTCCCGCGCTACCGGGTGGGAGAGTCCTTCCTGCCGGGCTCGCTCTCGATCTACAACCGCCTCGGCCTGGAGGAGAAGATCAAGGAGGCCGGCTTCCTCAAGAAGCCGTCGGCGACCTTCCTGTGGGGCAAGGGCGAGGCTCCCTGGACCTTCTCCTTCTCCACCCCGAAGACCGCGCCGTGGGTCCTCGACCACGCCATCCAGGTCGACCGCGGCGAGTTCGACCACATGCTCGTCGACGAGGTCCGCGAGCGCGGCATCACCCTCCACATGGACACCCCCGTGACCGACGTGGACCTCTCCGACCCGGACCGCGTCACCGTCTCGTACAAGCTCTCCGGCGAGACCGAGGACGACTCCTTCGACTACGTCATCGACGCCGGCGGCTCCGGTGGACCGCTCGCCCGCCGGCTGAAGAAGCGCCGTTACGACGAGTACTTCCGGAGCTTCGCGATCTGGTCGTACTTCAAGAAGGCCGACCCGTTCGAGGGCGACCTCAAGGGCACCACGTTCTCGATCACCTTCGAGGACGGCTGGGTCTGGATGATCCCGCTCAAGGGCGACGTGTACAGCGTCGGCCTCGTCGTCGACCGCTCGAAGGCCGACGAGGTCAAGGAACGCGGCTACGAGGAGTTCTACACCTCGACGCTGGCGAAGGCCGACCGCGCCATGGCCATCCTCGACGGCGCCGAGCGCTGCGACCAGGTGCGCATCGTGCACGACTGGTCCTACGACTCGGAGCAGTACTCCGACGGGCGCTGGTTCCTCAGCGGCGACGCCGCCGCCTTCACCGACCCGCTGTTCTCGCAGGGCGTCCAGATGGCCGCCCAGTCGGCGGTGTCCGCCGCGGCCGCCATCGACCGCCTCGGCGCGCACCCGGACGAGGCCGAGACCGTGCACGCCTGGTACACCCGCGCCTACCAGGAGACCTACGAGAAGTACCACGAGTTCCTGGCCGCCTTCTACACGATGGCCTCGTTCAGCGAGCCGGACTCCGAGTTCTGGTCCAAGCGCCGGATCCGCGCGTCCGACGACGACCGGGTCGAGCGCCGCCGCTGGTTCGGCAACCTGGTCGACGCGGAAGACGGCTCGGGGTGGTCGGCCGAGGTGTTCCGGGAGCGCGCCACCACGATGATGAGCATCGGGCGCCACCAGCGGGACGTGCTGAGCTCCGAGTTCTCCGACGACGAACTCGTCCCGGCCCGCGTGCAGTGGGTCGCGAACCTGAACAAGTCGCTGCGGAAGATCACACGGCTGGAGTGGGTGGGGGAGGAGGTCCTCCTCAAGCCCTACTACAAGATCGACCCGGTCGACTTCCGCCTCATGCCCAAGCAGGTGGTGGCGAACGAGTCCGGCCGCGAGATGGTCAAGTGGCGCCTGGACGAGCGGCACCAGAAGATCCTGCTGCGGATGCAGCGGGAGAACTTCGGCTTCAAGGAGCTGGAGAGCGAACTGGCCGACGCCGACGGCGCCGACGTCAGCTCCCAGATCGTCATCCGCCTCTTCGAGGCCGGTCTGCTGCGCGGCTTCGACAAGAACGGCGACCGCGTCGTCATCCAGGACCGCCTGCGGTTCGACGGCGTCGGCACCGAGTACGAGGTCTAGGGCCCGCCCCGCCTCTCCCGCCGTGCCCGGCCCGCGCTCCCGCGCGCCCCTCGTCCCGGTCCGATGTGACGCCGACGGTCGGACGGGGCCGGACGGCACGGCCCACGTCTCCGGCCGGGCGCCGGTCGACCGGCGCCCGGCCGGACTCCCGCGAGCGGTCGCCGACCGCTCGGCACAGCGAACCTCATGTAGGGAGTGGGTATGTCCAGCTCGATCCAGATCGCCGCGGCGGTCACGGACAAGAATCTCGAACTGGTCCTCAAGGTCCTTCCGGCCATGATCGTCATCATGGCCGCCTCCTGGGTGTGCGGCCGCCTCGCCCTGATGGTGAAGCAGCCCCGGGTGCTCGGCGAGATGGTCGCCGGTGTGCTCCTCGGCCCGACGCTCTTCGGCGCCGTGTGGCCCGAGGGACAGAAGTTCGTCTTCGCGCCCGAGGTCAAGCCGATCCTCTACGTGCTCAGCACCCTCGGCCTCACCCTGTTCATGTTCCTGGTCGGCGTCGGCTTCGACCACAGCGGCGGCACCAACGGGAAGCAGGAGGCCAAGCGGGCCGGCCTGCTGGCGGTCTCCGGCATGTTCCCGTCGCTGCTGCTGGGCGGAGCCGTCGGCTGGCTGATGTACGACAACCTGTCCAAGCCCGACGTGGACACCGTCGAGTTCGTGCTCTTCATCGGCGGCGCGCTCTCCATCACCGCCTTCCCGATGCTGGCCCGCATCCTGTACGAGCGGAACCTGCAGAACACCTCCCTGGGCCGGATGACCCTGCTCGGCGCCTCCATCGACGACGCGGCCGCCTGGTGCTTCCTCGCCGTGATCTCGGCCATGCACGCCAACGCCGGAGGCGTGAAGGCCCTCGTGACGATCGGCCTCTCCATCGCCTTCGTGGCCTTCATGCTCCTCGTCGTCCGCCCCCTCCTGAAGCCGTTCGGCGACCGCGTCGAGCGGACCGGCACGTTCGGCCTCGACCAGATGTACCTGGTGCTCGGCGTCGTCATCGCGGCCGGCTACTTCACGGACTACATCGGCATCTACTCGGTGTTCGGCGGGTTCATCGCCGGTCTGGCCATGCCGAAGAACCCCGCGTTCCGCGAGGCCGTGCTCAAGCGCATGATGGAAGTCGTCAACGTCCTCCTGCTCCCGATCTTCTTCACCTTCTCGGGACTGAACACCCAGCTGGACGGCCTCGGCGGATGGGCCATGATCGGCCCCTTCCTGCTCATCCTCGTGGCGGGATTCATCGGGAAGTACTTCGGCTGCGGCCTCGCGCTGCGCGGAGCCGGCCTCTCGTGGCGCAAGTCCCTCGCCATCGGCGGCCTGATGAACGCCCGCGGCCTGATGATCCTGATCTTCATCAACATCGGCCTGGCGCAGGGGATCATCAACCAGGAGGTCTTCTCCATGCTGGTGCTCGTCGCCGTCGTCACCACCGCCCTCGCCATGCCGCTCTACCGCTGGGCGATGCCCGACCGCGTGGAGCAGGAGATGCTGGCCGAGGAGGGGCTGCTCGCGGACCGGGACCCGGACACCCGCGACGAACGGCGCGAACTGGTCGCGTCCGCCAGGTGAACCGCTCTCCCCGGGCCGTCGAGGCCGATCGGGCTCCGGGCGGCCCCTAGCCCGGCACGCGGCAGCGCGGCGTGAACGGGGGCGGCGGTGTCCGGGAACGCGTGAGCGGCGGGCCTCGCGGGCTCCGAGCTTCGATCCGCTGGTCGTTCCTTTTTTCCGCGGTGCCCGCACCGCTCCCGTCCCGGCCGGCGCAGGTCGTCGGGAACGACGGGACACGCGACATGACGCCCCGTCACCTGCCAGGGGCCCGGCCGTTCGGTCACTCTGCAAACGCTGTTGGAAGGATCTCCGATTGATTTACCGCAATGCCACCGAGATCGTCCACGACGACGTGTTCCTGGCGCTCCCCGACTTCCTGCCCGGCTCGGACGTCTTCCTGAAGATCGAGGGGCTCAACCCCGCGAGCTCCATAAAGTTCAAGGCCGCGATCAACCTCGTCGAACAGGCCGAGAAGAAGGGGACCCTGCTCCCCGGCGTGAGCCGGGTCGTCGAGTCCTCGTCGGGGAACCTCGGAATCGCGCTCAGCATCGTCTGCGCGATCAAGGGATACCCGCTGACCGTCGTCGCCGACCTCAACACGGTCGAGTCGGCGGTGCTGGCCATGGAGGCCCTGGGGGCGGAGGTCGTCATCATCGAGGAGCCCGACGCCAACGGGGGCTTCCTCCACAAGCGCCTGGCCCTCGTCGACGACATGCTGAAAGCCGATCCCCGCCTGGTGTGGCTGAACCAGTACAAGAGCCGGGCCAACGTGGAGGCGCACAAGGACACCACGGCCCGGTCGATCGACCGGGAACTCGGCCCCATCGACTACCTCTTCGTCGGTGTCGGCACTTCGGGAACGCTGATGGGCTGCCTGGAGTACCGCCGCGAGAACCGGCTGTCGCACCGCGTTGTCGGTGTCGACGCCGAGGGCTCGATCACCTTCGGCGGCAGCTCCAAGCGCCGCTACATCCCCGGGCTCGGCTCCAGCCGGCTGCCGGAGATCTACTCCGACGACGGCAGCTTCCACAAGGTGCTCGTACCGGAGGACGAGAGCGTCGCCCAGTGCCACCACGTCGCCCGTACGTACGGCCTCCTGGTCGGGGGATCGACCGGCACGGTGCTCGCGGGGGTGCGGAGGATGCGGGACGAGATCCCCCTCGGCTCCCGAGTCGTCGTCATCTCCCCCGACCTGGGGGACAAGTACCTCTCCACCCTCTACTCGGAACGGTGGTTGAACGACCACCCGACCCTGATCAAGGAGCGCAGCAATGTCTGACTTCATCGTCGTCGCCGGCCCCGACATCGCCGGCATCCTCGGCGGCGACAAGGCGAAGGTGCGGGACATCGTCGCGTCGACCTACCGCCTCCACGACGCCGGCGACACCATCAACCCGGACAGCTACTTCCTCCGCTTCCCGCACAAGCCCAACTCACGGGTCATCGCCCTCCCCGCCTACATCGGAGCCGACGTCAACCGGATGGGGATCAAGTGGATCTCCAGCTTCCCGGACAACCTGTCGCGCGGCATCCCCCGGGCGTCGGCGGTCCTGATCCTCAACGACTTCGAAACGGGCCGGCCCCTGGCGTGCCTGGAGTCCGCGCACATCAGCGCCGCCCGCACCGCGGCGTCGGCGGCCGTCGCCGCGGAGAACCTCTGCACGGGCACCGGCCTCACGGTGGGCGTCGTCGGCACCGGGGTGATCGCGTCCACCGTCCTCGACCACCTGCACGGCTCCACGGTCGACATCGCGAACGTCCTCGCCCACGACCTCGACCACGAGCGGGCCGAGGGGTTCGCCGAGCGTGTCCGCGCGGAGATCGGCCTGGACGCCGCCCCGGCCGGACTCGACGCGGTGCTGAAGGCCGACCTGGTCGTCTTCGCGACCACGGCGGGCGAGCCGTACGTGGACGCCGGTCACCGGTTCACCCCCGACCAGGTGGTCCTCAACATCTCGCTGCGCGACCTGCCGCCCGAGGTCATCCTGGCCTCGACCAACCTCGTCGACGACGTCGACCACTGCCTGAAGGCGAACACCTCCCCGCACCTGGCTGAACAGGCCACCGGTGACCGGGAGTTCATCCACGGCACGCTGGGCGGCCTGCTGAACGGGACGGTCGACGTCCCGCGCGGGAAGCCCGTGATCTTCTCCCCGTTCGGACTGGGCGTGCTCGACATCGCCGTCGGCAACTACGTGATGGACCGGGCCCTCGAAGCGGGGAGGGCCACCGTCGTCAACGGGTTCATCGAATGACCGCCGAGGTCACCACGTGCCCCTGGGCGAGGGCGCCGCTGACCGCCCAGCGGCCGAACACCACGGGCGTCACGCCCTCCGGCGGGTCCAGCGCCAGACCGGCGGTGAACGTCGCGCCGTACGGATCGATGGATATCGGGCAGTCACGGATGTCGAACCACCGCCGGGTCAGCGGGAACCACGCCTTGTAGACGCTCTCCTTGGCGCTGAACAGGATCCGGTCCCACGCCACCTCCGGGTGCTCCGCACGCAGCGCGGCCAGGTGCTCCAGCTCCTCGGGGCCGGCGACCCTGCCGAGGGCCGGCGCGGGGAGGCGGTCGTGGGGCTCGGCGTCGATGCCCAGGGCGAGGACGTCGGCGGCGACGGCGACGGCGGCGGCCCGGTATCCGTCGCAGTGGGTCAGGGACCCGGTGTACCCCGCCGGCCAGGCCGGATACCGGACCAGGAACTCGGCACCGGTCGCGGTGGGGACCAGCGGACCGGGCGGCGCGCCCAACGAGGCCAGGGCCCGGCGGGCGCACCACCGGACGTCCCGGAACTCGCGGCGACGGGACGGGGCGGCTCCGGCGATGTATTCCTCTTCGGCCGGAAAAAGCGTGATCTCATGACCGTCCGCCCACGATTCCACTCCCGCGACGCCGGCCGGAAGGACGCGGGAAAGGAGGCCCGCTTTCGGGGCCCCGGAGGACGGGTTCATGGAGTCGGGTCCTAGCGTCTGGTGCTGACGGACGGAATGAGTCTCTCGCTCGGCGCCGCGAGACGGAATCCCCGGTGCCCCACGCCGATCGTACAATGCGAGAACTGAGTTGATCGACACGAATACGGGATTCCGTTCGGGAATGTTTCGCCGCATTTATTCGAAATGGCATTCCGTGCGAAAGGGAGGCGAGAGGTGACATCGAAGGCCGACGGTACCGGGCAGCTCCTGGCCATCAGCGACCTCCACATCGGTTATGAGGAGAACCGCGCCCTCGTCGAGAAGCTGCGCCCCGGCTCCGACGACGACTGGCTGCTCGTGGCCGGGGACGTCGCCGAGACCGCGGCCGACGTCCACTGGGCCCTGGAGACGCTGGCGAGCCGTTTCCGCAAGGTCGTCTGGACTCCGGGAAACCACGAACTGTGGACCCACCCGCGGGACCCCGTCACCCTGAGCGGCACCGCCCGCTACGAGTATCTGGTGGACCTGTGCCGCGCACTGGACGTGACCACCCCCGAAGACCCCTATCCGGTCTGGGACGGCCCCGGCGGCCCCGTCGTCGTGGCGCCGCTGTTCCTGCTGTACGACTACAGCTTCCTGCCGGCCGGTTGTGCCGACAAGAACGAGGGACTGGCCTACGCGAAAGGCACCGGCGTCGTCTGCAACGACGAGTACCTCCTCCACCCCGACCCCCACCCGAGCCGCGAAGCCTGGTGCCGCGCCCGGGTCGCCGAGACCGAACGCAGGCTCGCCGAAATCCCCGACGACCTGCCCACCGTCCTCGTCAACCACTACCCGCTGGACCGTCACCCCACGGACGTCCTGCGCTATCCGGAGTTCGCCATGTGGTGCGGCACCCGACTGACCGCCGACTGGCACCGCAGATTCCGCGCGGTCGCCATGGTCTACGGCCACCTCCACATCCCACGGACCACCCACCACGAGGGCGTCCGCTTCGAGGAGGTGTCCGTGGGATACCCACGCGAGTGGCGCACCCGCCCGGAACCACCGGGAGTGCCGCGCCGCATCCTGCCGAGGGAGGAGGAACGGCCACGTCCGTAGGATCCGATCCGGCTTCCGCCGGTCTTCCTCGGCGCCTTGGTGTCCGGCGCCCCTGTCAGTACAGCGGAGGCCGCCCTTGACCTGCACAAAGCAGGCAGGGAGCCGTCTCGGAGGAGCCCCAAGTGCTGCGCACTCTGTTCAAGTCCAAGATCTAGCATCTGGGTGTTTTTGCAGCTCAGAGGCTTGGTTGCCTTGCTCAGGTCAGCAAACGGTCAGCATCGGGCGCGGGGGCGTCCCGGCTTGCTGACGGGTGGCCGCCATGAGGGGTGACCTCGACAGGTATCTGGCTCCCACCAGGCCGCGGCCGGACCCACCGCGGCGGCCCTCGTGTGACCTGCTGCGTCATGATCGCCCGCGCCCATGATCGAGGCTGGTGCCGGGTCTGCAGGGCCGCCGGTCGCCGCGCCGCCTGGGGGTCGGCGCGGGTAGGCGGTGTTGCGCTAGGCGCCCACTGGGTCAGACGTCCGAATGAGGGGCGGGCGGTCGCCCGACCCGTACGTACGACAGGGGACCCCCGTATCCGCCATGCCGCCGCCTCTCAGCAGCGATACTGGATGCATGGACGCGACGATCACCGCCCCCCGCGCCGAGGTGCTGCGGGACCGCTACCGCAGCCGCCTGCCCGAGCGCTTGCAGGAGCTGGCCGGCCCCGTCGAGGGCGACGTGGACCTGCCGCTCCACATCGTCTGGTCCGGGCGGACGAGCTACAGCCTGGACCGTCCGAAGTCCCGCATGACGCTCTACCGGACCGTCCTCGCCGAAGGACTGCGCGAGGACCTGATGACCCTCCTGGACCACCGGCTGCTCACCGAGCAGTGGCCCGTGCTGCGGCGCCTGATCAGTCCCTACATCCGCGAGGTCTGGGAGGACGCCTTCCCCGAGCTGCTCCGCACCGCTCCGGCCGACACGACCGCCGGGTGAAGCTCACTCCGCTCCACGAGCGTCTCCTCGCCGACATCCTCGACCTCGGCTCCCCCTACCCTCTGGTCCTCACCGGCGGGTACGCCGTGCAGGCCCACGGTCTGGTCGAACGCTTCAGCCGCGACCTCGACGTCGCCACCGAGAATTCCGCTCCGATGCAGGAGATCGTCGCCTCACTCACCGCAGGCCTCGGCGCGCGTGGATGGCGGACCACGCACGTCCAGACCGATCCGCTCAGCGGCCGGTTCCTCGTCACCGATCCGGACACCGGCGAGGAGTGCGAGGTCGACGTCCTCAAGGAGGCGTTCTGGGCTCCGCCCGCCCAGACCCCCTACGGCCCCGTTCTTTCCCTCGACGACGTGATCGGCACCAAGGTCCGTGCCCTCGCCGACCGCGGCACCGTCCGCGACCTCATCGACGTCCAGGCCGCCTCCCGCCACCGCTCCGGCGCCGACCTCGAATCCCTGGGCCGCCGTCGCGCCCATGACGAGTTCAGCCTCGAAGACCTCCGGGACCGGTTGATCGGCGCGGACTGGTACGAGGACGAGGACTACACCGCATACGGGCTCACCTCCCGGCAGATCGAGGAGCTCAAGGCGTGGGCGCTGGAGTGGGCGGAGGATCTGGGCGCACGGATCCACGATGAGAACGCCTGAGAGGCGAACATCGCGTCCATCTGCTCCACCGTCGGTGCAACGAGAGGATGAGGTGTAGCCGGCAAGTTCCGACCCGGAGCCGTCCACGGTGGGAGGCTGCCCTGCACAGCGGAGCGGTCGACCGCCGACCGGCTGATGGCCGAAGAGGGCGTGTTCCGTATCCCGTCTTTTGCTTGCCTACATGACGAAGGCGCTGACGGCCGATGACGAGGCTCTGGCGTTGGAGATCGTCATGATGGCCGGGCGCGGCCTGTGCGACGGCGAGGCGCGGCACGATGCAGTACGGCTACCTGCTGCGCGGCCCGGGCGGCTGCTTCATCGAAGGCATGGAGCGGCGCAGGGCGAGGAAGCTCTTCGTGGACATGCCGCCGGAGGAGGGCGTGGGGATGTACGGCTTTCGGCACCATTTCGCCTCCAACGCCCTCGGCAACAACATCCCCATCACCGACGTGGTGGAGCGGATGGGGCACAAGTCCATGGAGGAGACGTACCGCACCTACCGGCACCTGATGCCGGGCATGATCATCGAGACTGCCCGGATCCTGGGCGCCGGCCTTTGGGAAGCCGCCTGATGGCGGAAACGGAGACGTCTGGCTTTCGAGGTGGGCAAGGAGATCTTCTTGAAGTCGTCGCCTTCACCCCGCTGACCTGCGTAGAGTTTTGCATAAGCTGGGCTGAACTGCGGCTTTGCGGATTTCCGGGGATCTCACGATGTCGCTGTCTTACACGGTCGATCCCCCCAGGCACGCGTCAGGGCGGGCTGATTCTCCCCAGCAGAGGGTCATGCGGCGTGCATACGCAGGGGGTAGGGCATGGTCCGAGTGCACCGCTCTGCTGCGCGCAGTACGCGGCGGGGCGCCCGCCGCAAGCTGGTGAGCGGCTGGCTGGTTTCAACCACTTGAAGCGGAAACTTTGCTGGGGCACCCTTTTCCGGTGCCAGGTGAAGAAGCGCACCTTGTAGGTGCAGAGGCTGTCCAGCGGGCGAAGAGATGGCTTGAGGGCACCATGCGCGTGGCTCAGTCGTACACCAATACGGACGGCGCTTGGGCGAAGAAGCTCACCCTCCACTGGCCGCACGGCAATGAGAAGCAGTTCTCCTACGACCTCGGCGGGGTCATGCGTGGCGGAGACTGGGATGGCCAGATGTTCTGTGCCGAGGTCAAATGGCGACGGAACTCAAGTGATCAAGGTACGGAGTACAAGAGCTTTCTGGCCAAGTGCTACGTCGCACTCAGCAAGGACTACATGCTCGGTGATCACTACATGTGGATCAGCTGGGCGCCGTTCCGCGCACGGGATTGGGATGTGCTCACGGCTCCGGACACGATCAGGGAAGCCGTTCTCGCCGAGGCGGCTCGTGCTTTGGGCACGGAAGATCCAGACGAAGCCCGGGAGCTGATCAAGGACGAGATCGTCGATGAGCTGTCGGCCCGGCTCTGGATCGTGGTCATGTCGGAGAAACAGGAGAAGCTCGTTCCGCTTGACGACTGGCGTGGAGTCGTAGCCCGCTTCTATAACAGCCAGGGGAAGACGTCATGGTGACACCAGTCGCACCCGAGATCGATCGCGCACTCGACCACCCTGACCCTCGCGAGGCCGTTGAACGGGTCAAGGATGTTGTGCAGCGCCGATTGCTTGCAGTGCATCCCTCCGCCAAGATCGTCCGAACCCCCTTCTTCAACCATACTTACGTTCCAGACCTGTTGATGAGGTGGAAGAACGGCCGCGGTGTGGCTGAACGGCGCGTCTATCTCCGGACTTCATCCGATCCGATCCTCCTCGCCAACGATGTGTTGCTGCTCGAACGAGAGCAGCAACCGCTCGTCGTGCCGCTGGGGCAGGTCGGGCAGGGCCCTTCATGGACCCGGCTGGACGGCATCGCGGGGGAGCGACAGACGCTCGTTCTGGACCCCTTCGGACTCGGGTCTCTGCCTCCCCACTCGACGACCCGATCGCCGGTTGCACTGGCTTCCGACGCGATCGTCGAAGGCGGCCGCGGGATCATGAGACAGGACCAAGTGGAACAGTTCCTCGCCTCGGTGGACCTGGGAGTCGGTGCGGCCCGTGAGGGCCGGGAGGCCCCGACGCGTGCCGCCCTCACCACGCTCAGCCGTCGCACGACCCCGGGCGTGGCGCATCGGCTTGCCACTTTCATGGCCGCGATGTGGCAAGGCAGTGGCCGATCGATGACGGACTTCCCGGGCGATGTTCCGCTGCGCTCGTCCCTTGATGCCACCTCCTTGAACTTGTTGCTGTCCTCGGAGGAGATCGAGGACGAAGACTTCTGGCGGCGTATCCAGCCGCTTGTGGACATCAAGCCGCTGCTCGACAGCGGCATCACGGACACCGAGAACCTGCAACACCTCATGCGTAGCGCTGTCGGTGTCTGGAAGGCCCATGTCTGCATGGTCGTCGAAGGGCTTGGTGCGGGCGGCGGCTGGCGCTGGACGGTGGACCGAGGACGACTGGCCCTGCGAGGTCCGGATTTCGTCGCGTACATCGCCGGCAGCCGCAAGGACCTGGAGTTTCCTGAGGAGCGTGAGGTTCCGTTGCTGGCGGAGGTACGTGAGCGGGCGAACAGGCACGGCATCACGCTCACGTCGATTCGCATGATGACGCCGAACCGGAGTATCGGATATGACTCGCCCGGCGAAGATGTCACCAACGACCCGCAGTTGGACGGCATCAGCGCGGCACTGGGGCAGGAGGAGGGAGTCGTAGAGGCCCTGGCCGTGACACCCGGAGGGTATGCCCTGAGGTGTAACTTCTCCACGCAGACGGCCGGCCCGCCAGGCGCTCGGGCGTTGCTCATCTACGCCGATCTCTTGGGGACGGCGCTCCGCCTCCTGCGACCTTTCGGTGAGGGGGACGGGGGCGTGCTGCGTAGCCTGCTGGGTGGGGGTCCGGTGCCACCGGTGCAGTGGTCGCAGCCAACCCTGCCGGAGGCGTGAGCAGAGGGCGGCTGCGAGACCGACTTCCGACAGTTGGTGGTCCGCCTTCCGGGGCACGCCCATGCATCGCAGACGAGCCGTCCGTCTGCATGACGAACTGCACCGAAGTCCTCGACTGAGCCGCAACAATGGGAGTGAACCACGACGGAGCACGTCACCTGGGCGAGGCACGCTTCCGCAGGCGTGTGCCCTTTCCGGGGAGCAGGAGTGAGGAATGGCAGATCGCACGTCGCGATCAGCGCCGTTGGCCTACCCTGAACCCTTGGGAGGTCAGGGGATTGCGGGCGACACTTCTCAACGAGCTGAACGACAGAATCCTGGCCTTTCGCAAGGAGGAGCCTCCGGAGGCTGTGCTCGACGAGGCGGGGGTGACGTGCGCCTCGGAACTCATGGCGATAGTCGGCGAAAAGCTGGACGAACTCCAAGAGGTGGACACCGAGATCCTGCACACGGTCGCCGCGTACTACTGGGCGCGATCCCTTGCCCAGGGCGAAGCCGAGCTGTCGGCCGCGGATCTCAGGACAGCGATGCATGTCTTCGGCATGCTGTATCTGGCCGATCACCGGCGTGTGCCCAGGGAGTTATGGTCCCGGCTCACGGAAGAGACCGGCCACGACCCGTGGCGAGACCCCGTGGACCACGCGAGTGACCTCGTGCTGGATGTCGAGGAGGGTGGTGACCCAGCTCTGCTCGACGAGGCGGTGGCCCTGTTGCGGGGCGTCGCCCCCACCCCGTACCGAGACACCATGCTCGGTCTCGCGCTCTGTCGGAGAGCCCCGGTATCCGGTCGTCTGGACGATGCGGACTCGGGGATCCGGCTGCTTGCTCACGTGGCTGCCCTGTCGGAGGACTCACAGACCCGTCGGGCGCGTCGACGACTCACTCTTGCCGAGGCGTACACCCGCCGCTTCGTCGTCTCGGCCGATCTCGCCGACCTGGCCGCGGCGGAATCCGCAGCACGCTCAGTGTTCGCCGAAGCCCCGGAGGGCTCGTCCGAGCAGACGGATGCAGCGGGGACCATCGGTCTCTGCCTCGCCCGCAGGGCCGAGGCGGACCCACTCCCGGACGGCATCGCCGGACTTCAGGAGGCCGTCTCATGGCTGCGGCTGGGAGTGGATCTCCGGACGGCCGCGGGGCAGAAGCCCGACCGTGCGAATCTGCGCAAGGCGATGGGGCTGCTTCTCGAGCGCACGGCTCGGGATTTCACTGAAGAGCCCGGGCGGGAAGATGAGGAGGAACAAGAGGAAGCGTTCCCGGAAGTCGGGGTGCCATCCGCCTCGTCGGACAGTACGAGCCAGGCGCGTCACCTCGCCGAACTCGGCTCGAAGACCATCTCCCGGATCGTGTCGGAGGCCGAAGCCATCCGCCAGGTCATTGATCCCGCCTTCGCGCTCTCGAAGGACGCGATCGCCTCTGTCGTGGCAGGAGCCTTGCACCTCGTCGAATCCGGAACACCTCGGGACGCGGTGCCCGTGCTCACTCTCGTGCTGGAGGCCGCATCCGTTCGTTGGGGGAGGGAGGTCGGAGGCCCCTGGTGGTGGGCGGCCGACGCCTATGTCGAAGCCGCGAGGCTGAGTCTGGTCGAGCGCCCCGACGGACAGCTGTTCCGACGTGCGCATGATGCCGTGCGGGTCCAGATCGACGCATTGCGCGGAGTCACAGGGGCAGCGGGCACCGACGAACTCGCCCAAACCCTCTTCGCCGCCGGACTGCTGCATCTCAGCCCGTACCTCGGCGAAGCGGCAGGATGGGACTTCACCAGCGCACTGAGCATCCGGGAGGAACGCCAAAGACGACATCAATCCCTCCACCCGGACGATCCCGCCCACACCGCAGTCCCGGACATGCCTCCGCCGTCGGACGCGGCTGCAGCCGCTGTTACATACCTACGCGAATCCGCCGACCTGTCGACGGGACACGAGCGGGGGCGGGTGCTGAAGGCTCTGGCCGAGGCGCTCTCCTTCCTTGCCGGGATGCGGAGAGAGTCGTACGACCACGAGATCCTCATCGCTGCCCGGGAGGCGTTCGACGTCATCGATCCGCGTCGTGACCCGTTGGCCCACCTCTATCTCTTGCGGATTCTGTACCGGTTCGGCGAGCTGACCCTGCCTGACAGCCTTGCCGCGCTCCTGCCCGTGCCCCTCGCCGTGATCAGGCAACGGCAAGAGCTCCATGAGGCTTCATGCATCTTCGCGGAGGCGCTCACTCTTGCGAGGGAAGCCCATCGCCTCGATCTCCAGGCCCGTCTGCTGAGGGAGGCCGACCGTGACTTGCCGTATCTCTCCATGGATTCCCATCGCCGGCTGCGCTGGTCGAGCGAGGTTCACTGCCTTGCCGATGACCGTCTGATCTGTGCACCGGAGCAGATGCAGGTGGGCCTGCTCGCCGACCACGTGCGTTCCTCCGCGGAGGCGGAGGCATGGCCCGCCGAGCAGCGAGCGGCGACGCTTCTCCACCTTGCGGCACACGCGGATCCGGAACAGGAGGGTGACATCGGACGTGACCTCATCAACGAGGTGCGACAGACGTCACCATCCCTCTTCCGACGTCATGTCGATGCGATCACCTACCTCGATGCGACACTCGCTCATGACAGGGGAGCGCACGCTCAGAGACAAGAACAGTTGGGCACCGCCGCGGCCCTCTTCGCCTCCGCAGCATTCGACTTCGCGCTGTGCCGACAGACCGACCTCGCTCTCGCAGCCCTCGACGCGGGCCTGGGATGCGCCTCCGCCTCCGAGGGATCTGAAGCAGAACGGGCCGCGGTCGCGCTGATCCCCGCGTCCGTGTTTCTGCGTCAGGTTCCGGACGAGACCGTGGACTGGAAGCTGTACAACCTCTACCAGTCGCTGGCCTTCAGGGCGAGCGGCCCTACCGTCAACCTTTCGGTGATGGCCGGCATTCATCAAGCTGCCAAGGGCATGGACTACACGCTCTCGGCGGGGCGTCCGGGTGCCCTTGAGTTCTCCGCCCGCCTGGACGGAATTCTGGCCCGTGCACGCGTCGCCGAGGCAGGTCTTCCCGGGCCGCTGCCCGACTTCGACCTGCCCGGCGGAGCCGAGGCCGCCATGCTCTATCACCTGGGTTCAGGTGAGGCCGAACCGGACCACGACGCCGAGACCGAAGTGCGTAACCTGCAGCGCGCCGCCGATCGCTGGATCAGCGGGGAACTACGCTTGGCGCGGGGCTCGACGTGGTTCCCGCTTCTTCAGGTCGACGAGATCCAGGAGCTTCTTCCTCCGGAGACCGTGCTGCTCTCGTTCTTCCTTGGGCAGGTCGACCACGTGGACTCCGTGAACCCCGTCATGGCCCTGCATGGGATGGCGGTGACGAACGAGGAGCTGTTCCACCGAACCATGGTCTTCCCGATGTACGAAGGTTCTCTGGTCCGCGTGTTCAAAGCCGGTCACACACTCACCGTTTCACCTGCCGCGATCGAGATCGCGCAGCTGCGCCAGGAAATCACCGCCGACCCCCTGCACCGTGAGGTGTCGCGCACCGCTGCCCAGCTGCTGAGCAACGACTCCCGCTCCTATCTCGCCGGCTTCATTGATTCTCTGCCTTCATGGCTCACCCAGGGAAAGTCGCACCTCTGCGTCTGGCCCAACGGGCCCCTGCATTACCTTCCCTTTCACCTGCTGTCCGCAGACGCCCGCCTCCTCGCCGACGACTGGACCGTCACCCAGGTGTCCAGTCTTGCCTTCCTCGCTCGCCCCGCATCGTCTCCCTCCCTACAGCGCGGGTTCGCCGCCTTCGCGTTCGACAGCTGGGGAACGAACACACTGGAGGCCCACACCGCGCGGATCGCTGCCTCGATGGGCGGTGCGACCCCGGTGCTGGGGGCCGATGCCACTCCTCGCCGCTTCCTGGAGGCATTGCCCGAAGCCCGCTACATCCATGTGGCGGCCCATGGTTCACACAACGAGTGGGCACCCTGGCACCAATGCCTGTTCCTGTCACCGGACCCGGGACGGGGTGACGACGGCCGGGTCTTCGCCCATGACATCCTCAGAATCGATCTGCGTGGCGTCGAGCTCGTCACGATGAGTGCATGCGAGTCGGCCCTCGGCAGATTCGACATCAACGACAATTTGCACGGTCTGCCTGCGGCCTTCCTTCAAGCCGGCGCCGCCGCCATCGTCGGCTGCCTGTGGCCTGTGGCCCCTGATGTGGCCAACACTTTCTTCGGAACCCTGTACGAACAGCTCGCTCTCTCCAGGGACCGGCGTACCGCGTTCCGAACAGCCCAGTCCACGACGCGTTCCTGCTACCCGGCCTACCGGGACTGGGGCGCGTTCTGCTTCATCGGGGACTGGCGCACCGCCACCGATCACTCACGGGAAGCCACCACATGACCTCTCTCGAACCCATGGCCGGGGTGGAGGCAGGAACCTCCTACGACCTCAGGCTTGTTTCGACCCTCCTCCTCCAGACGCCCACTCCTCAGCCTTCGCTGACAGGACGGATCTCTCTGGGGGCACCGGTCGTACGTCCGCTGACCGGCATGCAGGCCGCCGAGGGTGACGGAGATTGGGGAGAGTTCCTGGACGCGCAGTCCGCTCATTACGACTTTCTGCTCCTCAGCATCGTTTGTTCCTTCCGTCCTTCGTCCGAGGGAACTCCGTTCGCGAACGCGGGTATCGGCGTCCGACTGGAGGCACCGGGTCAGTCGGACGACCGGCAACCCATCGCATGGTCCATCTCCCCGAAAAGGCGGGCCGTCCCCGTTGCGCCCTCCGGCTCGCTGACACTGACCGCCAATCTCATGCTCGTCGACGCAGGAATGGAGTTCACACCGCATCAGGGTGGGCGCGAGGAACTGTTCGTGGTCGGTATGGGTGAACGCGACAGCGACCCCGAGTGGAGGTTCACTGCCACCCCTGACACACCCCTGATCGGTGATGAGTCGCTTTCACTGATCATTCGGACCCCGGCCGGCGTGCCGACGCAGGCCCATATCGCAGTGGCCGCGACCGTCAAGCAACGCCGTCTTGGTTTGATCCCGTATCGGGCTGAGCTACCTTCTGCTCTGCGGACCATCGACCTTCAGTGAACCTCTTTCATCCTGTGCTGGAGGGTGAAAGAGGCTGGTCAGCGAGGGTGGTGACGAGACAGGGCCCCTTGTCGTTGGCGTGGTGATTCCACTCATCACACCGGCGACCGAAGGGGCCCTGTTGGTTCCGTATCCTGCCACGCTCGACGTCCCTCATGAGCTGGTCGAGCATGTCGCTTGGCTGCTGCACGAGCACCGCCAGGCCCGCAACACCCGCTGGCGCAAGCTCGGCTGCTTCCAGCAGGCGCTTCTCACGCTGGTGCACCTGCGGAAGAACGAGACGTTCTCGCAGCCCGGGGCCGGTTTCGGGATATCCCAGGCCACCGCCTGGCGCTACGTCGACGAGACCTTGGACGTGCTGGCGGGCTGGGCACCCGGTCTCCAGGAAGCGCTCACCGGTCTCGGTGAGGGCGATCACGTCATCGTTGACGGCACTCTCATCCCGATCGACCGGATCGGCGCGGACGAGCCGTACTACTCGATGAAACACCGCAAACACGGCATGAACGTGCAGGTCATTGCCCACCCGGACGGCACACCGCTCTGGTTCTCCCGCGCCACTCCAGGCAGGGCCCATGACCTGACCGCGGCCCGCTCTCACGGCATCGTCCAGGCCTGCCTCACCCGGCAGATCCCTCGTCCTCACCGACCGCGCCTACCAGGGCGCCGGCGCCACCTTCCGCACCCCGTACTACCACCACCGCGAACAGCCCGCTCACTATCAGCAGTTCAACCGCGACCACGCACGGCTGAGAACTCCCGGGAACGGGCCTTCGCGCAGCTGAAGTCCTGGCGACTGATCCGCCGTGCCAGATGCTCCACCCGACGCATCAGCACCATCGTCCAAGCCGTCCACACGTTGCTGACCTGCAGCTATTCAGGATGAAAGAGGCTCACTCAGTAAGGATCTTCAGAGTGGTCACCGATCGGGTGACGGCCGACTGCGGATAGCAGGCGAGGCCTTCGGGCAGTGGTTCGAGACGTCTGACGTTTCAACCGCCGCTGCCGGAGGCCTCGTTAGTCATCTAACCTGCCGCACTCGACCTGCCGCGTGCGCTCGTGGAGTGGTTCACGATGCTGATCGTCACCCGTGGGGGTGGCCGCTGGTGCAAGCTGTGACCCTCGCAACACGCGATCATCGCCATGGCCTACCTGCGCGAGCACACGACCTACGCGAAGCTCGCTGCAGGCTTCCGGATCAGCGAGGGCATCGCTCACACCTACGTACAGAGCGTGATCAAGCTTCTCGCCTCGAGGGCACCGTTCCTGACACAGGCCCTGCGCCGGGCATGTCTCGAGTACGTCCTGGTGGACGGCACCATCGCCGAGTGCGACCGGGTCGGCGACCACGAACGCGACTACTCTGGCAAGGCCAGACGGCACGGAGCGAACCTCCAGGCCGTCACCGATCCCGCTGGCGGGCTGATCAGGTACTCGCCGGCGCTGCCCAGCAGCCCGGTCGACATCACCGCCGCCCGCACCCACCGTATCGTCACGACCTATGAACGTCTGCGGGTCCCCGTCCTCGCCGACAAGGCCTACGCCGGCGCCGACGGCACGTTCCGGGTTCCGTTCAAACGCCACCTCGGGCGCCCCCGCACCACCAGACAAGCAGCCATCAACCGAGCACACGCCCGACTCCGCTTCCCCGTCGAGCGCGCCTTCGCCCGGCTCGAAGCCTGGCGGATCTTCCGCAAAGCCTGGATCATCCCCAACCGACTCACGTCAATCACCAAAGCCGTCCTCACCCTCGAGAGGCGACGCTGAAGATCCTTATTGATCTGCGTGACGTACCGTCAGAGAAGTCAGCATTCGGTCAGCATCGGTCCCCACCCATTCCAAGGCGGTCGTCTCCACAGGCGTCGATATGGCGCGAAACCCCAGGTGGGTGGCCGTCCAGCCCGACCGGAGCGATGTTCCTCACAAACATCGTTCGGCACTTGCCGGTGTACAGTCGAGACCGCCCTTGACCTGCACGAAGCAGGCAGGGAGCCGTCCCAGAGGAGTCCACAGTGCTGCGCACTCTGTTCAAGTCCAAGATCCACCGCGCCACCGTCACCCAGGCCGATCTGCACTACGTCGGTTCGGTCACCGTCGACGTGGAGTTGATGGAGGCGGCCGACCTGCTGCCCGGTGAGCTGGTGCACATCGTCGACATCGACAACGGCGCCCGGCTGGAGACGTACGTCATCGAGGGCGAGCGGGGATCCGGGGTCATCGGCATCAACGGTGCCGCCGCGCACCTCGTGCACCCCGGTGACCTCGTCATCCTCATCAGTTACGCGCAGGTCGAGGACGCGGAGGCGCGGACGTTCGTGCCGCGCGTCGTGCACGTCGACGGTGACAACCGCATCGTGGAACTGGGGGACGACGCGTCCGCGCCCGTCCCCGGCAGTGACACGGTGCGCGCGCCGCACGCCGTGCCCGTCCACGGCTGAGTACGACCCGAGGAGCACACCGCATGGCCGAGCCGAGGATCCGCGACGACCGGGCGAAGGGACGTCTGGAGGCGTTCGAGGAGGACGCCTCCGTCGGCGTCGTCGTCTACTTCGTCCTCGACGCCGAGCCCCACGCCCTGGTGGCGGTCCACACCGTCGTCGAGCCGGAGCACGAGGGGAAGGGGATCGCCGGGGCGCTCGTGCGCGAGCTCTACGCGACCGCCGCCCGCGAGGGCGTGCCCGTCGTGCCCCTCTGCTCGTACGCCGCGAAGTGGGCCGAGCGCCATCCCGACGAGGCGCCCGTCCCGCCGGACGAGGTGGTCCGCGCGGCGGAGGAGCGGCTCAGGGCCACCCCGAGCCTGTGGTGACCCCCGCCGGCACCCTGGCCCTGCTGCACACCTCGCCGGTCCACGTCCCCGTCTTCGACGCCCTGCGCGACCGCCACCACCCCGGGCTCGCCCTGCGCCACCTCGTCGACGAGGAGCTGCTCGTACGGGCCCGGGAGGCGGGTCCCGGTGCCGTCGCCGGGGCGGTGGCCGCCGTGCTCGCCGGGGCCGTCGCGGACGGCGCCGGCGCCGTCCTCTGCACCTGCTCCACCCTCGGCGGGGTGGCCGAGGACGCGGCGGCCTCCCTCGGCGTGCCCGTGCTCCGGGTGGACCGGCCGATGGCCGCCGAGGCAGCCCGGGCCCGCCACGTCGTCGTCGTGGCCGCCCTGCGCTCCACCCTGGAACCCACCGTCGCCCTCCTCGCGGAGGAATCGGGGCCGCGTCCCCGCTCCGTGAGCACCGTGGTGGTGGAAGGGGCCTGGGAGCGGTTCGAGGCGGGGGACCGGGAGGGGTACCTCGACGCCGTCGCGGCGGCCGTGGACCGGGCGCCCGTCACGGAGGGCGGCGTCGTCGTCCTCGCCCAGGCGTCCATGGCCGACGCCGCCGGGCGGACCTCCACCCCGATGACCGTCCTCTCCAGTCCCCGCCCCGGGCTCGCGGCGGCCGCGGAGGCGCTGAGCGGAGGCTGACCCCCGGGGACCGTCTGGCGGGCGCCGGACGGTCTGCCGCGCCACCCTGGGAAGCGAGGAACCCGACGAGCGAGAGGCCCGTGATGACTCACCCCGCCCCCGACCCGCTGCCCCCGTCGCCCATCCCGCCCCCCGTGCCCGCGCCCAACCCCGTGCCCCCGCCGAGCCCCAGCCCGGTCCCGGTCCCTCCGGACCCCGGGCCGAGCCCGGCCCCGCAGCCCGGCGGACCCGTGCCGGAACCCGAGCCCCAGCCCCAGCCGGGACCCGCCGGAAGAGGCCCGGCGCCCGCGCGGAGGTGACGGAAGACGGCCCGGATTCCGTGAACCGCTTGTCACGGAGCGTGTGCCACCCCTAACTTGGCGGCTGTCGCTGTGTTCTAGGGGGGCCCATGGCCGTACGCGGACGTCACCGCCGTCACCAGCCGAGCCGCGTCAACCGCGCCTCGCTCACCATCACGGCGGGAGGCGCCGGAATGGCGCTGCCGCTCATCGGAGCGGGCACGGTGCAGGCCGCCTCGCTGAACGTCTGGGAGAAGGTCGCGGCCTGCGAATCCTCCTCCAACTGGCGCATCAACACCGGGAACGGCTACTTCGGCGGCCTCCAGTTCACCCAGTCCACCTGGGAGGAGTACGGCGGCACGTACTACGCGCCCCGCGCCGACCTCGCCTCCAAGGACCAGCAGATCCTCATCGCCGAGCGCGTCCTGAAGGGGCAGGGCCCCGGCGCCTGGCCCTCCTGCGGCCCCCGCGCCGGCCTCGCCCGGGGCGGCGAGGCGCCCGAGGCCTCCACGGCGGCGAAGCCGTCCGGCGGGAACCAGCCGCGCACGGCCTCCCTGCCCGGACAGCGCGCCTTACCGGAGCGGCCGGCGCGGAGCGCGAGCCCGACCACCGTGCCCACCGTGCGCGAGATGTACACGGTGACGCCCGGCGACTCCCTGTCGAAGATCGCCCGCGAGGAGAACGTCCGGGGCGGCTGGCAGCGGCTGTACGACACGAACCGGCCCGTCGTCGGCGACGACCCCGACCTCATCCTCCCCGGCCAGCGCCTCACCCTGCGCATCGCCGCACCCAAGAAGCCCGAGCGGCCGGCGAAGGCCGAGCAGCCTGCGAGGGTCGGGAAGCCAGAGACGGTCGGCAAGGTGGGAGCGGTCGGCAAGGTCCCCGCGCCGGTGCGGACCGTCGGGCCCCCGAAGGCCGACCCGCCCGCGAAGACCGCCCCGCCCGTGCGGACGCCCGCCAAGACCGCCGCCCCCCGGCCCGCCGCCAAGCCGGCCGCGAAACCCGTCACCAAGCCCGTCTCCAAAACCGTCGCCAAGCCGGCCGCCAAGCCCGCCTCCCGGCCCGCCGCGACCAAGCCGCGCCCGGCCGCCGCGCCGGAGGTCAGCTACTTCGCCCCCGTCGCCGCGAGCACCGGCACCCGCTACGGCAAGCCCGGCTCCTCCTGGTCCAGCGGCTACCACACGGGCGTCGACTTCCCCGTCCCCACCGGCACCTCGGTCAAGGCCGTGGCCGCCGGCCGGATCGTCTCGGCCGGGTGGGCGGGCGCGTACGGCTACCAGATCGTCCTCCGCCACGACGACGGCCGCTACAGCCAGTACGCGCACCTCTCCGCCCTCACCGTCCGCGAGGGCCAGCGGGTGGGCGCCGGGCAGCGCATAGCCCGCTCAGGCTCGACCGGCAACAGCTCGGGACCGCATCTCCACTTCGAGGTCCGGACGGGTCCCGGATACGGCTCCGACATCGACCCCCTGGCCTATCTCAGGGCGCGCGGGGTCTCCGTCTGACCCCCTCGGCCCCTTCCCCGCCGGGGGAGGGGCCGGCGCCTCCGGCACGGGCGCCATCCGGTCGAGCGTGAGCTCCACCAGACCGCCCGCGGCGACCGCGCCGCAGATCAGCGCGGCCACGGCGCCCGCCGTGCCGTAGCGGAAGCCCTCGCCGAACAGCGTCACGCCCACCGCCGCGGCGACCACCGGATTGACCACCGTGAGGGTGGCGAGCGGGGCGGCGAGCCCCGCGCCCCGGTACGAGGCCTGCGAGAGCAGCAGCCCGGCCACGGCGAACACCGAGAGCACCAGGAGCGCCGTCCACTCGGCCAGCGGCGCCTCCGGCGTCCACTCCCCGGCCACCGCCTTGGTGAACACCGACGCGGCGCCGAAGGAGACGCCCGCCGCCGTCGCCAGGACCACGCTGCGCAGCGGCGACCGCCCCACCAGCCGCGCGCACCCGAAGAGCAGGCCCACCGCGCCGAAGGCGGCCCCGGTGAGCAGCCACCGCTGCCCGTCGCCCAGGGACCGCGCGTCGGCGCCGGTCGTCAGGCACAGCAGGCCCGCGAGGCCCGCCGTGGCCATCAGCGCGCCGTGCCAGGCCCGCCGCCCGGCCCCCCGGCCGACGAAGAGGGCCGCCATGGGCAGCGCGAACACGATCGTGAGCGCGCCCAGCGGCTGGACCAGGCTGAGCGGCCCGTACGCGAGGGCCGCGACGTGCAGGGCCGCCCCGACCCCGTTGAGCAGCACGGCGCCCCACCAGGCCGGGCGGCGCAGCGGTGCGTAGCGCGGACCGGCGGCGGAGGCCGCGACCCGCTCCTGAACGATCGCCGCGGCCGCGTAGGCCACCGCGGAGACCAGGGCCAGGACGACGGACAGCATGAGTGGACTCATGCCTTCCACGATCCTCCTCCCGGGCCGTTCGCGTCGTCGTACCGGAGGACCCCTTCCCGCGTACCCCTTCCGCGGTACGGGCGGCCCGCGTACGTCCGGGGTTGTACGCCCACGCAGGCCGGAACCGGTGCGAAGCGGTCTTCCGGCCCCCGCGCGGGGCGCTACGGTGGGCGCCGGCCCGGAACCGGGACCCGGGCGGACGACGGTGCGAGGCAGGAGCGTGAGGGGCCGGATGGATCTCGTCGAGAGCGGATCGGTGGGCGGGTTCTTCGCCCTGCGGACCACCCCGCCGGAGACCGGCGGCGCCCACCTGCCGCTCGCCCGCGTCTACGCGGGCGAGGGCGGGCCCCTCACCGCGCGCGTGGACCGGGTCGCCGCCCGGCTCGGCGCCCCCGAGCGGCGGGTCGGCGCCTCCGTCGCCCACCTGGGGCTCGCGGCCCGGCTCTGGTCCACCGCGCTCGGCCCCGCCGCGCTGTACGGCCGCTTCCCCGACACGGACCCCGCCGAGCTGTACTGGGACGGAGCGCTGACCTCCCCCGACGACCTGTGGTGGGCCGGCTCCGCGACCCGCCCCGGCACCGCCGCCGACCTCCGCGCGGCCGTCCAGGAGGCCCACCTCGTCCCGCTCCACGCGGCCCTGCGCCGCGACGGCCGGATATCGCCCCGGCTGCTCTGGGGCAACGCCGGCTCCGCCCTCGCCGGCGCCCTGCGCGAACTGACCCGCTGGGCCCGCGCCCACGGCAGGCCCGACGCGGCCGACCGGGCCGCCGCCCTGGTCGCGGAGCTCCTCGACCACCCCGACCTCGCCGGTACGGTCCGGGGACCTCGGCTGCGCCGCGCCAGCTGCTGCCTCTACTACCGCTGCCCCGGCGGCGGACTGTGCGGCGACTGTGTCTTCGACCACGCCCCCCGAACGGGTTTGGAGGCGCGGCCCCCCGCTCCGTAAACTCGCCCTTTCGAAAGCCCGACGACGGCGAGAGCCCGAGAGCGGCGACACTCCGAGAGCGGCGACGCACGAGCGAACGAGGAACCCGAAGGCCATGACGGTGACCGAAGAAACCCAGGACCACGGGCCGGGCATCGACCCCGAGCGCCTGGCCGTCTGCCTCGGCGTCCTCGACGAGCTCGACAAGCTGGAGGTCGACCACCCGGACGCGATCCTCGTCCGGCGCGCCACCGCCGGGATCTACCGGACCGTGAAGCAGCGCCGCCGCCAGGAGCGCCGGGCCGCCAAGACCGCCAACGACAAGGCGGTCACCGAGGCCACGGCCACCGGCTCCGCGCAGCGCATCGACGACGAGACCGAGGGCATCCTGCCCACCTCCGTCACGGAGGAGGGCCGGATCGCGGGGATACTCCAGCGCCCCCGCTCGTGCTACGTCTGCAAGACGCGGTTCGTCGAGGTCGACTACTTCTACCACCAGCTCTGCCAGAAGTGCGCCGCCGAGAACCGGGCCAAGCGGGAGGCCCGCGCCGACCTCACCGGCAAGCGCGCGCTGCTCACCGGCGGCCGCGCCAAGATCGGCATGTACATCGCGCTGCGGCTGCTGCGCGACGGCGCCCACACCACGATCACCACCCGCTTTCCCAAGGACGCCATCCGCCGCTTCAAGGCGATGGAGGACTCCGCGGACTGGCTGCACCGCCTGGAGGTCGTCGGCATCGACCTGCGCGACCCGGCCCAGGCCGTGGCCCTCGCGGACCGCATGACCGAGGCCGGTCCGCTGGACGTCCTCATCAACAACGCGACCCAGACCGTGCGCCGGCTGCCCTCCGCGTACGCCGCCCTGGTCGAGGGCGAGGGCGCCCCGCTGCCCGCCGGCGAGCTGCCCGCCCACGACGTCATCGGCGCCTTCAACTCGGGCGCGGTGGACGGCCTCGCCGCGCTGCCCCTGGGCACGAGCGGTCTGGAGGCCCAGAAGGTCGCGGACCTCGCCCTGGTCGCGGGCAACGCCAGCATCGCCCGTCACCTCGACGGCACCGCCATCGACGCGGGCGGCCTCCTGCCGGACGTCGTCGACAGCAACACCTGGGTGCAGAGCATCGAGCAGATCTCCCCGGTGGAGCTCCTGGAGACGCAGCTCTGCAACTACACGGCGCCGTTCATCCTGATCAGCAAGTTGCGGCCGGTGATGGCCGAGGCCGCGCGCAAGGCCGCCAGCGGGCGCGCCTACGTCGTGAACGTCTCCGCGATGGAGGGCGTCTTCAGCCGCGGCTACAAGGGCGCCGGGCACCCGAACACCAACGCGGCGAAGGCCGCGATGAACATGGTGACGCGGACCAGCGGCCAGGAGATGTTCGAGACCGACGGCATCCTCATGACCTCGGTCGACACCGGCTGGATCACCGACGAGCGCCCGCACTTCGACAAGCTGCGCCTCGCCGAGGCCGGCTTCCACGCCCCGCTCGACCTGGTCGACGGTGCGGCCCGGGTCTACGACCCGGTCGTGCGCGGCGAGGCGGGCGAGGACCTGTACGGCGTGTTCCTCAAGGACTACGCCCCCGCCAACTGGTAGCCCGGCGGTCCCACCGTCCGGTGACCACGGTCATCCCTTTTCGGCAAGAGCGCCTCACCGGCCGGGTGGGGCGCTCTTTCGGCTCGTTTCACCCGAACGCGTCACACTTCCGAGCCCGGTAGAGCGCGCAGGCGCTCATTTGGTTAGTCTGATGTCCACGGTCGGCCACCAAAGGGACACACCTTCCCCACGGCCGGCCCGGGACTGGCCCGCCACCAAGGCCGCGCTCCCGCCCGACGAACGGCGCCACCGCGACCGCACGGCACTTGTCCCACAGGTACGCGACACGAAGGAGTGCGCGGTGACACCCGAACTGACCAAGCAGGAACCGCGACCGACCGAATCCACCGAGCGGCCGCGCCGGAAGGGCGAGCTGGGAAGCCTGGAGGTCTGGGCGCGCTCGGCCCCGATCCGGCTCGCGGGCTACGAGGAAGACCTCGCCGAGCCCCACATCCTGCCGGGCATCGACTGAGCCGACGCCCCTGGGTGAATTCCCCCCGGTGCCCCGGACGGAGCTCTCCGTCCGGGGCACCGGCACGTCCTCAGGGCCCGCCCGGGGGCTTCCGCAGCCGGGTGGGCGGCAGGTACTCCCGCAGCGGCGTCCGGTGCCACCACGCCCCAGTCGCGCGCAGCTCGCGCCAGGTCGTGTAGCGGTAGCGGTAGAGCCGGGCGCGGACGTGGACCGGCGGCGCGTCCGGGAACGGGTTGTGGGCGATGAGCCGCAGGGTGTCCCGGTCGCCGTCGAGCAGCCGCTCCACGAAGGGCCCGAACCACGCGCGCGCGTACCCGGGGGAGAGCGCCGCGAACCACATCAGCCAGTCGAGCCGCAGGTGGTACGGGGCGAACTGGCGCGGCAGCCGGCGCGGATCGCCCGGCTTGCCCCGGAAGCCGTACTCGCGCCAGACGGTGCCCTCGTGCGGCGCCGGGTCGTCGGTGCCCTCGACCACGATCTCGTCCCGGACCCGGCCGACCGTGCCGAACGCGCCGTAGCTGTTGACCAGGTGGAACGGGTCGTACGAGCGGTTCATCGCCTGGTGCCGGGAGAGCAGGTTGCGCACCGGGCGGTAGCTGCGGACCAGGACGAGGGCGGTCACCGCGACGACCAGGACGACGTACCAGAGCGGCGGATCCGGCAGCGGGCGGTCGCCGGTGAGCGGGGAGGCGTCCACGGCGGAGAGGGCGAGCACGACGGTGATCCAGTTCAGCCAGGCGAAGTTCCCCGAGAGCACCAGCCACAGCTGGGTGACCACCATCAGCCCCGCCGCGACCGTGGCCACCGGCTGCGGGGCGAAGAGGAAGAACGGCACGACGAGCTGGACGACGTGGTTGGCCGCCGCCTCCACCTTGTGCAGCGGTCGGGGGAGGTGGTGGAAGAACCAGCTCAGCGGCCCGGGCATCGGCTGGGTCTCGTGGTGGTGGTACAGACAGGTCAGGTCCCGCCAGCAGCGGTCGCCGCGGATCTTGATGAGCCCGGCCCCGAACTCGACCCGGAAGAGCAGCCAGCGCAGCAGCAGGAGCACCAGGACCGGCGGCCCCGTGTCGTCGTTGCCGAGGAAGACCGCCAGGAACCCGGCCTCCAGGAGCAGCGACTCCCAGCCGAAGGCGTACCAGGTCTGGCCGACGTTCACGATCGACAGGTAGAGCGCCCAGAGCACCAGCCACAGGAGCATCGAGACCGGCAGCGGCACGGCGTCCCCGGCGCCCGCCACGAGCGCGAGCGCCAGGGCGGCGCCGGCCCAGGAGACGGCCGCGAAGAGGCGGTCGGAGTAGCGCCAGTGGAAGAGCGAGGGCGTGTGGCGCGGCCGGGTCAGGCGCACGTACTCCGGCACCGGGAGCATTCCGCGCTCCCCGATCAGCGCCCGGAACTGCAGGGCGGCCGACAGGAACGCCAGGCAGTACAGCCCGGCCAGGCCGCGCTGGAAGACGATCCGGGCCGGCCAGAGGTCGGGCGCCGTGAACCATTCCATCGCCTCCAGTATCGGCCCGGGGTCACGTCCTGACGAGGCGCCGCAGGGTCCGGCCGAGCAGCCGGGCGTACGCGTGCTGGAAGACCGGGACCAGGGGACCGGCGAGCCGGGTGTACCAGACGGTCGGACGGCTGAAGGCGGTGACCGCGAACCGGACGTTGCCGTCGGGTTCGAGGGTCACGAGGAAGGACTCCTCGCCGCACTCCGGATGGCCGGCCAGGGTGCCGTACGCGAAGCCGGTGCGGTCCTTCTCGTACGCCGTCCAGATCACCGCGCAGGGGACGGCGAGCCGGAGCGGGCCGACGCCCGCCGACACCTCCACGCGGACGCCGGGGCCCGCGCGGTCGGCGTCCGCCCGGAGGCGCGCCCCGGAGGCGCGGTGCATCCGCCAGGAGGTGACGGCGGTGCCCGCCGCCGCGAAGGCGGCCCGGCCGTGGCCGACGACCGTGTCGTACCGCAGGTGGTGGTAGCCCTCGGGGAGCGCGTCGGGGGTGCGGGTGGCGCCGACCTCGCGGTAGGTCGGGCCGCCTTCGCGGCGGCGGTCGGGCCGGGAGAGGTCCTTCAGGAGGCGGGTCATGCCGGGGTCTCCGTTCGCGGGTGGGCGGGGACGGCGGGAGCGGTGGGCGCGCCGTCGGCGTGCAGGCGGCGGGCGAGCAGGGCGCAGACGGCGAAGCCGAGGGCGTTGCCCAGGCCGTGGGTCGCGGCCATCCAGGTCAGGTCGAGGTGCGGAAGGCCGGTAGCCTCGCCGAGCGCCCAGTTCAGGGCGAGCAGCATGGTGGCGACGAGGACCAGGGCCGAGACGGCGAGCAGGGCGCGGGTGGGTCCGCCGGCCGCGAGCGCGCGGCGCTCGCGCAGGGTCAGGACGGCGACCGCCGCCATGCCGGCGGTGAGGACGACGGCGCCGGCCAGCTCGGCCCAGTCGTGGACGAAGTAGCCGATCAGGACGAGCAGGGTCCCGGCGGGGACGCTGAGCGCGGCGAAGCGGGCGGTGGGGCCGTCCTCGGCGGCGCGGCAGACCAGCCCGGCGACCAGGGCGGCGGCGAAGCCCGCGAAGTGGAAGTGCGGGACGGTGAGGGCGAGGAGGTCCAGGTCGAAGCCGAAGAGCGGGTACGAGGCCCGCTCCGCGACGAGTGCCAGGCCGGCGACCGAGGGGGAGGCCAGGGCGGTCAGGACGGCGACCTCCCGAGGCCGGAGCGAGCGGGTCAGCGCCAGTCGGGCCGGCGCCTGGCAGGCGAGCGCCAGGGTGGCGAGGGCGTAGACGGCGGCGAGCCCGGCCGAGAGGCCGGAGCGGGGCAGCCAGAGGGAGAGCGCCCCGGGGGCGGCGAGCAGCGGCCAGGCGCGCCGGAGCCGGTCCAGGCCGGGGGGTCTGGGGCCGTCGAGGAGCGCGAGTCCCGTCGGGACCACCCAGAACATCCCGATCATCACGACCGGGGCCACCAGGATCGACAGCGCGGTCATGTCACCACCCCCATTTGAACGCGTTCAATCACTGGATCGAGCGTAGGGCTTTTCTTGAACGTGTTCAAGTCGCGCTCCCGGCGGGGTGACACGGTCGGCCCTCCTCCGCTTGCGGGTGCCCGCCCGCTGCGACAGACATGAGGGACTGGCCGGAACCGGGCCCCGGGCCCGGGGGAGAGAAAGTCGGGAGTACCAGGTGCGCTCACCCCTTCGCCGGACGCGGCGGATCCCCACCGCTCTCCGGGAGGAGAACCGCCTCCGGGAGGAGAACCGCCTCCGCGAGGGCGCCCGGATCGCCGGTGCCGCGGTCGTCTCCGTCCTGGCGCTCGCCGGGTGCTCCTCCGGCGGGACCGGCGGCGGAAGCGCGGGACTGCCCGTCGCGGCGCCCGCCCAGGACGTCCTCCTCCAGTCGGCCGCCGCCCCGGGACCCGATCCCTTCACCGCCTCCACCGTCCGCAACACCACCCGCCCCTCCGACCCGCCCGAGATCCCCGAGGGACGGCAGGTCCACGAGCTCACCGGTTCCACCCCCGGCCTCTACGGCGGCACCCGCGCCGTCGGCAGCTGCGACGTCGAACGGCAGGTCTCCCTCCTCACCGGGGACGCGAAGAAGGCGCGGGCCTTCGCCGAGGCCGCCGGCATCCCCGAGGCCGGCGTCGCCGACTGGCTGCGCGGCCTCACTCCGGTCGCCCTGCGCGTGGACGTCCGCGTCACCGGCCACGGCTACCGGGGCGGCCGGGCCGCCGCCCACCAGGCCGTCCTCCAGACCGGTACGGCCGTCCTCGTCGACCAGTACGGTTCCCCCCGCGTCCGCTGCGCCGGCGGCAACCCGCTCCGCGCCCCCGCCGCGGGCCGGGGCGGCGTCCACGTGGGCGTTCCCTGGGACGCCTTCGACCCCGACCACGTGGTCGTCGTCCGCCCGACCGGCACCGTCGTCACCAGCCTGGTCATCGTCAACGCCACCGACCGCACCTGGATCGAGCGCCGCACGGGCAGCGACGGCGAGGAGGACCGCAAGCCCGCCGTGGAGCCGTCCTGCGACCCCGACGCGTGCACCCTGGAGGACTCCGGGTCGGCCACGCCCGCCCCCAGCACCCCCGACCGCCCCGCCTCGCCGGAGCCCGTACCGCCGTCCCAGGACCCGCCGGCTCCGGAGGACCCGACCGGGCCCGCCCCCGACCCGTACACGGAACCGGACCCCGACCCGTACCCCGACCCCAGCACCGAGCCCCTCCCCGACCCGTTCGAGGAGCCGTCCGCCCCGCCGGACGGAGAGCTGCCGCCCGAGGAGCTCTTCCCTCCCGAGGCGGTGCCGGACCAGCCCGAGACCTTCGAGGCTTTCGAGGGCTGAATGCGACGGGTGGAGCGGATCTTCGTGGTGCGCACGGCCGGGGCTGCGCCTAGCGTGGCCCCATGAGCGCGGGCAACGGGGGCGGGGAGGCGAACGGCCCGGTCCACCGTGCGCCGCAGGGGCCGCCGGACGGGACCCCGATCCTGTCCGCGTACGGTTTCGCCTTCCGCATGGGCGGCTTCGACTGGGACCTGCTCGCCGGGACGATGGAGATGGACGACGCCGCCCTCGCCGTCTTCGACCTGGACCGCGCGGAGTACGACGGGCGCCCCGAGGGGCTGGGCGCCCGGGTCCTGCCGGACGAGGCCAGCCGTCTCGACGCCCTGGTGGCGCAGGCGCTCAAGGACGGCAGCGACCAGTACGGCGCGTACTTCCGCATCCGCCGCCGCGACGGCCGCCACCAGTGGACCCACACCCAGGGCATCGTCCACCGCGACGACACCGGCCGCCCCGTGCGCATCGTCGGCGTCCTGCGCGACGCCACCCACGAACTCACCGAGTCCGCCGCCCGGCTCGGCCTCGACGAGGGACGCCGCAAACGCGCCGGAGTCGTCGAGGGCACCACCGCCGCCCTCGCCCACGCCCGGACCGTGAAGGACGTCATCGACCTCCTCGACGACTCCCAGGCCCTCGAACACTTCGGCGCCGCCAGCCTCGTCATGGGCCTCCTGGAGGCGGGCCGCATCCATCTGGTCGCCGAGGGCCCCGAGGGCGCCTTCGTGCCCGGCACCCGCTTCACCCGCGTGGACGAGCCGTACCCGATGAGCGAGGTGATCCGCACCCTGCGCCCCCGGTTCATCGACTCGGCCCGCGACTTCTCCGACTCCTATCCGCTGCTCTGGCCGCACATCAGCGGACTCGGCATCACCGCCGCCGCCTACCTCCCGCTCATCGCCCAGGCCCGCCCGATCGGCGCGCTCGGACTGCTCTACAGCGACCGGAGCGGCTTCAGCGAGGACGAGCGGACCCTGCTCGTCGCCCTCGGCAGCAGCATCGCCCAGAGCCTCCAGCGGGCCATGCTGTACGAGCAGGAGCACGACCTCGCCGAGGGGCTCCAGCAGGCCATGCTGCCGCGCCGGATCCCGGAGGTGCCCGGCGCCCAGACGGCCGTCCGCTACCGCTCGGCCCGGCTCGGCCGGGACATCGGCGGCGACTGGTACGACGTCATCGCGCTGCCCGGCGGACGGGTCGGCGCCGTCATCGGCGACGTGCAGGGCCACGACACCCACGCCGCCGCCGTCATGGGCCAGCTCCGGATCGTGCTGCGCGCCTACGCCGCCGAGGGCCACACCCCGGCCACGGTGATGGCACGGGCCTCCGTCTTCCTGCACGAACTCGACACCGAGCGCTTCGCCACCTGCACGTACGCGGAGGTCGACCTCCGCACCGGAGTCGTCCAGCTGGTCCGCGCCGGCCACGTCGACCCGCTGCTCAGGGAGCCCGACGGCCGCTGCCGCAGACTGCCCGTGGAGGGCGGTCTCCCGCTCGGGCTCTCCGCGGAGTTCGGCCGCCTCGACTACCCCGTCACCACCCTCGAACTGGACTCCGGGCAGACCCTGCTGCTCTACACCGACGGCCTCGTGGAGAAGCCGGGCGCCGACCTCGACGAGGGCCTCCAGTGGCTCTCCTCCCTGGTCCGGCGCGGCCCCGCCGACCTCCAGGAGCTCGCCGACCACCTGTGCGACGTGGTCGCCGAGCGGGGCGGCGAGGACGACGTCGCGATCCTGCTGCTGCGCCGCCACGGCACGTACGCCGTCCCGGGGGCCGGCCGCTTCCAGCAGCACGTGGCCCAGAGCGACCCGGAGGCCCTCAGCTCGGCCCGCCACATGATCAGGGCCGCCGTCCGGGCCTGGGGCGCGGGGGAGCGCGCCGACGAGATCGAGCTGGTCGCCGACGAACTGATGACCAACGCCCTGATGCACACCGACGGCGGGGCGATCGTGACCCTGCGGGTCCTCCCCGGGCCCGTACGGCGCCTCCGGGTGGAGGTCGAGGACCGGTCCAGCGCCCTGCCCCGGCGCCGCGAGGCGGGGGAGGCGGGCGTGTCCGGCCGGGGCCTGCTCCTGGTCGACCAGCTCTCCGACGCGTGGGGCGTGGAGTCGCGGGGCGGCGGCAAGTGCGTGTGGTGCGAGTTCGTCGTGGAGAACGTCGGCCCGGAGAGCGCCGTACGGGAGAACGCCGTAGAGGGGAACGCCGGCCCGGGGGTCCCCGGGCCGGGAAGCGCCGGTCCCGAGAGCGTCGGTCCCGGGAACGTCGGCCCGGAGAGCTGAGGATGTTTCCCGGAAACCATTCGACCGAGGGTATTTACGGAGCGTTAACTGACCGCACTTGACCGTAACTGTCGGTGCACGATTGACTGCGGTCTTCCGCCCCTCCGCGCAGGACGTGAGGACACCCGTGACCACCGAGCTCCTGGCCCCGCTGGACCTGGCCTTCTGGCGCCTGGAATCCACCGCCCACCCCCTGCACCTCGGTGCCCTCGCCCACTTCGGCCCCGTGCCCGCGCCCCCCGGCGCCGAGCCGGCCGACGTCCTGGAGCTGCTCGCCCGCCGCGCCGCCGCCGTCCCCCGGCTCCGGATGCGCGTCCGCGACGTCCTGATCCCCGTCGGCGGCGCCGCCTGGAGCGCCGACCCCGACTTCGACGTGCGCCGCCACGTCCGCGAGATCACCCTCCCCGGCGTCGACTTCCCCGCCGAGACCGCCCGGCTCGCCGCCGAACTCATGGAGCGCCCCGTCGAGCGGGGCCTGCCGCCCTGGGAGATGTACCTGCTCAGCGGCGCCCCCGACGGCTCCTTCGCCGTCCTCGTCAAGCTCCACCACGCCCTCGCCGACGGCATGAGGGCCGTCGCCATCGGCGCCGGGATCTTCGACGAGATCGCCGCCGGCCGCCGCCCCCCGCGCCGCTCCCGCCCCCTGCCCCCGCACTCCCCGTCCTCCGGACTCCCCGGCCCCGGACGCCTCCTCGGCATCGCCCGGGACCGCCTCGGCGACCTCGGCCGGGCCGTCGAGGTCGGCGCCTCCGTCGTCCGCGCCAGCCGCCTCGACGGACGCCCCACCGCGGCCCTCGCCGCCCACTCCAGCGGCACCCGCCGGATCGCCACCGCCACCCTGTCCCTCGACCGCGTCCACCGGGTCCGCCGCGCCACCGGCGGCACCGCCAACGACGTCCTCCTGGCCGTCGTCGCCGGAGCCCTGCGCCGCTGGTTCGACGGACGCGGACTGCCGCTGCCCGGCGCCGACCCCAGGGCCCTCGTCCCCGTCTCGCGCCGCCGCCCCGGAGCCCCGTCCGGCCCCGGCAACAGCCTCTCCGGCTACCTCCTCGACCTGCCCGTCACCGAACCCGACCCGGCCGCCCGGCTCGCCGCCGTCCGGCGCGCTATGGACCGCAACAAGGCGGCGGGCCCCTTCCGGGGCGCCGGAGCCGTCGCCCTCCTCGCCGACCGGCTCCCCCCGCTCGCCCACCGCTTCGGCGCCCCCTTCGCCTCCGGCGCCGCCCGTCTCCTCTTCGACCTCCTGGTCACCCAGGTCCCGCTGCCCCGCTCCGCGCTCTCCCTCGGCGGCGCCCCGCTCCGCGCGCTCTTCCCCATGGCCCCGCTCGCCCGGGGCCAGTCCCTCGCCGTCGCCATGTCCCCGTACGACGGCCGGGTCCACATCGGGCTCGTCGCCGACGGCGCGGCCGTCCCCGACCTCGACGCCCTCGCCGACGCCCTCACCGCCGAACTCGACCTCCTCGACCCGCCGGAGCGGGGGGAGGAACCCGGCGCGTGACGCGCCGGGAGCCGCGAACCCGGTGCGCCCCGCCCACCCGTGCGGCAGGCTGGGACCATGCCCGAACTCCCGGAAGTGGAAGCCCTGCGCGCCTTCCTCGACGCGCACCTGGTCGGCAAGGAGATCGCCCGCGTCCTGCCCGTCGCGATCAGCGTCCTCAAGACGTACGACCCGCCCCTCGGCACCGTCGAGGGCGCCGAGGTCACCGCGGTCGGCCGGCACGGGAAGTACCTCGACCTCACCACCACCGGCACGGCGGGCGAACTCCACCTCCTGATCCACCTGGCCCGCACGGGCTGGCTCCGCTGGCAGGACCCGCTGCCCTCAGGGCCGCCGAAACCCGGCAGGGGCCCACTGGCCCTGCGCACCGCCCTCACCGGCGGCGACGGCTTCGACCTCACCGAGTTCGGCACCACCAAACGCCTCTCCGTCCACCTCGTCCACGACCCCCGCGAGGTGCCCGGCGTCGCCCGGCTCGGCCCCGACCCGCTCGCCGAGGACTTCGGCCCCGAGGAGTTCGCCGCCCTCCTCGCCGGCGAACGGCGGCAGATCAAGGGCGCCCTGCGCGACCAGCGGCTCATCGCCGGCATCGGCAACGCCTACAGCGACGAGATCCTCCACGCCGCCCGCATGTCCCCCTTCAAACCCACCGGGAACCTCACCCCCGAGGAGACCGCCGCCCTGTACGCGGCGATGCGCGCCACCCTCCGCGAGGCCGTCGAGCGCTCCCGGGGTCTCGCCGCCGGAAAGCTCAAGTCCGAGAAGAAGAGCGGCCTGCGCGTCCACGGCCGCACCGGCGCGCCCTGCCCCGTCTGCGGGGACACCGTCCGCGAGGTCTCCTTCAGCGACTCCTCCCTCCAGTACTGCCCCACCTGCCAGACCGGCGGCCGGACGCTCGCCGACCGCCGCCTCTCGCGCCTGCTCAAGTAGAGGCCCGACCGCCCTCGCCGCCCCCAGCCCCCCGCCGTCCGGACGGCCGCGCACTACACTCCGCCGCATGGTGCGCGTACTGGCCGTCGACGACGAGGAGCCCGCCCTCGGGGAACTGCTCTACCTGCTGCGCGCCGACCCGCGCGTCCGCACCGCCGAGGGCGCGGGCGACGCGACCGCCGCGCTGCGCAGGATCGGCCGCGCCCTGGAATCGGGACCCGACGGCGAGGACGCCGTCGACGTCGTCTTCCTCGACATCCACATGCCCGGCCTCACCGGCCTCGACGTCGCCCGTCTCCTCGCCGGCTTCGCCCGCCCCCCGCTCGTCGTCTTCGTCACCGCGCACGAGGGCTTCGCCCTCCAGGCCTTCGACCTGAAGGCCGTCGACTACGTCCTCAAGCCGGTGCGCCGCGAGCGCCTCGCCGAAGCCGTCCGCCGCGTCCACGAGCTGGTCCACGCCACCGCCGCGCCCGCCCCCGCCGCGCCCGAGCAGATCCCCGTCGAACTCGGCGGCGTCACCCGCTTCGTCCCCGTCGACGACATCGCCTACGTCGAGGCCCACGGCGACTACGCCCGCCTCCACACCGACCAGGGCAGCCACCTCGTCCGCATCCCGCTCTCCGCCCTGGAGGAGCGCTGGGCGGACCGGGGCTTCGTCCGCATCCACCGCAGCCACCTGGTGGCCCTCGCCCGGATCGACGAACTGCGGCTCGACGGCGGCGCCACCTCGGTCCGGGTCGGCGACACCGACCTCGCCGTCAGCCGCCGCCACGCCCGCCAGCTCCGCGACCTCCTGATGCGCCGGGCCGGCGGCTGACCCCGTACCTCCCATACCCCCGTACCTCCCATACCCCCGTACTTCCCATACCCCCGTACCTCCGTCGCCGCAGGTCTACCGCCCTCCGACCCCGCTGCGTAGACTCCACGCGTCCCGGGCGGCACCCTGCCCGCGCACCGCCCCGAAAGAACCGTCCGAGGTCGAGAGAGATGCCGGAACGGACACCGACGTCCGAGCACCACCCGCCGCGCAGAGCCCGGCGCGAGACCGTCACCTACGCCTCCGCCCACGGTGCCGACGACGCCCCGGGCCCCGCCGGGCGGCGCCCCGTCCACCCCCCGGCCCGCTCCGAGATCGACGAGCAGACCACCCTCGGCCACACCTACGTCCGCTCCCTGATGCGCAGCCAGCTCCGGGCCGCCCTCACCGCCCTCGGCGCGCTCGCCCTGCTCGTCGGCTCCCTCCCGCTCGTCCTCGCGCTGCCCGCCCCCGAGGCCCTGGTCTGGATCGCCCTCGGCGTCGGCGTGTACCCGGTCGTCTGGGGCATCGCCCACTGGTACGTCCGCCGCGCTGAGCGCAACGAACGCGACTTCACCGGCCTCGTCGAACGATGAGCCCCGCCGCGCGGACGCCCGCATGAACCAGACCCACGCGGTCGTCGCCGTCACCGCCGTCGTCCTCGCCACCGTCCTCATCGGCGCCCTCGGCCTGCGGATCTCCCGCACCACCTCCGACTTCTACGTCGCCTCGCGGACCGTCCGGCCCGGCCTCAACGCCGCCGCCATCAGCGGCGAGTACCTCTCCGCCGCCTCCTTCCTCGGCATCGCCGGACTCGTCCTCGTCCAGGGCCCCGCCATGCTCTGGTACCCGGTCGGCTACACCGCCGGCTACCTCGTCCTGCTCGTCCTCGTCGCCGCCCCGCTGCGCCGCTCCGGCGCGTACACCCTCTCCGACTTCGCCGAGGCCCGCCTCGAATCCCGGCGGGCCCGGCGGCTCGCCAGCCTCTTCGTCGTCGGCATCGGCTGGCTCTACCTGCTGCCGCAGCTCCAGGGCGCCGGCCTCACCCTGGAGATCCTCACCGGCGCCCCCGACTGGGTCGGCGGCCTGCTCGTCGCCCTCGTCGTCACGGGGACGGTCGCCGCCGGCGGGATGCGCAGCATCACCTTCGTCCAGGCCTTCCAGTACTGGCTGAAGCTGACCGCCCTGCTCGTGCCCGCCCTCTTCCTGCTCGCCGCCTGGCACGGGGACGGGGCGCCCCGTGCCCGCTTCGACGCCCCCGCCGTGCTGCGCGGCCACACCGTCGTCCGGGTCGCCGACACGGTACGGATCGGGCTCGACGCCCCGCTGACCGTCACCGTCACCGGCCGCGTCGACTCCGTCCCGTACACCGGACGGACCCTCACCCTCGGCCCCGGCACCCACCACGTCCTCGGCGGCACCACGCTCGCCTTCGCCCCGGGCACGCCCCTGCCCGAGCGGCTGGCCGGCGGCACCGACCCCCTCGGCTGGTCGCAGCCGCTGGCCGGCGGGCGCGACGGACACCAGCTGTACGCCACGTACGGACTGATCCTCGCGACCTTCCTCGGCACCATGGGCCTGCCGCACGTCGCCGTCCGCTTCTACACCAGCCCGCACGGCCGCGCCGCCCGCCGCACCACCCTCGTCGTCCTCGGGCTCGTCGGCGCCTTCTACCTCCTCCCGCCGCTCTACGGCTTCCTCGGCCGGATCTACGCCCCCGAGCTCGCCCTCACCGGCTCCGCCGACGCCGCCGTCCTCGTCCTGCCCGACCGGATCCTCGGCGGGCTCCCCGGCGACCTGCTCGGGGCGCTCCTCGCGGGCGGCGCCTTCGCGGCCTTCCTCTCCACCGCCTCCGGGCTCACCATGTCCGTCGCCGGGGTCCTCACCCAGGACGTGCTGCCCTCCCGGGGCGTCCGGCACTTCCGGCTCGCGACCCTGCTCGCCACCGCCGTCCCGCTCGGCGTCGGGGTGGTCGCCTCCAAGGTGCCGGTCGCCGACGCCGTCGGCCTCGCCTTCGCGGTCTCCGCCTCCTCCTTCTGCCCGCTGCTCGTCCTCGGCATCTGGTGGCGGCGGCTCACCCCGCCCGGCGCGATGGCCGGACTCCTGCTCGGCGGCGGCTCCGCCCTCGCCGCCGTCATGGCCACCCGGGCCGGACTCGCCCCCGGCGGCTGGCCGCACACCCTGATGGCCTGGCCCGCCGTCTGGTCGGTCCCGCTCGGCTTCCTCACCATGGTCCTCGTCTCCCTCGCCACCCCCCGCCGGATCCCGCCCGGCACCCCGGCGCTGCTCGCCCGCCTCCACCTCCCGGAGGAGATCACCGGAGCCGTACCCGCCCAGGAGGGCCGCCCGGACCTCCGCCCCGATTCCCGCCCGGGAGCGCGCCGATGAGCGGCATCGCCCTCGCCGCCGCGGCCGCCGCCGGGGCCGTGCTGCTCGCCGCGGGCTTCGTCCTCGGCCGGTTCGCCGCCCGGCGCGGGGGCCGGGACGCCGACCCCGACCTCGGCACGCCCGTCGAGCGGGCCACCTTCCACACCCTGCACACCGCCTCACTCGCCGCGCCCCCGCTGCGCGCCGGACTCACCGAGGAGACCGCCCGCAGGGCCGCCCGCACGCTCCGCTCGCTGCTCGGCACCGAGGCGCTCTGCCTCACCGACCGGGGCGCGGTCCTCGCCTGGGACGGCCCCGGCGAGGACCACCACCGCGCGCACGTCCCCGCGCAGGCCGCCGAGACCCTGGAGACCGGCCGCAGCCGCTCCGCCGACTCCGGCTGCGCCGACCCGGCCTGCCCGCTGCGCTGGGCGGTGATCGCCCCGCTCACCGGCGAGGACGGCGTCCTCGGCGCGCTCGTCGCCTACGGCTCGCGGGAGTCCGCCGTCCTGGTGCGGGCCGCGACCGAGGTGGCCCGCTGGGTCTCCGTCCAGCTGGAGCTGGCCGAGCTCGACCGCTCGCGCACCCGGATCGTGGAGGCGGAGATCAGGGCCCTGCGCGCCCAGATCTCCCCGCACTTCATCTTCAACTCCCTGGCCGCCATCGCCTCGTTCGTCCGCACCGACCCCGAGCGCGCCAGGGAACTCCTCCTGGAGTTCGCCGACTTCACCCGCTACTCCTTCCGCAGGCACGGCGAGTTCGCCCAGCTCGCCGACGAACTGCGCTCCATCGAGCAGTACTTGGCGCTCGCCGGGGCACGCTTCGGAGACCGGCTCAAGGTGACCCTCCAGATCGCGCCCGAGGTGCTGCCGGTGGCCCTGCCGTTCCTCTGCCTCCAGCCGCTGGTGGAGAACGCGGTCAAGCACGGCCTCCAGGACCGCGAGAAGGGCTGCCGGGTCGTCATCGCGGCCCGGGACGCGGGCGCCGAGGCCGTGGTGACCGTCGAGGACGACGGCATCGGCATGGACCCGGAGCTGCTGCGCGCCGTCCTGCGCGGGGAGCACCCGGCGGGCGCCGGCATCGGCCTCTCCAACGTGGACGAGCGGCTGCGCCAGGTGTACGGGACGGAGTACGGCCTCGTCATCGAGACGGGCGTCGGCGCCGGGATGAAGGTGACGGTGCGGATCCCCAAGTACCGCCCGGGGGTGCACCCTTCGGCCCCGTGAGCACCCGGCCGGGCGTCCCCGGGGGGCCTCGGCCGTACATCCCCGTGAGCCCCGGCCCGCCGTCCCGGTCAGCGCAGGTGCAGTGAGAGGTGCGCGAGCGGCAGGCCCAGCTTCCAGGCGGGCAGCCAGATCTGCTCGGCCTCGTCGACCGGGCACCCCGCGTCGCCGTCCGCCCGGCCGTCGAGGTCGGCGGCGCGGATCCAGGTGTCCCGCAGCCGCCGCCACGCGGTCTCCGCGAGGGCCAGGTCGGGCCCCTCGCCGCCGGCCGCCCGCCGCCCGGCCAGCCGCTCCTCGACCCAGGGCGGCCAGGGGCGGTCGTACGCCGTGTGCCGCAGCCACTCGTCGATCCGGCCCGCGGGCGGCCGGTCCGGGTCCTCCGCGAGGTGGACGGTGAGGGTCAGGGCCTGGAGGCCCGCCCGGTACTCCAGCGAGCCGGGCGCCACGAGCGCGGCGGCCCGCAGCACCTCATCGGCCAGGTACTCGGCGCACAGCCAGGCCATCGGGACGGCGAGGCCGCCGCCGCTCGTGCCGCCGGCGCCGTTCGTGCTCTCGGGCCGCAACGCTCCCACCTTCTCCCGGACATGACCGCGCGTGAGGGGCCGTGTGAGGGGCCCGGACGACGGGGCCCGGGGAAGAGCCTCCTCCGTACGGGGCGCCCGCGGGTCCCGCTTTGCTCAACTCGCCCGCGCGGTTTCGGATACGTTTTCCGGCCGGATCGGTACGGGTGGGATTCCTGGTGCCGGGGGTGACGCGGGGGACGCCGGAGGCGGTCCGCGGCCGGGATCAGCGCCCCGACGACAGCGCGAGGCCCCGGCGCGGCCGGTAGCCGGGCAGGGACCGGCCGAGCTGCCGCAGGGCGTAGTGGGAGCGGGACTTGACGGTCCCGGCGGGGATGCCGAGCTCCACGGCGGCCTCGTTGACGGTGAGCCCGTGGAAGTAGAGCCGGACGAGCACCGCCCGGTGCTCGGGGCTCAGTCCCCGGACGGCCGCCCGCACGTCGAGCGCGGCCTCGGCGGACGCGGTGGCGTCGGCGGGGTCGGGCGTCACGGCGAGGACGCCGTCACCGACCTCGGCGGGCCGGGCGAGGCGCGAGCGGCGGGCGTCGATGGCCAGGCGGCGGGCCACGGTGAAGAGCCAGGGGCGCATGGAGTCGTAGGGGCCGTCGAAGGCCTCGGGGTGCTGCCAGGCCCGTACGAGGGTCTCCTGGGCGAGGTCCTCGGCCCGCTGCCGGTCTCCGTAGGTGAGGCCGAGCAGGAAGGAGAGCAGCGCGGGGCCGTGGTCCCGCTGCAACTCCTCCAGGGTCCGTTCGTCGGTCGTCGCCGTCGTCATGCTGCCCACCTCTCCCGCGGCTCGTCGTCGGCCCGTATACGAACGCATCCGGACGGCGAGGGACAGGGAACGGACATCGGTCTGCGACGAACGGTCGCACCGAGCGGCGAATGGTACGGCGAACGGTCGGTCGGAGTCGCTGCGTCCGTTTCAGCGGGGTTCGTGGCGCGGTGCGGCCCCGACCCTTGACTGCGGCTTCGCCACGGGATCAATTCGTCAGAACAGATGTTCATCACATGATTCGGGCGGAGTGCCGCACATGACCTCACGCACCAGGCCCGCGGGAACGGCGGCCCTCGCCGCCGTCCTGCTCGCGGCGGCGACCGGCTGCACCGGCGGGAGCTACGGGAGCGGTCCGGAGGTCGGCGCCGCCACTCCGAAGACCAGCGCCCCCGGGGCCGCCGGACGGCCCTCCGCCGCCCCCGGCGCGGCCTCCGCGCCCGCCGGATTCACCCTGGTGGCCTCCGGGGACGTCCTCCCGCACGACTCCGTCATCCGCAAGGCGGCCGAGGACGCCGCGGGCGACGGCTACGACTTCCGCCCCATGCTCTCCGGCGTGAAGCCCGTCGTCTCCGGCGCCGACCTCGCCCTCTGCCACATGGAGACCGTGTACGGGAAGAAGGGCGGGCCCTACACCGGCTACCCCGCCTTCAAGTCCCCGCCCGAGGTCGCCGCCGGACTCAAGGAGACCGGGTACGACTCCTGCTCCACCGCCTCCAACCACACCCTCGACGACGGGGCGGCGGGCCTCGGCCGGACCCTCGACGCCCTGGACGAGGCGGGCATCCGCCACGCCGGATCGGCCCGCACGGCCGAGGAGGCGGCGCGCCCCACCCTGATGAAGGCGGGCGGCGCCACCGTCGCCCAGCTCGCCTACACCTACGACACCAACGGCTACCCGATGCCCCAGGGGCGGCCCTGGGCGGTCCGGCTGCTCGACGAGCGGCGGGTGATCGCCGACGCCCGCGCGGCCCGCGCGGCCGGTGCCGACGTGGTCGTGGTCAGCGTCCACTGGGGCACCGAGTGGCAGACCGAGCCGGACGAGCGGCAGCTCTCCCTCGGCCGGACGCTGACCGCCTCGCACACCGGCGGACGCCCGGACGTCGACCTGGTCCTCGGCACCCACGCCCACGTCCCGCAGGCCTACGAGAAGGTCAACGGCACCTGGGTGGTCTACGGGATGGGCGACCAGATCGCCGGCGACATGATCAACCACCAGGGCGTCCACGACCCGCGCGGCAACCAGGGCAGCATCGGCCGCTTCACCTTCGCCCCGCCCCGCACCCCCGGCGGCCGCTGGGAGGTCACCCGGGCCGAGTTCGTCCCCCAGTGGTTCGACACCGGGCGCGGCCGGGTGGTCAACCTCGGCGCCGACGCCGGCGCGGACCCGCGCCTGACCGCGATCCGCGACACGATCCGGCAGGTGGTGCTCAGCCGGGGCGCGGCAGCGGACGGCCTCGTGATGGGCGAGTAGGCGGTACGGGGGAGGGGCGCAGGTCAGGGCACCACGGTGACCGGCCAGCGGCCCGCCCTCACCAGGCGGACGGCCACCGAGCCGACGAACCGGTGGCCCGCCGACTCCGAGACGCCCACCACCACGGCGTCCGCCGTCAGCTCCTCCGCCGCCCGGACCAGACCCGCGTAGGCGTCGCCCCGGAAGGTGCGGAACTCCCACCGCACCCGCCACAGGTCCTTCACCCTCTCCGCCGACGCGCGGATCTCCTCGGCGAGCGCCTCGGCGATCTCCTCCGTCACGCCCGCTACCGGAGCGCCGAGCGCGGCGCCCGCCGGAAGCAGCGGCTGCACGTACACGAGCGCCAGCAGGGCGTTCTGTCGCCGGGCGAGCCCCGCCGCGTACGCCGCGGCGCGCAGGGAGGAGGCGGAGCCGTCCACCCCGGCCATGATCACTTTCGGGCCGTCGGTGCCCCGCTCGAACCGGTGGGCCTGCTGTTCGGTCACCCTTCGAGGTTATCCGCCCAACGGGTGCTTTCGGACGGGTGGCCGGTGTCGCTGAGCTGCGCGGACCCTCATCCGTACGAACCATTGGTCATGAAAAAGGATCAGATGCCCAGCGGGCGTCGAGCGGTGCTGCGCCTCGCCGCCGCGCTCGGCGCCACCGCCACCGTCGGAGTCCTCGCCGCCGACCGGCTCGCCGCGCCCGACCGGGCCACCGGCGCCGCCCCCGCGCCCCGGCACACCCCGGGGACCGGGGCGGGTCCGGGGGCGGCGGGACCGGCCGCCGGTCCGGGGGCGAAGGCCGCCCGGCTGAACCCGAACGCGTACCGCCTCCGGCCGATGACCGCCGACGCGCCCCCGGCGCACCGGCGCGCGCTGCCGCCCGTGCGGCAGCGGCCCTTCCTCAGCGTCGCCGGGGCCGGCCGCTCGATGGTGCTGACCTTCGACGACGGCCCCGACCCCCGCTACACCCCCGGCATCCTCGACACCCTGCGCCGTCACGACTGCCGGGCGATGTTCTTCGTCTGCGGCGAGATGGCCGTCGAGAACCAGGACCTGCTGCGGCGGATGGCCGCCGAGGGCCACGTCGTCGGCAACCACTCCTGGTCCCACCCCCTGATCCCCAAGCTGCGGCCCTCCCGCATCCGCGACGAGCTGGGCTCCACCAGCGAGGTCGTCGAGCGGGCCCTCGGCACGGCCCCGCTCTGGTACCGCGCCCCCTACGGGGCCTGGAACCGGCACTCCTTCGAGATCGGCGCCGAACTCGGCATGGAGCCGCTCGCCTGGACCGTCGACACCCTGGACTGGAAGGAGCCCGGCACCGACTCCATCGTCCGCCGCGTCCTCGACGGCGCGGCCCCCGGCGTCGTCGTTCTCAACCACGACGCGGGCGGCGACCGCTCCCAGAGCGTGGCCGCGCTCCGCCGCTACCTGCCCGCGCTCCTCGACGCCGGGTACCACATCACCGTTCCCCGGCGCTGACCGCCCGTCACGGCGGAGGGCCCGGCACCTGGGGTGCCGGGCCCTCCGCCGATGACGCCGGGTCAGCGGGAGCCGACCATCCGGGCGTAGACGACGACGTTCCCGTCGTACCCCCGCGCGCGCGTGTACCCGCCGCCGCAGGTGATGACCCGCAGCTCCGGCGCGCCCGTGTCGGCGTAGACCTGCACGCCGGGGAAGTCGTCCTTCGCGTACACCTCGACGCCGTAGATCTCGAAGACCGCGACCCGGCCGTCGTACCGCTCGACCTCGATGTGCTGGCCCTTCTCCAGGGAGCCGAGGCCGTAGAAGACCGCCGGTCCCTGGGTGTTGTCGACGTGGCCGACGACGACCGAAGTCCCGCGCTGGCCGGGGGAGATGCCGTTCTGGTACCAGCCGGCGAGATTGGCGTCCTGGGGCGGGGGCGCCGCCACCCAGCCGTCCGCGTCCAGGCCCACGTCCATGATCGGGGCCGCGACCCGGATCGCCGGGATCTTGATCCGGGAGGCCGGGGCGAAGGGCAGCGGCTCCAGGCCCGTGGCCGAGGAGGGGGCCGCCGGGGCGGTCGGGAACGCCGCCGGCCGGGCCGCCGCGGCGGGTTGCGGCGGCCCGGAGGTGACGTCCACCCCGTTGCGCATCATCGCGAGCCCGGACAGCATGGCGAGGGCCAGGACACCCCAGGGTTGGAGTCTCCTGCGCTCGGAGACGCGGAAGTCCTTCGGGGGCATGGTTCTCCCTTCGTGGCGTCGTCAGAACGGTAAGGGCGGTCCGCCGGTCCGTCGCGCCGGACGGTCCGAACGGGTGGGGGCCGCCCCCGGACGGGCGCCGGGAAGGGATTTCGCAGTACGCCGGGACGGGTCCGCCGAGCACGCGGGAACGGGTCCGCCGAGTGCGTCGGGGCGGCCTCGCGGAGGCCGCCGGACGGACGGTGGGCGAACGGCGGGCGGGTCCGGCGGGCCCGGGTGGCCCGGCGGCGGACGGGTGACGGAGGGGCCGACAGGCGGGTGACGCCGGGCTGACCCATCCGAGTAATCGTCAGATAAGCACTCCGGAAGGCTCTGACCTGCGCGGACGGCACGTCCGGCGCCCCTCTCCCCGGCGTGTCGCCTCACCGGAGTGGCCCAGTGCCGACATGCGTGGTCCGTCACGAGTGGTGATGGTTCGTCATGGAAGGCGTACTCGTCGAAACTCCCGGAGCACCGCTTTGGGGCGTCTTCCACTGGAGGTTCAACCATGCGTGCTGCACGCACTCTGGCGGTGACCGCCACCGCGATCGCGGCGGTCGGGCTCGCGGCCCCCCTCGCCGCCGCCAACCACGGCCCGAGCACCGTCCTCGGCGGCGGCAACAGCGGAGGGAACGGCGGCGGGAACGGCGGCCCGACCGACGTCACCGTCAACCCCTTCGACGTCCACCCCGGTTCGACGCTCACGATCACCGCGCGGGGCTGCAACCGCGGCGGCACCGTCACGTCCAACGCCTTCCCGGAGGCCACCCTCTCTGGCAACAACAACGGCGTCTCCACCGCCGTCGCCCGCGTCTACAACCACGCGACCCCGGGCAACTACAACCTGGCGGTCCGCTGCAACGGCAACTCCTCCGTGGCCACGCAGTCGTTCCGGGTCCTCCCGGGCCGTGGCGCGCAGGGCGGCCTCGGCGGCTCGCTGGCTCCCAGCTCCACCGAGATGGCCATCGGCGGCAGCCTCGTCGCCGCGGCGGCCCTCGGCGGCGGCCTCTTCGTCGCCCGCCGTCGCCGTGTGACCGGCGCGGGGATCTGACCGGCCGAACCTCCCGGTCGGCCCGCCGTGCCCGTCGCCCCCGGATCCTCGTCTGGATCCGGGGGCGACGGGCGTCCGGGAAGGGAACGCCCGCGTACCGACGGGGTCCGCGCCACGCCGCCCCCTCAGTGGCGCCGGGAGGCGGCGGTGCGGCGGCGCACCACGTAGAAGACGCCACCGGCGGCGGCCAGGACGAGGGCCCCGCCCGCGGCCAGTTCGACCGGTCCGGCCCCGTTGTCCACCGAGCCGCCGAGACCGCCCTGGACGCCCCGCGGGGTGGTGAGGATCGTGGAGCTGATCGTCGGACCGGTGGTGGCGGTGGCGGTGGGAGTGGCCGTGGCGCCGCCGCTGATCGTGAGGTCGACGGTGCCCTGGACACCGCCCGTGCAGTTGAACGCGACCGTGTAGACGCTGCCGGGCCGCACGTCCAGGTCCACGGTGGCGGTCGCCGTCGCCCCCGGGGCGATGACGGCGGTGTCGAAGACACCGGCCGCGGCCGTCGCCGTGCTGGCGCAGCCGGGGGCGCTCAGGGCCACTCGGCCGCCGGGGGAGACGACCGAGGGCGAAACGACGAAGTCGCCCGGGGCCTTGGCGCCCCTCGCCCGCGGGTTGGGTGCCGGGGCACCTTCCGTCGCGACGGCGGAGGGGGCGGCCAGGGCGAAGGCGGCCACCCCCAAGAGGGCGGTGGATGCGGCACGTATCGCGCGCATGGTGAATCCTCCGGGTCCCGAGGGGCAGCCGCGGAAGGGGGTTCCCGCGAAGGGCCTGCGTGCACCTCGATGCCCGAAACGCTAGGAGCGGGCTACCACGCCCGCGATCCCAGAGGTGCGAACGGGTCACGCGTGTCCCCCGTGCGGCCCACTCCGGTGGCGCTTCTCACTCGGTGACCTGCGGGAACAGATCGGTGAACGGCGTGGCGGTGGCCGACATGCCCCGGCCGTACGGCGCGTCGAAGTCCCAGATGAGGAAGAGCAGGAAGGCGATGAGCACGCTGAAGAGCCCGGCGAGCAGCAGCTCCCGCCCGGTCCTGCGGATCTGGAGCGTGAAGATCAGGCCGACCGTCACCAGGGCGCCCACGATCAGCCCGAACCACACCACCCCGGGCATGGTCTCGCCCGCGTTCTGCCCGCGGGCGTTCCGGGCGTCGTCGACGGCGGCCACCTGGTCCACGAGCGGCTGGTACGCCTGCCCCTCGAAGTCGTTCGCCGGCCGGTAGTCGGTGACGCTCCGCCGCACCTTCTCCAGGAGCGCGGTGCCCTCCTCGCTCAGCTCCCCGGTCTCGGACATGTGCTTCCACTCGTCGTCGACCACGTGGGAGACGTACGCGTCGACGTCGGCGCGGATGCGGGCGCGGACCTCCTGCGGATACACCTCGGCGCGGGCCGAGATCTCGTGCAGCGCCTGGGCCTCCTGCCGCACGGTCTCCTGGGCGGCGCCCCGGGCCTCCCAAACGCCGGCGATGGCCAGGCCGAGGACGATGGCGTAGATCACGCCGATCATCATCGTCATGTACTCGATGACGTCCGGGGTCTCGCTGGGGTCGTCGTCGTCGGGGATCCGGCGGTGGTTGATGACGACGATGGTGAGCACGACGGCACAGGCCGCGGCCATCGCGAGCGACAGAACAAGCCATTCGGACACGGATTCCTCCGGTGGGATCAGGGGGAACGGGGAACGGAGATCGGCGGATCAGCGGGAGCGGGAGCGCAGGATCGCGGTCGCGAGGACCGCCGGGGCGATGATCACCAGCGTCGTGGTGAGGACGGACGTGCCGCCCTTCGGCTGGGGCCGCGTGGCGGGCCGGTAGTGGGGGAGCGCGACGGGCGCGGGGGACGGGGGTTCGGGCCGCACGGTGACCGGGGGCGGGGGAGCGGCGGCGGACGTCGGCCCGGGCTCCGGTGTGCGCTCCGGCGCGGGACGCGGCGCCGGCGGGGTGGCCCGGGGCGACGGCTTCCGCACGGGAGGGGCCGGTGTCCGTACGGGAGGCGGGGGCGGGGTCGTCCGTACGGGGGGAGGCGGCGTCGTCACGGGCGCGGGCGGCGGCTTCGGGGCGGGCGGGGGCGGCGGAGTGGGAGTGGGCCGGGGCGGCGTCGGAGTGGGTGTGGGTGTGGGTGTGGGTGTCGGCGTCGGCGTGGGGGACGGGCACGCGGGCGGTGTGGGGGTGGGTGTGGGCGTGGGCGTCGGCGGGGGAGTCGGCGTCGGGGTGGGCTTCGGTTCGTGCGGGTGCGGGTGCGGGTGCGGGTGCGGGTGCGGGTGCGGGTGCGGGTGCGGGTGCGGGTGCGGGCACGGGCCCGACCCGGCCGACGCCACCGCGAGGTGCGCACCGCCGGGCCCGGTCACGGCGTGGGCGCAGGCGTCGGCGGAGGCGGGCGCGGGGGCGGCGAGCAGCCACACCAGGGCCAGGGCCGCCAGCGGCCGCGCGAGGAGTGATCCGTACAGAGACACGCCGTCGAGCTTGATCGCGGGCGGCGCGCGCCGGGGCGGAATCCCGGTGGATTCGCCGGATGGAGGGGATCTCCGGATGCGCCGACTTGACGTTCTATCGGACAGTAGGCGGATTCGGCGCCACGTCCCGGTATCGCGCACACCGCGATTCCCGACGGGAACCGATCCGGCCGCCGGAAGAAGAACTGTCCGGTTGTCGCCCTGTCGGACGGCGCGGTCGACGAGGCATCCTGCACCGGCGACAGGGCCCCGATCACGGCAACACCCCAGTCGGGAAAGGGGCCGGAGCCCTCGCGGGGGCGCGTCCGGAAGCGGGACGGGAACCGACGCACGCTCACATGCACGTGAATATGCACGGTCCGAAGGCGTGAAGTCGGCGTTCCGGAAGCACGTGCCAATGGCGTGTGACCAAGAACGGACCGCGAATTTCCGTTTCTACTCGCCCTCCCGGCGGGCGATCAGTAGCCTCGCCTCGAACACCGGCCGCGAACACATGGCCGTATCCCACGGCGACTTGTTGGAGACAATGATGGAGCGTCCCGCCTGGGCTCCGCCGGGTATCGACATTTCGGTGCCGAGCGTGTCCCGAATGTACGACTTCTACCTGGGCGGCTCGCACAATTTCGAAGTCGACCGGGAAGCGGCCCGCAAGGCCATGGAGTTCATGCCCGGCCTGCCCAAGATCATGCAGGCGAACCGGGCGTTCATGCGGCGCGCCGTCCGCCACGCGATTGACAACGACGTCACCCAGTTCCTGGACATAGGCTCCGGCATACCCACCTTCGGCAACGTGCACGAGGTCGCCCGCGCCGCCGACCCGGCCGCGCGGGTCGTCTACGTCGACCACGACCCGGTCGCCGTCGCCCACAGCCGCGCCGTCCTGGAGGGCGAGGAGAACGCCGCCGTCGTCTCCGCCGACCTGCGCAAGCCGGCCGACATCCTGCACAGCCCCGAGGTGGCCCGACTCCTCGACCAGGAACGGCCGGTGGCCCTCCTCCTCGTCGCCGTGCTCCACTTCCTGGAGGACCACGACCGCCCGTACGAGGCGGTCGCCGAGCTGATCGACGCCCTCGCGCCCGGCAGCTTCCTGATCCTCACCCACGCCTCGTACGAGGGCATCCCGGCCCTGGAGGAGCAGGCCGGCGGCACCGTCGGGGTCTACCGGAACATCCGCAACCCCCTGGTGATGCGGTCGAGCGCGGAGATCGCGCGCTTCTTCGAGGGCACGGAGCTGGTCGAGCCCGGTCTCGTCCCGATGCCCGTCTGGCGGCCGGAGAGCCCGGTCGAGGAGGAGGATCCGCACACCTTCTCCGGCATCGCAGGGGTGGGGCGCAAGGCGTGAAGGTCCCGTCCCAGCCGGCCGGTTCCGGCGCCGAGGCCGACGGCCCGGAGGACAGACTCAGGCGGTTCGTCACCATCTGGAGCCGCGCGATCTTCCCGGTGACCGCCACGTCGCTCACCCGGGCCGAGTTCGAGGTGCACCTGCTGCCGCTGGCCCGCACCCTGTGCGACGCCCTGCACGCCCGGCCCTTCGACACGGCCCCGGCCCAGCGCGCCGGAGCGGCCCTGGTCGCCGCCCACTGCACCGACCCGGACGCGCTCGGCCGCAGCCTCGGCGTCGTCGACTCGTACCTGGTGCTCTACTGCGGTACGGAGTCGGACCTGCCGGCCGAGGAGCTGCGGGCCCGCTGCGCCCGGCTCCAGCACGCCATGGCCGCCGGCTACGCCCAAGCCCTGCGCGAGCGGACCCTCGCCGAGCAGGAGGCCATCGCCCGCTCCGCGCTCGCCGCCCGCACCGCCGCCGAGATCGCCCTGCACGCCACCGAGAGCCGCTTCCGCGCGGTCTTCGACGGGGCGGCCATCGGCATCGGCATCGCCGACCTCGACGGCAACCTCCTGGAGGTCAACGAGACCCTCACCCGCATGTTCGGCGGGATGGAGGGCCGGCTGCGCAGCCGCAAGGTCAGCGAGTGGGTCCACCCGGAGGACGGGCCGCACGTCTGGAGGCTGTACGAGGAGCTGGTCCGCGGCGAGCGGGAGCACTACCGGGTCGAGAAGCCGTACTACCGGGGTGACGGAACGGTTCTGTGGACCAACCTCACGGTCTCGCTCCTCCGGGACGCCGACGGCCGTCCCCAGTACCAGCTGGCCCTCCTGGAGGACACCACCGAGCGGCGCCTGCTCCATCTTCGCCTGCGGTACGAGGCCACCCACGACGCCCTCACCGGACTGCCCAACCGGACCCTGTTCTTCGAGCGCCTGGAGAAGGCGCTCGCCCCCGGCGACAACGCCCGCTTCGGCCTCTGCTACCTCGACCTCGACGGCTTCAAGGTCATCAACGACAGCCTCGGCCACTCCACCGGCGACCGGCTGCTCGTCGAGGTCGCGGACCGGCTCCAGAGCTGCGTCACCGGGGCCAACGAGATGGTGGCCCGGCTCGGCGGCGACGAGTTCGTGGCCCTCACCACCGGCTCCGGCGGCGAGCGGGACGTCACCGACCTCGCGGACCGCATCCTCGCCGCCCTCGCCACCCCGCTGCGCATCGACGGCCGCGAGCTGACCGTGCGCGGCAGCCTCGGCGTCGTCGAGGGTCCGGCGGGGGAGCGGACCCCGGCCGAGGTGCTGCGCAGCGCCGACATCACCATGTACCGGGCCAAGTCGGCGGGCGGCAACCGCTTCGAGCTCGCCGACCCCGAGGCCGACGCCCGCGCCATCACCCGGCACGGCCTCACCACGGCCCTGCCGGCCGCCCTGGAGCGCGGCGAGTTCTTCATCGAGTACCAGCCGCTGGTCCACCTCGGCGACGGCAGCGTGCACGGCGCGGAGGCGCTCGTCCGCTGGTGCCACCCGCAGCACGGGGTGCTCGGGCCCGACCGCTTCATCCCGCTCGCCGAGGACACCGGCCTGATCGTGCCGCTCGGCCGCTGGGTGCTCCAGGAGGCCGTGCGCCAGGCCCGCTTCTGGCAGACCCGGCACGCCGACGGCGGCCCGCTCCGCATCAACGTCAACCTCTCCCCGACGCAGCTCCACCACCCGCGCCTGGTCGCCGACACCGTCGACGTCCTGGAGCGCTCCGGGCTCGACCCGGGCGCGCTCTGCCTGGAGGTGACCGAGTCGGCCCTGATCGGCGCCGACGAGGGCCTCCTGAAGCCGCTGCGGCAGCTCGCCGAGATGGGCGTCGACATCGCGCTCGACGACTTCGGCACCGGCTACTCGAACCTGGCCAACCTGCGGCGGCTCCCGGTGAGCGTCCTCAAGCTGGACCGTTCCTTCACCCGGGGGATGCAGCAGCACCCGATCGACCCGGTCGATCTGAAGATCGTCGAGGGGATCGTCTCGCTCGCCCACAGCCTGGAGCTCGCGGTCACCGTCGAGGGCGTGGAGACGGGGGCGCAGGCGCGCCAGCTCCGGGAGCTCGGCTGCGACACGGCGCAGGGCTGGTACTACGCCCGCCCCGGCGCCCCGGACCGCATCCACTCGCTGCTCCTGGCGGACGCGGTGTGACGGGGGAGGGCTGACACGGACGGCATGACGGGAGCGGGCTGACGCGGACGGCGTGACGCGGGCGGGCGCCCGGCACCGCGCGCTCAGACGGGCACGCTTCCGGCCCGCGCCCCCTTCGGGCCTCCCGGCCGCACCTTCCGGGAGGCCAGCAGGACCCGCTGGAGCTCCCGCGCGGCCCTCGGCGGCGCCACGTCGCTGCGGTGGGCCAGCGCGATGGTGCGGCGCAGGCCCGGCCGGGCGAGGGCCGTCACCCGCAGGTCGCGGCCGGCCCGCGCGGCGACCATCGCCGGGACCACCGCGAGCCCGAGCCCGGCCCGTACGAAACCGAGCACCGCGTCCAGCTCCCCGCCCTCGACGGTGAACGAGGGCTCGAAGCCCTCCGCCCGGCAGGCCGCCACCGTCAGCTCCCGCAGGTCGTAGCCGTGCCGGAACATCACGAGCGGCTGGTCGCGCAGGTCCCTGATCCGCACCGGGCGCCGGGGTGCCGGCTCCGAGGCGGCCGAGACCACCACCAGGTCCTCCCGGAGCAGCTCGATCGTGGTCAGGGCGGGGGACGGGGTCGGCAGCGGCAGCACCACGAGGGCCAGGTCGAGCGCCCCGCGCGCCAGCTCCCGCACCAGGTCGTGCGAGCCGCTCTCCTCGATCAGGAGCTCGATCCCCGGGTGCAGGTCGTGGAAGGCCCGCAGCACGTCCGGCAGGAGCCCCGTGCACAGGCTCGGGGTCGCGCCGAGCCGCACCCGGCCCCGCTTGAGCTGGGCCAGCTCCTGCACCTCCAGACGGGCCGTCTCCGTGTCCGCGAGGATCCGGCGGGCCAGCGGCAGCAGGGCCTCCCCGGCGTCGGTGAGCGTGATGTTCCCCCGGGCCCGGCTGAACAGCTCCGCGCCCAGCTCCTGCTCCAGGGCCTTGATCTGCTGGGAGAGCGAGGGCTGCGAGACGTGGACGCGTTCGGCTGCCCGGGTGAAGTGCCGGGTCTCGGCCACGGCCACGAAGTAGAGGAGCTGCTGGAACTGCATGGCCCCAGCCTAGGCGATGCGGATAGGGAAAGCCTATCGAGATCAGCCGGACCATGTCTTGGACCTCTCGGGTCCTTCGACCCTAGCCTCGACGGCATGGCTCTGGCACCCACGGGGAACCGGACGACGGGACGCCCGCCGTCCCCCACACCGTCACGCGGATTCCTCTCCTCGACGCTCGGCAAGAAGACGGTCATGGCCGTCAGCGGGCTGATCATGCTCGGCTACCTCGTCGCCCACGTCGCCGGAAACCTCAAGGTCTTCTTCGGCCCCGAGGAGTTCAACGAGTACGCCCACTGGCTGCGCGTCATGGGCGCCCCGCTCCTGCACCACGAGTGGGCCCTCTGGATCGTGCGGATCGTGCTCCTCGCCGCCGTCGGCGCCCACGCCGTCTCCGCGTACCAGCTCAGCCGCCGCGACATCAAGGCGCGCCCCACCGCGTACGTGCACCGCCGCAAGCGGGCCTCGTACGCCACCCGCACCATGCGCTGGGGCGGGATCATCCTCGCCCTGTTCATCGTCTGGCACGTCCTCGACCTGACCACCGGCACCGTCCACACCGGCGGCTTCGAGGAGGGCAAGCCCTACCAGAACGTCGTCGACACCTTCTCCACCTGGTACGGCAACGTCATCTACCTCGTCGCCATGCTCGCCGTCGGCCTCCACGTCCGCCACGGCTTCTGGAGCGCCGCCCAGACCCTGGGCGTCGGCAACGCCCGCCGGGAGCGCCTCCTGAGGGCCCTGGCCAACGGCCTCGCGATCGTCCTGACCGCGGGCTTCGTCTCCGTACCCGTCGCCGTCATGACCGGAGTGGTGAGCTGACCGTGAACTTCGCCGACTACGCCCTCGGTGAGCCGATCACCGACACCAAGGCCCCCGCCGGACCCGTCGCCGAACGCTGGGACACCCGCCGTTTCGAGGCCAGGCTGGTCAACCCCGCCAACCGCCGCAAGCACCGGATCATCGTCGTCGGAACCGGCCTGGCCGGCGGCTCCGCCGGCGCCACCCTGGCCGAACAGGGCTACCAGGTCGTCCAGTTCTGCTTCCAGGACTCCCCGCGCCGCGCCCACTCCATCGCCGCCCAGGGCGGCATCAACGCCGCCAAGAACTACCGCAACGACGGCGACTCGGTGCACCGCCTCTTCTACGACACCGTCAAGGGCGGCGACTTCCGGGCCCGCGAGTCCAACGTCCACCGCCTCGCCCAGATCTCCGTCGAGATCATCGACCAGTGCGTCGCCCAGGGCGTCCCCTTCGCCCGCGAGTACGGCGGCCTCCTCGACACCCGCTCCTTCGGCGGCGTCCAGGTCTCCCGCACCTTCTACGCCCGGGGCCAGACCGGCCAGCAGCTCCTCCTCGGCGCCTACCAGGCCCTGTCCCGGCAGATCGCCGCCGGACACGTCGAGATGCACGCCCGCACCGAGATGCTCGACCTGATCGTGGTCGACGGACGGGCCCGGGGGATCGTCGCCCGCGACCTGATCACCGGGGAGGTCTCCACCCACTACGCCGACGCCGTCGTCCTGGCCACCGGCGGCTACGGGAACGTCTTCTACCTGTCGACGAACGCGATGAACTCCAACGCCACCGCCGTCTGGCGGGCCCACCGGCGCGGCGCGTACTTCGCCAACCCCTGCTTCACCCAGATCCACCCCACCTGCATCCCGCGCACCGGCGACCACCAGTCCAAGCTGACCCTGATGAGCGAGTCGCTGCGCAACGACGGACGCATCTGGGTCCCGAAGGCCAAGGGCGACACGCGCCCCGCCGCCGAGATCCCCGAGGACGAGCGCGACTACTACCTGGAGCGCATCTACCCCTCCTTCGGCAACCTCGTCCCCCGCGACATCGCCTCCCGCGCCGCCAAGAACGTCTGCGACGAGGGTCGCGGCGTCGGCCCCGGCGGCCAGGGCGTCTACCTCGACTTCGCCGACGCCATCCGCCGCATGGGCCGCAAGGCCGTCGAGGAGAAGTACGGCAACCTCTTCGACATGTACGAGCGGATCACCGCCGAGGACCCGTACGAGGTCCCCATGCGGATCTACCCCGCCGTGCACTACACGATGGGCGGACTCTGGGTCGACTACGACCTCCAGACCACCGTCCCCGGTCTCTTCGCCATCGGCGAGGCCAACTTCTCCGACCACGGGGCCAACCGGCTCGGCGCCTCCGCCCTCATGCAGGGCCTGGCCGACGGCTACTTCGTCCTGCCCGCCACCATCAACGACTACCTGGCCCGCCACCCGCACGCCGAACCGGTCACCGACGACCACCCGGCCGTCCGCGAGGTGCTCGCCGAGACCGGGGACCGGCTGAACCTGCTGCTCGCCGTCGACGGCGACCGCACCCCCGACTCCTTCCACCGCGAACTCGGCGAGCTCATGTGGGAGTTCTGCGGCATGGCCCGCACCGACGAGGGGCTGCGCAAGGCCCTCGCCCGCATCCCCGCGATCCGCGAGGAGTTCTGGCGCCGGATCAAGGTCCCCGGCACCGGCGAGGAGTTCAACCAGTCCCTGGAGAAGGCCAACCGGATCGTCGACTACCTGGAGCTCGCCGAGCTGATGTGCCTCGACGCGCTCCACCGCGCCGAGTCCTGCGGCGGCCACTTCCGCGAGGAGTCCCAGACCCCCGACGGCGAGGCCGCCCGCCGCGACGAGGAGTTCGCCTACGCGGCGGCCTGGGAGTTCACCGCCCCCGATCGCGCACCCGTCCTCCACAAGGAGGAACTGACCTTCGAGTACGTCCACCCCACCCAGCGGAGCTACGCATGAAGCTCAACCTGCGCGTCTGGCGCCAGCGGAACGCCGACGCCGACGGCGCCATGGCCACCTACGAGGTGGACGGCGTCTCCCCCGACATGTCGTTCCTGGAGATGCTCGACACCCTCAACGAGGAACTCACCCTGCGCGGCGAGGACCCCGTGGCCTTCGACCACGACTGCCGCGAGGGCATCTGCGGCGCGTGCAGCCTCGTCATCAACGGCGACGCGCACGGCCCGGAGCGCACCACGACCTGCCAGCTCCACATGCGCTCCTTCCGCGACGGCGACACCATCGACGTCGAGCCCTGGCGCGCCTCCGCCTTCCCGGTCGTCAAGGACCTGGTCGTCGACCGCTCGGCCTTCGACCGGGTCATCCAGGCCGGCGGCTACGTCACCGCCCCCACGGGCGCGGCCCCCGAGGCCCACGCCACGCCGGTCCCCAAGGCCGACGCGGACTTCGCCTTCGAGCACGCCGAGTGCATCGGCTGCGGCGCGTGCGTGGCCGCCTGCCCCAACGGCTCGGCCATGCTCTACACCTCGGCCAAGGTCAACCACCTCAACGTCCTGCCGCAGGGCTCCCCGGAACGCGAGACCCGGGTCCTCGACATGGTCGCCCAGATGGACGCCGAGGGCTTCGGCGGCTGCACCCTGACGGGCGAGTGCGCGACGGCCTGCCCGAAGGGGATCCCGCTGCCGTCGATCTCCGCGATGAACCGGGAGTGGCTGCGGGCCCAGAGGAAGGCGGGCCGCGGCTGAGGCCGGTCGCGGCCGAGGCCGGATCCGGACAATCCGAGGGCGTGGGCTCCGCCACACATCGCACCCCGGGGCGAAAGATCATTCACGGAAAGATCACTTTCTCCGTAAGATTTTCGCCCAGGGGTGCTTCCGTGTGCGCGAACAGCAAGATCAACTCCGTTCAAACCTGTACTTCACATGGCAAGTTGACCACTTCACGGCCAACCGTCCCCCGGTGATTTCCGCCGTACCCCTACTCGCGGGTACTGATGACCCCTGCCGGGGGCATATGACCAAACCCCCGGTCGCACAGACCACTTGGGGGTTTCCATGTCCAGCATCACCCGCCGCCGGGCTCTCGGCGTCGCGGCAGGCGCCGCGGGCGCCGTCGCGGTCCTCGCCCGGACGGGGCAGGCCGCCACCGCGGCGCCCCGCGCCGCGGCCGACGACCCGGCCTCCTTCGACGAGGTCTACCAGGGCCGCCGCATCCGGGGCGGCCCCGCGCACGGCGGCGGCCACCACGGGGGGCACCACGGCGGCGGCTACACCGTCACCGTCGACGGCCGCGAACTGCACGTCATGCGGAACGCCGACGGCACCTGGATCAGCGTCGTCCACCACTACGAGCCCGTCGCCACGCCCAGGGAACTGGCCCGCGCGGCCGTCCGCGAACTGCGCGGCGCCCCGCTCGTCCCCCTCGCCCTCGGCTGACCGATCCAGGAACAGGCACCACCACCATGACCGTACGCAAGAACCAGGCCACCCTCACCGCCGACGAGAAGCGGCGCTTCGTCGACGCCCTCCTGGAGCTCAAGCGCTCCGGGCGCTACGACGCCTTCGTCACCACGCACAACGCCTTCATCATGGGCGACACCGACGACGGCGACCGCGTCGGCCACCGCTCGCCGTCCTTCCTGCCCTGGCACCGGCGCTTCCTCCTGGACTTCGAGGCGGCCCTGAAGTCCGTCGACCCGACCGTCACCCTGCCCTACTGGGACTGGACCGCCGACCGGACCGCCCGCTCCTCGCTGTGGGCGCCCGACTTCCTCGGCGGCACCGGACGCGCCCGCGACGGCCAGGTCACCGACGGCCCCTTCGCCCGGGCCGGCAACCGCTGGCCGATCACCGTCCGGGTCGACGGACGCGACTTCCTCCGGCGCGACCTCGGCGCCGACGGGCGGCAGCTCCCCACCCGCGCCGAGGTGGACTCCGTCCTCGCCATGGAGACCTACGACACCGCCCCCTGGAACAGCGCCTCCGACGGCTTCCGCAACCACCTGGAGGGCTGGCGGGGGGTGAACCTCCACAACCGCGTCCACGTCTGGGTCGGCGGCCAGATGGCCACCGGGGTCTCTCCCAACGATCCCGTCTTCTGGCTGCACCACGCCTTCGTCGACAAGCTGTGGGCCGACTGGCAGGCCCGCCACCCCGGCTCGGCCTACCTGCCGGCCGCGGGCACCCGGAACGTCGTGGACCTCCACGACACCATGCGCCCGTGGAACGACGTGACCCCGGCCGACATGCTGGACCACACGCCCCACTACACCTTCGACACGGCGGCCTGACGGGCCCGTACGGCCTCCCTCGCCCGGGTGCCCCGCACGGGCACCCGGGCATTTGCCCACATCAACGGATGATCGACGCGGAAAGGAGGAATCGGGAAGCCGCGCGCCGGGTACCCGGGTCTTCGCAGGCCGGGAGGCGCGCGCGGTCCGTGTCGCGTGCCGTCCACCCGGTCGTACCCGAGGGAACCAGGAGGACACGTGACCGGGCAAGAGTCGGCACAGGCCCCGCACCGGCAGCAGGACGTGCCGGACCCGAACCGGTGGAAGGCGCTCGGCGTCTGCCTCGTGGCGGGGTTCATGACCCTGCTCGACGTGTCGATCGTGAACGTCGCGCTGCCCTCGATCCGCTCCGGCCTCGACACCCCCGAGTCCGACCTCCAGTGGGTGCTCTCCGGCTACGCGCTCGCCTTCGGGCTCTTCCTCATCCCGGCCGGACGGCTCGGTGACGCGCGCGGCAGGCGCAGCGTCTTCATCGTCGGCCTCGCGCTCTTCACCCTCGCCTCGGCCTCCTGCGGAGCGGCCCAGACGAGCACCTGGCTAGTGGTCTCGCGACTGGCCCAGGGAGTGGCCGGCGGCCTCGTCTCGCCCCAGATCTCCGCGCTCATCCAGCAGATGTTCCGGGGCCGCGAGCGCGGCCGGGCCTTCGGCATGTTCGGCACGGTCGTCGGCATCTCCACCGCCGTCGGCCCCCTCCTCGGCGGCCTCCTCATCCAGACGGCGGGCCCCGAGGAGGGCTGGCGCTGGGTTTTCTACGTCAACCTTCCGATCGGGATCGTCTGCCTGCTGCTCGCCCGGCGCCTGCTGCCCGACACCCCGGACGCCAAGCCGGTACGGCTCCGCCGCCTCGACCCGGTCGGCGTACTGCTCCTCGGCGCCGCCGTGCTCGCCCTGCTGCTGCCCTTCGTCCAGTCCCAGCAGTGGCCCGGGAACGGCAAGTACCTCCTCGTCCCCCTCGCCGCCGTCCTGCTCGCGGTCTTCGTGTGGTGGGAACGCCGCTGCGCCCGCTCGGGCAACGAACCCCTCATCGACCTGGAACTCTTCCGCGTCCGCTCCTACTGGCTCGGCTCGCTGCTCATCCTGCTGTACTTCGCGGGCTTCACCTCGATCTTCTTCGTCAGCACCCTCTACCTCCAGAGCGGGCTTCACTACACCGCGCTCCAGGCCGGGCTCACCATCACCCCCTTCGCCCTGGGCTCGGGGATCGCGGCCGGGATCGGCGGCCGGCTCGTGGACCGCTTCGGCCGGCCGCTCGTCGTGGTGGGCCTGGCGATGGTGGCGATCGGTCTCGCCGGGACGGCGTTCGCCGTGCACCAGGTGCCCGGCAGGGGCGCGGGCTGGGCGATGCTCGCCCCGCTGCTCCTCGCGGGACTCGGCAGCGGCCTGGTGATCGCCCCGAACCAGACCCTCACCCTCTCCGAGGTGCCGGTGCGGCGCGCGGGCAGCGCGGGCGGCACCCTGCAGACCGGCCAGCGGGTCGGCTCGGCGATCGGCATCGCCGCGGTCGGCGCGGTCTTCTTCGGCCAGGTCGCCCAGGACGGCTGGGCCACCGCCTACGACCACGGCCTCCTCGTCTCGATCGCCTTCGTCGGCGCCTCGCTCGCCGTCGCCGTCGCCGACGTGGTGGCGGGCCGCCGCGCCGCCGCGCGCGAGGCCTCGACCCCCCGCGACGAGGCCGCCGAGCGCGACGGGGCCGCCCCACGCGGCTGAGCCGGAGCCGCCCCACGCGGCCGGTACGGGGCGGCTCCACGCGGTCGGTACGGGGCGGCTCCGCCCTGCGGGGTGGCGCACACGCCCGGGCCGCCCCCCGTCCTGACGGCCCAAGGCTCCGCCGACCACCCAGGCCTGCTTCCGCGCCCGGATCGCCTCCTGTCCGCCCAGGCCGCTCCCGTACCCGGGCCCCCTCCGGTACCGGACCCGCCCCGCGTGGCAGGGCGCCCCACGTCACGGCGCGCCCTCCCCGTAACGCGGCGCAGCCGATCCGCCCGTTTTCCCCCGCGGCGGCGCTATTCGGCCAACATCCCGCCGATTTCGGCTCCCCGGACAACCCGGTGCCGGATCCCCTCCTCTCACCGCACGGGCGCGGCGAGTGCCTCTCGGCGCGCCGGCCGGGCAGTGGTCCTGTCCCGCCGGGCCGGAGGACCGCCGCCCGCTTCCTCTCCACAGCGTCGAGAACGAGGGAACGATGACCACTACGCGCACCAACCGGCTGAGGCGTCCGCTGCTCGCCGGCACCACGGCCGTCGCCGCCATGGCCGTGACGGCCGGCTTCATGGCCGCCTCGCCGGAGCAGGCGACGGCCGCGACCGGGCCGAAGCTGAGCCTCGTCGCGGCGACCGGCTCGGTCACGCTCACTTCCTGGAAGGAGGAGCCGGGCGTCTACCTGGACCTGGGCACCTACCTCACCGCGGAGGGAACTCCGCTGGAGCTCAAGGTGACCCGCAAGTCCTACAAGGACCCGGTCGTCGTCACCCAGACCGTGTACGAGGGCGGCAAGGCCAAGGCCAAGACGCTGCCCCAGGGCACGGTGAAGGACTTCTCCGGGCTGCCCGGCTTCGCCGAGATCACCCTCACCGACAAGGCCGGCAAGAAGGTCGTCAGCCGTACGGAGAGCTTCTGTCCGAACAACGCCAGCGGACGGATCCGCCCCGACGCGCCCGCCACCTCGAAGTATCCGGAGAGCTGCCCCACCAACCCCTTCACCCTCGGCTCCGTGTGGGGCGTCGAGAAGGGGTGGGCCGCCAACACCTACGGCGGTTCCTACACCCAGCCGGTGAAGCTCGCCGCCGGCACGTACACGGCCAAGGTCGGCGTCGCCAAGAAGTACCGCGACCTCTTCGGCATCGCCGACAAGCCCGCGACGGTGAAGGTCACCGTCCAGGAGCGCAGCTGGGAGGAGGGCAACGGCGTCTCCGCCGCCCGGTCGGCCGCCGCCGGGGAGCACGCCGGACACGGCACGGCCGGAGGGCACGCCGGACACGGCGCCGCCCACCAGGCCCCCGCCGCGCACGCCGGGCACCACGGCCCGGTGAAGCCCTCCCAGGCCGGCGCGCCCGAGACCAGCGGCGCCACCCCCTCGTACAACGTGGGCCACGGACCGCTGAAGGCCGCCCCGCCGGCCCTGCCGTGGGCGCTGAAGAAGCAGCAGGCCGCGCTCGCCGGGGCGCAGGGCGCCGACGCGGCCGGGCCGCGGACCGGCGACGCCACCGGACAGACCGACGGCTCGCGCAAGGCGCCCGCCCTCGTGCCGGCGGCCAAGCGGCCCACCGGCAAGGCCTCCGTCCCGGACGTCCCCAAGCCCGACCTGCGCTCGCTGCCCGCGTACGGCATCACCATCAGCGACGGCACGGAGAACGTCCCCGGCAAGGACTACCTGGCCTTCAGCGCCAACGTGTGGAACGCCGGCCCGGCCCAGCTCGTCGTGGACGGCTTCCGCTCGCCGGGCAAGGCCAAGATGGACGCCTACCAGTACTTCTACGACGCCAAGGGCAAGCAGGTCGGCTACACCCCGACCGGCACCATGGAGTGGGACCCGCGCCCCGGCCACGTCCACTGGCACTTCACCGACTTCGCCAGCTACCGGCTCCTGAAGGCCGACAAGAAGGAGGCGGTCCGCAGCGGCAAGGAGGCCTTCTGCCTGGCCAACACCGACGCCGTCGACTACACGGTGAAGAACGCCAACTGGCACCCGTTCAACACCGACCTGGCCACCGCCTGCGGCCAGGAGAACTCGATCTCCGTCCGCGAGGTCCTCGACGTCGGCTCCGGCGACACCTACACCCAGGACCTGCCGGGCCAGTCCTTCGACATCACGGACGTGCCCAACGGCACCTACTACATCCAGGTCCTGGCCAACCCGGCCAAGCGCCTGAAGGAGACCAACCTCGACAACAACAGCGCCCTGCGCAAGGTCGTCCTCGGCGGCAAGCCGGGGAAGCGGACCGTGACGGTCCCGGCGCACGACCTGGTCAACGCGAACTGACCGCGCACGCCGGGGACACCGGAGCAGCGGTCACGGGGTGCGGAAGCCCCGGAAGGTCACGTGCTTCCGGGTGGTGAAGCCGAGCCGCTCGTAGAGCGCGATCGCCGCGGCGTTCTTCTCGGCCACGTGCAGGAAGGGCCGCTCGCCCCGCGCCAGGACGCGGTCGGCGAGCGCGCCCACCAGGCGGGCGGCGTGCCCCCGGCCGCGTACCTCGGGATCCGTGCAGACGGCGCTGATCTCGGTCCAGCCCGGCGGCCGGAGCCGCTCCCCGGCCATGGCCACCAGCCGGCCGCCGTCACGGATCCCGAGGTAGGTGCCGAGTTCGCGCGTGCGCGGCCAGAACGGCCCCGGCTGGGTGCGCGCGATCAGGTCGAGCATCTCGGGCACGTCGGCCGCGCCGAGTTCGACCACGCCGGCGTCGGCGGCGCCGGACGTCCCGCCGCCGGACCAGAGCATCTGCCGTCCTTCGAGGACGAAGACCGGCTCCCAGTCCGGCGGCGGGACCGCCGGGCAGCTGAACATGTCGGCGAAGGCGTCACGGCCGAGGAGCCGCGCGAGGTCGGCCCAGTCCGCCGCGTCCGCGTCGGCGGGCACCGCCGAGAAGGTCGCGACCTCCGGCAGGTACGTGGCGGTCCTGCCCTGCCGGCGTCCGAGCCCCGCGTGACGACCGCGCAGCGACTCGCCCACCGGGTCGTCGAGCACCGCGAGGCCGTCGCCCCCGTCGTTCGTCATCGTGTGTCGCCTTTCCTCGGGACCGCCACTGTTCCACAGGGCCCGGGGAGCGCCGCCGAGGGGTCCGGGATCCGGTCAGCCGGTCCGGTTGTAGATCGCCGTGCCGGGGCAGGCCGTGACGCCCAGGCGGGTGCCGCAGCCGGAGTACTGGCCGGAGCCGTTCCACCACGTCCAGCCGCCGATGGTGCGGCCGTTCAGCCAGGTGTACTGGCCGTTGTAGTTGGCGTCGTAGGTCCGCAGGCTCCAGTGCACGTGGGCCCCGGTCGCGGACCCGCCGGCGCAGGTGTCGGTGCCGATGCTGCCGAGCAGGGCGCTGCGGGCGATCGACGTCCCGTTGTAATAGGTCGTGTTCCGCATGTGGTAGTAGTCCGTGGAGAAGCCGCCGGGGTGGATCACCCGGGTCCAGCCGCCGCCGGCGCCGCACATCGAGGTCGCCGTGCCCTCGCGGGACGAACGGACCAGCCCGCTGGCGTTGCCGCCGGCGAAGTCGAGGGCGCTCCAGTACCCGGACCCGCTGTCGTGGGCGTGCGGGCCGCCGGTCAGGGTCATGTAGTAGTCCGGCATCCAGGGCAGCAGCAGTCCGTTGACGTTGGCCTGCGCCCCGGCGGGCGACACCTCCGTCTGGGGTGCCTGTGCCGGCGGCGTCGCCTCGCGCTCGGCGTACGCCGTCATGGTCCGCCGTTCCGCCGCGCCGACCAGCGGCGAGCGGGCCACGTGGTCGGCGAACTCGCGGTCGCCCTCCAGGCCCGCGACCCAGCGCCCGTCCACGCGGTGGGCGATGTAGAGCCAGCCCTCCGGCTCGCCGTGCCGTGTGCGCGGGGCCTCGACGTAGGCGACGCCGCGGGCCCAGTCGCGCGAGACGGTGCGCACGTCGACGACCACCTTGCGGCCCTCGGCGGCGAGCCTGCCGACGGCGGTGGCCGGGGCGAGGCCTTCGGCGTCGTGGGACCGGGAGAGGACGTCGGCGGAGACCGCGTCCACCAGCGCCTTCCGGTCGGTGCCGAGGCGGTCGGCGACGGCGGCCGGCATCTTCACGGCGACCCCGGCGGACGGCGAACCGGCGGCAGTCGTGGCAATCGGGGCCGGTGCCGGTGCCGGGCGGGCCGTCGAGGCCGAGGGCGCGGCGGCGAGCAGGCCGGTGGCGGCGAGGACGGTGAGGGCGACTCTCGCAGGGAGTCCGGAGAACACGGGCGGCGTTCCTTTCGCTCGGGAGAAGGACCCACCGGACGTGCGTCGATCCGACCCCCCGTGGGATTGACGTGTACCTGACTGAGTGTGTCGTTCCCTGTCAACGCGCGTCAACCGTGTCAAGACGTCGTCATTGATCCGCCCAATGGCGGTGACCGCGCGGCCGGACGCCGACCGGAGCCCGCGCCTCAGGAGCGGTGGAAGGCCCCTCCGGAGAGGGCCCGGGCCAGATACGGCGCGGTGCGGCTGTCCGCCGCCCCCGCCACCCGCTCCGGGGGACCCTCGGCCACGATCCGGCCGCCCCGGTCGCCGCCCTCCGGGCCCAGGTCGATCACCCAGTCGGCAGTGGCGACCACGTCCATGTCGTGCTCGACGACGACCACCGAGTGCCCCGCTTCCACCAGTCCGTGGAGCTGGCGCATCAGGACCTCCACGTCGGCCGGGTGGAGCCCGGTGGTCGGCTCGTCCAGGACGTACAGGGTGGGGGAGCGGTGCGGCCGCTGGAGCTCCGAGGCGAGCTTGATGCGCTGGGCCTCGCCGCCCGACAGTTCCGTGGCGGGCTGGCCGAGCCGCAGGTAGCCGAGGCCCACGTCGAGGAGGGTGCGCAGGCTCCGGGCGGCGGCCGGGACGTCCGCGAGGAAGCCGGCGGCGGACTCCACGGTCAGGTCCAGGACCTCCGCCACCGTGAGGCCGCGCAGCCGCACCCGGAGGGTCTCGGGGTTGTAGCGGGCGCCGTGGCAGTCGGGGCAGGGCGCGTACGTACTGGGCAGGAAGAGCAGCTCGACCGAGACGAAGCCCTCGCCCTGGCAGGTCTCGCAGCGCCCGCCGGGCACGTTGAAGGAGAAGCGCCCCGCCTTGTACCCGTGCGCCCTCGCCTCGTCGGTCTCCGCGAACAGCTTGCGGACGACGTCGAACAGGCCGGTGTACGTGGCGAGGTTGGAGCGCGGGGTGCGGCCGATGGGCCGCTGGTCCACCGTCACCAGACGCCCGGCGCCCTCCCCCTGACCGGTGAGCGCGTCCACGAGCGCGTCCACGAGGGTGGACTTGCCGGAGCCGGAGACGCCCGTGACGGCGGTGAACACCCCGAGCGGGAAGGCCGCGTCCACCTCCCGCAGGTTGTGCCGGGTGACCGGCCCCGTCCGCAGCCAGCCCGCCGGTTCGCGCACGGTCCGCGCGGGGACGGGCTCCCGGTCGAAGAGGAACCGGCGCGTCACGGACTCCTCGACGCCGGCCAGCTCGCGCGGCGGCCCGCTGTGCAGCACCCGCCCGCCGTGCACCCCGGCCCCCGGCCCGACGTCCACCAGCCAGTCGGCGTGCCGGACGACGTCGAGGTGGTGCTCGACGACGAAGACCGAGTTGCCCGCCGCCTTGAGCCGGTCGAGGACCACGAGCAGGGCCTCCGTGTCGGCCGGGTGCAGTCCCGCCGACGGCTCGTCGAGGACGTACACCACGCCGAAGAGCCCCGAGCGCAGCTGGGTGGCGAGCCGCAGCCGCTGGAGCTCGCCGTTGGAGAGGGTGGGGGTGGCGCGGTCCAGGCTCAGATAGCCCAGGCCGAGTTCGGTCACCGTGCCGATCCGGGCGACCAGGTCCCCGGTGAGCACCCGCGCGGTCTCCGTCGCGTCCGCCCCGGCCGCCGCCGTGGAGAGCAGACCGGCCAGGGCCGTCAGCGGCAGCGCGGCCAGCTCCGCGACGGTCCGGCCCGCGAAGGTGACCGCGAGCGCCTCGGGCCGCAGCCGGCCGCCGCCGCACACCGGGCAGGGCGCGCTGGTGAGGAAGCGTTCCGCCTTCGCGCGCAGGGCCGGGCTCTTCGAGTCGGAGAAGGTACGCAGGACGAGCCGCCGGGCGCTCGTGTACGTGCCCTGGTACGGGCGCTGGATCCGCCCCGCCTCCCGTACCGGATGCACCGTGACGACCGGCTGCTCGTCCGTGAACAGGATCCACTCCCGGTCCTTCGCGTCCAGCTCCCGCCACGGCCGGTCGACGTCGTACCCCAGGGCGTCGAGGACGTCCCGCAGGTTCTTCCCCTGCCACGCGCCCGGCCAGGCCGCGACGGCCCCCTGACGGATCGACAGGTCCGGATCGGGCACGAGCAGTTCCTCACTCGTCTCGTGGACCCGCCCGAGACCGTGGCACGAAGGGCACGCGCCCGCCGCCGTGTTGGGGGAGAAGGCGTCGGAGTCCAGCCGCTCGGCCCCCTCCGGATAGCGGCCGGCCCGCGAGAAAAGCATCCGCAGCGAGTTGGAGAGGGTGGTGACCGTGCCGACGGACGAGCGGGCGTTCGGCGACGACCGGCGCTGCTCCAGGGAGACGGCGGGCGGCAGCCCGGTGATCTCGCCGACCGAGGGCGCCCCCACCTGGTGGATCAGCCGCCGCGCGTACGGCGCCACCGACTCGAAGTAGCGCCGCTGTGCCTCCGCGTAGACCGTGCCGAAGGCGAGCGACGACTTGCCGGAGCCGGAGACCCCGGTGAAGGCGACGAGCGCGTCGCGGGGGATGTCGACGTCGACCCCGGCGAGGTTGTGCTCACGGGCGCCGCGGACGCGGACGTACGGATCGTGGGGGCTGTCGTGCATGATCCGATTTTATGCGCTATCCGCGGTTTGCTCCGGACGGGTGCGGCCGGACGGGCCCTCCGGGAGGGCGTGGACCGATGCCTCCGGCGGGGTGCAGGGCACCAGCCCCACCGCCCGCGCCAGCCCCCGGTACGACGCGCTCAGCGCCTCCCGGTCGTACGTGCTCGTGGTCACCAGGACCTCCTGCGCCCCGGTCTCCTCCACCGCCCGTTCCAGGGCCTCGGCCACCCGCTCCTCCGTGCCGTGCACGTGCCCCCGGAGCCCCGCCTCGTAGAACCCCCGCTGCCTCTCCGTCATCGGCAGCCGTTCGATCCGCTCCGGGGCGTCGAGCGGCGGGAAGTCCCCCCGGGTGCGCGAGTACGCCATCGCCCAGGCCTCCGGGACCAGCAGCCTCCGGGCCTCCTCATCGGTGGCGGCCACCGCCACCGTCCCGGCGACGACCACGTACGGCTCGGCGGCCCAGGGGGACGGGCGGAAGCCCGACCGGTACGCGTCGACGGCGGCGAGCAGCCGGTCCCGGCCGCGCAGGTCGCCGATGACCAGCGGCAGCCCGGCCGCCGCCGCGACCGCCGCTCCCTCGCCCGTCGCGAGGACGAAGGGCGGCACCCGGAGGCCCTCGGCGGGCCGCGCGTGCACCCCGGGGTGGGCGGTCTGCCCGCCGGTGAACCAGCCGAGCAGCTCGGAGAGCTGCTCCCCGAACCGGTCGGCGTCGTCCGCGTCCCGGCCCAGGGCCCGCCGGACGCCGTCCGTGAAGCCCACCGAACGGCCGACGCCCATGTCGATCCGGCCGGGGAAGAGGGACTCCAGGACGCCGAACTGCTCGGCCACGACCAGCGGCCGGTGGTTGGGGAGCATCACCCCGCCCGTGCCGACGCGGACGGCGGAGGTCGCGGCGGCGACGGCCGCGGCGAGGATCGTGGGCGCCGATCCGGCGACCCCGGGCACGCCGTGGTGCTCCGACACCCAGAAGCGGTGGTAGCCGAGGGCCTCGACCTCCCGGGCGAGGCGCACGGTCTCGCGCAGCGCCCGCGGGGCGTCCTCGCCCTCCCGGGTGCGGGAGCGGTCGAGGACGGAGAACCGGACGTCGGCGGGGAAGCTGCTCACGCAGGGTTCAACGCCGTGGGGTGCCAGGGATTCCCGGCCCTTCCGCCCGGAGGCTCCGCCCTCCGGTCGCGGGGACCTCCGCCTCCCGCCCCCTCGACGGGGCCCGCCTCCTACCCTGGCCCGGTGACACAGGACAACAGGCCCCTCGCCGTCTTCGACCTCGACAACACCCTCGCCGCGACCGCGCACCGCCAGCACTTCCTGGAGCGCAGGCCCAAGGACTGGCGCGCCTTCTTCGCGGCGGCGCCCGACGACCCGCCGCTGGCGGAGGGCGTCGCGCTGTGCCGGGAGGCGGCCGGGGAGTGCGAGGTCGTCTACCTCACCGGGCGGCCGGAGCGGTGCCGCCGCGCGACCGTGGACTGGCTGGCGGAGCAGGGCCTTCCGGCGGGGCCGGTCCACATGCGGCGCGACCGCGACTTCCGGCCGGCCCGGGCGACCAAGCTGGAGGTCCTGCGCCGGCTCGCCGCCGACCGCCCGGTCAGGATGCTGGTCGACGACGACGCGGCGGTGTGCGACGCGGCCGAGGCCGCCGGCTTCACCGTCGTACGGGCCCGCTGGGCGACCCCCTCCGAGGCGCTGAGGGAGGCGCAGGAGGAGGAGGGCCGGACCTGACACGGGCGGCTGGGGCCCGACTCCGGCCGCGCGGGCATGGCGCCGGCCGCGCGGGCCCGACCCCGACGTACGGGCATGGCGCCGGCCGCGCGGGCCCGACCCCGACGTACGGGCATGGCGCCGGCCGCGCGGGCCCGACCCCGGCGTGCGAAGGACCTGACCCCGCCGTGCGGAGTCAGGTCCCGGTGCCCGGTGGTCAGGTCTCGTCCTCCAGGCGGAAGCCGACCTTCAGGCCGACCTGGTAGTGCTCGATCGAGCCGTCGACGAGGTGGCCGCGCACCTGCGTCACCTCGAACCAGTCGAGGCCCCTCAGGGTCTGCGAGGCGCGTTCGATGCCGTTGCGGATGGCCTGGTCGACTCCCTCGGTGGAGGTGCCGACGATCTCGGTGACGCGGTAGGTGTGGTTCGACATGGGGGACGAGCTCCTCTCGGTGCGTTCCCTCCACCGTGCCCCAGGCCGCGCCGGGGCGCGACACGACGACCTCCCCACGACCCACGGGGAATTACCGTCGGTAAGGGCACAGATCGTCCTTCCGGGGGGCGGAACGGGATGGTCAAGGACTTGACCATCCCGTTGGTCCAGACCAGAATCCAGGCCACATACCCGCGCGAACACCCCGTTCGGTCCCCCCATGCCGGGTCAGCCCCCATACCGCACGACCCTGTGCTGAACCGCAGAAGGTGACCCACGTGAAGAACCGACATCTCGTCTGTCCCCTGGCAGCCGCCACCGCGCTCGCCCTCTCGGGCTGCGGGATGCTCCCGGGCGGCGAGGGCACGAAGACCGTCAACATCTGGCTGATGCGGGACAGCGCCAGCGAGGACTTCGTCGAGCGCTTCAAGAAGGCGTACGAGGAGGAGCACGACGGCGTCGAGCTCCGGTTCACCATCCAGGACTGGACCGGCATCGGCAAGAAGGTCACCGAGGCGCTCGAGGGCCCCGGCGGACCCGACGTCATCGAGGTCGGCAACACCCAGGTCGCCCAGTACGCCGACACCGAGAAGCTGTTCGACCTCACCCTGGAGTCGGTCCGCGACCTCGGCAGCGAGGACTGGCTGCCCGGCCTCGCCGAGCCCGGCAGCATCTCCGGCTCCCAGTACGGCATCCCCTGGTACGCCGCCAACCGGATCGTCATCTACAACAAGGACCTGTTCCGGGACGCCGGCATCGACAAGCCCCCGGCCACCCGCGCCCAGTGGCTCGCCGACACCGAGAAGCTCAACAAGAACGGCTCCCAGGGCATCTACCTCGCCGGACAGGACTGGTACACCCTCTCCGGCTTCATCTGGGACGAGGGCGGCGAACTGGCCGTCGACAAGGGCGGCGAGTGGACGGGCGCCCTCGACAGCCCGGCGGCCCAGCGCGGCATGGCCTTCTACAAGGACCTCCAGTCCCTCGGCTCCGGCCCCAAGAACGCCGACGAGCAGAACCCGCCGCAGGCCGACGTCTTCGCCAAGGGCGACGTGGCCCAGCTCATCGCCACCCCCAGCGCCGTCGCCGCGATCCTCAAGACCAACCCGGAGCTCAAGGACAAGCTCGGCTACTTCCCGATACCCGGCAAGAAGGCCGGCCAGCCCTGCGCCGTCTTCACCGGCGGCTCCGACCTGATCATCCCGGAGAACGCCCCCCAGCGCGGCGCCGCCCTCGACGTCGTCAAGGCGATGGCCGGCGAGAAGTGGCAGACCGAACTCGCCCGCGCCATGGGCTACGTGCCCAACAAGAAGAGCCTCGCCTCCGTCGTCGCCGGCCAGGAGGCCACCGCCGTCATGGCCCAGGGCGCCGCGCGCGGCCGGGCCACCCCCAACTCCCCGCAGTGGGCGGACGTCGAGGGGGACAACCCGATCAAGCCCTACATGACGGCCGTCCTCCAGGGCGAGGACCCGCTCAAGGCGGCCCGCAAGGCCTCCGAGGCGATCACCGAGACCCTCGCCGAATAGCATTCAGCGTTCGCACACCCGCGAGCCCCCGGACGGTCACGTCGAATCCAGCCGGTCACGGAAGAAGTAAGGAGCCGGGCCACCGCGCGAGCGGCCCCGGCCCCGCCCCTTCCCTTCCGTCCGCCGGAGGCGCCCGCCATGTCCGCACCGACGCACACGCTCGCCGTCCCCGCACAGCCCCGGACCCGGGCCGAGCGGCCCACGCCCCGGTACGCCGTCGGCCTCGCCCGCCACCAGGAGGACGTGCGCGCCGCCCAGCGCCTGCGCCACCAGGTCTTCGCCGGCGAGATGGGGGCCCGGCTCGACGGGCCCGAGCCCGGCCTCGACAGCGACGCCTTCGACGCGTACTGCGACCACCTCCTCGTCCGGGAGGAGACCACCGGCGAGGTCGTCGGCACCTACCGGCTCCTGCCGCCCGAGCGGGCCGCCGTCGCCGGGCGCCTCTACTCCGAGAGCGAGTTCGACCTCACCCGGCTCGCCCCCGTCCGGCACGACCTCGTCGAGGTCGGCCGCTCCTGCGTCCACCCCGCCCACCGCAACGGCGCCGTCATCGCCCTCATCTGGGCCGGACTCGCCCGCTACATGGCCGAGACCGGCCACGACTGGCTCGCCGGCTGCTGCTCGGTCCCGCTCGCCGACGGCGGCACCCTCGCCGCCGCCACCTGGGACGCCGTCCGGACCAAGCACCTCGCCCCCGAGGAGTACTGGGTCACCCCCCACCGCCTCTGGAGCCCCGAGAGCGTCGCCCGCCCCGAGGGCCGCACCGAACTGCCCCCGCTGCTGCGCGGCTACCTCCGGCTCGGCGCCTGGGTCTGCGGCGCCCCCGCGCACGACCCCGACTTCGGCGTCGCCGACCTCTACGTCCTGCTCTCGCTGCGCCGCACCAACCCGCGCTACCTCAACCACTTCCTGTCGCTCGTCCCGGCCCGGTGAACGGCCCCACGGCCCTCCCGCCGTGGCTCCCCACGGCGCCCTGCACCCCGGGCCGCTGCGCCGCCCACCCCGACGGCACCGGCACCGACCCCGCAGCCGGCCCCCTGCGGGCCCTGGCCCGGCTGACCGCCGGCACCGCCGCCGTCCTCCTCGGCGTCCTGCTTGCCCCGGCCGCCGCCCCGCTCCCGCCCGCCGCCCGACTCGCCCTCGTCCGGCTCTGGACCCGGACCGTGGTCCGCGCCTTCGGCGTCCGCGTCCGGTACGAGGGGACCCCCGCCACCGGCCCGCTCCTCGTCGTCGCCAACCACGTCTCCTGGCTGGACGTCCCGCTCCTCGCGGCCGTGCTGCCCGCCCGCACGGTCGCCAAGGCGGAGGTGCGCCGCTGGCCGGTCCTCGGCCTCCTCGCCGCGCTCGGCGGCACCCTCTTCATCGAGCGGGACCGGCTGCGGACCCTGCCCGGCACCGTCCGCGCGATGGCCGGGATCCTCGCGGCCGGCGGCCGCGTGGCCGTCTTCCCCGAGGGCTCCACCTGGTGCGGCCGGGAGCGGGGACGGTTCCGGCCCGCCGCCTTCCAGGCCGCCCTGGACGCGGGCTGCGCCGTGCAGCCCGTACGGATCGACTACCGGCCCGCCGACGCCGCCGCGTACGTCGGGGACGACCCGCTCGGCACCTCCCTGTGGCGGGTCGTCACCACCCGGCGCCTCACCGCCGAGGTCCGCCTCGCGGACCCGCTGCCGAGCGGCCGGTACCCGGACCGGCGCGCCCTGGCGGCGGCCGCCGGGCGGGCCGTGGCCCTGCCGGACGACGTCCGGCGGACGGTTCCTCCACGGGCCGCCGCCCGGCGGACCGTCCCCCGGCAGGGCGCCGCCCCTCAGCGGGCCCGCGCCAGCGACAGCGCGAACCTGCCCTCCTCGTCCGTCCACCAGCGGGCCAGGTCGAGGCCCGCCGCCGCCAGCTCCTCCCGCACCCCCTCCTGACGGAACTTCGCCGACACCTCCGTCCGCAGCTCCTCGCCCGCCGCGAACGGCACCACGAGGTCCAGCTCCGGGATCTTCACGGTGAGCGCGCGGCGGGCGCGCAGCCGCATCTCGATCCACTCCCGCCCGGCGTCCCACACCGCCACGTGCTCGAAGTCCGCCGGATCGGCGTCCGCGCCCAGCTCCCGGTCGATCACGGACAGCACGTTCTTGTTGAACTCCCCGGTCACCCCGGCCGCGTCGTCGTAGGCGGCCACCAGCGTCGCCTCGTCCTTCACCAGGTCCGTGCCGAGCAGCAGGGAGTCGCCCGGCGCGAGCATCGAGCGGACCGAGCGCAGGAAGGTCCGCCGCTCGGCCGGGAGCAGATTGCCGATCGTGCCGCCGAGGAAGGCCACCAGACGCGGCCCCGGCGTCCCGGGCAGCGCGAGCCCCCGGGTGAAGTCCGCGACCAGCGCGTGCACCCGCAGCTCCGGCCGCTCCGCCAGCAGCGACTCCGCCGCCCCGGTCAGCGCCGACTCGCTCACGTCCACGGGCACGTAGGAGTCCAGACCGGGCAGCAGCGCGTCGATCAGGAACCGGGTCTTCTCGGAGGACCCCGAGCCCAGCTCCACCAGGGTCCTGGCCCCCGTCTCCGCGGCGATCTCCGGCGCCCGCGCGGCCAGGATCTCCCGCTCCGCCCGCGTCGGGTAGTACTCGGGCAGCCGGGTGATCTCCTCGAACAGCTCGCTGCCCCGGGCGTCGTAGAACCACTTGGGCGGCAGCTCCTTGGGGGAGCGGGTCAGACCGTGGACGACATCGGCGCGCAGATCGGCGCCGGCGGCGTCCAGGTCGAGGGTGCGGGTCAGCTGGTACGGGCTCACGCGGGCGGCTCCTTGAGCGGGGTGAGGGCGACGTCGGTGCGGTCGGCGACCACGAGCGTCCGCTCGGGTACCTCCCGCCAGCGGGGATCGTCGTCGTACGGTTCGGAGGCCACGACCGCCCGGCCGGGACCCGTCAGGTACCAGAGGCTGTTGCCCCAGGCGGTCGCGGCGATCCGGTCGCCGTCGGTGACGAGGAGGTTCAGCCGGGACCCGGGGGCCGCCTGCGCGACCTCCCGCACGGTGGCGGCGAGCGCCTCGCCCGGCGCGTCCCCGGCCCGCAGCCGGTGCAGGACCAGCGCCCACACGAGCGCCGAGTCGGTACGGGCCTCCAGGCGCAGCAGCTCCCCGGCGGACAGCGTCGCGGCCAGCGGGTTCAGCGTGTCCGGCCAGCCCGGCACCGCGCCGTTGTGGCTGAACAGCCAGCGCCCGGAGGCGAACGGCGTCGCCGCCGCCTCCCCGTCCGCGCCGGGCAGCGTGGCCCCCCGGACCGCCGCGAGCAGCGCCCCGGAGCGCACCACCCGGGCGAGGTCCGCGAAGGAGAGGTCGCCCCAGATCGGCCCGGCGCGCCGGTACCGCGCGGGCACCGGATCCCCCTCCGCGTACCAGCCGACCCCGAACCCGTCGGCGTTCACCACCCCGCTGGTCTGCATACGGGGCTCCCAGGACTGGCGCAGGAGTCCGTGCTCCGGCCGCACGATCAGCTCCCCGAGCGCCACCGGCCCGCCCACGTAGGCGACATGACGGCACATCAGCCGAGCTCCGCGGAGCGGGCCGTGCGGAAGCCGGAGAAGATCTGGCGCCGCACCGGCAGGTCCCAGTTCCGGAAGGTGCCCCGGCAGGCGACCGGGTCCACCGCGAACGAACCGCCCCGCAGCACCTTGTGCTCGGGCCCGAAGAACACCTCCGAGTACTCCTTGTACGGGAAGGCCGTGAAGCCCGGGTACGGCAGGAAGTCGCTCGCCGTCCACTCCCACACGTCCCCGATCAGCTGCCGCACGCCCAGCGGCGAGGCGCCCTCCGGATAGCTTCCGGCCGCCGCCGGGCCCAGGTGCCGCTGCCCGAGGTTCGCGTGCCCGGGCCCCGGGTCCCCGTCGCCCCACGGATAGCGGCGGGAGCGGCCGGTGGCCGGGTCGAACCGGGCCGCCTTCTCCCACTCGGCCTCCGTCGGCAGCCGGCGCCCCGCCCAGCGGGCGTAGGCGTCCGCCTCGTACCAGCTCACGTGCAGCACCGGCTCCTCCTCCGGCACCGGCTCGGTCACCCCGAACCGGCGGCGCAGCCACTGCCCGCCGTCCCGGCGCCAGAACAGCGGCGCCCCGATGCCGTGCTCGCGGATCTGCGCCCACCCGGCGGGATGCCACCAGCGCCGGTCCGTGTAGCCGCCGTCGGCGAGGAAGGCCAGATAGGCGCCGTTGGTGACCGGCACGGTGTCGATGTGGAAGGCGGGGACGTCCCGCCGGTGCGCCGGGCGCTCGTTGTCGAGGGCCCACGGCTCGTCCGAGGTCCCCATGGTGAACGGGCCGCCGGGGACGAGGACCTCGGACGGCAGCGGACCGCTCCGGCGGACCGGTGGCGGGGGAGCGGTCAGGACGGGCGGCCCCTTCCGCAGCTGATGGGTGATCAGCATCGTCTCGTCGTGCTGCTGTTCGTGCTGGGCGACCATGCCGAAGACGAAACCCGCGTCGAGCAGCGGCCGCCCCTCGAACGGTGCCCCCTCCAGCACGTCGAGGATCCGGAGCCGTACGTCCGCCGCGTAGGCGCGGGCCTCGCCCGGCGCGAGCAGCGGCAGCGACGGGCGCTCGGCGCGCGGGTGCTCGAAGGCGTCGTAGAGGGAGTCGATCTCGGGCCGCAGCGCGTCGCGCCCCGCGACGGCCCGCCACAGCCACTGCTCCTCCTGGTTGCCGATGTGCGCCAGGTCCCAGACGAGCGGTGACATCAGCGGGGAGTGCTGGGCGGTGAGGTCGTCGTCCTCCACGCAGGAGGTCAGACGGAGGGTGCGGTCCCGCGCCGCCGCCAGGGCCTCCAGGGCCCGCTCGCGCAGCGCCTCCGCACCGGTTCCCGTCCCGGTCGCGTGCGTGGTCATGACGTCACCGCCTCGGGGGTGTCGGCCGGGGAGCGCCCGGGAACCACGTACCGCTCCCGGAAGGCGGCGACCGCCCGCCGCACCTCCTCGCTCGCCCCGATCCAGGGCAGCGCCTCCAGGGCGGCGGAGAAGACCGTTCGCGCGGCTGCGTGCAGATCCGGATCGGCCAGACCGTCACGGGCGGCCGCCACCCACAGCGGATTGCGCGGCGCCGGATCGTCACCGGCCCGCTCCGCGAGCGGCTTCACCGCCCGGTACACGGTCTCCGCCGCCTCCGGGTCGTCGAACACCGCCGTCGTCACGGCCGCCGGCACCATCCAGCCGTCCCGCCCCGGCTGCGCGTCGACCATCCGGAACTCCAGATGGCCGCGCGGCCGCACCGGCGGGAAGAGCGTCGTCATGTGGTAGCGCAGGTCGTCGGCGTCGGCCGGACGGGGGAGCCCCGTCCGCAGCCACTCCCGGAAGGTCAGCCCCTCCGGCACCGCCCACGGCCCCTCGTCGGTCCGCACGCACAGCACCGGGGTGTCGAGCACGTGCGCCGCCCACTCGGTCCGGGGATCCCCGTCCGGGGCGGGCGCGGACGCCCGTCGCGGCGCGAGCGTCCGCACCGGGTCGAGGTCGGCCCACAGGGACTGCCGCGTCGAGCGCCAGCCGGTGCGGCGCCCGCCGTGCACCGGGGAGTTCGCGAAGGCGGCCACCAGGACCGCGCCCAGGAGGTGGGCCAGGTGCCACCGCCGCCGGTAGTTCAGCGGGCCCGGCCCGTCGACCCCGGCGTCGAGGCAGATCTGCACCGAGGCCGACTCGCACATCATCGCCCGCCCGGCCGGTCCCGTCCGGTCGAGCGCGGCCTCCATCGCGTCGTAGCGCGGCTCGTGGAGCACCCGGCCGCGCGACGCCTGCCAGGGGTCCACCCCGTAACCGCTGAGGGCGAGCCCGAGCGGCCCGAGCGTGCCCCGCACCGCCCGCAGGTCGGCGGCGAGCGAGTCCAGGCACTCCATGAGCGACCCGGCGGGCCGCGAGCTGAGCTCCAGCTGACCACCGGGTTCGAACGTCAGGGCCGACACCAGGGGCAGCGCCCGTACGGTGTCGAGGGCCGCCGCGAGCCGTTGCGGCCGTACGGGCACCCGGGGGTCCCGCGACTCGTGCACCAGCCACTCCAGCTCCACCCCCACGGTGCGGGGCGGGCCGGTCTTGAAGCAGATACATCGCAGCAGTTCCTCCGCCTCCGCCTCGGTGAGAGGGGGGCCGCCACGCGGTATGCCGCTCGGCGACATCCGTGCACCTCCTGGTCCTCTGAGGGGACCGGTCCCGGGACGGTCCGTCCCGCGAGCGCGATCCCGGACGCACCGGAAACAGGCTTCCGGGGACGGAGCCCCCGGCATGCCACTGGTTCCACCTAAAGCCACCACCGACCGGCGTGCAAGAGCGCCCCGGACGGGCCGTACGCGCCCCCCGTGCACCCGCCCGTCCGGATTCCCCCGCCGTCACGGAAACATGCGCCGTGGTCACGGACCGGCGAAAACCCGTTGTCCCGGCCGGAAGGAAACGATCATCCTTACGCCCATGAGTGCACGACTGCGCCGCATCGCGTCCCGGACCGAGGAGATCGTCGCCGAGGGCCGCTACCTCACCCGGGACGGCCGGACCGTCTCGATCGCCGACGACCTGGCCGCCGCCCTGGCCGGAACCCGGCTCCACGGCCCCGGCCCCGTCGCCGTCATCCCCGGCACCGACCGCACGCCCGTCCTGGAGGTCACCGGCGAGAGCAGCCTGGCCGCCGCCCGCCGGATGACCTCGGCCGACCCCACCCGCCCGGTGGCCGTCCTGAACTTCGCCTCCGCCCGCAACCCCGGCGGCGGCTACCTCAACGGCGCCCAGGCCCAGGAGGAGGCCCTCTGCCGCTCCTCCGCCCTGTACGCCACCCTGCTGCGCGCCCCCGAGTACTACGAGCACCACCGCGCCGACCGGGACGTCTTCTACTCCGACCGCGTCATCCACTCGCCCCAAGTGCCGGTCTTCCGCGACGACCGGGGCGAGCTGCTCGCCGAGCCCTTCACGGTCGGCTTCCTCACCTCGCCCGCCCCCAACGCGGGCGTCGTCCGCCGCAGCACCCCCGAGCGCGCCGGCCGGCTGCCCGCGGCCCTCGCCTCCCGCGCCGAACGCGTCCTGGAGACCGCCGCCGCGGCCGGATACCGGCGGCTCGTCCTCGGCGCCTGGGGCTGCGGGGTCTTCCGGAACGACCCGGAGCAGGTCGCGGGCGCGTTCAGGGCGCTGCTCACCGGCGACGGCCGGTTCGCCGGCCACTTCGAGGAGGTCGTCTTCGCCGTCCTGGACCGCGCCTCCGGCACGCCGACGCTCGCCGCCTTCGCCCGGGTCCTCGGCCGTACGCCCTGACGTGCGGGTTCCCCGCCCGCGTGCCACGCTGAAGGGATGCGGACCGATGTCCGAAACCCGTCACGGGAGGCACGATCGTGGGCAAGAAACAGACCCGTGTGAACAAGGGGGCCCGCACCGGCGGCCACGAACACCGCACCGACGCGACCGCGAAGGAGAAGGCCTCCCGGGTCACCGCGCGGGAGACGCCGATCTCGGCGGTGGAGCACGGCCACCGCAAGGAACGCAGGTTCGGTCACAACTGAGCTCCCACAACTGGGCTCTCACAACCGAGGTCACGGTCGACGACCTCACCACCGACGTCACGAGCAAGGGTTCGGCGACGAGCGGACCCGCCCGGGCCCGGCGCCGTCACGGTGCCGGGCCCGAACGGTCTCCGGGGCCTACTCCTCCTCGTCGCGGACCGTGACCTCCACCCTCTCCGACACGCTCTTCGCCGTCCGGGGCGCCGGTGGCACCACCCCGCCCAGCTCCTCCCGCGCCGCCGGGCTCATCGTGGCGAGCAACTGCCGGGCCAGGCCGAGCCCGGTGCCGCCCATGGTGAGCGCCTTGGCGAAGACGTCCGCCATGCCGTCGGCGCCGTTCAGGAGCACCATCTGGTCCACGTTCCCGAAGGCGGACGCGCCCGCGGAGACGATCTCCGGCCACTTCTCGGCCAACTGCTGGGCGACCACCGCCTCCTGGTTCTCCGCGAGCGCCGCCGCCCGCGCCTTGATCGCCTCGGCCTCCGCCAGACCCTTCGCCCGCGTCGCCTCCGCGACCGCGAGGCCCTTCGCGTGCTGGGCCGCCGCCTCCGCCTCGCCCGTGAGCCGGGTCGCCGTGGCCTTGGCCGCGCTCGCCAGCTCGGTCTCCTTCGCCTCGGCCTGGGCGGCCGAGATCCGGGCGTCGCGCTCGGCCTCCGCCAGCGTCCGGGTCTCGTACGCCATCGCGTCAGCCGGCTTGCGGACCTCCGCCTGGAGCTGCTGCTCCTTGCGGTGCCCCTCCAGCTCGGCGACGCGCGTCTCCTGCACGACGACCTCCTGCCGCGAGGCCGCCTCGGCCAGCGGACCGGCCTGCCGGGCCCGGGCCGAGGCCTGGTCCCGCTCGGCCTGGTAGCCCGCCTGGAGGATCTCGCTGTCCCGGGTCGCCTCCGACATGCGCGCCGCGGCCTGCTGCTCCGCCTCGGTCGCCCGCCGGTTCGCCTCCGCCTGCGCGATCCGCGCGTCCCGCTGGACGGCGGCGGCGTGCGGGGCGGCCAGGTTCTTGATGTACCCGGTCGGGTCCTCGATCTCGTGGATCTGGAGCGAGTCGACGATCAGCCCGAGCTTCTCCATCTCCGTGCCACAGGCCGACCGCGCCTGCCCGGTCAGCTTCTCCCGGTCACGGATCATGTCCTCCACGGTCAACCCGCCTACGATGGCGCGGAGATGACCGGCGAAGACGATGTGCACCCGCTCGCTCATTAGCTTCTGCTGGTCGAGGAAGCGGCGCGCGGCGTTGGCGATCGACACGAAGTCGTCACCGACCTTGAAGATCACCACACCGCGGACCTTGAGCGGAATGCCCTGGTGGGTGACGCACTCGACGGACAGCTGCGTCTCGTTGAGGTCGAGCGAGAGCTTGCGCACCGCCTGCACCCCGGGCAGCACGAGGGTGCCGCGCCCGGTGACGATGCGGAACCCCATGCCCTCGCCGAGGCCCTCGTTCTTGTGGTTGGAACCGGAGATGATCAGCGCCTCGTTGGGCTCCGCGACGCGCCACATCATCTTGAAGACAGCGATCAGAACGACGACGGCGCCGACGACGACGCCCGCCATGATGCCGATGCCCATGGGCAAGGTCCCCCTTCACCGGAGCCGAGCGGACCCGGTGAGGGGAGTGTGCGCCCGTGACGGGCTCCGCTCAACGCTTCGGTCAACCGTCGTACGCGGCTGTGACGTAGACGGTGCGCGGAGGGAGATGTTCCATGACAGTCACGACCGTTCCGACCTCGATCCGCTCCTTCGGCACGGCCGGATGGGCGAGGAAGTGCTCGGCACCGCCCCGGATCCGGACGATCACCTCGCCGACGAGGCCGGGCCCCACGGTGCCGGTCACCCGGCCGAGCAGTCCCACCATCGAGGTCCCCATCGACGCGTCGTCCATGACCGAACGGTACGTCAGATCCAGCCGTCCAGGGCCGACATGAACCCGTCGAAGTCGTCCCGGTGGACGGTGTGCCCGGTCTTCGCCACCGTACGGACCTCGAAGCCGCGCTCCGCCAGCATCCGGGCGCTCCCGGGCGGGACGAGCAGGCTCGGGTCGGCGAGGGTGACGAGCGAGGGGACGACGGGCCGGACCGGCCACAGGTCGGTGCCCACGGACGGCGTCAGACCGTACGCCGTCCGCTCGTCCCACACCCGTACCGCCGCCAGTTCGTCGTCGACGTCCTCCTCCGACCAGGACGGGTTGAGGCCCCGGATCATCTCCCGGGTCAACTCCTTGCCGCGCACGAAGAGTTCGGCACGGTAGCCGGTGGGGCCCGGCCTCAGCTGCCAGGCCGGGTCGGAGTACACCGCGCGGGCCGGCTTCAGCCGCTCCACCGCCCGGGCCAGCACGAGCGCCCCCAGCGAGTGGCCGACGGCCAGTTCGAGGCCGTCCGGCACGGTCTCCACGAGGTCCTCGGCGTAGTCCTCCGGCCGGTACTCCTCCGGGCCCGCGCCCCGCCCGCTCGCCCCGTGCCCCCGCAGGTCCACCGCGACCACCCGGTACCCGCGCTCCGCGAGCGCGGGCCCGACCCGGCGCCAGGTGCGGTGGTCGGCCATGATGCCGTGGACGAGCAGGGCCGTCCGGTCCCCGGAACCCCACGTGGTGGTGTGCAGACGCACGGTGCCGCCCCTCCGTCTCTCCGCGTCCGGAGCGCCCCGCCGGCGCCTCCGGTGCCGACACAGTACGGCCGTGGGGAACGACGGCGGCACCGCGCCCCGGAGAGGGGCCGCCGTCCTCGCGGGTCGTCCGGCGCGCGCCCGGCCGAACGCTTAGCGTCGACCCATGAGCACAGTTCCGAAGCGATTCGAGATCCTGCTGGTGCCCGAGCACGTCGAGGACCGCCACGGCGCCTCCGTCGCGGACAGCGCCGTCCGCTCGGCCGTCGTGGAGGCCACCGGACACCACGGCGAGTCCGGCTACCCGATCTACGAGGGACACGGCATCAGGGCCGACATCGACCCCGAGACCGGGACCGTCGAGGCGCTGCTCGTCGACGGCCGGGAACTCGACTACGCCCTCACGCCCCTGGTCCGCCCCGCCCCCTGACCCGCCCTCCCCTCCGCCGAAGTGCCCCGGTTTGCCCGCTTACGTCCCGAAACGGCCCGTTGACAGGGCGGGCCGCCGGGCAGAGACTCTGCGCGCCCGGTCGGACGAGAACGGTCCCGCCGGGCGAACAGACGAACAGAGTCGTTCCGAAGGTCACGTGGGAGAGAACCGATGAGCATCCGCGACGTCTACATCGTCGACGCCGTCCGCACCCCGATCGGGAAGTTCGGGGGCGCCCTCGCCTCCGTGCGCCCCGACGACCTCGCGGCCCATGTCGTGCGGGCGCTCGTCGACCGCTCGCCCGCGCTCGACCCGGCCCGCGTCGACGACGTCTACTTCGGCGACGCCAACGGCGCGGGCGAGGACAACCGCGACGTGGCCCGGATGGCCGTCCTGCTCGCCGGGCTGCCCGTCACCGTCCCCGGCGTCACCGTCAACCGCCTCTGCGGCTCCGGCCTGGAGGCCGTGATCCAGGCGGCCCGCGCCATCGCGCTCGGGGACGCCTCCGTGGCGATCGCCGGCGGCGTCGAGTCGATGTCCCGTGCCCCCTGGGTCCTCCAGAAGCCCGAGCGGGCCTTCCCCGCCGGCCACCAGCAGCTCCACTCCACGACGCTCGGCTGGCGCATGACCAACCCGCGGATGCCCGCCGAGTGGACGGTCTCCCTCGGCGAGGGCGCCGAGCTGATCGCCGACAAGCACGGCATCACCCGCGAGCGACAGGACGCCTTCGCCCTCGCCAGCCACCGCAAGGCCGCCGAGGCCTGGGCGAAGGGACTGTACGACGACGAGGTCGTGCCCTACCCCGACGTGGACCTGACCCGCGACGAGTCGATCCGGGACAGCACCCCGGAGGCCCTCGCCAAGCTCAAGCCCTCCTTCCGCCCCCAGGGCGGCACCGTCACGGCGGGCAACGCCTCCCCACTCAACGACGGCGCCGCCGCCCTGCTCCTCGTCGACGAGGAGGGGCTGCGCGAGACCGGCCGCGAGCCGCTCGCCCGCATCCGCACCTCCGCCGTCACCGGCGTCGAACCCCAGCTCTTCGGCCTCGGCCCGGTCGAGGCGGTCCACCGGGCCCTGGGGAAGGCCGGACGCTCCTTCGCCGACCTGCGGACCTTCGAGCTCAACGAGGCCTTCGCGGCCCAGGCGCTCGGCTGCCTCGCCGAGTGGCCGGAACTCGACCCCGAGATCGTCAACCCGCGAGGCGGAGCCGTCGCGATCGGCCACCCGCTGGGCGCGTCCGGCGCCCGCCTGGCCGGGTCCGTGGCCCACCAGCTCGCGGCGGCCGGCTCCGGCACCGGCCTCGCCGCGCTCTGCATCGGCGTCGGCCAGGGCCTGGCGCTGGTCCTGGAGCGCTGAGACCGCCCGGACACGCCGGAGAGGGGTACGGGAAGCCTTCCCGTACCCCTCTCCGCCAGGTCCGCTACTGCTGCGCGTTCCCCTGGGCCTGCGCGTCCGCGACGGACTTGCGCACCTCGTCCATGTCCAGCTTCCGCGCCTGGCCGATGAGGTCCTCCAGGGCGGCCTCCGGCAGCGCGCCCGGCTGCGCGAACACGGCCACCTTGTCGCGCACGATCATCAGGGTCGGGATCGACTGGATCTCGAACGCCGCCGCCAGCTCCTGCTGCGCCTCGGTGTCCACCTTGGCGAAGACGAGGTCCTGGTGGCGCTCGGAGGCCGCCTCGAAGACCGGGCCGAACTGACGGCAGGGACCGCACCACGAAGCCCAGAAGTCGATCAGAACGAACTCGTTGTCGCTCACGATCTCGTCGAAGTTGTCCTTGGTGAGCTCTACGGTGCTCATGCCTGCCTGCCTTTCGGGGTCTCCTGGTGGTGTCCTCACGGTCCCCGGGGGACTCGCCGGGCACAACGGCGTATCGAGCCGCACTATTCCAGGCCCCTGCCCGCAGACTGGGATCATGACACATGTGGTGGAAGACGAGCAGGTCTACGACGTGGTGGTGCTGGGTGCGGGACCGGTCGGCGAGAACGTCGTCGACCGGGTGCGGGCGGCCGGTCTGAGCGCCGCGATCGTCGAGAGCGAGCTGATCGGCGGCGAGTGCTCGTACTGGGCCTGTATGCCCAGCAAGGCGCTGCTCCGCCCCGGGATCGCCCGCTCCGAGGCCCGCGCGCTCCCCGGTCTGCGCGAGGCGGCCGGCGGTCCCCTGGACGAGGCGGCGGTCCTCGCCCACCGGAACGAGGTCGTCGGCGACTGGAAGGACGACGGCCAGCTCGACTGGCTGGACTCGATCGGCGTCCGCGTCCTGCGCGGCCACGGCCGCCTCGCCGGACCGCGCAGGGTCGAGGTCGTGAGCCCCGAGGGCGAGCGCCACCTGCTCGCCGCCCGGCACGCGGTCGCCGTCTGCACCGGCAGCCGCGCCGTCCTGCCGGAGCTGCCCGGACTGCCCGGAGCGCGCCCCTGGACCAGCCGCGAGGCCACCTCCTCCCAGCAGGTGCCCGAGCGGCTCGTCGTGGTGGGCGGGGGAGTGGTCGGCGCGGAGATGGCCACCGCCTGGCAGGCCCTCGGCTCGAAGGTGACGATGCTCGTACGGGGCGGGGGCCTGCTGCCCCGCATGGAGCCCTTCGTCGGCGAGCACGTGGCCGGGGCCCTGAGGGAGCGCGGCGCGGACATCCGCGACGCGACGGTCACCGCGGTGGTACGGGACGGGGGCACCGGCCCGGTCACCGTGGTCCTGGAGGGCGGCGACCACGTCGAGGGCGACGAGGTGCTCTTCGCGACCGGCCGGGCGCCGCGCACCGAGGACGTCGGCCTGGAGACGGTCGGCCTGGAGCCGGGATCCTGGCTGGACGTCGACGACAGCCTCCGGGTCCTCGGCACCGACTGGCTCTACGCCGTCGGGGACGTCAACCACCGCGCGCTCCTGACCCACCAGGGCAAGTACCAGGCCCGCATCGCGGGCGCCGCCATCGCCGCCCGGGCCCGGGGGGAGGAACTGCCGGATCCCGGGAGCTGGGGCGCGTACGCCGCCACGGCCGACCACGCCGCCGTGCCGCAGGTGGTGTTCACCGACCCCGAGGCGGCCGCCGTCGGCCTGTCCCTCGCGGAGGCGGAGCGGGCCGGGCTGCGGGTCCGGGCCGTGGACCTCGACCTGACGCAGGTCGCGGGCGCCGGCCTCTACGCGCCGGGCTACCGGGGCCACGCGCGGATGGTCGTGGACCTGGACCGGGAGGTCGTCGTCGGCGCCACGTTCGTCGGTCCGGGGATCGGCGAGCTCCTCCACTCGGCGACGGTCGCGGTCGTCGGCGAGGTCCCCCTCGCCCGCCTGTGGCACGCCGTCCCCTCGTACCCGACGCTGAGCGAGGCGTGGCTGCGGCTCCTGGAGGCCTACCGGGGCTGAGGCCCGGTGCCCGGGGCCCCCGCCCGCCGCGGGCGACCCCGGGCGCACCGCTTCATCCTTGTGGCCGCGCCCGTTCACCCCCCTGCTCCCGGCAGCGCGCCGTACGGTCCCGGCCCCGCCGAAGCTGGGTCCGGCAGTACCCCACAGGAAACCCCCTCCTCCAGGAACGAGAGCAGCATGACCGCGTCCGCCCGTCGCCGTATCCCCCGCCGCCGCGCCCTCCGGGCCGGCACCACCGTCCTCCTGCTGACCGCCACCGCACTCACCGCCGGACCCGCCGCGGCCGGGGGACCCGCCGCGGGCGGCGGGAGCGGCGAGAAGCCGACAGTGGTGCTGGTGCACGGGGCGTTCGCGGACGCCTCCGGCTGGGACGACGTGACCGGGCGGCTCCAGCGCGACGGCTACGAGGTCGTGGCCCCGGCCAACCCGCTGCGGGGCCTGGGCAACGACTCCACGTACCTCGCCAGTGTCCTCAGGAGCATCGAGGGCCCGATCGTCCTGGTCGGGCACTCCTACGGCGGCGCGGTCATCAGTAGCGCGGCGGCGGGCAACCCCCGGGTCAAGGCGCTCGTCTACGTCGCCGCGTTCATGCCCGACAAGGGCGAGTCCCTCGCCGAGCTGTCCGCCAAGTTCTCCGGCAGCGAACTGGACCCGGCCCTCCGGCCCGTCCCGTACACCGACGCCACCGGCTCGGGAACGGACCTGTACATCAGGAACGATAGGTTCCACGACGTCTTCGCCGCCGATCTGCCCCGGGAGCGGACCCGGGTCATGGCGGCCGCGCAGCGGCCCGCGGCGGCCGCCGGGTTCGCGGAGAAGGCGACCGCGGCGGCCTGGAAGACGATCCCGTCCTGGTTCCTCGTCGCCCGGCAGGACAAGGCCATCGCCCCCGACCTGGAGCGGTTCGAGGCGCGGCGCGCGAAGTCCCGCACCGTGGAGATCGACTCCTCGCACGTGGCGATGATGTCCCACCCCGACGCCGTCGCCCGCCTGATCCGGCAGGCGGCGAAGGCCACCCGCTGACCAAGGGGCCGCCGGGGGTTCACCGGCCGCCGTCGTCCTCCGGGACGTACGGAGGGATCAGCGTGCCCGCCGCCGAGCGGGCGACCTCCAGGGCGGCCCCGGCGTCCTGGCCCAGGACCACCCGGGTGCTCAACCCGTCGAGCAGAGCGAGGAGTTCGGAGGCCCGGGTCGCGGTGTCCAGCGGGGCGAAGCGCTTCCGCGCGACACCCGTCGCGAGCAGGGCCTCCAGGTCCTCCTGCCAGCCCCGGTCCAGCTCGACCTGGGCCTCGCGCAGCGCGTCGTTCCCGGCCGCGCGGGCCCAGAGCTCGATCCACAGCGTCCAGCGCGGGTCGCGGGGCCCGCGCGGCAGGTAGAGCTTCAGGAAGAGGTCCAGTTTGCGCTCGGCCGCGACCCGCCGGCCGAGCAGCGCGCGGCGCTCCTCGGCGAGCGCCGCCTCGCTCCACCGGAGGGCGGCGAGCAGCAGCAGGTCCTTGCTGCCGAAGTAGTACAGGATGTGGCCGCCGCTCGTGCCGAGCCGCTCCGCGAGCGCCGACATGGTGAGGGAGGCGAGGCCGTCCTCGGCGATCGCGGCCATGGCCTCCTCCAGCATCCGCTCCTGGGTGACGTGTCCGTCCCGCCGTCGTGCCGTGCCTGCCACCGCCGCCGTCCCCGTCCCGCTCTTCCGTCCGTCTCCGCCGCGCGCGGATCCCTCGTGACCGGATCCGCCCCGTACGGATCCGGGCTGTACGGGTCGACCCTAACCGCAACCTCCGAAGGTCTTGACGTGGCCGGAACCTTTCGCACATCTTGAATGCCGTTCTAAAACTTAGAACGGCATTCAAGACAGGAGTGCGGTGTGCTCGGACACGAGACGGCGACCGTGACCACGGGAACCGCGCGGACCACGGGCCGCGACGAGGTGTTCCAGGTGGAGGAACACGGGATCGACCCCATACCCGACGCCGAACGCCACGGCAGCGCCAAGGACGTCTTCTGGCTCTGGTTCGGCTCCAACCTCACCTTCACCTACGTCATCAACGGCGCCCTCGCCGTCGCCTTCGGGCTCTCCTTCTGGCAGGCCACCGCCGTCGTCGTGATCGGCGGCCTCGCCTTCCTCGCCATCGGCGCGGCAGGCCTCAGCGGCGTGCGCACCGGCACCGCCACGCTCGTCGTCTCCCGCGCCGCCTTCGGCCGCCGGGGCAACTGGCCCGCCGGCCTCCTCAACTGGATCGTCAGCATCGGCTACACCGTCGTGAACACGGTGGTCGGCACCCTCGCCCTCGAAGCCTTCCTCGCCGACCTCGGCTGGAGCGGCGGGCACGCCCCCCGCGCCCTCTCCCTCGCCGTCACCCTCGCGCTGACCTTCGCCGTCGCCCTCTGGGGCCACGCCACCGTCCAGTTCGCCGAACGCTGGATGGCGTACGTCCTCGCCGTCGGCTTCGCCGCCCTGGTCGTCCTCGTCCTGCCCGGCGCCGACACCTCCGCCCCCGCCGCCGCGCCCGGCGCCCAGGCATGGAGCCTCGCCTTCGTCGTCGTGCTCGCGGGCCCCTTCTCGTACCTCCCGATGCCCGCCGACTACACCCGCTACCTGCCCCGCACGACCTCCCTCAAGGCCGTCACCCGCAGCGCGGCCCTCGGCGGCTTCCTCTCCTCCGTCGCCCTGGGGGTCGCCGGCGCGGCCGCCGCGACCCAGGCCGACATGACCGACGCCGTCGCGGGCGCCGAAGGCCTGCTGCCCGGCTGGTTCCAGCCGCTCTTCCTCGCCCTGGTCCTCGGCGGCTCCGTCACCAACTCGATCATCACGCTCTACTCGTCGAGCCTGAACCTCCAGGTCCTCGGCATCCCCTGGAGCCGGGCCCGCGCCATCGTCATCAGCGCCGCCGTCACCGCCGCGGGCTCCCTCGGCGCCCTCTTCCTCACCGACTTCACCACCTCCCTCCTCTCCTTCCTCTCCCTCCTGATCATCGTCTTCGCCCCCTGGGGCGGCGTCTTCCTCGCCGACATGGTGCTGCGCCGCTGCGCCTACGACTCCGCCGGACTGCACGCGGACACCGGCGGCCCCTACTGGTACCGCTCCGGCTGGCACCCGGCCGGTCTCACCGCCCTCCTCGCGGGCCTCGCCTTCTCCGCCCTGACCTGCGACTCCGAACTGTGGACCGGCCCCCTGGTCGCCCCGCTCGGCGGCGCGGACCTCACCCTGCTCGGCGCGGTCGTCTCCGCCCTGGTGTACGTGCTCCTCGCCCGCGGGCGCGTCGCCCCGCACCGCCCCTGACCGCCACCGCACCCCTCACCTGGCCGCCACCGCACCCTGCCGCCCTTGACCGCCACCGCGCCCCCACCCCTCCCGTACGTCATGGAGCCACCCCGCATGAACAGCACCGCCCCCGCCGACCTCGTCCTCACCGGCGCCCGGATCCACACCGTCGACCCGGACCTCCCCGAGGCCCAGGCCCTCGCCGCCCGTGACGGGCGGATCGTCTGGATCGGCTCCGACGACGGGGCCGCCGCCTGGACCGGACCCGGCACCCGCGTCCTCGACGCCGGAGGACGGCTCGTCCTGCCCGGCTTCGTCGACGCCCACAACCACGTCCGCCTCGGCTCCGACGACGCCTGCGTCCAGCTCGCCGGCGCCCGTACCCTCGACGCGATCCACGAGCGGATCCGCACCTGGCACGCGGCGCACCCGGACGCCGAGTGGATCGAGGCCGAGGCCTTCGACTACTCGGCCGTGCCCGGCGGACGGATGCCCACCGCCGCCGACCTCGACCCGGCCACCGGCGACACCCCCGCCCTCGTCCTCAGCTACGACGTCCACACCGCCTGGCTGAACACCGCCGCCCTCAAGCGCCTCGGCGTCGACCGCGACCACACGGACCTGCCCTTCGGCCGGGCCGTCACCGACCCGGCGACCGGCGAACCCACCGGATTCGTCAAGGACTTCGCCGTCAAGGGCCTCTCCCGCGACGGCCACCGCGCCCTGCGCGACCTCGGCCTGCCCTGGGCCTCGCCCGACCGCCAGTACGGACGGCTCGCCAAGAGCCTGGACGACGCCATCGGCTTCGGCATCACCACCGTCGTCGAACCGCAGAACTCCCTGGACGACCTCGCCCTCTTCGCGCGCGCCCGCGCCGAGGGCCGGCTGCGCTCCCGGATCGTCGCCGCCCTCTTCCACCCGCGCGGCACCACCGGGGCCGACCTCGACGCCTTCGCGGCGGCGGCCGCCGCGCACGACGACGACCGGCTGCGGGTCGGCCCGCTCAAGCTGTACATCGACGACGTCGTCGAGCCCCGCACCGCCGCCCTCCTGGAGCCGTACGCGGGCTGCTCCCACCACCGGGGCGACACCTTCTACCCGCCGGAGGAGTTCGCCGAGCTGCTCACCCGGCTCGACGCGCGCGGCTTCCAGTGCTTCGTCCACGCCACCGGCGACCGGGGCATCCGCACCGTCCTCGACGCCGTCGAGCGCGCCCGCGCCGTCAACGGACCGCGCGACGCGCGCCACCAGGTCGTCCACGTCGAGTGCCTCGACCCCGAGGACACCCCGCGCTTCGCCGCACTCGGCGTCGTCGCCTGTATGCAGCCCCGGCACGCGGCCCCCGACATCGCGGGACCGGGCCAGGACTGGGCGGAGAACGTCGGCCCCGACCGCTGGCACAAGGCCTGGCCGCTGCGCAGCCTGCACGAGGCCGGCGCGGTCCTCGCCCTCTCCAGCGACTGGAACGTCGCCGAGATGGACCCCATGGTCGGCATCCACGCCGCCGTCACCCGCCGCCCGCCCGGCGGCGGCGAGGCCTGGACGGCCGGCGAGACCCTCGACGTCGCCACCGCCGTCGAGGGCTACACGAGGGGCTCGGCGTACGCCAACTTCCTTGAGCACGAGCGCGGTTCCCTGACCGTGGGCAAGCTGGCCGACTTCGTCGTCCTTTCCCGCGACATCCTCCGCATCGCCCCCGAGGACATCCCCGGCACCGTCGCGGAGACGGTCGTGGTGGGCGGCGAAGTGGTCGTGGAGCGCCGCGCGGGGGAGTGACCGGGCCGCCGGGACGGCCCGCCGTTTAATCGCTGGCGCGCGATCCGGCGGGCGGTCTACGGTGGCGGTGCGTCCGCGCTCCCGGTGCGCTCGGCTGCGGCTCCTTCCTTCTGACACCCAAGTGACGCCGCCGCCACCTCTGATCTCGGGAAGCGCGGTCGCCCTCGCCCCGGCCGTCCTCCGTGCCGGGGGCCTTCCGTCTTCCTCGGATCCTGGGGGATTCCCTGCCTCGTCGTCACATCCGACGCGTGTCCAAGGTCTGGCCCGAGATGCTCGTGGCCCCGCACGTCTCGGCGGCCGCCCGCGCCATGCCCCGCCCGAACAACCGCTTCACGCCCCTTCCGTGGGGCCCCCGCACCCACGAGGGCGGCCCGGCCTTCGCCCGGGAGCCCCGCGAGGAACTCTTCCTGCTGGCCGTCGGCAACTTCGTCTCCCAACGGACCTTCTACGAGAGCGGCGAGGAGCGCGACGAGCGGTACGTACGCCTCGTGGGCGAACTCGCCGTCGAGGACCCCGTCTGGACGGCCGGCCTGCTGCGCTGGCTGCGCGCCGAGGGCAACATGCGCTCGGCGTCCCTGGTGGGCGCCGCCGCGTACGTACGGGCCCGGCTCGGGGCCGGGGCGACCGAGAGGGTCGGGGCGACGGAGGGGCCCGGGACGACCGAGGGGCCCGAAGGGTCCGGGGTGTCAGGGGAGTCCGGAGGGCCCGGGAGGCCGACCGCCCCGTCCAACCGGTCCGTGATCGACTCCGTGCTCCAGCGCGCCGACGAGCCCGGGGAACTGCTCGCCCACTGGACGTCCACGTACGGACGGAACGTGCCGCAGCCCGTGAAGCGGGGCGTCGCCGACGCCGTACGCCGGCTGTACTCGTCCCGGTCCCTGCTCAAGTACGACACCCCGTCCAGGGAGTTCCGCTTCGGCGACGTCCTCAACCTGACCCACGCCACCCCCGACCCGGACAAGCCCTGGCAGGGCGCCCTCTTCCAGTACGCCCTGGACCGCCGCCACCACCCCGAGCGGGCGCTCCCGCCGGCCTCCGACCGGCTGCTCACCGCGCACCGGGAGCTGATGGAGCTGCCAGCGGGGGAGCGGCGGGCCGTGGTGACCGGGCCGGGCGGCGCCGAACGCCTGGCAGCCGCCGGCATGACCTGGGAGGCCCTGGCCGGCTGGCTCCACGGACCCCTGGACGCCCCCGTCTGGGAGGCCGTCATCCCCTCGATGGGACCGATGGCCCTCCTGCGGAACCTGCGGAACTTCGACGGGGCGGGGGTCTCGGACGGGACCGCCGCCGAGGTCGCCGCACGCCTCGCGGACCCCGTCGAGGTCGCCCGCTCCCGGCAGTTCCCCTTCCGCTACCTGGCCGCCCACCGGCACGCCCCCTCCGAGCGCTGGGCGGCCGCCCTCGAAGAGGCCCTGGGCCACTCCCTGGCCAACGTGCCCGCCCTGCCCGGCCGGACCCTGATCCTGGTGGACCGGTCCGACTCCATGTTCTGGGACACCGTCTCCGAGCGGTCGAAGCTGACCCGGGCGGACGCGGCGGCCGTCTTCGGCGCCGCCCTGGCCCTGCGCGCCGAAGGGGCGGACCTGGTGGAGTTCGGCTGGAACAGCAAGGAGGTGCCGTTCACGCGGGGCGAGCCGGTGCTCGGGATCCTGGAGCGTTTCCACCGCCTCGGCGGCACCTACACCGGCAAGGCGGTGCGCACCCACTACCGGGGGCACGACCGCGTCCTGATCGTCACCGACGAGCAGACCGCCTACCACGAACCGGGCGACCCGGCCGGGGCGGTCCCCGCCGAGGTCCCGGTCTACACCTGGAACCTGGCGGGCTACCGCCCCGCCCACGGCCCCACGGGCCCGCACCGGCACACCTTCGGCGGCCTCACGGACGCCGCGTTCCGCATGGTCGGCCTCATCGAGGCCGGCCGGGACGGCACCTGGCCGTGGACCGTCCCCGGGCCGACGTAGCCGGTCCGGGGACGGTGGAAGGGGCGATCAGAGCCGGTCGAGGACCTTCCGCAGCTCGGCGATCTCGGTGGACTGGGTCCGTACGACGTCGTCGGCGAGCTTCTTGGCCGTGGGGTTGAGGCCCTTGCTCCGCTCCTCCTCCGCCATGGTCACCGCACCCTCGTGGTGGGCGATCATCAGCTCGGCGAAGGCGCGGTCGAACTCCTTGCCCTCGGCGGCCGCCAGGCCCTTCATGTCCTGCTCGGACATCATCCCGGCCATGCCGGAGCCGGAGCCGTGACCGTTCCCGTGACCGGCGGACTCGGGCCTGCCCCAGCCCTTGAGCCAGGCCCGCATCGTCCGGATCTCCGGGTCCTGGGCCCGCTCGATCGCGGCGACCAGCCTCTTGACGCCGGGGTCCTCGGCCCGGCCGTCGGCGAGCCGCGCCATCTCCAGGGCCTGCTCGTGGTGGGGGATCATCATCTGCGCGAACATGACGTCCGCGTCGTTGAAGGGCCCCGGAGCGGGCGCCTGCGAAGCGGCGGAACCGGGCGCGGCGGCCGTGGCCGACGGGGAGGCGGACGCCGACGGGGCGGTGTCGTCCGCGCCGCAGGCGGTGAGCAGGAGCCCGGTCGCGGCGGCGGCGCCGACGAGGACGGACGCCCGGGTGGCGCGGTGCGCGAAGGCACGCATGTGCATGGTTGTTACCTCGTGTGCTTGTTCGTACGTACGGAAAAGGGCAGGCCGGAGAGGCCCACGGGCGGTACGGGGTGCCCGTGGGAGGGGGACGGTCTATATCCGCAGGACGGACAGCAGCGCGAGGTCGGGAGGACGACGGGGCGGGGCGTGCGGAACCCGTACGTGCGCGAGCCGCGCGAGAAGGGGAACGAGCCGCTCGGGCCCGTGTCCGAGGGCGGCCAGGACGAGCCGAGCCAGCAGCCAGACGCCGAGGACGGCCACGCACAGGGTGGTCATGTCCATCCCCGCACCGGGCTCGTGCCGGGTGTCGGGGCTCCCGCCGTCGTGCGCGGGAGGGACGGCGGTGGAGGCGGTGGCGGTGTGCGTACCGCCACCGGAACCCTCGGGATGGCCCGTGGTGTGCATCAGGAACACGCCGAGCGCGAGCACGACGACGAGCAGGAGGTGCGCCGTGGCACCTCCTGCTCGTCGACCGCGTTCCGCCCGATGTGTACGCACAGCCAGGACCTCCCGACCGGCGAATATACCGTGGAGGGGTATCAAGAACTCGTCAGGACACGGTCTCGCCCGTCATGGCGGCGGCCATCCGCAGATGCGGCGCGGCCTCCTCCGGACGCCCCTGCCGCTCCAGCGTGCGCCCGAGCATCAGCCGCGCGTAGTGCTCGACCGGGTCGCGCTCCAGGATCGCGCGCAGCTCGGCCTCGGCCAGGGAGAGCCGGGCGGAGTGGTAGTACGCCCGGGCGAGGAGCAACCGCTGGGCCGTCTGGTCCGGGTGCTCGGCGACGAGGCCGCGCAGGATGCGGACGGCGGTCCCGTACTCCTTCGCGTCGAAGAACAGCCGTGCCCGGTCCCAGCGCTCCCCGGCCGTGCCGAACTCGTAGTACGTGTCGCTCACCAGCTCTTCCCTTCCGAAGCTCCGGACCCGCCGCCGTGCGGGGCGGTCGACCGGTCCAACAAGCCCATGTGATTGAACATTCCACTAAATATCCCCGACGGCTCCCCGACTTCTCGCGGCCCCACCGGAGCGTCACGCCCCACGGCCCCCGGACCGGAATAGGTTGGGCGCCATGAGCAATCTCGACCGCCAGGCCGTGCCGACCGTCTGCGGCGGACGCGGCTTCGTCGTCGCCGAGCCGGTACGGGAACTCCTCGCGCCCCGCCACGTCCGGCTCGGCGAATCGACCGAGGTCCGCCGGCTGCTCCCCAACCTGGGGCGGCGGATGGTCGGCGCGTGGGTCTTCGTCGACCACTACGGCCCCGACGACATCGCCGACGAGCCCGGGATGCAGGTCCCGCCCCACCCCCACACCGGGCTCCAGACCGTCAGCTGGCTCCACGAGGGCGAGGTGCTGCACCGGGACTCCACCGGCAGTCTCCAGACCATCCGCCCGCGCGAACTGGGCCTGATGACCTCGGGACGGGCCATCTCCCACTCCGAGGAGAGCCCCCGGCCGCACGCCCGCTTCCTGCACGGCGCCCAGCTCTGGGTCGCCCTCCCCGAGGCCCACCGGCACGTGGAACCCCACTTCGAACACCACGCCGACCTGCCCCGCGTCACCGCCCCCGGCCTCACGGCCACGGTGGTCCTGGGCTCCCTCGACGGCACCGCCTCGCCGGGCACCGCGTACACCCCGATCGTCGGCGCCGACCTCGCCCTCACGGCCGGCGCCGAGACGAACCTCCCTCTGGACCCCGACTTCGAGTACGCCGTCCTCGCCATGTCCGGCGAGGCCCGCGTCGACGGCGTACCCGTCCTCCCCGGCTCGATGCTCTACCTCGGCTGCGGCCGCACTGAACTCCCCCTCCACGCCCTCTCGGACGCGGGCCTGATGCTCCTCGGCGGCGAGCCCTTCGCCGAGGAGATCGTCATGTGGTGGAACTTCGTCGGCCGATCCGGTGAGGAGATCGTACAGGCGCGAAACGACTGGGAGAAGGGCTCACGGTTCGGCGAGGTGCACGGCTACGACGGCGCCCGCCTGTCCGCCCCGGCGCTGCCCATCACCCCGCTGAAACCGCGTGGACGGGTGCGCTGACCTGGGGAGATCTAGGGTTGGTCCGGCCATACCCCTGCTGACTGCCGCCATGCCGGGAACCTCGATCCACACCCTGTCCTGTACTCGAGCTCGGGGGGTCTGCTGAGCTCGAGAGGAGGCATGTCGAGTCTCGTGTTCGGGCTTGTGCGTCAAGGTTCGATCGGATCGATGCTGACCTTTTGCTGACTTTCCTGACGTGGCGTCAGCCCCGCGTCCGGCGGATCAGCCTTGCATGTGCGCGGCATGGCGAAGTTATCGACGCCGAAGGCGTACGCGTACGGGTGCGGATGCTGCCGAGGGCGTGTCGGCGTTCAGTGACGCGGTTGGCCAGGAGGGCCCTTCCCGTGGGAGTGGTGTCGTGTCGCCCGGTTCTTCGGTTCGGCGCGCCTCGTCCACGCTGCCCGGGATGCGAGCTCCGGTGTCTCGGCCGACTCGCATTCCTTCCCGTTGTGTGACGGGAAAAGTGCTTTGTCCTCTGCTGCTGGGTTTGGTGTCCAACCTTCTGTACAGACCCGCCCGAGGGGCTTCCAGTGCGTTCCGGAACCTTTCTTAATTGCTTCAGCCGCCGGAAAGGTTCCGAGGCGCAACCCCCTGAGGTGAGAATTCCCGTGAGTCTTTTCAAGAATGCCGCTGCAGGAAACCGAGGGCGCGGTACGGCGCCCCGACGCTCGACCCGGAACGCGTTCACCGCGTCGGCCGTCGCCGCGCTCGCCGCGACCGCCCTGCTGACGCCGAGCACCGCGGTGGGCGCGCCGTCCGCCGGGCTGTTCTCCTCCGGCACCCAGTCGTCCTCGCTCAGCGCGGGCGCCCCCGGTCGTTTCATGCTCGTCGGCAGCACCGGCAGCGGCCACATCGCGGTGTACGGCGTCTCCCGCGACGGCGCGCTGACCAAGGTGGCGGGCTCCCCGTTCGCCGCCGACACCGGCTTCTCGGTCGTCGTTTCGCCCGACGGCAAGAGGGCCTACGTCACCAGCCTGTCGAAGAAGTGGGTCAAGGGCTTCGCCATCGGCACCAACGGCGCCCTGTCCGCCATCCCCGGGGCCGTCGCCCAGTACGACGCGGCGGTCCTCGGCGTGGCCTTCTCCCCCGACGGCACCCGGCTCTACGCCACTGTCGGCGGTCAGACCAGCGGCACCATGAACAGCATCGCCGTCGCCCAGGACGGCACCCTGGCCAAGATCGGCCGGCCCGCCACCATCCCGGGTACCAGCTACATGAGCCTCCCGGTCGTGTCCACCGACGGCCGCACCGTGTACGCATCCAACTTCAACTCCAGCAACGTCACCCCCTACCGCACGGCCGCGGACGGCTCCCTCACCCAGCTCAGCGAGCCGGTCCCCACGGGCAACGGGCCCGCCCTGCCCAACGTCACCCCCGACGGCCGCTTCCTGTACACGACCAACGAGCAGGGCAACAACATCTCCGGGTTCGCCATCGCGGCCGACGGCACCCTGACCCCGACGCCCGGTTCCCCCTACAAGTCGGGCAACCTGCCGCACGGTGGAGCCGTCACCCCGGACTCCAAGCGGATGTACCTCCCCGAAGCCGGCAGCAACAAGATCTCCGGTTACTCGATCGCGGACGACGGCTCGCTCACCCCGCTCGCCGGCTCGCCCTACCCCGGCCCGGCCAACACCATGCCCGGCCGCGTCGTGCTCAGCCCGGACGCTCGCCGCCTCTTCGACGTCGACGTCCTGGCCCTCAGCCTGACCACGAAGGTCCACAGCTTCGCGATCGACCCGGTGGACGGCAGCCTGGCCCGGACCAGCCACCCGGCCACGGACACCGGCATCTTCTTCGCCGACGGTCCGACCAGCGTCATCACCCCGAACCAGGGGCCGGTCGCCAAGATCAACACCCTCTACAGCGGCGGTCGGACCGGCGTCTTCACCGCCTCGGGCTCCACCGACCCCGACGGTTCGGTCGTCCGCTACGAGTGGAACTTCGGCGACGGCACCACCGCCACCACGACCGGCCCGGAGGTCACCCACACCTTCGCGCAGACCGGCTCGCGGACCGTCACCGTCACCGTCGTCGACGACGAGGGCTGCTCGGACGACCGGATCTTCAACGGCCAGGTCGTGTCCTGCAACGGCGGTACGAAGGCCGCCGCGTCGACGGTCGTCAACCTCGACTGACTGTCGTCGCGAACTGAATTCCAGCGGCACCGAAAGGTTTCCGCTGAATTCTGAAAAACGAAAAAGCACTCTGTTCCCCCGTCATGCGACGACGGGGGAACAGAGTGCTTTGTGAGGGGTCAAGCCCTCCGCCTCACAACTTTTCAGCGGGTGAGGTGGGTGATGTAGAAGTCGGTGAGCTTGGTGGTGGCGGGGGTGACGTGTTCGTCCTGGTCGTAGAGGGCGACGTGGGTGGCGCCGTCGATGACGAAGAGTTCGGCGTTGGCGCCGGCCTTGGTGACGGCTTCGCGGCTGAAGTAGGCGGTGTCGGCTTCGGAGCCGACGATCATCAGCAGCGGGCGGGGGGCGATGAGGTGGATCATGGCGTAGGAGTCGTACTGGGCGATCTGGTCGATGCTGCGCAGGACCCACTGGTTGGTGGAGTTGCAGTGGCCGCCGCGGGGGGTGCGGTAGTAGTCCTGGGCCTCGCGGTAGAGGACCGGGGCTTCTTCGAGGCCTTCGGGGCTCTCGGGGGCCCAGGTGAGGGTGGCGGGCGCCTCGCCGGCGGCCTCGGCGGTGCGCAGGGCACCGGCCTGCTCGAGGAGGGACTGCAGGACCTCGGGGCCCTGGGTGCGGCCCAGGCCGTTGACGAGCAGGTCGCGGATGTCGACGGCGGAGACGGTGGCGACGGCCTTGATGCGGTGGTCGGTCTGGGCGGCGAAGGGGACGTAGCCGCCGGAGGCGCAGATGCCGAGCGCGCCGATCCGGGAGGCGTCGATGTCGTCGCGGGTGGTCAGGTAGGTGACCGCGGCCCGGACGTCCTCGGCGCGCTGGAAGGGGTTCTCCAGACCGCGCGGCAGGCCCTCGGAGTCGCCCTGATAGGCGGCGTCGAAGACCAGGGCGGCGAAACCCTCACGCGCCAGACGCTCGGCGTAGACGCTGGCGGTCTGCTCCTTCACCCCGCCACCGGGATGGGAGACCACGACCGCAGGGATCGCCTGGCCGGTGTGGGAGTCGGGAGTGAACAGGATGCCGGCCAGGTTCAGACCCGCACTGGGGAAGGTGACGTTCGTCTTCATGAGCTGTGCTGTGTCCTTAACGTCCGTGGACGATGTATTAGGGAAGAGGACCGTCCGGCCGAGCGCCTGGGGTGTCGCTTCCGGACCGGACGGCCACACATCGAGACTCACATGCCCCACGAGAACGGAAAAGGGGCGGAACGTGTCCTGGGACACGGCGGGCCCCCCATGCATGGCATGGAGGGCCGTTCACCTGTCGAACGTACGCGTACGAGCCGATCCGGCGCCCCTCCCCCGGGACGACCGGATCGGCTCGTCGGGCGGGAGCCGGCCGGCGTGACGGCTCCTCACCGCACGACGTCGCCCTTCCCCAGTGCGACGCCGTGGTCAAATAGACTGTCAGAATGGCCACTTGCCCTTGTTTCGATGGCAAGCGAGCCTGTTCTTTCAGGCGTTGGGCGGCGTGCTGAGAACCAGGCCGTAGGCACGGCGGTCCACCCGACCAGTCAGGTCGATCGTGATGGCCTTCTGCTCCGTGAAATCGTCGAGGGCGTCCGCACCGAGCTCACGACCCACGCCGCTCTGCTTGAAGCCACCGAACGGCATGTGCTGAGAGATGTTGTGCCAGTCGTTGATCCAGACCGAACCGGCCTGGAGCCGGCCGGCCACCTCCAGGGCGCGCGGCACGTCCTGGCTCCACACGCCGGCGGACAGGCCGTACTCCGTGTCATTGGCGATCTTGACGGCTTCGTCGACGGAGTCGTACGAGATCACGGACAGCACCGGGCCGAAGATCTCCTCGCGCGCGATGCACATGTCGTTGCGGACACCGGTGAACACGGTCGGCTCGACCCAGAAGCCCTTCTCGTAACCCGGTCCCTGCGGAGTTCCGCCGCCGTGGGCCACGGTGGCGCCCTCCTGCTTGCCGCTCTCGATGTAGCCCAGGATCCGGTCGCGCTGCACGGCGGACATCACGGGGCCGATGTCGGTCGCAGGGTCGAACGGGTCGCCCACCTTCAGCGTCTTCAGACGCGCGGTCAGCCGCTCCACGAACTCGTCGTGCAGGGACGAGGGGAGCAGCAGCCGGGTGCCGGACTCGCAGGCCTGGCCGGCGTGGAGCAGGAACGCGTAGATCGAGCCGTCGACCGCCGCGTCCAGGTCGGCGTCGTCGAGGACGATGTTCGGTCCCTTGCCGCCGAGTTCGAGGGTGACCTTCTTGATGGTGTCCGACGCGTTGCGCATCACCTGACGGCCGACGGCGGTGGAACCGGTGAAGGACACCTTCCGCACGTCCGGGTGGCGGACGAGGTGGGCGCCGACCGTCTCGCCGTCACCGGTGACCACGTTGAACGCACCGGCCGGAAGCCCGGCGTCGCGCAGGATGGCGGCCATCTCGAGAGCGGCGACGGGCGTCTTCTCGTCCACCTTGAGCACCACGCTGTTGCCGGCGGCGAGCGCGGGGAACGTCTTCCAGACCGCGATGATCAGGGGGAAGTTCCACGGCACGATGCCGACACAGACTCCGATCGGCTCCCGGCGGACGAGCTGGGTGCTCAGCACCATGCCGGTGACGGGGCCCGGGCGCTCCCAGGCGTACGTACGGGTCAGGTCCGCGTAGTGCTGCATGTGCGCGAGCGGGAAGCCGACGCAGATGGCCTGCGACAGGCGCTGGGGGAAACCGCACTCGCGGACGCCGATCTCCGTGAACTCGTCCATGCGCGCGGTGACGGCCGCGATCACCCGGTCCAGGACCGCGGCCCGTTCGAGCGGAGGCGTGTTGCGCCACGCCCCCTCCTCGAAAGCCCGGCTCGCGGCGGCGACCGCCGCGTCCGCGTGGTCCGTACCGCCCTTGGCCGCGGTGGCGAAGACTTCCTCGGTGGCGGGACTGATCAGCTCGTAACGATCGTCCGAGTCCACCCATTCGCCGCCGATGTACATGCGGTAGTGAGGAGTGCCCTCCCGCTCCACGGAGGGGCCCCCAGTCGTCACAGTGGCCACCATGTGCTCCTGTCTGGTCGTGCCGTCGAGCGTCGTGCCGGCGGCTTCGCCACCACGCTAGGAACGAATCCTTCGCCTCGGTGTCCAGGAATCTGCACAGCCGGACGTACCAGGGCGACGGGATCCGCTGTGGCCCCCTCTCCCTGAGCGCTCGTGGGAAGGTGTACAGATTCCTGGACACTCGCGCTCCCGGACCTTCCCAACGGAGGACGTCCCGGATCCAATGACCCGACCAGGGCGTGGGAGGTCGGAGCCTGCCACGCGCCGAGGCACGGGGAACGGACCGGAGGAGGCCCCGAATGCACACCACTTCCCAGGAAATCGATGCCGGACGGGCCAGGCCCGACGTCGAGTCCTCGTGGGTGAGGTCGCGGTTGAGCGGCCTGTGCGAGGACGACAAACCGTTTCTGGTCCACGGCCCGGTGGCCAAGGACGGCAGTCTGGCCCGAGCGGCCGGGCCGGTCCTCGCACAGGCACGGGCCGAACTGGCCGACACGGCGATGACCCTCGTCCTCGCCGACCGCGAGGCGCGCCTGCTGTCCGTCCACTCGGAGGACAGGTCGATGCGAGGCGCCCTCGACGACATCGGGATCACCCAGGGCGCACACTTGGGCGAGGACCGGATCGGCACCAACGCGGTCGGTACACCACTGGAGATCCGGGAGCCGCTGATGCTCCGCAGCGACGAGCACTTCATGGAGGCGTTCCGGCGGTTCGACTGTTACGGACATCCGGTCGTCCACCCGATCACCCGCCGCCTCGAAGGCGTCCTCAACCTCGGCGGAATCCGGGGAGACGAACACGGGCTGGTCCCACCGTTCGTGCGGCGCATGGTCCGAGACGTCGAGGAGCGTCTCCTCCTCGACGCGACCCGTCACCAGCAGCTGCTGCTCGCGGCCTTCCAGGAGGCTTCGCGCAACCCCCGGCGCAGCGTGCTCGTCGTAGGGCACGGTCTGGTCCTCGCCACCCCGCCGACCCTCGCTCTGCTCGAACCGGCCGATCACGCCGCCGTACAGGCCTGTGTGGAGGGTACGCGGGCGAAAGGAGGGGCAACGCATCGGCTGCCCCTGCTCTCCGGCCGAACGGTCACCCTCCGCTGCACACCGGTCGAGGGTGCCGACGGTGTCCTCGTCGACATCGTCCCCGAGGAGACCGGATCCTCCCGCACGGGCGGAAAGCGGGCGGCACTCGGCTGGCCGCTGCTCGTCGTGGGAGAGCCGGGCAGCGGACGGACCACCGAGGCACGGCAGCTCGCGGGGCGGGACGCGAGCACCCTGGACGCGACGGACGTCCTCCGTCAGGGGGAACCGGAGTGGATCGCCGGCATGACGGAGCTCCTGGCGTACGAAGGTCCGCCGCTGATCGTCGAGAACGTCCAGCTCCTGTCCGAGCCCGTGACGGCGCTGCTTGCCACCCGCCTGCGTCACACGCGGCGCAGGACGGTCCTGACCTCGACGCCCGGCGAGCACTTGGACAAGGCGCACGCCTCTCTGGTCGCGCTGTGCAACGCGCGCCGCGACCTCATCCCGCTGCGTCGGCGGCCGTACGAGGTTCCCCGGCTGGCGGAGCGGATGCTGGCGGACCTGGGAGCCCCCGGTCGCCCCCGGCTGACCGCGGACAGCCTGCGCGTCCTCGCGATGCAGCCGTGGCCTGGCAACCTCGCCGAGCTGCGCCGGGTGATCCAGACCGTCGCCGGGACCCGTACGACGGGGGACATCGTTCCGGCGGACCTGCCCGCTTCGCACCGGGAGGCGCCCGCACCCGCCTCGCCGTTCCGCCAGGCGGAGAGGGAGGTCATCGTCGCCGCCATCGAGGCCGCCGGCGGGAACAAGCTCCGGGCGGCCCGCGCCCTCGGAGTGAGCAGGTCGACGCTCTACAACCGCATGCGGGCGCTGCGCATCACCTGACCGTTCGCCGGGGCGGCACGGTCAGGAGGCGGCTTCCTCCCGCTCCTCCTGCCAGAGGCCGCGGGCCTCCAGCATCTCGATGAGGTGGTCGGCGCTCTCCAGGATGTGCTGTTCCATCAGCGAACGCGCCATCTTCGCGCTGCGCCTGCGGAGCGCCTCGAGGATGAGCGGGTGTTCCTCACGGGTGGCGGACGTCCGGCCCTCGATGGAGATGTAGAAGCGGTTCGGCAGGTGCCGGACGACGGATCGGAGCAGCAGGGCGAGGCGGTGGGAGTCGGCGGCGAGGTTGATCAGACGGTGGAAGGCGTGGCCGTACTCGACCGTGGCGTCCTCGTCGCCGTCCTTGATGGCCGCGTCCTGCTTCTTGACGATCGCCTCGAGCTCGTCGAGCTGCTCGGGGGTGATGTTCTTCGCGGCCCGGGCGGCCAGTTCGCCGCCGAGCTGGGCCTGGACCCAGAACAGGTCGCGCACGTCCTGCTGGGTGAACGGGGTGACGACGAAGCCACGACGGGGGACCAGTTCGATGAAGCCCTCGCTGCTCAGGGCGAGCAGGCCCTCGCGGACCGGCGTGTTGCTGACGCCCACGGCTTCGGCGATGGGCTCCATGCGCAGGAAGTCACCCGGCCGCACCTTGCCGGAGATGATCAGCTCGCGGACGTAGCTCGCCACTTCTTCCGAGAGTTGCTGCCGCTTGGAGTCGCCGCGTGCCATGAGTACCCCGTTCGCCTGTGCCCGCCGATCTTCGTGCACACATCATATAGGGAGCCTCTTCGCCGCCCTCCCCGGACGGTGAGGAGCTTTTTCAGGTGGGAACCCCGTCGGTGCTCCGGAGCGCGTCGGCCAGCCGACGGTGCACCCGGGAGAGGATCACGGCCGTCGTCACCAGGATCAGGTCGAGCAGCGCGAGCGAGACCAGGGACGGCAGCCAGAGGCCGGCGACGGCGGCGGGAACACAGGCGGCACAGGCCGCCAGGCGTTCGACCCAGGCCTGCCGGGTGGTGGCGCGGTAGTACCAGGCCTGGGAGGCGAGGTAGAGGACGGGGCCGCCGAAGAGGGTCAGGACCAGCGGGGCGGAGCCCCGGTCGTGGGGGTGGGAGATGACGAGTTCGCTGGCGACGGCGACGGCGACGAGGGCGGCCAGTGCGCAGTAGGTGACGTTGATGCCCCAGCGCACCGAACGGATGGGGTCGCTGGTCCGCGCGACGTGCATGGCGACGACGTCCTCGCCGCCTCCGAAGTACACCGCCCACAGGGAGACCAGTGCGACGAAGACGCCGGCGAAGGCCAGGACGGTCGGGACGTCGACGGTCACCGCCGTCATCGTCCGGCCGATGGTGAGGACGGTCTCGCCGAGCATGAGGATGAGGAAGAGCCGGAGCCTTTCGAGCATGTGCTCGGCGTCGAAGTCGAGGTGCGCGGAGCGCAGCACCCGGCCGGGCAGCGGGTGGGCGAGCCAGGTGCCGGCCAGGTCGATGAACGCGGCCGCGGCCCACCACCACAGCCGCGGTTCCGGAGGCTGGGCGGCCCCGACCACCCACAGCGGGGCGGAGGTCGCAGTCCAGACCAGGCCGCGCTGATAGTGGCGGCGCATGTCCTGGGTGGGAGCACCGAGGGCGGCAAAGGTCTGGACGCTGATCATGATCAGCAGGAGCGGCACCACGAACAGCCAGGCGGAGCCGGCGAACGCGCGGGAGATCGCCGCGTTCATGAACAGGCCGAGGCCCATGACGGCGAGCACGGTGAACCGGGTCCGCGGTCGGGTGATGTCGAGCAGGGTGGCCTCGAAGCTGGTGAACGCCCATGTGCCGAAGACCGCCACCAGCAGGACGGCGGTCTCGGCGGCTCCCCTCCATGTCAGGTGCTCGACCAGGTGATGGGCGAGTTGGGAGACGGCGAAGACGAAGACCAGGTCGAAGAAGAGCTCCAGGGGGGAGACCTGTCTCCGGATCGCCTTTTCGTGGGGGGTGTCGCTGTCGGGCATGCGCTTCACGATAGGTCGGCCGGTCGTGCGGGAACGGGAGCCGAGGCGGCATGTTTCGGGAAGGCTACCGCGACGAGAAACCTATACGTATTATATAAAAAATATTAACCAATGCTGTTACGTCGAGACCGGCGTGCGGCGCGGTGCGGATGTCGAGGGAGCGTGGGCAGTGACGGTCGACGGAGCGGCGCGGGGGCTCGACCCGCTGGTGGTGCCGGGACGCATGCTGGTCAACGGAGCATGGGTCCCGGCGCGGTCCGGGCAGACCTTCGCGGTGGTGGACCCCGGCAGGGGTGAGGTGGTCGCCCGGGTCCCGGAGGGCGGGACCGAGGACGTCGACAGGGCGGTGGCGGTCGCTCGCCAGGCGTTCCGGGACGAGCGTTGGCTGCGGCTCTCCGGAGCCCAGAGGGCGGTGGTGCTATGGCGGGTCTCCGAACTCCTCGAGGCCCACGCGGACGAGCTCGCCCGTCTGGAGAGCCTGGACGTGGGGATGCCGGTGGCCCAGGCACGGTTGATGCTGGGCGAGGCGGTGAACCAGTTCCGCTACTTCGCCGGCTGGGCCGACAAGATCCACGGCAGGAGCGTCGAGATCGGGCCCGCCGAACGCCGCTTCCAGGGGGTCACTCTCAAGGAGCCCGTCGGCGTCGTCGGCATGATCGTCCCCTGGAACGCGCCGATGATCGCGACCTCCCAGAAACTGGCACCCGCGCTGGCGGCGGGCTGCGCGTGCGTGGTCAAGCCGTCGGAGGAGGCGCCGCTCACGACCCTGGCGATCGGGCGCCTGCTCCTGGAGGCCGGAGTCCCCGAAGGCGTGGTGAACGTCGTGACCGGCAAGGCGGCCGCGGGTGCGGCGCTGGCCGCGCACCCGGACGTCGACAAGGTCTCCTTCACCGGGTCCACCCAGGTGGGCCGCATGATCGTCGAGGCGGCGGCGGGCAACCTCAAGAAGCTCCAACTCGAACTGGGCGGCAAGTCCCCGGTGATCGTGCTGCCGGACGCGGACCTGTCGGAGGTGATCCCGGGGGTCGCCATGGGCGTCTTCTGGAACACCGGGCAGATCTGTACGTCGGGGACGCGCCTCTTCGCGCACGAGGACGTCTTCGACAAGGTCGTCGAGGGGGTGGCCGAGTACGGCCGATCCCTCCGGATCGGCTATGGCACCGAGCCGGACGTGGACCTCGGACCGCTGGTCTCCCAGAGGCACCTCGACCGGGTGAGCCGGCATGTGGACGGTGCGGTCAAGGACGGTGCCCGGCTGGTGGGAGGAGGGTCCCGGGTGGGGGAGAAGGGGTACTTCTACGAGCCCACGGTCCTGGCCGACGTCGACCCGTCGATGGCTGTCGTCCGCGAGGAGGTCTTCGGTCCCGTGCTCGCGGCCATGCCGTTCACCGACGTCGCCGAGGCGGTCGCCGGGGCCAACGACTCGGTCTACGGTCTCGCGGGCAGCGTGTGGACCAGGGACGTCGCGCGGGCCCACACGATCGCCCGCAGGCTCCGGGCCGGGCGGATCGGGATCAACGTGCACCGTGCCGGAGGCGTTCAGATGCCCATCGGCGGCTACAAGCAGTCCGGCTGGGGCCGCGAGAACGGCCCCGAGGCGGTCGAGGAGTACCTGGAGACCAAGTCGGTAGTCACCCTGCTCGACCGCTGAGCAGGGATTTCGACGAGGTGCGCGGGATGCAGTGCGCGAACTATCGACATAATATTTTATGCATGATAATTCTTGGCCATGACCACTTCTTCCTCTTCTGAGACGGTGTCCATCGGCGAGCTGATGGACCTGAGCGGCAAGACCGCCCTCGTCACCGGCGGTGCCATGGGCATCGGCCTCGGCATCGTGCGGCGCCTTCACGAGGCCGGTGCGAATGTCGTGATCGCGGACGTCGACAAGGAGGCGGCGGAGACCGCCGCCGCCGGGTTCGAATCGGACCGGATCCGGACCGCCGTCGGCGACGTCAGCAGCGCGGACGACGCGGCCGCCATGGTGCGCATCGCCGTCGAGGCCTTCGGCGGCCTGGACGTCCTGGTGAACAACGCGGGCGTCTACAAGATCTCGCCCTTCCTGGAGACGAGCCTCGACCTCGCGCGCCGCACGATCGAGGTCAACCTCCTCGGTGTGATGGCCTGTTCGCAGGCCGCCGCCCGCCAGATGATCGAGCAGGGCCGCGGCGGCCGGATCGTCACGGTCTCCTCCATCGAGTCCCTGACCCCGTCGCTGGAGGGCATGGCCCACTACGGCGCCTCCAAGCACGGCGTCGCCGGCCTGATCAAGACCATGGCCCTGGAGCTCGCGCCCCACGGCATCCAGGTCAACAACGTCGCCCCCGGCGGGATCCTCACGCCCGGTCTCGGGCCCCTCGACGACGACGTGCTCGCACAGTTCGCGAAGAGCGTTCCGATGGGTCGCATGGGCGCGTCCGACGAGATCGGGAAGGCGGTCCTGTTCCTGGCCTCCGACCTCGCCTCGTACATGACCGGCACCCAGATCGTCGTCGACGGCGGCCGGACGCTCCGTGGCGCGATGATCTGACCGGGTCCCCGTGATGACGCGGGTCGGACGCATCCTGAGGGGCGTCCGGCCCGCGTTCCTCGTTTTCGGAAGGGCTGGACGAACCGCACGAGAAGAGCGTCCGCAGCCGGGCCGGCTGCGGACGCTCCGGTGGAGGAAGGAGCCCGCCTCTCCGTCAGGACGGGGAACGTACGGGCGGAGTGGGCGTGAAGGTCACCGGCAGCGCCGTGAGCCCCCGCAGCCACACCGACGGGCGCCGTGCGAGGCTTTCGGCCGGTACGGCCAGGTCGATGTCCGGCAGCCGGTCCAGAAGCACCTCGATGGCCGTTCCCGCGATGACCTCCGCCATTTCCTGCGCCCGGAAGGGGCAGCGCTGCTCGCCGTGGCTGAAGGAGAAGTGGGCGTTGTTGCCCCCGGTCTGCGCGATGCCCGGCGTCCGCACGTGAGGGTCGTGGTTGGCGCCCTGGACACCGAGCAGCAGCAGATCGCCGGCCTGGATGTGCCGGCCGCCGAGACGGGTGTCGCGCGACGCCCAGCGGCCGGGCCAGTTCTGCAGCGGGGTGTCCTCCCACAGGACTTCGTTCATCGCCTCCGAGACACTGCTGCGACCACCGAAGAGGGAGGCCGCGAACCGCTCCTCCGTGAGCATCAGCCGCAGCGAGTTGCCGATCCAGTCGGCGGTCGACTGGTGACCCGCGACCACGATCTCGAGAATGACCTCGACGAGCTCCAGATCGCTGAATCCGCTGTCCTGCGCGATCATCCGCGAGACCATGTCGTCCGCCGGACGGGCCCGGCGGGCCGACAGGAGTTCGGTGGTGGAGCCGATCAGGTGGCTCAGGCCGTCGTTCGCCCGCTCCTGCCCGTCCATCAGGTCGGCGAGCGCCTTCACCAGGCCGGGTCCCTGCCCCGCCGGGAAACCGCAGAGGGCCACGATGACCCGCAGTGGCAGCTGCACCGCGTAGTCGGCGACGAGGTCGGCCCGGCCCCGGCCGCACACCGCGTCGATCAGCTCGTCGGCGAGCCTCTCGGTGAGGACGCGCAGCGCCACGAGGTCCACGCCGTCCAAGGCTCGACTGCCCACCCGGGAGCGCTCCCGCAGCCGGTCCGCGGTGGGTGGTTCGCCCAACGGGATCCTGCGCAGGATGATCGGCAGCAGCGGCCAGTCGGTGGGAAGGGCGGCCAGTTGGTTCCACAGCCGGGAGTCGCGGGTGAACAGCACGGGGTCGCCGGTGAGCTGGTGCAACTCGCGGTACCCGATCACCAGCCAGGCCGGAACGTCGCCGTCGAGCACGACCGGCACCACCGGACCGTGGTCGCGTCGCAGCTCCCGGTAGAGGGCGATGGGATCCGCCTGGAAGCGGGGGCCGCTCAGTGATACGGGGGGAAGGGTCACACCGGCTCCTCGGTCGGGGCGGAGGCCGGGACGCCGAGGAGGTGCCGCACGTGCTCGACCAGGGTGATCAGCACTTCCTTGCCGGACTCACGCGTGCGCGCGTCGCAGTCGATCAGAGGGACGTACGGTTCGAGGTCGAGTGCCTCGCGCACCTCGGCGGCCGAGTGGCGCGGGCCGCCGAAGTCGTTGCAGGCGACGACGAACGGCAGGCCGAGGTGTTCCAGCCGGTCGATCGCGTACCACGAGTCGTCGATGCGCCGGGTGTCGACGAGGACGACCGCGCCCAGCGCGCCGGCGAACAGCCGGTCCCACAGGAACCAGAACCGCTCCTGTCCCGGCGCGCCGAACAGGTACAGCACGTTGCGCGCGTCCAGCGTGATGCGGCCGAAGTCGAACGCGACCGTGGTCGCGGACTTGCCGCCGACACCGGTCAGGTCGTCGACCTCCTCGCTTGCCTGCGTCATGGTCTCCTCGGTACTGAGGGGACGGATCTCGCTCACCGATCGGACCAGCGTGGTCTTGCCCACGCCGAACCCGCCGACGACCACGATCTTCAGGCCGTTGTCGGCCCGGCTGTCGAGCGGCTTGCGGATGTCAGAGGTTACGGAGTCCAACGAGCACCTGTTCCAGGATCTGGGGATCGGGCAGCGAGGCCGCCCGGGGGTGGCGGGCGCTCACCCGGCCCGCCGTGAGGAGGTCGGAGAGCAGGATCTTCGTGATGTTCACCGGCAGTCGCAGTTCGGCGGCGATCTCGACGACCGCCGCCGGGCGGTCGCACATCCGCAGGATGGCCGCGTGCTCCGACTGCATGCCGGGCGACGGCGCGCACTCGGCGACCACCAGGGTCACCAGGTCGAACCGGTGCGCCGAGTCGGCCCGGCTGCGCCCGCCCGTGAGCATGTACAACCGGTCGGGGGAGTCGTCCCTGCCCGGGCGGCTCATGACGCGCGCGGAGGTGCCGTCAGGTGCTCGCCCAGTTGCTCGACGAGTTCGCTCATGTTGTGCCCGACGAGCCCGGCGTCGGCCTCCTCCGCGGCGATCAGGGCGAGGTGGGCGCCCTGGCCGGCCTCGACGATGAAGAGGACCCCGCCGTAGAACTCGGCCATGGCGGAGCGCACTCCACCGCTGCCGTCGCCGAACTCGACGGAGGCACCGTGCGACAGCGCCTGGATGCCGGCGGCGATGGCGGAGAGCTGATCGGCCTGATCCGCGGAGAGACCGGGGGTGTGACAGAGCTTCAGGCCGTCCCGGGACAACACGAGCGCGTGCCGGGCGCCGGGAGTGCGCTCCAGGAGGCCTTCGACGAGCCAGGTCAGCCTCTGGTCGGCAGTGGTGGGGAGGGTCATGACGTGTGGTTGCCTTCCGGATGGGAGAGGTACGGCGGCGTCGCCCGACTGGGGATCCGGGCTGCCGGGGCGAGGAGGCCGGTGTCGGACGGCGGACGGTTCGCGGGGCGTCTCAGAGGCCGGCTGTCTCGGGGGCGTCGGGCGACGGCGGCGTGCGGCGGACCCCTTGGCGGAAGCTGCCGAAGCGGACGGTCCGGGTTCTGGGGGCAGACGTTCGCTCGTCCCGTTCGGCGGCGCTGCGGGTGCGGTTTCCGTCGGCGGCGGCGAGGGAGTGACCGCGTCGGCGGCGCGGCAGCCCTCCGTCCACGGGCCCGTCGGCGGAGGGCTCGGGGCCGAGGGCCTCCGGGAGTGATCGGACGACGTGGAGGGGACGGCGTTCGGAGTCGGCAGGAGCCCCGTCGGTGACCGGGGGTTCGCCGAGAGGCGCTCCGACGGCGGGAGTCCGCGTCGCGACCCCCGGTGTGCTCGCCGGGTGCCGGGTCAGGATCTCCTGCGGAACCCTCATCAGCGCGCTCGTGCCGCCACGGGCCGACGGACGGAAGGAGACGGTGAGTCCGTGCTTGCGGGCGAGGCGGCCCACGACCGTCAGGCCGAGCCGGGTGCCGCTGAGGCTCCCCAGCCCGTCGACCGCGCCGGAGACCGCGTGCTCGGCGCGGCGCAGCTGGGCATCGCTCATGATCAGGCCGGCGTCCTCCACGGAGACCACGACTCCCGAGGACACCTCTTCGACGTAGACGTGGACCTCGGCATTGGGCGGGGAGAAGTTCGCCGCGTTGTCGATCAGTTCGGCGAGGGCGTGCATGACGCCTTCGGCGGCGTGCCCGGCCACCGCTCCCTCACTGGTGGAGTGGACGCGGACGCGCTGATAACCGCTGATGCGGCCCATGGCGCCGCGCAGGATCGACTCCATGCCGATCGGGCGTGCCCAGCGACGGCCGGACCGGGCTCCCGTCAGGACGGCCACCGAGTCGGCGAGGCGGCCGCCCTGAGCGGTGCTGTGGTCGAGGTGGAGCAGGTCGGCCAGCACCTCCTCGTCCGTGTACCGCTCCTCCATCGCGCGCAGGTCGGCGAGCAGGGCGGTGAACAGGGCCTGCAGGCGGCCCGCGACACCGGCGATGGCGGTGACGGTGGCGTCCCGGGCGGCGGTCGCCCGCCGGGCGCCCTCGGCGAGACGGGCGTTCTCCTCGGTGAGCCGGTCGATCTCTGCGGTGAACCGCTCCCGTTGGAGCAGGAGTTCACCGGAATGCCCGGCGCGCTCCGAGGCGACCTCATCGGTGAGCCGGTTGCGGTCCAGGGCGAACTCCTCCACGATTCGGGCTCGTTCGCGTCCGAACTCCTCGAAGAGTTCCGCGCGTTCCCGGCCGAACGCTTCGGCGGAGCGGTTCTGTTCGTGTCGGAGTCGCGCCACTTCCTGCTTCGCCGCGCCCAGTCGGCGGCGGGCGAGCCGGGCCGAGCGGGAGCTGTGCGCGGCCATCGCGACGGCGATGCCCAGCAACAGAGCGGCTGCCCCGCCGCTCCAGGCCAGCGGTGCCTGAAATCCGCTCGGCGCCGCCACGACCGCGGCCGTGACGGAGAGACCGGCCATCACGGTCGTGAGGAGGGCGGGCAGACCGACGGCTGACAGGGAAGAGCGTTCGCCGGTCGGCAGGGGGGCGGTCATGGAGGATGTCCTCGATCGTTCTCGGGGTGGTCCGGAGCGTGTGGCGCGCGAGCCCTGGGGTCCGCTGCGACGGCGACGCCGAGGACCTGATGAGAATGCACTATATAAAATATGACTCAAAGGTGCCATGGTGGCTCCTCGTTCGTTCGGTTCCCGCTCGGCGGCCGCCGGGTCATTCGTCCCCGCGGGAGATCTCCCGGACCAGCTGCCTGAAGCGCTCGTAGAAGTACGGCACGTTGGCTTCGGCCTCCGGGGTGTCCGGATGCGTGACCTTGACGTACGTACGGTCCCAGCGCCGGTTCACCCACATCAGGACCTCGTTGGTCGGACTGGAGTCGTACAGGCCGTTGCAGTCGGCGGAGTCCCAGTCGCGGGAGCCGGGGACGAGCCTGCCGTCGATGTACGAGACGATCGGCAGCACCGAGGAGTCGTCGCCCTGCAGGGGGATCCCGGCCAGCTCGGCGACCCGCAGCGGGGAGACCCGTGCCAGCTTGCAGGCGGAGCGGAAGGCGGTGCCGGCCACGTCCAGGACCTCGGCCCGCGTCAGGTCCCGCCCCTCTCGGACGAGCGGGAAGGACACCGGCACCAGGTTGATGAACCAGCCCTGGGCGGCGTGCCAGCGGGGTTCGTTGCGGGTGTGCACCACGGAGAGTCCGCGATACTCGGTGCGGCCGGCCAGCTCGCGGTGGAGAAGGCCCAGCACGGCCATCACGCCGGCCGAGAAACCGGCCCCGTGACCCCGGCACACCTTGGCGAACGCGTCGGCCTCGGCACCGGTCAGCAGGTCGAGGTCGAAGGAGCGGCTGGGGCGCGACTCGCCCGTCGGCACACCGAGTTCGAGCGGGAACGACGGCATCGGGCCGGAGAGGAGGAAGGTGATCCAGCTCTGCACCTCGGGGGAGTCCGCCTGGAGGGCGGCGGCCCGCTCGCGCTCCTCGGCGCCGGCGTCGAGGTAGCTGCCCGCCTCGGACAGGACGGCCTCGCCGCCGTCGAGCTCCGCCTGGTAGAGCGACCGCAGCTCGTGGAAGACGAGGACGACGGAGTAGGCGTCGCTGTGGGCGTGGTCGACGGCGAAATAGACCGTGGAGGAGGTTTCGCGCAGGATCACGCCCGCGGTGAACGGCGGCCAGGCCAGAGGATCGGTGTTCTCGTGGAACTGCTCGGCCAGGTGCTCCCTGATCGCGTCGCCGGAACCGAAGTCGCCGACCGCCACCGGCCGGACGTCCACGTCCTCCGCGGCGACCTTGTGCCGTACGAGGGCCACCCCGCCGGTGCCGCCGGTCGTGTCCGGCTCGGCCGAGAACCAGGTGAGCACCGTCTCGTGGCGCAGCACCCATTTTCTCAGCGCGGCGGCCAGCGCGTCGGCGTCCGCCCGGCCGGGCACGTCGAAGGCGAGCCCCACCCACGGCGCCTGGGGACGGCCCGCCGCCAGGTTGGCGAGGCGGCGCCGGAGGTGGTTCTCCTGGACGGGGGAGGGGGGCGCGGGGTGCACCGGAGCGTGCTTCGCCCTCCCGATCACATGGTCCGGCACCCGCAGTTCGACCAGCGTGCCGGGCCGGGGGTGGTAGTCGCTCAGGAACGTCATCAGCATGGGTTCGGGGATCCTTTCCGTCGCCGTCCCGGCGGGGACGTGCCGGGACGGCTCGTGGGGGGCGGGACGTGGGCTGGTGGTGAGGGAGGGGCCCTCACAACCCCGCGGCGACCAGGCGGACCAGGCGGCGGGCCTCTTCCAGATAGGCGGGAACGACCGTCCGGCCGAGCTCCGAGTCGGGGAAGCGGAAGCTGAGGTAGACGCCCTCGTGGCTGCGCACGACCCAGAGGTAGACCTCGTGGGCGTCGAACCGGCGGCTGCGCAGCGCCCGCGCGTTCCAGTCGGTCCACCGCCGGGCCCCCGGGACCCAGCGGGCGTCCATGTACGAGACCATGAACCGCGGTTCGAGCGGATGCCCCAGCAACTCGCCGAGCAGGCCCAGGGGGGCGTCGGCGAGCGGTCGGGCGATCCGCAGGGCTTCCCCGGCCTCCTTCATCACCTGCGCGAAGCCGTCCTCGGTGTGCACGGGGAGGCTGACCGGCGCGATGCCCACGTACCAGCCCAGCGAGCGGAGGTAGCGCCGCTGGGCACGCGTGTGGACGGGGACCAGGGTGCGGAACCGCTCCTGGCCGTAACGGTTCCGGGCGGTCATGGCCAGACATGCGAGGATGCCGGAGAAGAGGTCCCCGCCCTTCTGCTTGCAGACCACGTCGAGGGCCCGTGCCTGGGCGGCGTCGAGCAGCCAGTCCAGGCCGCCGTTCTGTGCCGTCGCCGGCCGGTCCGGCCCGTCGGTGACCGGCGTGGGGAACTCGGGCAGCCGTCCGCCACCCTCCGCGACGAACTCCCGCCATCCGCGTACGACATGGTGTCCGTCGTGCAGCAGATCGACGGCCTCCCGTTCGGGGCCCGTGAAGTCCAGGTAGCTGCCCGCCGGTGTGAGGCCGGGGTCGGACTCCTCCACGGCCGCCCGATACAGCTGGACCACCTCGTAGGCGATCAGCAGGACCGAGTAGCCGTCGGCGTTCAGGTGGTCGAGGCCGACGCACACGGTGGTCGAGTCGCCGTGCTCCACTGTGAGGAAGACGAACGAGGGCCAGACCAGCGGATCGGTGTCCTCGTCGAGCACGTTCTCGATCCGGGCGCGCAGGGCACCCGAGTCGGCGAAGGTGCCGAAGTCGTCCCGGACGAGGTCGATCTCACCGGGCGGCAGGGTGGCGCGATCGATCCGGGTGACGCCCGCCCCGTCGACGACGGGGCGCAGCCGGCTGCGGAGCGTCTCGTGGCGGTCGACCCAGTCGAGGAGAGCGGCCCGGAGGGCGTCCGGGTCGAGCGGGCCGGGCAGTTCGAAGGTGGTGGCCAGCCAGGAAGGGCCGCGGCGGCCCTCGGCCGCGGTGCGCAGGGCGCCGTGGAGATGAGCTTCCTGGAGGTACGAGGCGGGCCGGCCGTCGGGGATCCAGTCGGCCGTGCGGAGGGAGTCGGTCTTGGGTCGCCATGTCGTCAACTGTCCGGGACGGATGTCGAGGTCCCACATGTCGATGAACTTCATGGACCTGCCTCACTGCTCGGGCGGTACCTGGTGGGGGATTTCGCAAGCCTGAACCGGCCTCGCCACCAGGACTCAGTGGCGTGAGCGCGTCAATGCACGGGTCCACGGTAGAAAGGATTTCCGGGTGAGTGTGTCCAGAGAATTGGACACGCCTTTCTCGGCTCATCAGGAAATGGAAAGCGGGCACGCGGAATCAGCGCACTGTGCAGCAGGGTGATTTACGGCGTTGGGCCGGAAATTCCTGTCAGTAGATGTGGAGCGCCCGCATCCTGTTGTAGAGCGTGGAACGGCTAACGCCGAGGGCGCGCGCGGCCTGGAGCTTGTTCCCGCCGGCGGCCTCGATCGCGGCCAGGATGATCTCGCGCTCCGCCTTGTGGAACGGAGAGGAGACCGAGGGGGCGTTACGGTGCGAGAACGGCAGGTCCGAGGGAGTGATGTCACCGACGGAACGGATATCGGCGAGCACCTGGACGACCTCGTTCAATTCGGTGAGATTTCCGTGCCAGGGCTGTTCGGTCAGAATGCGCACGGTCTCGTTGGTGAGTCGAACCCGGCCTGCGCCGACGATGTCGGCGAGCATCCTTGCCGTGAGTGGGGCGATCTCGTGCCGGCGGTGCCGGAGGGGCACCAGGTCGCGGCGTGCGGCGCAGACCGCCACGAGCGGCGCGTGCGTGGTCTCCAGGTGGTCGCCCGGTGTGGTGGTGAGCACGACGTCCCGCGGCGTGCCGCGCAGGAAACGCGCGAGTAGCGCCACCAGGTGTTCGGTCAGGTACGGAAGGTTCTCCACGACGACCGCCGGCCCCGGGGATTCGAGCAGCCTCTCCGCGGCCCTGGCCCAGGCCTGTTCGTCCTGGTCGACGACGTCGGACGCGTCGAGCGTGTCGGCACCGGCCCCGGCGGCCCGTCGTGCTTCCGTGGTGCGGCCGCTTCCCGGTTCGCCGACGATGAGCAGTGGCCGGGCCGCGCCGATGGTGCGGACGGTGTCGCCGCGCGGCGCGTCCTGGTCGGGTGCGATGTGAATCAGCATCCCGTCGGTTCCGTCCGGTCGGGTGCACCGCAGCAGCACCGCTCGGCCCGAGGTCAGGGTCAGTCGCCGAACCGTCTCGGTGGGCGGCCCCGTCGTCTCGGCCCAGGCGCGGACGGCCGACTGGTCCGCGGGGTGGAGGAGATCGAGAGCCGGGGGAGTGGAGAGGACCAGCCCCTGGCCGATCGCCATGACCGCGTGGGCGCGACGGCGCGTCGCCGCCTGGAAGGCGGAGAGGAGGCGTTGTCGCGCGTGGTCCGTGTCGAGGCGTAGCCGGTCCTGGATGTCCCGTGCCACACGCCGGCCCAAGGGGCGTAGGAGGGGGTGCTCGTTCTCCGTGCGGTAGCTGATGCTGAAGACGCCTTCGAGACGGCGCGTCACCGGGTGGACCACGGGGTGCCCGTAGCAGACGAACGAGCTGAAGGCGGCTACGGAGTGCTCGTGTCCGCGCAGGAGCACGTCGCGCCCGGTCGCCGCAGGAGTGGCCAGGGCATTGGTCCCCAGGCGGTCCTCGCCGACCCGGGTGCCCACCGAGATTCCTATGTCCCGCATCATCCGGCCGACGTCCCGGTCCGCATACTGGATGTCGACGACGGAGGCCGACGCGTCACCGAGGACGAGGATCGCCGGAGCGCCGTCCAGTTCGCGCCCCACCTGTTCGAGAACCGGACGCGCGGCACGGATCAGGGGGCCGTCGAGGACGGCCGGAGCGTGCTCGGACGGCGGAGGCTCCGCGGCGGCGTGTCCGCGTAACCGCGAATGAGTCCATGAGGGTTTGATCTTCGGCCGCATCTGTCCACCGCCACCCCGCGTTTCCGCCCGGCCATCTGCCGGGAACAAGTAAGAAATAAAATATACCAGGAAAGTGGTTGTGAGCCTTCGTCGGCCGCGTGGGCAGCCGGAGGCCCTCGCGCGATCAAGTGGGGTCTTCCTCGTCGCGCCAGACCCCCCGCCCCTCGAGGACTTCGACGAGGCGATCGGCGCCGGCCAGGATGTGGCGTTCCATCAGGGCGCCCGCCCGGTGCGCCTGTCGTCGCCGAAGGGCGTCCAGGAGCAGCGGGTGCTCGGTCCGGGTGGCGGCGACCTGGCCCTCGATCGCCGCGTAGAAGCGGTTGGGGAAGTGCTTGACGACGGAGCCGAGCAGAAGGGCGAGCCGGTGCGAGTCCGCCGCCAGGTTGATCTCGCGATGGAAGGCGTGTCCCAGGTCGGCCACGCGGTCCGCCGCGCCGGCGTCGACGGCTTGCTGGTACGCGTCGAGCATGGCTTCCAGTCGGGCGATTCCCGTCGGCGGGATCCGCTGCGCCGCGCGGGCGGCCAGCCGCGCGGAGAGTCGAGCCTGGGCCCAGAACAGGTCCCGAACGTCTTGGCGGGTGAACGGCGAGACCACGAACCCCCGGTGGGGGACGAGTCTGACGAGGCCTTCGCTGCTCAGGATGAGCAGCCCTTCACGGGCCGGCGTACTGCTGACGCCGACGGACTCGGCGACGCGTTCGACGCGTAGGAACTCACCCGGCTGCACCGCTCCCGAGACGATCAGTTCGCGCACGTGGCCCGCCACCTCCGCAGGGAGGGGGCGGCGTCCGGGAGGCCGGAGCCGCCCCGGGGTCGTGCGGTCGGTCGTCATGGTCCTGCCGTCCTTCCCGGGTGATCGTCCGGCGTCCCTGTGAAGCCCACCACCACCCTTGCTTGTGCATAATATATTTTGTATCTTCGCATTGCCAGGTAAGCACAGCGAAAGGACCTCCCATGGCCGGCCTCTACTTCGAGGAGTTCGAACCCGGTGCCGTCATCGAGCACGTCAACCGGCGGACGGTCACCGAGACCGACAACGTCCTCTTCAGCACCCTCACGCTGAACCTGGCTCCCCTGCACCTGGACGCCGAGTACAGCAAGAACAGCATCCACGGCCAGCGCCTCGTCAACAGCCTCTTCATCCTGGGGCTCGTCTCCGGCATCACGGTCCCGGAAACCACCCAGGGCACCACCCTGGGCAACCTCGGCTTCCAGGAGATCAAGTTTCCGAAGCCCGTCTTCCACGGAGACACGATCCACGTCCGCACCGAGATCGTCGCCACGCGCGAGTCCAAGAGCCGCGACGACTCCGGCATCGTCACCTTCCGCCACCTCGGCATCAACCAGCGCGACGAGATCGTCTGCGACGCGGTCCGGGTCGGTCTGATGATGAAGCGACCGGTGGCCGACAAGGCGACGGCGGACTCCTGAGAGCGCGGCGCGCGGAGAGGAGTCGGTATGGGAAACACGAGTCCGTTCGGTTCGCCGAACGCCCCGGTATGGGTGCCCGGAGAGGCCGAACGCGAACGCAGCCGCCTGCTGAGGGCCATGCGGCGCTGGGGCCACGACACGATCGAGAACCTGCACCGGGCGTCGGTCGACGACCCCGAGTGGTTCTGGCGCGCCGCCGTCGAGGACCTCGGCATCACCTTCACGAAACCGTTCGAGCGGGTCCGTGACGACAGCGAGGGCAAGCCGTTCCCGCGCTGGTTCACCGGCGGAGTCCTCAACGCGGCGGAGGTGTGCGCCCACCGCCACACGACAGGGCCCCTCGCCGGGAAGACCGCCGTGGTCTACGAGGGCGACGGGGGGCAGCGGCGCAGTCTGACCTACTCCCAGCTCGACTCCGACGTGCGGCGGTTCGCGGCCCACCTCACCGCCCTCGGTGTGACGCGCGGGGACCGGGTCGTCCTCTTCCTGCCGGTCGTCCCCGAGGCCACGGTGGCCTTCCTGGCCTGCGCGATGATCGGAGCCGTCTCCGTCCCCGCCTTCACGGGCTACGGCTCGGAAGCGCTTGCCACCCGACTGAGAGACTCGGAGGCGGTGCTCCTGGTCACCGCCGACGGCACCACCCGCCGCGGCAAGCGTGTGCCGCTGAAGCGGACCGCCGACGAGGCACTGGCGTCCGCGCCCTCCGTCCGGCACACCGTGGTGGTCCGCCACCTCGCCGACGGCGTCGAGATGGAGGACGGGCGGGACTTCTACTGGGACGAGCTCGATCCGAACCCGGCCCCGGTCGACACGGTCGCCACCGACCCCAACGACCCGCTGACCATCGTCTACACGTCGGGCACCACCGGCGCCCCCAAGGGCATCGTCCACTCCCACGCGGGCCTGGCGGTCAAGGCCGCTTCGGACTTCGGCTACGGATTCGACGTGCACAGCGAGGACGTCATCGCCTGGATCAGCGACATGGGCTGGCTGGTCGGCCCCCTGCTGATCATGGGCGGTCTGCAGCTGGGCGCCACCGTCGTCTTCACCGAGGGCGTGCCTAACCACCCCACCCCGAAAAGGCTGTGGGAGATCATCGACCGCAACGGCGTCACCGTGCAGGGAGTCGCCCCCACGGCGATCCGCGCGGTCATGGCGGCTGGCGACGACACCTTCGGCGACCTCTCCACCCTGCGCGCCTTCGTCTCCACCGGCGAGGCCTGGGACGAGCCGACCTGGCACTGGCTGTTCGGAACCGTCGGCGAGTCCCGGCGGCCGATCGTCAACTACAGCGGCGGCACCGAAGTCGGCGGCGGCCTCCTCAACAGCTATCCCTTCCTTCCCATGGAGGCGGCCTCGTTCAACGGCCCGCTCCCCGGCATCGACGTCGCCGTGCTCGACGAGGACGGCAAGCCCACTGTGGGCGAGATCGGCGAACTGGCCGTGCTCAACACCTTCCCGGGCATGACCCATGCCTTCTGGCAGGACCGCGAGCGCTACCTGGAGACGTACTGGAACCGCTGGGACGGCGTCTGGGTCCACGGCGACCTCGCCGCCGTGGACGCCGACGGCACCTGGCGGATCCACGGTCGCTCCGACGACACCATCAAGGTGTCCGGACGCCGCGTCGGCCCGGCCGAACTCGAAGCCGCCATCCTCAAGGACCGCCGGATCGTCGAGGCCGCCGTCATCGGCGTTCCGGACCCGCAGCGCGGCCAGCGCGTGGTGGCGTTCGTGGTAGTCGGCGACCGCGACATCGATCAGGAGGCCCTCGCGGCCACCGCGACGCACAACGTCGGCCGCTCCTTCGCTCCGACCCTGTACGTCGTGGCGACGCTGCCGAAGACCAAGAACGGCAAGATCATGCGCCGCGCCATCCGCGCCCGCCACCTCGGGGGCCCGCCGGGCGACATGTCGTCGCTCGACCCCATGACCCCCCTCACCGACATTCCCGTGTACGAAGGAGACAAGTGATGGCCGTGACCGAACCCAGCGACCTGGAACTGATCCGCAAGTCCGTGCGTGACCTGGCCCGCCGCTTCGACCTGGAGTACTGGCGGGAGAAGGACAAGAAGCACGAGTACCCCTGGGAGTTCGTCAGGGCGTTCGCCGACGGCGGCTGGCTCGGCGCGATGATCCCGGAGGAGTACGGAGGCCTCGGCCTCGGCCTCGCGGAGTCGGCCGTCATGATGACGGAGATCGCGGAGTCCGGTGCCGGCATGAGCGGCGGCTCGGCCATCCACTTCTACGTCTTCCCGCCCGCCCCCATCCTGCGGTACGGCTCCGAGGCGATGAAGCGCGAGTTCCTCCCCAAGCTCGCCAAGGGCGAGATCCTCATGGCCTTCGGCGTCACCGAACCCACGGCCGGAGTGGACACCTCCCGCATCCGGACGAAGGCCGAGAAGATCGAAGGCGGCTGGGTGGTCAACGGACAGAAGGTCTGGATCACCAACGCGCAGAACGCCCACAAGATCCTGCTCCTCGCCCGCACCTCGCCGCGCGACGAGAACAAGCCGCTGGACGGCATGACCCTGTTCTTCACCGACCTCGACCGGTCCAGGATCACCGTCCGCGAGATCGACAAGCTCGGCCGTGCCGCGATCGACTCCAACGAGCTGTTCATCGACAACCTCGAGGTCGCCGACGACGAGGTCGTCGGCGAGGTCGGCCAGGGCTTCCGCTACCTGATCGACGGCCTCAACCCCGAGCGCATCGTGGTCGGCATGGAGGGCATCGGCCTCGGCCGCGCCGCCCTCGACCTGGCCGGCAACTACGCCAACGAGCGGGTCGTCTTCAACCGGCCGATCGGCAAGAACCAGGCCGTCGCCCACCCGCTGGCCGACTCCTGGATCCGCCTGGAGGCGGCCGAACTCGTCTGCATGAACGCCGCCCGGCTCTTCGACGCCGAGCAGAACTGCGGCAAGGAGGCCGCCGCCGCCAAGTTCCTGGGCGCCGAGGCCGGATTCCAGGCGTGCGACCGCGCGATGCAGACCCACGGCGGCTTCGCGTACGCCAAGGAGTACCACGTCGAGCGGCTGTGGCGGGAGGCGCGCCTGCTGCCCAACGCCCCGTTCTCCCAGGAGATGGTCCTCAACTACATCTCCACCAAGGCGCTCGGCCTCCCCAGGGCCTACTAGGGCCGGAGGCCGGCACACCGGACCCCAGGCGACGAGAGAACACGAGGAAGACATGCGCGATGTGCTGATCCGCGTACGGAACGACGGTCCGCGAGGAGGCGGGAGAGACGGTCTCGTCACCGGTGGTCCCGCATGAGCGGCCCGCTGGAAGGCGTGCGGGTGGTCACGCTCGCCGGCATGGGGCCGGTCCCCTTCGCCGGCATGCTCCTGGCCGACATGGGAGCACATGTCGTCCGGGTGGCACGCCCGGCGAACCGGTCCTCCCGCGCCCTGAGCCAGACCGACGGCCTGCGCGAGGAGCACGACCTGGGGAACCGGGGTGTCGACACCGTCGCCGTCGACCTCAAGGACCCTGAGGGAGTGGAGTCGGTCCTCCGCCTGGTGGAGGCCGCCGACGTCTTCGTCGAGGGTTACCGCCCCGGCGTGGCCGAGCGGTTGGGCCTCGGACCGGAGGTCGTGACGAAGCGGAACCCCACCGTCGTCTACGCCCGCCTCACCGGTTACGGGCAGGACGGGCCGCTGGCGCGGACGGCCGGTCACGACATCAACTACGTGGCCCAATCAGGGGCGTTGCACGCCATGGCCCGCGAAGGAGAGGCTCCCCGGCCACCCCTCAACCTGCTTGGCGACTACGCGGGTGGCGGCACGATGGCCGCGTTCGGCATCGTGTGCGCCGTCCTGGAGGCGCGGACCTCGGGACACGGGCAGGTCCTGGACGCCGCCATGATCGACGGCGTGGCCCTGCTGACCGCCAAGATCCAGGGGCTGCGTGCCGCCGGCCTCTACGACGACGTACCGGGCACGAACTACCTCGACTCCGGAGCGCCGTTCTACGACACCTACCGGTGCAAGGACGGCGGCTACGTCGCGGTGGGAGCGCTGGAGCCGGACTTCTACCGGGAGTTCGTCTCACGCCTGGGCGTGGACGTTTCCGGCTGGCCGGACCAGGAGGACCGGAGCGGCTGGCCGCGACTGCGCGAACTGATCGGCCGTGCGCTGGCGTCCAGGACGCGGGCGGAGTGGGCGCAGGTCTATGCCGGCACCGACGCGTGCGTCACACCGGTCCTGACGTTCGACGAGGCCGCGGGCGACCCGCACAACGCGGGGCGCCGGATGTTCCAGCACGTCGGGGACGCCCTCCATCCCGCGCCCGCTCCTCGTTTCAGCCGGACGCCCGGGCGCCGCCCCTCGGCGCCGAGCGCCGAACGGCTCGACGTCCGCCAGGTGATCCGTTACTGGAACCCCGGGCGGAGCTGACAGAGGCGGCGGCCGTCGCGATCCGCCTCGGCGTTCCCCCGACACATACAGAAGGAATCGGCATGTCACTGTCCTCCGGAGAACCCCACGCCCTGCTGGCAGGGCTCAGGGTCGTGGAGATCTCGAGCTACGTCGCCACCCCGCTGTGCGGTCTCACCCTTGCCCAGCTCGGGGCCGACGTCCTCAGGGTCGAGCCCCTCGGGGGCGCGGCCGACCGCACCAGGTGGCCGCTGGCGGACTCCGGCACCAGCCTCTACTGGTCGGGGCTGAACAAGGGGAAGCGTGCCGTCGCCGTCGACATGGCGTCCGCGGAGGGCCGTCGGCGGGTGGCCGATCTGATCGTCGGGGGCGACCCGTGCGTGGTGGTCAGCAACACCGACCGCTACCCGGAACTCGGCTACGAGGAACTCAGCGTCCGGCGCCCGGACGTCATCCACGTTCTGCTCCAGGGGCGTGCCGACGGTGGTGCCGGGGTCGACTACACCGTCCAGGCCGCCACCGGGTTCCCCCTCGTCACCGGCCCCGCCGAGAGCGCGGCCCCGGTCAACCAGGTGCTTCCCGCCTGGGACATCGCGGCGGGTCTCTACCTGGCTGTCGGGCTCCTTGCCGCCGAACGGGAGCGCCTGCGCACCGGCCGTGGGCGGCGGATCCGGGTCGCGCTCGACGAGGTCGCGCTCGCCACCGCCGGGAACCTCGGCTACCTCGCCGAGGCGCAGGTCACCACTCACGACCGCGAGAAGTCGGGGAACGACGTCTTCGGCACGTACGGCCGGGACTTCACGACGGCGGACGGCGTGCGAGTGATGGTCGTGATCCTCACCGGGCGCCACTGGACCAAGCTCCTCGCCGCGACCGGCCTCACCGCCGCCTTCGACGGTCTCGCCGAATCCCTCGGAATCGACTTCTCCGGCGAGTCGCAGCGCTACGAGCACCGTGAACTCATCTCGACCCTGCTCTCGCGCTGGTTCGCCGCCACGCCGTACACCGAGGCGGCACGGCTCCTCGACGAGCACCGCATCCTCTGGGAGCGGTACCGGAGTTTCGCGGAACTCGGTCGCGACGGCGGTGCCGAGCTGCGCAAGAGCGACCTGTTCGCCGTCGTCGACCAGCCCGGCGTGGGGCCCCACCTCGCACCGAAGTCGCCCATCGTGGTCGACGGCGGACGCCTGGACCCGCTGCCCGCCCCCATGGTCGGCCAGCACGACGCGGAGTTCCTGCCCTCTGCAGGAAAGGCCGAGAGCTCCGCCGATCGCTGATCCGGTCGGCGCTCCGCAAGGAAAGCGAGCCCAATTTTCAGTTCGCCGAGTGACGTTTCGCAGCTGGTCCCGAAATTTTCATGGGGGCCGACCAGGCGTATTCACCTCAAATGAATTGTGATTCAATATGCAGCGTGTTCGGTGTTTATTCCGAGTGTGAATGTGCCAGTATATGTGCATGGTTAAATTCGGGTACATGTTGATGACCGAGCAATCCGGCCCGCGGGAACTCGTCGCGCATTCTGCGGCGGCGGAGCGTGCAGGTTTCGACTTCGAACTGATCAGTGACCACTATTCCCCGTGGCTCAAGGAGCAGGGGCATGCGGCCTATGCGTGGAGCGTGCTGGGAGCGATCACGCAGGCCACCGAACGCGTCGAGTTGATGACCTACGTCACCGCGCCGATCATGCGTTACCACCCGGCGGTGGTGGCGCAGAAGGCGGCTACCGTCGGACTGCTCTCCGGCGACCGGTTCACCCTCGGCCTGGGGTCCGGCGAGAACCTCAACGAGCACGTGGTCGGGGCCGGCTGGCCGTCGGTCACGGTACGGCACGAGATGCTGTCGGAGGCTTTGGAGATCATCCGGTCACTTCTCGACGGCGACCTGGTCAACTTCACGGGGAAGCACTACCAGGTCGACTCGGCGAAACTGTGGGACCTGCCGCAGCGGCGAGTGCCGATCGCCACCGCGATCTCCGGAGAACGGTCCATCCACCGTTTTGCACCTGCCTCCGATGCGATGATCGCCATCGAGCCCAAAGCGTGGTTCTGTCCCGAGTGGGACTCGGTCGCACGCGAAACCGGGCAGCGCAAGATCGGCCAGATCGCGGTCGCATGGGACACCGACCGCGACGCCGCCGTCCAGCGGGCGTGGGAGAAGATGCGCTGGTTCGCCGGCGGCTGGAAGCTCAATACCGAACTGCGCAGCCCGGCCGCTTTCGCCGCGGCCGCCCGGGGCGTACAGCCCGACGACGTTGCCGGCGGCATCCCTTGCGGTGCCGCAGTGGAGCCGATCGTCGCCGCAGCGAGGACGTTCTGGGAAGCCGGCTTCACCGACGTGGCGATCTCCCAGATCGGTGTGGACAAGGATCCGCAGGGCTTCTTCCGGTTCGCGGAGACCGAGCTGCTTCCCGCCCTTCGTGAGGCGGCCACGGGCCGATGACCCGGCGGTCCGCCCCGGAGACACCGGCCGCTCCGCGTGCCGCGCCTCCGGGGCGGATCGCGTTGCGACGGCTCCGGCCCCCATGACGGGACACGCTCAGTGCGACGATCCGTTCCACCGGCCCCGGGACCGGTGGAACGGACCGTCAGTGTGGGGCCGGTCAGTCCGAGCAGAGGATCCGGCGGGCGCGTTCTAGGACCGGCTTGTCGACCATGTGTCCGTCCACCACCGTCACCGAGTCGCCTGCGGCCACCACGGACCGGGCCCACTCCCGCTCGCTCTCGGTCGGTGCGAACCGCTCCGCCACGACGGCGACCTGCCCGGGGTGGATGCACAGCTTCCCCGTGAAGCCGAGTCGGCGCGCGTGCGCGACGTCGGCGGCCAGGGCGGCGAGGTCCTTCACCGCGGTCGTGACCCCGTCGATCGGGGCGCACAGGCCGACCGCCGCGGACGCCGAGACCAGCCGGGAGCGGGCGTACGTCAGCGCCACGTGGTCGTCGTGGGCGATCCCGAGCTGCCCGGCGAGGTCGACGTTGCCGAGGGCGACCCGTACCGCGCCGCCGGTGGAACAGACCTCCACGGCCCGCTCGATCCCCGCCGCGGTCTCCACCAGCGGGATCAGGAAGGACTTTCCGGCGGTACGGCGGGCGACGTCCGCGAGCACGGCCGGGTCATCGGACTTCGGGACCATCACCGGCGCTCCGAAGCCGGTCGCCACGGCCAGGTCGTCGTCGCACCACGGCGTGCCCGGCGCGTTGATCCGGACCACGGCGCTGTTCCCCGCGCCCAGCCAGGCGGCCACGTGTTCGCGCGCCCGGTCTTTGTCCGGGGCGGCGACCGCGTCCTCCAGGTCGAGGATCACCACGTCCGCTCCGGTGGCGACGGCCTTGTCGAACCGGTCCGGCCGGTCCCCGGGCACGAACAGGAAGCTGCGGGCCGCCTGCAGGCGGCCTGCGGTCAGTGGACGGCTCACGCGAACGTCACCTCCGCCGTGGCGTGGCGCTCCTCGCGATGGCTCGCGATGCGGAGGGCGGATCCCTGTGCCTCGGGCGTTCCCGACGCGAGCAGGCGCTCACCCACGAACGCGGGGCGTCGCAGCCGGTAGGACAGCGAGCGGACGAGCCGGTCGGGGGAGCCCCGGCGTACCAGTTCCAGCATCGCGAGCACCAGGAGGGGACCGTGGACGACGAGACCGGGGAAGCCCTCCTCACCGGTGGCATACGGCGCGTCGTAGTGGATGCGGTGCGCGTTCGCGGTCAGCGCGCTGAACCGGAAGAGCATCCTGGGATCCGTCTCCAGCGGGATCCGCCAGGCCTCATCCGACTGCGCAGCCGTGGCCGTGTCGAGCTCCGCGGGGTGCTGTGCGGCGCTCCGCCCCGACCGGTAGACGAGGTCCTGTTCCTCCACCAGGCACGTCGTGTCCCGCTGGAGGTACTCGGTGCGCACGGTCACGAAGAGCAGTTCCCCGCTGGAGCCCCGCTTGGTCGTCACCGGGCCCAGGCTGCTGACGCGCCGGGCCGGCTCGCCGACGATCAGCGGTCGGTTCACCGAGCAGCGACCACCGGCGAACATCCGCTGACGGTCGGGGATCGGAGGGAGGAAACGGCCGTTCAGCGGATGCCCGTCGGAACCGAGGTCCCGCTGCGCGGGCCACCGGAGGAAGTACAGCCAGTGCCAGAGCGGAGGAAGGGGGTCGCCGGTCACGGCGACCGGCTCCGGCCGGTCGAGGACCGCCGAGAGCGCGGCGACCGGAGCGGGGGACAGGACGTCCTCGTCGGTGACGGCTTCGGGGCGCCAGGATTCCACGTACGGGCCCAGCCTGCCGGGCGTGATCTGCATGGCCTCTCCTCAACGACTTGCTCGAAAGGCACATCATGCTCACTGATAGCTGTCGACAGATAATAGAAAACTGTGATGGGAACATGTCGGAGGGACATGGCGGGACCCGGCGGTCCCCATGCCCGCCGTCGTAGGACGTCAGACGTCCTTCACGGCCCTGTCCTGCAGCTCGGCGGACGGCCACCGGCCCTCGCGCACGGCCGAACGGATCCTGTCGGTCAGTTCCGAGGCCACCGCCCGTGTCGCGGGGGAGACGCGACCCGCTCTCGGAGTGCCGAGCACGATCGAGCGCCACACCTCGGGATCGCACAGCGGGGCCGCGCTCAGGGAGCCGTCGGCGACGTCCTCCGCGATCCCGACGCCCGGGAGGATCGTCCAGCCGTGACCGGCACGCACCAGCTGCTTCTGCACGTGCATCGAGTTGGTCTGCACGACCAGGTTCATCTCCACGCGGGCCTGTGTCGCGGCCGTGTCGATCACGGAGCGCAGCCCGTGTCCCGGAGCGGGCACGACCAACGGATGGGCGACCGCCTCGCGCAACGGCACCGGCCGGTCCGCCCGCAATCCGGCCGAGGCCGGCGCGACCGCCCACAGCCGCTCACGCACCAGCGGTTCGGCGTTGAGCGACGGAGTGCTGGCGAGGTTGTACAACAGCGTCAGATCCAGGTCGCCGTCGTCCAGCCACTGCTGGAGATGGCCGGAGTACGCGGTGAGCAACCGCAGATCGATCCCGGGATGATCGCGCAGGACGGCGGAGGCCAGCGGTTCGGCGAGCAGACCGGTCGCGCTGTCGAGCAGCCCCACCGTCACGATGCCCGTGACCACGCCCGCCGCCGGCCGGATCTCCGCGCGGGCGCGTTCCAGCTCGTTCAGCGCCCGGCGGGCCCGCTCCACCATCGTCGTACCGGCGGCGGTGGGCTGCATGCCCTGCCTGGTGCGCTCGAACAGGGTGACGCCGAGCTCCTGCTCCAGCGTCCGGATCTGCCGGGTGACCGCCGGCTGGACCAGATGGAGCAGCTCTGCCGCGCGTGTCACGCTCCCCGCCTCGGCCACCGTGACGAGCGCTCTGAGCTGTTTGAGGTCCATGTGTCTCCGCCGTCCTCGGCCATCGCCCCGCACCATCCGCAGCGCGTATGGAGCCATCAGAAAACAGTATTTCACGCGATGTCCCATGACCATTCATGATGGATCTGCTGCCGGAATGAGGGTTCCCGGCATGTGTCCGCTCCGCAGGGACGCATGGGCGGCCCGAGGACGCCCGCACTCGTCCTCGGCGTCGGTGGACCTCGCGTGGCCCCTTCGGGAGGTCCACCGACGACCCGCCCCCTCCCGCACCACGCACGTCCCAGGAGGTCGAACCATGACCGCGCTCCCCCTCTCCGGCGTCACCGTCGTCAGCGTCGAACAGGCGGTGGCGGCTCCCTTCGCCACCCGCCAGCTCGCCGACCTCGGAGCCAGGGTGATCAAGGTGGAGCGCCCCGGCGAGGGCGACTTCGCCCGCCGCTACGACACCACCGTGCACGGCCAGTCCAGCTACTTCGTCTGGCTCAACCGCTCCAAGGAGTCGGTGACTCTCGACCTCAAGACGTCCGCCGGACGGGAACTCCTGGAAGAACTCCTCGCCCGCGCCGACGTCTTCGTGCAGAACCTCGCTCCCGGCGCGGCGGCCCGCCTGGACCTCGACGCGGACGCGCTCACGCGCCGGCACCCGTCGCTGATCCCGTGCACCGTCACCGGCTACGGCTCCACCGGTCCCTGGGCCGACCGCAAGGCTTACGACCTGCTCGTCCAGTGCCAGACCGGCCTCGTCTCGCTGACCGGAACCCCCGAGGAGACCGCGCGGACCGGAGTGTCGATCGCCGACATCGCCGCCGGGACGTACGCCTACTCCGGCATCCTCACCGCCCTCTACGCACGGGCCACCACCGGCGTCGCACGCGCGGTCGAGGTCTCCCTCTTCGAAGCCCTCGCGGAGTGGATGAGCCAGCCCGCCCACTACACCCGTCACGGAGGAGTCCAGCCCCCGCGGGTCGGCACCGGGCACGCGACCATCGCCCCCTACGGCGCGTTCGCCACCGCCGACGGGAAGCGGATCCTGCTCTCCGTCCAGAACGAACGCGAGTGGACGGCGTTCTGCTTCCGGGTCCTCGACCGGCCCGGACTCGTCGACGACCCCCGGTTCGCCACCGGGCCGGCTCGCGTCGCCCACCGCGACGCCCTCGACGCGATCATCGCCGAACGCTCCCTGCGCTCCACCGCCGACGAGCTGACGGCACTTCTGGACGCGGCCGGAATAGCCAACGCCGGGATCAACGACGTACGGGAGTTCGTCGAGCACCCCGTGCTCGCGGCCCGCGACCGCTGGCAGGACGTCGCCGTCCCCGGCGGCGTCGTACCGGCCCTCCGTCCACCGGCTGACCTGGCGGGAATCGCCCCGCGCATGGACCCCGTGCCCTCCGTGGGCGAGCACACCGAACGGGTCCTCATCGAACTGGGCTGCTCGCCGGCCCGGATCGAGGCCCTGCGGGCCGACGGCGTCGTCTGACCCGCCCGACCCCCGTGCGGTCCCGCCCCGCGACACCGAACCACCCGAACCACGAGGAGTACACCGTGAGCACCCTGGACGCCCTCTCCGAGGACGAGCAGTTCGTCGTCAAGACCGTGCGCGACTTCGTCGACAAGGAGGTGAAGCCCGTCGTCCAGGAGCTCGAACACGCCAACACCTATCCCGAGGCCCTGATCGAGCAGATGAAGAAGCTCGGCATCTACGGGCTCGCCGTCCCCGAGGAGTACGGCGGGAACCCCGTCTCCATGCCCTGTTACGTCCTGGTCACCGAGGAGCTCTCCCGCGGATGGATGAGCCTGGCCGGCGCCATGGGAAGCCACACCGTCGTCGCGAAGCTCCTCGTGCACTTCGGCACCGAGGAACAGAAGCGCCGCTACCTGCCCCGGATGGCGACCGGCGAGATGCGGGCGACCATGGCCCTCACCGAACCGGGCGGCGGCTCCGATCTCCAGGCCATGCGCACCGTCGCCCGCAAGGACGACGACGGCTACGTCGTCAACGGCTCCAAGACCTGGATCACCAACTCCCGTCGGGCCGGCCTGATCGCCCTGATGTGCAAGACCGATCCCGACGCGACACCGGGGCACAAGGGCATCTCGATCCTGCTCGCCGAGCACGGCCCTGGACTCACGGTCTCCCGTGACCTGCCCAAGCTGGGCTACAAGGGCGTGGAGACCTGCGAGCTCGCCTTCGACGACTACCGTGCCCCGGCCGACGCGGTCCTCGGCGGCGTCGAAGGCAAGGGCTTCGCCCAGATGATGAAGGGCCTGGAGACCGGCCGCCTCCAGGTCGCGGCCCGTGCCCTCGGTGTCGGCCGGGCGGCCCTGGAGGACTCCCTCGCCTACGCCCAGGAGCGCGAGTCCTTCGGAAAGCCCATCTGGCAGCACCAGGCCATCGGCCACTACCTCGCCGACATGGCCACACAGCTCACCGCGGCCCGCCAGCTCACCCTGTACGCCGCCCGCGAGGCCGAGGCCGGCCGGCGCGTGGACATGGAGGCCGGGATGGCCAAGCTGTTCGCCTCCGAGGCCGGTATGCAGATCGCGCTCAACGCCGTCCGCATCCATGGCGGTTACGGCTACTCGACCGAGTTCGACGTCGAGCGCTACTTCCGGGATGCCCCGCTCATGATCGTCGGCGAGGGCACCAACGAGATCCAGAAGAACGTGATCGCCGCCCAGTTGGTCAAGCGCGGCGGGCTCGACGCCTGACGACGGCGAGCGCACAGAACGGACAAACGGCCCGGACGAGGGCCGGTACGGAGAAACAGGAGCACTCCCATGGTGAACATCGTTGTCTGTGTGAAGTACGTGCCCGACGCCACCGGCGACCGGCACTTCGCCGATGACCTGACGGTGGACCGCGACGACGTCGACGGCCTGCTGTCGGAGCTCGACGAGTACGCGGTCGAGCAGGCCCTGCAGATCGCGGAAGAGGCGGACGACGCCGAGGTCACCGTGCTCACGGTCGGCCCCGAGGACGCCAAGGACGCGCTGCGCAAGGCGCTGTCCATGGGCGCCGACAAGGCCGTCCACGTCGAGGACGACGACCTGCACGGCTCCGACGTCATGGGCACCTCGCTGGTGCTCGCCAAGGCGATCGAGAAGACCGGTTACGACGTGGTCATCGCCGGCATGGCCTCCACCGACGGCGTCATGGGCGTCCTGCCCGCGATCCTGGCCGAGCGCCTGGGCGTCCCGCAGGTCACGCTGCTCTCCGAGGTCTCGATCGAGGACGGCGTCGTGAAGGGCCGTCGTGACGGCGACGCCGCCTCCGAGCAGCTGGAGGCCTCCCTGCCGGCCGTCGTCTCCGTGACGGACCAGTCGGGCGAGGCGCGCTACCCGTCCTTCAAGGGCATCATGGCCGCCAAGAAGAAGCCGGTGGAGTCCCTGGACCTCTCCGACCTCGACCTGGAGGCCGAGGAGGTCGGCCTGGAGGGCGCGTGGACCGCGGTCGACTCCGCCGCCGAGCGTCCGGCCCGCACGGCCGGCACGATCGTCAAGGACGAGGGCGAGGGCGGCAAGCAGCTCGCCGAGTTCCTCGCGAGCCAGAAGTTCATCTAGGACGCCGCCTCGCGAAGAAGAAGCCCGTCCACATTTACAGGAGTTGAATCCCCATGGCTGAGATCCTCGTCTACGTCGACCACGTCGACGGAGCCGTCCGCAAGCCCACCCTGGAGCTGCTGACGCTCGCCCGCCGCCTCGGCGACCCGGTCGCCGTCGCGCTCGGCAACGGCGCCGCCGACACCGCCCCGGCCCTCGCCGAGCACGGCGCGGTCAAGGTCCTGACCGCCGACGCGCCCGAGTTCGCCGAGTACCTCGTCGTCCCCAAGGTCGACGCCCTCCAGGCCGCCTACGAAGCGGTCTCCCCGGCCGCCGTCCTGGTCCCCTCCTCGGCCGAGGCCAAGGAGATCGCGGCCCGTCTCGCGGTCCGCATCGGCTCCGGCGTCATCACCGACGCCGTGGACCTGGAGGCCGGTGACGAGGGCCCGGTGGCGACGCAGGCCGTGTTCGCCGCCTCCTTCACCACCAAGTCCCGCGTCTCCAAGGGCACCCCGGTCATCACGGTCAAGCCGAACTCGGCCCCCGTCGAGGCCGCCCCGGCCGCCGGCACCGTCGAGGCCCTGTCGGTCTCCTTCGGCGCCCTGGCCACCGGCACCAAGGTCACCTCGCGCACCCCGCGCGAGTCGACCGGCCGCCCGGAGCTGACCGAGGCCGCGATCGTGGTCTCCGGCGGCCGCGGCGTCAACGGCGCCGAGAACTTCGCCGTCATCGAGGCCCTCGCCGACTCGCTCGGCGCGGCCGTCGGCGCCTCCCGCGCCGCGGTGGACGCCGGCTGGTACCCGCACGCCAACCAGGTCGGCCAGACCGGCAAGTCGGTCTCGCCGCAGCTGTACATCGCGTCCGGCATCTCCGGCGCGATCCAGCACCGCGCGGGAATGCAGACCTCGAAGACGATCGTCGCGATCAACAAGGACGCCGAGGCGCCGATCTTCGAGCTCGTCGACTACGGCGTGGTGGGCGACCTCTTCGAGGTCGTCCCGCAGCTGACCGAAGAGGTCAAGACCCGCAAGGGCTGATCCGTACGATCCCGCGCTTCCGGCCTGCCGGGTCCCTCTGGACCCCGGCAGGCCGGGCGCGTACGAGTGAGAAGGTGTTCCGCTCATGCAACTCGCCGCGATCATTGTGTCGCTGACGCTGACCGTGGTCGGCGTTGCCCTGCTGGCCCGCGCCATCGGCCAGTTCGTCCGGTACTTCAAGCTCGGCCAGCCCGTCCCGGCCGGAACCCGTACCGACAACCCGTACCAGCGCAGCGTCACCCTGGTCAGGGAGTTCCTCGGCCACACGCGCATGAACCGCTGGGGCATCGTCGGCTTCGCCCACTGGTTCGTCGCGGTCGGCTTCCTGACCCTGCCGCCGACGATCGTCACCGCGTACGGCCAGCTGTTCCAGGCCGACTGGACGCTGCCGGTGATCGGCGGCTTCCTGCCGTACGAGCTGTACATCGAGTTCATCGGCACGATGACGATCCTCGGCATCGCCACGCTGATGGCCATCCGGCTGCTGAGCCTGCCTTCCCGACTCGGCCGCAAATCGCGCTTCGCCGGCTCCAAGGCGGGCCAGGCGTACTTCGTCGAGTACGTCATCCTCACCATCGGCCTGGCGATCTACGTGCTGCGCGGCCTGGAGGGCGCGATCCACCACGTCGAGCACTACGAGGCCGCGTACTTCGCCTCGTACCCGCTCGTCCTGGCCTTCAAGGGCCTGAGCGTCGGCACGCTCCAGACGCTCGTCTACTTCTTCGCCATGATCAAGCTGAGCACCACCATGATCTGGATGATCACGGTGTCGCTCAACACCAACATGGGTGTGGCCTGGCACCGCTTCCTGGCCTTCCCGAACATCTGGTTCAAGCGCAAGGCCGACGGCTCCACCGCCCTCGGCGCGCTCCAGCCGATGACCACCGCCGGCAAGGAGATCGACTGGGAGGACCCGGCCGAGGACGCCGTCTTCGGCGTCTCCCAGGTCGAGCAGTTCTCCTGGAAGGGCCTGCTGGACTTCTCCACCTGCACCGAGTGCGGCCGCTGCCAGTCGCAGTGCCCCGCCTGGAACACCGGCAAGCCCCTCTCCCCCAAGCTCCTGATCATGTCGCTGCGTGACCACGCGCACGCCAAGGCGCCGTACCTGCTGGCCGGGGAAGAGATACCGAAGGAGGTCCAGCGCCCGCTGATCGGCACGGTCGAGGAGAACGGCGTCATCGACCCCGACGTCCTGTGGTCCTGCACCACCTGCGGCGCCTGCGTCGAGCAGTGCCCGGTCGACATCGAGCACATCG